>CAZZFK010000001.1:0-525596 GCA_964653455.1 uncultured bacterium
TTGTGATATTATTCTTCGCGGTGAGGACTCGAGCGTCGTTCTCTAGTTCCCGCCACGCGTTAGTGTGGCATGAGCGAAGCGAATAATTTCGCGCAAGCGAAATAGGAGGATAGTCCCTTTGGGACTCCTCCTCCGCCAACCGGAACGAAACGCCCCCTTCCACAGGCTATTTAGCCAAAATTCAGCTATAATTTCGCATGCAGTATTTCCAAGTTGAATGCAGTACATGCACACTTTGTTGCACATTCTTTCTGGATGTAGGGAAAACCCTTTCATTGTCGGAACTGTCCGAACGCTATCCCTGGGACCAAGAGATGTGTGACCTGTATTTTACGCGAAAAGGCGAAACGTATACTGTTGGCAAACAATGTCAGCACGTGATGGCTAAAAACAAATGTAGACTGCACAAAAGCTCACAAAGACATATCAGTTGTATGTTATATCCTTTGGTCTTATGCCGCTGTCGTAACAAGATGACCTTGTGTATCGACCGTAACTGTCCTGAAACAAAGAAGTATCTGGCCGCCAATTCTTTACCTGACGTCATAGCACGGGCCAAAGAAATACTCTCTCACTATACGCGACAGATCTATGTGCCGACCATTACAGAATTACGTAATTGTGGATACAAGCTTACGGTCTTGCAGGCGGACATCGAGAACACTTGAAGAAATGAACAACCCTATATTATAATAATGGCGTCGCTGACCTGTTCGAGATCGGTCCTTATTCTGAGCAAAAAAGGACATATATTCCATGGAACAAAAAAAGATCCTCGGCTTTAACAGGAACATATTCTTCATCGGCTTAACGAGCTTCCTGACCGACACCTCGACCAAGATGATGTACAGCGTCATGCCCTTGTTCCTGCTCTCTATAGGAGCGTCCAAGACGACGATATCACTGATCGAAGGTATCGCCGAGAGCACTTCCTCCGTCCTGAAAGCGATTTCCGGGATATGGAGCGACAAGCTCCGCAAGAACAAGCCTTTTATGCTCATCGGATACGGGCTCACGGCGCTCATCACCCCGCTGTATCTCTTTGTCGGACGCCCACTGCAGGTACTCTACCTGCGGTTCATCGAACGCGTCGGGAAAGGACTGCGCGCCGCCCCCCGGGATAGTCTGATAAGCGGGTCGATCGACAGGTCCGAAACAGGAAAAAGCTTCGGATTGCATAAGGCCATGGACAATAGCGGTGCGATCATCGGGCCGCTGTTCGCCTTCATACTCCTCTATTATTTCCCTCAAAAATATACCTATGTGTTCGTTCTTGCCACTATCCCCGCGCTCCTGGGCGTTCTCTCCATCATTTTTTTCATACAGGAAACAAAGACCAGAAAAGGAACAGGTACGGGAACATTCTCTCTCGATAAATTACCCATAAGATTTTACGTATTCCTCGGCATCATCGCCGTATTCTCCCTCGGCAATTCCACAGATGCCCTGTTATTGATAAAAATGACCGAGACCGGACTAAAACAAGCCTACATCCCTTTTATATACATGCTTTTCAATATTGTCTCGGTCATCCTGGCGATACCGACAGGAAAATTGTCCGACAAGATCGGCCGAAAGAAACTGATCGTCCTCGGCTTTCTTGTCTATGCGCTCGTATACACTATGTTCGGGACCTTTAATGATATCGGGGTCTTTATTTTCGCCTTTATACTGTACGGGGTCTACAGCGTATTGACCGACAGCTGCCAAAAAGCCATGGTCTCCGACCTTATCAGCAAGGACCTGAAAGGGACCGGATACGGGCTCTATCATGCCATGCTCGGCATAACACTACTGCCGGCAAGTCTTATAGCCGGCGTATTGTATGACACGGTGAGCTCAAGCGCGCCTTTTTACTTCGGGGCGCTCATGTCCATGTTCGCTGCGATATTGATGATCATTTTTGCGATATATACCCGGACCGGGCAAAGACCGCTCTCGCCGGTCGGAACTCATGACTGAGTCGCCTCCTGAATATCCGCGGTATTCCGTATGCTGTCGAACTCGGCGTACTACCACAAACCAAGCCCGATGTCACGGGGCAACCGATAATCCCCCTGAACATATCTCAAAATAACAATTTACTAATCCGCGCTCCCTACTTTAAAATCCATAGGTTTGGAACTGCCGGGCAGGCCCACACACGACCGGCAATATATACAAATGAAGACGGAGGCACACATGAACACGCTATTCGACTATTACAAGAAATACCGGGACCTGTACGCAGAGCGCACCTTGTTCGTGAAAGAAGAGCTCACATATGCCGCGGCTTTCGATATGGCCAAGCGCCGTGCCGCGTTCCTCCGTGCACAGGGATATAAACCCGGGGATGTCATCGGTATCCTCGCGGTGAACCATGCATCCTGGATGATAACGTACATGGCCCTCACCATGAGCGGCATGTACGCGCTCCTGCTCGATACCAACCTGACCGAGGACATATATAAGGAAATGCTCGGTATCGTCAAAGCAAAAGCGCTCTTCATTTCTGAAGGGTTCAGCAAGATGAGCCTGGGGCTGCCGACGCTCCAGATCCAGCTCACGGAGAATATGGGAGAACTGAAGGATTTCGAGCTCCCTGCGCTCACCAGGGAGACGATAGCATCACTTTCCTTCACTTCCGGTACGACCGGTAACGCCAAGGTCGTTCCGCTCACGCATTGGAACGTGCTGCGCACGTCCGTGGCGACCGCAGAACGTTTCGGCGAAAAGTTCGCGAACAAGACCGTGTACGCCATACTTCCCATCTATCATGTATATGGCATGGCCTGCTCGGCGACCGCACCGATCGCCGCCGGCAGCCGTATCGTGTTCCAGACCTCTCTCAAGGCCCCTGATATTCTCAGTGACCTGCAGCAATATAAGGTCAATGTGTTCCCGGCCGTTCCGCGCATATGGGAAAATTTCCTTGTTCGTATCAAGAAACGCTTCGAGGATGAAAAACCGTTCAAGCAGGCCCTCCTTAAATACTGTATCGATCATGGTCATACGATGAGCAAATTCGGCCTTAAACCGGTGCTCAATAAGCTTTTCAGGCCTATCCAGAACCTCTTCGGAGGAGAACTGCTGTTCGGCGTGACAGGCGGCGCCGCGCTCAAAACGGACTATCAACAGGCATACATGAACATGGGGGTCCAGATGTGCCCGGGCTACGGCCTTACCGAGACCGTCGGGCCTATCGTGGTCAGCCGGACCGATGTGAAAAAGCTCGGCACGGTCGGAAAACCGACAACAGGGAACTTCATGGAGATACGGAACGCCAATAATGAGGGTATCGGCGAAGTATGGCTCAAGGGCGATTCAGTGTTCCCCGGGTATTACCAGAACGAAGCCGCGACAAAAGCTGTCTTCGATAATAATGGCTGGTTCAATTCAGGCGACCTCGGATTCATCGACCGGGACGGGGACCTTCATCTCTGCGGCCGCAAGAAGAACGTCATCGTGCTGGATTCCGGCAAGAACGTGTATCCCGAGGATATCGTCGCCTATTACAAGAAGTCTCCGCTCATCTCGGAGATGAGCGTGTTCGGAAGACAGATAAAAGGGAAAGAAGGCGTCTATGCCGTCATCGTACCTGAACATAAGGATAAGGATGCATACCACCAGATAGATCAGGCGCTGCGCAAACTGAGCCACGGTCTCCCGACCTATAAACGCATCGGTGCCTTTGCGATCTCGTTCGATGTTCTGCCAAAGACATCAAAACAGAGCATCAAGGACCATGAGGTCATGAGGAACCTGGACAAGGGAATGTATCAGACCGCGATCGATGATCCGAACTTTGTCGTGAAAGAGCTCGTTGGAAAGTCCCCCGAAGAGGAGACGATTCTCGACATCCTTCGCAAAAAGCTCAATGTCGATGTCCTGTACGTGAACCAGAAGCTCGACGAGGATTTCGAGATCGACTCGCTCGACAATATCGAGCTCATCTCCGACCTCGAGAAACAGCTCGGCATCACCATCGACACGGAGCGCTTCCTCAACAGCAAGAACATGCAGGAGCTCGTGCTCTATCTATCCGCCGTTGTCGCACTGCAAAAACCACAGGCCATGAAGGACGATCTGCTGGCGAGCATCATCAAGACGCCTCTCACGCTCGTCTACAACCCGCTGCTCGAACTGCTGTTCCTGGTCGTTCGTACCTTGTCAAAGATGTTCTGGGGGGTCAAAGTGGAGAACAGGGATAAGCTCACTCCCAAGAACGCTATCGTGACCGCCAATCACTCATCCTTTCTCGATTCACTGTGGCTATTGAGCTTCATGAAGAACCGCAAAGATATCTATATCGCGGTGAAAAAAGAGTACGGATTCCTGAAGTATCTCCTCCCGGGATTCAACTTCATCTTCGTCGATCGTGAAGGGAACAAGTTCATACCGATACTGAAGGCCGAAGCGGATATCCTGCGGCAGGGGAAATCGCTCATCATTTTCCCGGAAGGGACCCGTACCGCGACGGGCAAGGTCGGTCCGTTCCGTACCGGTGCCGCGTTCCTCGCCAAGAATTTGAACAAAAAACTGGTACCGGTCACGATCAACGGCACCTATCAGATACTGCCGCGTTCCCGCCGTTTCCCGAAGTTCTTCACCCGGCACCACAGCAGTGTGATAGCTCACGACCCGATTGACCCGGCGAATTACAGCACGCTTGAAGCGATCACGGACACCATGAAAGAGGTCATTGTCAAAGACCTGAAATAAGAGTCGTCACGTCCGGCCAGCATGAAACTGGCCGGACGCATTGTCTCCCCCTGTATATTCATGTCAGCTGTTCATTAACACATTCGATCCGGTTTTTGAAAAACCAAGGATAAAAGAGCTACACTATACCCCTCGCCATCGCAGCTTCATCGCATCATATATAGCCGGTCCATCGCACACTCGTATCATGAACGTCCTGGGGGTAAAGGAGCATCACATGCACCTCAAGGTCGTTGCCGTCCGGATCGAGACATCTGTGCAATACTTACCTGAAGCCCTTAAAGATAGATGCAAAAAGACCATCAGGGATGCGCTCTCTGTGCTGCATGGTCCGGACAGCGCGCCACCCTCCGATGCTGCGGTGAACCGCTTGCTGAAAAGAGCACAGCTCGGGTTCTGCTTAAGCCGAATACCCGCAGTGCAACAAGAGAATATGAGCCATGACCATGTCCTCAAAAAAGGGTCCGACGTGGTCACTCGTTCACAGATCGAGAGCTCCTGAGCGATCGTCATTTTGGTGAAATTCTTGGCCGGAGCCATCGACCTCTTCATGTAAGGACATACATGTCGTGATACGAACAAAACTTATATCATGTGCTTTCGAGAACAGAATGCTGCTGAAAAAGCTCTGGTCCTTTATTGACCCCTCCGTCCTTGTTCCGAACAAACAGTGGGATATCAGCGGCACTGTCCCGTTCATACCGATCATCGATGAACTCCTGTACTACGGACAATGGGACCTGCTCTCGGCCATCCCAGGGATCAGCGAAAAAAAAGTCCCGCGCATCCCTTCTCTTTTTTCACTGTCAGCCAGTGCTGAAAATATCGTATATATAAAATATGCCTGTCGGGGAGCTGTTGTTCAGGATGCACGATACCGAAGGATACGGCATTCATTTCGTGTACTGCCCCGTACGGGCCTCGACCGGGTCAGGTCATCTTTCGGGCCGATGAACGGCCGAACCTATGAACATCCGGTATTCATGACCCCCAGCGAGTACGGCATCCCGTACCCCATATCCGGAGGATGGAAGACCAGCGATATACTCAGGATAATCGAAAAACCGATAGACCCTCCCGACAATACACCGATACAGCTCCTTCTGGATGAGTACTTAAATCCCATATATGGAACTGGCCCTGACTGGGACCGGATCAACGCGTTACCGGGAATAAAAAGCATCGCGGTCGGATCAGACAAAGAGGATTGCATCCGTTTTATTTTCGGCAGATTCCGTGATATGCCCCGCGATTTTTACTCGGAATTAAAGTTCCCTGCGAACGGCTGGTTCGAACCAGAGAGCCCAGTACCTGATGACCTTGTCCTCTACTATAAATACGGGGACTTCACCCATGTCGGAAGATATCTTGGGGATGGAAAGGTGATCTCAAAATTCGGCTATGAGCACATCATGGAGCACGACCTGTATACCGTCCCGACCTATTACGGTCTGCCCCGCTTTATCCGCAAAGCATGATCGTGCCGCAATAACGGTTCGACAAAACAAATACGCTTCTGTACAATTATTTTATGTTCATCATCACTGAGCATCAGTACAAGATCATCATGGAGCAGGCCCAACAGGCGTATCCCGAAGAGACAGGCGGCATCCTGGGAGGAAAAGCCGGTGAGATACTCGCCGTATTCCCTATCTTCAATAAGAATTTTGACGGCGACCGCAAGAAAGAGTTCGGCCTCACCGGAGAGGACCTGCAGCGTGCTCATGATTTTTTCAAGAAACACGGCCTGGCATACCTCGGTGTCTATCACACGCACCCGCAAGGTATCGCGTATCCTTCGGACCAGGACCTGCGCAACTCCCAAAAACATCTGTTCATCATCAGTCTCAAGGACAGATACAATCCTGAGCTGCGCGCCTACACGATCGAGAACCGTCAGGTCATCCCTGAGGATATCAAGGTCGTGGACGACAGGCACACCACCGTCGTGGACATCACCACCGGTCATCCCAAGCTGAGCGAGAACGTGATGGAAACAGAGATGATAAAACTGCATACCATGATCGACGATATGATCGAACGGCGGAATAAATATCCGAAGCTTTCCCCGTCGAACAAGTTCGAGCCGTCGAGCTTCAATACCGTCGCTTGAACATCCGCTGCACGTTGATAATTCTATGAGAAAGTCACAGGAAAGGACAGTAGCTCACCATGAAGTGTGCGCGAAGCGCTCTACTTCATGGTGGCGGAGGGTGAGAGATTTGAACTCTCGCGCCGGGAAACCCCGACCTACAGGTTTAGCAAACCCGCCTCTTCAGCCACTTGAGTAACCCTCCGCGTGAATTTTGGCCTGCTAAATAATTATATAAATAGTATTGATGGACCCCAACGAACATAGTTTCTCAAAATATCCGGCTTCTGGCAACGGCTGCCTTCCGTTAAAAATAATGATATTCACTGAACAAGGGATAGGAATGAATCTGCCGACCTTTAGCCCGGTATCTTCCAGCCGGGATTATTTTCCGCGGTGATCATCATGTGTATGACCTTTTCAGTATCCGCAACGGCGGAAAGAGGGAGTTCGAACGCCACGCACGCCTGTTCGGCCAATTCGGCCACTTTCTTCTCTATCTTTTTCAGGTCCTTTTCTTTCCATTCCAATTTACGCTTTTGCACCATATTGAGCAGCATTTTCTCGAAACGCCGGGCTTCCGCCAGGATAGCCTTTTGATCTTTTATATCCTTGGCCTCTTTTGCGCGTTCAGCGTTAACGAGTGAATCTTCAATGATCTTTTTACATGCGGCCGCCAGGCGAGTTTCTGGATCGAACTGGGCATTCCCCTGGACATGTTCAGATGCAAGCACCACTGAGGGTTCGATCGCTTGCATACTGGCAACAAAGGAGGCGCCGAACACTTGTCCCATGAGTCCCAAGTCCCAAAGGAACAGACGGCCTGCCCTAGTCTCCTTCTCGATCAATTTTCGGATACGACTTTTATACTTTTTGATCTTTTCACGATCCTTATCCGATATTTTCTTTGTCGGATCATTTTCGATATCATGTAGTTTCTTCCCTACTTTTAATATATTGGTGGCATTTTTTGTCGCTCCGGCAGTATCACCTGCTTTAACTTTGGCATAATACGCATCAAGTTCTTTGTCCAGCTCATCAGCCTCCTGATCGATCTCGGAACGTGCTGCGATATTCTCCACATCGGAATTTCCGACAGTCTCCTCAACTTTAGCTTGTTTTTCCTTTATTTTTTTCATTTTTTCTTCGATCTTCTTAAATTCAGCATCATCACTGGCTTGCGGCTTATCCTTTACTTTCGTATTGAGCTCAGCGAACTTTTTATCCAGTTCCCGGGTCTTTGCCTCTGTTGTTTGTTTGAGAACGTCACTGATGACCTTAACTGTTGCCTTATCTACGTTGTTCGCCTCAAAAATATCATATTTGTACAATTTTGAATCTTTCGCCATTGTCTGAGCATCTTGCATCAATTGCCCCATCATTATCAATTGGTCCAGCGATGAAAATAGTTGGTCCTCTCCCGGTAGTTTCAATGTCGCGTCCATTCTTGCCCCAGACAATAAAAAATATAATCCAGCCTTGATCAATCTATCCTTGTTATCCTCTTTATTGATCAGCGCCGCCAGGTCGTTATTCTGTATGTCGACAGGGACCTGTATCCCGCATGTACGAAGCTGCTCGATCAGATATTGCTTGAACAGCTTTTTGAATTCATCGGAATGCATGCCCGGAAATTTTTCCGGAGGAGTATACCTGCTCCTGAGCTCCTTCAGAATACGTTCGGCAATGATAATTTTGGGGACATTTTCCTGACGCGATTTTCCATCCCCTAGATATTCACCGACCAGCACTGCCGCCTCTTCAACGACCAATTGTTCATGGGTTTCACTCACCTTTTCGGCAAGCCCCCCCGTCCCTTCCCCCACACCCGACGTGATCGCATACACCAGGAATTTATTCCAAACATCCTCCTTAGATGTCGTGATAGGCATACTGACGGAATGACATATCTTCTTGAACAGCACCGCCCCGTCCTCCAAAGCATTATATTCCTTTGCTAAAAGATTGACCGCATGGATCGTTTCGCCGATATTTTCTTTTACCAGTCCAAACTGGTCTATCGCACCTTGGTTACCCTCGATCGCTGTCCTGAACTCATCAACTGCCGTTCTCGCCTCCTGCTCAAGAACATCAAATTCTTCGGCAGAAAAGAAGCCCTTCTCTACAGCTTCTTTCTTGAGCTGAGCGAATTTCTTCATGCTTTCAGCATCACCCTTGTAATAAAGTTCAGTTAATTCATAAAGCATTTCCTTGCGATTATCCGCCTGCATATCTTTCTCGAAAGAAAATTGCAGATAATTTACACCGTCCGTATCCTTCATGTGTAAATGTTCGCTCCCATCATCTTTACGCGCCTCTATAATGTTCTGTAGTATCTTCTCTTTATCCTGACCGGAAAGCTCCATCGCATCAAGTTCTTTCATTATCTCTTGTGCTGTCTTTCCGTGGGACGCCTTCACAATAGTATCGATCACATCCTGATCCAAGGCCGCATGCATAAGGATCATTCTGCCGAAAAATATCTTTATATTTGATATTTTTATCGAACCGCCGATACGCGCCTCACTGTCCTTTAAAAAATCCAGGTATTGATCCGTATCCTGTCCTTTGGGCAGTTCCTTACTTGCTCGATCTTTTTCGGCCTGGAGTTCTTCTTTGGTCAAAGTGGTATCATCACCGTCACGTTTTGCGGCGGCCTTTAATCTATCCGTATATTGGCTATGATCAGGGAATTTACTCCCTGGTCCGCTCACTCCGGTCATAGCAGCTCCTTTAGCTATACACTATATTCCCAACAGTTAAGGATTTTATACCTGCTTAAATATCGTTATAGTGAACGGGAAAAATGTATCGACGGATAATGGTGCATTATGAACAGGGCCGGACTTCCTGCAGAAAAAACTATGAAGCCTTTTCTTCCATGGTATCCGCCGCCAGTTTCTTACGAATAAGCTCTTCTTTGGCTAATTCCCGCATGCTTTTACGCACCGGACTATCGCCCAATTGTTCGGTTTCCGCTATCAATTCATTAAGTTCTTCGGTCTTTTCGGCAAGCTCTTTTTTATCCTCTTCCTTTTGGGCCTTTTTTCTCTTTTCCACGTATTTATCCAGCCAGGCGAAATATTTCCTGTTCTCGGTCAAGACCTTTGAGACCGTGCTCTGGGCATGGTCCTTTATCTGTTCCCAGATAGTGCTCATATACCGGCCCGCGATACCCGCATATCGCCCCACCGTCTCTTCCGTTCTATCTTTGAGCACTTCACCGCCCAGAAGCACATCCTTGTACTTCCACGAGGTCTCAAGTGCCAGCATCTGAAGGTCCGACCGCGTACCGCGATATTCTGCGATGGCCGCTTTCCCCTCAAGAGCCCCTGCATCCCCGGATTTGAGCAACATATCGCTCGACTGTATGGCCGCGGAAAGCACGTCCTCATCAAGGACCAGCCCAAAACAAACAGGTCTTTTTTCTGAGGCCAGATCATCTTTACCTTTTTGCAAAATGTTCTTATTGAGGTCTTTTACGGCAATGACCATCTTTACATGAGCCCGCCTGATCGTACGTTTCAGGTCCTCCTGGGTGGATAAAGCCGTTCTTTTCGTCTCATCCGAATAGGACTCTGCGGCATAATTCTTGTGCAGGAATTTACTGAACGTCCGGTCAACTTCCATGGTCATCCGGTCAAGTTCCCTCATCAGCTTGTTATACTTCTGCTCGATATGAACCTGTTCTTCCGGGGTAGCGCCGGGGAACGCCTCCAGCATGGCGGTAGCGGCCCTGCGAATACTTTCTATGGCATCCATATACCCCTGCCGGGAACGCTCGATCTCATCCGCGTTCATATCCTTGACCTCATCCTGGGAGATCTTGCGGATCTTATGCATATCTTCTTTGATCTTGGTCATCCCGGTCTTGACCAGGCGGATCCCCTCGATGATCAGGGCGATCTTGGTCGCCTCCTTGGAATTGCGCGATGAAAGGATCTTTTCCACCGAATCGGGTTCCTGAGCATCAAGATAACGCAACGCTTTAAATATGTTCTTTTTATCCTCAGCGCCAAGCTCCGGGACCTCAAGGAGCATCTTGCGCAATAACGCACCCCTGTCGGCATTGTCCGCCGGAAGCTGTTCATACATGCTCTTAATGACCTTGCCCATGAGCTGAGGCGGGAGCTTGAGCAGCTCCTGCAGGGCCCCGCGAGCATCGCTTTGCATCGTGTATGCCCCGCGCAACGGGTCATACCCCAGCATGGTCAGCGCTTGCGTGGCTATCGTATCGACCATATCACCGGCATTAGCGGAATTTATCGAAAGTGAGAACACCGTCACAGAAAGACCTTCCGGTATCACGATGTGCTCTTTGACCTTTTTATCATATGCGTCCTTAAAACTTGTCGCTCCCAGTATCGAACGCAGCTCCGCCATGCTTTTCACATTAAAAAGTTTAAAGACCATGTTCTGTATGAAATCGTCGATCTTTTTCATATCCCCCGGACGCATGCCAAGAGGCATGTCGACATTGATACGTTCTTTGAAGTATTTAACGATATCATCGTACGCTTTCTGATCATCAAGGTCCTTGATCACCAGAACAGGTTTATCCTTTGTATCGGAGGTACGGAACAGATCACCATTATCAGCGATCGGTGTATTATTGGATGCTCCATCTAAGCTCATACTAACACCCCCATATGTTCTTACCCATTTCTTGATGATTATATCACCACAAAAGTAACACCCTAAAACCGTTTGTTAAGTATAACTATATATCGTATAATCTTAAAAAATTCTTGCATAGGCTACGCTCAGGATACCTGAGTGGCGTTCTGCGGAAAGGACCTCCCATGGAGGAGTATTTTCAGGATATCGGCCTTATTTCATCACAAAAGGACCAGAACGGCAGCTGGAAGGACGGTATTGAATTCCCGGCCCCTAATATCCATGGATTACGCAATAAAAAAAGGAACACCCCGGAACAGGACAGCACACCTGAAAATACCTGCGAAGAACAAGAATGACCGGGGCAAAAAGACCTTAAGTCAGCTGCAGAACTTCTTCAACGAACACCAGTTCTTCATTGGTAGGTATCACAAAGACCTTCACTTTTGAACGCCGCGAGGCCACATTCCCTTCAAAACCGCGCACACCTTTAATGTTCCTCCGGGGACTTATCTTGATACCCAGACGTTCAAGCCCGGTACAGACCTTCTCTCGAATGATGGCGCTGTTCTCGCCCACTCCGCCGGTGAACACGATAGCATCCACACCGCCCATTGCAGCTATATACGAACCGATATACTTTTTTAAACGATATACTTCCATATCGATGGCCAACTGGGCCCTCGCATCGCCGTCGGCCGCTGCCTTCAGGATATCCCGCTGATCGGAATATTTCTCCGTTATCCCAAGGAGCCCGCTTTTCTTATTGAGGATATTCTCCACCTCTTTTGCCGTGAGCGATTCTTTCTGCATGATATAGCTGAGCACTGCCGGATCGATATCACCGGACCGAGTCCCCATGATAGCGCCTTCAAGAGGAGTGAACCCCATGCTCGTATCAACGCTCTTGCCGTCACGGACCGCGGTGATGCTCACCCCATTGCCGATATGGAGCGTGATCACACGTGACTTTTTCTTCTTCATCAGCTGGTTCGCCCTGCGCGAGACATAAAAATGCGACGGACCGTGGAACCCGTACCGGCGCACACCGTATTTCGAGTACCATTCGTAAGGAACGGCATACATGAACGCATGCTCCGGCATGGTCTGGTGGAACGCCGTATCGAACACGGCCACATGAGGAACATTCGGAAAATAGCTCTGCGCAGCCTCGATACCCTCGATGTTCGGCGGATTATGCAGCGGCGCAATATCCTGCAAAAGCTTTATCTCTGCCAGAATATGCGCATCGATGACCTTCGAAGTGGAGAAGCGGTCTCCCCCGTGCACGACGCGATGCCCGACCGCGACCAGCTCTCCTTCCTTCTTGATGACACCGATCTCAGGGTCCGTGAGTATCTCCTTCATGACCGCAATGGCCTCTTTATGATTGGAGAACACCTTATGCTGTACCGTGATAGGACCTTTCGCCTTGGTCGAATAACTGACCCCGGGATTCTTCTGTCCGATACGATCGAGCAAGCCCTTTGCTATCGACTCCTTGGTCTTCTTATGGAACACCTGGAACTTCACTGACGAACTGCCGCAATTCAAGGCCAAGATCATAAAGAACTCCTCTATGTGTACGTGTTAGACCTGCAATGCCGTAATGACCACTGTCCCGACGATATCATTCACCGTGGACCCCCGAGAAAGGTCATTGATCGGCTTTTTCAGCCCCTGGAACACAGGCCCTAAGGCTTCCGCACCGCCGATACGCTGAATGAGCTTGTACCCGATATTACCGGCCTGCAGATCGGGGAATATCAGAACGTTCGCACGTCCGCCTATGATCCCGTTCGGGTCCTTGCTCTTGGCGATCTCAGGAACGATGGCGGCATCTGCCTGCAGTTCACCGTCTATCACCATGCTCGGCTCTTTCTCGCGTGTGATGCGCAGCGCCTCGCGTATCTTGTCCACGGACGGGTCCTGTGCGCTCCCTTTTGTCGAGAACGAAAGCAACGCCACGCGGGGCTCAACACCCATGATGTTCCAAAAAGAAACATCGGTCTGTATCGCGATATCCGCGAGCTGTGCAGCGTTCGGGTTCGGCACCACTCCGCAATCCGCGGTGAAGAACACTCCGTTCTCCCCGATCGCCGGATTGCTCGGCAGGACCATGACAAAAAAACTGGAGAGTATCGAAACCCCGTCCTTTAATCCGACACCGAAAAGCGCAGCGCGGACCGTATCTGCGGTCGGATATGATACACCACCCACCAGCCCATCGGCGGCACCCGCATCCACCATCATCGCACCGTAATAGAGATAGTTCTTAAGGAGCAGTGCGCGCGCAGCCTCTTCGGTCATCCCTTTGTGCTTGCGGCGTTCAAAGAACGTCTTGATATACTTTTCAGCATGCTCATCCTTCTGCGGATCGATCATGACCGCTTGGGACAGGTCCAGCGAGAGCGCCTTCGCATGTTCAGCGATCTTGGCAGGTTCGCCGAGCAGTACGACCTTCGCGAGCTTCTCCTGCAGAATGATCGATGCGGCCTTCAGTATCCTGTCATCAGAACTCTCAGGGAGCACCACGGAGGTATGCTTGGCCTGCGCCTTCTTTTTTAATTGTGTCATGATATCCATTGGGACGTCTCCTTGGGAATAAGGTAACGGAAGGTATTATTGTATAAAACATGATTATTTGCAAATGAGTGCCCATACGTTCATATTTTGAGGACCTGGCCCTTACCTCCCCTGAACAGGGGAGGTGGCACAAACTCTGACTTTGTATAAGAAAAACTGGAGGGGTCCCAAAAAAAAGCAGCTCCCGTACGGGAGCTGCCTGTTCTGCATAAAGACGGTCAACAATTAAGCACTAAAAGATTCATTCAGAGCTTTGATCATCGCTGCTTTCGTCTTCACTTTTGAGAGCTTTTTCGCGAGAGAACCGTTCTGGAACACGCCGTCGATCCAGTTCGCAAAATCGTTCTTTTCGCTGTTGACGTGTTGAGAGAATATCGAATCATCGATGTTCTTCAGTTTGCCAGGAAGGTCCCCTAAGCGAGCGATCATCTCACCGTTGCACATCCAGAACGCTTTGTCCGGAGATGCGGTGAGCTCCGCCAAACTTGATTTTGGAGCCTTGGTCGCAACTGCTTTTTTAGTGGCCATTGTTAACACCTCCTTTTTTTATTGGTCGTACTATTCTGTGCGTATGAGCACGGGCTTTAATTGTTCCGCATGCACCGGAGCATGCCCGGTCCGCAAAAGCCCCATCTTCACGTCCGCTGCCGTCGTCTCGGCCTGCGCACATCTTTTACGGATATCCTCAAGAACGCTCATATAGGATATGAACGCTTCATACGGTGTCTTGTGCGGATTGAAATACTTATGAACGATACCGTCACCGTAGAACTTGGTCGCCATGTAATAGACATGGTCGCTGGTCGTAAGCTTTCTCCAATCTTCGATCAGCTGTACATCTCCCGTTCTTTTCACATGGGCCTCGAGGGAATAGAGCTCGTTCGATGCACTGTGCTGGATACGATTACCTAACCAGGCGCTCAGGTCGCGTTCACGGTCCGCCCAGGAGGTAGTATGCGGGACATCGATATCATCGGAGACCGGATACCTGTCCGCGGCCTCCGAAAGTGTTTTGAAGTTATTATCGGGATTCTTCAGGAAGTACCCCGGCACATGCGCCATAAAATCGAATATCCCGGTATCTTCCCATTGATGTTCGCCGAACGTCTCATAATCCATGAACAAGTTTATGATATACCCGGCACCGTTCACATGATCGAGCCACGACACGTACTTATCCGCCGTGAGCGGCCATTCCTTCCACCCGCGATCGGAGAAACGGAAAGCGATATCATCGGACAGCTTGTAATTCTTGAGCATCAACCGCAGCGCTTCCGTTCCTTTTGCCTTGTACATGAAGTTCGGCGAACGCCAGCTGAGCACATGATCGACCCCTTCCGCCAGGACCCCCTGGAAGCCCATCGATTCCACGACCTGTGCCAGTTCATTATTATAGATCAGTTCCGTATTACGGAAGACCTTCGGTTCATAACCGAACAGCTCCTTGATCTTACGCGTGTGCTTCTCGACCTGTGCGATGAACTCTTCCTTCGAATAGATGAAGGAAAGAGAATGATGGTACGTCTCCGCCAGGAACTCAACACATCCGGTACGGGCCAAGCGCTGAAAGCTTTCAATGACCTCCGGAGCGTACTTCTCGAACTGCTCGAGCGCCATACCGGAGATGCTGTACGAGATACGGAACCGCCCATGGAACTTATTGATCAGCTCGAGCATGAGATTGTTCGCAGGGATATAGCACTTCTTGGCGACCTTCTGACAGATCTCCCTGTTCTTCGCCTCATCGAAATAGTCATGTTTTTTATCGACATCAAAAATAGTGTATTTCCGTAAACGGAAAGGTTGATGCACCTGGAAATAAAAACAGATACTAGCCATGATACGCTCCTACTTTTCTGGACAAGAGGTTCCTATACACATCTATCGTCTTCTGCGCCGTGTTCTCCCAGGTCATTTTTTTTACCTCTGGAATAGCGTTCTCGACCAGGTCCATCTGCAAAGATGAGTGCCGGATAATGGAAATGATCTTATCTGCCATATCATGGGTATCCCAGAAATCGACCTTCAGGACATTATGAAGGACCTCGGAAACACCTGCGTTCTTCGGAACGATACAGGCCAGCCCGCTCTGGATCGCCTCAAGGGCGGCGATACCGAACGGCTCAGTAACGGACGGCATCACGAACACGTCGCACATCTTCAGCAGCCGTTCCGATTCCGTTGCGTTCAAAAAGCCGGTAAAGAACACGTTCTTTGCTATGCCGAGCGCCGCGGTCTCCTCTATCATCCGCGGGTACATATCCCCGTCACCCGCCATGATGAATTTCACGTCAGGCTCATGCTCAAGCACGATCTTTGCGGCACGCAGAAAATATTCAGGTCCCTTCTGCATGGTCATGCGGCCGAAGAACACAACATACCGCTCGCGGTAATCCCTGCTGACCGCGTCCGCAGGTCCCACGAACGTATCCTGATCGACCCCGAGATGAACGGCCACGATCTTCTGCGGATCGACCTTATACTGCTCGATGCAATTACGCATTGTGATGACACTGTTGGCCACGACCATATCTGCCTTGTTCAGGCCCCAGCGCTCAAGTTCATAGATACGTTTATTATGATTGCTTCCGGCACGGTCCTGCTCGACCGCGTGGATATGAAGACATACCGGTTTTCCGGAGACCGCCTGAGCACGAAAACAGGCTTCGAACGTCATCCAATCATGCCCGACGATCAGATCGAACTCTTCATAGCGTGCAATGACCTCTGCTTTCGCCGTAAAACGAGCGACCTCTTCCCACAGGTCCTTTCCGTACATCCCTCCCGACTCATTGTCACTGTCGGAATGGACCATCTTGCGGTACATTGATTTCATTTTCTGGAACGCATCGAGATATGTCTCTGTGTTCTGATAGGGGGTCAACAGCGAATCAATGAACGTGAATTTGACCTTCCCGTGCCCTTCCCCTTCAAGTTCCTTGATCCTAAGGGATTCTGTACTGACCAGATTCATATGTTCCGAGAATTTACTTTTTTGTGCACGAGGCAGGACGAACGTTATCTGTTCCCCGAGACTCGCCATAGCTTTGGTCAACCCATAACAAGCGGTACCCAGCCCGCCGCTTTTTAAAGGCGGATATTCCCATCCGAACATTAATATTCTCATTATTCCCCCCGGAACAATTTTTTTTCGGGAACGGATTATTATGCTAACATGAAATCAAAACCTATTGCAAGAGATTTTCGTACATGACGCGCAAAATCTCCCCCACGCTCCAGGCCTGAGCCACCGTCCCCCTCGGTGTATGCGGATCATCTCCGTCGAATATTTCAGATACGGACAGCAGTCCTGCCTCAGTAAGATGCTGCTCGAAGTTCAAAAGCAACTGTTTGACTTTTTGGCGTGCGATCTTGGATTGCTTAGCGACCTTAAGATATGCCCCGATGTACGGACCCATGAGCCACGCCCAAACGGTCCCCTGATGGTACGCCTCATCCCGTGATAGCGGGCCTCCCTGGTACGCCCCGTGATACCGCGGGTCCGAGACCGGCAAGGTACGCAGCCCGAACGGGGTCAGTAGTTCCTTTTCAACAGCATCAACGACCGCTTTTTGCTGCCTGTCGCTCAAGAGCTTGAACGGCAGCGAGACAGAGAGCAGCTGATTGGGACGGAGCGTTGCATCTTTATGCTCCCCCTGCACAAGATCAAAAAGATATTTATTCTTTTCTGACCAGAACATTTCAACGTAGGCCGCCTGGACCCTCACCGCCAGGTCGATGTATTTTTTAGTACCGAAGAGCCGTTCTTCGAACCCCGCCATCATGGAAAGAGCGTTATACCATAACGCATTGATCTCAACGGCCTTGCCCCAGCGCGGGGTCATGACTCGATCACCGACCTTTGCGTCCATCCAGGTGAGCTGTGCACCGTCAGGACCTGTCGTCAAAAGCTCGTCCCAGTCGGCCTTAATGGAATACGCAGTCCCCTCACGGTACGCCTTGATGATACTTTCCAGTACGGGATATAGCCGTTCGACCAATTTCAGGTCAGCGGTATAGTGAACATAGGCATGGAGCGCATATATGTACCACAGGGAGGCATCGATCGAATTATACGAGGCCGTTCCGTCCGGATTGATATAATTCGGAACGATACCGTTCCGAACATAATCTGCAAATCCCTGCAGTATTTCTTTGGCCTCTCCGAACCGTCCGGTCACCAGCAGTAACCCCGGCAGCGCGATGAACGTATCGCGGCCCCAATCCTCGAACCACGGATATCCCGCCATAATGGTCCTGCGCCCGTCCGGCTTTTTTACGACGAATTTGTCCGCGGCCAGTACCAGTTTATGGTACAGAGGGAGCAGCGCTTTTGATTCTGCGGTCTCCGAGACCTTACAGATGCGATGCCAAAGCTCTTCCTGCCGCTGATCTTCCTTTTCGACCAACCGTTTGAAGGAGAGCTCCTTTTCCTTTTCCATGGAAAGAGAGAGCATACACGAATCTCCCGCACCGATCTCAAAACGAAAATAACCGGGAGAATACAGGTCCTCCGCATGATCAAGCCCGCGAGCCCGCTCCATAGCATACTGCACATCATGGTACCAGCGAGGTTCCGCAGTATACGCCCCGTTCGGGCTCGCCTGAACGAAGAACGGCCAGCCGTTGCTCTCAAGCTGCACCCCGTTCAACGTCCCGGTCTCTGACCAGGTCCAAGCATCGTTCCTGCGGCGTAAGTGGTGAAAATTGCGGTATGTAACGAGAGGACGGACCGTGACCGAAAGGCGCACGTCCGATTCGTTCACATACTGCACGACCGTCCTGTTCTTGCCGTACTCCATCATTATCCGCTTATGCAGACGGTTACCGTCCAATGCGTAGGTCCATTGCACGTACGAGGACTGACAAAAATCTTCTTGGTGCAAGTACCCCTGCGGTGAGAGTACCCCCGGATATTCATGGGTATCGAGCGAGAAATATTTTTTATTGCCGGCAACTGTGATCTCAACGGTATCCTCAAGCTGACTTATCAGCACCAACCGTTCACCTGCCGGAGGGACCGATGCAACGAGCAGTCCGTGATAGCGTCTGGTATTACAGTTCCCGACCGTAGATGACGCAAAACCGCCAAGCCCGTTCGAGAGCAGCCACTCACGGTCCATGAAAAGGGACGGAACGGACAGCACCTCGCGTCCGAACGTCACGTCCAGATCGTTAATAGCATGTTTGCCGGAAGGGTTCAAAACGGACCTCGTACGTTCTTCAGTTGACCTTGATAACAGAATTATACACCCCCGCAAAAACCTCTTTCTTATCCGTGCGGACCGGGTCCTCTATCCAGGAGCCGTCAACGACGAACTTGTACTGATATTCAGTACCTTTCGTCAAAGGGACCGCAACGGACCATAATCCGTCCTTACCGCGAAGCTTGAGCGGGGTCTTCTGCGGCTGCCAATTATTGAAATCACCTGCAAGCAATACGCTTTTTGCCTGAGGCGCTTTGATCAGGAATTCAACGGGAGATGCCTCGATCTTGACCGGAGGAACGGATGTCCGTGAAACGATCGTCTCAACGACCTTGTTCGCAAGGCTCGATGTCTTGCGGGTCGCGTCCGTCCAGGAGATGACCTCCTTGGAAAGGTTCATAAAATCCTCTCCGCCGACGGAACCGGGCATGAACTGAACGATCGGGCGGCCCGCTTCTGCGGCCTCATTGAACTTGATGGACCGATGGATACGCGACGCGAAGACCTTATCTTCGAACTCCTTCTCCAGATTATCGGCAAAACGGCGTGCGAACCCGGTACGACGATCGTACATGGAAATAAGGAACTTGATCTCCAGATGATGGGAGACTTTACGGGCGAGCATGCCTGCGACCTCTTGAATGCGCTTGAGCCCTTCCAGAGAGAACACACTGGTCTCGACCGGAACGATCAGATGGCTGGAGGCAAGTAAGGCATTGACCGTGAGCAGCCCGAAATTCGGCGGACAATCGATGATGACATAATCATAATCAGCGGTGACCTTCTGTACTTCCTCACGCAGACGGTTCTCCCTGTCCTTTTTCCCTGACAATTTCTGTTCAAGAGAAGTGAGATACAAGTTCGCCGGGGCCAGAAAATAATTCGCCCCGACCTCGACCACGACCTCCTTAAAAGAGACCTTATGCTCACGGATATCGAGCACATCAAAGATACTGTGCTTCAACCCCGTCGGGTTCACACCGAGAGCTAATGTTGAATGGCTCTGCGGATCGAGATCGATGATGAGGACCCGTTTTTGTTTCGCAAGCGCCGCCGACAGATTGACCGCTGTCGTCGTTTTGCCACAGCCACCTTTTTGATTGATGACCGCTAGTATTGTTGCCATGGAATATCCCCCTTTGTTCACTATTTTTTGTTTGGTAACAGTAAAAAACCACGTACATACTAACATACAATTCCGCACAAAAGCAAGATTTCACACTACTAATGGTGTAAATACAGGATACCGGACAGAACCTCCGCACTAAGCAGAAAAAAACGCTCGGACAGAGCTGCACTGCGCTATGCCGACAGAGCTCCTGTATACACTATGTATTTTATTCTGGAGTATGGGCCGGGGCCTGGACTTGCAGACCGCTGAACACAGGTGTTAATCGATTCCCGAGAAAAGTGAGCGCAACGATGAGCGCGATACCCATGAGGGTCGCGGTCAGCACATATTCCATTATCGATTGCCCTCTCTTGCTCTTTATCATATGAAAAATACTAACATAATTGCTTGCGCACTTCCAACAACATATTTTCAGTAGGCCTCGGCATGGGTCCGAAGCGGTCCTCAAGCTCCCGGGACAACTCATCGATCTCCGTTTCTGATGAGGCACCCATGATCCGCTGATAGAGCGCGAGCCGCTGGCGCATGTCCGGTATATATTCCTCAGGGATATATTGTTCGGCATGGGCATTGAGCGATACTTTCAGTTCCGCGAGCGGACGCTCCCCTCGCGATTCACGGACGGAATCATCGAGCAACTTGCAGAACAGTTCGAACCCTATCGTCGCGATGAACCCGCTCTGTTCGGCCCCCAGGATATTACCCGCGCCCCTGATCTCAAGATCGCGCATGGCGATCTTGTACCCGGACCCGAGCGCCGTGAACTCCTTCAGTGAATGCAGCCGATCATATGCGTCCTGCGTCAGTACTTTATCCTTGCGATAAAAGAGGTACGCATAGGCCTGACGATCGGACCTGCCGACACGTCCGCGCAACTGATGCAATTGCGCCAGACCGAAAAGGTCCGCATCATAGACGAGCAATGTATTGGCGTTCGGGATATCGAGCCCGGATTCTATGATCGTACTGCAGACCAGAACATCGAGCTCCCGTTCCAGGAATTTGAGCATGACATGCTCGAGATCGTGCTTTTTCATTTGCCCGTGCGCGATGCCAATGCGTACCTCCGGCAGGAGCTTCTGCAGTTTATGTGTAAAAGCACCGATGGACCGTACGTCATTGTAAAGGAAATACGCCTGTCCGGCCCGCTCGATCTCATGTTGCAAAGCTTCTGAGACAAGGCTCTGCGTATATTCCCCGACGATGGTCTTGATCGGATGCCTGTCCCGCGGCGGTGTTTCAAGCACGCTGATATCCTTGGCCCCGGCGAGCGAAAGATACAGCGTACGCGGGATAGGGGTCGCTGTCAGGGTCAACACATCTACGGTCTCACGCAACTTCTTGAGCTGTTCTTTATCCCTCACCCCGAAACGATGCTCCTCGTCGATGATCACCATACCAAGATCATGAAAAGCTACGTCCTTCTGTAAAAGACGATGCGTACCAATGACCACATCCACCGTACCTTCCGCCATCCCTTTGAGGACCTGCTTCTGTTCTTTTATGGTCCTGAAACGATTGAGCAGCTCGATCCTGTACTTGAACGGAGCAAAACGGCTGGTAAAGGTATGAAAATGCTGTTGGGTCAGAAGTGTCGTAGGAGCGACGAGCGCGACCTGCTTACGGTCCGAAACGGCCTTAAAAGCGGCCCGCAAGGCCACTTCCGTTTTCCCGTACCCGACATCCGCGCAGATCAGCCGATCCATCGGACGCGCCTTTTCCATATCACGCTTCACCGCCTCGATGGCCTTGAGCTGATCAGGAGTTTCTTTATACGGAAAGGAACGTTCGACCTCGATCTGCCATACGGAATCCTCCGCAAAGGCATGCCCGCGCTTATGCTGTCGTACTTTATAGAGCGTCAATAGCTCAAGCGCGATATCCTGTGTGACCTTCTTTGCCTTGGCCTTCTCTTTCCTCCAGGAATTATCCCCGAGGGTATTGAGCACCGGAGCATGCCCTCCGCCGCTATACCGATGGATACGACGTATCTGCTCGAGCGGGACGAAGATCTTATCCTGCCCCGCGTATTGCAGATGCAGGTATTCCCCCTCATATTTCCCGACCTTCATACGCTTCAACCCGCAAAAAAGCGCGATCCCGTGATCGACATGAACAACGTATTCCCCCTGCTTGTATTCGGACAGGAGCACAGGGAACGCCACTTCCTCAGGATTTGAACGTTCCATGAACAGGTCTTTTTGATCGAACGGAAATATCTCTGTCGCGGCTACATCAGATATGGAACGCTGGGTCGCCACCTCAAAGGAACGGATGGACTCTACGACATCTCCGTCATAGACGACACGCAAAGGATTGGTCTGATTGGCCGGGAACACATCAATGATGCCGCCGCGTACGGAGAATTCACCGCGATCAACAACGATCGGCTCGCGAAAATATCCGTTCCCGGCGAGCCAGGAAATGACGTCATCGAACAGAAGGGGGCCTTCCGCTCCGACCGCAAGTGTCAATGAACTATCGGGGACCTGTGTATTCTGACCAGTGGACATCGCTTTTTCCTTCGAGGCTCATCATATCACTTGTCACTTATCAATATGCTTCTCTTTTTCGGGGTATTTCTCTTCATAATACTCCCTGACCCGGAACTCAACCCCCAGCCCTTCGGCAATAGCACGGCAGGCCTCGATATCGATAACGTGGGGCATATCAAGAACGGAAACCGTCACTTTCGGAACGACCTGTTTTGCGTTCTTGATGAACTCGATGACGGCCGGATATGCCGACGTGCCATACACGGACCGGCACAATCTGTCATACAGGTCCGCGTTCTGGGCATTGAGGCTGATCGAGATGGAATCGACAAGTCCTTTCAGCTCGACAAGAACGTTCCGCCCGTGGACCAGGTTCGCCTGGCCGTTCGTATCGATACGGACCTTTCCGCCTTTTTCTTTTATGTACTTCGCCAAAGGAACAACGATGTCCAGGCGGGTCAGAGGTTCCCCGTACCCGCAGAACACCACCTCTTTATATTGTTTCGGGTCCGGGATCTCCCGGATAAGGTCCTCGAGTGTCGGTTCTTTTTCGAGCCATAAAGACTCTTGTTCATTAAAGAGTTCCGTCTTATGTCTCACACAGAAAGAACAATCATTGGTACAACGGTTGGTGATGTTCAGATAGAGACTTTTGCCAAGAACGTAAGCGATGGCGCTCATAGGTCTTCCTTTTTAACTAGAAACAAGGGACAAGAGACGAGAAACAAGAGCAAAGCTACACTTGTGTCTCGTTTCCTGTTCCTCGTTTCTTATCAAGAATTTCCTTCGTTATCCTCTTCACTTCCCGCACGACCTCCGGTATCGAAAGCGTGCTCGTGTCGAGCATGACCGCGTCCGACGCCACCTTGAGAGGGCTGGCCGCACGTTCGGAATCGATACGGTCGCGTCTGGTGATCTCCTGTTCGATATCGACCAAACGCCCTTCGTACCCTTTTTCCTTGAGCTCGTTAAAACGCCGTTTGGCACGGGCCTCGATGCTCGCGGTCAGGAATATCTTCACCGGCGCATCATGGAAGACCGTCGTGCCCATATCCCTTCCATCGGCCACGATATTCTCTTCAGGGGCATAATTGCGCTGTACGGACATCAGGTTCTGTCGCACGGACGGCATCTTCGCGATGAGCGAGACCTTTCCGCTCACTTCAACAGTACGTATCTTTTCGTCTGGGATCGCGGAATAATCGAGCGCAGGAACGAGCGCGGCAACCGCGGGCTCATCCTCAAAACTGATCCCCTGCTCCATGACCTTGTACGTAATGTACCGGTACAATGAACCGGAATCGAGATGGCGATACCCGAGGTCCTTGGCCACGATCTTGGCGATCGTGCTCTTCCCGGAACCCGCCGGGCCATCTATCGCAATAACGGTCCTTTGCTGCATTGTCTCGTTCATATGTATGGTGAATTATATGATGAACCGGTTACGAAGTGAAATGGCGTCTGGACATGCACATTGACAGGACACCGACGCTTTGACTCACCTGCATCCGCAGGAATACAATGACATGCACATAAAGGAGATCGCATGAAGTACAAGGTCCTCAGAAAACAATACAATGCGGCGCACTGCTTCGTCTGCGGACTACAGAACGACCACGGACTGCATGCCGCGTTCTATGAGACCGATAACAATGAGCTCGTCGCGCTCATCGAACCTTCCGAGAAGCATCAAAGCTATCCGGGGCGTATGCACGGCGGGGTCTCCGCTGCCATATTGGACGAAACGATCGGACGTGCGATATCCATCGGCAATGACGATAATATCTGGGGTGTCACCATCGAGCTGACCACAAAATTCAGGAAACCGGTCCCCTACGATAAACCCCTCATCATAGTCGGCCGCATCACTAAGAACGGCAGTCGGGTCTTTGAGGGCACCGGAGAGATCATCCTTGAGAACGGGGATATCGCTGTTTCTGCCGAGGGACGCTATATCAAGGTGCCGCTCGATAAGATCACGGACACCCCGATGGACACCACGGACTGGCATCTGACCGAACTAAAGGACGACCCGAATGAGATAGAGATACCCGGACGATAGCCCAAAGAAAGGACGGCGCTCATGTTCTTGTTCACCCTGCTCCCGTTCCTGCTCACCTTCATACATGTTCTTTGTCTCAAGAAAAAAGAACGGACCGCATCTCGCATAGCGACCGTCCTGCTGCAATACCTTCTGGTGGTCAACGTCGGACTTGGCGGGATCTTTGCGTTCAGCGGGCACATGTTCGCTCCGGACATGGTGGCAAAAAGCATCGGATGGCCCGCAGGATCACCATTTCAAATGGAAGTGGCCTTTGTGAACCTGGCGTTCGGGATACTGGGGCTTCTGTGCATCCGGTCCAGAGGGGACTTCTGGCTAGCGACCGGCATCGGTTATACGACGTTCATGTTCGGAGCGGCCTCCGTGCATTTGAAAGAGATCGCGCTGCATAAGAATATCGCTGCAGGGAACGCAGGGACCGTACTATGGATAGGGGATATCTTGATACCGCTCCTGATCTGCAGCCTGCTGGCCCTGCATGTGCACATAAGTAAAAAACACGTGCACTGACAGCGGAAGATCAGGGCCGTTATTTTTCAATCCTTTTTTTTCAGGAACATTGCTATACGCTCCCAGCACCCTTGAAGGTCCACGGCACATTGCACGTCCGGATATTTCTTGATAAGCGGCCCTTGCTGCACATCACGGAATAATCCTGTTCGAGCGATATATTTCCGTCCATCCGGGTAGGTATCCATAAAGCGGACCGCCCCTATCTGCAGCGTCGTGTAGATCACGGACTGGAACATACGCTGCAATCCTCTTTTCCGATATCCCCATCCGGTCACCATATTCATCATTTTGGCGGAACTTCGGGAATGATCAACAATGATATTGCACCATATGATCCCCCTAGGGTACAAAATATCAGACAACAATCGTGCGCGTGCAGGCTGTATCCCAAAATAGTACATATACACGTCCAAGAACTCTTTTCTCCGCCCCATCTCGAACGTGACCGGAAATCCGAGCCGAGCGGAGAACAGAGGGCCATATCCCCTGATAGTACGCTCCATGGACACAACATCTTTGAACGACAAGTTCTTTGTATCGAGCATATACAGGTATATATCGTAGCAGAATACGCGCGCTCCCGCACAACAGGACCGCACTGTTACTGACCACGCCTCGCTAAATACACTGAAATCGCCGCCGAACCGGTACGATATATCAACATGAGCATGCTCAGCAGAAAAGTGGTCTTTCTTGATATTGAACTGATACCGTACTGGAGGGGTGCGGACGACCCGACCGTCATCGCCATGAACCGTTCTAAATACCGTTCGACAGCGATCAAGGACGCGGTACGCGGTCATAACCGAAAACCGGCACAGCTCGTGCTCGTGCGCCACGCTCAGTCCTTCCAGAACATCCAGAACAAGGAGCGCACTGAAGGGTCTGACCTGCCTCCGAACGAACATGTGCCGATCACCCCGAGAGGTATCTCACAGGCCATCGCCGGAGGAGAACTGTACAAAGATCTCCAGCTCGGTCCTCCGGACGCCATCTATACCTCAGGGATCATGCGCACAAAAATGACCCTCGCCTATTTCGCCCATGCGGCAGGGATCGGCCCTGAAATACCGGTCATTGAGAACTTGGCACTGAACGAGATCGACTGGGGGATCGAAGATGCTGTTCCGGACCGTTCATTAGAAGAAGTGTTCTCCTGTTTCGAACAATACAATCAAAGACGGAACGATGACAGGTTCTACCGTGCACACTTCATGGGGGAATCACAATGGGACCACCATTTGCGCGTACGTTTGTTCCTGGATTCGATCCTCCGCAACCGCACAGGACAGAAGCTGCTCGTTATCGCGCACAGCGAGACCATACGACAGATCATCGCTAATATCTGGATGAACGAATGGACCCAATATCGGGATTTTAACAGATCTGTCGGTATCGAGAACGTCTCCATGATCCACATCGCTCCGGACGAGGAAAATATCTGGCAGCTCAAAGGCTGGAATCCAAAGATAAAGGATATGGGATTTTTCAACGACCCGTTCCCCAATCTTACCATGAAGGATATCTTTGAACGGTTCAATATCCCCTGAACACGCTCACAGCACCCGCATCATACAGACCGCAGTGGCCGGGCATGCGCCCCTGAACTCTTCGCTCGCTGCTATCTCTGAAGGGACCGCAGCTCTTTCCACATGAGAAAATCCCCACCGCACGCATAGGTCCTCTATCGTTGTGGTCAATATATAGACGCTCGTTACCCCCGTGGTTGACGCTCGTTCCAGTATCCTCCGGAACAACTCCCTCCCCACCCCCTGCCCTCGACAGGAGGGATCGACCGCAAAGGAACGCAAGAGCGCTGCACTACCGTACTGTTCAAGACCGACCGTCCCGACAAGTTTTGTTCCACGAACGGCCACGATACATGAAGAGAACATCGAAGAAGAGATCGCACAAGGCAGGGACGTCCGCTTCAATAAAGCGACCACTGAAGACATATCGTGCTGTGCAGCAGATCGATATATGGTCAACGTATCCATCTTTTACAATAGTAGCACAATGTCCCTTCCTGACCATGCTGCATGTATCTTTTTCGCGTCCCATGCATCATATAGAACGAGAGATATATTTTAAAAAGGAGTGATATATATGGAACATCTTTCAGCAGAAACGTTCAAAGAAAAAGTGTTCGATTACAGCAAAGGCGGGGACTGGGATTATAAAGGAGAAAGACCGGCGATAATAGATTTTTATGCCGACTGGTGCGGCCCCTGCAAGATGGTGGCCCCGGTCCTGGAACAACTGGCAAAAGAATATGCGGGGAAAGTGGACATCTACAAAGTGAACACAGAGGAAGAAGCGGAACTATCCGGTGCGTTCGGTATCATGAGCATCCCTTCGCTCCTGTTCATCCCGAAGGACGGAAAACCACAGATGTCCCAGGGAGCCATGCCAAAAGCCGCTTTCGAACAGGCGATCCAGAGCGTATTCAATATATCGAAGAACTGACATGAACATCATCATATCGAGAATGCTGGCCGGTATATTGGTCGGCGGCGTTCTCGGTTTCCTGTACTATACGTTCATCGGTTGTGTCTCCGGGACGTGCCCGCTCACCGGGAACCCGTTCATGGCCACGGCCTACGGTGCGTTGATCGGTGCGCTCTTGACCTCCGGCAGATGAACTGAACGAGCGTTTGAAACGAGCCGCGTTCTGGTATATCCTGCTCTACATGCATTTTGTCTTTGAATATCTGTTGATCGGCATTGCCGTTCTCCTGCTGCTCGCGGTCTTCTCGAGCAAGACTTCCAACAAGCTCGGGGTTCCCATCCTGCTCGGCTTCCTGCTCATCGGCATGCTCGCCGGTTCGGACGGCATCGGCAGGATCTATTTTGATAACGCCCAGGCCACGCAACATCTGGGCATCGTCGCGCTCATCATGATCCTGTTCTCCGGAGGGCTGGAGACCGACATGAAAGCGATACGCCCGGTCATACTGAAAGGGATATCCCTCGCGACAGTAGGGGTCATCATCACCGCGCTCTGCACCGGTCTTTTTGTCTGGAAGGTCCTGCACCTGCCGCTCCTGGTCAGCATGCTGCTGGCGGCCACAATGTCCTCCACGGACGCTCCGGCCGTCTTCTCCATCCTGCGGGCACGCAACATCGGATTGAAGGGCTCTCTGCGTCCGCTCCTGGAACTGGAGTCCGGCAGCAATGACCCGGCGGCCGTCTTTCTGGTCACGATGTTCATCTCGCTCCTCCAGCACCCGACCGCATCCCCCTGGCTGGACGCGGTCAAATGGTTCGTCCTGCAGATGGGACTCGGCACGATCGCAGGCATCCTCCTGGGTAAAGCAGCGGCCGTACTGATCAACCGATCGGACCTGGAACATGACGCCCTGTACCCCATCGCGTCGGTCTCTCTGGTATTGCTGGGCTACGGGCTGACGACGATGATCGGAGGGAACGGGTTCCTTGCCGTGTACTTCATGGGGATCATCATGGGGAACATACCCCTTATCCGGAAACGCTCCATACGCAGGTTCCACGATATCACCGGCTGGCTCATGCAGATCATCATGTTCATCGCCCTGGGACTACTGGTATTCCCGTCGAAGCTCCCTGCGGTGGCCATGCACGGGCTGCTGCTCGCGTTCTTCCTGATGCTGGTGGCCCGTCCGGTCAGCGTCGGCATTTCCCTGCTCTGCTCCCGGATGTCCTTCAGGGAATACCTTTTGATCTCCTGGGTAGGACTGCGCGGCGCGACCCCTATCATTTTAGCGACCTTTCCTTTCATGGCTGGGATAGCTCAGGCTGACCTGATCTTCAATCTCGTTTTTTTCGTTGTCATGACCTCGGTACTGCTCCAGGGGATGACCATCCCTTTCGTAGCCAAGCTCTTGAAGCTCGATGAACCCCTCACTCGCCGTGAAAAGATACCGATCGAACTTGATGAGACGAACTATTTCCATAAAGAACTGCTCGAAGTGCAGGTCCCGTCACGATCTCCGGTCATCGGTAAACAGGTCATGGAGCTCGCCCTGCCCGGGGATACCCTCATCGTGCTCATAAATAAAGGGAACAATAATTATGTGACCCCTCGCGGCCCGACCGTCATTGACGCCCACGACCGGCTGTTGATGCTCATAAAAAAAGGGATGAAAAAAGAGGTCCGTGCCATTCTGGGGTCCTGAACTCTTCTTCTGGGCCGGCCCTGAACAATGACCGAACATGAATGAAATGGTATATTTTTCCGTCCGATACAATAGAGTATCACGCTCCGATACCGCACTGAACAAGGAATAACACCGTATGCTCAATAAGCTCATTGCTTCGCCAGTAATGGACCACCAACAGGCCCAGATCGACGACCTTATCGCTGAAATGAAGGAAATACTTTCCTATACCTGGATCTCAACGGATTCCGGCATCAAAGCCATTAAGCCAAAAAAAGAAAAGAACACCCTGCTCGCAAGGATACACGCCAGGCTTTTCAGCAGATAACGAGCACCTAAAGGACCTGTATCGTCAGTTCCGAACACTGGGTATCATGTACGGCAGAGCTGCCTCGCTGGAACGAAAGCCCCTGTGCATGCGATCAGGAACGAACAGAACGCTCCGCAGTATATGTCCGCCCTTTGTGATTGAACCGGCACGGGATGGCCCCTGCCGGACAGTATGACGCACATCGAAGACAATACTGGCAATGCAGCTCATAGACGGGAAAACCGTCAGGACCCGCGTGGATATTATGCACAGGACATTGTTTTATACACAGACCACAGCGCGTACACTTTTCCTTTTTGACGATAAAACGAAAGAACCATTGATGCCATTTCATCATCGCCAACCGGAACAGCAATGCTGATACCGCATACATGACGTCGGAAAGTATCGGAAGTTTTCTCCAACGCGTCCGCCCATCGGCCAGCTCGCGGACAAAAGAACGTGCAGATACCAGCCCTTTTTCGAACGTCACCTTGTTCTTTTCCGGTGACTCAACGTAGAAAATATTGGTCGGCATCAGGATCTCTTTGGCGCCCAAAGGAACATACCCTTTCTTCTCCAGAATGGTCTTAAGCGGCCCCATGGCCCCGCCCGTAAAGCCGCCAAGCGTCTCTACCGCAAAAAAAGGACGACCATTACCTTCAGGCAAGGCTTTCACAAATGACCATACGAGCGGATAGGTGGACATGATCGCCCCGGGGAAAGCGATACCAAGGACGCCGCTGACAGATATCTGCGTCGCTTCAGTGTCCTCAATGGCTTGGACTGAAACATCCATCCCCATGGACCGGAACTCTTCGGCCATGGACATGACGACCGCACGGGTATTCCCTGTACCTGAGAAATAATAGAACGAGACCGGCATATTGAACTTTTTTCCTTGCAGCATGGTCCACCTCGAAAACATCATGCTACAGACAGGGGCACATTGCAAGAAGTTTCAGACATTTCCCACATGCACGAGCTGGAGCCCTGCGGACAGCCCGATGTCACGGGCCCGCTGCAAGCTCTCGAGCGGCGTCGGATCAAAATGCATCTTATGACGCGGGAATGCCCGGCTCACATGCCAGGGCACCTCTGCCCCGAGCTCTTTAACGATCCATTTCGCGATCGAGCGCAACTGTTCATCATCATCATTATGCCCCGGAATGATGTTGGTCGTGACCTCCACATGTGCTTTCCACCTATGCCGCATGAGCTTTGCCGCCTCAAGAACAGGGGCCAGATCCGGTACTCCACAGACCTCTTTCGCGAACTTTTTTGTCCAGCCTTTGATATCCAACGCATATGCCTCGATATATGGACCGATAAGCTCGAGCGCTTCTTCCGTGATATAGCCATTGGTCACAGAGACCGTATATAGACCGGCCTTTTTCGCCAACTGCGCCCCTTCAAGCATATACTCCAGCCAAATGGTCGGCTCATTATAGGTCCAGGCCACACCCGCACACCCTTCCTGCTGTGCATACGCAATGAATTGCTCCGCCGTAACGGTCCGTAACATCGCGCCAGAAGGTCTGACCTGAGAGATGGAGTAGTTCTGACAATGCATACAACGCAGGTTACATCCGACACTCCCAGCAGAAAGAACCCTGCTCCCCGGATGGAAATGATACAAGGGCTTTTTTTCAATGGGATCGTTGGCCAGGGAGGATACTTTATTGTATATCAGACTGTATAACGTACCGCCTTCATTACTACGCACCCCGCAATATCCGGTCTTTCCGGGAGCTATCCGGCAGCGATGCGGGCAGACAGCACATATAGCACTGGCACCCTTATCTTTCGTATAGAGTAGCGCTTCTTTTTCATCCATGAAAAAATAGTACTCCTTAACGGCCCTAAAGTAAAATCATACAAAAAATGACCACCTGGTCACTTTTTTCACGACCAATATCAACAAAAATAGCATTAGTTTGACTTTTCTCAACTATCCTGTAAGATACTAAGACTTTTTATCTGTAGACATGGATTTAACAACCGAAAGGGGCTTATATGGCGCAGATATGCATTTTCGAGGATGACAAAGTAGAACAGTTGAACCCATTGGTATATGCGACCCCGGTATACGAACTTCGTTGCGGCATTAAAACACTGCGCGAAAAGATAATGGACCTCTACCCCAAAGAGAACTTTGCCCTGCACTGCCGCGCCGAACTGGCCGATATTCTCAAGGAACGCACCTCGCTCCCGATCAATGAACTGGCCAATGAGACCACCCTTTTTATAAACGGACGCGCCTATGCGGATTTCAAACTGGCCAAAGAGATCCCTGTCAAAGGCGAACAGGCCGTGTACATGAAAGGGACCACTATCGTGGCCGCCCGTGTAGATAAGAAGAACATCAAAAAGATCAAACTGGCCGGCGGCCTTTCCAAGAAATTGTTCACCGGGAAAGAGCATACTGTTGATGTGACCGTGATAAATTACTATTGGGACATGCTCCGTATCAATGCGGATACCATCTCCAAGGACTCCATCGATACCTATCTGCTCGGCAAAGTGCTCTCCCCTGTGGACCCCGGGGTCTTCATGGTCCAGAAAGAGAGTATTTTTATCGGTAAGGACGTCACCATAAAACCGGGGGTGGTACTGGACGCATCATCCGGCCCCATCTTCATCGATAACAATGTCACGATCTATCCGAACGTCAGCATTTCCGGTCCGGTCTATATCGGGTTCAAATCCGTCGTTAAAAGCGGCGCGAAGATATACAGCGGTACGACCATAGGCCCGGTCTGCAAGGTCGGCGGGGAGATCGAAGCCTGTATCTTCCAGGGCTACAGCAATAAGGCCCATGACGGCTTTCTCGGGAACTCCTTCGTCGGCTGCTGGGTGAACCTAGGCGCAGGCACGGAGAACAGTAATCTCAAGAACACCTACAAGACCATAAAAGTGAACATCAATGGCAAAGATGTGAATACCGGTTCGGTCTTTGTGGGCACGGCCATCGGGGACCATACCAAGACCGGCATCAAAACAATGCTCAACAGCGGCTCGACGGTCGGCTTCTGCTGCAATATCTATGACACGGGATTCCATAAAAAGACCGTTCCGTCATTTGCCTGGGGAACACCGGACGATTACACCGAACATGAACTTGAAAAAGCCGTCGCTACGGCTAAAGCGGTCATGCAACGCAGAGAAGTGCCGTTCACCTCAGCTCATGAAAAACTCTTCAAGAAGATCTTCGAGCTGACCAAGGACGAAAGAAAAACGGCGAAGATCTGAAGACGACATAAGTGACACGTGGCGGGTGGCAGGTACTGATGCTCCGCCACGTGCCACTCGTCACTTTATGCTCGATTATGCTACACTCCATTCACATCATTAAACCAGTAAGGAGCGCTTCCTATCATGCTCGTGAACAATATCCTGATATTCGAGGACGACCACTATAAGGACCTGTATCCTCTGACCCATGTACGTCCGACCTATGATCTGGTCTGCGGTATGGCAACATTGCTCAGCAAGATCGTACGCTTATTCCCTCATGCCAATATCACGCTCCATTGCCGGGAATACCTGAAGAACTCGACGAAACAGGCCCACCCGGGCATTGCCGTCAATAACGTGAACAGCGGGCTCGGCTGTCTGCTCATCAACGGCAGGCTTTTGCCGACAGCGGACCTCGAAGAGAAACTGCAGCTGGATGATAAGAACCGGATATTCATAACCCCACAGGACGAAGTGATCGCCGCGTATTTCACAGGGGAACACCTGAACAAGTTCAAGAACTTCATCGAAAAACCGATATCCTCAAAGGAGTTCATAACCACCTTCCGCTACCGTTCGGAAGTTCGAGAGATCGCGGACCTTCCGTTGGTCCAGGATACCAGCGACATCCTTGCGCGGAACAGTGCACAGCTCGTCTTTGATTTTGATATCTTAAAAGAAGGCGGTGTGGTAAAAGGCATCGTTGACGGACAGGCTGCGACCATCGAGGAACACCGCATCTATGTCGGCAAGGATTCGGTCATCATGCCCCAGGTCGTACTCGACGCCCGCAAGGGCCCGATCCATATCGGTGATAATGTCGAAGTGAACGGACCGACCCTGATACAGGGACCGGCATATATCGGCAACCATTCAGTGATAACAGCCGCGACATTGCTCCCCGGTTGCAGTATCGGCCCCGGCTCATCGGTCACCGGTCAACTGGAAAATGTCATCTTCCACGGGTTCACGACAAAGCTCTCTCAGGAATACATGGGTCATATATACACCGGAGAATGGGTACATTTCGGGGTCGGGACCATCGTGTCACCGTATAAAACTCCGCTCAACGGTGATATGACCATAGGCACGTGCACGGTCGGTGACGCATCAACGACCGGTTTTTGTACCCGCATCAGCGATGGGACCACGATAGGCATCTGTGCCCAATTGCAGGGCGATGATTATACCCAGGTCAAAGATATCCCGTCCTTTGTGACAGGCTCCGCTTCGCGGCTCAGAGAGCTCTCCGATGAGGACGCGACCAACATGATATCAGAACGCATGAAACTGAAAGGTGTAGAACATACGTTCGTGGAAAAAGAACTGCTCAAGGACGCGTTCCAACATACCGGGGCTGAAAGAAGAAGGCACTGACCCCGGCCACTCCGAACTTCCATCAAGTCGAAGTTCAGTTCTCTCGCCCTTGCGGCCGGGAGAACTGATTTCTTCGTTCTATTCAACAATAGTAGAGAACAGTGAACTCAGGCTATCTGAGGAAGGACCGGCCCGACAGGCGGAAGTACGTCCTTGGGGTTGCCCTCTTTCCCTTTTTTCACGGCAGAACGGGGTATATCGTTCTTTTTCAGCTTCTTCCCGGACAACAACAGTTTGAACTCATCGCTTTCCAGTACTTCTTTTTGGATAAGGACCTCTGAGATATCTTTCAATCTTTTCTTATTACTGTGCAATATCTTTTCAGCCCGCGCATATGCACGTTTGATGATGGCATTGACCTCGTCATCGATCTGATCGGCCAGATGATGGCCGAAATCACGATCATGCTGAGTGAAATCACGTCCCAGGAACACCTGTTCCTGTTTACGGCCGAACGTACGGTTCCCGAGCGGGCTCATGCCATACTCACAGACCATGCGATGGGCAAGCTGTGTGGCCCTTTCGATATCATTGCTGGCCCCGGTCGTGATCTCTGAAAAGATCATGGACTCGGCGACCCGTCCGCCGAGAAGTATCGTGATCTGATCATCGAGCTCTTTTTTACTGACCAGATATTTATCTTCGATCGGCAGCTGCAATGTATACCCAAGGGCCATGCCACGGGGCAGGATCGATATTTTATGCACCGGATCGGCCCCCGGGACCTGACTGGCGACCAGAGCATGCCCTACTTCATGATAGGCAATGATCTCTTTTTCCTTGGCGCTCATAAGCTTGCTCTTCTTTTCAGGACCGGCAAGAACACGTTCGATCGCGTCCTCGAGGTCCGTCATTGCCACGAGCTTTTTGTTGCGTCGGGCGGCGAGCAATGCCGCTTCATTGATGACATTGGCCAGGTCCGCACCAGTGAACCCCGGCGTTCTGCGGGCCAGCACATCCATATCCACGCCTTCGGCCATTTTCACGTCCCTGGAGTGGATGGACAATATGTCCTTACGACCTTTGAGGTCTGGCTTATCGACCACGACCTGCCTGTCGAAACGCCCAGGACGCATGAGCGCAGGGTCCAAGATATCCGGACGGTTCGTTGCCGCGATGATAATAACGCTCGTTTTCTGATCAAAGCCGTCCATCTCCACGAGCAACTGGTTCAAGGTCTGTTCGCGCTCGTCATGTCCGCCGCCGAAACCGGCCCCGCGATGGCGGCCGACCGCGTCCATTTCATCTACAAAGATGATGCTTGGCATCGCCTTCTTTGCCTGAGTGAAGAGGTCGCGCACGCGGCTCGCACCGACACCGACGAACATCTCAACAAAATCAGAACCGCTGATGCTGAAGAACGCGACATTAGCTTCCCCTGCGATGGCTCTGGCAAGCAGGGTCTTGCCGCATCCGGGAGGCCCCATGAGCAGAACACCCTTAGGGATCTTGGCACCCAGCGACTGGAACTTGCCCGGTGTTTTGAGGAATTCGACTATCTCCTGTACTTCTTCCACGGCTTCATCGATGCCGGCCACGTCCTTAAAGGTGATGCGCTTCCGCCCTTTCTGCTGTTCCCATGGTTTGGCCTTTGATTTTCCGAACGAGAGCGCCTGATTATTGGCGCCGCTGGCCTGACGAAAAATAAAGAACCACAGCCCGGCAAAAAGCAGGAACGGGACCAGTACCTGAATGAAAAGGTCCGAGAACCAGGAGGATTGCCTGGCTTCGACCTTGATATTGACCCCCCGGTCCTGAAGTAACGGGATAAAACCGGGATACTCAATGACCAGCGCATGGAACCGTGTCCCGCCTTTCAGCGTACCTTTGACCGACGCATCGGTCGGAGAGATCGTTATCTCCTCGACCTGCCCTGCTGAAATGTACGTGAGCAGCTCTGTAAAACTGAACTCTTTGCGCGGAGAGGACGCCTCTTGCAAGAGAGGTCTGAACATGGTCAGGACCGCGAGCATGATCAATACGTACAACGTGAAGTTCTTCCAAAAACGGCCATTGCGGTCAAGCTGACGTCTTGCCATATTTCACATGCTCCTCTGCGTATCTTTTTTAACGACCACCGCGTCCTGTCCGTCCGTTTCTTTTAAAAGCACTTGCACAAAATCTTTCGTGGAGATCTCGACTTTCGAAGCGGAAAATGTCGGTTCAATAGGAAGTTCTCTTCCGCCGCGGTCAAGCAAGGTATACAGTTCTATGACCGCCGGACGTCCGAAATCATGGATAACGTTCATCGCGGCCCTGATCGTGCGCCCTTTAAAAATGACATCATCGATCAGGATAACGACCTTATTATTGATATCGACAGGGATATCTGTCGTAGCCATGGCCACGCTTTCGCCGCGCAGTTCAAGATCATCGCGATAAATGGAGATATCGATCATACCGCAGGGGAGCTTTTTCTTGATCAAAGGCTCGATCTCACGTACCAAGCGTTCGGCCAGGGTGGAGCCGCGTTCAATGATGCCGATAACGACCAGCTCATCGATACGCCCTTTATTACGGGAAACGACCTCTTTGGCCATCGCAATAACATGGCTCGCGATCTCTTTTTCCCCGAAAAGCTTCGTTTCTGCCATAGGTACAGCTCCTTAACAGTTACGTCATGAGTTTACCATGAGGCCCAGAATGCTTAAAGAGGCGTATGTCCATGAAATCTTCACATGCTCATGACGATATATTTGGTAGGACCGGACCGCGTAAAGGAACACGGACACTATGTTACTAAAGACCTTAGCTCACAATATCACTCGGGCACAGATACAGGACGGCAATAGCTCACGCATGTACACCGTGTTCATGTCCAGAAAATTCAAAAAAGAGATAAAGAACGGGGTGCTGACCCTGCGCCTTCTTAATGCACACGGCCGCTCTTTGCCGTCCCATCACGCTTTTATCCCCATGAAATTCCATAAACGACCCGGGGCGGTGCAAAGACTACGACTCTCGGTCGCAGACATGCTCAATCGCCCTTCGCTATTCGCAGCCACACCATTCACCCGCACCGAGACAGGTCCAGAACTACACGGCCAAGACCTGAGCTTAAAAGACGTAAAAGATATATATGTCCGAATTCGGACCGCGACATGGGGCGCGGACCCTCTCTCAACACTGCCACTCCACTTCAATACAGTACTTACGCTGACCGAGATCTCAGCCTTCCTTATCCCGTTTGGAGGTATGCTCGACAGCATGATGGGTACAACGTTGCTTCCCGTTCCCTTGCTCGGCGGAGTCGCTATCGGCGGGGGACTGGCGATGATCAGTGCGCTCATCAGGTCCGTTCTGAAACATCCCGGGACATACCGTGTACTGTTCCCCTTTTCAAGGCTCTTCTCCCTGTACCGCTCGGATGATCGCTCGGAACTGATCGGATATCTGGCATATCATATGTATGCGGTGGTCAAGGTCGTGGATCAATTCATTCCTGAAGTAACGGAACCTCTGCGCCCCGATGAGGTACCACAGCCGAACTTCAAAAAAAGATATATAGTACGCCATGCCCCGAATGGATATATAAAAGTGCTCCGTTATGCGTATTACGAGAAAAAGCTGCGTAACATCGAGGTCTTTGACCCCCTCAGAGGCAAAGATATGCTACATGATATATTAGCTCGATTCCCGAGGAATGACGTGCGTACCCATATGATATATGAACACTTCGGGATACAAAATCAGGGAACATAAAGACCGCCATACATGCTCAACAAAGCAGCCATATTCTTTCCAGGGTCATACAAATAAAGAACACGTCGGGAAATATTTTCAAAAGCCTTACCCCAACATCGTCAACAACTTGTCCTCTGTTTCCTTTATGCACATGGCAAGATTATTTTCAGCAACAGCCCGTATTCTCATAATGAAATCCTGGAGCAACGCTAATTCTGACCGCACCTCAACGTCCAAGCTCTTCTTTTTATTCAAGAACATCTCCCATTCAATATCATATAAACGAGCTCGTATCTCATCGATAAGATGCACCATAGAAATACTCATGTATTTTTCTTCATTCTTGAAATAACCTTCCCAATTCAAGACGCCGACTTTGTGGTACGTCACATGAAAAGAACTCCAATCATCAGACGATATATAAAGCCTGTCCCTCTCTGTATCTGCAGATCGCTTCAATTCCCCGTATTTCATGTAAAAATCCATATGGAGCAGTTCATGGAGCATCAGTAATTGTATATGATAATCAACACTGTACCGCAAAGTGAGCTCATCAATGTACATCACACCTAGTTCACAGATCATTTGTGCCCTCATAAAAGAAGCGATCTCCTCCTGCAGCGGGAATGAAATTATCCTTACAGTATTTAAAAGCTTATCAAACCCAAAGGATATGAACTTTTGTTCCTCTAAAAGCTTTGTTCTTGCCCGAGCTATCGTTCCCTCATATTTTATATTCCCACCATATGTGACTAAGTTGTACTGAAAATACAGGATGATCTGTCGAATGAATTGCTGGTCTGTAATTGAAGTCATACTATTTGAAACGATACTGTCCATTCTTTCAGTATACTCTTTGTTATCCAGCAATCGATCTATCACATTGTCAGTATATCTTTTTTTTATCGTATCTTCTTGATATTCCAGTATATAGCGCTCAATCACATCGATATATTCCTTGTACTCCGGGAACTTATCGCCGATCTTAATGAAATATTCGAGCAGAACATTCGTTTTGTCTTTTTTTATCGAACAAGGCTCTATAAAATCTATGAGCTTAAAAAACATATACAACTCCATATACAGGGTCTAACACGGACCACGGTGACCATGCTCAACGGGGCCACACGCGGGGTTCCTTCCCTGATAAATACTCGTAATTTTTGGATTTTTGTTGCATATATCTTTGTTTTTTTGCATAGATACATCGGTATTTACGATTGGTCAAAAAAAGAAACGCTACGGGACAAGATACGTCCGCCAAAAAAGTGCACGCAACTTTTCGCTATTTTCCTTTATTGGATCAGCGTAAGTGGTCTTACAGACGCCCTTTGGTCGACGGCACACCCTTCTGCAATGGATCGATGCGGCACGCCTGACCGAGAACATGACCAAAGGCCTTAAAGATCGCTTCCAGCACATGATGGGCGTTCAGCCCCTCTATCTTGCGTAAATGTAACGTGACCCCCGCATTGTTCACGAAGGCTTCGAAGAACTCTTTCAATAAAGAGACATCGAACTCGCCTACGCGCGTATCGAACAGCTCCAAGGCAGGGAACACCAGGTACGGACGTCCGCTGATATCGATAGCGGCCTGCGCAAGGGATTCATCCATAGGCAGAAGTATGGAGGAGTAACGCGTAATGCCTTTTTTATCCCCGAGCGCCTGTTTCACCGCCTGCCCGATAACGATACCGACATCTTCGACCGTGTGATGCATGTCGATATGCAGGTCACCTTTAGCTTCGACCGTCAGGTCCATGAGCGCGCGTTTAGCGAAAAGCTCGAGCATATGGTCGAAGAACCCTATGCCGGTGCGGGCCTTGGCCTCGCCGGAACCGTCCAGGTCCACCGAAACTTGTATCTGTGTTTCTTTCGTTTCACGTTCAATGTTCCCGATACGCTTGAACGTACTTCCCATAACGGACCTTTTGACCTTCTTCTTGCCAGTGACCATTGACCGTTGACCTTTGGCGACCTTTTTCTTTTGTTTCTTCATTAGAACAATACCTCCTGCCGTGCGTTCACTACGGCATTTTTTTCCACATACGTTAATCCCAGATGCTTATATGCATGGCGTGTCGCGACACGACCGCGAGGGGTCCTGTCCAGGAAACCGATCTGCAATAGATACGGCTCGTACACATCCTCGATGGTCTGTGTTTCTTCGGCGATCGTTGCCGCTATCGTATCCACACCGACAGGTCCCCCGTCATACTTTTCAATGATGGCCAGCAAGACCTTGCGGTCTATCGCATCCAGCCCCAGCTCATCGACTTCAAGTATCTGTAAAGCGATATTGGCCACATCATAAGAGATCTTGCCCTTCGCCTTTACCTGGGCCCAGTCACGTATGCGGCGCAGCAGTCTGTTGGCGATACGTGGCGTCCCGCGGCTGCGGCGAGCGATCTCTTCTGCTCCCTGGGGCTCTATGTCCACCTTATATATGGAAGCACTGCGGGTGACGATACGGGATAATTCCTCGGTGGTATAGAACTCGATACGATTGATCAGTCCGAACCGGTCCCGCAAGGGTGACGAGAGCATACCGACCCGGGTCGTAGCGCCGATAACGGTGAACTGAGGAAGGTCCAGACGGATCGACCGGGCGCTCGGTCCTTTCCCGATCATGATATCCAGCTCAAAATCCTCCATCGCCGAATACAAGACCTCTTCGATCGCATGGCTCAAGCGGTGGATCTCGTCAATGAACAGGATATCGTTCTCTTGAAGGTTCGTCAGTATCGCTGCCAGGTCCCCGGGGCGCTCGATCGCCGGCCCTGACGTGATCTTGATGTTCACACGCATTTCATTAGCGATGATATTGGCAAGTGTTGTCTTGCCCAATCCCGGAGGTCCGTAGAGCAGGATATGTTCAAGAGGTTCTCCGCGTTTTCGTGCCGCATCGATATGGATCTTGATGGATTCCTTGAGCTTTTCCTGGCCGATATATTCATCGAGAGCGCGCGGACGGATGTTCTGATCGACATCGTCGAGCTCTTTTATGTCTGCGGATAAACTGGGGTTCTTCTTTTGTTCTTGCATACGTACTGGCCGATCCCCCATCTGTGTAATGTGCAGCTATTATATGAAATTCATGGGGTAAAAACAAACAATGCCGGGCTGATATCCTGTATCGTTCAGCTCTCCGGAACGACCTTGAACCGGTAATTAATGATATGCAGGTCGAACAATGCCTCCACCGCCCTGTTCTTGAGCTCTATGTTACGGAATTCATCACTGTTCACAAAAAGATACAACAGCGCAACGATATCTTCCCGGGCCTCAGTATCCGTGCGATATTTTTCATATAGCCGTTTCAGGTATTCGCAGACGCACCGTACTTCATTATGCCAGGGCCGGGTCCCGTTGACCGGAACACTGCGCATGGCTTCGACGATCGCAAGGACCTTATCCCGGTCAGGCATGCTCAACGTATCCCCCTCAAAAGAATAGATCCTTTTGAGAACATCGACCAATCTGTTCCGATCATCAAGGACTTTCAGGTAATCATTATGCAGCAGTACGAACGGGTTCTCCTTGAGCAGGAATTGAAATACCTCGTTCTTTATCTTTGGGAACGAACTGAGCGACAGGATACGCAGCACATCATAGACCTGGCCATCTTTCAATCTGCACATATCACGTTTTGTGATGTTCCGTTCCGTCAGCAAGGGATCATTACGCAGCTCCGCGACCACCTTCTCAATGCAGGCAGGATCATGTTTACGGACCTTGACCGCGATGATCTTTGTATCGAACATGGTATCAGGCGCTCCGATCGTTCCTTACGTACTATTCCGTACATATCTTCTGGACCCAGTGCTCTATAGGTATCGAACGATACGCCACAAAGGGCATATCGCTCCCACAGACCATGATCGTGAACAAGGCTATCCTGTGACTACTAAGTATATCGGGCCCACTGTTCGATAATTTCAGGCATGATCGTACACGGACCGCCGGAGCGCCCCCGATGGAGCGCAAAGGACTTTTGCCCTTTGACACACCATTCCAAATCAACTACGATTTTCATATGGAGTTTTCCGGTAAGAACGTCCTGGTACGTTCCGTCAAACCTGAAGATATTGAACAAATACTGACCTGGGGGCACGGTTCCGAGGAAAGCTTTTTCCTGCTCAATTTTCCTCTGCTTTTCGACAGGGACGATCTTACACAGGACCTCTCCCGCAAGGACAGCGAACTGTTCATCGTCCAGAACAAAAATGACCGCATCGCGCAAAGTATCATGAAGATCGGACCGGTCCGTCTTCCGGAAAAGCAAACACAGATCAGATTCACCATAGATACGTTCAAGGAGTATTCCTCGTCCACGGCCATCGAAGGACCTGCACTGTTGCTCGATCATGCCTTTAAAAAAGGCGGTATCCATAAAGTACATGCGTATACCCTTGAATACGAGAAAGAATATGAGACGCTGCTCCAAAAGCTCGGCTTCAAAAAAGAAGGGGCATATCAGCATCACTTCTTCCATAAAGAAAGATACTTTGCCGTGAATATCTTTGGTCTGTTCAGAACGGATTTTTCGCGTTGATCCTTGTCCTTTCCTGCAGACAGCGGTATGCACCGTCGTCTGCAGCAACTCAATGTTCAGGAGTTCATGATGGCATCTGAATTAAAAGAATTGCTTAAGAACAGAAAGGACCGGCATACCACCGAGGTCATCCTGCGTAAGGCCGAAAAAAGAGATGTGGCGACCCTTGCGGCATGGATGCAAAAGGACGATTATCATTTCCTGCTCTCAGGGCCGCGATTCCCCACGCTCAAAGAGACAAAAGAACGGCTCATGGAACAGATCGGTCTTAATACGCTCATATTCCCTACCCGCCAGACCCTGATAGCACAGACCCCCGGCGGAGTTGCACTGGGCTTCATAACCCTCGCCCGCATCGACTGGCGCAGCCGCACCGTATCGCTGGAGGCCTATTTTGACGCTAAATACCGCGATACCCCATATCCGATCGCAGCCGGCGTCAAAGTGTTCGCCTATACGTTCCAGGAACTCAATATGCAGAAGGTCTATTCTTTTGTACAGGGATTCAACAAAAAAAGCATCCAGCTCCATGAAAAATACGGCACACGACCGGAAGCGGTCTTAAAGGACTATATCCTCAAGGGGGGGACCTATTATGATATGTACATCTACGCGACATATCGTGACAGTTCGAACTTCAAGGACCTTCCTCCGGGATTACGCGAGGACGCCTTCCACGAATTCCTGCCGAAGATCACCAGCAAACACTATACAGCCAAACTGCTTGTGGGCTTAGGATATCTGCCTGAAAAATACGCGGCAGGGGATCAGCCTTCCGACAGCGACGTCCGAGAGGCGATCAAACGCTACCAGCTGGAACATTCTTTGGAGCCGACAGGGGTTTTTACCCAGGAAGTACTGGGCAGCGTGATCAACGAGGTCTATCCGCTCCTTCGCAATGCTCAAAAGGGACGTTGAGCCCCGCATGCATGTCATCTTTGAAGCACCTCTTTTAGGTTCAGAAAAACATATCGGCATCAGTAACAGCATTGCAGAACTGGCAAAAAGCCTTGCCGCTATCGGCACCCAGCTCAGTGTCCTGCATAAACAGCCTCAGCGTTTTTTTCATGATACCCCTCGCATCCTTGAGCCGGAACTGGAAACATCACCCGTCAAGCTTCCTCCCGCGGCGCTCAGTCATTCATTCACGACCGCCTTCCCTAAGCGTTGGGACATACCGTGGGTCGTCAGTATCTTCGATACTATCGCAGAGCTCTATCCCGAGGTCTTAAGAGAAGTGCTGCCGAAATTGACCCCTGAGACCGCGGACCTGCTGCGCCGAACAATGCACCTCTCCGCAGCTCAAGCGGATGCGATCATTGTCTGTTCGATGAACACTAAAAAAGATGTTATGCACTACTACGACATACCGGAGCATAAGATCCACTGCATACCCCTCGCACCAAAACCATGTTTCAGAGGATCATCACCTTCAGAAAAGCTCTTTTTTTTGCAGGATAAAGGGCTGCACGAACCCTTCTTTTTATTCGTCGGCCCTCGCTGGAAGCATAAGAACTTCCTGACGGCGCTCAAAGCTTTCGGTGAATTCAAGAAAGAACGTGCGGAGCATCAGCTCTTGGTCGCTGTCGGCTCATCACCTGAACTTTCCGCAGACGAGCATGAGATCGTCAAAAGGTATGATCTACAAGATCACCTTATCATTCTGCCCTTTGTATCATCACCGGAGATGGTGCTCTGGTACAATACCGCAACAGCATTGATCTATCCGTCCTTATATGAAGGGTTCGGGCTCCCCCCTCTGGAAGCCATGGCCTGCGGGACACCGGTATTGGCCTCAAACAGCAGTTCTATACCTGAAGTGACCGGTACTGCCGCCCTGCTTTTTGACCCGAACGAACCTGAAGAACTTGCTGAATTGATGAAAAAAATAGTGTATGATACGCATCTCCGTGAAACACTTAAAAAAGAAGGTATTGCGCAGAGTAAAAAATTCTCTTGGCAGCATGTCGCCCAAGAGACGCTTGCGGTCTATACAGGGCTCGTTAAGAAAACATAACCTTACTGTTCAGATAGAAACTACCGACCGCTGCAATTACTCCTGCATCATGTGCACCCGAACGGAACACCCCCCGAAAAGAACGCACACCATGACGCTCCCGGCATTTAAAGAACTGCTTGTACAGCTGAAAAAGCTCCCGGTAAAGACCTTTGTCGGGCATAACCTCGGCGAACCGCTCCTGACCCCGCAGTATATGGACATGCTCGAATTGTTCGACTCTATGTATACCGGACGCACGTTCATCATGAACACGAACGCCTCAAAATTGACCAGGAATATCACCTCCAGACTCCTTATGCTGCACAATAACCGGTATGAGATCAATCTGTCACTGGATGCCGTACGCAGCGCCACCTACAGGCTGATACACGGGAAACCGTACGCCCCTGTCAAAAAGAACGTACTGTCGTTCCTCAAGCAATATCGTGAACACCCGAACAGGAACATGACCATCGTCCTCAATTTCACTGTATCCCCGGCGAACATCAGCGAACAAAAGATGTTCCTTGATTTCTGGAAACCGTTCATTGCCCGCTCCTCCGGCATCAAGATACGCTGCAATCCCCTCGCCTGGACCAGAACGCTGCAAAAACAGTTCAATTACACGGTCTGGACCCGCGTACATCCAGACGCAGGTATCCTGCGCCTACAGAACCCCAGACACAGAGCATGCTTCAAACCATGGAACATGCTTTCCGTGCGGGCCAACGGGGATGTCAGTATATGCTGTTACAGCACCGCCCCCGGTCTTGTGATCGGGAATTACAGGACCAGGTCCATACCGCAGTTGCTCACAGGCGCGCGGATGAATGCACTCAGGCGTGCTTTTTTACACAAGGACCACACGTACCATCCGTTCTGTTACTTCTGCCACGGTTGACCTGTACAATACGCTCCCTGAACAATTACAATATGACCACTGTGAGTTCAAAGGTCACCCTCGTCAATCTGAACATCTACCGGCACACCGCCGCACAGGAAAAGCGGCGCAGACTGCCGTGGCCGCTCAAGAAGAGGGACATTCCCTGGCCGATAGGCCCTTTATACATCGCCGCAGCTCTTGAACAGGCGGGGTTTTCCGTTGACTTCAGGGATTATCAGCTCGTCAAGCCTTCGAAGCAGTACCGTATCGGAACAATGGTGGACTTCATCGGCACGGACAGTGCGGACCTCATCTTCATCAGCTGTACCAGCGCCTATCTCCCGTACGCCGTCATCTGTGCCTGCCGGCTGAAATTGATATTCCCGTACAAGATGATCGTCCTCGGCGGGATCGGCCCCTCCGGGGTCGCACGTGAGCTGCTTGCGGCCTTCCCGCTCATCGATATCGTGGCGATCGGCGAAGGAGAGCGTACTACTGTCGATATCGCTCGCGCCATACGGGATAAAAGACCTCTCAATGCGATAAAAGGCATCGGCTTTCACAGCAAGGACCGGATCGTTCTGACCCGCCCGCAGGAACGCATCCGGGACCTCGATTCGCTCCAACGTCCGGCCTATCATCTTATTGATCTGCGAAAGTACAACAGCGGCGGCATCAGCATCTCCCGAGGCTGTCCGCACGCCTGCAGCTTCTGTAATCTCGTCGGCATGTGGCACAGGACCGTCACGACCCGGAGCACGGAGAATGTCCTGGAGGAACTGAAATACTTACGTTCAAAAGGAAAGAAGATCGTCTCGTTCGTCGATGATACGTTCATAACAGATACGCGCAGGACCAAAGAACTGTGCACCGCGCTGGCCAAGAGCGGACAGCCGATACAGTACAACTGTCAGGCCCGCGTTGATACGATGAGCCCGGCAACGCTCTCCATGCTCAAAAAGAGCGGCTGTCATGAGCTTTTCTTCGGTATAGAATCAGGTTCTAACCGCATATTGCGTCGTCTGAAAAAAGGGTTCACCATCGAGCAAGCCTTGCGTTCGATCGCGATGGCCAGGAAGGCCGGGTTCTCGGTCATCACGTCGTTCATGTGGGGGTTCCCGTTCGAGACCACGTCCGATTTTTTAAAGACGCTGCACGCGATACGTGCGGCAAAACGTCTGGGATGTTCAACGGCTTTTTCCGTATTGACCCCGTTGCCGCTCTCGCCTATCTATGACGAATTCAAGGACACGCTGGTGTTCCCTGAGGACAAAGACCTGTTCGTGTCCGGCATGCTCGGCCAGGACCGCATCGAAGATCCTGAGGTCCTCGCGCTCATCGAACAGTATCCGCACATCTTTCCGTCATTCTATTATTACGATTCTCCCGCGCTCAAAGAAAAGATCGCGCTCATCAATGCGTCATCGACACGGCAGGGACTGCACTATGCCGCACGCCGCTGATCCCCGCATCATCGATCTTGAGCTCACTAATTTCTGCAATGCTGCCTGTGCGTTCTGCCCGAGGAAGGCCATTGCACGGCCTTTCGGCCTCATGACGGACAGGACCTTCAGAACGATCGTTCACCAAATAAAGGAACACTGCCCCCCGTACGTGGTGAACTTTTCAGGTATGGGGGAATGTCTGCTGCATCCGGCACTTATATCCTGTATCACCACGATGAAAAAAGAACTTGGATGCCTGGTGGGGATCACGACCAACGGCCAGGCCCTGACCCCTCGCCTCTCCCGTGAACTGCTCAAAGCAGCTCCTGATTTCATCACTATCAGCTTTTCCGGCGGGCCCAAGGTGCTCGAGAACATCAAAAGGCTTTCCCTGCTCCGCACCGCACGAACACCCCGCATACATGTCACGATCATTGACGGAGTAACGGCACCGCGAAGCGCAACGTACTGGTCACATATCGGTGCGGACGGCGTGAACCTGCAGCCGCTGCATAATCGGGGCGGGCACTTGTCCACGGGAGGGACATCCAAGAACAGAAGCAGGAAAGGCGGCTGTCAGATCTTCCGGCATTCCCTGTTCATCACCTGGGAAGGCACCGTACTTTCCTGCTGCCATGACCTTGAGGGAGAGCATTGCCTCGGAGATATGACACAGAGACCCCTGAGAGAGATACTGAAAAAAAGGAGCACATCGCTCAAAAAACATGCACCGTTCCCGTTATGCCGCAGCTGCAATGATGTCCGGCGCTACCGTTATTTCGCTCACGGAAGGTTCCTGTCATGCCGCAAGTAGTCCTGCTCCCCCCTATACCTCAAGAGAACAACAGGAGCATGGCGGTCTATGCGAAAGAATTGGCAGCGCATTACCGCAAGCTCGGTCTGCCGTACCTTCCGACGATCGCAGAACCTGCCATCACGATTCAGGATGCCGCACGTCCCTACCCGATCCCGCTCCGAACAGAGCTTCCCCCTCTCTGGAGGGCAAAATACGGTATCTATCCTGAGAAGCTCCTCGGCTATTCACGGCATATCGCCCATATCGTCGACCACAGCTACGGGCATCTGGTGCACGCCCTTGATCCTGCACGCACGATCATTACCTGTCATGATCTGACGCTCCTGCATTTCGCCGAAAAGATCATCCGTTCGGAAGAGGACCGCGATAAACTCGACCTGTTCAAGTACAGCCTCAACGGGATGCAGCATGCGGCAGCGCTCATCGCCGACTCAAAAGCCACCCAGAAGGACATGGAAACCCTCCTGGGAATACCGCAGGAAAAGGTCCGTGTCATTCCTCTCGGTGTGAGCGAAGATATCCGAAAGACCCCGGACCTCCCGGAACTAGAGGAATATCGTAAAAAATACTGGCTGGAAGGCACGCTCACGATACTGCATGTAGGCAACAATCATTTTTACAAGAACATCGGCTTTCTGTTCAAGATACTCTACACGCTCGTAAAAAAATACGGTCTGCCAGTACGACTGCTCAAAGCAGGTGCGGATCTCACCGAGATGCAGAAAATGCAGCTCCGCACCTTCGACCTCACAGGTCATATCCTGCATCTCGGCGAGGTATCGAAAAAACAGCTGCTCACGCTCTATAACCTCTGCGATGTATATTGCGCTCCCTCCCTCAACGAGGGGTTCGGACTGCCCGTTCTTGAAGCGATGGCCTGCGGTATGCCTGTGATCGTTTCAGACAGAGGCTCACTCCCTGCGCTCGTCGGCCGCGCCGGTATCGTTCTGCCGATAAAGGACCATGAACTATGGGCACAAGAAATAAAAGAACTGTTCATGAACAAGCATAAGAAGGAAGCGATAGGGCACCAGTGCCTGGAACGGTCAAAGGATTTCAGCTGGAACAACACCGCGAACTTGACCTTTGAAGTGTACCAGCGTATCGCTCACGATATCGGCGCTCAGGATTGAGCCTTGAACAGAATGGACATGAGCTCAGGGAAGGTATGCAGGCCGGATTGCCGCTCCGTGTACCTCCGCTGAAGGTCCGTAACCTTTTTACGGAGCGACGCGTCAAAGAGCAGGTCGCGCAGCAAGGTCGTCGCCCGCCCCTCATCGAACAGCTCCACCTCACTGAAGGTCCGATAGAGCGGATTATCCGCAAAAAGATGTTCAATGATGTCCCACCAGCCGAGCGGATATACCGCGAACGGGAATATGGAACGAGGGTGTTCCTCGAGCATGCCGCTCATCACCTCCCGCACGAACGGAGAAAGCGTGAACGAAGCGTCCGTTCGCAACGTATTACGGACGATCCCGGCCGTGACCGAGTTCTTCATGACGAGCACCGGGGTCGTCTGTGCGGTAGCGATCTCTATCGAACCGGACATCCCGTTATCCGTAAGCAGCAGATCCGCCGCAGCGATGGTCCGCTCATAGGACAGAGGATCGGTCTGCGGCAGGTGGATAACGCGGACATCCCCCCATTTTTCTTCGGAAAAGATGTTCTTGTGCCCGATGCAGCATACCGTGACCTGAGTTCTGAGCTGGGCACAGTAATGCTGGATGAGGTTCGGCAACATGTCCGTGTAATAACTCGACCCGAAATAAACGGTATTATCGTATATCCAGCGGGAAAGCGGGAACACGATAACAGGCATGTCCGCGGCCCAGCCAAGCTCTTCCCGGCATTTTTTCTTGTCCAAGACCTGATATTCCGGCCGGTAAAAGAACGTACGGGGCGGAGCTTTGACCTGCTCGATAAAATCGGTGGAAATGATGTTCATATCTTTCGGAAAAACCGGCAAAGGATAGGTGCGCCCTATCAAGGGTCCGGCATCTATGCTCCGTTGCCCGCGCGGATAGTTCTCCGGGTCAAAACTTGCCTGCGGGATATGCGCATCAGAGAACCATACAGGATCAAAGACCTTACCGATACCGATACCCAAGAACAAGTTCCGGTATGAAACATATACGATACCGTTCGGTCTTACATCTGCGATCAGCGACCTGATGATCGCGCGATTCTGTTCCCTGCGCGGCGTCAGATGACAGACGGAACACCCTTGTTGTTCAAGGAACACCGCAACATCGGCCATTGCAACGAACATGACGTCATGCCCGCACGCACGCAATGACCGGGCGGCATTGACCGACAGAAAGGCTTCCCCGCGGCTCTTGATGACCGTAATGACAAAAATGAGCTTCACAGCACAGACCTCACTTCACGGAACTGAACAAAAGACCCCTCATAGAGAACGTGAGGGGTCGATACGGTCAGAACAGGAACATAGCTATGTTATTTTGACCGGGGCTTTTTACGACGAACGAATTCCGCGAGCGTCCTCACGGACCTGAATATCTTTTCAGGCTCCTCCGTAAGTTCTTTTTCATCCATCGTTATCCCGAACTCCTGGTCAAGCCCGACCATGATGGCCAGAGAATCGATCGAATCAAGTTCAAGACCTTTACCGAACAAACTATCGTCATCCTTGATCTTTTCCGGCTTTATTTTAAGGTCCAGATATTTCACGATCAATTTCTTCAACTTTAATTCCAGATCATCTGCCATGAGAACCTCCTCATCAATGATGGGCCGACCTGTGCCGACAGTGGCCGATATTATACCCTATTTTTGTTCGGTTTTTTTGCCTATACGCTCAAGGCCCTCACGCAGTGAGATATACCAGCCCGGGGGAGCGAACCACCACAGGTCCTGCAGAAGGTCAAGGATGCCGATATATCCCCCCAGCGGGACATCCGAGGCCTTTTTCAATTCGGTCTTTTGCACCGCATCGACCTCGATTATCTCCAGACAATTAAGGAGCCCTTCCTGCAATCCCTGCTGTATCGCACAGGAGAGCCCCGGAGAGAACGTACCGAGGAACTGGTGCATCAGCTGCAATTCACCCCGGAGCCGTTCGACCAGTGAGACCAACCGCTGATACTGCACAAAAGTGAACTCATAGGCCGGGGTCATGAACATGGCCATGACCATCTGCTCGAGCATGCGCTCTGTTCTTTCTGGGGTGAAGGACAGGTTCCGCATAGCGGTCAATGCGCCAAGAATGATCAAACGGAATACCGGTTCTATCCCGAGCCGCGTATCGCGGGCTGCAAGGAACACCACGGTCACAACTTCGACCATTACCGCAAGGAACTTTTCTTCCTGTGTACGCTGGACCTCTTCAAGGGCATCCGAGACCGCTTCGGCCACGAACGGACCGGCGCTCCGGCGTTCAATGAACGCGGCACGCATGTCACGCAGCAACTCGAACGAGACCGGGTGCAAGCTTTGAGGATTGATCCTGGAAGGGAATGCCTGCATACCTTGAACAAAAGCATCGACCATGATGCGTGCATTGTATCTGGGTCTCGCACACGAGGCAACCGCATCTTCACATATGCGGTCCTGCACGACAGTATCCGAGAACATCGAAGGAACAAAAAAAGGAAGAAGACCAGGTACATACGTACCCGGCCCTCTTCAATGGACCGAGCAAAGAGTGGGCTCTCTTTGTTGCTCTTCTTATTGCAGATGCGCTCTTAATATCTTGTGAGCGACCATCAGCGCTCGTTCTTTCATTTCCGCAGATGCACACAAAGCATCTGTCACGATATGGGCGACCTCTTCCGATATGTCCGGATGACCGATATGCAGTGCCGCACGTACCTCCATCGCTATCATTTCTTCATCAGAACGTGCCGTAGGTAATACCTCATGTAATTCCTTCATGAACGCTTCGATCGAGGCGGTATCGGAACGACCTGACATGGCCATGATCTCCGGAATGACCTCTTCCCGTCCTATTTCCTGCGGGATCAAACTCTCTTCGCGCATGGTTCTCACCCCCTTACGTTACGATCTCTACCATAGCTATCGTGGTTTTTGACCAACAACTTGCATGACCTTGTACACCACATATATCGGGAGAGACCGCACAAGAAATGTATCGATTATTTATGTTGTTTTTATCTGGAGAGATCGACCTTTTGAAGGATGCGCGTATCGGTCCCCGGAGCATCAGTAATAACATACAGAACATCTTGAGAGAACAGGACCGGACATACGACCGGGGCATATACCGGTATGTTCATACCACCAGGGTTCCATTGGTGCCCGTCATATCTCCCTATGGAGTATAGGGACCGACCCTCGAACGCATCCCGGTACACAACGTACAACTGGTCATTAACAAAGGAAAAATCCAACGGATAACGGTCATCAATATCCGCCATACGGGTATCGATACCCGCCGGCTCCCAATAAGCCCATTTCCCGTTCACATAACGAGCGACAACGATCTTCCAGGCATCATACCGATATACCAGAAATGGGACATGATCGATGATCTTCAACGCAAGGGCACAGGCTCTGCCTTTAGTGAAGGCCGGGGCGTTCCCCACGACCTCCCACGAAGTCCCATTGAACTGTTTTACCACAGGACAATCCCTCAGCTCACGTAGGGCAATGTACGGGATATCCCCATCAAGACTGAATGAAAAATGCACTATCTTTGAGCGCGGCCGCACAAAAGGTGCCTCTCCAAGCTGCTGCCAACGCGCACCCGACAATGTCTTGACCACTATCTGACCGTCGCCTGAAACGCTCTGGGCACAGGCAACATACAGCCTGCCTGTTCCCGAAAACCCCATGCTCAGGCACGAAACAGGCACTTCCGAGATAGCCTCAGGAGCAGGCTCACGCCAGCCTGTCGCTTGTTCCCAAGACTTCATAACGGCACGTCCGCCCCGTCCCGCATCGGCGTACACCACATACAAACGCCCCTGATCGACAGCAAGAACAAATTGGCCGCTCGAACGATCAAGGACGCCCACAGCTCCCAGGTCCGTATATATCCCGGCATCATACCTGCCCGCCCGCAGCCCCTCTTTTGTTTCGAAAACAATGAAAAGGGTCCCCTGCCACTCAGCCATCTTGACCCGGGCATCGGGCGAAACGTGTATAGGCAAAACGCTTTCCCATGTAAAATGAGCCGTTACTGACAATACACTGTCCGATGAAACAATGAGCTGAGGTGAAGTACTGAACCCACGCTCGTTAATGGTCCAATGTTTGAACGTATACCCGGGGCTCGGTATCGCCGATAAGCTTATCCACCGCGGCTCATTATCGGACACCCGCGTCCCCTCCACTACGGCGGACATGATGCTTCCGGCCTGCGGAGGATCGATGTGGGACGTGATCCGCAGTCCAAACACTGCTTTTATACTGAAAGACTTGTCCGGAGCAATGATCAACGGGTTCTCTGTGGAACGCACATCCCCTTCCCAGCGATCGAAATAGTAGGTGTTGTTCTCATGCGCCAAAAATGAAATACGCTCATTAGGAACACTCAGGTTCGGCCTCCTCAACATGGTCCGGCATCGCACTTCCCCCATCGGCTCTTTTTCATTCTCGGAAGGAGCAGGGATACTGGTGTCCTTGATGAACCCGCAGGACCATACATAGGGCCCGCCGTCATCAACATAGTACGTATCAAGGTCATATTCCATTATCGGGTACACCGACAACAGAACACTCTTCTGCATGCTGCCAAAATGAGCAGCTTCAACAGATATCAACACTTCGTCACTGGTGTTCTGGTCAAGGGCCACATCGATCCCCCTCACAAAAACAGGAGAATATGCCACCCCCATCCCGACATGTGCGATGTCCACAGGATTTTCCGTGATGCCGGATGATGATCCCCACTGCATGAAAACATTTCCGCTGGATGGTACGGCGACCAGATATTCTTTCTTCTTCTCCATATCAACGAGCATGGCCGTATATCCGAGCCGGGCAGGATCGGTGTTCAGCGGGACGCGAAAGCCGGGAGCGCTCCCGTTCCTTTCCTGCTCAACAAGAGTACCCGCGCTCGCTTCCAGCCCGTACAAGCGCATCCCGTCCCTGCGTTCACACTGAACAGAGACCTTATGCTCGAGGACGATCATGGTCGTACGTTCTTCCGGACCGCCGTCGGTCAGCACATAGGGTTCAACAACATACACGTTCCCTGTCTCCATAAAAGTGACCCTGATGTTCTGGGGAGGAGCGATCATCTGCATAAGCTTTTCCTTGTAATACTTACGTACGAGCACGCTGCGGTCATGTTCGAACAAGACCTCCACCCTGACCGGACCATCCAGCAGGACCATCGTTCGCGGCATATTATCGGCATAATGGAAAGAACCGAGGACCTGCGTTCCATCCAGTATCCGAATGTCCCCTCCGGGAACATTCCCCGATACAGGCATGGTCGTGATCGGATCAATGTCCACATCCGAGAACAGGTCCGCCCCGCTCCTGACTGGAGAGAACATGAACTTTTGTTCGGCGACCTTCATCCTCCGCTCATTAAAGAACGAGACCGTAAAAGAACCGTCCCCGTCCTTAATAACGGCATACCCGGCACCAGGTTCGCCCCCCCATACAGGACCGATACAGGAACACATAACGAACAGAATGACACAGAGGAACCACGCGTTCTTTTTCACAAAACCCTCTTTCCCCCTGCAGGGAGCGATCAAGCTAGAGCCTGCCGTATATTCTATAGTATTCAAAATAACTCCGCATCACCCGTTTTACATAATTACGTGTTTCCGGGTACGGGATGAGCTCTATCCATTCATCCACATCATCCATTGAGCGGAGCTTCATCCAGCGTTTAGTGATATGCGGACCTGCATTATATCCGCACAGCGCAGCGACCGGATCGTTGTTCATCTCTTTTAAGAGCCCCGCAAGATATTTGGTACCCAGGTCCACATTGAGCTGCGGATCGAACAACATATCGAGCGGGAAATCCCGGCGTTTCAGGAGCATCTGCGCAGTGGTCGGCATGAGCTGCATAAGCCCTCTCGCCCCTACCCAGGACATGATATCCGGGGTGAACATGCTCTCTTCACGGATGAGCCCGTACAGCAGATGGATATCGACATGGTACCGTCGTCCCGCATCCTTCACATGTTTATAAAAAGGACGAGGATAATAGGTCCGCCAAAAGGAAAGAGGCAGGTCCTTGACGGGTATCGCACGGGTAAGGATGCTCCGTTCCATGAACCCGAGAGCCTCAAGATATGCACCGACGGACAATGCCGCAGCTGCCAGCTCATAATAGGTCTGTGCTTTGACCTTGCTATCGGCCGTCGCCAACGCTTCTTTGATCTCGACCTGCGCATCGTCGAACGCTTTCTGTACGAGCAACGCCTGATAGCGCTCCCCCCAAGGAGAGATACCGAGCTTCCAGGGCAATGTCCCCTGAGCAAGCGTCGGCATCGGGATACTCGCTTTCTGCGAAGCACGGAACGCATAGTAATTATGATCATAATCGGATACGGTACGCTGATAGAACGACTGCGCCGCCGCAGTGTCGCCTATCTTTTCAGCGGTCTTACCCGACCAAAAACAAAGGGCCGCCCCATAGGGTGTATCTCCGGCACGTGCCGCACCTTCCGTGAACAGAGCATATGCTCCCCGCACGTTCCCTTGTCTGTACTGGTTCCAGGCCTGCCACCAGTAGGATTCTCCGGCAAGAGAATTGTTCGGGTACAGTTTTCGAAGCTGGGCATATGTCGCTGAGGCAGAGCCATACCAGCCCAATGCCGTGTACAGATCGGCAATAGCACCTATCGCCTGTGGGGCGAGCTCATCCTGAGGATAGTATTGCGCGATCTGACGATAACGGACTATGGCTTCCTGGTAACGGTTCAATCGCTGATAGGTACGCGCCAGCCACCATAATGACTTTGCCCGATATTGATGCGGATAACGCAATGCAACGGAAAATGACTGTGCGGCCGAATGATACTGCCGGAGATAAAAATAACAAAGACCGGCATAATGCCAGACCTCTCCTTTTTGATCGTTCGTCATGGACGAACGCGACAACGCCTGGAACTGGACAAGAGCAGGTCCGTATTCCCGTTCATTGAACAATCCCCGGGCATAGCCGAAGCGCTCCTCCGTGGTCAGGGACTCAAAGACCTGTGTCTTAAGCCCTACCAGACGGAACAGCGCTTTATCATGGTACGGATGAGCGGGATATGTGTCCCGAAAGACCTGAAAATAATGTTCCGCTTCAGGGAGTTTTTTGGCTTTCCATGCTGATTCGGCCGCATAGTAGAGCGCATAGTCCGTGATCGGTCCTTTTTTCTTATAGACCTTCAGGAACAGGGTATAGGCTTTGTCATAATGCTTATTGCGAAGATAGAACTTACCTCTGCGGTACTGGTCACCCTGAAAAAATGACTCTTTCAGCAAGAACAACGAGGATACCAGGACAATCCCTACGATACACCAGGAAAAGAAGACCCGCGCATAGCCTTTTAGCTCGCTCAAGGACACCTGTGGCACTGTGAGCGAAGGGAACTTCACCGGTGATACTTCTTCACGAAACGTTCCATACGGACGAGCGCCTCGCGCAGCAGGTCGATATCGGTCGCATAACAGCAGCGCACGTATCCCTCGCCGCAATCGCCGAACGCCGGCCCCGGGACAGCCGCTACTTTTTCTTCTTTCAGGAGCCGCAACGCGAACTCTTCCGAAGTGAGGTCCGTACAGGCGATGGACGGGAACGCATAGAACGCACCGAGAGGATTCACGGTCTTAAGCCCGATCTTATTGAACCCGTTAACGAGCAGATTGCGCCGATGCTCGTAGCTCTTACGCATCTTTTCTGATTCTGACCGGCCGTTGCGCAACGCTTCTTCGGCAGCGTACTGGGCAGTGACCGGTGCGCACATGATACCGTACTGATGGACCTTGAAAATGAGGTCCATGACCTCCGCAGGACCGGCCACATATCCGATACGCCAGCCGGTCATCGCGAACGCCTTGGAAAAACCGCTGCACATGATGGTGTACGGCTTCATGCCCGGGAGCGAAGCGAAGCTGGAAGGCTTCGTCCCGTTATAGACGAGCTCCGCATAGATCTCGTCGCTCAGGACCCAGAACTTGTGCTTGCGGACCAGCGCCGCTATCTTCTCCTGTTCTTTCCGATCGATGACGATACCGGTCGGATTGGAAGGCGAGCAGATGATGATGGCTTTTGTACGCGGCGTGATCTTCTTTTCGATATCGGAAGCTTTCACGACGAAATCAGTCCGGGCCGTATCGATGGTGACCGGGACCCCACCGGCCAGCTGTACGAGCGGCTTATAGGCGACAAAACACGGTTCCGGCACGATGACCTCGTCCCCGGGATTGATAATGGCCCTGAGCGCGGCATCAAGAGCTTCGCTCCCGCCGACAGTGACGAGCACTTCGGAGTGACCGTCATAGTTGAGCGAGAACCGTTCATTCAGGTATTTTGTGATCTCCAGACGAAGAGAGAGCAGCCCCCAGTTCGACGTGTATGTCGTCCGGCCTTTTTCCAGGGAATAGAACGCCTCTTCACGGATATGCCACGGGGTCACGAAATCCGGCTCACCGACACCCAGAGAGATGATATCCTTGGCCCCGATACAGAGATCGAAGAACTTCCTGATACCGGACGGAGGTATGGTCTGTATGACTTTATTATAACGATCGCTTAATTCTTTCATGGATGTGTTCCCCTCATCTCCCCCGCATCATACAGGCCGATGAAGGGGATAAGTGTATATCAGGCCGAGACCGCAAGACGGGCCGAGGCTTCTTTGCCGCCGATCAACGCGCCGTTCTCTTTGTACTTTTTGAGCATGAAATGGGTGGCCGTGCTCTGCACGCGATCAAGGGTCGAAAGCTTCTGGGAGACGAAGAACGCGACATCCTGGAGGGTCTTGCCTTCGACGAGCGCCAGAAAATCGAACCCGCCGGACATCAAATACAAGGACGTGACCTGAGGGAACCGCGCGATACGTTCGGCCAGGGCATCGAAACCGCTCTCTCGTTCGGGAGAGACACGGATCTCGATCCAGGCGCGCACGGTATCTTTCTTTTTGGAGAGCTTTTCTGTATTGACGATCGCCCCGTACTTTACGATAACGCCGTCCTTCTCGAGCTTGGAAATGGCCTTCTTCACATCGGCCTCGGGGCGCTTGAGCATAATGGCGATCTCTTTGGCCGTTAATCTGGAATTTTCCTGAAGCAGCTCTAAGATCTCATCCATATGAAAGCCTCCTTGAAGGATACCGACACCTAATGAAGGGATTGTATCATATTTTATTTACTACATCAGTCATAAGACATGTGCGATCCTGCAGGTATAGAGCGGCTGTAAAAGGGGCATATAGATAGCGTACTCGTGTAGAAGCAAAGGAGCACGGTATGGACAATATACATATTGATACAGGGCTTAAGAACAGCGGAGCTGCCAAGACCTCTTCAGCAAGGGATCTGGCCGCGCAGGGGCTGACCAAACAAGTCCTGGACCCGCAGGCACATTATAAGGAGATCGGCACCGCTCTGGAGGAGATGAACTTCAACAACGGGAGCGCGATCTATGTTAACGCGTGCATGCCCGGTCATTCAGGATTCCATTGCAACGGGCTCATCGAGGTGAAAAGGACCGACGGGACAAAAGTGAATTATCCTGTACTTTCCACTAAGGATAATAAAGTAAAGGACCTGAGACAGATACTGACCGACATCCGGCGCATCCTGAACGACAAACACTTCAAGGATTAAAAGAAACTGGCTTATCCTTCCACGTTCAAGGTCATCCGGAGGACCGGGTCCTCAGAAATGATCACCATAAGTTCTTGCCGGACGATAGGGTCGTATTCATGGAAGCGGCCTTGCAGGTACTCTTTTAACGATACCTTGTTCGCCTCCGACAACGTACGTACCATGAACTGCACTTTGGACCGCAATCCTTCCTGCCGCCTTCGGTTGAGATCGTCCAGCCCCTGAGCATGTGCATACACCCTATGGAACCGATAGTGGTGGAGATTGACCGGAACAAAGAATGACATCGCATCAGCAGCATCAAGGATACCCAGGTCACCTTCCCCTCCGACCTCATGCATCACGATCATGTGACGGACCTGCTGGACCATCGCTCTCGGGAAAAAGATCATCAGTTCCAGAGCAAAAAGGTCCGCACTGTTCAACGCATGGTCCTGTTTATATGCCTCATATCCTTCATCTGAATCCGGATAATCTCGTTCCAGTACCCTTCGCGTACCGCACGCCCGGTCCCAATCGTGTCCGATCGCCGCCAGATAGAGCTCCTCGGACACCCGCGCACTGATCTTGATGCTGAACAAAGCCGCGTTCATGCCGTGGAACAATGAGTCCGTGTACGGATGTTCCCGCCTGCTGGGGTCCTGAACATTACAGATATGATCGATGAATTCATAGAAGATCTTGTACCTCAACGGGGTCAACCTGCACCGCAACTCCGCTAACAGCTCTTCAGCGACCCTCACTTCTTCAGGCGACATATGATAGAACATACCTCGGGGCTCTATCGTACGCATATCACCGGAACGCATACTGCGACGTCCTGCACAGACGGCATCAACGGTGAACGAACGGACATATTCAATTATCTTTGTATACATCAGTAAGACCTCACATAGGTATCGAACACGGCCCTGAAATATTTCATATTGCTCTGAACGTACAAGGATTCAGGACAGCACATGCTCGATGAAATACGGGAATTGCCGTTCCCACCACGGCCAATCGTGATAGACGTCCTCGCCCCAGATATCCACCCACGCCTCGATTTTTTTCTCCGCGAACAGGTCCCGGAGCATGATCGTATCCTCAAGTATCGGATGTTCCCAGGAGCCTTGGCCGCAGCAAGCGATGATGCGTTTCCCGGCATAAACGGAAGCCGCCTTTTTGCTCTTCAGAGCCTTGAGCCGATCGACCGGCATATGTTCTTTGATGAGCGGGCTGGTGTATTCCTTGAAAAAGAACGCTGACGCATAGACCCCGCTGAGCGAAATACATCCCGAGAACAGGTCCGGATGCCTGAGCATGAAGTTCATGGCATGGAACGCACCCATACTGCAGCCGGCAACAACGGGCAGCACACCAGATGTATTACGCTCCGCAATGAGCGGCAGCAGTTCTTTGAGGATATACTTCTCATAGTCCTCATGATGCCTCACTCGCTCATCCGGGGTCTTGGCCCCCTCGAACCACGTCTCCGCGTCGATACTATCCGCAGTAACGATCATGACCTTTCCGCTATCGATGAACTCCCGGCAGGCCTCGATAAGCCCCATATCCTCATATTGATAAAAGCGGGCGCAGGCAGTGGGGAACAGCAACAATGGCACGCCGGAGCTGCCGTACACTTTATACTCCATGTCACGCTTGAGATACGTACTCGGTCCCGTATGATATTCAATGTTCATTACGACGGCCTCCGTCCCCGCTCCGAGCGAGGGAGAGATTGTAACAAATGTCGCGTATGAACACAGCAGTACGCCAACGCTCCTGTACAAGCGTACGAGGCATGCGAATAAAGCACCGCCCCGCCTTGTACAGGGAATGCACGTCCGTTATGCATCAACGCGGACCACTTGAACGTTCGTCCAGGTGCCAGGAAAGCACAGTTAACTTTTGTGATACAAATTTCTTCACTTGAAAAACATGTGTACAGAGAAGTAGTATTATATTCATAGTGACCGCGGACAAAGGGGGTGATTACGATGAAGAAGGTACTATTTCTCAGTTTAATGCTCTGCTCTTTCCTCTGGGCCGTGACCGCACAGGCAGCAACGCCCAATAGCGAAGAACTGTCACAAAGCACCACGACCAATACTGTCGCCCCAATGCAAGCTGCGACAAGAACGAATTGGAACACGAGCGACCCGACCAAGAACATTCCGACCGGCAGGACCACGACCATGAGCGGCAGGATAGTTGATAATCTTTGCGCTTCAGCCCATGCTGAAGATCTTAAGATATTCGCCCCCGAACACTCAATGGAGTGCACCCTCAAACCTAAAAGTATCGCCAGCGGATATAATTTATACTCTCAAGGAGCACTCTATCCGTTCGATAAAGAAAGCACCCAAAAGATCGTGAAATTCCTTCAACAAGAGAACAGCGATAACGAAGTTACCGTTGAGGTCAAACAGACACCAAATGGCCTCCATGTCATGTCCATCAAGAACAGATTCTGAGCATGACCCTGTGAGCAGTGTGGCCGAATGGCCACACTGCGTTCCTCCCCCAACAGTGCACCTATGATGACACACCCCGGGCTCCTGCGCCCCCCACGCTCAGGTGTTATATGTATTAAATTTCCCGGTCGAGAACTTATGCAACACGCTCGCGATCAATGTCTGGTACGGCATGCCTTCTTCCATGGCGATGAACTGTATCTTCAATAGATCTGTTTCAGGGATACGGATATTGATGCGCTTGTTCTTGCGCAGGTCACTGATCGCAGCCGCGCGATATTTCTTCAACTTTTCGCGAGAGGACTTCACGCTGCTCTTTTCAAGCACGTTCAGTATGTTCTGATCTTTCGCGACGTTCCTGTGCTTACCCATATGTATAGTATGATGACATTGTGTGCCTTTTGTCAACAGATATTTTAAAACCGGGGTATCCGTGAATTGACCCGAGATCAAACGTTACGCATAACTCATGTCACTGAAATTCGGACAGACAGTGTTACGATACCAACACAGAATAAACCGTTCGTATCGGACCTCACGAAAGGACGCTATGATGCAAGCCAAGATTATTTCAACAGCAGCTCAGGGCAGGAACACCTGTTCGATCAACTCGGTCCAGGTTCGACTCAGACAGATAGAGAACAAGATATTGGTCCTTGAGAAAAGAAAACAAAAAGTGTCCATGCCTTTGATGTTCAACTCAAAGACATCAACAACAGCCGGGAACAGTATCATTGAGCAGCTATCGTCACATTACACTATCCCCGCCGAGATCACGAAAGCGTTCCTCATGACACCGAACATATTGCATGAAAGAGCACTTATCAGCGCCCTTGCTCAAACCTTTAAGAAAAAGCTGCACATCTATTCGGGGAATATCAATAACGAACTGATACAGATAGCGATAGAGCTATTTATTTATAAAGCCGTACAACAACAGCTTCTGGACCAACTTGAACGATCGCTCGATACCAGAACACAAAAGCCTAAAATAACGAGCAACCCGTACGAACGTATCGTTTCTTTTATCAAAAGAATGCTCGGATGACCTACACCAAAACACACCTGCATACTGTTCTGTGTCTCTTTCTTGATTCTTTTATAGTTCACGTTCCCGACCCCATTTTTTCCTGACCTCATTTCCCTAATTATGAATATTGACAACTTTATATTATCCATATACACTACTTACTTAATAGTGTTAGTATATATTATACGAAAGGTGGGTATAACCATGATGACCAAACGAATGCGATGCTGTTGTACCAGCCTTGCGTAACAAGATCTGATATCAAAAATAAGGAGCACTATCATGACGAACAATAACCAAAGACCAGAAACCATCCTTCTTCACGGCGGCCAGGTGGCGGACCCGACCACCGGCTCACTTGCCGTCCCGATCTACCAGACGACCTCGTACCAGTTCAAGAGCACGGACCATGCCGCGGACCTTTTCGCTCTGAAAGAGTTCGGCAATATCTACACCCGCCTCCAGAACCCGACCACGGACGTCCTGGAAAAGCGCATCACCCTCCTCGAAGGCGGAGCCGGAGCGCTCGCGACCTCATCGGGACAAGCAGCGATAACCCTCGCCATTTTGACCCTCGCCCAGGCCGGCGACGAGATCGTCTCCTTCGATAATCTGTACGGAGGCACGTACAATCTTTTCAGCAATACGCTCGCCAAGCTCGGCATCAAAGTGAAGTTCGTGAGCTCTACGGACCCGAAGAACCTGGAGAAAGCTATCACCGAAAAGACCAAGGCTGTCTACGCTGAAAGTCTCGGCAACCCGAAGCTCAATGTCACGGACCTGGAAGCCGTGGCAGCTATCGCGCACAAGCATCACCTGCCCTTCATTCTGGACAACACCTCGACCCCGTACCTGCTCAAGCCTTTCGCGCACGGCGTGGACATCATCGTCTACTCTGCCACCAAGCTCATCGGCGGGCACGGGACATCGCTCGGCGGGCTCATCGTTGATTCCGGGAAGTTCGATTGGACCGTCAAAGACCCTTCGGACGCCTCAGGGGTACGATCCAAGTTCCCGCTCATCGCCGATCCGGACCCAAGCTATCACGACCTGAACTTCGTCGAAGCCTTAAAGCCCATCGGTAATATCGCCTATATCATCAAGGCCCGGGTGACGGTACAACGCGATATCGGCGCCGCGGTATCACCGTTCAATTCTTTCCTCTTCCTGCAGGGATTAGAGACCCTGCATCTGCGCGCGGAACGTCATTCGGAGAACGCGCTGGCCGTGGCGGAGTATCTCGAAAAGCATCCAAAGGTCAGCTGGGTGAACTATCCGGGCTTAAAGTCGAGCAAGGACCACGCGCTCGCCAAGAAATATCTGCCGAAAGGCGCCGGGACCATCATCGGGTTCGGCATCAAAGGCGGCATCGGATCCGGCAAGAAATTCATCAACGGCCTTTCGCTCATCTCGCATGTGGCGAACATCTGCGACGCGAAATCGCTCGCGATACACCCGGCCAGTACCACGCATCAGCAGCTCTCGGAAGAAGCACAACTGGCCACGGGCGTTACACCGGATTTCATCCGCCTCTCGATCGGCATTGAACATATCGATGACATCATTGCGGATATTGAGCAGGCGTTAAAGAAAGCATGACCCCTCCTAACTAAGCAATGCGTTCAGAGAGCGTCTGCGTAGCTTCCCCTCCCCAGATCTGGGGAGGGGAAGCCAAATAGGTCTATATCAATGGATTTCATTGTCGGTGGGGTCAAGCAAGACCATTCGACAAGCATAGATAAAATAAAGGAGTTGATGCCTCATGTCCAAGATCTACAACAACATCACCGAAACGATAGGCAATACACCGCTCATCCGGTTGAACAAATTGACCAAGGACGTTAAGGCGACCGTGCTCGTTAAAGTTGAATCGTTCAACCCGCTCTCGAGCGTGAAGGACCGCATCGGGCTGGCGCTCATCGAGGACGCGGAACAGAAAGGCCTCATCAAAGCAGGAACGACGATCATCGAGCCGACCAGCGGCAATACCGGGATCGCCCTCGCCTTCGTCTCCGCCGCCAAAGGCTATAAGCTCATTTTGACGATGCCTGAGACGATGAGCATCGAGCGCCGGCTGCTGCTCAAGGCCCTCGGCGCGGAAATAGTCCTGACCGAAGGCGCGAAAGGCATGCAAGGTGCTATCGATAAAGCCAATGAGCTGCAGAAAAAGACCAAGAACAGCTTCATCCCGCAGCAATTCAACAATCCCTCTAACCCTGCCGTACACCGCAGGACCACCGCCGTTGAGATACTGAACGATACGGACGGGAACGTCGATTATTTCGTCGCAGGCGTGGGTACCGGCGGCACCCTCACCGGCACAGGTGAAGTGCTGAAGCAAAAGAACCCGAACGTCAAAATTATAGCCGTAGAACCAAAGGACTCCCCTGTTATTTCAGGCGGAAAACCGGGCGCGCACAAACTGCAGGGTATCGGTGCGGGGTTCGTACCGGGCGTGCTGAACAAAGGCCTCATCGACGAGATCATCCCGGTGGACCATACCGACGCAGGCGTAACGGCACGCGCGCTGGCCAAACAGGAAGGGATATTCGTCGGCATTTCGTCCGGTGCAGCGCTCTGGGCTGGGCTTGAGATCGCCAAAAGACCGGAAGCCGCGGGGAAGACGATAGTTGTTATCCTGCCGGATACCGGAGAGCGCTACCTTTCCACCTGGCTCTATCAGGACGCACAATAACAGGAGCGGCAAGACATGAAGCTGACGTTCAAAGGTGATTACGCGCTCAAAACGATACTGGAACTGGCCCGCCATCATCAGGCCGGGCTTGTGACCATTCCGGACCTGGCCAAGCGTACGGATATCCCGCGCAAGTTCCTGGAGCAGATCATGCTCGACCTGAAAAAAGGCGGCTTTGTTGAGAGCAAGCGTGGGAAAGAAGGCGGGTACCTGCTCTCGAGACCGCCGGCACAGATCACTGTCGGTGAAGTGGTGCGGTTCATCGAAGGGCCGCTGGAGCCCATCGCCTGTGTGGATGACTGCTACAAAGGCTGCAAGGACATGACCGAGTGCGTGTTCAGGGAGATGTGGGTGAAGGTGGCGCAGGAGACGTCAAAGATAGTTGACCATACGACGTTCGAGGACTTATTACGGAAAGTTAAGACCAGGGAGAAGGCGTTGGATTTTGCGATCTAAAGACTATCCTCGTCGAAGAAAAAAGAGATAGAGAGAATTGATTGGAATGGCATGGTGGACTCCTTTTATATATTGTATACCTTTCAATTAGCATGTCACTTTGGGGGATTAGGTAGAAGAGTAACAATTCTTTGGCTGGGCACCATGAAAGATGTTAGAACCAGGACCCAGCAGTATTCACGCCAAACTTAGTCCGTTTTGACCTAATACTAACATTCAGACGAGTACTATATTTTTTAAAGGATAAGACTGTGTGTTGGACTTTGTTTATGACAAAATATATTTTGCTAAATCTATACAATGATTGCGACCATATATTGTGGCCCCTTTTTGCATTTGTCTTAAATTAAAAGTCTTGATGGCTAAAACTACCTTACTATCATGTAATAGTTTTAATGCATCATCTATTCCTTGAATTTCTATCTGAAATTGGTCTGGACCACCTTTTTGATAGTAATGATCACTAGTCATTAAGGATTTTATTTTTAATGATTTTAAATAGCCCTTAGTTAGCCCTGATTTTGTTAGATGAAAGCTAAAGTTTATGGTTTCTTCGTTATCTATCCAAATAGTAAGAACTTCACACCAAAACATATTAAGCCTGCATAGGGCCAAATCATTAGTGTTTAGAAATGCCTTTGTCATACATGTAAGAGACCAAAACGAGAGTTCAGTTCTTGCAGGCTGCAATACACATTTTGCAAAATATTCCCTCAAAAATGGATATACAGAAATATTAAAATCCGATCTCTTTATTAGCTTGTTATACTTTTTAGTATATTTTTCTTGAAGCATAGGCTGATTGATTAGCTGGCCATTAAGCTGGTTTCGTGTTTTTTTTTGTAACCAGTCATTTTGCTCTTTTTTTGAAATAATAAGATCAAGATCTGTATCTCCGTGAGGAATGCTTGTTAAGCTAATATTTCGCAATCTAATGTATTTTGCTTCAAGTATTTTTATAAGCTGTTGCTCTATCTCATTTAAATTCTTTCGTGGATAGCGCTTAAAAGCAATTTCCTGTATATCATTATGCACTTTACTATGCTGGGTATAACGCCTAACAACATCTATGGCTTGCCCAACATAGTATTGATCGTTCATAAATCGCAACACATAAATTCCACATCTTTTATCTGGCTTAAATATATTTGCCACCGTGGGCATGTTTAATACCCAAGCAAAATCTGAAAAGTTATACTTTGATAATGCTTTTTGAACTATGCTTAAATGATTTGATGGTACTGTTGTCATATTAATATGCTCCTAAATATACTTAATTAAGTATATCATTCAACACATATCCAGCTGCTATTTTATATACTAATACTTAAGACGGTCCTAACCACACGACACCCTAGTGTTATTTATTGACAACTAAAATGAAATTTGTGCCATCTGGGCACCGTGAAAGACGTTAGAACCAAGATTCAGGATTATAAGGGTATAATTTAAATTCCAATACGGAGTATCTGTTAGTCCTTTGATAGTTTATAATCTTCACAAGACTCACGTATTGGCCGCTCCATATCGGGCTCATTATCAGGACAAAATGGGGACAGCCCCTTCTCAGTGAGCGACCAAGGGGTACGGCATTCACCAGTAAGTTATTATGGAAAGTTTGGTGGTGGACCCCTCCGAGACTTTCTTTGGTGGAGCAGTTTTTGTATGAAGCCCTCCCCCTAGAGGCTATTGTTTTTACTTAAGCCTAGGTTGGGGGAGGGATGGGGGTGCTTTAGCTAGGTTAGGAAGCCTCCCCCGACCGGCCGAACGTCATTTGAAGATAAACGGGGGAGGGCTGTTAGCTACACAATGGCACCAAACTATAGCTCGGTGGGGTCCACCACCAAACTACCACCCTATCCCACTGTGAACGCCGCATCCCCTGTAAAACCCCGGGAACAATCCCCCCAACTGTATGGCCTATAAGCGATTCACTACCGAGAAAAAAACATCAGGTCAACCTGGAGCTCGCAAAGGATAGCGATCGATATATTCTTTACGCTCGCGAAGGTATTCGAGCCAATGAGGCGCGAGTATGCCTCATCTTCATTTAACTCTCTCTAATTGGTATACCAATTGCGCTGTGGATAATTTCACTGAAATAAAGACCAAACATCAAGGATAAAAGACGAAAGTGTACCTCCGTCCCCATTTCTCAAATGGTGACACACCATAGCGAAGCTTACGATACCAAAACAGAAGGAATACCATGCACCATAAGATCATCAAGATCACGAACCGACGTACCGTGCACACCCTACTGCTCCCCGAATGGGACCGGCCATATGCGCTGAAGCGACGGAAGATACAGGACAAATTCACGCACGACAGGACCATCATGGGCTCCATGCTGGCCGATCTTTTCAGTAATGAGATCAACAAAGAGCTCACATCCATCGGCAATATGGACGAGCTCGATATACTGGTCACGCTGTACCGGGACCTGATCCCCTACAGCATCACGACCGAAGAAGAGAGCGCCGCGTTCCAGAGATTATCCGTAATGACCTTGTCCGAGATCCGCAAGGATCTTACGGACAACAAAATATGGAACAGCATCACACTGTACAAGCAGTTCGTTCACATGGACGCCCGGAAGCTCATCAAAAAGCTCGATAAGGACCTGAACGACCCGAAGGCCCGGGAGCTGTACGGCGAATACTTCTCCTTCATGACCGATCCCTCTTTGATGTATTGAACAAAATGGGGACAGCCCCTTATCAAGGCCAAATAAAATGGGGACGGAGGCTCAACTGTCCGAGGCAGAATGTTGGCACGCCAATTGCGCTGTGGATAATTACACCTGAAATAAAGGTTTCACGATAAGGTAACGCAAAGGTCATCATCCCCATTCACGCAATGATTGATTTCTTACTTCTTGCATAGAATAATATACTGCCAGCATCATATGGACAGTACCGTGCATGACATACAACGTGACGATCATAAGATCATTTTATGAAAAGAGACCGCACCATGCCCCGAACGACAGAAAAAAATAACCTTATACTAGGCATGCTCTCTGCCTGGAGCGTATGCCTCCTGCTCATACTATACATTCCCGTAACGATCCTTGGCATACTGGCACTACGATCACCGCGCGACCCCATCGCAGATCCGTATTTCACGATCATGGAGGTCCTTATTTTGCTCATTGCGCCGCTGTTAACGATCACGTTTGCAGCCTTTTATATACGAACAAAGCCAACACACAAGATCTTCAGCCTTATCGCACTGATATGTATGTCCATCCTTGCGGTGATCACTTCATGCGTTCATTTTATGATCTTGACCGTCAGCAAACCAATGTCTGCGGCTGGCATATCCACTGCTTCTTTACTCTTCTCCTTCAAATGGCCTTCAGTTGTGTACGCCCTGGATATACTTGCCTGGGATTGGTTCTTTGGATTATCCGTGATCTTCGCCGCATGTGCCTGTACCGAACAGGAAAGAACATTACGGCGGACATTGATCTTGAGCGGAGTGCTCTCGCTCATTGGCTTGATCGGGGTTCCAACGGCGAACATGAATATCAGGAATATCGGCATCCTGGGATACACCATCGTTGCCGCAGCAGCTTTTTACATGATGGGCGTTTGCTTCAGAAAACAGCTGAGAGCACCTATCCTGAAGAAGAAGTGATTGTGTTCACGCACGATCACAGTTCACTGCCTTCCTATCAAGCCAACCTGCTCACAACGATCAAATGATATTGGGCCCCTCTTCCACGACGTGGAGAGGCCTGCCTATCAACAAATAGGAACGATTTAATTCTCTCTATTTGTAATTGGCATAACAATTGCGCTGTAGATGAATTCGCTGAAATAACGCTCACAAGATATGGCTACAGGGGCAAAAATGGATCTTCGCCCCCATTTCCATTGAACAACGTATTATAATGAACAAAAGGAGAAGATATATGTCCACTCTCAAAGATAAAGAACGGGAATATACTAACGGCGAGATCACTGTGATCTGGAAGCCCACGCTCTGCACTCATTCAACGATATGTTTCACGGAACTTCCCGAAGTGTTCGACCCGGACCAGCATCCCTGGATCATCATGACCGGCGCGCCGACAGAACAGATCATTGCACTGGTGAATAAATGCCCGTCGGGGGCGTTGAGTTATAGGAGAAATTAGCCCTCTCCCGGTTCGAAGACTCACCACCCTCTCCCTACGATTTGTAATTATTAATCGTAGGGAGAGGGTCGGGGTGAGGGAGGGGTCACTTGCTGACTTTCCCGATCGCACAACTCACGAACGAGACGGCTTTTGCCTTGAGAGAATCCAGCCCTTCCAGAGCCCCAACTTCAGGGTAACCCATGCCGGTCAAAAGTTCTGTAGCCTTCTTGGGGTCAAATTCAGTTGTATGCTCGAGGGTTACTATCCCCTGCTCCACGTCCACACAGACCTGCTTCACTCCGTCCAGCTTGCGCACGGCTTTATCAATACCACCTGCACACCCGCCGCATTTGATATTCTCGACATGAAATGACGTTTTCATATATATCACTCCTTTCCCCCACCCCTCTCCAAGAATCCTCACTATATCTCGCCTCAAAACGTTGTTCCATAAAACAACATGACCCATGGTTTAAAAAACACCCTCTGTGCGGTTGCTGGAGAGGGGGCATTCTGAAAACACTTTATCTCTCCATTAACCGGGGTGAGGTCTTCACGCTGCCTGCAGCGCACCCATCGGACAGAACCGCACACATTTACCGCAATCAATGCATTTCTTCTCGTCCACCTTCGGCGCATCATATCCTTTCTGTATCAAAGCTCCGACCGGGCATACCCTTACTGCCGGACACGGATGGTTCTGTGGACACCGCCGCAATTCTACTGCTATCGCCATAATACTCCTCCTTTTGATCGATACTTCAACATCTATATTGTTTTGATGCATGACAATGTCTAAAAGATACAGAACATCTGTATCTTTCGATACCGGACAAGCATCATATCTCCATAGGGAATTGCATCGGTCCGGGACCTCCCGTGGTCCCAGATGAACTTCGGTAGGGTATAATGACCGCATGCCGACCGAAGAACAAGACCTTATAACCGCAAGCATCAAGGGAGATCTGCAGGCCTTTGAGACCCTGATTCTGCCCTTTGAAAAGCGCGTCTTTAACTTCCTGTTCAAAATGTGCCGGAACAAGGAAGCCGCGGAAGATATGCTGCAAGATACGTTCCTGACGGTCTTCCGTAAGCTCAAGGAATTCAGGGCGGAATCAAAGCTTTCGACCTGGATCTTCCAGATCGCGGCGAACAACTGCCTGATGCTGAAGAGAAAGAGCGGCAGAGAACTGACAGGCATGCTCGCTCAGCCCGAGCATGAGGACGAACAGAAGCTGACGCTCGACCTGCCGGACTGGTCCAAGAACCCGGCGGACATGTACGAATCGCAGGAATTACAAGAGATATTGGACAGAAGCCTTGCGCAATTACCGGAGATATACCGCGCAATGTTCATCTTAAAAGATATCGAAGGTTTCTCGGCGCAAGAAATAGTTCAGATGACCGGGTTAAGTTTAGCGAACGTCAAAGCGAGAACACTGCGTGCACGTGTCATGTTACAGAACATACTGAAAAAGGAGCAAGGTCATGAGCGATAAGCCGGCACAGCAATTCGACACGGACATGCTCGCGTTCATCGAGGAACATATCGACCTTACTCCTGACGCGCTGCTTACTGAAATCCAAAACAAGTTCGGCTCCCGCTGCGCCAACGCCAACTGTTTCTGCCAAGCCATCGCCCACGCCCAGAAGATCTACCGCGAGCACGGCATCGAAGAACTCCCCGAACACTTCCATGCCAAACTCATGAACTGCCTGAAAAACAAAGCCGACACTTAGCCCTTCCTGATAAATATAAAATCTTTTTCCATATAAGGCGAACTGTCTGAGCCCCATAGAACGAGCCCTGCGAGTGAATGGGGCGAGTTTGAGCCGCAAGGGAGATCCTTAAGAACCGTAGGTGCTTAAGTGGCTTTCTTTGGCTACTTTCTTTTCCCCGCCTGCGTCAAAGCACTTCGGCGGGCAGGCAAAAAGAAAGTGACGGAGGGTTTGGGGCGAAAGAAGACACGTCAAACAGCCAGGCTATTATCTGCGTAATGACCCTCGGTTTAGACTCATGCAATCCCCGCGGTACGCCGGAGGCGTGCGAGAAGCCCCAGGGAACTAACTGAACAACATTTGAATGGCATATGCATCACCCAATTGATTGCCGAAGCCATCAACGGACTGATACTATTACTTCATGCTGCTCTTCCAGAACATCCTCCTCGGCCTCTCCCTCGCCGCCCCCATCGGCCCGGTAAATGTCGAGATCATCAAGGCCGGCCTTAGAAAAGGATTCATGCCCGCGTTCCTTATAGGGCTCGGCGCCATGACCGCGGACAGCACGTATCTGCTGCTCACCTACTTCGGTTTCACAAAATTCCTGACGATCCCCCTCATGCACACCATCATCAGCATCATCGGCATGCTCATCCTAGGACACCTCGGACTCATGAGCATCAAAGAAGCATTCTCGAAAAAAACACTTTCCACGCGCCACCGGCCACCTGCTCACTTTTTTAGAACAGGGTTCTCCATCGCCATCTCCAGCCCCATGACCATCGTCTGGTGGGTCGGCGTGTTCGGCTCGCTCGTAGCAACGACCAGTAAAGCATTATCACTGCTCAACTGTTCTGCCATCATCCTGGGTGCGGGGATATGGGTCACATCAGTATCATTGCTGCTCCACTGGGGAAAACGCTTCGTGAACGAACGGACGATGAGGATGGTGACCTTCTGCGCAGGCTGCGCTCTGTTGAGCTTTGCGCTCTACTGTGCGAGCATGCTCGTCCGCTGAACCGGTCAGTTCAGCTCGATCGATAACAACCCTTTCTTTTTGTAGGGACGATACTCCAGGGTAAGGTACGGATAGGAAGCATCATTGAACATATCTACATAGCGGCCGATATGCCGGGGCAGATCGCAGTCCTCATCGACCAGGACCTTATGCTGCACCTCGTCAAAGAATGAGCAGACCTTGCCGACATAATGCATGTACGGGGTGGACTTCGGCCAATCGGTCGCGATAAAGCTCAGGAACCCGTGAGGCATGACCTGATTGAACACCAATGAGCGATCCTTATACTGTCTGGCCGTCTCCAGGAACTCTTTGACCCTTTCAGGACCAGGAAAGGTCGCGGCAAAGGAGAGATTGAACTCCAGCATGCGCTGCAGCATTTCCTTATTGACCGACGGATCTCCCGTAAGTTCATTGATCAGATATTTTTCATGATCGATGGCCGTATCATACGTTCCACCCATGTAGACATATACCTCTGAGGCAGCAAAACAGGAATAATCAATATCCTCGAATGGCTGGTGTATAGAGGATATCCAGATCCGCAATTGGGGCACATGCAAAAAAACGGACCGTACCCGGCCGAAACCGGCCAGTTCGCACAATGCGCTCTCTTGCTCAGGACCAGCCTTGATCATGTAGGGTTCCGGTTCTTCGATAAGCCCATACATGAGGGGCCGCTCCTCACACCAAAGCTCTGTCATACCGACCCCGGAATGTCCTGCACTTCTCAGCGAACGTATATTGCCTGCCGGACCGCCGATGATCTTCGGGAACAACACGACACGCTCCTTTACCTTTATATCAACCTATCGTATTTCTCTCCCAGAAATTTCAGGGTCATTGTTCGGTATGCCGGAAAGAAGTACCATTATATCCATGAAGACCACGAGCATACTCCTCATCATTATATCGCTCGTTCTGTGTTCCGGTTGTACGCCGTATCGCACCGAAACAAAAAAGGTGACCGACCGCTATACGCTGACCGTCCGCATGCCCCTGCACCGCTCGATGACCGCGGCAGAAAAAGACATCCTTTCCCTCAGCGTCTCCCCGTCCATTACAGCGTTCATCAACGACGCACAGGTGAACGACGTGACCACCAATGAATGTTACGTGGACTATACGATCGATCAATTCTCTGCGGCCACCGCAAGTGTTCTTTTTTCGGTGTACACGTTCACCGGCGGCGCCCACGGGAACACGCAGCTCATTGCCTGCAATTATGACCGCAGGACGCTTCGGCCTCTATCACTGTCTGAACTTGTGCCATCGCTTTCGCTGCAGGTCGTTTCTCGTGAAGCGATACGCCAGCTCGCTCCGGAACTGACCAGATGTGAAGACAAGACCCTGGGAACAGCTGAAAAGACCGAATGGCAGCGCGCGCAAATGCAGTGGCTGCAGGAAGGCGTAGCCCCGATCACCAAGAATTTCCAGGTATTCACGTTCAACAAAAGACGGCTTCGCATCTATTTTGGACAGTATCAGGTGGCCTGTTATGCACAGGGCATCAGGACCATCGACATCCCGCGCAATACAAGCCCTTCTGATATACTACGACCATGACATTCACCCTCGCTCACACCAACTTCAACGTGCTCGACCTGCAAAAGAGCATGGCTTTCTACCGGGACGCACTGGGACTTACAGAAGTGAAGCGCATCACGGCGCCGGACGGGAGCTTTATCATCGTCTATCTCGGTGACGGGACCTCTTCGTATTATCTTGAACTGACCTGGATGCGGGACCGAAAAACCCCGTACAATTTGGGCGATAACGAGTTCCATCTCGCGTTCACCACAAAAGATTTTGCGACCGCGTATGAAAAACACAAAAAGATGGGATGTATCTGTTACGAGAACGAAGCAATGGGGATCTACTTCATCAATGACCCGGACGGCTACTGGCTGGAGGTCCTTCCTTCGAACTGATCAGTGCGTCTGAAGATATTCTTTATACGCCCGTGAGACATTGAGCACCCGGTATTCCCAGGGGTCCTCCCGGTCCGTACCGTACACATCGACCAAACAAAAGGCCAGCAGGTACGGGAGCACTTCTTTCACACGTCCTTCGATACCGGTCTTTTTCAGGAACGCAGTGAACGCATCCTGAGAGACAGGCTCAGCCCCAAGCGCATATACCTCCCCATGCCACCGTACAACATCGAGCAGTACCTGCCCGTTCGGTAACGAGTCTGTGATCTCCGGATAAGAGGAAAGCAGTTCAAAGGAGACACGCTCGTGATCGGGGTACAGGCTCAGTTTTTTCCCGCCCTCTTCTATCGTTCTTGGCTCAATAACACCCTTCCCGATATCATGCCACACGATCGCGAACATAAAGAACAATCGGTCATTGAACAAAGGCTGAAGATATTGTAACTCTGCAGGCAGATAATAGATCGTACTGGCGATCTTAAGCATAGAACGAAGATGATCGCGAAGCAGAGGTCCTTCCCGGTGCACATGCAGAGGAAGATTAGACACATTAAAATATCCTTTGAATTCTTTTGGAACGATGCGCTCGGAACACATGAGCTGGTTCAATTGCCAATCCCACATATCTCCGCTCCCTGTCCCTATGACCTTTCCGTACATACGACCCTCTTTCTGAACCCCATTATCCGAACAGAACGTACACCTTTCCTATATAGATATCGTAAATACCTGCTATAAATCCCACTGATATCATGGCCAAATAATTGTTATACTACTTATAAGAAGGGTACTTTACGCAAAAAGGTGTTCATCATGATGCTCGCTCATCTTGCCGCAGGATACGCCGGTAAAAAGTTCGCCCCGAAGGTCTCTCTAGGCACGCTGCTCATCGCCGGGACGTTCCTCGATATCCTCTGGTCCCCGCTCCTCCTGCTCGGGATCGAACACGCACGCATCGTTCCAGGTATCACGGTCTGCTGTCCGCTCGACCTGTTCGACTATCCCTTCAGCCACAGCCTCCTCTTCACCCTGTTCTGGGCGTTCCTGTTCAGAACGTTCTATCAATGGCGTCATAAAAAAGATGCACAGGGCGGATGGGTGCTTTTCGCTTGTGTGCTCTCCCACTGGCTCTTCGATCTTATCTCCCACCGGCCGGACCTGCCGCTGCTCCCCTTCACCGGACCAACGGTAGGATTGAGCTTGTGGAATTTCCCTCTTGCCACATTGACCGCGGAGCTTGGACTGTTCATCGCAGGCGTGGTCATATACGCACACGCAACGAAGCCGAAGGACCTGGCCGGCAGGATATCCCTGCTCGTGCTCGTATTCCTGCAGGCGTTCGCATATCTGACCAGTGCCGGAGCCCCGCTCCCGCCGAACATCATGGCCGTCGCGATCATGACCCAGATGCAATGGATATATCTGTTGCTGGCTTATTTCGTCGATGCGCACAGGTCACCGTTAACACCACGCTAGGGACATCCCGACATGCATGAACAGCCGGACATACGCTACAGGATACTGCAGGACCGTCTAAGACCCTACGGCACAGTGCTCATCGCTTTTTCGGGGGGGATCGATTCATCGCTCCTGGCCTACACCGCACGACAGACCCTCGGAAGAGATAATGTCCTGGCCGTTACCGCGTATTCGGAGACCTTTCCTGAGAACGAACGGAACGAAGCACGGGAATTCGCTGAACGGTACGATATCGCTCACCGCATCATCAGGACCAGGACATTGCAGACCATCAACGAGCACGATAACGACAAGGACCGCTGTTATCATTGTAAACATGCGCTCTTCACAGTGCTCCGGTCCATCGCCGAACAGGAAGGATATAGCGCAGTGCTGGAAGGGTCGAACACGGACGATGACAGTGACTATCGGCCCGGCAGACGCGCCGTTCAAGAACTGGGGATACAGGCCCCGCTGCGCGATGCGGGCTTACGTAAACAGGACATCCGTGATCTCTCGCGTTCGTTCGGCCTCCCGAACTGGGACAAGCCGGCCTATGCCTGTCTCACATCGCGCTTCCCCTATAAGGTGACGATAACAAAAGCAGCCTTGGAACAAGTTGAAAAAGCAGAGCAGTATCTGCGCTCTCTCGGTTTCAAACAGTGCCGCGTACGTCATTACGGAAAAGAGGCGCGCGTAGAAGTAGAAAAAGAACGTTTGTCGGAAGCACAAGAACTAAAAGAACAGATAACGAAGGCGCTCGCAGTTCTCGGGTTCCTCTCTGCCACTATTGACGAGAACGGCTATCGTATGGGGAGCATGAACGAACCCCGCTCCGCATCCGGCTCAATTCAATAACCGCGCATAGGGATGTTCCCCTGCCAATAGTTCATATTGCAAGGAAAAGGACGGGAACAGCCGCGAGAATAGCTCCGTCTGCTGCTTCATGACGGAAGCAATCAGGGCCGGAACATCAAAGGAAACTGGATCACTGACGGAAAAGGAATTGGACATATTGCTCAGAAAAGAGAACAACCGTGTCCTGTCGGTATGCGGCAAGACCTGCAGTTTCAGCTTGCCGTCAAAATTGACCGTATTGAACACGATGTTCTTCCCGACATTGTGATCGACCTCGTACAGATATTCCATCAATATCTCCCGCACAGGGATGAGCTGCATAAGGAACAAGGATATTTCATGCAATTGCATCGCTTTCAGGGGTGTAACATGTTTTTTGCGTATGAACTCATACAATGAACGCCCGGACCTGTACATATCAACGTGGGCGCAAGGTTCATAATAGTACATATGGACCAGCGGTTCTTCGGCGAAATGAGCCAGCTCGGGGAAGACATGCATGAACATACCTCTTTTGCTGTCACATTGAGCGACCATATGTACTTTTGTCAGGGATAACCATACCGAAGCGTGCGGCAGATACAGGAACAAACGAGGCATATCACCGATGTACGAAAGGGCGCGAAGATCATCCTCTCCTTTTTTCATGGACATGCGTGAAATGTACAGGCTGTGCTCCTGGATCAAATGTCCCTCATCGGTCAGGTCTTTCCAGGAATCATGAGCGAACGGAGATCTGTTCAAGAGCTCAAGAATGCGTTCCTGAACGTCCGTCGACCCGAGACCCTCTTTCATGCTGAGCAGTTTTTGATGGTACATACGACCTCTTAATTGTTTTATTCCCGTACAACTGACCCACCAGGATATCGAACGGGGCTGTGCCTGATTTCAACGGATACGGCCGGCACCGGGCCGGGACATCAGATGCTCTGATCCAAAAAAGAACGATATGCAAGATAATGCATAAGGGGCTCAAAAGAGCCGGAATCAAAGCTCTCCTGATACACCTGGTCCGGGATCGGACTGAAGTGCCTGTCGCTGCGCCGGATGTCACCACTGACGCTCATCTCCAGCCTCACTTTAATGAGCGGCCAGCCGTTATCGAGCCATTCCACATGGACGTCGCGCGCTGTGAACCCGAGATGTTCATAACTGGTGACCACATGTTCATTCCGGGGGCTCGCAGATGTCTCCAAGAAGATCGCTGCTATCCCGTTGTCACGAGCGTCCGATACGATATCCGTGAGCATGCGTCTTAAGTAGCCCTTACCACGCCGGTCCTCATCAACGACCGCTTTGGATATATATACTGCAGGAACACCCAGATATTCACGCTCATAGGCAAGGACCATACCCTTCACGACATCATCTTCCAAGGTCACGCGTGAATACCGCCATTTTCCCGGTTCTTCCCGAAGATAATAGCCCAGGTCCATTCCGCTGAAAGGATCATGAGGTATAAAGCTATCAAGCTGCATGATGCCCTCTCCATGCTGTTCGATCATTTCCCGGGTCATGAGCATGACCTGCGGGTGCGTAAAGAACGAGCCGGGTGCGAACAACAGCTCACGAACGATCGTTCCGAACATCTCCCCGAGCAGGTCCAACACTTTTTTATGCTCAAGCCCGACCGCAACACGCATCGTATGCATGTACCAATCGGTACGGGTATTGATGAACCCCCAGCTCGTGCCGTCAGCCAGATTGATACCCGCGCGTGCGGCCGCTGCATAAAGCCTGCTCTTGATCTCTTCGAACACGGGACCGGCGATATACCGGTCGGTCCCGACATCTTCCTTAATGGTCAAAAAAGCGTGCATGCAGGTGTCCGGATCATAGTGCAGCTCGAACGTGACATCATGATGCCGTTCTGCGTCCTTATCATCCCGAAGGGCGAGCACATCCCTGCCGGACAACGGGTCCCGGTACCGGTATTTCCCTTTTTCTGTACGATCAGGGACCAGCAGGTCGCCGATGACGCTGCGCATGTTCATGACCAGCGCCTCCGTATTGCGTTGGCGCTTGCGTACCATCAGGTCCAGATAATGCTTCATCGTCCTGGTCCGATAGCGTTGAAAGAATAGCAGGTCCATAAGATGGAGCCTGGCCTCGTCCGGCTGAGAACGTTCCGCCGCGATACGGGAACGACAATACTGATACAACCCTTCTGCGAGGGTATCGTTCTCCGGCGCAGCATGTATCGATATCATGCCGCCGGTCATGATATCGAACCCCAGCTGATGCAGCTTGGCGAAGCTCGGGATGAAGACCAAGATGATGTTCTCGGGGATACCGTTCGGGAACAGTGTCGACGCATTGGTCATCGCGAAATCAAGAGTATTATCCACGACAAGATATATTGGGTTCTCGATACGGCAGCTTTCCCGGTCCAGATAGCGGGCAACACGCTCAAGATCGAACGTCCGCGAATAGAAGAACGGGGATATGCTGCGGTCAAAACAGAGGAGTTGCCCGGAAGGGCATGCGGGATTCGCTTCCAGGACCCCGTTCATGAACAGCTCTATCTCCTCGCGTCCGGCGCCCGCCCTGATGGTCTCCAGCTTGTTCGGAAAGGTCTGAACGACCTCGGGATAGTGAGGATTCCTCTGACAGGCGTTCTGTACATGGAACTCGGTCTCCCAATAATGTTCCGTACTGTAGACCCGATCGCACTGTTCCGTCAGGTACGATACCAGGACGCGCGAAGCGGTCATACCGGAATTCACTGCAAGGACACGTCCTTCTTCAAAAGCCCCCAGCGCCCGTTCCATCACCGCAGCAGAACGCGGCCCGATCACGGCCAACAATTGAGCGGCATACTGCACGAGCGTACGCACCCGGTAATAACTGTCATGGAACGTATCAACGATGTCTCTGCTCGCGACCTCATCGCACGCGAAGGTACTGTGCAGCGTATCTCGGACCGCCCGGGCATCGTCCAGGACCCGCGCATATATCGGATGCAGCAACGACGGGACTTCATGTACACTCTCGAGCATACTGATCATAGGCTCAAGGGTCTCGATAAGGACCCGATGATCACGAACGTGCTCGGTCCTGGCCGCCCCGTTCTGGCCGATGATATCCGCATTGACCATGTGCGCGATACTATCCTCGGTCTTATGATCAAGGTTCAGGAACTGTTCCATGTGCCCGGCGCGCAGGATATAGGTGATGATCTGCAGCATCGTCGGACGATACCCCATCGAAGCGGAATCCTGCACCAGCTGATAGCGTGTCGCATCCTTTTTATTGTGGATAAAAGTGACCTTGCGCATGAGCGTCGCATCCGCGTTCATAGGATCGTACGGCTCTTCAAAGAGCACCTGGGCGTTGCTGTGAACGTCCTGAACAGCCTTACTGATGGCCTTCTTAACTCGTGGCGCGACCTTTTCTCCGCTGCGTATATAGATCCCGTACTCGAACGGCTTATAGGAACATATTTTCGCAAGCTCAGGGATGAACCGCGCAACATCAAAAATATTCGGACAGTCGACGAACACACAGGCATATTGATTCTCCGGTCGGGAAACGAACTCGATCAGGCTTTCTCCACCTAAAGGATACCGTACCGCGACCTTCTTGCCGGCATGGAACGTATATTGCGCCGAGATATCAACGAAGCTGTCCGCTGCTTCAGCACGGATCAAAACAACGTTCCGGTCATAGTGCTCACCGAACACCTGAACGTTCATCTCAGAACGAAGATATTTTATATGCGGGGACAGTTTGAACACTCCGCCCTGGAACACCGTATTGACCCTCCGGTGCGCCGGGGAACAGAATTCCTGGTTGGATATGACGAACAGCGTCCAATCGATCAGTTCCTGCTCACGAGAGGCACGCTCTGCCCGAGAAAGCACGGAGCGTTGCAGTATAGTTATCTGCGTACGGACATACCTGAGCATATCGTGATTAAGGTCGTTCAGGGACGTCCCTGAAAGGAGCAGATCAATGATACGCCCGATATAGGTCATATCAAAAGAAAGAACACGCGCCTCCCGAACGAGCACAGGAGCGGAGATACCGGATATTGTTTTGGCCAAGAACACGTTATACATCCTTTACAAAAGAGGTCTCTTTCCGTTGTCTGGATATCGTAATAAGCATGCGCACTATTGCAGTGAGTTGTTCATCCAGGATATATCCTGCCCGTCGGGAATACAGGTATAATAGGCATATGCTTTTGTTGCGTAGATGCATCCATTTGTTCCTCTGCGTATCCTACTGTATGGGACTTATGCTCATACCATGCTTCGGAATGAGCACAAGGAACATAGAGCTCCCGCCCCTTCAAGTTCAGGGGACCGATATCATCGCCACGCCGGGCGTTCCGATCATCCTGAAAGGGTTTAATCTTACCCAGTCCGTGTGGGGAAGATGGGAGGATGGCATCTCGGAAGAGCTTCGCGCACAGCACAAGAACCCCATGATAAAACCGCGTGAACAATACTCCTGGGCAGTGACCTCCCGGGATATCGAACTGATACACAGCACCGGAGCGAACGTCGTGCGCTATGCCATAAACTATGAACTGTTCGCCCCGGAAAATCCTTCCCGGGACAAGAACCTGCGCAAGTTGCAGGAAGACCTCCATGCATTGAACGACAAGGGTATCTATATGCTCGTGAACCTGCATTGTCCTCCGGGACTTGATGTCATGAACGACCTCTACGAACTGTACAAGCCCGGGGCAAAAAGAATGCGTTCGATATTCGAAGATACGGACCTCTGGGAACGCACCGTGGCCATGTGGACCTTTCTGGCCGCAGCGCTCAGGAACGAACCGGGTGTCGCCGGGTATGAACTGTTCAATGAACCCCGTATTCCATGCACCGCTGAAGGAGGTTTACCCGGATTCAAGAAGAAATATGAAGAACTATGCGAAAAGATACGCTCGGTCGATCCGGACCACATCCTGTTCGTACCGGCGTACAATAGTCGTGAGGCTGATCCCGGAGAACAGTACGGACGGCTGCACACTGACGAGGATGGCCGCCCTATCAAGAACCTACTGGGCGAAACATCGTGGATCACGGTGCAGGATACCGGAGAACAAGGTGTCATCTGGGAACAGAACGGTGTCACCGTATCCGCAACGTTCAAGAACATCGTATATGTGTTCCATATGTACGAACCGACCAATTTCACGATCGGCGGGGAATGGACCTCGTTCGCTCCAGCGAAGGTCACCGACCGCATCACCGTGATCGCACAGTGGTCCAGGGATGAGGCGCACGCGCCGGTCATGATCACAGAATATGGTGTCATGCGCGCACAGCCTGAAGAAAAAAGACTGGAGTATATCCGCACACTTCATGCCGCGTTCAAAACACACGGTCTTTCAACGACCTTCTTTGAATATAAGAGCATCGTGAACGCCTTTACCTCTCTGAAAGATATTTGTGGTATATGGTGGCAGTACGTTGATATCGACCGTGAGGTGGACCTTGCACATGGGACTTTGCATGAATGGACCGGCCAGAGCCCGGAATATCCACGGTTCAAAAATGACCTTCGGTCCTATTTCTGGGATAACAACAGGCCCGTCCGGGGTCCGGTGCTCACTGACCCGAAGATGCTCAAAGAGCTCAGGGAGTACTTTAAGGCACGAACCGCGGGCTCAACATTAAAATGATCCCGCCGGCATTTCATTGTCTGGATCGTAGAACGACGTAGTGCCCTCAGGATAGTAATAGCAATCAACATGGATCATGTATAAATCAGTCCCCGTGTTTATATTCCCTCCAGCATAATCAAGATACCCATATCTTCCTTCCCGTGTTTTGAACACGATATGTGGAGCACGAGAACCATTACTACTGACCGAACTCATCAATGACACATCGTCAACGACATATCCGGACATGTTCGTACTTGCAGATTCAGCATATATACGGCAATCTCCTGACACACGGAACTCCAGATAAATATAATGAGTGCCCACGGAATCCACATTATATGAGACCAGTTGCATATCCCAATCAATGTTCGGATTCGTAGTGACAATGCCTTCTGAGACATCAAAATAGGAACCAGATTCCAAATAGTATCTGGGGACCATAACAACATGGTCATATATGATATTTTGAGAACTACTCGGTGCCTGAAAACTCCATGCACCAATACTGTGCCCGGAACTACAGCCAGAAAGATGTGTTATACGTGTCCAGAATTCAAGCGCTGTTCCTGCTGGTACCAATCCTGTCGTATTGATCACAGTACCAGTACCTGTATGGGCAGAAAACGTTGACAATACGGTACCATCATCCGACTTTTGAAGTTCTACCGCTGCTACATATGACGGATAGGACATGATCGTCACTTTTTTAATGATAACATTGCCCGTCCCGCTCGTTACCGTATAGGTATTGACCGAGGCCATAGAAGAAGATGTCTCGACTCTCGTCATCTTATCCATAGTATCTTTCGTAGCTTCACAGCCGAAAAGCAGTATCATCAGAAAAAGGACCAGGACCAGCAAGAACGCACGTTTCATGACCATATACCTCCGTCCCCGATCACATATTGATATCGTATCGCACAGTATCTATTCCCAATTTAATTACTTCCAGAAGTCATGACGGTACTTCCACAAGTATACCGTCGCCCACACCGCCGCGATCGCGAACGGCAGGAACAGCACGGAACCAGGCGAAAGCTTCGTATAGAGATCGCGATACAGAATGACAGTGATGGAATAGACCCACAGCGCATTGGCCATCATCGCGGCCGTCCAGCCCCAATCTTTCAGACGCCATACACCGATCGTCGCGAGCAATAAGAGCGGTACGGAATAAATGATATCTCCGATCATGAACCCGTAGGTGACCGCGATATTCCCGCGCAGGATAACGCTCTCGATACTGCCGGGCAGCGGCAGCAGCTTGCTGAAATAGACCAGGGACCAGAACAACAGAGTGAACACCAGAGCGACCGCATTGATGACCGCAATGATCGAAAGGCTGAGCGGCCGTTTCATCGATCCTTTTATCGCTTTTTTCATGAAAAACACCTCCGAAGAAGATAGGACAATAGTAAACAACTCAGGACCAAGAGTCAAAAAAAGGGCAGACCGATCTCGGTCTGCCCTCAGGCATCTGCCGCGCTCCCGAACTTATTCGATCACCAGCGCTTTTTCACCCTTTATATCTTTCAATTCCTGCGCGTCCTTGGCTTTTTGTTCTTCCATCCACTTTTTATTCTCGGCCTTCTGTCGGGCCATGTGCTCTTTGACGGCGGCCTTCTTCTGTTCCTGCGTCATCGTCGTATCTGCTGCGGTCTTCGCGATGAACTCCTGGTTCTCCTGGAACTGCCCCTCGCGATAGGCCATACGTTCCTGATGTTTCTGCTCGTAGAGTTTCATCATTTCATCCTTCTGCGCCTGGGTCAGATTGTCATTTGAAGCGAGCTGCTTCTGCAAAGCATCCTTGTTCGCCTGATATTGTTTTTCGCCTAACGCTTTATTTTCGGCATGCTGTTTGGCCTTGAACTCTTTCCACGCGGCCTGTTTTTCTTCCGGTGTCTTTCCCTTCAGGCTCTCACGGAACGCTTTATTCTCCTGCTTCTGCTGCTGCATATGCGCTTGCCGTTCCGCCCTGTTCTGCTGACGGAACTCGGCACGGGCCGCACGTTTTTCTTTTGGCGCTGCATGAACGAGCGATGATGCCACGAACAATACCATGACCACTATCGCTATATTTTTGATCTTCATGAGCATTTCCTCCTGTAAAAATGGTATATCTCCGTCCCCGACACCTCCTGAGCATATGAGATCATAAGACCTGAGCACAAAAAATGATTCTACAACGTACATGTTGGATATCATAATCAGGTCCTGTCCGGTGTACACCCCTGCTCTACCCTGACATCAACAATGCTATACTTTAACAAAAAGAGGAGCTGATCCATCCGTGAGAAAGACCTTTATGACGATCGTGTTCGTGGCATTGTTCATGACAGGATGTAAACAAGACCTTGGCCAACTGGAAGTGGGTGACCCCGCGGCCTTAAAAAAGGTCCTGTTCGCGGGCGAGAGCAGTCCGTTCAAACAAAAGGTCCTTTCCGAGACCATCGATATTCTGGGCAAGGACGGTCACTATTTCAAGCTCATAGGGCTCAATGACCTGCAAAAGGAGGACATCTCCGCTTATAAAGCCGTGGTCATCATCAATACACTGATGATCGGAAAAACAGATGCCCGCATGGACTCGTTCATGAAAGATCATCAGAACGATAAAAAAGTGATCATATTCACAACCGCCGGGTCTCCGGAATATGAGAACTGGAAGCCTTCATATAACGTGGATGCGATCACCTCAGCATCCGCGGAACCTATCGCACGCAAGAAAGCGGAAGAACTGGCAGAGATGATACGCAACAGGACCTGACCGGCCCTTCTCAGAACAGATCAGTTAGCATCCGTAAGGTCAGTCGGTCTGACAGCGAACAGAACGTGCAACATCCGGAGCTCGCTTACGATATCCATGCAGCGAGCGTTCTTCATTGAACACAGGAAGTGAACAACATGTACTCAAAGACCATAGCGAACTCAGTGCTCATGCATATAGTTCCAGGGACAAAAGTGGACCACCCTCTGTACGGGAGGGGTGTGGTCGAAAAGTACAACCCGGGGAACAGATCATCCGTAAAATTCCCGCAGCTCGGCTACAGAATGTTCGTTTTAAAGCCTGAACATATCGTGATCGACAATGATTGATTGACACAAAAAAAGCATTGTCGTACCATGTGCCAACTTATTTAAAGGACCATGAGATGTTGAACCAGACACATTATTCGTTTTTCCGTCACCTGCTCGCGAGCGTAGTAGTAGTACTCGTCGTACACAGCGCGCCGTAGCGGGAAGAATGAACTAAGAACCAAGAGAATCCCCGCCGGTGCAGAACTGGCGGGGATTTTGATTTATAGAGCCTCAATTACCCCTACCCCGCCAGCAAAAACATCGAGCAATACCAGGGATCTCTTTTAAAACCCTCACCCCAAGCACTCTCTCTTCAGGAGAGGAGCTGGGGGTAAGGGCAAAGGAGTAAACCATGTACACCATGAACGGAGCGGAACTCATTATCACGCTTTTGGAACGGGAAGGTATTCACACAGTCGCCGGCATCCCGGGAGGCTCTAACCTGCCGCTCTACGACGCGCTCTATCACAGTACAAAGATCAAGCACGTGCTCGCACGGCACGAACAAGGTGCTTGCTTCATCGCCCACGGCATAGCACGCTCTACAGGCCGACCAGGCGTGTGTTTTGCCACTTCCGGCCCCGGCGCTACGAACCTTCTGACGGCCATAGCCGATGCCTATCTTGATTCAGTACCGATCGTCTGTATCACGGGGCAGGTCTCACGGAATTTGCTCGGAAAGAACTCGTTCCAGGAGATCGATATTTGCAGCATGGTCGCACCAGCAGCAAAAAGAACGTTCAGGCTCAAAAATGCTTCTGAACTATTGAGCATCATCCCTGAAGCGTTCGAGACCGCGGTCTCCGGAAGACCGGGACCAGTGCTCATCGATATACCAAAGGATGTTCAGCAGGAGATGCTCTCTTTTGAGGCATTCCCAAAAAGAACTGAACGTACTGCACCATCACATATCGATACAGAGCAGATCAAGAAAGCTGCACACATGATACGCAATGCACAACGTCCGATCATATGCGGTGGTGGTGGGGTCGTTCATTCAGGAGCAAGCACCCTCATGCGTGCGCTTGCTGAACGTTGTGACATCCCTGTCACCACGACACTGATGGGCTTAGGTACGTTCCCCTCCCTGCACCCGCTCTCGCTCGGGATGCTCGGCATGCACGGAAGTGCCGCGACCAATAGCGCTGTCCATCATTGTGACCTGTTCATCGCCCTGGGCAAACGTTTCAACGACCGGACAACAGGGAACACCGCCTTGTTCTGCAAGGACGCTGCCGTCATACACGTCGATATCGACCCTCAGGAATTAGGCAAGAACCGCACCCCTGATATCGGTATATGCGGCGATATAAAAGACATCATGTCCGCATTATTGGCCGAGCTGTCCCCAATGAAGCACGATATGTGGCGCCAGGAAATACGGACATGGCAGGGGATATTCGCTAAACCCATTCATGCCGGGCATCCGCACAGTATCATCACCCGCATCGCGAACATGATACCTCCCGACACTATTATCACCACCGATGTCGGACAGCACCAAATGTGGGTCGCGCAATCATACCCCTTCAGCTTCACCCGCCAATTATTGACCTCCGGCGGTCTCGGGACCATGGGGTTCGGATTACCGGCAGCGATAGGTGCATCCCTCGCACACCCGGGACGTACGATCGTAAATTTCACAGGGGATGGAAGCCTGCTCATGAACCTGCAGGAACTGGTGACCGCTGTTGAAGAGCACTTGAACATCAAGATCATCGTGTTCAACAATCGTTCCCTGGGCCTTGTCCATCAGCAGCAGGATCTGTTCTACGGGAAACGTCATATCGCCTGCGATTTTGAACATACGCCGGACATGCCTGGGCTCGCCCGGGCATGCGGTATGACCGCTATTGATATTACGGGTCCGGAACTTCTGGAGGAAGCACTGCGGACAGCTCTCGCCGTACATGGCCCCTGCCTCATCAACATGCACCTGGACAAGTATGCCCACGTACTCCCAATGGTACCTCCGGGAAAAGGGAACCATGAGATGCTGTTATAAAAGATTGTATGGGATAAAGGGTATCTGCTCTCGATACCATTACAGACACTTATGATATACACGAAGATCGTATCCTTTATGTACGGGACACAACGGGACCGGTCTGTCTTCGACAGACGCACCGAGAACAATCAGCGCTTAGCCTCCCTTGAATCAAAAGGGAAGCTCTTTGACACGCTCATGAACACGTTCGAGGGGAGTGTCATATGGGTCAGGCACTGGAATGATCGACAAATGGAATATATAAGCCCCTCGTATGAGGGGATCTGGGGGCAGAGCACGGACATGCTCTATGCTCATCCTGAATCCTTCGCTGAAGCCGTGCATCCCGATGATCGGGACCGTGTCAATATCGCCGTGTCGGACCAATACAAAGGACGGGACTTCGACGAAGAATACCGTATCATTCGCCCTGACGGTTCCATCCGCTGGATACATGCCCGATCATATATCAACTATGACGCATACGGCACACCCGACACTATCGTAGGGATCGCCAATGACATCACCGAACGCAAGACCATTGAGCTCCTGCAGCTCCAGCAATATGCGATATTCGAACAATCCCCGATCGCTATCGAGATCTTCAATGAAGATGGCATTCTGACCGATCTCAACCAGTCCTGTATCGATATGTTCCAGATAACGGATAGAACGGCCGTCCTTGGCTTTGACCTGTTCAATGATCCGAACGTATCAGAGACCACCAAGGAAAGATTAAGGAACGGTGAGACCGTACGTATCGAATCTGATTTTATCTTTGATAAAGTGACCGAACAGAAGCTCTATGGGACCAAAGGACAGGGAAAGATCATTCTGGACATACTTCTGACCCCGATCATCAAGAACGGAAAGAACATCGGGTTCATCGCACAGATACAGGACATCACCGAACAAAAAAAAGCACTGCTGCAAGCACAGCACAGAGCAGAAGAGATGCGCGCGATCATACAGGCCTCTCCTGACCTGCTGTTCCGCATCCGCCAGGATGGCATGATCCTACAATATCACACACCGAGCCTGGACCTGCTTTTTGCACCGCCGGAAACGTTCATGAGCAAGAACATCAAGGATATCCTGCCTGAGCACATCGTGAAGCTCACCATGGACACGATCGATACAACGTTCAAGACCGGCACGCTCGTCGCCTATGAATATGAGCTCCTTGTCCAAAACAACAATCGTATCTTTGAAGGCAGAGTGGTCCCTTTCCGCCCGAACGAAGTACTGGTCCTTATTCGGGACATTACAGAACAGAAAATACTCATACAAGAACTGCAGAACGCGAAAGATATCGCGGAAGAAGCAAATAAGGCGAAAGAAGTGTTCCTCGCAAATACGAACCATGAGCTTCGTGTGCCGCTCAACGGCATCATCGGGATGTTGGAACTGCTCCTCGGCTCATCCCTGACCCCGGAACAGAGCCTTTATATCGATCGGGCGCTCGCCTCATCAAAGAACATGCTCAGGATCATCACCGACCTGCTCACCCTGGCCAGTATCGAAAAAGGGAGCCTCAGCCTCAGGAACGAGAACTTTGAACTTATGCCCTTACTTAAAGCTATCAGAGATGTGCATGCGGTCACCGCCACACAAAAACGACTTTCCCTATTGCTCCATACCGACCCGCATGGTCTTCCCGACATCATCATGGGAGACGAAACACGTCTCACCCAGGTCCTGAATAATCTGGTGAGCAATGCCCTTAAATTCACTGATACAGGCACTGTGACCATCGCTGTTGAACAAGAAAGCTTCGAAAAGGGCGCTGTCTTGCTCCATTTCAGCGTGACCGATAGCGGCATCGGTATATCTGAGAATGATATTCCCAGGCTGTTCAAACGATTCTCTCAGTTGGACAGTACACATACCAAACACTATCAAGGTACCGGTATCGGGCTTTCTATATGTAAAGAAATGATCGGATTAATGGGCGGTACGCTCAAAGTAAAGAGCATCCCCGGCCAAGGCAGTACCTTCTCCTTCACAGTACCCTTCGGCATCGCTACAGAGACGATCTCTTCTGCTGTTCAAAGACCTCCCCTATCCTGGCCGCGGACCGGAAGCACCATACTCATCGCAGAAGATGATGCTGTCAGCAGTCTTGCACTACGCAGAAAAATGGAACATGCAGGGTATGTTGTTATTGAAGCCAAGAACGGCATAGAGGCCGTGAACATCGTACGTTCGACCGATACCATCTCGTTGATAATCATGGACGCACAGATGCCCACATGTGACGGATTTGAAGCGACAGCCATGCTCAGGAAGCTCGGTATCACTGTCCCTATCATCGGTCATACCGCCTACACCACTCCAAAAGAATCCGCCCTGTTCATCGAGTCAGGCGCAACTGAATGCATTCATAAACCGGCGACCACGGAACAATGGAACAACGTCATATGTCGAGTGCTACCTTCGGATACTGAAATACCGGACCAGGACAAGAACAGCTGACCACGCCCCTGGACAGAACAGGTCATGCTCCCATACGCACTGTACAGATATCACCGGACCGCCTGCACGATCCGGGATCGCAGAATACGTATAATCTGATATAATGACCGCCTCTTCGAGCGCAAGATCACTCCCAGAGAGACAGAAAGGGAAAGGACCGCTGGATTGTCCCTGACATTGAAAGCTCCTTTATACCGCCTGCCTTACATCATATCCACAGAAAGGGGGGAATATCATGAATAAAGCTATCATCAGTTCACTCGTGGTCCTGGCGTTCGCATCCGTTGCATTCTGCTCAGGAGAGAAAGTACAGCAAGCTGCGACCGAAGAGGTCGCTGCTGCCGCCACGGCTGCGGTCGTTTCCGCGAACTCTGAGGTCATCAACACCACAGAAAAGATCGCAGATACCGTCGCAACGATCAACAGCGCTGTCACCGCGTCAGTAGTCGCCGTAGAGAACACCGCGTCGACCGTGAACACCGCGATCGAAACAACGGTCACGGCGATAAGCAACGCAGTATCTTCTGTCAACGCTCCGGCTGCAACAGAAGCAGTAACTCCGAACATGTAATGTTCAGGTGACCACTGCATGCACAAAAAAAGGCGATGTCTTAAGACATCGCCTTTTCATTCATACGCTGCTGGCTTCCGTGCTATCAGAAAGACCCGAACGACATGAATGTCGGAGAAATAAAGAGCAGGAGCAGGAACGTTATCAAAGAATACACAAATGCCCCGGCGATGGCCTGCCAAAAACCGTCCACATCAAAACCGTCGACCATATGCGCTGCCAGCAGGAACATCCCACCGTTAAGAACGAAAAGAAAAAGCCCCAGGGTCAGAACAGTGAACGGCAGTGTGAGCAGGAACAGAACAGGACGGACAAGCGTATTAAGAAAAGCGATGACAGCGACAGCTGCAAAAGCGGATAACGACCGTCTAAGCGTAACGCCCTTGACCACGCTCGCAGTGATGTACAATGCGACCGCACCGATACACCAGCGTATCAGAAGTTCGAGCATATCAGCCCTTTTTTATAAGACGACAATGCAGAACACCACCGGAACGTTTCGAGGTGACCTCATCAAGTTCGAGAGACTCAGGCATGTACACCTTTTGCACCAGTTTCCCCGGAATGATACGTGCAAGACCGCCGCGTTTTTCCCTGATACAGAGATAATCCCCTTCAACCCGTGCCGAAAGTCCGGTCGGGGTCATCCCGGAAACCTCTACGTCCATCACACCGGTGAGTTCCCTGGTCCTGATCTTCACTTTTTTGGGTTCTCTTTTTCGAATATTCGCAAAAGCACCTTCACGCTCCAACGTATCGTTCAGCTCTTTCCAATCTTTTTCAGAACTCATTGAAACCACCCCTTCATAGTGTTAATTATAGCTTAATTATATGAAAAAGCAAGAAAAGAGGAACAAAAGACAAAAAACCAAGAAAAGACAATCAATGCCGTTAAACCGTGTTTCTTTTTTGAAATTCAGCGTTTCCGCAGATACGCCTTGGGGACCCAGCCTTCAATAACAGGACCTGCCACCGTCCGTACATACCACCATTTATCCTGTTCTGTAATGAGCTCCAGAATATCTCCGCGTCTGACGGCACCAAGCTTGCCGGCCTTGTCACTGGCATCATCACGCAGACTGACGGTTGTTGTGGCTTTGACCGTCACTAGTTTATCGACCGCCTCCATTTTATCAAGGATCTCCGTCGCGATACTTTCGGAAAGCGCCGTACCCTCCCCTTCAGAAAGCGGCCCGTCATACGTCAGCTTAAGTTCGGTGCTCAATACATCTTCCTGATACGTCATGGTCAAGTACGCCTTCATCTGTCCCTGGGCATCGCACCCGTACGCATACCCATTGCTTCGATTACGATAACTGGTCACCAGATACATGCCTCTGCTTTTTATCAAAAAAGAAGCTATATCATAGTAGCTCGTATACATCTTTTCCGTAACGGCCGTATAGGTACGGTTCATGACCTTTTCCGATGATGCGGCAAAGATGGCACAGGATGAAATAAAAACGAACATAATAGCCAGAACGGCCGAAAAAGAACGAGATCTCATGATAAATGAACGCCCTTCCCTATGAAATATAAATGTTATAATGACCGAAAATGAAAAAAACTGCAACTCACGATCTGACACGAACGCTCCTGCTCTCGACCATCGTCCTTATCCCCTGTGCGTTCCTCTGGCAAACGTTCAACAGTTTCGTCATGTTCAAACAACTGCTGCTGAATATGCTGGTCACGGTCTGTACGATCGCCGTACTGAACGATAAAAAGAAGCTCCTGATCCCCGCATGGTCGCTGCCGATCTCGCTCTTTGCCCTGCTGAGCACGCTCAGCGGTCTCTGTTCTGAACACCCCATCATGGCAACAGTGAACAGCATGATGCTCTTTATATATGTCATGTTCGGTATCCTGCTCAAGAACTCGTTCATCCATGACCAAAAGAACATCATCATGGACATGGTGCTCTACATCACCGCTGCCGTCTCGCTCATCGGCATCCTTCAGTTCTTCGGGAACGGCTTCCTTTCTCCGTACAAGGACCTCCCCGGGAAATGGCGGGTATTCTCAACCTTCGGTAATCCCAGTTTTCTCGCGGCATTCCTTGCGGGAGCACTTCCTCTTTCGGTACACAGATATCTCAAAAACAAGGACCTCGGATCCGTACTTCTGCTCACGCTCCCCGCACTGTGCCTGATACTGACCTTTGCCCGGGCCAGCTGGATCAGCCTTGGCCTCGTCCTTGTCCTGTGGGCCGTTATTTCAAAAAAGATATCATTCAAACATCTGTTCACGGTCGCGCTCACGATCGTCCTCTTGGTGACCGCAATAAGCGCCGCACGTCCTGATTTTCGCAAGCATCTCCTCAATATGGACTCATGGAAAGGCCGCGCGTTCCTTTGGATGGTCGGCACTGCAGTTATTCGTGACCACGCACTGACCGGGATCGGATTGAACCAGTTCCGCACCTCACATCTGCAGTATCAGCATGACATGCTCCGCGCGCATCCAGAACTCATTGACCGTTTTAAACCGTTCGCCCCGGTCGAGGAATTCTGTCATAACGATTTCATTCAGATCATCGCAGAGACCGGACTACCCGGACTGCTCTTCCTGTGCTATGCGCTCTTTGCACTGTTCACGGCGCTTCGCAAACACGCCGCACATCCGCTCACTATCGAGTTCGCCGCACTGCTCGGCATTCTCGGGCTTTGCGTGAACGCCTTGTTCTTCTTCCCGTTCTATCTGCCGCCGACGCTGTTCCTCTGTACGATATTGCTCGTGCTCTCTGAAAAAAAAGATGTTCACGCACACGCGGTCAGGGTCCCCGACACAGCACGATACATAACGACCGGCATCTGTATCCTCATCGCAGTAGGCAGCCTGACAACGCTTATCAGCGACCTGTACCTGAAAAGAGGAGCTGATGCGCTCGTCAATGGCCGTCCCGCACACGCAGAAACGTTGTTCCAAAAGGCCATAGCGTTCAATCCCTGGTCAGGAGAGAACAGATATTTTCTCGGACGAGCATTGTTCCTTCAAAAAAAATATCAAGAGGCGGGATCGGTCCTTGAAGCCACACTTCCTGTATACAATAATTATTTTGTTTACAGCCTTCTTGCTTTTGTATATAATTATTCAGGTAGAGAAAAGCAATGTGAACGGGTGATGACATTCCTTCACGATGCTTTGCCCGGTCAAAGAATAACAACAACGTACGGCCTGGCATTAGAATAAACAAAAAAGGAGGGAAATATATGAAATTAAAAGCTATCGCTCTCATCATGTTAGTGGTTCTCGGTCTCACTGCACTGAATTTAGGGTGTGGTACAACGTCCAACAAGACCATCCGTTCCAGCAGCTACTCAATGTAGTATTTGGTCGTATGTGTTTCAAAGAGCCCCCGGAATACCGGGGGCTTTTTGTTTGGCACTGCATATATTCCTTGCAGTGCCAAACATCCCGAATGCAATACGCATTTGGGATAGGCCATATTCAATGGCCACTTTCACGGATACATGAACACACGCCCATGTTCATCATATATAATATAATGAACATGGATATCACAACCCGCACTAAAAAGATCCTGACCATTCTAAAAAAGACGTACCCCAACGCTCATTGCGGCCTCGTCTACAAGAACGTCTGGCAGCTCCTCATCGCGACGATACTTTCCGCACAATGTACTGATGCACGGGTCAATCTCATCACCAAGACCTTGTTCAAGAAATATCCGTCCATGGATCACTTCGCCAAAGCTTCGATCACAGGATTAGGGAAGGACATCCGTTCTGCCGGTCTCTATCACATGAAGGCAAAGAACATTGTCGGCTGTTGTAAGATGCTCATTGAGAAGTTCAAGAGCAGGATACCACGCACCATCGCGGACATGGTCCTGCTCCCCGGTGTCGGCCGCAAGACCGCGAACGTCGTACTGGGCAACGGCCTGGGTATCACGGAAGGAATCGCAGTGGACACGCACATCATCCGGTTGAGCGATCGGCTCGGGTTCTCGCGCCATTCCGACCCGGTCAAGATCGAACAGGACCTGATGTCATTGTTCCCGAAAAAAGAATGGACCATGCTATCCCATTATCTGATCGCACACGGAAGGACCATTTGTAAAGCCCAGCAACCTACCTGCGAGCAATGCACGTTGTATCCGTTCTGTCCGTATGAACAAAAGCGATCATCCTGAAACAAGACACATGCTGGTACGATATATTGTAAGAGGTGGAGCTGTATGCTGAGTAAGATACTAAGCAATAATAATTTCTATCAAAAGAGATCTCCTAAAGAATTTTCCGTAGAGATCATGATGCCTGCCACAAAGGTCGACCACAAACTACACACACACAGCGTTCAAAAGGAATCAGAATCGATAAAACAAGCACTGTTCAAGAAGTTCGACCTCAAGAAAGAAGAACTGCATAGGATACAGGTAGAATACACCAGAACGCTCGATCATACCGGGGAACATTTCTTGATCACAAAGATCATCTTCCTCTATACCGACGGGGACGGCAGAGCGGTCATGAATAAAGTGACCGGCAATAATTGGTGGAAAAAGATCGTCCTTCACTGAACAAAAGGGCCCTTACATATGTACCTGTCCCTTGCGGTCAGGCTTCCGGATATTCTACCTTGATATGAAGTTCTTCCAGTTGTTCTTCCGTGACCGTGTTCGGCGCACCGCTCATCGGGCAGATCGCGCTCTGGGTCTTCGGGAACGCGATGACATCGCGGATGGAATCGGTGCCTGCGAGCAACATGACCAGACGATCGAGCCCTAAGGCCAACCCGCCATGCGGGGGAGCCCCGTACTGCAACGCATCGAGCAGGAACCCGAACTTATCCTGTGCTTCCTGCGGCCCGATATGCAACAATTCGAATATCTTTGCCTGCATCTTCTGGTCATGGATACGGATACTCCCTCCACCGATCTCGGTCCCGTTATAGACGATATCATAGGCACGGGAATTGACCTCGAGCGGGTTGGACAGGTCCTCCCGGTCAGGTGCGGTGAACGGGTGATGTTTCGGCGTAGGATTCCCATTATCATCTTTTTCGAACAGAGGGAAATGTGTGACCCAGACCAATGCCATTGCATCAGGACTATAGAGCTGCAAACGCCTCCCGATCTCGACACGGACCTCACCGAGCGCACGAGCGGTGACCTCTTCAGTATCGGCAACAAACAGGATGACATCTCCGGCCTTTGCGGAGAACCGCTTCATGATCTCCGCGACCTGTTCTTCTTTGAAGAACTTGATGATCGGAGAAGAATATTCTTTATCACCTTTGACCGTGATCCAGGCGAGCCCTTTGGCGCCAAACCGCGCCGCATAGGATTTCAGATCATCGAGTTCACTGCGGGAAAGCTTTTCCGCCCCACCGACGACGTTGATACCTTTTACCTGTCCGCCCTTTTCAACTATCGTACGGAACACTTGCAGTTCGGAAGCGCCGGCGATATCGGATATGTCCACGAACTTAAGACCGAAACGCAGGTCCGGCTTATCACTGCCATAGGATCCCATGGCCTCGGCATAGGTCATACGCTGTATATCACCGGTGATCGTCTTTCCTGCGACCGCGAACACATCCTTGAGCAGTCCGTTCACAAGAGCGATGATATCGTCCTCATCAATGAAGGATGCTTCGATATCGATCTGGGTGAACTCCGGCTGACGGTCCGCACGCAGGTCCTCGTCCCGGAAACATTTGGCTATTTGATAGTACTTCTCGAAACCGGAGACCATGAGCAATTGTTTGAATATCTGCGGGGACTGCGGCAGAGCGAAGAACTTCCCGGCATACAGACGGCTCGGGACCAGATAGTCGCGCGCGCCTTCCGGTGTGCTCTTGGTCAGGATCGGGGTTTCTATATCGAGGAACCCATGCTCGTTCAAATAATTACGTGCGGCCAGTGTGATCTTATGGCGAAGAATAAGGATCTTCTGCAAGACATCCCTGCGCAGGTCTAGATAGCGGTACTGCAGCCGTTTGTTCTCATCGATAACGATATCGTCCGCAACGCTTATCGCAGGGGTCTTGGCCGTATTGAGGATCTCGCATTCAAGGGCCTTGATCTCGACCTCTCCTGTCGGCATCTTCGGATTGACCGTCTCAGCCGAACGGGGAATGACCTCGCCACGGACCGCGATGACATATTCGGAACGCACGGCCTCGGCTACATGATGAGAAGCCGCATCGATCTGGGGATTGAACGCTATCTGCACGATACCGGAACGGTCGCGCAAGTCAACGAAGATGACGCCGCCGTGATCACGTCTGCGATGCACCCACCCGGAGAGCACCACCACCTGCCCTACATCTGATCTGCGCAATTCACCGGAATGTCGTGTTCTTTTGAGTTTCATAGGGGAGTACTTTATCATTTATTGGGAGTTCTGTGAACTATTTGGACGGAACAAGGTGCATGGGACGAGGATCAAGATACTGAATGGATCGTCCCTTGTTTCTTCCTAACCAACAAGCCGCGTAACGACCTCAGAACAGGACACTTCCGACTGTTCACCGGTCTTCATATCCTTTAATTGGACGACTTTCTTCTCCACTTCATCGTCACCGCAAATGATGACGTAATCCGCTCCGAAACGATCGGCCCGCTTCATCTGGGCCTTCAGCCCTTTTTCATCATACTCCATCTCGGCATGCACACCCGCATCACGCAATTGCTTCAGAAGTGCACTGAGCTTTTCACGTGCCACTGCACCGAGCGCAGCACAGTAGACCTTCTTGCCGATACGCTTCGGTATCTCGACCTTCTGCTCTTTGAGCACCATGACCGTACGCTCCATACCGAACGCGAACCCGACCGCAGGGACATCCGGACCGCCCAGGGCTTTGACCAGATTATCGTACCGACCGCCGCCGCACACCGCGTCCTGCGCGCCCAGATGCTTTGAAACGACCTCGAACACGGTCTTCGTATAATAATCAAGTCCACGGACAAGCCCCGGATTATGCCGGTATTGTACGCCCATGACATCGAGCGCATTGAGCACACTATGAAAATGGTCCTGACAATCATGACAGAGCGCGGTCGTCATGGATGGAAGTCCCATGAGATAGTTCTTGCACTGTTTGTTCTTACAATCCAGGATACGCAGAGGGTTGTTCTTGAAGCGGCGCTGACAATCCTCGCATAAATGAGGAAGATTATCTCCGAAAAATGATTTCAATTTCTCACGAATGACCGGACGACACACCGGACAGCCAACGCTGTTCACGGAAACTTCCAGGTCCTTCAAACCCAATTCCTTGAAGATACGGACAGCGAGTTGAATGAGCTCGGCATCAGCCAGGGGACTTTTTGTCCCGAGCACTTCGCCGCCCATCTGGTGGAACTGACGATATCGTCCTGCCTGAGGACGCTCATAGCGGAACATCGGCCCCTGATACCATAATTTCTGCACATCCCCTTGGGCCCCGAGATTATGCTCGAGGAACGCCCGAACAACAGAAGCGGTCCCTTCCGGCCGCAAGGTGATACTGCGTCCTTTTTTATCCTGGAACGTGTACATTTCCTTCTCAACGATATCAGTATCAGTGCCGATACTGCGGGTAAAAAGGTCCGTATGCTCAAATATAGGCGTCCGTATCTCCTGATAATTGAAACGTGAGAACACATCGGAGGTGACCTGCTCGATGTAATGCCAAAAATGTACCTCTATCGGCAAGATATCTTGTGTACCGCGTGGTGCTGTGAACGACATTGAACGCTACTCTCCTTCTTTGGTCAGGAGATTATAGCGCACAAGCTTGTCTTCGATAACCTCTGAAGTTTCCCCCAGGAACTCCACCAGCTGAGCCCGATCATAGTTCTTCTGACGGACCAGGACCCCGAGCACGAGCTCTTCAAAGACAGAGACCGATTCAGCGAGAGGCACGACCGCCGCATAACGCCTGGAGGGGACCATCAGCTCTATCATATCAAGGGATAACGGCAGATCGGCACTGGTGATATATCGTACGACAGGAGAGATCCGGGCGAGCACGGACTGGAGCATCAATTGCAGTTCCCTCACGTTCCCCGGCCATGGATATCGCATCAAACAGCCCAGTGCTTCCATAGAACAGCCGGCAACACGTTTATTGAACTCCTTATTATACTCCCGGATAAAATGCTCGACCAATAAAGGGATATCCTCTCTACGCTCGCGCAACGGCACGGCCGAAAGCCATATCAGGTCCTTGAGCATATCGGACTGCACTCCGGACAGGGTCTCTTGAGATGTGACCCCCAGGATGACACGCACCGGGGTACGTCCATTGGCCTCCGCTTCGATACGTTTTTGCTTGAGCCATTCGAGCAGGCTTAACCGAAAATAAATATCCTGCGCTTCAAGTCCCTGGATGAACAAGGTGCTGTATATCGGTTCACGCTGTCCGGGGACCGTGCTTTCATATTCCTGATAGATCTCCCGCAGGGCCGCCCAGAAATGGGTCTCGACCATCTGCCCGCGAAAAAAACCGACATTAAGCTCTGCCAGCTGTCTTTTTTGTCCGACCGTGTTCTGATGTATGAACACGGACAAGGCTCCTTTTCCGGTCCCTTGTTCACCACAGAGAATGACGTCCATAGGGTGCATTGCTGCGTTCTTTGCCGACTTGAGCAGCTCTTCGACCTTCGCGTTATGGGTAAGGAACCAGGGGTATGCGCCGTAGACCTCGAGCATCTCAAAGGTCATGCCTTCCAGGATATGATGGACCGTATCCCGCAGGACCGCCTCTTTCAGGGGTTTGGTCAAAAAATACGTCCCGCCCATTTTCATCGCAGTTATGACCTCGAGCAGGTTCTGTTCTTTTGAAAGCACGAGCACTTTGAGCGCCGGCTCCCTGCGTTTGAGCTCACGCAGGACCTCAGGACCATCATGTTGATAATCGATTATCGCCAGCACATATCCCTGAAGTTGTAAGGCCCTCTCGCCCAGAGCACCGCGTTCCCTGACGTCCAGAGAAAAGTCAGTGCCAAGCGTGGCCGTGATCACCTCACGGGTCTTCTTATCTTCTTCAATGACCAGGATACTGTTATGGGTCATATGCATACCTTCTTACGAAAACAACATCTTTTCAGGACAACATAAGTATAAATACCAACTTCCAAATACACAAATACCAATATAAAAACCAAAAATAAATTTCACATACCAAGAGAAGATACGACTGGGTTCGCCATCATGACCTCATACGTACGTATCTGTTCAAATATGATCGCCGTGTGTCTTTGCGTGTTGGATATTTGCACTGCGGTATCGATACGCGCCTCAGGACCTCGGGAACCGCAATGTGAACGTCGTTCCGGCACCGACCTTACTGGTAACAGAAAGCGTGCCGTGATGCTCTTCAATGATCTTTTGCGTGATCGAAAGACCGAGCCCGGTCCCTTCATGCCTCGTGGTAAAGAACGGATCGAAAAGACGGCCAAGATTCTCCTGCGGTATCCCGACCCCTGTATCACTGATGCGGACCACCGCCGTATCCTGCTCTTTTTCAAGCTGCACGGTCAGACGCCCGCCGTGTGGCATGAACTGTATCGCATTGAGCATCAGATTGAGCAACGCCTGCCCTATCTGCACCTTATCAGCACTGATGACCAGGTTCGCCCGTTGTTCAAGCACGAAGTCGATCGTTGCATGCTCCATTTTGCTCTTGAGCAGAAGTTCCAATTCCTGAATGATAGAGGCGATATCAACGAGCTGCGGCTTCAGCGAACCCGGGCGGCTCAAAGTGAGCAGACTTTCCAGCAGGTCATTGATACGGTCGATCTCCCGCGGGACAAGCTCCATATACTTCTGACGATATACCGGGTCGTCGAATTTCTTGGGGAGGATCTCGGTGAACGTCTTGAGCGCCACCATAGGGTTCTTGATCTCATGAGCGATACCGGCGGTCATCGTACCGATCGTGGCCAGCCGATGGGACTTATAGACCTGCTGCTGGTTCTCCATCGCTTCCTTGTGCAGGTACGCGTTCTCGAGAGCGGTCCCAAGCTGGGCGTCAAAGGTATCGAAAAGCACGATGTCCTCCGCGGTATAGATATCACCGGATAATTTCCGCCCCAGACAAAGTATCCCCAGGAGCTGATTGCGGCTTACGAGCGGGATACAGACATCGATATCCAGGGCCTTCATACGTTCGACGATCTCTTGGTCGGTCGGTTTCTGAGCAAGCTTCGCTTTGAGCTCATGATAGACCAATATCCTTCTCTTTCCGGACATATAACGGATCAGAGGATCTTCAAAAGAAAGTGGTGATCTAAGGCTGTTCTCCTGGAGCATATTACGGTACACATACTGACCAGATTCCTTATTGAGCACGAAAAAGAACACTCGCTCGACCTTGATGGTCCGCTGCAGAATGATCGAGACCTGCCCAAGGAGATTGTCCAGTTCGATGATACCGGCCACCGTTTTCTCGAGATAGCGCAGGAACTGCTGATAATCGTACTTCCCCTTGAAGAAGATCCTGTCCGAAACACGCTGGAACCACTCCTCGAAGGATGAGAACGTGACCGCCGTGAAACTTACGGCAAAGATAAGGACCAGCAATGTAGCATTATTGTTGATGATACCGGTCTTGAAGACCAGGTCCAGCACAAAGATCAATAACAGATAGAGCGCGATAATGCAGCCGACGACCATCGCATAGACCAGGCTTCGCTTCACCGCGATCTCGATGTTCATCAGTCGATATTTAAGTATCGCATAGGTAATAAGACCGACAAAGAACAACGTGAAATACGGACCGATGGTCACAAAGGAATAGATCTTGAACACAGGAAGAAGGATGTTCGCCCCTCCGCAGAGGAGGGTTGAAAAAAAGAACGCTTGCAGGACATACCTGACCTGCAGACGCTCCAATCCGATCATAGCCTTACGCCGTCCCCAAAGGTTCTCAAGAGAAACAAGGACATAACTGAAATAATAGATGCCGTAGGCCATCAGCGCAGGTCCGAAAAATATCCTTTTTTCGACCTGTGGCAATGTCGTATCTACCGCGGCAATGATCAGGTCCGTGAACAAGATGATGCCGGCGAGAGCGATCGAGGGAATAACACACATCAAAAATTCACGGAACGTTATATCTAAAGTCACTCGGGGGAACGTTTTGGAAAAGAAATAAAAGGGAACAGGGATAAGAGCACCGCACAAGAACATGGTCCTGGCGAACAGCAAGGCCATCTCATTATCACGGGAAATCGTAACGAACGCCAGTGAAACGACCCAGAAAGAAACAAAGCTCGCGAAGAGGAAAAAGAAAACACGGTACCATGACCGAGGGGCCCGCCAGATGACCATACAGCCCATAAGGGCATCGGTCAAAGCTACGACGATCAATGACCAGAATACGATATCCATAACTCAGTACATAGTACCACAAATGCCTTTCCCGCCGGCCAATTCACCGCGGGCGCAGCGGACCGTTCTCGATGACCGCATTGATGAGCTCGATGGTCCTTTCGATCTCTTCAGCATCCCCGGTAAAGAACATCTCTTTGCTCGCCGCGACCAGGTCCCGCGCGGGAAGGCCCAGCATCCCGGCAATGACCCCCAGATCGCCGTCGATGCCGACCGTGATACCTTCCGATTCGAGCTCCTGCTGGCGGGATATCATGAGCGCGACGATGTCTTTCATTCTCCGGCCATCTATCGTATAGGGCAGCGGCCTCATCAGGAAAGGCAATAAAAGGTTCACCTTGAAATGCATGAGCATGCGGCGATATGTGCGGTCACTCACGCTCTTCGTGATACCCGGGACCTTTTTTGAAAAGACCTTTGCCTCAGGAAAGACCGCAAAAGGATTGAGCAGTACCGAGTCAAAAAGACACTCCTTGATCAAGCGCTTGTTCTCTGCCCAGGCCAGGTCGGTCTCCCCGGGATATCCGACAATGAAACTTCCCGTCACGAACAATCCGTAGCGCTTCATCATGAGAACGGACTCAACGATCTTTGCATAGGGAACGTACTTTCGCGGCGTAAAGACCCGTTGAAAACCGTGATCAGTGGATTCGATACCCAGGAACAGTGCCGCAAGACCGGCGCGCGAGGCTTTGCGGATGACGTCTTCTTTGATATCCACGATATCCGTGAACGCGGTCCATGTGAAACCGGACAGACCTCTTTTGAGCAGCTCCGTTGCGATCCCTTCAAGAAGTTCAGGTGAAGTGTTCGGCCCCCCTAACCGGAAATAGCGGACAGCCTGTTCTCGATATGCATCCACCATCTGGTCGACGATCTGTTGCGGGGTCCGCTCCCGCCGCCCGCCCTGATGAACGGGAACGACACAATACAAACACTGATTGTTACAACCGCGGCCACTGTCGATCGTGACCGTCCGAAGACCTTCTCGTTCGCCACGTACATGGTACAGATCGGACGATATCGCCGGCATGACAAAAGAACGAAGATCGGACACGAACAATCCGGGCGTCTGCCCGATCGCACCATCAGGATAGCGATAGAGCAAGTTGGGGACCGTCCCATGCAGCCGCTTACCCTGCAGGACCTCCTGCAGGTACGGGAGCGAGATGTCCGCCTCTCCTCTGATCACATAGGTCACTGAAGGATAGTGTTCAAGGATCTCTTGTCCTGCAGGGACCGTGAGCGGCCCTCCGACAACGATCGGCAGGCCAGGGAAATGACGATGGATATCACGGATGATACGCATCGAGCCCTTGAACCCATCACCCATCCAGAGCTTTGCAGCAAAGAACGAGGGCCTCACGGCTTCGATCTCCTCTATCAATTCACGTGCGATGCGGCGTTCGAATGTCCTTTGATAAAAGTATGACAAAAGATCGAGCCCGAAAAGTTTGATAACGGTCAGGAGCGAAGGCCCCCGCCCCGCGCCGATCGCATTCTGGAGCGCACTCCAGATGCCCTTAAGCTGCCGTTGCATAAAAGGAGGCCGAAGCCGACGGATGATATCGGTGGACGCAAGATCAATGACCTTCACGGGAGTCCCATGTGACCTCATGACCGCAATGAGCTGGGCAAGCCCGCTATCCCGCTGGAAACTGTTGAAGGAGGCCGCGGGCATCCCGACATAGTTCATAACGATACCGCGGACCTGTTCTTGAGCCGCGATGGTTTTATGAGCGAACATCCGAACACCTCGCATCATTTTTGCAGATCGATCCGTAGGTCCTTCAGGTCATGTAACACACCTGACAGGAAAAAGGCGTCTGTTTTTGGGAGCGAAAGCTCGGCCTTCTCCGAGGTACGTGTATAGGTCTCCTTTTCACTATATACGGACGAACAAATACCGGACACCGCATCATAGGGGGAATGCAGTTTATTGCTCAAAAAGATGAAATTCTGATGTCCGGGGTCATTGCGCAGCTCGTACTGTTTCCCGACACTGATCTCCTCAATGACCCGTTGAGCATGTTCTTTCCCGAGAGATATGATCGGCTGCTGGAACGTATCAAGGAATATCCGCGAAGAATATTTTCCGTGCGTACGCATGAAGAACGTGACCTCATCGGAATGGGACGCCTTATAAGCCATATATGCAAGGAACCTGTTCGGATACAGACCCAACCCGCCGTTCTGATGGTCGGCCCGTATCATGGTCGCAGTATAGTAGAATTGACCGTCACGAACATGCTTGAGAGCCGCCATACCGACCACTTCACCGCGATGATGTACGAGGATAAGATGATCGACCATGACCAGATTGGTCTCCAGATGTCCCTCATCATGTAATATTTTCTCGAAGGCATAGAGCTCCTCCGCATCCGCGTTCTGGTCCTTATTGATATTATGCGCATGGATCGCATACAACAGATCGACCTCTTTTGAAAGAACATAGTTCATGACCTCTTCTTCCAAAAGGTTCTTGCTCGGATTGACTATATATTCACACACCGGAACATCGTGCAGAGCATCGAGTTCCTCCTCGTCCCGAATGAACTTTATCGCACAGCGGTCATCGTTGACCGTAAAAACAAAACAACTTGAACTTTGCAGGAATTTATTTGGCCGATACGGCTGTTCCTCCAGGAACGCGGCCGCACCTTTATATGTCGCATTGTATTGTCTCAATCTTTCCAGCTGCCTCAGCACCGCGAGCGTAAGGGTCCGGAGTTCGTCCCATAACGGATCGTACGCCGGGGCGTTCTGCCGCAGCAGTTTGATTACATTTCGCTCCTGACCGTTCGCTATCTGAGGGTCGAACAGTTCGCTGGCGAGCTGCTCTACCGGGACCTGCGGTATCAGGGGGTCGCACTGTTCAAGATATCGGTTCATATCGTTCAGTGTGGTCCGTAAAGAAATACGCATGAAGCTCCGGACCTCTTCAAAGAAAAATTCTACGCTCTGAATGCGCTGTTTCTCTTTTTTCTCTATCTTTTTCACTTCAATATAGCGCCATACCGCCGATTCAAAATCACGACGAAGAACGGCCAATCGCATCGCACGCTGTTCCATGAGCTCCCCGATCACCTCAGCATCGAAGAGCGCGACCTGGTCCATAACGCCAGAAATGATCTTAGGGCTTTCCTTCCGACCCATGACATACCTCTTTCAGAACAAAGCATACGGATACACCGCGACAACGGCACTATTATGCTATCGAAAGTACTCCATCGGGATTTCACGGATTTAAAAGGATACGGAGCGAGAACGCTCAGTACACGGTGAGCACAAGAGGAGAGAGCAGCTTTAACAGCTTTTGAAAATAATAATCGAAAGCGCCTAGCTCTTCGGTCTTCACACCGGCACAGGCCCGCGCAAGAACATCCGACACGATGATATTTTCTGGTCCGCGCAGGGACCTTTGGGAATCCAAGAACGCAGCGCTCAAGCCGAAACAATGCCCGGTATACTGTTTAAAGAAATCATCCAGCAATATGCAAAGACTTTCGACCTGTTCTTTTTCGGAAAAGAACGTATCATTGCGCATGAACTTCAGCAAGGTCAACCATTCCTGTTTATTCTTTAATTTTTCCGCGCATGTTTCGGAAAAAGAATCATAGTTCAACTTATTATAAAAACGAACATTATCGCCGATCCCGTGTTCTGCCAGTTCTTTGATAAGGATATCAAGTTCTCTCACGGACTGAAGGGAGAGGATCGTTTCCCCCTCGGACAACGCATGAAGTTTCTCGACGAGCGACAATTCCTTGACCTTCTGGTTGATGATCTTTTTTAAATAGCACCTCTCCTCCTCGGAGGAGACCGTCCTCAATAACTGCTTCTGCACCTCGAGACAGCGGGAGAGGATACCGATCACCGCAAGAACTGAATGCCCCTTATAATGTTTCTTGAATTGTTCGATGAATTCCTGGACTTGATCGGCATAGATATCGAGCGTTGCAGCACGTAAGGATAAAAAGATATCATCTATCTCTTTACGTACTAACAGTATCGGATCATCGTCCCCGGCGATTATTTTGTGATTGACCATCATACCCCTCATAAATATTGTTCATGCATACATGAATGAACGACCGACGAACACAGCACACACACTTACCTATCGAACGCATGGCTCGAAAATTTCACGTTACAAACATATACGGAATAGATGTTAACTGGGGATTAACCCTTTCGGACCCTGATCGCCGAGGCATGCCCGTCAAACCCTTCAAGCCGGGCCAAGCGTTCTACATCCTCTGCAACAGAAGCAAAACCTTCTTTAGTGTATTCAAGAAAGCTCGTCGCTCTGATGAAATCCATGACACCGAGGGGCGAAGAGAACCGGGCAGTACCTCCGGTCGGGAGCACATGATTGGGACCTGCAAAATAATCGCCGAGAGCTTCCGGGGCGTACGCACCCATAAAGACCGCGCCGGCATGCTCAACTTTATTGAAGAGCATTCTTGGCTCCTTGACCATCAGCTCTAAATGTTCAGGAGCTATCATGTTCGCGAGTTCAACAGCCTCCACAAGGGACCCGACAACGAAGATACCTCCGCGGGTCGCAAGCGACTTCCTGATGACCGCAGCTCTGGTCAATTCCTTGAGCAATCCTTCAAGTTCCTGGAGCACATCCTCCGCGACCTGTCTTGAATCCGTGAACAATAGCGACGAGGCAAGCACATCATGTTCCGCCTGGGTCACAAGATCAGCGGCAATGACCGCCGGGTCCACCGTACGGTCCGCTATGATGACACTATCGCTCGGTCCCGCGAGCTTATCGATGCCGACGCGTCCCGAGACAAGCTGTTTTGCCAGCGTAACATATATGTTCCCCGGACCTACGATCTTGTCCACTTTTTTTACGGTCTTTGTGCCGAGCGCAAGTGCTGCGACCGCATGCGCACCGCCCATTTTATATATTTCAGTGACACCAAGCTCCTTGGCCGCGGCCAGGATGAGCTTATGCATGCTGCCGTCAACTGCCGGAGGGGTCACCAGTACGATCTCTTTGACCCCCGCGACCTTGGCCGGGATCACGTTCATGAGCACGGTCGAAAAATACGGGGCTCCGCCCCCCGGGACATACACGCCGACACGTTCTATCGGTGCATACCGCAGACCAGCTTCCGAACCGGCAGGACCCGGTATGGACCATGAACGCGGCACCTGTTTGAGATTATATTCGGTGATATTCTTAATGGCCTTCCTCATGGACGTCAATACGTCATGCGCGGTGTTCGAATGGGCCAGTTCTATCTCGAACGGATCGACGGCGAGTTCTTTTACTGTGAGCGATACACCGTCGAAATTCTTCACGAACCTCAGGAGCGCCGCATCACCTTCTTGCGCTATCCCCTTCAGTATGGTCTGCACTTTTTTCTGCTGCAGGGGGAAAGCACCGAACGCGTTCGCTTCAATGATCTTAGCGACCTCTTTTTTAATGTTCTTGGTAACGATACGCATCGCGTTCTATCCTTTCAAGGTCTTCATGAAGTCAAAAAAGCCCGGGAACGAGGTCTTGATACAGTCCACATTATGAACAACGGTCGTCCCCTGCGCAACAAGACCGGCGACCGCACATGACATCGCGACCCGGTGGTCCCCATAGCTCTCACATGCCGCGGCACGTAAGTGCCTGCCCCCTTCTATGACCATACCGTCATCGCGGGCCGAGATGTTCACGCCGAACTTTTGGAGCTCGGTCACCATGGTCTGTATGCGGTCGCTTTCTTTAACACGCAGTTCCTTGGCATCCTTGATGATCGTCGTCCCCTGAGCACAGGCCGCAGCAACGGCGATGATCGGTATCTCATCGATGAGCCGCGGAATAAGTGCCCCTTCAATGACCGTACCTGAAAGACGAGAGCTTACCACCCGGATATCTGCCACGGGTTCACCCGCCTCCTCATGCTCTTTTTCAAGAACGATATCAGCGCCCATATCACGCAATACATCAATGATGCCTGTCCGTGTCGGATTTATCCCGACGTTCTGTATGACCACTTCGGCCTTAGGTAAAATGAGCGCAGCAACGATAAAGAACGCGGCGGACGAGATATCTCCCGGGACCGTGAAGCGTTTGCCCTCCAGGATCGGATCTCCCTGTACCGAAACTGTCAGGCCCTTACGTTCCACGTTCGCCCCGAAAAAACTGAGCATACGTTCCGTGTGATCACGCGAGAGCAGCGGTTCCGTGACAGAGGTCACTCCGTCACAGAAAAGACCGGCAAGAAGCACACATGATTTTACCTGGGCGCTCGAGATAGGAGATATATAGGAAACAGGGGTGAGCCGGGTCCCCTCTATTATGAGCGGCGCATATGTACCGGTGATCTTCGCCCCCATCTCAGTGAGCGGCTTGACGACCCTGTCCATAGGACGTTTCTGTATCGAGGCATCCCCGGTTATCGTGGTCGTGAACGATTGTGCGGCAAGGATACCGGACAGCAGACGAATACTGGTCCCGGAATTGCCGACATCCAGGACCTCGGAAGGTGCGTGAAGACCGTCAAGTCCCGCTCCCTGGACCACGACTTTTTTAGTGTTCTTGGTGATGGTTGCCGGTGTTATAACAACACCGAGCTTGCGCATACAGGCAACGGTATTGATACAATCCTCTCCGGCCAAAAAACCACTTATCTCGGAAGTCCCCCTGGCCAGCGAAGCGAGCATGACCGCACGATGAGAGATGGATTTATCCCCCTGCACAAAGAACGTACCTTTGAGACTTTGTACCGGTTCTATGCGCAGATCTTTCATTTGATCTTTCCTATGACCTTCTGGACCTTTCTCGAAAGTTCATAAATAGGCTCATAATTCACACGCAATCTGATCTTGTTAGCGACCAGACGCGCGGTCGATTCCAGTATCGTATCAATGATCTCAAGTCCGTTCTCGCGAAGGGTCGTCCCGCTGGCGGTCAGATCAACGATCGCATCGGACAGACCGACCAGAGGAGAGAGCTCAACGGACCCATAGAGCTTGATGATCTCTGCTTTCACGCCCCGGCTCGCGAAATATTTCTCGGTTGAATTCACGAACTTCGTCGCGATACGGACGTTCGGCTTATAGATATCCGTAACACCTTTCGGTGCTGCGGTGACCAAACGACAGTACCCGAACTTAAGATCAAGGAGCTCCGCGACACTGTCCTTCGCTTCCTCAAGAATATCTTTCCCGGCGATACCGATATCCGCGGCACCGTGTTCGACATAGACCGGAACATCGGTCGGCCGGATGACCAAGAACTTATACTTCCCGGTCTTATCGAAGAACACGAGCTTACGGCTGGACTTTTCGGGGTCTTCGATCTCGATACCGACCGCCTTAAAGACCTTTAACGCTTCCCCGAGCAGATATCCTTTGGACAATGCGATGGTTAACATTATGTGTGCTCCTAGGACTATTTTTGTAATTCCAACGCCAACATGATACGCCCCAGTCCCAAGGCGAACCCGACCGCAGGCTTTTTTACCCCGAACCGCTCTATCAACGTATCGTACCGGCCGCCTGTCCCTATCGGATATCCGAGCCCCGGCACATAGCATTCAAAGACCATGCCGGTATAATAATCAATATCTACTTCGACCAGTTCATCACGCTTAGGCAGCCGTCCGAACGACACATAATCCTGTCGAGCGAGCGCTTCCTGGGTGTGTCGCGGCATTCTCTTGATACGTTTCACATCAGAGACATCGATCCGCGCATCGGTAAGTCCCACTGCCTTCAGGACCTCACGACAGATGCGCAGGACCTCTTCGTCGGCCTTCTTCCCGGACATCCCTATGAGCTCGATCCCCAACTGATAGAACTGATTATCCTGCCCGGCCTCAAGTTTCTGCTGACGATAGACATTGTCCGAATAATAGAGCTTCAGCGGACGTTTTGAGCTCTTCATGCTCTCATTAGCAGCGACCACGCGGGCGATGGGCGTGGTCATATCGGGGCGGAGCGCCACAAGCCGTCCGTTCTTATCCAGGAACTTGATCGTTTTTTCATGGAGTTTTTTGGTGAGCCCGACCTTGATCACATCATACAGCTCGAACGTCGGTGTTGAGATGCGCTCATACCCGTTCTTTTCGAACACGGACCGGATCTTCTCAATGACCGCTGCCTGTTTTTTCATTTCGACAGGAAGAACGTCCCGCAATCCTTTTGGTGTTTGACCTTTCATATATGTCCTTTCCGTTATCATGCTCACATGATCTGAAGAACGACCATGTCTTGTACTATCTCAGCGCATATCCCTTAGCTGACCACAAAAGCAGCTGCGGCCTTTTTGACCTGCTCCGGCATAAGACCAACAAGCTCTGTACCTGCGATCTTGACCTTATATTTCACGGCAAGCTTTTGGACCTCTTCACGGACCAGTTCCGGGGTGGCCTTCTTCGTATCCACCAGGTTCATACTGACCTGGGTCAACTTCCGCGATCCAAGCCTCAACCCTAATGCCCTCACACCTTTCAATCCGCCGTTCTTCTCACGTACGGCACCGGCTATCTTTTTGGCGATATCGAGCTTTTCCGTGGCCAGATCAACGTTGAACGCCACAAGGTACTCCCTGACCCCTATCGACACAGCCCCTGCGGTCCTGTGCTTTTTTAAATTATAACTTTGTGCCCGCAGGTCAGCAAGGTTACGCGTCTTCGGGTCATTGCTCGCGTCCCCATAGAAATACACAGGTATATGCAGATGCTTTTCAAGCTCAGCCCCCAGCGCATTGGTGATCTGTGCACAATCTGCCATGGTCGCATCTTTCACCGGGATGAACGGAATGACGTCCACAACACCCATATAGGGATGAACGCCCTCATGTTGCGAGACATCAATGAGCTCCATCGCAGCTTCAACGAGGTCATATGCCGCACGCTGCACACCGTCAGGCGTGCCGATAAAAGTATATACGGAACGGTTATGATCATGGTCCCAATGAACATCGAGCAGCGCGACATCTTTCTCCGAACGAATGATGTTCGCGAGCTTTTCTATCGTACGATAGTTACGTCCTTCACTGACGTTCGGGACACATTCGATGATCTTCATGCGTGTATGCCTCCCCAATTCACCGCAGGTATGACCCGTACATCACTTAAAAAGCGTAAAGCCATGGCCTGCAACGGCATAGGTTCTTTGCAATCACGCAGCGGTTCAATGATCAGTGGGATATCTGTATTGATCTCGGAGATCATCTTGGCGTACTGCTCCGCGTTCTTCGGGGTCACGTCCTTTGACGCGACCAACCGCACAAAGACCTTTTTATCCTGCACGAGCAGGATCGACTCGATACAATCTTTGATGAAATCGGGCTTCAACGAAATCGCGAACATATCGAACGCATCTTTGACCTCTGCCAGGTTCTTCGGGAGCGTTCCGTTCGTTTCCATATATAAAGGAAATGACATTTTTTTCTCCAACAACGGCTTTATGAATTCGACCTGCAACAAAGGTTCGCCACCGCCAAAACATATGGCCTGATGCGGTGCTTTCGTCAGGAGCTGGATACGCTCAAAGACCTCTTCAGGAGCATGATCTTTTGCTCGTTCCAATACTTTGGGATCGACCGGATGATCATATGCCGTGTTCGAGAACGCGAAGTCCAGCAGGACCTGCCGATGACCGAGGTAAATGCCTTTGTTCTGTATATGAGTATCAATGCTCACTAGTTTCATGCGGTGATTATATCATTATCTGCCCAGGTGCGCCTTTCAGGGGACCATCTTGGTTTTTTCCAAAAAGAACGTACAATAGACCGAACATGAAAAACACATTGACCATCGGTCTCGCCCAAATGCAGGTCATCAAGTCCGAACCGCAGGCGAACCTGAACAAAGCAGAAGCCTTCATCAAAGATGCCGCCCAGAAAGGCGCACAGATGATCTGCTTCCCGGAACTGTTCACGACCGGATTCAGCTGGACCAGGAACAAAGAACTCGCAAAAGATGCGGACACCGCGATCAAAGCATTGTCCGGGATGGCGAGACGATATAACCTCTGGGTCAACGGCTCCGTACTGACAAGGACGGACACGGAAAAACCTGCGAACACATCCATTCTCTTTGACGACACCGGAAAAGAGATCGCCCGCTACAGCAAGACCCACCTTTTCACGCTGACGCATGAAGACCAGCACATGACCCCGGGAGAAAAACTTTGTACTGCAGACACCCCGTGGGGACGTATCGGTCTTGCGATATGCTACGACCTGCGTTTCCCGGAGATGTTCCGCACATATGCACTTCAGGGCGTGCAGCTCGTTCTTGTACCAATGGCTTTCCCGCTACTGCGTATGGATCACATGAAAGTACTCCTTCGTGCCCGCGCGATCGAGGACCAGTTCTTTGTGGCCGGCATCAACCAGGTCGCGGACCAAAACCTCGCAGAGGACGATCCTGCAAAATTCTGCGGCACTTCGGCGGTCATTGGCCCGTGGGGAGAAACTTTGACAGAAGGCAGTATGGATAAAGATGATCTGCTTATTACAACAATAAAGCTCGCCCAAGCTGATGAGGTGCGGAAAAAGATGACGATATTAAAAGATCGAAGAACAGATCTATATGACCTTTAAAAATTAGACATACGAACATAATAAGCAAAAGCCCACCTCGTAAGGGCGGGCTTTTGGCTTGTACATCATCAGACAGAACTATTTCAACCACTCCGCCGTCTTCTTCACGATATCGTCCGGCGTCAGTACCTGCGGAGGATTACCCGGAATTGATCTCAGGAACGCTTTGCCATAATTCTTTGTAAGCACACGATTATCCATAAGGAGCACAACGCCTTTATCGTCCTTTGTACGAATGAGACGTCCCAACCCCTGACGGAACTTTACGATAGCCTGAGGGACCGAGTACGAAAAGAACCCATCCCGGCCCTTTTTAGTATAGCGGTCAAGACGCGCTGCGGTGATCGGCTCTGTGGGTACCGCAAAAGGCAGTTTCATCATAACGACCATGGACAGGGCTTTCCCCGGCACATCCACGCCCTCCCAGAAACTGTCCGTCCCGAAAAGTACGGACCGGTCGTTCTCTTTAAAACGATTAAGTATCGCACGACGGGACCCATGCTTTCCCTGGCACAACAATGTCAGTCCTTTACGTTCAAGATCGATACGTAGCTTGCTGTACACCTTTTGGAGCATGCGGTAAGACGTGAAGAGCACCAAGGCCCTGCCCTGTGTCACTTCAAACAGCTTCAGGAACAGTTCTTTGGTCCTGCGCACAAAAGCATCCTCTTCACTGGAGGGGAAATCCTTCGGCACACAAAAGAGCAGCTGTTCCTGGTAATTGAACGGTGAACCCAGCGCATGACAGGGGATCTCCGAGGCTTCAGGATCAAAACCCAAGCGCTCCACAAAATACGAAAAACTGTCCCCAACGGTCAACGTAGCGGACGTTATCACCACACTGTCTTTCTTCTCGAACAGATGTTCGTGCAGGAACGGGCCTATCTCGATCGGCGCCGCTTTCACCGTACAATTGAACGGGGGAGTGGCACTTGCGGCCGATATCCAGCGCACATGCCCAGTTTCAGAATGATCGAACACGAAGGCCATCTGGTCGCACAGACGCTGCAGGTTCTGTTCCGCGGACTTTATCTCGAGTTGCTTGGTCTCGTCGGCGATCATGAGCGCCTGCGATGCCTTTAAAAGTTTCATACAGGCCTCACGCCATATAGCGACCTTATCCATGAGCGCGGACCACTCAGGTTTGCCGGCCGCTTCCGTATCTATCAGGACCTGCATCTCTTCCCCGTAGCTTATCTTTTTATGCGAGGACGTGAACTGTACGAGCGATTCGAACAGGTCAAATGTCTTGCCGCGCACGTCCCCGGCCGAGGCCTGAAGCCGTTCTTCGGAAGCGATCTGGAACCGTTTCAGTTCATCGAGCACCTTCTGTACCGAAAGGACCAGGGAAAAACTTTCTGTCGCGGCATCCTCGAGCGCATGCCCTTCATCGATGATCACATGTCTGTACTCAGGCAACAGGTATCCGTCACCCGCGATATCCGCGCACAACAGCGCATGGTTCACGATAAGGATATCGGCGCGACGTGCCTGTTTTCTGATGTTCTCCAGGAAACAGAACCCGTTGAGCGCACATTGCGACCCCAGACAGGTCGTCGCATCAGAGCGGACCTGCGCAAAAAAGATACGATGAATGAGCGGATGCAGCTCGGAAAGGTCCCCGGTCTCGGTCGTCCCAAGCCAGGTCAAAAGCGGTATCGCATTGATGACCTGCTCAAGATTGCCTTCCAGCATGATCCTCTTCATGACCAGCTCCACGCGCCGCAGACAGACATAGTTCTCGCGGCCCTTGAGCAAAAGCACGTTCACGTCCTGCCCGATGACCTTCTTGATGATGGCCATATCCTTTTCCATGAGCTGCGACTGCAGGTTCTTGGTCCTGGTCGAAATAACGACCGGCATCTTGTTCTGCAGGGCCCAATACACGGCAGGGACCGCGTACGCCAGCGTCTTCCCCGTCCCGGTGCCGGCCTCGACCACGGCATGCGTGCTTCCGTTAAAAGAATCGGCGACCAGCCGCAGCATCTTCTTTTGCGGCTCGCGATATTCAAAGCTCTTGAACAATTTTGCCAACCGTCCGCTCTTGTCGAACACACTTTCCAGTTCTTCAATGGACAGCGCGGAGAGCTCCCTTTCGAATTCTTCTTCGGGTCGGCGCTTGAACTTAACGGCGGAACCGACGATATGGGCCCAACCGCGCAGCTTCCCGCGCTCTTCGATGGTCATTTTTTTGCAGACCTTCTCCTGGGCGGCCAAGAAGACCTCCTTGAGCGGCCACGAGTGACTACTGAGCAGTTTATTGATCTCTATGAGCACGGCAGGCTTGAAGGAGGTGATCCCGGCAAGACATTTTTTGAACACTTCCGCCGTCACGATCGCGTCATCCAGCGCCCGATGGCCGTGTTTTCGCTTGACCTCCAGGATACGCGCGACCTCTCCGAGCTTATGACTGGAGAGCGTCGGGTAGGTGATCGCGATCAACTGCTGCGTATCGACCATAGGACTGGTGATGATCGTCCCGCCGACACGGGCCAAACTGATATTGATCATCTGCAGGTCGAACTGGGCATTGTGCGCCACGAACACCGCATCGCCGACAAAATCAAGGAAATCCGTATAGACCTCTTCGAACCGAGGCGCGTTCTTGACCATGTCCGGGGTGATATTGGTCAGGTTCTGGATATTGTGGGGGATCTGTTTGTACGGCTTGATCAGGGTGTGATATTTCCCGGTCATCTTGAAGCTTTTTCCCGTATAGGTGAGCTTCACCGCACCTATTTCGATGAGCTCATTCTCCTGCGGCGTGAGACCGGTCGTCTCAACATCGACAATGACGTAATGTTTATGCGCTACCGCGTTCATGCAATACTTCTCCTGCCAAGGCCAGCAATTCCGGTATCCCGGTACCTTCCCGGGCCGAGACCGCGACCGCTGGATAATATACCCTTTTCAAGCGTTCCACAAATCCCTTGTCCTCGATCAGGTCCAGCTTGTTGAGCACCGTGATCATAGGTTTGGACATGACCGTGAGCTCCTCCAGAACACGGAACACCGCGTTCACCTGTTCTTCGACGGTCGGCGATGAGGCATCAACCACATGGACCAGAACGTCCGCGTGAATGACCTCTTCCAGTGTCGCCTTGAACGAATTGACCAGCGTATGCGGGAGCTTCCTGATAAAACCGACCGTATCGGAAAAAAGGACCTCCCGCTCAAGTTTTGGCAGGAACACCTTGCGAGTGACCGGATCGAGCGTCGCAAAGAGCTTATCCGCGACATACACATGCTCATGCGCAAGCGTGTTGAGCAGCGTGGATTTACCGGCATTGGTATAACCGACGAGCGATATCAGTTCATACCCTTTAGAACGCCTGCGTCCGCGCAAAAGCGCCCGATGATCGGAAACCTCACTGATCCTGCGTTTGAGCATGCTGATCTTATCGCGGATACGCCGTCTGTCCATTTCAAGCTTCGTCTCGCCGGGTCCCCGGGTACCTATGCCTCCGCCGAGCTGTGAAAGCTCTTTACCTTTGCCGGACAGACGCGGCAACAGATATTCCAGCTGCGCCAGTTCCACTTCAAGATTAGCTTCCCGGGTACTGGCACGTGAGGCGAAGATATCAAGGATGAGGCGTGTGCGATCTATCACTTTAACGGAAAGCCCCTCCTCCAGGTTCCGTTGCTGACTGGGAGTAAGCTCCTCGTCGAACACGACCAGATCGCAGAGCCCTTGCGCCGCAAGAGCTGCTATCTCCTGGACCTTTCCCTGACCGATGTAGGTCTTGGGATCAGGCTTTTCACGGTTCTGGACGACACGTTCAACAACGATACCGCCGGCGGCATTGACCAGACCTTCCAATTCATCAAGCGTATCCTGTGAGGAGAACTCGTCAGAGCGCACCTCCACACTTGCTATGACCGCTCGTTCTTTTTTTTGGGTCTGAAGAGGCACTCGTTTCCTTTTATGTCCCTAGACTTGTTTTTCCGATTTCGGATCGCGCATCATAAGATCAAATATGGAATCCTTAGGGGATCTGCCTTCATACAGCACTTTATAGACTTGTTCCGTGATCGGCATATCGACATGCTTAGCCTGGGCCAGTTCATATGTGGCTTTCGCCGTCTTTACACCCTCCGCGACCGCTTTCATGCTCTTTAATATTTTCTCTAACGACCATCCTTTGGCCAACTTCACACCGACCTGATGATTGCGACTGAACGGACTTGAGCAGGTCGTGATCATATCGCCCATACCGGAAAGGCCCAGGAGCGTATCTTGTTCGGCACCTAAGGCCACCGCCAGACGGACCATTTCGACCGCAGCACGGACCATGAGCGCGGACTTGGCATTATCTCCGAGTTTCAGACCGTCAACGATCCCGGCTGCAAGGGCGATAATGTTCTTGAGCGTTCCGCCAAGCTCAACACCGATGACATCAGTATGCGTATACACGCGGAATCGTTCATAGCTCAAGAGCTTCTGGACTTTCTGCGCCGCCTCGATATGTGAGGAGGCTGCCACCGCAGTGGCAGGCAATCCTTTCATGATCTCCTTGGAAAGGTTCGGCCCCGAAAGAACGACATACCGGGACAAGACCTCAGGCCCCATCTCTTCTGCTGCGATCTCAGACATGCGTTTATGTGTGTTCTCTTCAAGCCCTTTGGTCGCGCTGATGATGATCTGAGAGGGCTGCAATACTGAGCGGAGCTTCTGGGCCATTGAACGATAGAAATGCGATGCGACCACGAGCAGGACAAAATCAGCCCCGTTCACCGCTTTGGTAAGGTCCACTGTTCCTCGTATCGATTCAGGGAGATGCGTATCGGAAAAAAAGGACTTCAACGTATGCCGTTCGTTGATCTCTTTTTTGACCTTGTCATTATGGCACCAGACCAGCACATCATGACCATTGCGGGACAAAAGCGTTGCCAGCGTCAAACCCCATGCACCGGAACCAATAACACCGATTTTTGACATTATTTCGCTTTTTTCGAGGAGCGACCGATCTTATTCTCGGTACCGGAGATGAGACGTTGGATGTTCGCAATATGTTTATACCACACAAAAAGGGTGCCGACCGCGGTCATGACCACATAGGCGTTATCTGCCTGAAAATAATACATAATGACCGGCGCCACGGCTGACGCCACAAGGGTCGCGACCGACTGATACCGGGTCAGAACGAGAAGGACCACAACAATGACAAGAACGATCAGGAACGTGTGCCAGCTCATCACCAAAAGGACACCGACCCCGGTCGCAGCGCTTTTCCCGCCCTTGAACCCGATAAAAACGGAATGACCGTGCCCGATCATCGCAATGATACCTGACAGCACAACGAGCAGCGGAACATGCAGATAGAACACCGCGAGATAGGTCGCAAGTACACCCTTACCGATGTCACACAGCAAGACAACGATGCCAGGCCAGAACCCCATGGCACGTATCACATTGGTCGTACCGGTGCTCCCGCTGCCGACCTTTGCGAGATCTACGCCATGGAAATAGGCCATTATGGGACCGAAAGGGATGGCGCCGAGGAGATAGGCAGCGATAAATATAAGTGCGGTCAAAAGAACAAAAGAAAGTGTCATAGTTGGAGGTTACTATATCATTTCAGGGTAATTTAGAAAATAATGAACTTTTTTGGGATGCACATCGTATTATGTAAAAGGACCGTTATCACCCTATTTTCTCAGCTCCGTCAGCGCCTTCTCCAGGTCCTCGGCCAGCGGCGCCACTAATTCCGGGAACCCCGGTATCTTCATCTTATATGCATGCAAGAACTGTCTGTGCAGATCGAACTTTTCGCGGAATATCTTGTTAAGGTCCTGGTCCCCATAGAGCCAATCCCCTGCGACGGGGCAACCGACCATCTGGAAATGACGGCGTATCTGATGAGTACGTCCGGTCTCAAGGACGACGCGGTACAGGCTCACTCCGAACCGCAAGGCCTCCTGTGAAAGGATAAGGGTCTTGGCGGGCTGGGTCAGTTTGTTCTTCTCATACAGCATCTTTAACGGCTTATCGATGACCGTAAGCGGTCTCTTCGACGTTTTCGCGACCACCATATATTCTTTATATATCTTATTGTAGATCGACGCGTTGAAACGGTTCACGAACACCTTGTTCTTCCCCGCCAGGACCAATCCGGACGTATCCTTATCGATACGATTGAGCAGAACAACGCTCCCTTTCGGCGGATATTTTTTATCGATCCAATGAATGAGAGTGAAATTGGTCTTGTTGAATCCCGGATGCACAGCGAGGAACGGAGGCTTATTGATAGCCAGAAGATCGTTGTTCTCGTATACGATAGTGATGTCACCCGGTTTTTTCATTTAATGAGTATAACGTAGAAAAAGAGATATAGCATGTCACATGTGGCATCTCTAGAACATATATACTTCCCCCCCTCTATTCCCCTATAATGCAACCCATGCTCCACTTCACCCACACCCCCGTTCTTCTAGAAGAGGTCCTGGAATATCTCGCCCCGAAAAAAGGCGGAACGTACCTGGACGGCACGCTCGGCCGCGGCGGACATACGGAAGCGATACTGGAGCGTATTGGATCGACCGGCAAAATGTTCGTCATGGACCAGGATCCGGAAGCGATAGAACTTTCAAAGAAAAGGCTCGAACGCTTCAACAATGTTACCTATGTTATGGATAACTTCGCGAACATGGCGAACTATGTTGAAAAAGGAAGCCTCGACGGGATACTGCTCGACCTCGGTGTCTCCTCACCGCAGCTGGATGATGCGGCTCGCGGATTCTCCTGGACTAAAGAAGGGCCATTGGATATGCGCATGTCAAAAGAAACAAGTGGCGAGAGACGAGAGACAAGTGAAGAACCAATAGAACCTGCAACTCGTCTCTCGTTTCTCGTTTCTGAACACAATGGTCGTACTGCTAAAAAGATACTCGATACTTACACCGCACAACAATTAACGCAGATATTCACCGAATACGGCGAAGAACGGTATGCCCGAAAGATCGCGCAGGCCATCGTCCATGACCGGGGGACAGCCCCTTTCACCACTACCAAGCAATTTGCCGATATGATATTCCGGGTAGCACCCGGCTCTCGAGAGCAAAAAAAAGCTTCTGTTATGCGCATTTTTCAGGCCATCCGTATCGAGGTCAATGCCGAGCTCAAAGCGCTCGAAGAAGGGCTTCATCAGGGACTGTCCCTTTTAAAGGATGGCGGTAGGTTCGTTGTTATTTCGTTCCATTCCCTGGAGGACCGCATCGTGAAACAATTCTTTCAAAGGGAGTCCAAAGCCTGTATCTGCCCTCCGGAACTCCCTATATGCCAGTGCAAACATAAGGCAGAGCTTAAAATACTGACAAAAAAACCGATAACAGCCTCAGAAAATGAGCTTAAAGCTAACCCCAGAAGCGCCCCGGCTAAGCTGCGGGCAGCAGAAAAACAATGAAAAAAAGTGCAACTTTTTCTTATAATTTTCGATATCTATGAGGGGAACAGAACTATATCCCCACATATAAAAAAGGACACAGGCAATGAGCACTAATGTTATATATCTGGCACAGAACCAAAAGGTCTATGATCCGGGATACACGATCATTCCTAAAAATGCCCCAAGAGAGATGGAACTTACCACGACCTTTGAGGACATGCTCAAAAAAGAGGTCCTGACAGAAAAAGATATATTAACACTTAGCAAACTTTTCGATAAAAAGCTCGCTGACTTCGACAAGAACATCGTTGATATCGCTTTCTTTATCTCAAAACTATACAGGTCAACAAATTTCCGTTTCAATGGTCTTGATGATGCGGTCGACACGCTCCCGAAAGAAAAACAAAGGCCCGTACTGGATTACCTCCTGAAAAACTATGAGCACGTGAACCGGGACACAGGCCCCATCCCGGCATCCCTGCTCGCCCTTATCCCCAAAGAACATCAGGATACGTTCACGAACTCCTGGAACAATGTAACACCCGCAGACCGGATGAAAACTGAACTGTACTACGCGTGCCTCGAAAAGATCAGACCGATCATCATATCGAACATCCAAAAATTACCGGAAGGGACGACCGCAGATCTCTCGTTCCTTACTCCTGCGACCCGTAAAGCAGGCACCTCCGGAGAATATGGCTCTATTGCTCCGAACTATACGAAAACTGATTTTATTGAACTTAATAAGACCATCAAATATCTTTCCTCCCCGAACGACCCGGTAGGATGCATCTCATTAACGCTTTTGTACATCAACGCCTGCACCACCTATGAATTCGACCGCACAACCTCCTCCGCGGAATCTTTGATCAAAACAAAGAAAGGCGAATGTATGGAGGCCGCACGTTTATATTATGCAGTGCTCCGCGCCCAGAACAAGAACATACCGGAGATGTACTATTATTTCTCGGAAGTTCGTGGACATGCGTTCGGCGGCTTCAAATATCAGGACATGTACTATTTTTTTGACGACTCAAAGATATCCTCAGGAAATTATTTCACTCCGACCTTGAAAGACCATCTGGGACCACACATCAAAGATAACGATGAACTCAGAAGACTGGACCCTTCGTTCGACTTCGAACTTGATTTTCCTAACAGCCCCCATATACGTTCCAAACGAGTGAAACTTTCAGAAGTCGAAACGATCCGCCCATAGATAAAACACAGAAAGCCTTTATTTCCAGCAATAGAAGACCCCTACTATTCCTTGCCTTTCGCAATGACGCTCGTATCTTCTCTGCTCGCGAACCCCCACTGCGGGTCCGTATCAAGGTTTGCCCAATAGGTGACATGCGTGTCGAGGTCCGGATTGCCGATCATAACGGTGCCCGCCGGCTGTTTTTCACTGGTATTAAAATTGTCCGAGTCCAGGCCATTGCCCGAAAAAGCATAATAAGCCCTTCCGGAACGGGCGGTCTTATACTCGACCGTCGCAGACAGGTCCGTTCCCGATTTGTAGAATGTCATCTCAAGCATCCGAGAGCGGATCTTTTCATCTCCTGTCCCCGGGCCGGAAGCAGTATCGGCCTTCTCCGCCGTACCATACTTCATCGATATGGTCGGGGACCCTCCTCCGACCGTATAGAAAGAGATCTTGAATTTTCCGCCTTTCGCTCCACCGGTCCAGTCATCAAGATGCTGTTTCGCGTATTTACCGAAGGTATCCAGATAATCCTTTATGACCTGAGCATCTTCCTTACTGAGCTTCCCGCTCTTTACTAATTCATCCAAGCTATCTTTAGTGAATTGAATCTCTTCATCGATCGAAGCTGATCCGTTCTTTGCTATGTCGACCTTTTTCTTGTCGACCGCTTTTATCTTCCCTTCCTTCATGTCAGCATTCTGATGGATCTCCTCATTATCGTTATGCGGGAACCCACCCCAGCCAACTCCGCCACCGGAATTCAGCCTTTTCAATGCTCCATACAGGCCTTTGTCAGGAACCGCCTCCATGCTTCTGGAATCTTTTACTTTTTCTGATCCTCCGAATTTTATATCATACCCTTTGCTGAGATGTATCTGTTCGAGTTTTCTATCCTGGATATCTTTATCGGTCCTCGGCTTCACATACTTATCAGTCCCGTTCGTACTGAATTTAAAGAACTCCTTACGATCGCCCCCTTCTTTCACATGTTTTTCATATCTGGCTTTATCTTCTTTCGATAATTTTTGTACAATAAGGTCCCACCGCACCTGTTTATTCGCGGCATTCTTCACCGTAACGCCCCCGGTATCGTCATGTTGCTGGTAATCATTTCCGTCGTCAGCGACCAGCCTGTCATCTTTTTTGACATTCACATCACCCGAGGCCTTCTTGACCTTGACCTCTCCGTTCACAACGTCTGTAATCTTATATACCGTGCCATCCCTGCTCTCAACATAGAGTTCAAGCCCCTTGCTTTTTGCATCATGCAAATGTTTTTCGATCTCTGATATCGAGGTATTCGAATCGATCTTCGCTATCTTTACCTCACCGGACTGGTCTCCGACGACCTTGCTCCCATCAGCATCTACTCCGATCTTGCCGCTGTTGAATGTTGCCTGAAAATCACGTAGTCCCATCTGTGATCCGACTTCCATATAGCCCCCCCCTTACGTACTAACTAATTAGGCTTGACCGGCTTAAGGCTCGCCGGCTTATAGTAATGATCACCTTGTGCAAGCGCATGGATATACTTAGCAAGTATCTGCCGATCATGGTCATTCTCCGTCAAATAAGCACCTTTATCGACAACAGCTCTACCCTCGAATTCCTTTGGAACTTGCATAGGCCCCCCACTTTCTTTACATATATTTATGCCCGGTTCTTTGATTTTTTATACCTATTATTTATTTATATCGTAATGATCTCGGATATAAAATGTATCGATATTTCCTGTTGCTTCGACAAAAAAGAATATTTGTTATCGAAATAGATTTCCCGTATAATATCTCCTCGTGGGGGGAACATGCGTGAGTAAATCTGCATGGCGCAAAAAGTTTGAGCTTCCGCCGGGCTATGTTCAGGGGACCCTGTTCGATGAACTTCCTGCCGAAAAACCGCAACCCTGCAGCGTTATGCGCTATGCTGCAAGTATCTTCATGATAGTCGTCCTTTTTTCAGCTTTCCTCACCCAACAGATATACCTTTATATGTACAGCCGGGATATCGCGGCCCTTGAACAGACACTTGCCACCGCTCATCGGGAAAATGAAGCTCTACGCCTTGAATACGCCCAGGCCGAGAACCTTGTGGCCGTTGAGGCGGTCGCCACTAAAAAGCTCGGCATGATAAGACCCTACACGGTGCTCTATCTCTCGCCTATCGAATTCGCAGCACGATGAGCGTAGACCTCGAAAAACAGATCCGCCGACGCATCAGAGTGCTGATCGTTCTTTTTCTTATACTCTTCAGCGGCATTGTTCTTCGGCTTTTTTACCTGCAGATCGTGAAATACAGCTTCTTCAAGCAAAAGTCCGTTGCGCAACAACAACACTCGATAAAGATCGCGGCCAACAGGGGCACTATCTATGACCGCAATAAAAAAGTGCTGGCGACCTCGATAGACACGTTGTCCATCTACGCTACGCCCAAATACATAAGCGACAAACAGACCTTGGCCTCACAACTTGCCCCGCTCCTTAAATGCTCGGCAACAGAACTTCATAATAAGATAAATAATGACCGTTATTTCGTCTGGTTAGCGCGAAAAATGGACCCCACCGCGGCCGAGACCATCAAGGCCATGAAGCTCCCCGGGATCGGTTTTGTCTCCGAGCAGAAACGCATCTATCCTCGCAAAGCTTTCGCGGCCCACCTGCTCGGATTCGTCGGTATCGATGATGTCGGTCTCGGAGGTATCGAACAGTTCTTCGACCCTGAACTCGGGGGAGAACCGGGACAGCTCATCGTAGATAAGACACCGTACGGGGACGAGATCTATTGCGGGCTCAGGACCCTGCGCCCGGCGGTCAACGGTTCACACGTACAGCTGACCATAGACGAGTTCATTCAGTTCACCGCCGAACGGACGCTCAAAAAAGCGGTGTCGACCTGGAAAGCGAAAGGCGGCACGATCATCGTGTCCGACCCGAGAACAGGCGAGATACTGGCGCTGGCCTGCACGCCTGATTTTGACCCGAATGAATATGGAAAAGTACCGGACACCACCCGGGTGAATACGGCAGTACAGACGGTCTATGAACCGGGGTCGACCTTGAAGGCCATCACCATGGCCGCCGCCTTTGACGCCGGCGCGATATCGGACTCCAGCCGGATATTCAACGGAGCAACGTTCAAAGTGGACAACAAATATATCAACGACCTGCACGCCGAAAAGGCCGTCCAGCTCAATGCCTCATATTCACCGCTGGACATATTGGTGTTCTCCCTCAATATCGGCACTGCCAAGATCGGCCTTATGCTCGGCAAAGAAAAGCTCTACCAGTACCTGACAGCGTTCGGCTTCGGGAAAAAGACCAACGTACAGCTCCCCGGGGAATCTGCCGGGCTCCTCAGGCTACCTGCTGACTGGAAAAAGACCGACGAAGCGATGATACCGTTCGGCCAGGCCATCGCCGTCACGCCGATACAGATGATCTCGGCCATCAACTGTATCGCCAATAAAGGCGTCCCCGTCAATCCCACGATACTGAAACGGGTGTTCACAGGAGAGAACAAGCTCGTTCGCGAATATACCGCGCCAAAGCAGGGGAAACAGGTCATCTCCACAGAGATCGCTGAAAAAATAGTACAGATGATGAAACAGACCGTCGATCGTGACGGAGGCACCGGAACAGCGGCGCGTATTCCGGGATACTCCGTCGCCGGCAAGACGGGCACTGCAGAGAAAGCTGACCAGTTCGGCAAGGGATATATCAAGAACGAATATGTGGCGTCCTTCGTCGGGTTCGTCCCCGCGAACCAGCCGAAACTCTCGATCCTCGTGATATTGGACACTCCGCGTTACGGCATGTACGGCGGGACAGTAGCAGCTCCCGTGTTCAAGGAAGTAGCAGAAGCCATCCTGTATTACATGAACATATCCCCGGACCGGAGCCGGGTCGTGATGGTGCCGTGACCCCGCCCCCGAGACCATTGCCCGGACAGTGACCCCTCCAAGATATAACGTTCAGGTAACGTACTTATATACCGAACCTCCCCTTATCAGGGGAGGTTCGGTATACATGGACCATAAAGAACACTTTTGATCTTGGAGGGGTCAGACGTCCGCCGTGCTCGCAAACAAGAAGGCTTACCGCCTCTTCGGCTGCCCGAGCCGGGCCAGCTTCTCGAAAAGCACCTGCTGATTGCTGATGATACGCACCTGGTCCTGTTTGATACGCCGTATCATCTCGAAATTGTATGCGGATAGTGCCGCTGCGCCAATAGCAAGAACAAAGACAATGAACAGCACGAACGCGCCGAAAGGATTCGCCTTGCGGGCCCCATACAACATCTTTTCCTTGTTCTCCTGGACCTTGAGCGCATTATATTCCGCACCGATCGCGACCTTTGGAGTGGACGGAGGTTCAAGTTCGTCCTCAACGGCCGGATCGATGATAGCTGTCTTATGTACGGGCTTCGGGATCGGGTCTTTTACCACCGGAACGACCGGGGGCTTCACTTCAGGCTCGACCGCCCGAGGCTTCTGTTCAATGAGCGGACGTACCGGCTTCTTGCTGAACGCCTTCACGAACGCATTGGCCCTTTGCTGTTGCTCCGGAGAGAACTCAAGTGAATCCAGTTCCATTATGAACACGCCCCCTTTAATGAACTATGAAGACAGACGAACTGAACAAATTATACGGTATGCCCTGCCCTCATTCAAATAATATGTTCTTCATCGTCCGCCTGATCCATTTGTAAATTGACATTTGAAATTTCATGCCTTCTGTAACATGTCCTTGACCTTCATGAGCACGGTGCGCTCGGAGCGGTCCCGCTCTTCGAGCTTCATGACGATATCCCGGATCGTTTCTTTCAGTGCAGGGATAAGATTATACTCAAGCGCGTTCACGCGCCTTCTGGTCTTCTCGATATCGGCAGCCAGGAGCTCCATTTGTTTTTCCACCTGGGCCAGGAACATCATCTTCGGGAAGACCGCATTGAGGTGAACGAGCATGTCATAGAGCGCGAGCGGTGCTGTCGCCGGACCGTACCGGACATCGACCGTCGTGCTCTTGAGCGTGAACATCGGCGACTTACGTCCGAACTGGTTCTTCAAGGTGATGTCGACCAGGGACCGGACCAACGGGGTCTCCAGGGCTTCTTCGATCGAGAACGGCTCGGAACCGACCTGCGCCTGATAGAACGACTCATAGGTCTTGGCCAGCTCCTCCTCTACTTCCCGGTACAGACCTTTCAGTTCCTTCAGGACCTTCATGAACGCCTGCATCAGACTTTCCTGTTTATCTTTCAGAAGCTTATGCCCGCGCACGGCGAACTGCTGACGACGCTTCAATTTCAGCAATTCCATACGATTAGGGTTTACATTTAATTTTGCCACGTTCTACACCTTAATTTCGAATGCCGAATTACGAATGACGAATCATGAGTAAAAAGCTACGTCCTTACAAAATTCGCACGAGCTGTCTTCTTTGATGAAACGATTATCGCCACGAGTTCATCCGCTTCTTTTCTCAACGCTTCTAATTCTGGATCATCCTTATAGCCGAGCTCGGCCAACAACTCCATCCAATAAATAGCCTCATCGGCTTCTTCCTCTACGATCCCAAGCTTAGCAATAAAATCAGGCTTTGAACGTCCACGACAAGCTGCCCGATAATTTGCCCCAACAGATGACGAACATCGGATCAATTGTTTAGATATTACCCAAAACTCGGGCTTTGATGGTAATACTGAACAAAACTTGATCGTCCTTAATGCAAATATTTTTGTTCTATCCTTTAGATCATTCTTCATCAAACACCTATGTATTAAATAAATACGAATTCACCACAGCATTGATCATCGCTTGAACTTCGACATTCGACATTCGCAATTCGTCATTTAAGATATTTCTTCACCTGCTCCGGCTTCAAACGTTTTAATTGCTCGAGAGGCAGCTGTGTGAACAGTTTCCAACCGAGAGACAGCGTCTGTTCTATTGTTCTGTTCTCTTCCTCTCCCTGGCGGATGAACTCGTCCTCGAACACTTCCGAGAAACGTGCGAACTTCAGGTCGTCCTCGGAAAGTGCCGCTTCACCAAGGATAACGGAAAGCTCTTTCGCTTCACGACCACGCGCATACGCCGCAAAGAGCTGATTGGCCACGTTCGCATGGTCCTCGCGCGTCCTGCCCTCACCTATCCCCTTATCGCGGAGACGGGAGAGCGACGGCAGCGGATTGATCGGCGGATAGATGCCGCGTTGATGCAGCGCACGCTCCAGGATGATCTGACCTTCCGTGATGTAGCCCGTCAGGTCCGGGATCGGATGGGTCTTATCATCTTCGGGCATGGTCAGGATCGGGATCATCGTAATTGACCCGCGCTTTCCTTTGATGCGCCCGGCACGTTCGTACAATGTGGACAGGTCCGTGTACAGATAGCCGGGGAAGCCGCGGCGACCAGGGATCTCTTTACGGGCGGCGGAAACTTCACGCAAGCTTTCACAATACGAGGTTATGTCGGAGAGGATGACGAGGACATGATGGCCTTTTTCAAAGGCCAGATATTCCGCGGCGGTCAGGGCCATACGCGGGGTCGCGATACGTTCAATGGCCGGATCATCGGCAAGATTAATGAAAAGGACCGCACGCGATATCGCACCGGTCTTACGAAAATCTTCCATAAAGAAATTCGCTTCTTCATAGGTGATACCCATCGCACCGAACACGACCGAGAATTGATCGGACGAGCTCACAACTTTAGCCTGACGGGCGATCTGAGCCGCTAAGCGGGCATGAGGTAGACCGGACCCAGAGAATATCGGTAATTTCTGTCCGCGAACGAGCGTGTTCAATCCGTCGATCGTGGAGATGCCGGTCTGGATGAAATCGTTCGGATAATCGCGCGCCGTCGGATTGATGGCCAATCCGTTGATATCAAGATGTTTCTCGGCAATGATCTCCGGTCCGTTATCACGCACACGGCCTGCGCCGCTGTACACACGACCCAGCATGTCCTCGGAAACAGCAAGTTCAACACCTCGTCCAAGAAAACGAACGGCTGTATTCTCTTTATCAAGACCGCTGGTCCCTTCGAACATCTGTACCAGCGCTCTGTCCCCATGGACTTCCAGGACCTTCCCGCGGCGCTGCTCACCGGAAACGGTACGTACTTCCACGAGCTCTTCGTAGGTCACACCGTCCACACCTTCCACAAGGACCAGGGGGCCGGATATTTCCTTGACCGTTCTGTATTCTTTTTTCATCTGTCTCTCCTCCAATAACTCACCCCAAGATATATAAGCCATCTAACGAACGCTCCTGATACGTCCCCCTCTTAGCTTGCCCCGAGTGTATCGAGGGGAGAGAGGGGGACTACAGGGGGTGATTTTTTTTAATGAACTTTCTCTCTCTTTAATTCCTTTTCGACCTTCTCGATCTCTTTCAGGTCCGATTCTTTCACGTACTTCAACCGAGCGATCTGCTGACGCACCGGGAGCTTGAACATCTCCTGAACATCCTCGCCGCGTTCCAGGGCCCGCAGCCCTTCCTGATAAAAAGCCAATACCGCTTTGAGCATCGCGTACTGTTTTTTAAATGACGTGTACGTATCTACTTCGTCGAAGGCCACCTGATGCAGGAAGTCCTCGCGTATGGAACGGGAGGTCTCCAACACCAGCTGTTCTTTCGGCGAAAGCGCGTCCATACCGACCAGCCGCACCATTTCCTGAAGGTCCGACTCCTGCTGCAGGAGCGTTGAACACAAGGTACGCAGGCCGTTCCATTCCTCATCGATATTCTCGCGGTAATACGCTTCGAGATTATCAACATATAATGAATAGCTCTTCAACCAATTAATGGCCGGAAAGTGTCGGGCATAGGCCAATGCCGAATCAAGACCCCAGAAAACTTTCACGACACGCAGTGTGTTCTGTGTGACAGGCTCGGAAAGGTCGCCGCCGGGAGGGGAAACAGCGCCGATGACACTGAGCGTCCCTTCGATCGCAGCCGTTCCGAGGCATTGTACACGCCCGGCACGTTCATAGAACTCCGCGATGCGCGAACCGAGATAGGCGGGATATCCTTCTTCCCCCGGCATTTCTTCCAGACGACCGGACATCTCGCGCAAGGCTTCTGCCCAGCGGGAAGTGGAATCGGCCATCATCGCCACGTTGTAGCCCATATCACGAAAATATTCGGCGATAGTGATCCCGGTATAGACGGACGCTTCGCGCGCAGCGACCGGCATATTGGACGTGTTCGCGATGAGCACCGTGCGTTTCAGCAAAGGATGCCCCGTCTTCGGGTCCTTCAGATGAGGAAATTCCATGAGCACGTCCGTCATCTCGTTGCCGCGTTCTCCACAGCCGACATAGACGATGATCTCCGCGTCTGCCCATTTGGCGAGCTGATGCTGAACGACCGTCTTACCACTGCCGAACGGACCAGGGATACAGGCCGTGCCTCCTTTGGCGATCGGGAAAAGTGTATCGATGATACGCTGCCCGGTGACAAGAGGAGCATTGGGCGTCAGCTTCTGTTTTATCGGACGTCGTTTTCTGATCGGCCATTTCTGGAGCATGGAGAGCTCTTCTTTTTTACCGGAGGACGTTGTGATGACCGCGACAATATCAGTGAGCGTATGTGCGCCTTTTGCAATGGACTCCACGACACCGCCCATAGAGAGCGGCGGTACCATAATATAATGTTTGACTATCTCCGTTTCCTGAACGACCCCGAGGCGATCCCCAGGGACAACGGTATGACCTTTTTTGACCAGAGGTTCAAAGGTCCATTTTTTGGTCATATCCAGCGCCGGTATCTCCACACCGCGCCCGATGAAATCACCCGTCGTCGCACGTATCATATCGAGAGGACGCTGGATACCATCGAAGATCATGGACATGATCCCCGGGCCGAGCAATACCGACAGTGGTTCACCGAGCGACACGACCGGCTCCCCCGGACCGACCCCGCCGGTCTCTTCATAGACCTGAATGGCCACAGAACTTTGACGCAGTTCAATGATCTCGCCGATGAGCTTCTTGGTGCCGACGCGGACAACATCGTACATGCGCACGTTCTGCAATCCTTCCGCGACCACCAGCGGTCCTGATACTTTTACGATACGACCTTCGGACATAATATCCTCCTTGGTACGATTTTCGAATTACGAATGACGAATATCGAATTAGAACTCATTCGAAATTCGCAATTCGTCATTAGATCTTCTTGCCGATCGCCCTCGCCATAGTCTTTTCCAATCTGGTCAGACCAAGGCGTTTATCGCTGCCATATTCCGGCAATATGAACACCGCCGGAAGTTCTTTTTGCTTCATTTCTTCGATCTCTTCGAGACAGCCTTCAGCAAGCCCTTCTGCGATAAAGATGACCCCGACCTTCTGTTCTTTTTCAAGGGCCTTCAACTGCTCCTTCACGGACCCCACATCCTGTGTCTCGATACAGCGCAATCCTAATGCCAGGAACGGTTTGACGACCTCGGACGGTCCGATGATCGCTATTTCATGTTCAGACATACATACCTCTCAATTGCGAGCTTAAGGCCGCATAGTTCTTGGAACGCATCAGATAATAGGTCTTCAGGTTCTTGATCTCCATTTCTTTGGCGAAAAAGTACACCAGCGCCGGCAATATGGTCCCGGAACTGTATCGGTACGCATAGATATCTTCCGAGAGCTGCACATCGATCTCCCGCTGGATATCCGCGTCCGTCGCATCAGGCGCGAGCGAGCGCCGCGGGAACAACCGGGCAATGACCTGGACGGGGGAAAGCCCCCGGCTCAATTCGAACGAACGGACAGAATGGTTCCCTCCAACGATGTACGGCATCTGTGTCTTCTTTTCTTTTTCATGGAAATACCACAACTTAAAATTAGCGACATCGATCTGCGCGCGGATAAAAGCCTCCGCATCGGCCCCAAGACCATGTGCACATTCCAACAGCTCGGGATATAACACTGCATCAAGATACGCATCGAGCGCCGCAAAGGACCTGTTCGCGACACTGAAAGCCTCCTCGGCACGCCGGATATGGACACGGTAATTCAGCGGCAGCCCTTCCTTCTCGTTCTCAAGGATGTATCCCTCGAGCATCGCGACCGGGAACATGCCGAGCGGGACAAGGAATTTCCGCAGGTCCTTATGCCCATGCTTGGTCTTGAGCAGCAGCTTCATATTATGAATATCGTATTTACGGAACAGCAGCGGTTCGAACGGAAAATGATCGATGGAGAACAGATCGTTCCGCAGTTCCTGCATATGCTGGACGAGCGACTGCTCAAAGCTCTCGAAGGTCACCGCTTCGGAAGCTTTGGCATACACCGTATCCTTCAACTGCGACCGCCAGGACGAAAGGTCCCGGCTCTCCGAGAAGCGCTGCCAATCGGAACGGGAAAGCAGCTCCCGCTCTTTTGACCGCACTCTGCCGATAAGGAACAATAGATTCTTCACTCGTTATGCTCCCGCGAACAATATCTGCGCGATACGCGCTTCGAACTGCCGACCTTTTTCCTGTACATAGAGCGCCAGAGAACAATCGATACGCGCCTTTGTAAGCACGACCTCGAGCCTTCCCGGCTGCCATTCTTTTTTCAGGACCACGTCCGCAGCGCATTTCATGTCCTTGAGCGCATGTTTCAGCGCTTTTTCATGTACGGCGGCGACCTCGATGCTCACGGCATTATCTGCCGGAAGACTTTGCGTAAGGACCGCTTTAAAGAAATCAACGAGACGGGATTCATCGTCAAGGATATCCTTTATGACCTCACTGAACAGTTCTTCAAGCGCCTTGCGTTTGGCCGCGAGCAGTTTTTGTGCCGCGTCCATTTTCTGCAGCTGCTTATGCTGCTCCGCTTCCAGGGCCGTCCGGCTCTGAAGCTGTGCATTGAGCTCGCTGTATCTCTGTGAGAGCTCCTTTTTCACGGAGGTCACCCGCTCGAACTGTTCTGTTCGGGCACGCGCCACGATCTGCACCGCCTCTTTCTCGGCGTCACCGATGATCTTCTTTTCTATATCCGCTAGTGCCATAGCACTTACTCCTTGATCCTCACTCCTCAATACTTATTTGAGAGGGATACCGTTAATTAACAAGATCGTCGCAAGCAGGCCGAGCACTGCGTACGTTTCGACCATCGCCGCAAAGATCAGACCTTTACCGGCCTCATCAGGCTTGCGTGCGACCATCGCAATACCGGCAGCGGCGACCCTTCCCTGATAGATGCCGGAGACCAGACAGTTGATCGCGATCGGGATACAGGCCATGAAGATCTGCCAACCTGTCACCGGAGAAATGGCAACGACGCCGCCCAGCAGGTTCACTTTGAGCATGACCCAGAAACCCGCCAGGAATCCGTAAATACCCTGTGTACCCGGGAGCGCCTGCAAGAGCAGTGTCTTACCGAATTTTTCAGGATCTTCCGCCACAACACCGGCGGCCGTTTCACCTGCGATACCGACACCGACCGATGATCCGATACCTCCGCCTGCTATCGCCAACGCTCCGCCCATGATCGCCCAAATAAGTCCTACGTCCATTTGTTTGCTCCTTTCTTTGCCTTAGTATCTAGAATCTAGTAGCTAGGATCTAGAATTTTGATCGATATTCTAGATACTGACTACTAAATACTCATTCCTCAATTTTGATATACCTCTTCTCCCACACGAACGGCTTGAACGCCCGGCCACCTCCTTCGAAGAATTTTGAGAAGTACTCCACGTACTGCAGACGTGCCGAGTGCACGAACGAACCAAGGATATTAATGAAGAAATCGAACAGATGCCCGCCGAACAATATCGCGACCATAACGAGCTTACCTATGATCGGGATACCTCCGGTCATGAACGCCAGAAGATTGATGACCATCGCCAATACGGCCGTGACCAAACCAAGGGCGAACAAACGGGAATAAGACAGTATATCACCGACAAACCCGGTAAGTTTATACAGGCTCAATAAGCCGGACCCCAGACGCATGAACGGATTCTTATGATGCCTGCCCTGGGTCAGCACGAGCGTGATCATCCCGGACCAGACCATGAATTTCCCGATGACGCTCAGCACCGGCATGACGGATGCGAACAGGGGCCAGGCGATGATCCCCGTGATGAAATAGACCCAGATACCGGACAACAGGAACGCTTCCCTGTACCCTTTTTGTTTTATGTCGATGAAGTAACGGACCCACAGACCGACATAGATCTGCGTCATGCCCAAAATGACAGACAGAATGAGCATCGGCAGCGGATTAGCTATCGGGTCCGCGATCTTAAGGGAGAGCAGGAACTGTTTCAACCCGGCATGCGTCAGCATATTGATATCGAACCCGAAATAACTGCCGGTCAAGATACCGACGATCATCGTTGAGAACCCGCAGAAGATATTGAGCTTTAAAAGTTTTCTGCCGAAGCCGGTCAGCTGAACATGGTATTTTTTCAACAAGAAATACGCCAGACCGACGAGCATCAGGCCATAGCCCGCATCGGAAAGGCAGAGCCCGTAATATATGATGAAAAAGACAGAAAGGTACGGGGTCGGGTCGAACTCGTTCCCATGCGGCAGTCCGTACACGGTGGTGACCGCTTCGAACGGGGCCAACGCTTTGTTCTCAAGGAGCACCGGCGGTACATCGTCCTCAGAATGCGGCGCATCAAGCATAAGAATGTCCTTCTCGAACGAGCTCAGGGAGTGCCGCAGTTCGGTCATTCTGCGTTCCGGTATCCAGCCTTCGAGCAGTACGACCTTTTTAGTCTTGAGCAGGTTCGCCGACCATTGCGCGATCAGATCTTCATTCCCGGCATGGTCCGCAACGATCTGCAGCCGGACCTGCTCTTTTTCATGGAATGCTTTGAGCTCGGACAGGAGCGCTTTTTTTTGCTTCATGCACACGGCCAGTTCTTTTCTCGCCCGAGCCAGCTGCTCCGGGAACGGCTTGACCGCTACAGGTAACGTGACCTCAGTAAAAGCACAGGCCTGGAGAATATCCCTGAGCTCCTGTTCGGCCTCTTTCGTAGAACAGAATATGACGTAGCGATTTTTTTCGTCACGGGACATGAACTCCTCATGCACTTCTGCAGGGAACACAGGCAGATCCGCCGCTTTCTGTCGTTTCTCGTACCAGGACAGCTCGAAGTAACCAAATATGAACCTGATGGACCGTACACGCGGCAGCTTGGTCAGTTGGACGCTATAGCGTATATATAAGGAAAGACGGTCGATATCGCTCTCTAATTGAGCGATATGCTGCTGCAGCTCGTCCCAGACGGCCTTTTTGCGGACGATATCCCTGGCCGCGAGCAGTATCTTTTTTTTCTGGGCAACGGTCTCTTTCAGTTGAATTGGTTTGACTATCGTTCGGAAATTAATGAAATTCTCGATGAACGCTTTCGGGGTCGGGAACAATTCTTTCAGGAATTCAAGAGCGGTCTTCAGGACTTTTCTGTCTTCGTTCTCGGGAACGGCCGCAAAGAAATCCTCGTCGACATCGGTTATCTCCATGATCTCAAGCGCCTGGACGGCCTTGAGCAGGGCTGCGGCCCTGCTCTGGTGAGCATAGACCTGGACCTTCTTCATGGGGGCTATCGCCATTTAGGATCGGTATCCTTTCAGTATTTCGCGCCCGTTCCACACCCCCCGGGGGAACAGAGACCTATTTCAATAACGATGTCAGCAGCTCTTTTTTCGCTTTTGCCCTGCTCTTCTTCACTCCATCGGCAAGGACAGCCAATTCTTCCTGGAGAGCACGTTCTATCTTTTCACCGCTCTTCTTGACCTTCTCGGAGACCTCAGCTTTTTGTTCATCATATGCTTTTTTGGAATCGCTCTTGAATGTGGCCCGCAGTTCTTCGATGGTCCTCGTCGCTTCGGCGATGAGCGCCTGAGCATCAGCATGTGCACGGGATATGACCCCGTCCGCTTTTTTCTCTATCACCAGAATATTCTCAACAACGTCTCTGGTCATTGCGGGCTCCTTGCAGATAAGTGAGCTATGCTTTGAACGGATTATAGGCACAAACAAGTCCTAAGTCAAAAACACAGGGATTGAAAAACGGCATGAAATGGGTTAGCGTTTACATCCTTAAAGAATACTTTATGAGCTGGGCCGCGATGGCGCCCCGTCTTCGACGGGACCGCGTAGTTTAGACAGTATGTCATATTGATTCTTGACGCAAATATTGTGAGCTGGTGCAGTAAGCCGCGATGGCGGAATTGGCAGACGCACTAGATTCAGGTTCTAGCGGGGTCACACCCATGGGAGTTCGACCCTCCCTCGCGGCACCAGCTCACAGTTCTTTACCTTTCGTTTTATCCCGTATCATTCTTCCCACATGATGGAGTTCGACCTGAATGCGGATACTTGGACTCTCAAGATCTACTATCTGCGAAAAGAAACTCTTTTATTCCAGATATAAACTCCGCGACACTCTGAAGGCTTTGCGAAAGAGTGCTGAAAGGGATATCAGCGGTCAAGTCATTTTAACCTCTGCGAAATGATTCCCTTGTAATCCCAGACACATACTCCGCGACCCGCCGAAGCCCCCAAACCTTGTGAGGGGGCGCAGGTGGGCTCCCTCGCGGCACCAGGGTACAAGATACTTCAGCATGATCTCATTCTCTACCAATAAAATGATACATACGATCAGAACGCGATGGCGTCCCGTCTTCGACGGGACTGCGGAGACTGGACCAGATGGAACACTATATCCTGCCGCAGATATTGGACTATGTGTCATAAAGCTCATGTTACGGAATTGGCAACGTACTAGATTCAGGTTTGCACGCCGTAGCTATGAACCTTGTGAAAGGGCGTAGGCGGGGCCACACCCAAGGGAGTTCGAACTTTTAGTTCATAACATCTTAAGAATATCTTTATCATCCGGAAAAGTCTCTTTTCTGTTATGAGAGATGATCACATAGTTACTATTCTCCTTCGACGGACAGAATCGAGAGAAATCAAAATCGATGACATACACATCTTTAAGGTCACCATCATCGTTCAGTGTGATAAGGATATTCCCCCCATGCAGATCGTGGTGTCTGAACAACACGCTACCGTTATTCCCCGTCCGCCAATACTCGAACGTATTCTCCAGAGTTGCACGGATATCGTTTCGCACTCTATTGTACCCGTCCGTTCCAATCACCAGAGAGAGCTGGGCAAGCTGGATAGCAGAAGGGATCAGTTCCATACCCAACGTTCCACTGGTCTGTTCATAAAAGAGAGGCCTCGGCACACGTGCGAACCTCTTTTCAGGATGTTCCTCACGAACTTTTGCCATCGCACTATATAATTCCTGATGGATCCTGAATTGTTCAAAATACTGTTGCGGCCTGGTCCGATTAAGCCGTACAAGCTCCACCATCTTTCCGGGGATCTCCATACGCATAGCCATCAGCAGAGGTCCATTCTCGGTATCTAGACCGAGCGAATACACGACATTATAATTTCCTCTACCGATCTCCTGATAATTAGAAGGGCGCAATGCGTCGTCCAAAGCCTTATAAGAAACGCTCTGAGCGAACATGCTTTGAAACACATCCTCGTCCTTCATTATTTTTCGAGCAAAGAAAGAGGAACGCCCCTTATCCGTCAATAGTTCAGGCTCCTCTGCAAGCAGATAGAGTACTGGATTAACAATATTGGGGTCTTTAAAAAAACGTTTTAACTCGTTGTTCTCTTCAGGGCGAGCAAAGAACGGGGACTGATCAACGATCTTAATGAACATGTCATACAACTCATCAATACCATATTTCTGGAACAATTCAGAACGAAAGACATATTGAGGAGTGAATAGTGCTCGTGCAGGATGCGTGTTCGAACGAGCGAGCTGATATATCGCACCGAACATATTCTCTGGCAATCCATCAAAAGTGGCCAAGGATACACCGGAAGGTTCATAGATCTGCTCGTTAGGCCCTAACGCCTCCCAATATTCGAGCTCTCTGACAGAATTATCGGACCGGTCGATAGCAAGCCGCGGGGGGAAAACCTCCGCGATCTTTTCCTTGCTCTCGCCCATGACATTCAGATACTCGATGATATCTCGACGCATCAGATAGGGGTCTATCAGAACAAGATCAAGATTATGCCAGAAAGTCCAGAGATCAAGGACCTTGTTCTTCACACCATCTGCGATCCGCTCCAGGATATCCTGGATATCACGTACAGCATCCGGCAATGGACCATCGAAATAGATCCGCTGCCTTTTCCCTCCGCCATCCTGTATAAGCTTGGTCTGCATGTCATATCCTCCAGAACATATACCTATTTATCGAACGATCTTAAAAATACTCTCACTTGATCTTTCCAAGGACCTCTCGATCGTCCGGGAACGTTTCCTTCTTGACCCCCATATTGGATTCCTTCTTTATAATATAATGACTTTCTTCTGGCCCCGGACAATAGCGTGAAAAATCGAAATCGATGATATATATATCTTTCAATGTCATGTCCGGGTTCAGAGTGATAAGAATGTTACCCGCATGCAGGTCATGATGACGGAACAGAACATTCCCGTCATTACCGGTCTCCCAATGATCGAGCGTATTTTTCAGACGTTCATATATCTGGGGTTTCAACGCACGATACACATCATCAGGGACGTTCACCCCGAGGTCGGCCAACCGATAGGATGGCTTGATAAGTTCCATGACGATGGTATCACTGGTAACATCAAGAAAATACGGCTGTGGTATGCGGGCATAGTTCTTTTCGGGGTGTTCTTGTCGTGCTTTTTCCATGGCACCATAGATCTGCTGCTGGGTCTTGAACTGCGTCGCATAATCTAACGGTGAAGCATTGATACGTTTCTGCCCAGAATTGGCTTCCAGCGGTCTACGTATAGCGACCAAGAAAGAGCGATCTATCGTCGTAAGCGTCAGTTCATAGACAATATTGACCTCTCCATTCGCAAGTTCTTTCATGTTATTAGGCGTGAGCTTGAGCTCTATCTCACGGATGACCGCTGTACGATTTTCCGCAGTGACCCCCGGGAGGGAATCAACATCCTCTATCATTTTCTCCCTGAGCTTGAAAGCCGCCCTTCCCTTCTGAGAGAAAGCCTCGGGTTCGGACCTTAAAAGTTCGATGATCCGGGGCAACACATCATTTTGCAGGATATAATTCTTAGCTTCTTTGGCATACGGGTTCATCTTGAAATATTCGGTCTCGTCCATCGCCTTCCTGAACATGGAGCAAAGTTCTTCGACGGAATATTTCTCAAACAGTTCTGTCCTGAACATGCCTTTAGCGTCGAACAGGCTTTGAGAGCCAAGGCTGTTCTTGCGAACGAGCTGATAAAAACCACCGTAAATATTCTCGGGCATGTCCGAGAACAACTCAAAAGGACCTTCTTCCGCTGACCTGAACAACTTCTGCTCAGCGACGCGCATGCTGTTCCCGGCCCTGACCATACGCAGCATCCGGCATGCGATCTTGCCTGAAGCGGAAATCTGTTCGACCTTCAAGGTAATGATGTGCGTTCCGTCATGGGTGCGGAACCCGATATCGATCGTTCCCCCGTTCGCTTTCGCGATCATGATGTCCTGTTCGCTTATCTGGAGCTTCTTGACCTGTGCTGCGGTCAGCAGGCCATCGCTTTTTTCAAGTTCCGCAACGAATTCTTTCGACAATACCGCCGCATGCATGTGCGTGCCTTTCAATGATGTGCTCACAAAATCTTTGCCGAGCAATACCGTACGGCTGTCCTTTTGCCGACTTTTCTCATAGGCCTCAATGATCTCTTTTTCCTGTCCGGAAAGGGGTCCCTCTTTCTTTGCTCTTTCCAGCAGCGACAGAAGCTGCTTTTCGGTCATGTTCACCGTGTACTTCTCTACAGCGCCTCCGTCCTGCGGAAGAAAATCCTCCGTACCGTTCGGAACGTCCCCGTTCTCTGCGACCTTTTTGACCGAAACCCGTATCTTTGCTCCGCCCACAACCTCCGCCTCGAGCCGTGCGACGAGCGCAGGATCGTTCTTCAGCATCTTTTCGATACGAGCACAGTACTCCTTCGGCCTTTCTTTTGCGCTCTTCTTGAAGCATGCATCGATCCCCGCTCCTTTTTTGTAGATAGCCGTCCTCGCCTTCACCGAGAACGAGCTCCCGGCCTTCGAGCTCGCGTGGAAGGCGATCAATATCATGAGATTCTGGATCATTCCCGCCAATTTCGCGGGGTCTTTCGAGAGCAAGGCATCCGCGGAAGTAATGCCCATGTCCGCCAAGACGGTCACGTTCAACAGCTGCTCGGCCTTGACGAGCGACGCATAGAGCTGCGGGGCCTTGGCCTCGATCACCCGGACACTTCTCGCCGTTCCCAGAAAAAAGAGCGTGCTCATCAAAATGCTCATGGCAAGTTCTTCGCCATGACCTTTTTCACCTGCCGTCATCTTTTCAACGACCTGGGCCAGCTCGATCCCGCTGCCTGTCAGGAAGCTCGCTGCTGATACCGAGGAAGCAATGCTCGCCGCGAACGATACCCACGCGGGCGCTGCCGTACCGCCCGACGCATACGTTGTCAATCCGGCGGCAACGACACCTAGAATGATGCCTCCCGCCTCCAGGATACGCTTCGTCTTATCTATCGTCTGTCCGTTAATGGTCCCCAGACCGATATCATGATCAGGGTACTCGACCGGATGGCTTACGACCGCATATGAACCAGAGGCCTTGTACCCGAGCTGACCTCCTGGCTCGAGAAAAGAACGGTTATAGAACGAGGATTTTCCGGTATACAACGCCTCTTCGGGAGTGCGCCCCGTGAACTTCCGACCGCTGTTCGCATTCACAAAAGTATATCCGCCGCTACTATCCTTGCCTCCGATCAGCAGTATCCCGATCTTTTCTCCTTTGGGAGATATATAGTAGAACGGCTGTACGACCAGGCTCTCATAGTTCGACGTATCAACACCGGCCTTGGTCAGCTCGCTGATATCCAGTTTATCTTTTTGGGTCATAAGGTCCTGCAGGAATTTCGGCTTATCCATCAACAGAAGGTCACAATCAAGGAAGAACTTCGAAGCATACGCATCAAATACCGTCATCGTGGTCCTTTTCCCATGCAACATCTTGATCGACAGGTACTCTGTCTTGAATTCATCGGTCTGACCTGTATAGGTGAACGCCCCCGTGAAATTCTCCCACAAGATATCTTTGACCTTGCTCCAGGAGAATTCCTCCGCAGGCGGGAGGCCTAGCTCTTTTTTCAGGGCCGCAAGGATAACTTTATTCTCCATCGTCCCCCAGCTGTTCTCCGTTTCCACTATCGCATAGGCCAGGAGCGGTTTGATATCCACCCCGAGTTTTTGAAAGACCGCTATGAGCTCATGGAAATACTTCATAACATCGCCGGGAGCACCGGCCGAGTACTTGAGCGCCATGGTCACATTGTAGCGAAGAGTATCGATCGCTTTATCGAACGCTGCCGGGTCTTTCTTCTTTACAGCGGCCGTGATGCCGGAATTATCCGGCAGATGCTCAACGCCTCCGAACATACCCAGCCAATAGAATATTTTCGTGAAAGAGTATACGCCAGGTTCTTCACCCTCGGGCACGATATCCTTGTTCATGAACAGGTCGCACATAGCGAGCAGCACCCGCTGCTGGTCTTTCTTTTCAGCGAAACGCCCGACAAGATCAAGTGCGTTACCATAGGGATGGTCCCCTTTACCATACCGCACGCCCACATAGAACTGACGGAAGTTTTCTTTGACCTCCGCAAGCGAATGGGCCTTCACCTGCCCACCGCCAATGGTGAACGAGATATGGTCTTTCTTAACATCTGCATCCAGCAGGGCTATGACCTGATATTCCATACTGTTCTTTCCATACTTCTTTTCCCAGGCCTCGAGCATGAGCCGTTTGAACGTAGCAAAGTCCTTCTTTGTGATTAAGATCTTTGTGTCCTGACCAATGATAGTGATACAGAACGATTTGCCATTCTCGCTGATCCCGAAATTGATCTTCCCCGGATCTTCGTTCAAAATCTTTTCCAATGTGGCAGCTTCCTCAAGGCTATCGCAGGGGATTCCCAGCTTCTCTGCCGTACCGCCAGCATAGTATTTACCGGCCTTATATTCGATCTGCAGATTGACCGAATTATTCCCGAACAACGCGGTATCAGCTTCGTGATAGGGAACGGTACTTACCTTTTTGAACAACGTATCGACTGCAGCACGTATCTCTCCGCAACATTTTTTGAGTTCTTTCTCATTGAGCCATTTGAGCAGGCTTCTGTCCTTGAGAACGTTGTTCAACGCAGTATCCAGCACTTTCTTCGTCTTATCTTCTCCAAGAACGGGACAAAGAAGATCTATAATGCGTTTTAGTTGTTCTTGGTCATTATTACGGCCGGTCTCTTTCAACAGAGGATGGATATATTCTCGCCGCACATACTCGGCAATGACCTTACTATGCATCTTCTGCATGACGATAATGAGCGCCTTCTCGGGGACGCCATTCGCCTTCATTTCCTGGAGCTTCTGGATACACTTCTCCGGAGATTGCTTATATAGACCATCCAGGAGCCTAGCGACCTCCTGAGGCCGGTAGATCGGGTTCAAGCTCATACTGTTCCATATTGATGTATCTATCTGCTTACCGTTTATCTCCATCCCACACCTCTATGACATGTAAAGCACACGCACAGCACAATGCCTATGTGCACATATATATGACCTTATTACCCGTTTTTAGGAGTTTTTATACTGGAGTTATTATCAATAAAGACAACCGTAATACTTAATACATAGAATATTACTTTATCTCACAAAACAAGAATGACCTAAACACATATGAAATACCCATCATTACTGAACCGTTATTTCTTTTTTGGCTTATGTTCATCATGCTTATCGATATCATAAGAAATAAGTTTTAGCCCATCCAAGGGTGGAAAACGGTCTGCTGTTTTTAAAAACTTTTCCACAGTCATGTCATTAGCAAGAAATTCACTGAATTTTTTATTGCGTTGTTCTTTTGCTAAACCCATAAAATAAGGATTTATCTTCCATGACAGGTATATCCCTTTTAAAGGATCACCCGCCAACTCGAACGTGAACATAGACCAGTCTTTTTCATAAAAATACTTTAGTTCTCTTAGCAACTCCAATTCATTAGAATTAAAATCTTGATGTATATTGACAGCATCATAAAGCAATACAATCGGCCTCATGGCCTTTAATATTTGATACTTTATGTTAGTAAATAGCTTTTTATCATTTATAAACTCTATCAAAGCATTATTCTTGTGAATTGAAAGTATATTAAATATCTTTAATAAATCCGAAGGGCTTTTAACTGTCTTCGAGAGACTATCCATAGCAGCCCAAAATAAATATAAAAAGCTAGCTGAATATACAAATGGTGGGAACATGTTCTGTTGGTACTTTTGCTCTAATAATAACGAATCAACAACGCCATCGCTGTCGTCTGTTTTAGAAAATGAACGCCCCCCCATCTTGTATAATTTTTTACTTAATATATTTTTATCTAAATTATCATAAACAACACGTATGATCTTCTGAGATATTTTTTCATATTTTTCCATAGACATACCGGCACTTCCCGGCTCGATACGCAATCCGTCAAGGAACCGAATTATTAATTGCCCGCCTGAACCAGCAATCATTTTGTTATTATAAAACATACAACCCCCTCCAATCAGTTTAATCTTAACTCATTCAGAGCTCTTTTTGCCTGTTTTAATCCAGCATCTGTCAAAGTTTCCTGTGTAAACGATTTCGGACTAGTGCCAGAGATTTTACTTATAAAAACATAGGCTTTATTAACATCATCAACCATTTTCTTTGTGATACGCTTTGTCTGCTGATATTCACTAATATGTTTTTGCAGGTCACCGTCAATGTTTATCCTATGGCGACCAAAAACAACTTGAGGTATTTGATGAAGCGTATATATTTTATCTAGATTTTGTTTTGTCTTATTCTCAATACCTAACTCTTTTGCAATAAGGTCAATATCATATTTTTTAGTGTCCGTCGGTTTTGTAAGATCAATATGATTGTTTTTTTCCTCAGCAAAAAAACCAGTTTCACACTTTTCCTTATTAGCTACTTTATCCCAATACGTATGTTTACCATAACGTATTCGATGATTGTTTAAATGATACTTATTCGATTCGTGGGGCATATCAAAACGCAATAAATAATACTCGCCGTTTTTTTCATAGATAAGCTGAAGACGACTACTAGCCTTGGGGTCATGATTGTTTTTAATCCAGAGAATTTCCGCATCCTTCAGGATCCCAGGAGCTTTAATATCCGTGCTGAACAGCTTTTCTTTTAATTCTGTATAGTACGTACTATACTTTGGATTTTCAGCAATTATTTTATCTATCGCCTTTTCGAACTTTTCAATAGTTACTGGGCTATTAGCATAGACCCTTAATTTTTTACTATAAGCCCGTGCCATTAATGTGATTAAAGCATTATTTTTTGAAATATATTTCATCTTCCCTTGAGAGGTTCCTATCAATAACCCGGCATCACCTTTTGTTGCATCATATGTTACAGAATTCTTAATATTTATATGACAATGCCCCGCGCGACCATCCCTTCTTGCATATACCCATTGCTTATAGAACTCTGATCTTGTGTCTGTCCATTCAAAGTATTTTTCATTCGCGTTTGCGTAATAAACATCTTTCGGGGGCAAACAAAGCGTACCCTCTTTATCAAAATAGAACGGGAATTCCTTATCTCCGACAGAAGCGCTGTATTCTTTATATCGCTCCAGATTATTTTTATTTTTCATGAAAAGATTGGCCCTGTCTTCGATCTGCTGAACTTTCCTATTCTTCAGATTTTTTATATATTTCTTTTCATCTATCGGAGCCTTCATTAGATTCTGCAATTTCTTCTGAAGCCACGAGACCTGTACTTTTCCCCCACCTGCAGGTGGCGTCTCGCCGATCCCCAGTCTCTTCAGATCTCTTCTCACTCTCCAACTACGCAGGTTCCCCGCTTCAGCATGTGCCATAAGGCCTACCATGAGCGAGAACTGGGCGAACGCCACGTACTTCTCTTGCCCCGAAAGGTTTTGGTCGTTCATTGTTTCAATGAGTTCTGTAGTGCCAGGTATCATCAGGACCGAACGGAAAATGGTCCCTGAGATACCGCCTATCGGCACAAGGAACCCGAGAGAGATCAGAGTATCTGTGACACCCTTGGCCATTTCCTGGTCCGTCAGGACCCTATTCTCGTGCTTGTCATACATCTTAACGACACCATCCTGAATAGAAACCACCATCATTCCCACGAGGATCGCCCCTGTGATCTTTGTGGCAGCAGCGACCGAAGCGCCTGCGGTCTCGGCCGCAAGTAGAGCTCCAAGTATGAGCGTCCCCAAGATCGCGCCATAATTCAGTCCCATACTGACGACCTTCCAACACTCTCTCCTGGTCAATTCAGCACTATGCACATTTATCCTTCCATTTTTCTCGACTACAATGACCCTATTCAACCCATACGGATCAACAATAGGCGTAGTCCGCAAGAACTGTTCGATCGCATGCTCACGTGGACCTTTATATACAGGTTGCGCATATACGGAATTACTGTTCATTTCGAGCTCAGTAAGGTTCACATAACAATCCTTGTACCCAATAAAATAACTGAGCTCTTCACTCCCGTTCGTGCTGACTAACATGACAGGAATAAGGTCCATCTGCGCATAATCGATCGGGGCTTTGAGCGGAAGACTGCTCAGTAATAAAGACCGAGCCTGGGGGTCAAGCCCGGTATAGAACGACTTGAATACTTTTTCCTTTTCTCCAGATGTAAGGTTACTCCAATCCTTTGACGCCTTATTGAGCTGCTGAGCATAGATACGTTTCGCCTCTGTAGGGGCGCCCAGATCATCGATATGGTCCGCAATGCTGGAAAACCATCCTGTCCCATACGTATTTCCATATATATAGTTCATGCTGTCGAACACAGCGGCACAGAATCGCGCTGTCATTTGACCTATATCATCGTAAGCCTTAGAGATCGCCCGCGCATCAAGCGCCTTAATATGTTCATCCAGGTCCCTGTATAGTACTTTCGCCATATTAAGGAACATGTGTTTCCCGCCTGCACGCAGTACTGCCGTATACCACATGGATGGCACATCCAGCTTCATGACAATGAAGCTATGTATCGCCGCTTCATCGCCTGTTCCGAACATATCCCTGAATCTTTTTAATTCTTCTTTACTCGCGTGTTTGAACAGGGCCAGGATCTTCGAACGTAACTGTATGAACTCTTGATCGCCCCAATCTACCTTCCAATCTTGAAATACGGGTTCGAGATTTTTTTTAACAGCGTTCATGATCATTTTATTCAATACTGGATCTGCCTTGGTGATATAGATAAGTTCTTTGAGCTTGCCTAGAACAGCAGTATGTCTTTTAAAATAATCTGAGACCTGCTCATCGGGAGCATATTGATCACGGAGTAAAAAACCATTAATATCCTTCACATATTTACTTATCGCGCCCTCAAAGTTCGCCACGGCAACAAAGCCATACTCAGTGCATTCCTTATAAAAACTATTGAACCCTTTAAAGTCTTTACTTTCTATGAGTGAGAGAACTTTATTCTCCACATAACTTCGGTTGTTGGGCGTACTGCCTTTTGTTTCCTGAATAGTTGCAGCTATCGTGTAAGCCCAATGTTCCGTGGAGACCACCGTGATGAGCCCCGCGTTCTGTGAAACGACCTCATAGCCCGCATACCCCTCAGGAGCTTTCCTGACATAGATCACCTCCGCCTCCTTGTCAGATAATTGACGTAAACTCAATCCCGTTCCGGTGTTGCTGAACATATCCGTCTTGAACCCGACTGAACCGTCCCACGCCGCCCAATATTCGACCTTCTTGCCGTTCCTGGTCGTCATGACCTGACGAGGATCATTGTTCCGGTCAAAGTGTTTTTCAACTTTACTGACAATCTTTCCCTCCACCCATATATCCGCAGGGATATTATCCTGCTCCAGTAAAGCATATCGGAAATCTTGCTCATTGAGCTCAGAGACCGCGTTCTTTTCAGGATACAGCACGGCATCCGCATCACACCAGGCCTCCCGGCACCGGACCTTGTAATACTTCCCGTTCGCTGACACAAAATAGGCCTTGCCGCCGGATTGCATCCTTTGATCAAGCATCCCGTACAGAATACCGTGCACTTCTTTCCCCTTATACATAAAGGCGACCTTGCCGCCTCTCACCACTTCAGTATTGTCCGAAGGCGCTGGTTTTACCCACGCGCTCGAAAGGTCATCATATCCCCTGCCTGTCTCCAGGATGGTCGCCATATACCGTTTGCCGTCAGGCGCCATGAAATACATGTTCTTGAAAGAATTACCGTCAGCCTGCCCATAGTTGATCCTGTACACCTTTCCCGAGAATGTTTTATTATCCTTGGCCCTACCTTTTATCGTATCACCAACGACAATCGTCTTTCGTTCAGTATTCTGCTGTTTTTTGACCGTATCCGTGGTCTTCTCCTCTGCCGCAGTTATCTCCTGATAATGATCCAGGTACCAAACGACCTTGTTACGTGCTTCTTTTCGATCAAGCTTATTCCCCTGGATCGCACTATCAAAGACTGGCTCTTTACACTCCGGATCTTTAAGCATGTGTTCGATCAACCACATACGATGTTGCACAATGAAGTCCTTGATATCAGAAGATATCAAGAAGGTATTAGCATCCATCATCATCTCCAATGCCATGGAAAGGACCACTTCTTTCCTGCTCACCGGGACGACGGAAATGGTCTTTGCCGCTCCTCCCGTCTTCACATTTCCGTACATGGTCACGCGATAGCACTGATTCGGCGGTGCCTGGTCCTGAACATAATAGACACCAAGCTTGCGCCCTTCTTTATCGATCGTATAGGAGGTATAGAGCGTGCTTTTGACCTGCATGCGGTCATAGCTGAACGTTACCTCGTCATGCATATTGACCTTTCCGTCATTAGTTCGGTCAAAATGCTGCATATTAGTGTTCTTATCGACACGTACCATTACAAACACCTCGCGCTCGTTATTCAATAACGAGATCACCACACACTTTCAGTGCGTAACCTTTACATACCCATTTTCCCCGTCCCCTATACCTGTTTTTTGCGCAATTAAGCGATTTTTAAACACTTTAAACTGCAACTATTTTTTGAAAACTCCGATATCTATACAAGAAAGGAACAGGTGCACACCTATGTTCAAAAAGCTCATTCAGGACAACTTGCGCATCAAAGCGTCCCATAAGAACACGGATATGACCCACTTCACCGACCAGCTCTTCGTGGACACGATATTGACCAATATCGACCTGATACGCGAAGTGGACCTCGTCATCAATTTTCCGGAGATCGATACAGAACAGACCGCAAAGACCCTCTTCGGGTTCGGGAAACAATTGTTCGAAGAAGCCTTGTCCCCCAACGTACAAAAGCTCATAAAAAATATCGCAAAAGAAGCGCTTCCCTCTGAGATCATTGAAGATATCAGCAATGAGAACACCAGGAACCTCACGCGTAAAGCAGAAGAGGCCGCTCTCATGGTCTGGGATAAAGCCCCGTCGGCGCTCAAAGATCTGGTCAGGTCCTCCGCGGTCTACAGCGCAGGACAATTGCTCATCAGCCTTTCTCCTGAGGAAAAAAAGAGGGTGAAAGACAATATCACCATACTGTACGCGCAGTACCAGAAACACAAGGAGACCCTGGCCGTCATGTACCAACAGCTGCTTGCTCTCGTCCCAAAGGACCTCTGGGAAAGTACGGACGCCAAAAAGAAGATCGCGAGCATCGTTGTATTCGACCTTATCAGCCTGCTCAAACCCCCGGCGGCCATACAGAAAGACCTCATCGCCCTGCTCAACACCCTGGACGACTTCCCCAAAGCCATACGCTCCCGCGTGATCAAGGACGCCTATAAGACCATCGTCGCTATTGAAATGAAAAATAACGAATATAGCCTGAAGATCGAGCCGGGCATGGGCGTATTCGAGTTCGTAAAAGTAGAAAAAGACCTGAGGGGAAGAAAGATCGATACAAAAGCGTTCGAGCTGAAGCTTTCAGGGACGTTCGAAGGCAGCGTCATCCTGATCAATAGTTTCAAGGAGATCCTGGAGCGGTTGAGCGATGATCAGGCACAGATCGAAGATATCATCTACAGCAATGAGCTGCTCGATACTATCGGACACCTGGAGCAGATCGTCCAGAACGCACGCATCATGATCAAAGTCCCCTATCTGAGATACTATACGGACCTCAAGAACATGCTCACTAACGCGGACGGTTCACTGGATAAAGCAAAAGAAGCGCTCCTCTCCTATATCCAGAACGAAATAGCACGGCTGAACCTCGCCCTCAATGCGGACAGCATCCTGCAAAAACACCGTGATATTCTGGATAAGCTCTACGGGATGGACCGCATATCTGAAAGCCTCAACACACGGCTCCCGTTCCTGCCAGACCTTCTTGATATGTTCTATCAAAAGAACTACCTGGCGAACCCCGCCAATATCGATCTCGATACGTCGATCGCGTTAATGGACTGGGAGGAACTGTACCGGGAAGCGCATCGCATACCGCTCGCCGAGAACGGGACCGTGCTCATAGAAGCACTTGCCGCGGACCAAAAATACTTTGTCAGCAATGACATCACAAAAGTATCCACACATGCCTTTATTCTTTTCTCCAAAGAATTACTGGGGCAGTCCGGGCACGGAGGGAATGAATTCATCAAACTGGTGAACGCGGTCGCCCAGAACGGGTTCCATGGCCCGAACCACAAAGGTGCTCGGGGTATCGTTGAGATCGAGACCACTGAATCCGTATATAAGGCCAGAGAACGCGAGTACAAGATAAAAGCGAAATGCGATCTGCGTATCTATGGTTTTCTGCGGAACGACGGGGTGTACGTGTTCACCTCGCTCGGCAAAGACCATTGATCATCGCACGAACCGCCCGATAGTTTATATACATCATTGCGCAGTAATATGCGTGCAGGCATGAAACCCCATTTTCTTCTGAACCCCATCTTTTTATAGAAGCCTTTCGCTTCAGAACGGATCCTGCCGACATACATGACCCTTTCCGTATCAGAAGAATAGAGCAGATCGTTAAGGATCTGGCCAAAACCCAAAAAACTCCTGCCAAAATTGAACACCTGATCCTTTTTTGCCGGGATAAAATAATTACGTGAGTATAAGTGGATCAGCTCAAGACAGTCGAACGCTTCATTTCGTTTAAATCCCGCATAGCCGTAGATAGTGTCCGGAGAAATATCCGTACCCTGAGCACCGACGATCGCATAATGCACCACACTGCCGGAAGACAATCGGTCAAAAGCCTCCGCCGAGTGGTCTTCCTGCCTCGCGTTCCCTGAAAAACCTTTGATGGCACGCAGCGCGGCTTTATAATCGAGTTCATACTCATCATCCGGTATCGCTTCGATGATATCCGTCGGAATGCTCATAAAAGGTATGATCTGGCCGTAGAACGCGTTATGCTGATGGTCCTTCAAGACCACTGTTCTCCGGGAAACAGCAATGTGTTCTGTCGTCGCTATCGCTATGTATTTACGGTACATACATTATTCTATCGTTATGATTTTCGTGAAATTTCAGGACGGCAACAACGATATCTCAGTACTTGTATTCAACCGCTTAAAAAGGAGCAGAACACTCATGAGACAACAGAGCACAAAGATCGTTCTTCACACCGAGGCGCTCCAGAGAGCCTGGTTCTTGGGCCTCTGCGAGACCGCCGTAGAACCTGACTCGAGAGGTCATATACATATTGATGCCGACCATATCGACAGATATGTGCCGGCCAAGGAATATCAGGCCCCGGAACGACCGCGAAGGAAGATGGTCTACGACGAGGTTGAGGGCAGCATCTGGGTAGAAATAAACAAAGAACCGTTCATACATACACACCTGACCAGAGAAAATGCCCGGACAACCCCCGTCACACATGTCGAAGACAGCTCTGAGGGCACCGGCACCATCCGTGTATATCCCGGCAACGGTCGCCCGGATAATGGTATTCAACCGTTGCAGAAAAAAATACCGGGACCGCCGGTGACACATGTCGTGGACGGTGATTCCGGAACGATACGTGTCCGGATGAATGCAGCAGCGGGGCCATATATCCGGGAGGACATATTCACCGAAAGCGAGGGGTCGGACGGACCGAACGCAGTGGCCTATCATGACGAAGAATATCCGGATTGAACGGACAGCACACATACTTGTCCATTTCTGTTGACCTTCATACAATGAACACCTATGAAAACAGGCATCTTTGCGGACCTGCACGGTAATATCGAAGCCCTGCACACCATACTTGACGGTGTGTTCGCCGATACCGACCGGATACTCTGCGCCGGGGATACGTTCGGCTCAGGGCTCGGCAATCCCTTCTCTCCGTGGTACCAGCCCCAAAAAGTGAAAGAAGTCCTGCTCAGTTCAAAGATACCTGTCGTACAGGTCCGTGGTAACTGCGACCCCAAAGGCCTCTATCCCGACTCTGAAACAGGGGAAGTGAACGGAAAAACATTCTATCTCTGCCATGGCCAGCACTGCCCGACCGATGCCGATAAGCTCTCCCTCGCTACCCGTCACTCCGCCACGTTCTTTATCTATGGCCATACCCATGAATGGCGCCTGGAACAAGTTAACGGCGTATACCTCATCAACCCCGGCAGCCCTACGATGCCCAAAAAACGACCGCATCACGATACTGTCGCCGTTCTGACCGAGAACGAAATATACATCACTGATATCCATACTAAAGAAGTCCTCGCAAGCATATCCCTGCACTGACAGATACCGCTCGCGAACTGCCATTATCTGGCAGACTATGGGCTATACTGCCAAAACATCGCTTTTTTCCATCAGCTAAGCCTTTTTTCATATGGTCATCCGCGCAATAAAAATCACAAACTTTCGATATCTAATCAGGAAGGGTGCGTGATGTTACACAAGATAATTGGATCGGATCAACTACAGGTCGTACTGAACAAAGAGGTGGTCTTCACCAGCAGCGGAGACCTTGTACGGGATATTCAACGGGCACGAAACCGACCGATGAGCTCTGTCATTCTATTCGAATTATTCCTGCACTATCAGCCGCTGTGTAATGATTCCGCAGCATATCTGTCCTTGTGTAAACATATGTTCGAGGAGATACATATGTTCTTATATCCCCGAATATCATATGAAGCATTACGGTTCTTGAACGAACGCATATACGGTAATACAGAGAATACATTCGTAATAGATAATAATATCAGGGCACTTTTACCCATTTGTTCTTTTTATACCCGGGACATTGAACATGGCTTTTTTGAACTGCTTTCCCCAGAGAACCTCAAAGGACCGATACTATCGGCGGAGGAGCACACCCCTGACACCTCCGTGCTGTTGCGCGAGCAGGAGACCATGTATTTCCCTGCGCTTCACGCATGGTATTCAAGGATAATGGATCCCGGAACGAACAGTATCAAAGGACCGGATATATCCCCGCGACCGGCGTAACACGCCGCCTATCCTGTCATATACATTGTATAGCTCTCCTTGCTACAATGACCTTTCCCCTGCCAGGATGACCTGGGTGAAGCCCAAGAACGGCTGCAGCGGGTAAGAAAGAAGTTCGGCACGTATGACCGCTAAAACAAAAAAAGATCTGAGAGGACTTGTCCTCCCCCAATTGGAACATGATATCCGGGAGATGCAGGAGCCGAAGTTCCGCGCTTCCCAGGTATTCTCCTGGGTACACCAGAAGAACGTATCTTCTTTCGAAGAGATGAAGAACCTCTCCAAAGAACTGCGGGACAAACTCGCGTCCCTGTATGCGATCACCCCGCTCAAGCCGATGAACATCAGCAGTTCGACGGACGGCACAAAAAAATATCTCTTCGAGCTGGAAGACGGCTACCGGATCGAATCCGTACTGCTCGACGATGAAGGCCGCAAGACCATATGTCTTTCCTCGCAGGTCGGCTGCAAAATGGGTTGCGCCTACTGTGCGACAGGCCATATGAAGTTCAGGCGCAACCTGACCGCTGGTGAGATAGTCTCTCAGGTCATCCAGATCGAGAAAGATGAAGGCAGGATATCGAACCTGGTCTATATGGGCATGGGCGAACCTATGGATAATTATGACAATGTCCTGAAAAGCATCGCTATTCTGCACGACCCTAAAGGCAAGAACATCAGTATGCGCAAGATCACCATCTCCACCTGCGGTGTGGTACCCGGCATAGAACGGCTCGCGAACGAATATCTGCCGCTAACGCTCGCCATATCGCTCAACGCGTCGATCGATCCGATACGCAGCAAGCTCATGCCGGTCAATAACAAATACCCGCTCACGGAGCTCATCGCCGCGGTCAAGGATTACATCAATAAGACCAAAAGCCGCGTTACGTTCGAATATGTCCTGCTCGAGGGCGTCAACGATACCCGCCAGGATGCGCGCGGCATCGTTAAATTGATCCGTGGTATGATGGCGAACATCAATCTCATAGCCTACAACCCTTCCTCGTCCTCTACGTTCCGGTTCCCCAGCAATAAGACCATCAAGGATTTCCGCTGGGTGCTGGAAGACGCCGGACTTGAAGTGACCCAGCGTTTCAAACGCGGACAGGATATCAACGCGGCCTGCGGACAGCTCGTGGCAAGCAATGTCCATAAAACTGAAAGAGTGAAAGATAAAAAGAGCACATAAGGTACGCGCGTACTTTGTGTACCCTGTGCAAAGAAACACACCATGACCGACCAGATCAAACTCGTAATATTCGATCTCGACAACACATTGACCACCGGCCCCACGATCTGGGAGTTGCTCCATCGAGAGAACGGCACCTGGGAAAGCCACGGCGTACCGTATTGGCAGAAATATCGGGCCGGGGAGTTCGGGCTGACCGCTTTTATCAGAAAAGATGTCGCCTGCTGGAAAGGACTGCCTGAAGAACGGATGCACAAGGCGTTCCAAAAGGTCCGTTACATCAAAGATGCCGAAAGAACGGTCAGGGCATTGAACAAAGCTGGGATCACGACCGCGCTCGTTTCAAGCAGCGTACTGCAGTTCGCTGAGTTCGTGGCAGAACGGTTCGGCATCCGCCATGTCTTCGCGAACCCCATCGGTATATATAACGGTGTGCTCACCGGGACAGTGAACGTCCTCGTGCCTGCACAAGGCAAGGGTCGCGTCACCGCACAGCTCAAAAGGGACCTGAAAGTGAAAAAAAAGCATGTGCTTGCCGTTGGGGACAGTGTCCATGATATCCCCCTCTTTGAACAGAGCGGTACAACAGTTTCGTTCACTGACGCACATAAGAACGTTCAGAACCTTGTTGATCATGTCATCTCTAAACAACATATATATAGAAGCATAATAAAGCATTGCAATATCGATACTGCTCATTTTTAACCACCCCTGTTCAAAACAAATACATTTCTTATTAACAAAGCACAAAAATGCTCCTTATTTTTGGCATAAAAATTGATATTACCCCCTTATATTAAAAGGGGGTGATGGTCGTGATCACTGAACAAGACGATATCCTTAAAGAAATGAAAAAACATATATATGATGGTTTTGATCAAGAACTTGAAAAAAAAATGGAATCATTCCTTCCGTTAGTAGTGCTTGAGGACGGTATGGTCCAGATCGACCCGCGTTTTACGACGCACTGTTAGAGGAAGAAACAAGAAACGAGAGACAAGACACAAGGTTTCAAGGCACTTGCCCTTTTCTCTTGTGTCTCGCCCCTCGTCTCTTGCCCCTTGCCACTCGTCACTTGTTTCTCCCCACTTGCCACTTGTCTCTCGTCCCTTGTTTCTTAAAGCTAGTTATTCTAAAATAACCCCCTATTCGATCCGGGGGGAACACAATGAAAAATCCAGAGTATTCTGAACGCAGTGCTAAAGTCGCTTATTTCAGTATGGAGATCGGAACAGAAGTTTCTATTCCGACCTATAGCGGCGGGCTCGGCATCCTTGCCGGGGACACGTTGAAATCAGCGGCGGACCTGAAACTGCCGATGGTCGGCATTACGCTGCTCTATCATCAGGGATATTTCTCACAAAAGATACTTGAATACGGACAGCAAAAAGAGTTCGGGACCTCGTGGGACCCGCGCTGCCGTCTGAAGCTGTTGCCGGTAAAGACCGAGATCACTATTGAAGGCCGCACCGTGAAGATACAGGCATGGGAGAACCTCATGCGCGGAGTGAGCGGGGGATATGTCCCGATCTATTATCTGGACACGAACCTTGAGGAGAACGACCCGCAGGACCGCTCCAATACGTTCCAGCTCTACAGCGGAGACCATACCAGGCGCATCGCCCAGGAAGCCCTGCTCGGGATCGGCGGCGTGCGTATGCTCGAAGCGCTGGGCTTCAACGACATCGAGACCTATCATATGAACGAAGGTCATGCGGCATTTCTGACGCTTGAGCTCCTGCGCCGGAACAACGGCTATGTCGATAAAGTGAAAAAGATGTGCGTGTTCACGACCCATACCCCGGTCCCTGCAGGACATGACCAGTTCGACCATGACCTGGCCCGCAATATGCTGGGAGATATCCTGCCGGAGAACATCAAGGCACTTGCCGGAGCGGATATGCTGAACATGACCATCCTGGCGCTCAATATGAGCCGCTTCGTGAACGCTGTCGCTCAAAAGCACGGGGAGGTCTCCCGCAATATGTTCCCGGGATACCCGATCGACTCCATCACCAACGGGGTACACCCCAATTCCTGGGTCAGCGAGATCTGGAAAACGCTCTATGATCGCTATATCCCCGGTTGGGCAGCGGACCCGATGAAGTTCAAGGACGTATATAAGATCCCGGACAATGAGTACTGGGCGCGGCATGAAGTGGCAAAACGCTCTCTCATCCGTTTCGTGAACCATGAAACACAGGCCGGGCTCGATTATGATGTGTTCACGATCGGGTTCGGTCGCAGGGCGACCCCGTACAAACGCGCGGACCTGATCTTTTCGGACATCGAACGCCTCACCCGTATCTGCGAAGGTAAGGTCCAGTTCGTGTTCTCTGGGAAATCACATCCGATGGACGCGGGTGGAAAAGAGCTGATCCGCAAAATAGTCGACTACAGCCACGCGCTGCGCGGCAAAGTGAAGATAGTCTTCATCGAGAACTATGATATGTTCGTCGGAGGCCTCATGACCGCCGGCGTGGACGTATGGCTGAACACCCCCCGCCGTCCCAGAGAAGCCTCCGGCACGAGCGGTATGAAAGCCGCCATGAACGGGGCCCCGAACTTCAGCGTGCTCGACGGCTGGTGGATAGAAGGCCACGAAGAAGGCATCACCGGATGGTCGATAGGCCCGGCTCCGACCGAAGCGAACCTGGTCGACTACGATGACGCTCTGGACGCCAATGACCTCTATGAAAAGCTCGAAAAGATATTGATCCCGAAGTTCTATAATGATCGTAGCGGCTGGATCAAGGTCATGAAAGGCGCTGTTGCCAAGAACGGCTCCATGTTCAACACCCACCGTATGGTCACGGAATATGCGGAAAAAGCATATAAACTGAAGGTGCCGGTAACGGCGTAGGACCCCTCCGATACAGCCACTACTTCAAAGATAAGATAAAATACGAACCCTCCCCGGCTTGCCCCGAGTCTGCTCGAGGGGATCTGGGGAGGGTTCGTTACGTATGGACCTTTATTGTTATCCTCTCTCAGAGGGGTCAATGCCTCGGTATCGGCGACTGCTCTTCATTGACGATCGCCGAAATGAGCGCGATCATGTCCTTTAATTCCTGTTCCTGATCCAATGAAAAAGCACGGGACAGATAATGGGAACCCATACCGAGCATGCAGAACTTCCGCAGGAACACACGGGTATAATCGTCCTGGACCTTTTCTTTGAGCAACTTGACCTTTTCCCTTCGTGGAACGAGCGGATTGCACAGATACGCGATGGTGACCAGATACAGGAACGGGATCCCCTTTTCATCATAGCCGCCGATCTTGTTAGCGGAAAGAGCACCGTCCTTCACGACCCCCTGACCTGCTCGCAGATTGTTCTCCAGAATGTTCATATAATCGTCCGCAGTGGGAGCATTCACGATGTTCTCATAGATAGAGAACATACCTTTGGAGATATCCCCTTCGGTCGCGAGCATGCCGAGAAGTTCCATCGAGAGCCCGGTGACCGTTTTTTTACCCTGACCTTCAAATACGGACATTTTTATCTGTTGCATGGTTATCAGCCTTTAATAAGTCCGTCATCGAACGTTACAGGATCGATCAAGGGCAGAAATATCTTTTCCTTTGTATATATTGCTTTGGCATTATCCAGGTGCGTATGCGGCTTAAGTGTTCTGACACTATCCGTGGTCGCTTCAGCTCCCGTGTTGAGATTATTTTTAGGGATAATATCTCTTATAGGAACACTATGAATATTGTCCAGCATATGACACCTCGTTTTCAATATATTCGCCCTGCACCTCATATATACCCATTTATTAATAACTTTATACATCGGATTTTTCAGATATATCATCAACGCTCATACATACAGGGGCTAGCCACTGGGGTATTTTGATAGTATATTTCACTTTAATAGCTTCAATTTTTCGCTACGCTCCATTATTGGGGCGTCGTCCCGCCAGGGGACTAGCCAAGGAAGCTACTGTCTTTTAGTGTAACGTCGTAGTTTTTTGATGTTTTAATAAGTTTAACGTTGGGGCGTCGCCAAGTGGTAAGGCATCGGATTTTGGTTCCGACACCCGAAGGTTCGAATCCTTCCGCCCCAGCCAACGGACGAGCGTAGCGAGGACGTACTTGGCGCAAGCCAAGGCGAACACGCAGTGTTCGGGGCTGGTAGTCCCGCCGAAGGCGGGGCGCCCCAGCCAATTTTCGAACGAAGTGAGAAAATACTCAGCATAGCTGAGACTATCGCGAAAGCGATAGCGGCTGGCAGTCCGGCATAGTCCGCAGGACGAAGCCGGGCGCCCCAGCCACACCGGACTAAAGGCGTTTTCGTCTTGTCCGAACACACTGCTCAGCTTTCTTGAACAATACGGACGCTCTTGGGCCGGAAGAACGAAATATCATAAAGATCAACAGCTTCTTTGTGTGTGATATCTTTAATGATGTCCTTAAGCAGATCGTTCAGTGAGGTCGTCATGGCGGTGACCTGCTCCTTGAACCCCTGCATGTCCTTAAAACTATAATTGAACGCCTCTCCGACATACTTCATGAACGCATCGTCCAGAGCGATCTTTTCTTTTTTGACAGCAGTACTATGGATATCTTTTATCCCGAAATGTAGAGCAGATATCAAGTACAGATACTCAGAAACGATGCTCCACAGGCGGTCACAGCTTCTCTTTCCGATATATGATCTGATCGCACGTTCCTGCAGCATATCGAATAATTTCAGTGAACGGACCTTTTTATTATGGGTATGCAGAAGAATACCCTTCAATGTATATATAATATTAAAAGCCATTTTATGCCCAAGCTTTTCAAGCATCATATTGAGGTCGGCCACGGTCACAACGTCTTTTTTTATAAAGTGAGGGAGAAATGCCTCCTGAGAACGCTTGACCTGCTCATATAAATAATTCAGGTCCTTGTGGATACCACCGTTCGCAAGATATTCCTTTTCTGTCTCCAGAACCTGCGCAATGGTCGATGAAATATCATTCTTCATACCGGCACTGTGCAGGACCTCCCCCTCGAGCAACCATTGCCGGGATTCGGCATTCTCTTTGAAGAACGTCTCGATGCCCTGCTTACTTCTGTCGTACCATTTCTCCTTTCCCCGGGAAAGCCCTAAGACGGTATCCCCCAAGAACGGTAGAATGTGTTCCGTCATGATATCCTGTTTCCACTTGAACAAAAGGACTTTGCCGAGCATATGATATCTGTGTTTAACTGAATACCTAGGGGCTAGTCCCGGGTAAGCCTTCTCTATCATTCTTCTGACGAACAAGAGCCTCTCCTGCGTCGGTCCCTGAAAACCAAAAGAAAAATATCGACCAAAATCTTCACGCTCAACATCGCTCGAACAGGCCCCGGTCTTACACGCAAAAGACCAGAGAGCCCCCGCATCTTTAGAGTTCAGGACCTGATTGAGCATCCCCAACAAGGACATCTCTTGACGCACACCCCCCGGATAATCACGTTGAACAGCACGGACCAACTCCCTGAGCTTTATCTGATCATGTCCGAATTCCAGAAGACTAAAATTCGGGGTATCCGTAATGTTCACCAAGAGGTACATCTTTTCGTGGAACCTGTCCCGGAGCTTCAGAGAATATTTTCGTATAAAATCTTTCTGATCGAACTCGCGAAGCCTCAGGTCTCGCCACGCGGAACACCCCGCCGTTTCAGTGATGGGTGAATGGATATGAAGAACATCATTGTTCCCAAAAATATGACCTAACCGCTTGAGGACCTTTACCTCCGACCGATAACCGCTCTTTCGCTCTTCTGCAGGATATACAAAGGTAAGGTCCAGATCACTGTCCAGAAGATTTGTTCCCTTCACAAAACTGCCGCTCATGAGGACCTCGAACATATCAGGGACTCTAGCGTTCTGTAATATCGTACGAAGAACATACAGGACCAGCTCGCGATGTTCTTTCATGACCTCGGGTAGCCCGCTCTTTGTACGCAGCGCTATCCTGGTCCGTTCAGTGATCGAGCTGAGCCGTGCGTCATAGCATTCCTTTAAACGAAGCAGCGTATTGCGGCCTCCGGCATCCTGAACAGCTATTATTTTTCGGGCTATCTGCATCCTGAACACCCCGCTCCGGACCTGTAGCGCCATCCATTAGGATATCGTAACCCCAAAGGAGCGATTTCATGTGGTAAGCGTTCTTGAAGTATTCTCAGGCAGACCTTTGCGAGCATAATAGCGGACAGGTTCACATGTGAAGATATTTTTTTATATGGACCCCGAACTCTCTTTTGGCGAACCGCCGCAGGTCCTTTAGCTTCGGAAAAGTGCCGAACTCCTCTCGTTCTTCCCGCTTCAACTCTTCCACAGAAACATCCTCGAACCGCTCCCCCACAGGCAGATACACGATATCAAGACCTTTGCGCCCATTGAAAAGATCGAGCACAACACGCCCGTTCTTCATCGCGACAAAATACGGGAAAAGATAATAAGAATCGAATCGATATCGGCCAAAGACCTCCACGGCCTCCGGCTCCTGAACAGCTATAGCTTTATAGTGCAGCAGTTCCAACGGATAGCTCGTATGCCCGTAAACCGCCCGGACGTTCTGGACCGGCAATTCCCTGAGGTCCCTGGTAATGATCGAGATCATCAGGATACCATTTCCCTTGAGCAGCAAGTGTTCCTCGATATGTTGTCCAAAAGAAAGGTCATAGAGGATAATCCGAGGTAAGCCCACGGCTCCCGGCCGCTTTTTGAGACGTATAGCTTCATTATAGAAGCGGGAGGTCATGATAGAAGCCGCATCCCTTCGCGGGATACGCTCACCACCCTGCATAAGGAAGAACACTGCAGAACATACACAGAACACTGTGAGCATCGATAGTATCAGTACTACCCATCGCATACGCGTCATGTACAGCTCCTTGCCTTCATATGTAGAATACCATACATCCTGTGAATTCAGGCTTCACCTCTTACGATAGATGTGTAAGAGGCGGACATATGTTGCATAATAAGTTGATCACAACTGACGGACCGACCATATATTGGGGCTCGCACAATATGAACACACCAAAACTCTGGTCCCCGGAAAAGATACATACGGGACGTTCTCCGATAGGGTCCCTGATACTTGAGCATGCGAACTACACGATACCAGGCGGAGGCAGGAACAGTGAGCTAGAGAACGAGGACACTGTCTCTCTCAAAAAATTGACCGTCAATGGCCGAACATACCTCATCGCCATGGTCCTGGACGGACTATCCGGCGTCCTCAAAGTGGACCGAACGATCGACGGCGCAAGCCTTGGACGCTTCGCCTCGCAATTCATTGCGTCATCGCTGACAGAACACCTCCGGGCCCTGGAAGATATCACAGAACGCACCCTGACCCGCGCCATACTCGAAGCGAACCGGGACTTACATATGATCAATGTGCAGAACGGTATGAAAAAGCCTTCGGAAGGCGGAGCGACCATGCTCTCTATGGTCGTCATCACTGATGCAGGCGAAGCGCTCTTCGCACAGGTCGGCGATGCGCAATATATGTACCCTGCCTATGGCCTTACAGAAAAAGGGGACCAGGAACTTCTTGGAGAACTGCAGCAATGGGTACTACATCATTCACCGAACAAGGACAGCACTGCGTTCTTCAAAGAACAGTTCGATCTGCTCATGAACAGAACGGACCTGCGCACGCTCGACCATGATGTCCGGACCGCGTTCATAGAACCGTTCCACGTCGAAACTTCACTGGCAACGAGAGACCCTAAAGGTCTTATATTCTCAGCCCTCAACGGCGATGCTGCGGTAGAACAGTTCATCAAGGTCCGGACGCTCCCCCTAAGGCCCGGGCATACTTTCGCACTGTACTCAGACGGCATCATAGACGGACTGAGCAGCGAAAGCCTGTTGCGAACATATATATCGAACCCGAACATGGAACAAAGCCTAAGGGAGATGGATACTGCGATCAGAGAGAACATCATTGCCGGCAGGAACCTGACCCTGAAACGCTGGGGGGACGATCAATCTATCGTGGTCATCCGTGCACAGGAAAAATGAATCTGCGGATCGGACCGTGCCGCATCACCAATCCACAGAAGATGGCAGCCCCGCATACCCGCGGAGCATTTCTTCCACGATCCCGTCACGCAAGGCCCCGTTACCGATACGCACCGATCGCGGGGCTATCGTCTCATACAACACCTTGAACGTGATCAAGGGAATAAGAAAAGCATCAGCATTATCGAACTGGGAACGACCCAGCCCCTCTACAGCATCATAGGACATGCCTCGCACGGTCTCCAGTAATCCCAGAAGCTCTTGCTCGCCGACCGTGACTTCCCGCGCCGCCCTCTTGCCGAAATCCGAAAAGAACAGTCCCTGGACCTTCCAAAATGAACCGCCGGTCATTATCAGATCCTTGTTCAAGAGAGCGTTATTCTTTTGAAGCGCATGAAAAGCGGTAAAAGACCTGAAAATGGCCTCTATCTTATCAAGCCCTTCCTGATATGCCGCACGCATATCTGGAAGAAAGTCCCGAACATGTTGAACACCGTACGGCTGGAACAAGAACAGCTCGTCCGCACGTCCTCCGGCCAGAAAGCGCTCCTCATGCGACACATATGAACACTGTACACTGGCCCCGCCCATCTCCACGACGATACTTTCGCGCAAATGACCTGCGGTCTTTGATATGACGCCTGCCACTCCGTAATAGGCCTCTTCTTCATGGGAAAGCACATGCAGGGCGACCGGCCATCCTTTCTTCCCGGCATAGGTCTCATAGGCACGACGAAAAGCGTTGTGGCCGTTCTCCTCCGCTTCCCGCACAGCGGCAGTTGCCACGACCTTGATATGGGAGCTCGGTATCTGTAATTCCTTCAATTGTTCGAACCAGCCGTCCACGCTCCGCATCGTCATATCTATCTTCCGGGGATCATGCACGTTGCCGCCGCGGCCTAATCGGATCTCTTTATTGAACTCGCCGGCACGCTGCCTGCCATGAACGTCGAAGATGACGACCTTCACATTGTTCGAGCCGATATCGATGACGCTGAAAAGATCGGCCGGAGCAATATGCTCACGATCGGTCGCGATAGTATGTACCAAGTTCCTGTGCGCTATCATTTTTGTATCGAATATCATACCATTCTCTCTCTTTGTTCAACGACCGGCATCCGTACGCGGAACATGCCGCCGTGAACGGCAGGGGATACCTCACACCTCAATATCTATCTCTGCAAAGTTCAGCTTCAGCGGAGGCACGCCGACCCCCTGCTCACTGAACGTACGACATATATATGCATACGCCTGTGTGACCGACAGTTTGCGGAATTCATGCAGGTCGAACTTTTCCCAGACCACATTAAGGTCATACACCTGTTCCCCCGGGACGGACACCAGCCTCATCGTACCCGTCCCAATATCATTGATGAACAGACCCCTCCTGTTGGAAACCACCTCGATCGCAGAGTTCAAGAGCTGCATCAGCCTGCTCTCCCCGAAGAACAATACCGTATATCGGATAAAGGCTTCCAGGTCCTGCTCCGGCAACACCCGCTCCCCGTGATAAAAATCGCTCATACTGGTGTTCCGGGGAAGACGGGACATATCGAACGTCCCGTATTGTGAACTCAACCGCTCAAGGTACGCATCCATGAAGGAGTAGGTCAACCCTGCATATTTATCTATACAATCGAACACCACTCTTCTGCCTAAATGGGCATCAAAAAGCCGATCGACTTTTCGTCGTTCTTCATCCGAACGTGCGCGAGGTCCGGCACAGATGAACCGGGCTTGCATACGAAGCTTGTGCTCGATCGCTGTGAGCTGTTCCTGAAGAAAATCCCTGATCACACGACGATATTCCGCAGGCAGTCCGGCACGGTCCCAGACCGCACCATCATTTATTTCCGCAACGACAATGGCCATATCTCCCGGCAGCGGAAAATATCTTTCATATACATCGGACAGAACCATATCGAGCGGACTCTCGTCAGCTGCTATTCGCTCAAGGACCTCATGAAAACGTTCGAGAGAAAAATATCTCACAGCATGTTCACTGCTGAATATATGCATGAGCTCAGACTCCTGCACATGCCTTTTGATCCACTGTGCATCACGCTCTTCCTGAGTATCCTCAAGACAAGCAACGATATCGAACGTCTTTTCACCGGAACGTTCATCACGGACCATCCAGGGGGACAGGTCCATCGGAAGCGGCTTGGACCAGGTAAGGACCTCGAAGAGGAGCTTTGAGATATACTGCTCCGCTTCTTTTTCAGGCATCCGTCCCTCAACTATCTGCCATGCTTTTTCCGAGGTATGAAAAGTGTCATACAAACGTTCCATTGAATTATCGTACGGTCCCTGGGCACGCCATTCCTGATAGCTCGGGCCAGGGATAGTGGAGAACTTTTCCCAGTGCTCGAAAGCCCGCCTGTACTTGGCCTCGCTGCTCTCCGGATAGCACTGAAAGACCTCCCGGTACAAGGGGTCCTTTCTATCCGTAAAATTCACCTTTTTAAGGGATTGAAGGAACCGTCCGACCGGGATCTCCGTGACGCCGTTACCTTCCCGATACATCGAACGGATCATTTCCGCACGGGCCGGCCGGTACTCTGTTGTCAGATAGTTATTCTCAACATACCACTTGAACTTCTCCGCGAACGTCGGTTGGACATTGGTATCTTCGGTCGGTGCACTGATACACTTAATGAACATATTGTTCCTCCGGCTGTATATCTATCGTTCCCCAGTATGACTTATTTCACTTGTTCATACCCCGCTAGCCAAAAAAGCCCACTATGTAGTAAAGTAACACACAATCATCAAAAAAAGAGGGATGTATCATGAGAAGCGCACAAGATTGTAAGCCGGGGCAGATCGTAAAGATGAACGGACAGCTGTTCACGGTGGTCTATTGGAACCCGTACAAAAAAGGCGATCGCGGCGGCATCATCGTCGACCTGAAGCTCAGGAACATTGAGACCGGGGCTACGGTCATTCTTGCTCCCCGGGCCCAAGACATGTTCGATGACGTGGTCCTTGACCGGAAAAAAGCGACCTATTCCTACCACGACGGCGACCTGTACGTGTTCCTGGATTCGGAGACGTTCGACCAGATCCACCTCTCCGGTGAAGCTATCGGAGCGAACCTGCCGTTCCTGAAAGAGAACATGGAGGTCGATATTTATTTTCACGAAGAAAAGGCCGTATCCGTCGAATTCCCGGTCTATGTCGAGGCAGAGATCACCTATACCGAGAACGCCGTCCGCGGGGATTCCTCAGGCAAGGTCATGAAAAAAGCGACCCTGGCAGGCGGCCATGAGATCGACGTTCCGGGCTACTGCAATATCGGGGACAAGATCAAGATCGATACCCGTACGCAGACTTTCGCCGAACGCGCATAGAACTCAGGGCACAGAACGCTAAAAAGACAGGCCTACCGCCTGTCTTTTTTTATGCTCGGGAACTTCCGTACAATAGCACTGTACAATGACCGTGTGGGGGAAATACCACCAAGATCTCATTACTGACCCATACAGAGGGGAGGACCTGAACAAAGGTCTCGCATGTCCTTTGTTAGAGCACGGGAGATGCAGTTTTTTTTGAAGCGACCAATAGAGAGGGGGAATATATGAGCACCATCAATTCAACAGCATCGGTCAACAATAACGAGAAAGAAGCGGCCGCCACCAATACCGCACATAACTCCGTCGAGGAAGTCGTGAACAGCGCCGTCGGCACTTCCGCCATCGATACTGACGGGAGCAAGACCCTGAACAAGAAATTATCATCACAGCTCCTGGACGAGGTCATCGATCCGAAGACCGGATATACCTGGTCGAACCCGATACGCTGAGGACAGACTATCCCTTTAAGTTATGCCCCATGACGTTTACAATACCGCCATGAACGAAAGCTCATTCAACATGAGGGCAAAGAACTGGGACAGGAACACGGTCCTCCGCGACCTTGCAGGTACCGTCGCGAAACATATAAAGATGTCCGCCGCTCCCGGAGGACACGCTATCGATCTCGGGTGCGGGACCGGCCTACTCGGACTGGAACTGATGGACCATTTCACGGACATCGTTTTTGCCGATTCCTCGGATGGTATGCTCGAAGAAGTTCGCAACAAGCTTGCACATCACAAAAAAGGACCTGCGTGCCGCACGCTCAGGATCGACCTCGATCATGACGAGCTTCCCGGGACCTACGATTGTATCTTTTCCCAAATGTCTCTCCACCACATCAATGATACTGAAAGGTTCATCGCACATATCGTCCCTCACCTTACCCCGCAGGGCATCGTATGCATCGCTGATGTGGTCGCTGAGGACGGATCGTTCCATCAAGGGACCACCGTGCCGCACAATGGCTTCAATCCCTCCTCGCTCCGTGCTCTGTTCGGGCGGGCGGGGCTGCATACATCCGTCATCGAACCGGTATTCACCATCACAAAACCGGCCCCGGACACGGTAAAGGATTTTCCGATATTCCTGATGATCGGTAAAAGAACGACCCCTTAAGACGATCTTTGAAGTGCGTGAACGATATCGACCATAGCTTTGGTATCAAGCCCACAGTATTCCTTCAAATGAGCATAGACCTCGGCACGGTCAGCATGGTCGTCAGTATACGTGACCCGGTAGTATTCGTGGCTTGCTGTTTCTCCGTCCCCGATCGCCATCCCTTCATATGACGTACCGACCAATGCGGGCAGAACATATTTTATCGATGCTGAGCCCTGCTGAAGAGGGTTATAGTACTCAAAGTTCCTGAACGGAACGAGAAGATCAACGATCCTACCTATGATAGTACGGACCTGATCGGCATATGCGGGGAATTGTTTCGCACAGGCGTTCAGGATCATACCTTCGAACTGCCTGTTGTAGACCACCACGCTCCCCGTGTTCCCGACATGCGCACAGACCGACCGGATGAACGTTCCACGCGGGTCCGCAGTCCCTTCTGAAAGGAATGACAGATGTTCGAGCGGTGCCCCAGGGGAACGTTCGATGTGCAACGAATACTGGAACGGGACATGCTCATGAGGATGCGTACCCTCGAACAAAGGGACCGCAGGAGCGAACGACTCAAAATCAAGATAATGAACGGGATACTTCAGCAGGGATAAAAAAGAGCGTATCGCGGACACATCGGTATGGACCGTTCCAGACAATGTCGTCCGGACCTGGATATGTTGTCTTTCATTAAGATGATATCCCGGCGGAAGCTGATCGAAGGTCATGATGCCCTTATGTATGAGCTCAAAGGCCTGATATTTCCGCAGACCATAGAGATCGAGCACGCTGTTCTCCGGGATATGCGCAAAACAACGGGACATCAACGGACAATGATGCGGTGTCGTACATTGTTCGCCGATAACGACCGTCGGTGCCTCCGCAGAACGATGTACTAGGCGCACGCGGGAGATGTCCCCGGCGAGATGTATTTTCCGTTCCCGGACAACGGAGGTCACATCCTCTTTCATAAAAAGCACTGCAGGCCTCAGCTCACCGCGACGTACGTAGTCCGGGTTCAGGTACAAAATGGAACACGTATTGATACGTAATCCCGCACCTTCATAGACATACAACTGGAACGCGACATCGGTATAGTGTTCATCCTTGACTGCCGTCGTGGATTTCACCTCCACCACATCCCATGAACCGTCATGGCCCGGGAGCAGAATATCCGCACGTGCAAAACAGCCGTCATACATGAATCCCGCCTCGAAGAGCGGTGTTCTGTTATCGGGTACACGGGTCAGTACGGCGGGATCGCTCACCGTTCCCTCAAGAACAACACCATCAGGATACAATGCTCGCGCTAAGAGCCCGACACTCTTCCCTGCGTCCATACGTGCCCGCTGTGATACAGAAAGCGGTTCAAGGTCATGCGGCGCATGTTGTTTTTTCCAGGCATACAGAGGACATTGCAGGCCGATGAGCAGATCGGATTTGGTGAACATGTGTTCATTGTACCAAGGATAGAGTACGAAGTACTATGAGCTCCTGTACGTACCGGGGCTCAAACGACCAGGTCCCGCTCCTTACACTCCGACGTCCGGTAGAAGACCAACTTCGGATAGAGCTCCCGCACATGATGCAGCTCCCACTGACCTTCAAAGAAGTATACGAGCCGCTCATCAGTATCGAGCGCTATTTTCATCACACGTTCCCGCTTCACTTTTTCTATCTCCGCACTGTCACCGCCGATCCAATAAGCGAACGCTCTGGGATACTCGGCATATTCACAATCTGCACCGTATTCGCTCTTGAGCCGGTATTGCACGACCTCGAACTGCAGGACACCGACAGCACCAAGAAGGAGGGAATTATCAAAGATCATCTTAAAGAGCTGCACCGCTCCTTCTTCAGAGAGCTGTCGAAGCCCGGTCTGCAATTGCTTGGTCTTATTGGTATTGCGATTGATGACACGACGGAACGTTTCAGGAGCAAAGCTGGGGATGCCCGTATAATGCAATGTTTCACCTTCCGTGAAGGTATCCCCGATCTTAATGAGACCAGTATCGTGTATCCCGATGATATCCCCGGGATAGGCCTCTTCGATGATCGTCCGAGTCTGCGCCATGAACGTGATCGGGTCCGCGATCTTCATCTCACGGTCCAGACGGATGTTCTTTACTTTCATGCCGCGAGTGAATTTTCCGGAATTGATGCGCATAAAGGCCACTCGATCCCTGTGACGCGGGTTCATGTTGGCATGGATCTTGAAAACGAGCCCGGTCAATGCAGGCTCCTGCGGCTCAACTGTCCGCTCTTCTGCGGGACTTGGCTGCGGCATCGGAGCCAGTTTGACGATATGTTCAAGCAGCTCATAGACGCCGAAATTATTGATGGCGCTCCCGAAGAACACCGGTGTCATTTTCCCGTCCAGGTATTGTGCCAGGTCGAACTTCTCGAGCGCTCCCTCGATCATCTCCAGGTCCTGGAGCAGTTTATCTGTATAGAGCGGTTCGACATCAGGGATGGACCGGGGGTCGCCGACCGTTGCGGTCGTGAACGTTTTGGCCCCTGCCTTGAACGAAAGGAACGCCTTGTCCGCGATGTTATAGACACCTTTGAACGTCTTGCCCATACTGATCGGCCAACTCAGCGGGATCGCCTTGATGCTCAAGCTTTGTTCGATATCATCGAGCAGATCGAACGGGTCGCGCCCTTCCCGATCGAGCTTATTGATGAACGTTATGACCGGGATATTACGCAGCCGACAGACATCCATCAGCTTTTTTGTCCTGTCCTCGACGCCTTTCACGGAATCAATGACCATCAGGACCGAATCGACGGCCGTGAGCGTGCGATAGGTATCTTCACTGAAATCCGCATGTCCCGGCGTGTCCAGAAGGTTTATGACCACGCCTTTATGCTCGAAACACATGACCGAGGTGGCGATAGACACACCGCGTTCGCGCTCGATCTCCATCCAGTCGGACGTCGTATGCCGGTCCGTCTTGCGTGATTTTATCGCGCCGGCCTGCTGGATAGCACCGCCAAAGAGCAAAAGCTTTTCCGTGATCGTCGTTTTTCCCGCATCCGGATGACTGATGATCGCAAAGGTCCTGCGTATCGATATTTCGTGCTGAAGCTCTGCCATATATCCTCACCTGTTCTGTTTTTTTATATCTTATGCGCTGCGCTGTGATATGTAAATGGAGCCGCATATGTATTTTTCATGTACGATTTATTTTATTTTTCCGATATTTTTTATCCGATATATTTTCTGAAAAAAATAAAAAAACTCTGGTCATTATTATTTTTTTTGCTATAATGAATTCATCAAATGACGAAAGGGGTGTCCAACATGGCAGTTAAAAAGAAAAAGAAAGTTGTGAAGAAAAAGAAGGCAGTAAAGAAAAAGAAGAAAAGATAGTTTCATTGCACCGCCCTGTTCCTCTCCGTTCATCGGTCCGGAACAGGGCCAACATCCTCATCGTTAGAACATATCCCCATAAATATACTCTTATTTTTCGATACATTTTATAGGCATATCGTGTCGATATACATATGTACCCAAGACCGGTCCGCACAAAGTTCGAACAACGAAAGGAGGAACGCTCTCGTGAAAGCACAGGACAAATATCACATTTATCTGGGGATCGTGCTTGTGATCATTTCCGCACTGACCTGTATCCAGACGAACACCTGTATCGCACAGAACTCACATACCACCCTGACAGCCATGAACTCTTCATCGGTCATTGAATGAAAAACACGGACCAGAACGAACGCCATCATCGAATATGATCGTCCGCGGCCCATCTTCCGGAGCTACTTCCCTCGCCGTACCATTGCATGCAACGATTGATACCAGGCCTTCCCCGTCCGCGTTCTTTTCATCTCAAGGTCTTTCACGACATTTTCCATCCATGGCCCGTACGCGAACACGACCCGCTTAAAGATGTTCAGTACCTTATGCGCTTTACGTATCGGCAATTGTTCAGCGATATATTGTTCGTACTTTTCACGCTGATGATACGGTTCCAGGAAGATATTCAGGTCATGCACACTGTCTTTTGCTCGCTCCAGTATCTTTTTGAGCGCTGTCCTGCTCCGCGGATTTTCCCAGAGAATATCAACGATATCGAGCAATCCTGTCATCCTCCTCCGCCCTGTCGCTTCATCATCGCCCTGGAGTTGCGTCTCAGGAACGATCTCTTTGAGCGTCGCATAATTGAGCTCATATTCTTTGCGGGACTTGACCGAACCCTCGATATATCCGCCTACGAGCTCGGACGCGATCTTTCCCATGAGCACCACAGATAGAGCGACCCCTGCCCAACCAAAAAGATAGGAAAGACCGAACGCGATCGGCCCCGCGATAAAACTTCTCATAAGATTCCGTCGCTTTACGTCCTGTGTGAAACCTCTCAATGAATTATGCGCATAGATGTACCCCCCATTGAGGGCCGCGAGGGCCACATAGTTCAGGAACCGCTTCGCCATCTCAACAGCAGCATGCTGCTGCGTTCGCAAATGCTCCGCGATATGTCCATGATACGCGGAGACGTACGCGATCATCTGGTCCATGCTCTGCTCGAGCAGAGCACCGTCAGTCGTGAGCACCATGGACTGAAAATAATGGTCCGCGATACGGAGCACCGGTATAGAAAGAAAACTGAAGAACATGGAGACCGCGGCATTATGCGGATCAAAATCCTTCATACGCCAATTAACCGGGTTCCAGCCGTTCTTAGCGACCAGATCCACGACCATATTACGTCCGTACGTGATAAAGAACCAGAACGCATGCACAGCTTCACCGTACGAGAACGCTGCCTTTCCACAATAGACCGCATATGAGACCGCAGTGCCTAACGTCATCACGATCACGTCTTTGACATGCATATTGAGATCGAACACATAGTCCCGCATCCGGCCGAACGGGCCTGTGCGCAGGACATCTGACCGCAGCTGCAATTTCGCCTTCTCGCTCTTGCCCAAAGAGAGCACTACACCATGATCAGAGGACGATCTCACGGACACATGCCCGAGCAGACCGGTCAGTGCATCACGAGGACCCATTCTGAGACCGATCATATCAACGGCGTTCACACGAAGAAGTCGTCTCCAGCGGCGGACCTTCCTGCGGTCGGTGTACCCCATCCCAGGGACCTTATGGTTATGCCCGTCCGAATTACTGCCGATACGGGCCCGCAAGGGGACCTTCCTGAAATGCTCGGAGGCTTTCGCCAATTGATAGCGTCGTATATCCAGTTTTTCCCGCTCGACCAACCGCACGGCTTTCGTGACCTGACCCTCGTTCAAACATTCTCTGATCTTGTTGAGTAAAAGCATCTGTCGTATCAGCTCTGGTCCGGCCACACGATTATTCCATACTTCGATCGATGAGATATGTTCATGATATGTGGTCATATAGTCCACTGCCGCTTCCAGACCATGGATAATGGACCTATTGAGAACAACATGTGCCCGGATCTCCTGACCTTCCTGGGAGACCGCATTGATACGTTCAAGAGCAGTGAAGGCGGTCTCCGGCAACATGAACCGCATGCTGTCCATCATCTTGAAATAGATACCATCAAAATATTTCTTTCTAAGATACACCTTATCCATGCGTTCAGGGAGCTTTTTACCGTTAATGAGAAAGAGCGCGGTCAAATGAGCGTGCAGATACCGACCGAGATGGACCTGAAACAACGGTTTCCCCTGGGCATAGGTATATAAATCCTCGAGGTCCAAAGACGGTATCGTGATCTGTTCATAGACCAGGTCGCTGTTCAAGACGGGCAGGACCTCCGCATTGAACCGCTCAATGAGACGAACGAACAACTGATCACGGGTCTTATTGTTCTTGCGAAGCGCCTGAGCGAACTGCTGCCAGGCTTTATCAGCAAAAAGTGCGTCATAATCCCCTATCGTGCGACAATGCTCGAACACGACGGTCTGATGATAGTATCGCCCGCCATAACTGACGACATATTCCAGGCCGCAATGGACCGTGATATCCAGGATAGCACCGGCACATACCACTTCATGAATAGCATCCCTATCCTCGAACGCATCAAATACGATCGTGAGCCCGGACAAGCCTTTGATATACGCGTCCAGAACGAGCTGTGCAGGCCGTTTGCGATCGATAGAGACATGATCGTCCCATGCGATACGTCCGGTCTTTTCCGGTATCTCGGCCATACCCAGGAGGGCGAGCGCACGGCGTACGGCAGGAGCTTTACCCGAAAGGGCACGCATGTAACAGTCGACCAGCCGGCATTGCCGTAAGATGTTCCCTTTTGCCTTCACACATTCTTTCATAAGGGCCATCAGTACCGGAGGCGTGTTCAGCGGCATTTCCTTGCTGTTATAATTGCGACCTTCCTCCATCAGCCTTTTGAGCGCACGCAACCGCAGGTCAGGATCATTGGAGCGGATAGCGACATAGAGCAGTGCCATATCAAGGGGCTTTTCATAGACCACCTCTTTGAACCCGCGCACATGCCCTTCGAAGAAGAAATGGATATCGGCGATATCACGATCCAGTAGTTCGTTCAGCGTACGAACGGTCGCATATATCTCCGGGGAGAACGTGGTCGCGCGGCGCACACGGCCGGAAAATGTCATATCCCGGACATGCTCAATGACCGCAGCGGCTACTATCTTGGCGAACATCTCTGCTCCCTTATTATGGGCGATACATTACCTTCCGGCACACCTGTGCCGGTACTATGTTAATATCGTACAGATATCGTTGGAAATTCAGCGGATCAATCCTATGCCGTGGCCGGACGTACGACCGCGCTTGCGCTACCTCGCCAGCTCAATGTACGGGACTGGGGTCAATAGTGCTGTCGGCAGGGTATGTGTTATGGACCCGATATGACGAATACCCCTTGGTCCCTCTCATTTTATTCGCTCGTCGTTCATTTTCCAGGATACGGGTAGCTTCTTGAATATCATGTGCAGCATCCTTGAGTACCATCAAGGAATCCTTTTGTATCTGATAGAGCACGTGCCGGGACCTTTTAAAAAGGGAGGGATATACATGATGCTCGATCGCCCATCGGTTCAGCTGCCTCAGCCGCGCAAGTTCATACTGCTCCCATCGGGCAGGGAAACGGTCCTGTTCATCCTTCTCGAGCCGACCGCGGACATATCCATACAATTCTGCCGCAAGACGGTCATGCATGACATGTTCTTCCGTTATACCAAGGAGAGAAAAGAGGTCGTTACGCGCTATCAGTTCATTGAGATTATCCCACGCAGAAAGCCCTGTTCGGGCGGATAATGACGGATACGTCCGCAATAAGAACTCCAATACCTCCTTAGCGTCCTGATTGCTGATATCCTCAATCCCGTATTTACCCAGGTCCATATCCCACGTCAGGAAATGCGGCCCGAGCCTAAAGGTCCTTTCTTGTTCCTCGATCCATTTTTTCTGTAAAGCTTGTACGGCCGCATCGATATCTCCGTTACAGGCATCAAATATCCTGCCGTACGTATCCATCGTATTCCTGTCATCGTCGATCGAGGCCAGATACCGCAACGCCTCCGTGCGTTCTTGAACATCATGTTGTGCCCCATCACGACCGTCATGCCGAACGGCGAACTTCTTATCCACCTCAGCCAGAAGATCATCAAGGCTCGCCAACGGGGCATATGTAGGTTCAGGCTTTTTTTCTGACGGACGGTGAACAGGACCATCTTTCGAACTTCCGTCTTTCCGGTCACCTGAACCCTCTTCCCGAATGACCGCTGCGACACGCATCTTTTTTTTCTGCTCTTCAAGGAGCCTATCCCCTATCTGTTTATGTCTGTCCGATGTTCTCTGCATGCCGTCCTTGAGCCACTGCCGCACCTCCGCACTGACCGCATCAAAGATACCGCTCGCGGCCATATCCGCGTCGTTCGGCAAGAGATATATCTGTGTCCCGTTCTGATACCGCAAGAGCTTCTGACCGTTCTCCTGTAACATATGCCGATAGAACAGGACCGAGCGCTCGGTAGTGCCTATATCTTTCGCGAATTGGCGCACACACTGGTACATGGTGCGCACCTGACCGCCCATATAACGGCCGCGCAGATATTTATCGAAATCATCAGGATATAATCTGGAGATACTTTCCGCCCTCTTCAGGTCCTTCATGATCTGCTGCGATATCTTTGCGGGAGCGGACGCATCGAGGTCCAGGCCTTTTGTCGAGAACACTTCTTTTTCCGTATACCCGCTCTTGGGGTTCTTTTGCAGCCCGAGCTCCAGAACGGACACTAACTTGACCGCATCGCCCACGGATAACGCGAGAGGATCATCAGCCTCTTCCTGCGGCCACATTTCTTCCAAGCTCTTGGCCTCTTCGGAACGAACGCCCAGTTTTTTAAGCGCATTGGCCTTGCGCTCGTCCTCACAAAATATCAATCTCACGACATTCTGCTCTGCAGGATAACGGCATATATCCGACATATGATGTACGAACAAGAACTCAAAATAATACCTGTAGACCCCTGTTACCCCATGGGACTTAAAGAACCGTTCTTTATCGGCCGAGAACACATATTCCTCGAACAGTTCTTTCAGGTCCCAGCGAAAAACATCGTCCAGGCAGACCTTCCGTGTCTTTCCCCCGCGCACTATCACCACCTCATCAAGAGGTGCGTGAGTATGAAATACCGAAGCGAGCAAATCCTTTTCTTTGATGCCTACGGGATGGGGGGACGTTCTGATGTGTTTCATCAATTCTTCAAAGATCTGTGTGCGCTCTTTTTCTTCCTGTATCTCTTTGAGGTCCAGTTTCTTGACGCCCGCTTTTGTATCCGTAACAAGCGCTCCGCCGGAAGCCGACCAGTCCAGCAGTTCTTTGCCTTTATCGTCCGATATCATTTTTTTATGCCACATGGCCATACCCCTTCTTCCTATATAGATATCGTATTTTTTGGAAAAAACTCCCATTTTGAGGGGCTCTGGAGGGTGGTGCCCGGTGTGAAAAATACCGAATAATGCCGGACCTTCGTCAGCCGAACATATCCTTCAGTTCCTGGGCATGTTTCTCATTGATCTCAGCGGCTTTACGTAATAATTCTTTCTTGGCGACCTCGAAGTTGCCTCCGTTCTCTTCCAGGACACTTTTACATTGGTCCTTGTCAAAACCGGCCATCATCACTTCACGCAACAGGGTCAACTCGCGAACTTCCTTTGAATAGGATCGGAGCAGCTCGGAACGCCAGAGGATATCTTCCTCTTTTTCGTTCAACGGGCGGCCAAGCAACAATATCTTTCTCGCTCGGCCGATACTATTGCCTGAACGTTCATACGCAGAGGAGCACTCATCCCAGGTCTTTTTCGTTTCATAACAAAGGCTGAAGATATCGTCCTTTATTTGCTGCTCAGCAGTGATCGCCGCACGTTTCAGCGCATCGTGCTTCCTATCCACCTCTTCACAGATCTGTTCAAAACTCTTCCGGGGAGGGAATTCCACCGGCACATACTGTTTCCTTTGAGGGACTTCCGCTTTAGGCGACGAGACCTTTTTTGGCGGGATCACAGGGACAGGCCGTGTCTCAGATTCTCGCTTTCCCCGCATTTCCGTCTCGCGTTGTTTTTGCTTTGCTTCTTCAAGAGCGGCCATTTTACGCCCCGCCGCCAATATCTCCTCATGTTCTTCATCGTTCTTCAGCTTCAACCAATCGATGACATCCATGATGCGCCGTTGGTTCACATCGTTCTTGTCTTTCCGCTGACGATGGAGCTCATCTTTCAGCCCGGACAACGCAGTGGGATTGTTCAGGACGATGTACATTTCGCCCCTGTCCTCATATATGAAGAATTTTACGCCGTTATTCAAAAGGAGATACTTGACCGCCTCAATGGCTTTGACCGTGCATCCGAGCTCTTTGGCCAACCTCGATTCTTCTCCGCCATAGTCCTGGTCCAAAAGTTTTTTAAGGTCCTCAAAACGCTGATATTCATACTTGATCTTTTTGCGCTCATGAATGAGTTTACGTATCTGCGGTGCCGTCTCCCTGTTCAACCCAAGAGCATTGAGGAGCGTACGCTCCGTATACCCTAACGGGTCCCTTCTGTTGCCTTTGTTCAATAACCCCAGAAGTTCTTCTTCTTTCTCATGAAATATCTGGATCGTATCGATATTCTCGTATTCGAACGTATCATAACCGACCCACAGGGATTCCAGTTGCTGTGCGGCAATGGAATTCTTGCCCAATTTTGCTACGGCAGCCTCTACCCTGTCCTGCAGGGAAGGAAGAATGAAGATCTCCCCGTTATGAGCATATCTGATGATCTTGAGCGGATGATTGGCGAACAGATAACTGAAGTAGTACTTATACTGCTCTTTGATGTTCGAATCGGAAAGGAATCGTCCGATATTGTTCACATATCTGCGGGAAAGCTGGACCATATCTTCGACCGAGATATCCATTAAGGGTTTTACCTTGAAATCATTTGGCCCTGCGATCACATTATAGGGGACCTGCGGCACCTTGATAGTGAACGCTGCCGGATATCCGAGGACCTCCAGCAAGCGTTTTTCCCGCACACCGAACACGTCCTTTTCCGTGCTTAATTCATGTACGATCTTCTTTCTCAGGTCCTCGAGGGCCCTCTCATCTTTCAATTCAGCGGGCGTTTTTTTAACTTCCTGTTTAACGTCAAAAGTATCATCCGCAGCGAACAACTGCAGGTCCATACGCAGCTCAATACGCTCGCCATTCTCTCCGACCGCATATACGGGCGTTCTCAGCCACGCAAGACAATCGGATAATAATTTATTATGCCACACGGACATACCTGTGCACCTCTGTATATAGGTATCGGAACCTCCTGAAGGTCGTCCCATTTATTTGAGCTTTTTTAATATGCGGAAAAATGAAAAGAATAAAACCCCGGCGATACCTGTATCACTACAGGTATGCCAGGGCCTATCTTAGCAGTAGCAGTTATTGCTTTTTTGGCTGCGTAACATCATATCCAAAATTATACATTTCTGACATCGTATACTGCAGGACCTTGATCGACGGTAACGCCAACCCGTCAATAACATAGGCCATCGCCGCACCACCGCCGGTGAGCAATATACTGTACTCTGTACTATGATCCAGCAATCTTGATTTCTTTATCGCCGAATCCGTATCACCGCCGCCTAAGATACCATACCCATGGGTGACCTCGGCAAAAGCTTTGATGATGGCATCGGTACCATGTGCGAACTGAGGATTTTCGAACACACCCATAGGACCGTTAAAGAACCTGTACTCGGCAGCTTTGATCCTCTCCGCATATAATTCCTCGGACTCACGACCAATATCAAGATAGATCTGGTCATCCGCGATCTCTTTGACATTATGAACATCTTTAATATGCTTCCCGCCGCCGAACACGTTCGGAAGCTCTGTCCAACTGACCGTGCGAAAATCCTTGGGGATAATGATGTTCACGCCGTTCTGTTCCGCGGTCTCAAGGAGCTCTATTGCCGCACGGATGCCTGCCGGATCGAGCTTCTGCTTATCCCAGACCGCCTGGGGGATACCTTGTGCAAGAGCCTCTTCAAGAGTAAGCCCTGGCACACCCACCTTCATGCCGCGTGCTTTCATGAAATATAACGCCATTTTTCCGCCGACACAGATATCCTTGATACCTTTATCGACAAAACTGCGCAAAATATCGATCTTTCCCATTTCTGCTCCGCCCGGATCACCCATGATCTTGGTCCCGCCTGAGACCACGACCGACCTTTCCGGATATTTCAGGAACGCATCATGGAGTACATGCAGTTTCGCACTGCTGTTCACAAAAGAATCCGAGGCCATGACCGGTTTGTGAAGCTTTTTCATGGCTGACACCAGAAAGTTATTCGACCATTGAACGCGATGGATGAAATCGAACCCGGCGTTCATATATACGTCCAGATAATCCAGCATCTTCGGGAAAAGGTTCTGGTTCTTTTTTTCCATCATCCGTTCTTTTTCATTGATGCGTATGTTCTGGAGCAGCAGTATTCTGATCTTCCCTTGCTTCACTTTCCTTAGCTTCCAGAGCGCTTCTATACCGGCAAATTTTTTGGATTTTACCCTGTCTATCTTGATAACACCTTTGCCGAATTCACGCTCCACTCTGTGCTTCATTTTCTCAAAGATCATTTTATTATCTTTGAAAGTAACACCCATGATATTGTTCTTGTCTTCAACGTGATAGATAAGCACTACGTTCATACCGGCCTCAACAGCCGTTCTGACATCAGTCCATGAAATATCCATGCGCTTTTCGCTATCCACTTCATAACCTTTTGCAAAGAATCTGAGGGATTGCTTCGCAAGCTTGAAAGTAAGGTTCCAGTCGACCCTGATGCCGATCGTTTTACCCTTCACCCATTCTCTGTTCATCAGAATAAAGTTCTTAAAGGTTCGGATACCGTTCTTGTTCAAATGATTCGGCTTGAGCCGGTCTACGCTCCTCATTAAGTTATGCGTTGTATAAATATTTGGCCTTTGCGGTACAACTAATTCCTGGACGAATTCTATTACTTTCTTTGAATGATACATGTGTTTTACTCCTTTTGGTAAGAAACATCTGTCACTCTCTGATCTATCGTACTTCCCCCACCTCCCGTTCTCTTTTCATGTGTCAACATGACCGGCACAGAAAATACAAAAATAAATAGTACATATAAAAATATACAGCTGTTTATCGCTATCACTCACGTGCGATTTCAAAGAGTATTCAGTGTGTTCAATAATAATGAACAACCCCCTTCGCTCATCCACTGCATACACCGTGGTATACTTTTTCAAAAAATATCAGGAATACTAGCAGGTGCACAGTGAATATTCGTATACAGAAATATCTCTCCGAAAAAGGCATCACATCCCGCCGCAACGCCGAATCATGGATAGCTTCCGGATTCATCTCGGTCAATGGGACCGTCGTGACCGAGCCCGGCACCCGTATCGATCCTGATAAGGATACCGTGACCATCGCCCCGGAAGCATTGAAAGAAGAACTGCACTATTATCTCTTCAACAAGCCCAAAGGCATCGTGACCGTGAACCCGCACCCCGGGGAGCAGGCGATCGGTGATATCGTGGAACTGCCGAACTCTGTCGTCCCTGTCGGCAGGCTCGATAAGGATTCCTCCGGGCTCATACTGCTCACCAACGACGGAGTGGTCGCACGGCGTATCATGGACCCGGCATTCGAACACGAAAAAGAATACGAGGTCCTCTTCCATACTAAAATAACGGATGAAGCCCTGGAGCAGATTTCCCAAGGCATGGTCATTCTGGGAGAAAGAACGCGCCCGGTACTGGTGACCCGGCTCGGTCCCGCGCGCGCCCGTATGGTGCTCACCGAGGGCAAGAACCGCCAGATCAGACGCATGTGCGACAAGGTCGGGTTCCCGGTCAAGGAATTAAAACGAGTAAGACTGCTCTCGTTCCATGATACCGGACTCATACCAGGCAAGCTCAAGGAACTGAAGCCGGACGAAGTCCAGGAACTCTACCGTACCCTTGAGCTCACGTTCCGGACCAACATGTTAAGTGCATAAGAACAATACTAAAATACATGCAATAATCCGCTACGGAAACCGAGTACCTACCAGGTCCTCACCGGAAGGACATATTATTTATTTTGTGCCACGCATCGGAGATTTGAGCATCTCATGTACAGACCTGCGAACCATAAGATCATAGCGGCGATCGAAGAGCCTGTCGTACGAGCTGGACGGCAAAGGACCGTCCTTGTCATAGATGATGAACCCGACATGTGCTCATTTTTAAGTAACGCGCTCATGGAATTCGGCTTTGCGGTCTTGACCGCACAAGACAGCGGACACGGACTTGAACTGTTCAAACAACACCGCCCGGACCTGATACTGCTCGACCTGAACTTCCCTCAGTATATGCCCTGCGGGGAGAACATACTTAAGGAGGTCGTTTCTTTTGATCCCATCACTCCCGTTCTGATATTCACAGGAGCCCCGGTGACGCCGGAAATGGCCTCCGAGCTGACACTGACCGGGGCCAAGGGATTCCTGACCAAACCGTTCAAGGACCTCAATGGACTGAGAATGATCATCAATGAACGCATCAAGGAAGCGGACAATATCCGGTTCATCAAACATACCGAAACAGTCGGATATCAGCGGATCTACCATGAACTGGTACGGAGCCAAAAAGAGTTCGAAGCGCTCGTCATGAACACCTCGACCTCCATATTCGAATATGCGAACGGACATTTTGTTTTTTTAAATCCTTCGTTCGAAAAAGAGATCGGCTACCCTCTGAAGGACCTGCAAGAGCTGGACCTGCATACCTTCGTCCACCCCGACTCACACGCGGCCATTGATGAACATGTGAAGCATTGTTTTGACCATCCGTACCAGGAACATCGTACAGAGCTGAAGCTGATGACCAGCAGCGGCACCATCCGCTGGGTCAAAGTGGTCTCGATCGTGGTCGACCTGGACGATACGCCGACGCTCATCGGTTCTGCGAGCGATATCACTGTACGAAAAGAGGAGCTTCGCCGCATATCGATACTCGAATCGCTCTTTCGGGAGCATTTGAGGTCCATCCCGGTCGCAGAGATGCCTGAACTGATCGCCCGCACGCTCCTGGAGCTTTCATCTGCCTCCACGGTGGCCGTGAACATATTCGACCCGGACACCAAAGAGATGACAATTGCCAATATTTCCGGTAATGAGGACCTGCTCGAACAGGTCTGGCAGGAATACCAGGTCCCGTTCGTGAAACGCGGACATCAATTCAAGATAGATGATCTCTCGATACAGGCTTTGCGCTCTGATACCCTGATCACTATACCACAGGGGCTCTATACACTCTGGGGGAAGGCCGAACCAAAAACAACCTGCCTTGAAGTAGAAGAACGCTGCGGCATCAGGTCCGTCCTCACACAAGGACTGGTCAATGAAGGTAGGCTCATCGGCAATATCGTTATCATGGCCAGACAGGACCGGGATAACCCTCCGATGAACAAACCTCAGATCAGCATCATGATCAGGCTTTTCGCGCTCATGTGGCAGGAACGGATAAAAACAGAACAGCTTTCGCTGAACGAACAGCGCTATCACGCGTTCTTTGATAATATCAGTGATGCAGCATTGACCCTTAACGCTGCCGGCAAGATAACAGATTGCAACGCTCAGACCGAGACACTGTTCAAATATCCCGCAGAGATGATCCTAAAGGACAGGCGTACATTATTGAACATCGCCGTACCAGTCACCCCTTCGGACCGGCAAGCGCTCAAGGATATGCGCAAGACCGCACACATGCGCGGTTCGGCGAACGGAGAAATAAGGTACAAGAACGGTGACGGGGACATCATCGATACGTTCATCAAGATAAAGACCGACAGCCTCGGGAACCAGTACGTCCTGATCACGGACATCACCGAACAGAAACGCGCGGAATATCTCCGCGGACATGACGAAGCCACCGGACTCCCGAACTCTCAGAGCTTCCTGAAGGAGCTCGAACGCGCCTATCATGACCATACCGTCTCCGGCAAGAACTTCGCGGTCCTGTCCCTGGTCGCCGACTGGGGGGAAATGGATGCGCTCAAATTACGGTATCAGGGACAGAACATCTCAGAGAAAACGCTCCTTCATCTTTCTCAGGAATTGACCAGGGTCCTCCCCAGCAACACTGTCCTTGCTCGTGGAAAAAAAGAGAACGAGTTCCTGTGCCTCTACCATGGCCTACAGGACCCGAAGAACGACAAGCGATTCGAAGAGATATTGAACAAGCTTTCAATACCGATCACGCTCTATCGTTTGCCCCGGACCGAACACATCACGTTCAGTATCGGCATCACGACATCGTTCGATCCCGTGCATGATCGTCCCGAGAACATACTCACCAACATGGATACGGCGCGGAAAAAACTGAAAGATATCAAGATCCCGGGCGAAACACATATCTCCTGGTATGACCCAACGCTCGACGAGCAGAACCGCTCTATCCAGGAAATACGCACGTACACCAAAGAGATCGCACAGAACGGGTTCAAGGATTGTTACCTTAAATACCAGCCTATCTGGGACCACCGGACAAAGACCATTCATGCTGTCGAAGTGCTCTTCCGCTGTGACGATCCCAAGTTCAGCAAGAATATCGAGCTCCTGATAAAAATAGCAGAGGAGAACAAGGAGCGCATAACAGCTCTTGATGCCTGGGTCCTCGAACGGGCATGTACCGAGGCGCGGGACTGGGGGAACACCAAGATATGTGTCAATGTATCACCTCTCGAACTTGATGAATATTTCCTTGACCGGGTCATCGCTATCACGGACCGTTGCCGATTCCCCAGACAACGGCTCATTTTTGAGGTCACAGAACGCAGCTTCGTTAATGCTCAAAGCATTGATATCCTTCGCGCACTGGTACGGAACGGTATCGAGCTATCCGTCGATGATTTCCTTTCAGGTAATGCCACGTTCCACAACGTGAGCTTGTATTCGGACTGTATCCATTACGTGAAACTCGATAAAGGGGTCGTGAACGACCTTGAGAATGCACATACATTGCCTGACCGGGGCAAAAGCATGCTCGGCATAACCGAAGGTATGATAGAAACGTTCCATACAAAAGTTGGACGGCTCATCAGGGTCATAGGGGAAGGGATCGATTCGGCGAACATCGTACAACTCCTGAAGAACATCGATGTGGACCTTATGCAGGGGTACTTTCTTGGCCGTCCGGAAAATGCTAAGACCTTCGCCAAACGTTTCAACAGGAAAAAACATGCGAAATAACAGGAACAGGCTCTTTCATTCCAAGATCATCGCAGATATACATCGCGAACTCTTTATGACCAAAGGGAAGTTGAACCTTTTGCGCCATCAGAACGAACGGCAGCGGAAGATCATCTCTGGCCACCAGATCTCGGAACAAAAGCTCAAAGAACAGGTGGTATCCCTGCGAGCACAGATCGAAACCCTGAGAACAGAGAATATTGTGCTTTCCAAGACCCATACAGAGCTCAAAGAATGCCAGCTGACCATGCACGAAATGACCCAGAACCTGCGGGACATGATCACGTTCACCGACCTCACGGGCCGTATCACGTACAATTCTCCGGTCATTCGCGAGTTCCTCGGGTACGATCCGGAATATCTCAACGGCCTTTCGATTTTCGACCTCATACACCCTGACGATCGCCAGCACTCGCTCCGGGAGTTCAATGAAGCGATCGCACAACGTCAACCCCGGACGGCCATCATACGTTTCAGACACAAGGACGGACACTACCTGTGGCTTGAATCGAGCGGCAATTATATCCCTGACGACGCCGGCGGTATCAGCAAGCTCATCTTCTCGAGCCGGGACATCAGTGAAAGGCTCTCGCTTTATGAAATGATCGGCAAACAACAGCAGCTCCTTCAGATGATCACGGAGAACATGCGGGACATGCTCTCCGTTGTCACCCCGGACCTTCGGTTCACCTATGTGAGCGCCTCGAATTTCAAGGTGCTCGGCTATGCTCCGAAGGACCTGACCGGGATCTCACTGCTCTCTATCCTTCACCCCGACGACGCGCATAACGTGGCACAGCTCTTCTCCCTGCTCCGCCAGACCGGCATGGAAGAGACCGCCACAGAGGTCCGTTGCAGAAGATCGGACGGCAGTTATCTCTGGGTGGAGACCGTGATCAACGTGGTATTCAGCACACCGGGGACCATAGAACATATCATCCTCTCGAGCAGAGAATGTACAGAACGTAAACGGATCGAGGCCGAACTTGAACTGGAACGCTACTACAGCCGTGAGATCATAGATAAGAACATCATCCCGTTCTTCGAGATCGACCTGGACGGCTATATGCACGATGCCAATCAGGCAATGGCGGACATGCTGGGTCGTCCGCTGCATGAGCTCAAACCGCGCCCGATCCCACTTGAGGCCATACAAAAGGCCATCGGACGTTCCGGTATCCGCTGGGAGGACCTTGTCTCCATGGACAAGAACAATACGTTCATTTTCAAGAAGAACAGCCTCTCCTCGATCTGCAACACTGCCCCTGATTCAGCTGAACGAAAAGCATTGCTCTCTCTCATCAGATCTTCTTTTGGACCGAAATATTCCGATCTTGTCGGACCAAAACATGCACGAACATCCTGGAACGCGTTCAAAGAGGTCTTTGAAACCAAACGGTCCCGTTCGACATATGACCTGCCCATTACCGGCAAAGATGAACGGATCGGGGAGACCTCTATAAATCTTCGCTATGAGAACGAGCGGATCATCGGCTACTTCGGCTTCATCCGGGACGTCACCGAGATACGTAAGACCGAGCAGGAAAAACAGATGGTGGCACATATCATCTCCAATACCGTGGACAGGACGGATACGATCGTATACCAGCTCGACAGAGACGGATATATGACATACACGAACAACGCCATCCATAAAAGAAGAGCGAAAGAGCTCGAAATGCTCAAGACCGATCACAAACGACTGCATTATCTGGAGTTCGTTGTCCCTGAATACCGTGCGTTCGTCAGGGACCATTATGAAAAACTACTGGCCGAGCACGCTCTCCTGCTAAAAAACAACCCGCACGTTCGGGCCGCCGACATCCCCCCTCTGTCGCCGTTCCTGGAGTTCCCTGTCCAGATCGGAGAGAGCACCCTCTGGATCTCACAAGCTATCACTGTCGAGCTCGATGAAACCACACGGGAGATCACGCGCGTGAACGCAATAGCACATAATATCACTGACCGAAAACTCGCGGAGCTCGAAAGAGAAAAAGCAGACAAACAAAAAGAACGGGCGGAACAAGAGCTCCGCAACAGCCATGAACAGATGAAAAAAGTGCTTGATCAGCTCCATGAAGCAGCGATCATTCAGGGAAGCGACGGGATCACGCTCATCAACGAAGCGTTCGCGAACATGGTCGGACTGACAAAAAAAGATATTCTCGGCTCCCATCCTGTCGAATACGTACCAGAAGATTTCATTCCGGCCTTTTTGGACCAATACATACCCGGCACGTCCCCGATCCCTGAAGAAATGACACTGCTCAGTACCACTAAAGGCACCATCCCGGTCAAGCCCAGCCACTCACTGCTGACCGAAGGCCAACAGACCGATGAACCATTACATCTATGGACGTTCCTTGATCTGACCGAACGTAAAGAAAGGATCAACAGTGCTCTCCGTGATGAACTGACCGGTCTTCCGCAAAGAGGATTGTTCAAGGAATATTTCATGAACGCCGTCGCAGAAGCAAAACGGGCCAAGAACGCAGGGCTCCCGTATTTCATTTCCATGTTCTTCATCGACATCAATAAGTTCAAAGAATATAACGATAAGCTCGGATACTATGAAGGCGGAGATCCGGCCATTAAGACCGCCGGAAGGATAGCCAGCCAGTGCATGCGGGAGACCGACCACTTCGCACGCTGGGGTGGGGATGAGTTCATCGGACTGCTGGAGAATATCGACGGAGGAACGGAGAACGTGCTTCAAAAGATCATGGCCAGTGCGCTCGTGAAGGACCTCCGGTTCAGCATCGGAGTGTATCATGATGACCTGACCGCTCTTGACCTTTCAGACCAGAACAAGCTTTTTGATGAATGTATCAGAAAGATAACCATAGCGGAAGAAAAAGCAAAACAACTGAGCGCCCTTCACCCTGTCTCCGTGACGATCAACGACAAGACCCTGAATCTGACAGATAATTATTGTTATTATTACGGGAGCGACACCGAGGGCAAGCCGCCGCTGCATAAACGGCCGTTCCTCAAGTTCAGACAGATGTCCGTTCTGAACAAACAATACCTCAAAGCTGTCTGGAAGATCCTGCGCGGCTGATCAGCGCAATAACCCCTGAATGATCATTTCAACCGCGTCATCTTCGGATAACCCTCGTGACATGAGCGTATCGAGCTGCTTTGAATCGACGCTGCCGATGGCCGCCTCATGGGTAACGTGCGCCTTGGGATCACGGACATCCACGATCGGTACGGCTTTTGCGGTCGCGTTCCCCTGCACGATCTCTTTACAATCCACATGTCCGCGGGCATACGGGGCGGTTGCGGTCATCACATTATATATCTCACCTTGAGCATGCTCACGTAAGGCCACACGGGACGTCAGCACACCTCGAGCCCCTTCTCCGATAAGTGCCGCTGATTCTTTTATTTTGACGATATCATTCTCGCGGCCGTTGATGCGCGCGTTCATTTCCATAACGCTCTCGGCCTTGCAGGTCGTATCATAATCGATATCGATGAGGCCGACGCGGCCGGAGACCAGCTCGAACTCCGTCTTGAAACGTGCACCCTTCTCGAGCATGACCCGGGCCTTCGGGAACACCTTGATACCACCGTGCGGACCATGGATATGCTTCTCAAGGTAGGAATACTCAGCTTCTTCACCGATATGGATCTGCGCGTCCATGATATGCTGAAGATCAACAGCTTCCGGGAACACACAGTGGGCCAGGATACTGACCTTGGAACGCTTTCCGAGCTTCATGTCCATAACGATACGTTGCACTCCGGTCTTCGGGAGCATACCGAAACAGATCTGCACGGGGTGCTCTATTTTTGTATCGTCCTGTAGGACAAAATGCACGTCGACACCATCAGGAAGTTCTTTAACATCGACGGTCAGCCCGGGAAGCACACGCGAAGTGATGACCTTATTGAAATGGATGAACAGATGCGCGATCCCTTTATTCTCAAGGTCCGCAAGGTTCGTATGTGCGGCTTCCGCCAACGTACGTGCCAGGTCCTTCAGTTCGCTCATAGGTTCTCCACGATGTCCGGCGCGTTCACGTGATCGCACGGGATGCATTTATTCTCGAAGTACGGGACGATCTTATCGACAGGTCCTTTATCCACGACCTTGCCATGGCACAACAGGAACGCATGCTCCGCCTGCCGGAGAACAGAAAGACTATGAGTGATGAGCAGGATGGTCACGCCGCGCTGCTTGAGAACGCGAAAGATCTCATAGATCTTGACCAGCGAAGCGATATCGATACCGGAATCCGGCTCGTCCATCATCACCAGTTTCGCGTCCATGGCAACGATAGATGCGAGCTCGACCTTCTTGCGTTCTCCTCCGCTCAAGGTCTTATCCACCGAACGGGTGAGATATTGGACAGGCGCAAGGCCTGCCAGATCGAGGACATGTTTTGCATGCTCCTCGCTCTTGTCCTTCGCGCCGGCCAGGACGAAATCCTTCACGGAAAGACCTTCATACCGTGCTGGGTCCTGCCAGGCGAGCGTGATGCCGAGCTTTCCCCTCTCATCGACGGACAGAGCATTGATGTTCTTCCCGTTAAAGATGATGTCGCCAGTGATATGCCGGTACCCGCCAAGCCCCATGATGGTATAGGCGAGCGTGGATTTTCCGGCGCCGTTGGGACCGACCACGGCATGGACATGGCCTTCCCAGATATCCATGGTAACGCCGTTCAGGATGTTCTTATGCTCGACCGCAAGGCCGACATTGTTGAGCTGCAGGATTCCCATATATGGAATTATTGTAGCATCCGCATGGCACTCCACAACAGGACCCCGGTTGACATTTTAGTTAACATATGTTAACTATTTACATATGTTAACTAACTCCTCTTCCGCAAAAGCCGCCTCCGCCGCGAACCTGCTGAGCGAGCTCGTCCCGGTCATTCTGCAGGGCGTTCAATTCAGCATCATCTCACAGAACAATCTATCCACTACTCAATTCTTCATCATGATAGTCATTGACCGACCGGGCAAGATCACTATGTCGGCGCTGGCCAAACGGATGCAAATGTCCCTTCCGCGCGCCACCGGACTGGTGAACCGGCTCATCAAACAGGACCTGCTCGAACGCAACACCACACTGGAAGACCGAAGACTGGTCATCGTATCGCTCACTGCAAAAGGGAAAAAACTGATAGAAAGCTATAAAAAGCTCATCCGGAACCGCTGGCAGGAAGTCCTTGAGGGTATGAACAACCGCGATATAAGTACGTTCTCAAGCTTCGTAAAAAAACTCCTGACAAAGGTGAAAATGCCATGAAAAAGCCCTTATACATCATCACGGCACTGGTGCTCATACTGACAGTATCTTTTTCCGCTTGTGCCGGAACAATAGAGGACCTTGTTGCTGCCGCGCTCAAGAACAATCCGACGGTCAGGTCCGCTGAAGCCCGTGAAAAAAAGGCCGAAGAAGAGAAAAAAGCAGCCTTCAGAAGGCTCTGGCCCACGCTCTCTCTTGATTCTTCCTATAAGTATGTGAGCAAGGTCAATACCGTAACGATCGAGATGCCGATGGGGATGGGATCAAAAGAGCTCGAATTCGGTGACCACGACACCTACGACAACGGCATCACACTGTCCTGGCTGCTTTTCAACGGTTTCGCCAAGGAATCTGCGGTATATATCAGCGAGGTCAAACGTTCCGCGATGACCTTACAGACCGAAAAGACGAAAAAAGAGATCGCGTTCCGTACCGTTTCCACGTACCTCACCGCCCGCTCGCTCAAGCTCCAGCAGGAGATCGTTCAAAAAGGACGGGACCGTGCACAGCTCCAATATGAAAAGACTGATGCCTGGGTCAAGAACGATATAACACTGCCGATAGAGCTCATGACGATATCGCTCACGCTCTCCAGATATGATCAACAATTACTATCGATCGATTCCTCACTGCATAACGCCGAACAGCAACTGCAGGACCTGACCGGGCTCACACCTGATGTTCCGACCGATGCGTTCATACTCGCTGAAGACACCCCCGCCGCTCTCAACATCACACGCAACGAAGATATCCAGGCCCTGCTCCTGCAGCACGATATCACCTCCGCCAGCCGCACCATAGCCGGCGCCAAGGATTATCCGGACATCAGCGCCTATACCAGCGCTCGCCGCGGGAAACCGGGCGTGAACCCCGTCGATAACGAGTGGATGGATTATTCCGTTGCCGGCATCTTCGCACAATGGAACGTCTGGGATTGGGGCGCCCGCTGGGCGGATACCGCGGCCCAGGACAATGAACAACAGAACATCGTTACTCAACGCCAGACACTGGAGGACCAGCTACGCCTTAAGTATGACACTGCCGTACGCGATCATGAGACCATGAAAAAACAGCTTCAAGTGCTGAAGGAAGCCGCCTCGATCGCCCGGGACCGCATGAAGATCATCGAACAACAGGCGGAGAACGGCATCGTGAGCGCTACGGATTTCCGCGATGCCGATGCCGACCTCAACCAGGCCGAACTGGCGGTGATGCAACAAGAACTGCTCATCGCCCAAAAGCTGATCGAGATAGACATGATCAGTGGAAGACCGATCAAAGAATGGAGGATAAGCCATGATTAAAGCCAAGATTACCAGGATTAACAGGATTTGCAGGATTAAAGACATCATAAAGAACAGCTGCTTCAACACTGAACGAAACAATGTATTCACACAGAACAAAATCCCGCTAATCCTGTTAATCCTCCCAATCCTGGTCCAGACTATGGGATGTACGAAGATCGAGTTATACAACGGACGCCTCGAAGCCGACACGATCCGCCTCTCCTCGCAGACCACCGGCATCGTGAACATGCTCTCCATCAGTGAAGGTGATACCGTAGAACCAAAACAGGTCATCGCGGTCATCAATAAAGAAAAACTGCTCGTCCAACTACAACAAGTTCAGGCAGATCTCAGCTTCAACTCAGATCTGCTCAAAAAAACAGAATCGATGTTGGCCAGCGGTGCCGCGACCAAACAACGCCGCGACGAGCTCGCCGCACGCGTTGATGTTCTACGCGCTCAAAAGAACGGCATAGAACTGCAGCTCGCTGATGCCGCGATACGTTCTCCCATCAAAGGCGTGATCCTTAATAAATACGTCAATAAAGGAGAGTTTGTTGTTCCCGGAACTCTGGTCGCTGAGGTCGCGGACCTCAACGAGCTCAAAGCGCTCATCTATCTGCCGCTCAACAAGCTCTCGACGATCAAGATCGGACAAAAGGTCCGCATTAAAGTGGACGGATTGAGCACCGCAGCCTCTGGGACCATCACCTGGATCGCCAGCGAGGCGGAGTTCACTCCCAAGACCATCCTTACCAAGGAAACAAGAACGACACTGGTCTACGCCGTGAAACTTTCCGTTCCGAACAAGGACGGCAGCCTCAAGATCGGCATGCCGATCGACGTGGAGCTCACTCCGGGATCATAATAATGGACCCGCTCGTCATCGACCATCTTTCCAAGTCATACGGCAGCATCAAGGCGGTCAGAGATATCTCGTTTACCGTCGAACAGGGCGAGATATTCGGGCTCATAGGCCCTGACGGTGCCGGCAAGACCACAACAATACGGATCATCGTCTCTCTCCTTAATGCCGATAGCGGCACGGTCAATTTTCTTGAAAAGCCCGTACATCAGAACACGGTATTCGTCCGTTCACGCATTGGGTATATGCCGCAGCGCTTCAGCCTGTACCAGGACCTGACCGTGGAACAGAACCTGCATTTCTTTGGGGACCTTTTTGGCGTACCCAAAGCGGAGCAGCGCTCCAAGATCGAACGGCTCTACCAATTCTCACGGCTCGGTCCGTTCAAGAACAGAAGGTCCGGGGCCCTTTCGGGGGGCATGAAACAAAAGCTCGCGCTCTGCTGCACATTGATACATGAACCAGCAGTGCTCGTTCTTGACGAACCGACCGTCGGTGTCGATCCGGTATCACGCAGTGAGTTCTGGGACATTTTGCATGAACAATCAAAGAAAGGCATGACCATACTGGTCTCAACATCATATATGGATGAAGCATCACAGTGCGATTATATCGCGCTCATGCATGAAGGCAAGATCATGGCCTGCGACACACCGGAGCATGTCAATGAAATGCTTCCCTACCCGATATACCATGTAACAAGTACATCCCCCTACCAAACGTACCAGGCATTGCTCAGCACAGAGTTCAAGGAATGTGTCCAATTGTTCGGGGCCGGGGTACACATCATGGACAGGACCGGCCAAGGCCTTGAAGGGACCCGCGCAGCACTGACCTCTCTCGGTATACATATGGACGATATCACCACCGTCAGCCCTCAGCTTGAGGACGTGTTCCTGGAGTTGATGGGAAAGAAATGACCTTGGATACAACATGGACACGTTGATCTTTAGACGTACAAAAGGATAAAAGATGAACAATGGTCAGTACGCTGTCGAAGTAAATGACCTCACCCGCACGTTCGGGAAGTTCACGGCCGTGGACCATATCTCCTTTTCGGTCAATAAAGGTGAGATATTCGGATTCCTGGGCGCCAACGGTGCCGGCAAGACCACGACGATCCGTATACTCTGCGGTCTGCTCATGCCCTCAAGCGGAAGCGGACATGTCGCCGGGCACGACATCTATAAAGAACCGGAGAAGATCAAGCTCAAGATCGGGTACATGAGCCAGAAATTCAGCCTGTATAATGATCTGACCATCGTCGAGAACATCGAGTTCTATGGCGGCATCTATGGTCTTTCACGATCAAAGATCAAAGAACGTACAGAAGAACTGCTCCATACGCTCGACCTCAAGGATTTCGCGAACGCCCTGGCCGGCAGCCTGCCGCTCGGCTGGAAACAGAAACTCGCGCTCTCCACTGCCATCCTGCACGACCCGGACATCATCTTTCTCGACGAACCGACCAGCGGCGTGGACCCCGTCTCGCGCAGGAACTTCTGGATCATGATCTATAAGCTCGCGGACCAGGGCAAGACCATCTTCGTGACCACGCATTATATGGATGAAGCGGAATATTGTAACCGCTTGAGCATCATGAAGGACGGCCGTATCATCGAACTGGAATCACCCACAGCACTGAAACAAAAATATCGTTCCGATACGATGCAGGACGTATTTCTGAAAGCTGTGACCTCACCCCCTGCCCCTTCGGACGTTCGAACCCCACCCACCGCTTTCAGCGGTCCTCCCTCCCCTGATCAGGGGAGGGAAAGAGGGAGGGGTCTATGAAGAACAAGGTCCTCCAAAGCATCATCAAAAAAGAGTTCATCCATATCTGGAAGGACCCGATAACGCTCATCATCATTTTGCTCCTCCCGATCATCATGATGATACTGTTCGGCTACGCTATCACGCTCGATATGCGCGATATCCGGACGGTCATTGACGACCTGAGCGACACGCCGGAGAGCCGCATGCTCGTCGACCGCATCTCATCGAGCGGCTTTTTCAAGGTGACCCAACGAACAGTGCCTGAACGGGACGTGGACACGATATTCCAGAGCAAACAGGCGCGCTGTATCGTGATCATCCCGCGGGACTACGCCCGCGACCTTGCCCACAAGCTCACGACCCGTATCCAGGTCCTGATCGATGCCAGCGATCCGAACGCAGCGAACTTCATCAATAACTATCTGCAGCAAATAACCTATGCCTATAACCAGGACATCAACCAACGCCTGCCCGTACCGTTCACGGTGGTCCCGCGATTCATCTACAACCCGGACCTGCGCTCCACGAATTTCTTCGTGCCGGGGCTTTTTGCGATCATACTCCTGCTCATCAGCGCCTTGCTCACCAGCGTTGCGATCACCCGCGAAAAAGAGCTCGGCACGATGGAACAGATACTGGTCAGCCCCGTACGCCCCCGCCAGATCATCATCGGCAAAGTGATCCCCTATCTCCTCATCGCCTTCTTCAGCGGGCTTAATATTCTGTTCATGAGCCGTACGCTCTTTGCTGTCCCGTTCGAGGGATCTGTGATAGCCCTGCTCGTGATGCTGGTCATCTATATCTTTGCGGGGCTGAGTTTCGGGCTTTTGATCTCGACCGTGGCCAAAAGCCAGAGTGTGGCCATGATCATGGCCATGATGATCACCATGCTCCCGACCATCATGCTCAGCGGCTTCATCTTTCCGATCGAGAGCATGCCGCTCGTCTTCAGGGTCATCTCATACATCATCCCGGCACGGCATTTCGTCTATATCATCCGCGGTATCATGCTCAAAGGGATGCCGCTCACGGCCATGGTCCCGCAGGTCCTGTTCCTGCTCGGGATCTCCGCTCTGTTCATCGGGATAAGCATCAAGAAGTTCAAGAGTTCACTGGAGTGATCATGTCACGGATCATATACCTTATACAGAAAGAATTCAGGCAGCTCTTCCGGGAGAAGGCCAATATCGTCATCATCTTCTTCCTGCCGTTCATCCAATTGGTCATGATCGGCTTTGCGATCACAACGGACGTGACCAATATCGCGACCGTCATGGTGGACCAGGACAAGAGCGTCCTCAGCCGACGCATGATCGACGCGTTCAGTTCCACCAGGACGTTCATCATGAAAGGGACCGTGGGCACCGTGAAAGAAGCGGTACACCTGCTCGATGTCGGCAGGACGAAGGTCATCATCGTCATCCCGCAGTATTTCGCGCGCGACCTGAGCAACGGTCGTGTCCCGCAGGTACAGGCCATTTTCGACGGCGTGGACGGGAACAGTGCAGGGATCGCGAGCGGCTATGTGACCCGCGTCATGACCGCGCTCCAGAAGGAGTGGATGTTCCGGTCCCGCAGCATCGCGCTCTCGATACGCGACCTGCACACGGTCAGCACTGAGCCACGCATGCTCTATAACCCACAGCTCGACAGTCAGAACAACATCGTCCCGGGGATCCTGGCGATACTGCTCACCATGATCACGATGTTCCTGACCACGCTCAACATCGTCAAAGAGAAAGAGCTCGGCACCCTGGAACAGCTCTCCGTAACGCCGATACATAATACCGAACTGATCATCGGCAAGACCATCCCTTTCGCGATCATGGGGTTCCTGCTGTTCAATGTGGGACTTCTGGCCATGTGGCTCATCTTCGGTATCATACCGCGGGGGAACCTCCTACTGCTCTATCTGTTCAGCATCATCTATATGATGACCACGCTCGGTATCGGGATATTCCTCTCAACGGTCTCAGCCTCACAACAACAGGCGATGTTCTTCTCGTGGTTCTTTTCGATATTCGCCATACTGCTCTCCGGATTTTTCGTCCCGGTGGAGAACATGCCGCCATTCATCCAGGGACTGACGTTCCTGAACCCAACACGTTATTTCATGCAGGTGGTAAGAGGGATCATACTGAAAGGATCAGGGATAGCGGCCTTATGGCCAGAGCTCGTCTCGCTCACCGTGTTCGGCATCGTTATTTTGAACAGTGCGATATTGAATTTCCACAAACGTGTAAAATAACCGCTAGCCCCACACCTGCATCTCGCAGGCATTACAGTCGAAGAACAGTGTGAATTCGCGGCCATCCTCATCGCGCAGGAACAACGGCTCAGCACTTGTATCACCGGTAACTTTTCGGCACAGCCCCAGCTGATGCAGGATACAGTATTTCGTGGTCATGACCTGCCTGCCATGCATATCCAGGCCGGACTCCACAGCAGGCTCTATCTTCTCCACTCCGTGACGGCGATAGAACGCCTCTGCTTTTTTATTGAGGACATTGCTGGTATAGGTCAGTTCTTTTTCAGGGTACGGCACATCGTTCGGGACAATACCTCCGACCATTTTAGGACGTGACCCATCACGTACCGTACGCAAAGCAGCGATAAGCTGACGGCGCAATTCATTAAGTATCTTGATGGGGATGAAATACATGGAGCTCGTTGTGATAGAGATATTCGTACAAACGAACTCCGTATCGCCCAGTTTAGCGAGCTGTTTCCGGATAGTATCTTCGCTCTTCTCCTTATTATCTGCAGGAACTTTTTCGATGGTTTGACGAAATTCAGCTTTGTTCCCGTCCCCATCAATGGCCCTCAACACCAAGCCTTCTGCATCTTCTCCCAGCTCCAAAGAAACACCGATACGGCGCTGGGTACGTGCGCTCTTCAGGGCATTCAGGAATTCCCTGTCGAGATTACGATAGATAATGGTGCCGACCTGAATATCTGCGAGACTTAAGGGGAACACATTCCGTCCGTCCGCTGTGTTCACCGTCGTACCGGAGAGCGTACCATCTTCTTTAAAGAAACAGATGCCGTCACCGTTATGCAGGACCGTATCTGCATCTACAGCAAAATAGTTCGTCCCGATCTTCGTGACCGGTCCGATCTTTTCCCCAAGAGACTTCGGTGTACCCCATTCGGCAATGACAGGCTGCCTTCCCTTCAGAAAGTATGACGTATAGCCGCGATTGAAGGTCTTGTTGGGGTCCGGTTCAAAATCTAGAACGACGCTGCCGCTCGAGGCTCTCTTCAGCCCTTTTTCTTTCAGGAGAAGATCAAGCTTTTTGCGATAATATCCGACATTGTTCATGACGTACGGCACGTCCTTGAGACGGCCTTCGATCTTAAATGACGACACACCCGCATCGATGAGCTCACCGAGATAACAAGAAAGGTCCAGGTCCTTCAACGAGAGAAGATGTCGGTCTTTGACCATCTCTTTACCGGAACTATCAAGCAACGTATAGGTCCGTCGGCAGGGCTGCGCACATTCACCGCGATTAGAACTGCGGCCGCCGATAGCATAGCTCAAATAGCACTGCCCGCTATAGCACACGCACAAAGCCCCATGTATGAAACACTCGAGATCAACTGAGGTATGCTGCCGTATCTCCTTTATCTGGGACAAGGACAGTTCACGGGCAAGGATGATCCGCTTGAAGCCGACATCCTCCAGGAACTTCACTTTCTGCCAGGTGCGGTTATCCGTCTGTGTGCTGGCAAAGAACGGTATCGGAGGCAGGTCCATTTCCAGCAGCGCCATATCCTGCACGATGACAGCATCCACCCCAATGGCGTACAGCTGTTGTATGAGCCCGGCAACATGCCCGAGCGATTCGTCACCGATGATCGTATTGACCGTCACATACACCTTCGCCCAATAGACATGCGCGTATTTGACGAGCTTTTCGATATCAGCGATAGCGTTCCCGGCCGCACGGCGGGCACCAAACCGCTCGGCCGCGATATATACGGCATCTGCACCGCAATCAATGGCGGCGATACCGCATTCCAGGTCCTTGGCGGGAGCTAAAAGTTCAATAGGCTTCACGATGTTCGACCTTTCAAGGGATACTGACTACTTCATCACCGGTTGACGGGTGGTTTCCAATACTGTGGTCCAGAGACGGCTCGCAGGGTCGACCTTCTTGCGTTCCCGGGTAATGAGCGTCATGGGAAGATGCACATAATGCCCGTTGCGGTAGCCAATGACCATGGCCGTCTTTCCGGCCATCGCCGCGTGCACGGCGTTCTGGGCGAGCATCAGACAAAAGATATTGTCGTCGGCCGTCGCCGGGACGGAACGGATCATATAACTCGGATCGATATATTTCACGTTCACTTCGATCTTTCTGCCCTTAAAATGGTCTTTGATCTTCTGCGACAGGAACACACCGCAATCCTTGAGCTTCACATTGCCCGATGCATCATGGCCGGTCTCGCCCTGCAACAAGTCCTGCGCGGCACCCTCGGCGAGCACAATGACCGCATGTTGTTTGATGGCCAAGCGTTTTTCCAGCACGGACAAAAGTCCTCCGGGACCATCGAGCCTGAACGGGACTTCAGGAATGAAACAGTAATTCACGACCGGATTGGCAAGGGTCACCGCAGAAGCGATGAATCCGGATTCACGCCCCATGAGCTTCACGATACCAACACCGTTATGGGCACCTTTCGCCTCCACATGGGCGGACGTAATGGCCGTGCTCGCCTCCTGCACGGCGGTCTCGAACCCGAAACTTTTCTCGATGATAGCGATGTCATTATCGATGGTCTTCGGAATGCCGATGATACTGATCACGGCCCCGCGCTTTTTGATCTCCTGCGCCAGATCGAGCGCACCGCGCATAGTGCCGTCGCCACCGACCACGAACAGGAGGCGCACATCCAACTGAATAAGACGATCGACCATCTTATCGACCGGTTGCGGCCCGCGAGAAGAACTGAGGATAGTACCGCCTTGTTCATGGATATTGTCGACCATGGCCGAGGTCAGCACTATCGGTTCGATACCAAGGTCCGGATTGAGACCGGCATACCCGTTGCGGAACCCATAGACCGTTGAGATACCATAGAACTGCTCAGCGGTAAGAACTATGGAACGAATGATGGTATTGAGCCCCGGGCACAGACCGCCGCAGGTAACAATACCTGCCTTGACCGTGCCTGAAGAAAAAAAGATATTCTTGCGCGGACCGGCGAGCTCCATAGAAGGTAATGCCTCGTTTCGCGCACAATAATCGTCCTGATGACGCAGGTGCTGATGAAAGATGATCCTGTCTTCATCGGTCACGAAATGAACAGAAGCCGTCTCTGGCGTCGGTACCCCGGCATCCCCCAGACTTTCAATAATAAAATCTTTTTGGGTCAGCAATAGTTCATCCATAGGAAAAGTATAGCATCGTAGTAAAGGGGCTGTCCTTGCCTGTACCCCCCTGAGCTGAATACTGTTTTCTGGGCTAGCATGCGCAAAACAGGTGCCAGACACCAACCAAGCCAAGCCCCACTTCTCTATATCACTCAGTGAATACCCAAAACATCACGTAATTTCTCCAATACCTCCCGAGAAACCGAGCTTTGGTCACATGCGAACAAGGACCACAAAAAGAATTTTGCCACATGAAAACCCATAAATAGACAGAACAAGGTCATCAGATCAAGATGCATAATATTGAACTGCATCACAACAAGATGACCGAAAATAGCGATCAATAAGAATACATACGCGATCCTATCAAGATATATCCAGGGGCAATCATTTTGAGGATAGAGGTTCCCGCTCGTCACAGCTGCGTTCCAGAACGCGACAAACACAGCCATAAGGAAAGCCGTGATCGTTAAAAAACCGATCATACCCAGATAACCACCGTCATTTGGTATTGAATCACTGGACCACCATATCGAAGACCAGAACAGCCAATATGCGGTAGTTGCAAATATTTTCCAGAACATATATACACCTCTTTCTTTAGTTTTTCCCAAATACTATAGATACGCCTTTTGCCAAACAGAACACAAAAAGGCCTTGCATAATTGATTCATGCATTCCGGGATTTTCCCCCATAAGGACCACCTGTTTCATAGCATTTTCAAGTTTATTCATATTCATTTTCTTCTCCTTTTCTTAATACCCTTTTTGCTCTGTTCCTCGCGTTCCTGCAACAAACAAAGCAAAAATACAACATACAACACGCCAAACAATGCATACCCATACAGCCGGGAATAGAACACCGTGACAAGAAAAACGACCACCCCCGGAATGGCTGCATACATACATCACCTCCTGCTACTGAATAACAACAAGGCCCCACACAACCATATATAGCAGGTTTACTTGCCATTTTTTGGCAAGTTTGTTTATTAGTCATTTGACAATACAAATCAGGGAAATATCGGACAATTTATTGCTGAGTAATACTATTTTACTGACAGCCAAATACCTTCCGTATCATTCAGTTTCTACTTGTGAATTAAAATTCTTTAGCATATTCTGAACCTGTTCCCAATTACTTTCCGACGCGGTATACCTTTTGTCATGAACAATCAGTTCTTCACCATATAATTTCTCAAGTATATACGCAACAGACTTAGTAATAGACCAAGCCAAGACCTCATCAGGCTTTTCTCCCAAACAATACTTTTTGACATCCTCTTTTGAAACATTAATTAATATTTTCCCGGTGTAGCTAAGATAGCGGTATTTTTCTTTATCCATTATACAACCCGGAAAATTCGCATGCTTCAATGTATTATGAATTTTCCGAACATCGTGCGCATTAGCAAATACCTTTTCGTCCATTCCACTCCACAAGCAACTCTTTTTAAGGCTGTTCAACAATAGAAAATATTCACACTCATCCATACTCTCCGTTTTCTTCTCTACCTCTATCTTATCCTTATCCACTATCATAAAACTGTCCTTACCGGAGCTAACCAAAAGCGATCGATATTTTTTGCGAACAGCCTGCTCGGCCAAGGAACACCCCAGGCTACAAGCAGACTCATATTTCCCAATAAAATAACAAAAATACATTTCATCTAACAATTTCCCCAGACGGGGATCTCCAATACTATTATCCGAATCGTCCTTTAATTCATACCTATTCCCATACTTTTCTAATCTCAGAAGACATTCTTGCTGCTTCTGCTCAGTAAAGAAATGCTGAGATAATTCAGATTCAACTTTGCTCTTTTGATCAAATTGAAGTTCTCTAATTTTTCTAGTATCAGCCAAAGCTTTTTCTATCTCGCCTCTTTCCCGATACAACTCAGCTCTAGCTTCTATAGCTGCTATAAAATTACCGTTAATCGCTATTGCTTTATTAAAGGCATCAAGCGCATCCTCAATATTACCAAAACTCTGGTCCTCTAGCCCGATGAAATAATAAGCATATTCATTATCTGGATTGAGCTCCAGAGCTTTCTCATAAGATGGAAATCCATGACATTGGCTAGTATCGGAGCAGAAGAATACTATCGCATTCGACAATTCATTCTTATATTCAGGGCAGAGATCAGCCAAATTGTCTATCTGCAGCTCAAACTCCTCAAATAAAGCACTTATATCGACTGCAAGGTCTATCCAATCAAAAGCATCCATCATCGGAGTTTTAAGCACCTCAATATAATCATCAAGAGCTTCTTTATGCTTAGCTTGCTTCATCCTTGCATGGCCACGAAAGAAACATATATGACACCTAGGCGATGAATAACCAACCACTTTTAACTCTGAACGCTCTCTTTTATCCATATAGACAGAACAAGCTTTCTCCAATGCCGGATAGTCTTCCAATGCGAAATTAATCTGACACACGCGCCAATATACTTTCTCATCGATATCATTGCGACCACTCTCAAGAACCTTTTTATAGTCTTTAAGTGCATTTTCATAATCGGCGTTGTTAAAATACAAATCACCTCTATCATTATGAATAATATCCTCATAACATCGCTTCAACCCATTTACCTCTGCAGGAAAGCGCTCAACAATATCCAATGCTTTTTTATAATCCTCAAACATTTGCTGAACTGCATCAGGATGATTTAACTTCTCTGTCGCCCATGCTCGCCACATATACGCTTGCGGAAGATAGATAGAGGTATCATTATTAGCAGTTTTTATTATTTCACTTAATAAATCAAAGGCTTCTTGATATTTACCCTTATCATATAATTCAATACCAGCATTAATTTTTTCTTTCATTATAGAAACCCCTTTTACCTTGTACCTTTCTTAAAATAACACATCAAGAATTATCTTCATCCTGCCCTTTCTCGCCATATGCATCATAAAAATACCTGAACGCCACCTTCGCATTTGTAGTATCTTTATGATATCTATTTGCCATTCTTTGCTTTAATACCTGCAGAATCGTACCGCAGCCCGGCTGATACTTCGACTTGCCGGAAAGCAACTTAATGACCTCTTCCGCGAGAGCGCTCCTGAGCTCCGTATTCATTTCTTTGCCAGCCCTATTCCCCTCCATCTGCTCTATCACATGATTGATCGTTTTCTCGGGATCCTTTTCATACTCATAAAAATACTTTTCCGCCTCAACTTCATTACTCCTGATGCTTGTCAGCTGTGCTTCATAATTATCTTTCATCTTGCTCACAACACTAAAGATCCGCTCCGTAAGCTCCCGGGGAGCATAGGCCGTTACATCCCCGCCCCAACCCAATATCCATTTTTCTAATGCATATTTATCCGCCAAAGTATCCCATTCAAAATCATTAAAAAAGAACTTTGCTTTTATATTGGAAGGGAGCATCGCAGCTTCTTGTATGACATTCCTGAAAAGTTCTTTTTTCCATATCCCTTTCGAATAAATGGCACTATTGGCAAAGGTCTTCATTTCATACAGGTAGGGGGCGATCTTCGGGGATATCCGCACCTCCACAGATCTGCTGCTTTTCCTTTTTTGGGCATTTAAAAACCTCTTTAATTCCTTACTCCTTGGTTTAAATTTCTTGTGCAGCTGCCGCATGCTCTTTATTCTGGCCAAAGCTAAAAGAACAAAGCCAGTCCGTGTTTTATCCAGGCAATACGCCAATACATACCAGCGATAGTTGTTATACACAAAAACGTATGGCTCGATGACTTTTTCTTCCGCAACGAACTTATTATCCTGGAGTTTCGTGTACGTATAATATTCAATTTTCAGTGAAGTCTTCGCTTCGATCGCCGCATCAATACGTTCAAATACGTCCGAAAATGCAAAATCACAATAAGGAATATGCCCGATAAAATATCTGGCCATAGTCTTCTTTGTATCGAGCTTGTGCTGCCCCATATTCGCCTTAATGATCTTTGCGACGGCAGACTTAAAATGGGTCTTGAGAGGCGTGCCTTCAAAAGAAGGCAGGAATCTTTCTGCTACAAGTAAAGCTTCTGCTTCCTTAGGAGATAGCGAAAAAGCACCCTTTGCTAAACGAACAGGGTTAGTGAAGTAATACGTAGATTTCCCTTCTTTTTCAACCCTGACCATATCTTCTTCCATGAGCTTTTTCAGATTACGGTCTAATGTTCGTTGGGGAATATGAAGATTATTCAGCAAATATTGTCGTGATAGTTTGTTCTTGATCAAAAGATCTTTATCTTTATCTAAATACTCTCGCGTTGTCAGCTCAATATAATCTGTAAGGTATTTAATAGCTTTCACTTGCTTGCGCATATGTTATTTTGACATAGAAGCAATATGATTGCCATATTTTGGCAATAATATATTTGGGTATTAAAATGCCTGTATTTATTGCTTAAAAAATACCTCCATTACCCCCTGAATAGATATCATTTTTTACTGCCACGCCCAGCAAAACAGGCGCCAGACACCAACTTGAACAGAAGCATGATAAAATCAGGTCAGGATAGCGTACCGAGGGAGAAAGAGCATGCCCGCATTCGATAAAGCAGCGTCAGGGCTCAAAGGGCTGGACGAACTCGTCCAGCATATCCGCATCGGCGATAATGTCGTCTGGCAGATAGATACACTGCAGGACTACAAGAAGTTCGTCGCGCCCTTTGTCCGTGAGGCCCTCGCCAAGAAGATCAAGATCATCTATATCCGTTTCGCGGACCACCCGCCGCTCCTCACCAAGCATAAAGGTCTGAAGATCTTCGACCTGCGCTGCCACAAGAGCTTTGAAGCGTTCACCGTGAAGGTCCATCAGATCATCAACAAAGAAGGCCGCGAGGTCTTCTACGTGTTCGATTGTCTTTCCGCGCTATTGAAGGCCTGGGCGACGGACCTGATGATAGGTAATTTTTTCATGGTCACCTGTCCGCTCCTCTTTGAACTGGATACTATCGCCTACTTCGGCATATACCGGCAGAACCATTCGGCCAAGACCATCGCCCGTATCAGGGATACTACCCAGCTCCTGTTCGACATCTACTCGCTGAACAAGGACCTGTACATACACCCGCTAAAGGTCTGGAGAAGATATTCCTCCACGATGTTCTTGCCGCATCTGGTGCAGGGTGAAGATTTCAAGCCGGTCACCGACAGCGGGAGGGCTACCAGGATCCTTTCACATATCTACCGTCAGGGGAACCGCCCCACCCGGGCCAAAGTTGATTTCTGGGATAAACTGCTCACAGAAGCCGAGAAACTGGCCCGCCCCAAAGCAGCCCCCCAGAGCAAAACAAAAATGTTCAAAAGACTGTGCGAATTGATGCTGGGGCGGGAGACCAAGATACTGAAACTGATCCAGGCACATCTCACACTGGAGGACCTAGTGGAGGTCATGCATCGGCTCGTCGGCTCAGGTTATATCGGAGGGAAGGCCGTCGGCATGCTGGTCTCCCGCAAGATCCTGATGAACGACAAAAGCTTCGCCTGGGGCGACCTTCTGGAAGACCACGATTCTTTCTATATCGGCTCGGACGTGTTCTACACCTATATCGTACAGAACGGCCTCTGGAAATCCTGGCTGAAGCACAAGAGCAACACATCCGACCTTACTATCGCACATGAACTGAAGGAAAAAATGCTGCATGGACAGTTCCCGGAAGAGATCATGGAGAAGTTCCAGGACCTCGTCGACTATTTCGGTCAGGCGCCGATCATCCTCCGCTCAAGCAGCCTTTTGGAGGATAGCTACGGCAATGCTTTCGCCGGGAAGTACGAGAGCATCTTCATCGTCAATCAAGGCACGCCTGAGGGACGTCTCCTGGTTTTCACGGAAAGCATCAGAAAGATCTTCGCCAGCACCATGAACGACGATGCCCTGGCCTATCGTCTGCAGCGCGGTCTGGCGGACAAGGAAGAACAGATGGCGTTGCTCGTGCAGCGCGTCTCGGGAGCGCACAAACAGAAATATTTCTTCCCGGACCTCGCGGGAGTTGGGCTCTCCTATAATACGTTCCTGTGGCAGGAAGGTATGGACCCTCAGGCCGGGATGCTGCGTCTCGTACTGGGACTGGGGACCCGCGCGGTCAACCGCGTCGAGGATGATTACCCGCGGCTCGTGGCGCTCGACCAACCGCTGCTCAAGCCGCATGCCAGCAAGGACGATACCCGCAAGTACTCGCAGCATAACGTGGACCTATTGAACAAGAAACATAACACCTTGCAGACCCTGCCGCTGGACGAACTGGTGGAGGAAAAGACGGACCTGAAGCTGGAAAGGCTCGCTGAAAAAGACCATGAAATGATCGCCTACCGGCAGCAATACGCTTCGGACAGAAAAGACCTCTGGCTGGTGACCTTCGACGAGTTCCTGTCGACCACATCCTTCGCCCCGAACATGCAGCGTATGCTCAAAACCATCGAGAAGGCCTATCAATTCCCCGTGGACATAGAGTTCACCGGGAACTTCACCGAAGAAGGCGAACTGAAGATCAACTTGGTGCAATGCCGCCCGTTCCATGCGACGGCGCTCGGCAGCCGTGTGGCGTTGCCTGAACACATGGATGACGAACGAACGTTCTTCCGTTCTGTCGGCTTCTTTATCGGCGGGAACATCGACGAGACGCTCTCGCAGGTCATATACATCGATCCGGAAGCCTACAGCCGGCTGAAAGAACAGGAGAAATACGATATCGCCCGGGTGATCGGACGCCTCAATCGCGAAAAGGCAGCAGGGCCAGACCAACGCACCATACTGATCGGACCGGGACGCTGGGGGGCCAGCATGCCGGCCATGGGAGTGCCGGTGAGCTTTTCCGAGATAAATAATTTCAAGGCCATCGTTGAAACTTCGTACCCCTTAGGACACCTACAGCCGGAACTTTCACTCGGCTCGCATTTTTTCCAGGACTTGATCGAGATGGATATCTGTTATGTGGCGCTCTTCCTGGAAAAAGAGAACGTGTCATTGCGCTCCGAGCTTTTGAACTCCCTGCCCAACCTGTTGACCGAATTCCTTCCGGAATATGCCAAGTACAGCGATGTCATAAAGGTCTGCGCAATGAACGTACGTCTTATCTCGGACATCATCACACAAAAGATAGTCTGTTTTTCAGAATGACCGCACAATGAAAAAAAGATTAAGACGCTCCGACAGTACGTAAGGTGTCCTATCACCGAACAATAGTCTTTACCCGTTCCACTCTGCAATCATCGCATATTCCCTCCGATATCCACCCAGCATGCTCAACAAACTGATCAGTCTCGATGATACCTGCCCGAACCTCCATCTGGTCATGGATGACCTATTGCACACGGTCTCCTGCATCATGCTCAGCCCCTTTCAACTCAGTACAAACAAATATGACGGATCCGCCGTAACGGACGCAGATGTAAAGATACAGCACCTATACAACAAAACACTGCCGACGCTCCTTCATGACTCAACGGTCCTGGGTGAGGAATCCTTCGCGGAAAGATTGAACTATCTTTCAAAACATTGGGGCATATCCAGACATGAAGCCTCCGGACAGATAAAAAGTGAGTACCGCGCCCTTTTCAATACGTTCCGCTATATCTGGATCACAGACCCGATAGACGGCACAGATAATTTCAGCAAAGGCAAACCGGGCTACTGTACGTCCTTCATCCTGCTAGATAACGGTTACCCGGAATACGCCATGGTCTATTCACCCGACCATATTGCCGCTTCATATGCAAGGACCTTCCGCCTAGAAGCGCATAATAAGGTCATATTCAACGGCAAAATACTGATACATACACCTCGGCCGGAAAAAAAATTATCCGATGCCATCATCAGCATATACCGTTCCTCCGTCATCGACAAAGACCCGGTCTATACGGCACTGGAAGACGTTTGTTGTCATGTCCGTTATCATGAACTGGGCGTCTCCGGACAGCTCAAAGGACTGGAGATCATCCCGGAACTCACGAACGACCTGTTGGCTCCCGATATCTACATAAAACCGCCGTCACCTGTCGAGGATGTACTGCCTATGGCCTTCATCGTTCAAACATACGGATATAAAGCTACCTATCTCGATGGCAGCGATATATTCCCCTTTATGCCGGATAGGATCATGATCGACCCGAACGGAAAACAACGCCTGCCAGGTATCGTCATGGCACCGGAAGGTCTGCACACACAGCTCATGACCGCTATCCATGCGTTCAGAGCCGCAAAGAGATCTCCCGGACATTAATGAAATCCGCATATCACAGCCTACGATATCTTCAGGTACATAGTGCTTACACACCTTAAGAGGAGTCCTCTATGAACAGTAAAGTCATCGCGGCAAAAAATAACATGCTGGTCCGCCTCAGCCAAAAATTCAGCGGACTTTTCACCCCCAATATCAGCAAAAAAGACCTCTTTACCGTTTTCCAAAAAATGTTCCTTCAAATACTAGAAGAGTATCCATTCACGTCCGCTTATGACCGGGAATACATCCTGAAACATATGAACGTCGATATCAAGGAGATCTCCAGTTTTGGCATCTATAAAACCACGACCATAGTAGTGATAAGACAGGAACTCGCCATGGCTGTAGCCCGAGGTGAATGGAATTACGGCGGAGATCCGTATATTATCACCAAAGTGATGATCTCTGACGGGGAAGCCGATATATTCAGGCAGCATAAGGAGGTCATCCCGAAACCTTTTGACCATGATCACTCCATACCGCCAGATGAACGCTCATTGCTCGACAGATACACGTCTACCGCGTTCGACCTCTCAAGAGAACATACCGTACATATGCTGAAACGGATCATTCAGCCCATCATATTCGAGAATATCATGGTCATTCTCATGAACCTGAAGATAAACAATAATGATGCGGAGATGGATTGAACCGTCACCAAAGAACATCACCATCAAACGCTAGTGTTCTCTCCATACATAGTTCGATGTGATGCTCACACCTTCGATCACGACAGTTTTCATGAGCTTCATCTTTTCTCTGTTCGGGATATAACTGTTCACGGTGACGATCTTATGCAGGAACCCGCTCACGTTCGCGGTAATGATATAGGTGCCCTCGCCCAGGTAATATTCATTGTCGCAGTTCGCATAGAGCGCTTCCGGGTCTGCGGCCACTGACTGCGCCCGACTGAGACCTGTCTCCGCAAGGGCCAATAACTGAAGTTCGTTCTCATAACGCAGAACATCTACCGTGCGCGAAGCCGATAAGGTCACACGCAATATACCCAGTGATGAAAGGACGAACACGACTATCAGAACAGTTAAAAGGATGAATCCTTTTTGATCCTTCATAGGATGCTCCTCGGATAGACCTGCGTATTGAGCGTCAGTGTATATTCCCGCACACATGCACCAACGGAAAAAGATATCCCAGCTCCGGAAGCTCTGAACATCGTCACCGGCGGCGGCAGAAGGTCTTTGGCGATAACGGTCCCTGTGCCGTAATTCCCCTGTGTCACATTAGGTGATGCCAGCAGCTTCAATTGCACGGTCTGGGTCGGGCTATACGATCCGTACTGATAGAACTGGAAACTGGACGCCGGTACATACATATAAAAGATATGCCCTGTATCGTTCTTCAGGTACGATAACGTTGCTCCGCTCCCTCCTACCGTTACAGAACCGCTACGGGCGGCGCGGACCTCACGCGAGACCGACTGCACGGCCCTACGCGCCTCATCTTCCACTCTTCCCTGCACCAACCCGATATCCCAGGACCGGTAGGCCATCATGTACACATAAAATATCAGCTCAAAGATAAAAAGAGATATCGAAAGCGCAATGATCAGTTCCATAAGCGTCACCCCGCGGCGGCCGTCCGCTCGTCCCCCTGATATCAAATCCTTCAGCCGGGTGATGGTCATAGAAAGAACTCCCTCACGATAGTAACGGAACCCTTGCTGTCCCGCTCTATCCACTGCACATTCACCGTTACACGTTCGGAGATAGTGCCCGACTCAACTTCGATCTCCGGGAGGAATGAGGAGCGCGGCGGAGAGCTCTGCGCGACCTGTTCCATTAATTGCTCGGCACGGACCGCGGCTTTAAGCTGTGCCCGGGCATCATTTGAAGAACGAATATCTACATTGAACACCTCAAGGATGGCGACCAGAGAGAACGCCACCACGAACACTGAAATAATGACCTCAATAAGGGTAAAGCCGTCACGGCCAGCCCTGAACGTGCTGGGTAGCTGGACTTCACTGGGTTCAATGCTTTTGACAGCTGCTTCAGGAGCCCCCCTGAACGCGCTGATTTGCCGGCTCTTACTGGTTTTAATGCTTTTGACAGCTGCTTCAGGGGTCATCCCAACCTCCTGAGCGAACCGGCCATCTTGAACATCGGCAGCAGTATGGATGCCGCTATGAACATGACGATGAGCGCTATGAAGATCAATGCTATCGGCTCAAGCAGGGTCATCTGCCGCTTGATCTTGTACTCCGTTTCCTGGTCATAGAAATCCGAGGCCTTGAGCGCCATATCATCGAGCGTTCCCGATTCCTCGCCGACGCCTATCATATGCGCCATGATCTGAGGGAAAACACCGCTTTGGCTCAAAGGTTCGGCTATCCCTTTGCCGTCTCGCACGCTGTCTATGACCGTGTTTATCGCTTCCGCCATGACGATATTATTGAGCGCGTCACGGCTCAGCTCCAATGAACGGATGAGCGGCACCCCGCTCTTATGCAGGATGCCCAGGGTCCTTGCGAAACGAGAGAGCGCTGCGTGATGGATGACCGTCCCGAATATCGGCATCTTGAACTTGAACAGGTCCTTCAATCTGCGGCCTTCCTGCGTCTGAATGAAGAAGATCGCCCCGAAAATGATACTGACAATGCCGAGCAACATGAACAGATAATAGTTCGAAACGAAATTCGAGACATGGACCAGGATACGCGTGGCCAACGGCAGTTCTATGTTGCTCTGCTGGAATATCTGCACGAATTTCGGCAGCACGAACACGATCATTGCCACGAGCACAAGGCTCCCGACCGAGAGCAGCAGTATCGGGTACGTGAGCGCCGAGACCACCTTGTTCCGTATCTCCCGGTTCTTCTCTTCAAAGACCAGTATACGCTCAAAAGCCTCATCGAGCTGACCACGGCTCTCTCCGACGTCGACCATATTGATCATGAACGGCGAGAATACCTGAGGAAAGACCGTCATGGCCTTGGCCAGAGAGGAACCTTCGGAAAGGTCGTTCTTGAGCGATGTGACGATGCGCTTGAGCCGCGGCTCGTCGGTCTGATCGATAACTATCTGAATTGCCTTGAAGAGCGGTATCCCTGCGCGGATGAGCGTGCCTAATTGCCGGATAAAGACCAGCAGATCATCGATCGGCACACGCATAAAAAAGTCCTGAACCTGTTCCAGTAACGTACGCTGGACCAGATGGACCTCCAGCATCTGCTGACCTTCTACATAGAGACGATCGCGCAGCATCTCCGGAGATGACGCTTCCGCCTCATGATGAACGGTCTCGCCAGTTGTGATGGACCGGGCTGCATATGAATATTTCGGCATTGAACTGTGTACTCCCTCCTCACCACCCCCATCCCCCACTCCTGCATGCCCCGAGCTTGTCGAGGGGGAGAGGGGGACGAGGTGTGAGGCTAGCGAATGACCCTCATGACCTCTTCAAGCGTCGTCATACCCGCTTTAGCCTTGAGGATACCGTCATCTTTAAAGGTCCGCATACCTTCGCGCTGGGCAGCTATCCCGATATCGCCTGAAGTCGTCCCCGGGGTCCCGAGCAGCCGTTGTACGACCTCGCCCGGCACCATGAGCTCATACAGGCCCAGGCGCCCTTTGTAACCGCTGCCCTGACAATCCGGACATCCGGCGCCGCGATAGAAAGAAACACTGCCGGGCTTGATCCCCGCCCACTGCAGCGCGTCGGCATCAGGTGTGTAGCTCACTTTGCACTTCGGGCAGACCCTGCGCACCAGGCGCTGGGCGAGCACACCGATGACAGTGGAACTGACCAGGTACGGCTCGATGCCCATTTCCACAAGACGCGTGATACATGAGGGGGCATCATTTGTATGGAGCGTACTGAAGACCAAATGCCCCGTAAGCGCAGCCTGGAAGGATATTTCTGCCGTTTCCGGGTCGCGAATTTCCCCGACCAGGATGATGTCCGGGTCTTGACGCAGGAACGAACGCAGTCCTTTGGCGAACGTAAGACCGGCCTTCGGATTCACCTGAGACTGATTGATAAGGTCCAGATGATATTCAATGGGATCCTCGATGGTCACGATGTTCTTTTCGACGCTCTTCAAGCGATTGAGTATCGCGTACAGCGTCGTCGTTTTACCGCTGCCGGTAGGACCCGTGACCAGGATGATGCCATAGGTCTTGGTGATGAGCGGCAGGAGCGATGTGAGCATGTCCGGCATGATGCCCAGGTCTTCCAGGTCGAAAAGCACGCTCTGTTTATCCAGTAGACGGATGACGATCTTCTCGCCGTCGAGCACCGGGAAACTGGAAACGCGCAGGTCTATCAGACGGTTCTCGACCTTCACCTGGAACCCGCCGTCCAGCGGTACGCGCTTCTCGGCGATATCCATGCGGGCCAATATCTTGATGCTCGAGATGAGCGAATTGGAAAGATGTTTCGGGAAGGTCATCATGGCGCGCAGCACACCGTCTATACGGAAACGGACCTTGAGCTCCGCTTCGACCGGTTCAAAATGAATATCGCTCGCCCGTTCCCGTATGGCATGAGAGATGATGAGATGCAGAAGACGATTGACGGGCCCTGCGGCGGAAGAGGCCTGGAACACCTGGTTCTCCACCATGCCGAGCGTTATATCGCTCAACCCCTGCACGTCCAGATCATCGATTATCTTCTTGATGGACGTGAACACCCCGAAATGCTGGTCAAGGACCGCGGTTATCTCGGCGAGCGTTGAGACCACCGGCTCGATACGGCATCTGGTATGGAACTCAAGCTCCTCAATGGCCTTATGATCGAGGGGGTCCGCCATGGCCACAAATAACGTATCTTTGACCTTGAACAGCGGGAAGAATGAATACCTGCGTGCCACTTCTCCGGGGACCAGCCGCAGAACGCTCAGGTCCAGCTTTTTACCCGCAAGTTTATAGCGCGGTATGCCTGCGTATTCCGAAAGAAAATCAGCGAGCAGCGACTGATCTATCAGCCCCAGGTCGCTTATCGTCCGGATGAAGGTCTCGTTCTTTTCCAGATGCGTGTTTGACGCGACATCAAGGTCCCGGACGGAAAGAAGTCCCTGTGCTACGAGCTCGGTACCGATGCTTTTAAAGCTCATTGCGGATCACCCTTCTGCCGGAATATCTGTTGCAGGACCTCTTCCACGCTCTCACGGACGGGGATCTGCTTGTCCAGCCCCGTGATATGCAGTATCTCCCGGACATCGGGAGTAACCGAGGTAAGGAACATTTTTTTTCCGTGGGATTCAGCATGGACATATGCATCCGTCAGGGCTTCAAGGGCGGCACTGTCGAAGAAACGGGTCGTCGGAACGTCTATGAGCCAGAACGGGAGCGCGGTATCGGAGGCCCGTATCGTTTCAAGGATATGACGGCCATCCTCGTTCTCGATATCCCCCGTGATCTTCAATATCGATACCCCACGTTGTTGAGAGACTTCCATCTTATCCATATTTTGAAATTGTAGCGTTAGCAGGGGTAGTTTTCAATGAATGTTACTCTCGGTACGTTCTGCGTTTTTTCATGAAACATACCGCCACAGGCTACGATATCCAAAAGCAGGGATCCAACGATACAACAAGGAGCAGGCCACGTGTTCAACAAGATCATCATGGACGGAGAACTGTTCACCATTTCTCAGGATGAAATGGACTCCCTGTTCCTGACCGACAGTACGACTGACCGGGCCGCACCCGTATATGGCAAGATCGCGCGGCTCCTGAAAGAAGCCCGGGGATTCGATACCCTGAGCGTCGAAGAGATATGGATAGCTCTCCTCCCGCTCCTTTTACAGGGCCCCTCACCGAACGCAGAATGTCCGACAGCACAGGAAAAGATACTGACGCTCATTGAACAAGGGGCCTTCGACCGGATCCCGGAGGACGTCAGTATCGAGCTTTTGGCCGACCTGAGCGGCGCACTGGCGAAAAAGTACATGCGGGATAGTGTTCCTTAGCTCATCTGCGAAAGCTCGACCCCGGACAGCTGGTTCTATTTTTTATTTCGTTTCAGCGGGATCAGGGATAAGAAAGGCCCGACCATAAATGAAACAGAAGCAACAATGAATATCGGAGCAAAAGGAAGCATGAACGATATAGAGAACAGAACCCCGCCAAAGATCAGTTCTTTATAATGCTTTTTTACCACATCAATGAACGGATTTTTTGTTTGTATCTTACCCTTTGGAGTAACGTGAAATATCGTATCTGAAGAAAACCCCTCAAAAACACCTTTCGCAATAGACAGTCCTGCACTGATAAAACCAAGGAACGCAGGGATTATGAATACAATACTTTGAAATGCCTGCTTGATCTTTTTACTCATTACAAGATTTATAAAATCCATGCCTATTATACCAAGAAAAGCATGCCCAAAAGGCCTACTATATTGATAGATAGAATTGACCAATGAAAAGTCAGCATGAGATTGTAGTCCAATGATGCCAGTAACACTTAAGATGAGCGGGGCAATCGCAAACATATAGGCAGAGAGCGGATAATATGAAAACCGATAACACATGTCCGCTTTTTCATTCCAAGGAATATGCTTTGCATGAACAAAAGATGGCATTATCCTTCGAAGGGATTCGACCCCTCCTTTAGCCCAACGTTTTTGCTGTACTTTAAAACGATCAAGATCCTCCGGTGAATGATCGACCACATGTACATAAGAGATCCGTTTACCTTTATCCCAATAAGAGTGTTCCGCCCGCAACGATAGTCCCGTTGCCCAATCCTCCCCAACAAAATCTTCTTTCCATCCTCCAACGTCTTCAAAAGCGGCCTTTTGATACAAAATAGCATAACCTCCTGAAGTTGCATGACCTATCCTTTCAACAGTATGCGTCAATTTTGACCTTGCACGATTTAATGCCGCAATAGGTTGATTGAATAAATTGTCATCACCCTTATCATCCACATCATAAACCAAGAACGGAAGTTTCTGATTATCCCTGAACTCCGGAACTGACTTTTTCAAGAGATCAGGCGCAAACTCTATATCACAATCGATCTGAAGAAATAGATTACCCTTCGGCCGATAAAAAACATTATCCGCATAAGATCGTAGTCCCAAGCTTATGTTCAAATTCCTTGCCTTACCACCCTCTTTGCCGTCACGATGAATAAAGGTAATACCATATTCAGTACAATAGGCCTCTAGTTCCGGCTTCCGAACACCATTAGAAAGAACAACAATATCAAGCTTATCTTTCGGGTAATCCACCTCCAAAGCACTCCTGAGGGATGTACTCTTCAATAGCTCTAAAGGTTCATTATATGTAGGAATGGTTATTGTCACATGCGGCAGGTCTTTTTCTTGCATCGGGAGCGGCTCACATTCAGGACCTCTGAATAGCCCGACCATATTTGCAACAATACTCGTACTAAAGAATGGTATCGCAGCAAATAGATAAAAACTAGAGACTACCATGCTTGTAATGCCTGCCGATATTTCCGAAAGTGAGAACATATTCTTTATAAGCGGCGCAACGGAATAAATATAGTACGCACTGGCCGCTCCATAGGTCAGTATTATCGATGACCATGCCTTTTTTTCCGTGCTTTCGAACATGGCCCTGTAGCAATGTTCAAAAACACTTTTTGATAGTTCTTTGACCATCAACTTCGCATTATGCATTGACCGAGAGATCGGATTTAGATCTATCTGAGGGAAAAGGGAAAAATCGTTCTGAAGCTGCATGCCATCACCGCTAAAAGCCAGGTTCTGTTTGAAAAAGATATTATCAATAGATGAAATGACCGCATCTGTATAGGGTCTTACCTGAACAGGGCTGGCATCCTTCTTTAAAAAGGATATATCTTTTACAGGATCATCGAACCCCATTATCTTTGTATGCCTGAACATAGTTCACACCTTATCTAAGAACGCCAAGCGGGTTCCTTCATAATACATACCCCATGTACTGCCATTTTATACATACCTGTATCCACCCCTGATTTATTGATATTTATCAAATACAAAATGACCACCTATTGCTAGGCTACCGCAATGCAGAACACACCAAAAGGCTTACGGCTCCATATCGGGATATTTGGACGTACGAACGTCGGAAAATCCAGCGTATTGAACATGATCGCAGGACAGGACGTGGCCATAACCTCCCCTATCCCGGGCACGACGACCGACGTCGTTGAAAAAACAATGGAACTACTGCCCATCGGTCCCGTAGTATTCCTCGACACCGCAGGCTTCGATGACACGTCGGTCCTTGGCGAAAAACGTATCGAACGGACCAAAAAGATATTCGATCGCGCGGATATCGCCGTCCTCGTCTGCGAACCGGACATCTGGACCGAGTTCGAAGAGGAGATACAGCACTTGGCGAAAGATAAAAAGATCCCGCTCCTTTATATAATGAACAAAGTGGACCTGGGGAACCCCTCCCCTGCGCTTTTAAAGAATATCCGTATCCCTGAGGAAAAGCTCATCACCTGCTCCGCTACGGACAGCGCTCAACGGGAACGGACCGTGAACCGATTCAAAGAACAGGTCCTTGAGGTCTGTCCGGAAGGGTTCCTCAACCCGCCGCCCCTCCTGGGGGACCTGATACCGAAAAGAGGTCTTGTGGTCCTCATCGTCCCCATAGACATAGAAGCCCCTAAAGGACGCATCATACTTCCGCAGGTCCAGGCCATACGCGACGCGCTCGATGCGGACGCTGTCGTCCTGACCGTGAAAGAAAGCGAATACGCGTACAGCCTGTCCCTGTTGAACAAAAAGCCGGACCTGGTGGTCTGCGACTCACAGGTCGTCGATAAGATGGTGGCCGACACACCTGCGGACGTTCCCTGCACCACCTTCTCGATAATTCTGGCCCGTCAAAAAGGAGACCTCCCGGAACTGACCAATGGAGCGAAAAAGATAGACAGCCTTAAGAACGGGGATAAGGTCCTTATCGCTGAAGCCTGCAGCCATCATGCGCTCGAGGATGATATCGGAAGAGTGAAGCTTCCCCGGTGGATCAAGGAGCATACAAAAGCCGACATCCGTTTTGAAACAGTCGCAGGTCGTGACTATCCTGCGGACCTCAAGGAGTACTCATTGATCGTACATTGCGGGAGCTGTATGCATAACCGGCGTGAAATGCTCTCCCGCATACATAAAGCAAAAGAGGCCGGCGTAGCTATCACGAACTACGGCGTGGCCATCGCCCATACCCAGGGCGTGCTCGCACGTGTCCTCGCTCCGTTCGGGATATCATAGTTCACCCCACGGCCAGCTCGGAATGAGTTAAATCCCTTGACTCTCACTTCAACAATACTCGATAATTATCTGTAGAGGTGCCCCATGAACAAGAACGTACTGCTCATCCTGATAGATCATCGCAAGGATTCCGCCGTGAACGTCCAGAAGATACTCACTACCTGGGGCTGTCTGATCAAGACCCGTCTCGGTATCCATGACGGTGTCCTCGCCGCTTGCTCCGATACCGGGCTCATCATCCTGGAACTGGTCGGTGACAAGGAGAAGCAAGATGAGCTGACCCGGAAATTAGGGGTACTACCGGGGGTCTCCGCCAAGCTTGTCGAAATGACATTACCTGCATAGAACGAAAAGTACCCTCTTTACGTTTTTAGAAAAACGAGTATCATAACGCAGACCTGAATAATTCTTGCACATCAAAAGGTAAAGTATCATGATCAATACGATCAAGATCGGCCGCATCAAATGGCTCGATGTTCGTAACCCTGACGAGAACGAACTGAAATTCCTTCAGAAGAAGTTCAAGTTCCATCCTCTTGATATCGAGGACTGTCATTCATCCTATCAACGTCCCAAGGTCGAGATCCACGAAAAATATCGTTTTGCGATCCTGCAGGTCCCGGTCTGTTCGCGCACCTGCTTCCGCGTAACGATGACCGAGATAGACGTGTTCTGGTCGGACAAGTTCATTGTGACCGTACATTATGGAGACGTCCCCTCGATCAGCGACCTGACCGAACGATTGCAGGACCGCAAAGCCCGGGCAAAGCTCGGAACGCTCACCGGCAAAAGATTGTTCTTCGAGCTCAGTAACGAACTGGTGACCCAGGTCTATCCGATGCTCTCTCATTACCGCGGGGTCATCGATCAGATCGATCAGGAGATGTTCCAACCCAACAGCCGCAAGATCGTAGAGAACATCAACGCCGTCCGTCGTGACCTCATCTTGTCCCAAACGAACATCCGCCAGCTGGCCCCTATCTTCTCGCAGCTGGAAGATATCAACAAAAAAGCCGGGGACCCGATCGCCTCCTACTGGGGCGAGATCCTTGATAAATTGAACAATTTGCGCGACGAATTCGAAGATTTCCAGGAGATCGTCGAGGGCCTCAACAGTTCGCTTGAATCCCTTCTTAACCACAGGACGAGCGACATCATGAAAACGCTCACGATCTTCAACGTGGTCATGCTGCCGTTGAACTTCATCACCAGCTTCTACGGGATGAACCTGGACTCATTGCCGTTCGCGAAGACCCATCAGGCGCTCATCATCCTGCTCGCACTGATGCTCTCGACCAGCACCTCCATGGTGGCCTACTTCAAGTTCAAGAAGTGGTTCTGACCTGACCCCGATAGCAGTAGACACCGAACATCTCCATACGATCGACCAGCACAGGGACTACGGACGGGGAAAAAGGCCTACTTCCCGGCCTTCTCTACAGCTTCCAAGAACTTTTCTTCAGGCAATGCTCCGGACAGTTTTATTTTTTCATTGATAACGGTCATGGGGACACCAACCACATCGTACTTCTGTGAGAGATAGGGGAATTCGTTGAGCTCCACCATGTCCGCACGGATGAGCGGATTATGCATGGCGAACTGATGTGCCAAACGCACCATTTTCGTGCAATACGGGCACGTGGGTGTCACCAGGACCTGTATATGCACCGGCTTCTTTATCCTTTCAAGACGCGCGATGGTCCCGGATGAAAGCTCAGAACCGCCTCGAGAAGCGTCCTTTATCGCTTCGATAAGGTTCGAGAACTCATATCCTGAAGGGATACCGAAGAAACGCACGCCACTTGTCCGCGCACCGACAGGAACGATCGCGGGGATCTTATCCACGCCATAGTTCCTGGCGGTCAGCACATCCTTCTGGAACTCATGTTTCTCCACTTTGATCTTCGGGGAGAGCTTCGACAGTTCATCGACCAGCTGATCGTTCTGCCCGCAGGGTACGCACCGCAGCTCCTGTGTGAACACAACGAGCGTGACCGGTGCGGTCACTTGTTTGAACTCTTTTTTAAGTTGTTCCTGTACGGACTTCGGCAATAACTGCTCTGCCATGAGCGCACAGGTCATACTTGCAACTAATGCTATACTAATGAAGATGATACGTGCATATCTGAACATGACTGCATTATATCAATGCAATAATGCAACTGCAAAGGTCGTACGGAAAAAAGGAGAGATATATGCTGCTGAAAGACAAAGGTCTTCGCGCAACAAAAAAGAAAGTCCTGTCCAAGAACGTTAACCAGGTCTCTGTCGGCCCGAGAACGACCGTCAGTGAACTGCTGGACGAGTTCAAAGGGGCCTCTATACAGGCCCGGAACCTCGGCGCCTGCGCGGACGTCCTGGAACGGATGCTTCGTGACAAAAAACGGCCGACGATACTGCTGGGACTGGCAGGACCGCTCATCGCGGCCGGTCTGCGCAACGTCATCCGCGGCATGATCGAGAACAACATGGTGGACGTCATCGTCTCCACGGGGGCCATCATGTACCAGGACATTTATCAGGCACGCGGCAATCAGCATTTTGTCGGGACCCCGCAGGCCGATGACGGAAAGCTCGCGGACCTCTATATCAACCGCATCTATGATACGTACATTGACGAGGAGAAATTCTGGGAAACGGATTGTTCCGTCTCGCGCTTTGCGGATACGCTCGAAGTACGCGACTATTCGACCCGGGAATTCATGGAGCTGCTCGGCACGAAGTTCGTGAGCGCAAAGGATTCCATCGTCTGCACCGCGGCAAAAAAAGGTGTCCCGATATTCGTTCCGGCACTGAACGACTCCAGCTTGGGCATCGGATTGACCGACCATTATCATCGTGCCCGCAAGAACGGGCGCACCCCTATCACGATCAGCTCGATACGGGATAATTATGAACTCGCCCAGATCGTGGCCAAGTCCAAAGAGACCGCGGCCATCTATATCGCCGGCGGTGTGCCAAAGAACTACATCAATGATGCTGTCGTCATGACCTATATCTTTGATATCGAGGACATGCATAAGCACGGGCACAAGTACGCCCTCCAGCTCACGACGGATGTCCCGCACTGGGGCGGACTTTCCGGCTCGACGCTGCACGAGGCGAAATCCTGGGGAAAGGTCGATAAAAAAGCGAACACCGCTATGGCGTTCGTGGAACCTTCGGTCTCCCTGCCGCTGCTCTACGGCCATGCGCTGCAGAAAAAAGCATCGGCCGGACGCAAGCCGCTCAGGTTCGTCTGGGACCAGGACCTGCTGACCTCTTTGCGCTAAGCGCTGGCACACTGACCATTTGTTCATGGTCAGTGAAATTACAGAAGATTATGTTCGACACCTTACAGGGATACGTTCGCTATAAGGAGCCGATATATGTTGCACAAGATCGTCGAACATACCGTAACGCCAGTCTGGACCGAAGAAGAAGATGTCGACCAGGACGACCTGATCCTTCCCAAGCACATTGAATCATGGACAACAACGGTCAACATGTTCAAAAGCACCTGCTCACTGCTCAACGATGTGCAAGAGCTTATCTCCTTTCTGAAAGAATACTGGGATGATTTTCTTATGGACACCGCGGTCCTAGACGATAAAAGAAAGGAACTCGTCAGGATCATGGGTATCATCCGCATCGATCTGAGCAAGTACATTTTTGCCGGATTTTTCGAACGATACGCCCACGCCGAACACAGAGAACAGTTCTTGAACGATCTCCGTTCAATACTACAGGACCCGGTCTCCCGCAAGGTCCTGAACAATAAACATCTTAAAAGCATGAAGATATCTCTGGACTATATCGATACGCTCAAAGGAACGTTATTGCCGCCTGAATGACCGACCGTGTGAAAACACCTTGCCACTAGCGCGATTGACGCCGCATGTTGTCGATACCTTGATCGAGCGGCGAATCGTCATGATCATCCGCCCAGATATCGCAGAATTCAAGGGTGGAGCTGATCGGCGGCGCGTTCGGAGGGGTGACCTTGATGCGCAACGGTAACAATACCGCATCACCGATGACGATCAATTCTCCGATGCCCAATATCGGCAGTGATTCCACAAGTCCGGACATACCGTCCGGCATGAGCTTCTTCACTATCTCCTGGTCCATCGAATTGGTCAAACGCAAGGTCATGATGTTGCCGCATTGGCTCAAGATGCCCGGATTCACGTCAGCCGGACGCTGACTGACCACCATCAGGGCGACCCCGTATTTCCGGCCTTCCTTGGCGATACGTTGAAAATTAAAGAGCGTATTCCGCTGCATGGCGTTCGCGATCTCCGTCGGCGGCAGGTACAGATGGGCCTCATCGCAGACCATGACCACCGGATGACGGTCCGTCGGCTCGTTCCAGAACTGCACCAGGAACAGGAACCGGCCGATGGTCGAGATGATGACCGGGAGCATTTCGCTCGGCACCATGGAAAAGTCGATTATCTTGATGCCGGGGTTCGTCTTGTCCAACTTACCCGTACCCAGCAATATTTTCACGAACTTATTGATATAGTCGAAATCAAAAACATATTTCGGTCCTTCAAAAAGGAAGTTATAGCGTTTATCAGCCTTCTTTGCTTCGATACGCGGGATGAACCGGTCGAACTTGCCGTAGTACGGCCCGGCCGTGACATTGCCCAGACCGATGCCGGGAACGAGCTCTTTATTGATGCGCTTCAGTTTTGTCAGGACCTCGTTCATGTCGTACGGTATCGGACTGTCAATGGTAAAGGATTTGATATAGCGCTCCTGCTTATGTTCTTTCAAGTACTGCAGTTTCTCGTTCTTGATGATCTCATGCAGGACCAGGGCGTGCGTCGGAGCGTCCGGATCATGATTATCCACAAGCACCGTCAATAATTCCTCATAGCTCAGGAACCAGGCAGGCATGAAGAGAGATTCATCCGTGGGATTCGCGGAATCCGCAGGCGTGGCGATATGCAGCGACTTCGCGTAATGCAGGCCTTTATATTCACCGTGGATATCGAAAATGACCACATTGGCGCTGTTGAGCTCGGCGACCTTCTCGATGATCGTGGACACGGTCCAGGATTTTCCGCAGCCGGAACTGCCCAGGAGCGCCACATGCCGCTGAAAAAGCTTGTTGCCGTTCACGTACGCGACCACGTCCTTGTCCAGGACATAGTTGCCAAAAGGCAGATCGGCGTTCGTGCGGCTCTCCGAGATACCGCCCATAAAGAACGCCAGATCGGGTCCTTCGAGCGCAAAGCAGGGAGCTTCGACATCAGCGACGTTAATGACAGCACGCGTAAAGCTCCCCTTATGCGTACGCTTATTGATCATGAACGTGCCGATGAGACCTATCTCGGCGATATGTTTTTTCTCCAGGTCCGTCGCCCCGTCCCCTTCCAGCGTGTTCTCGATACGTCCGATCAGGAACTCATGCTCACGTACCCGGACCGCACACAACCGGTCGACGCGGGCTATTTTCAGTTTTTCAATGGATGCGACACGCATACGCAGACGCGTACTGGTCACTTCAAAGATGGTCCCTATGAATTCTTCTTCCGAAAAATCAAATACAGGCGCAGTATCTGCGTTCTCAAGCCGTGCGATCTCCTTCGCACTGGCCGAGGTCTCCTGCCCTGTTCGCTGTGTGGCTTTATCCTTCATGTGGCCCATACCCCCTCATCGGCATGACGGTACTTTCACAATCAGGTATGCCCACTTTCGGCGGATTATATACCTGTCTATTTTCGATTGAAATTACCGAAAAAACACTGCGATAATACGATCAAGGAGCTGTACATGCGGACAAAGATCATATCTTTTCACTACCAGGGAAAAGCGGAACAAAAACCGTACGGACCGACAGAACAGTGCCGGCTTGACGCACTGAACATGTTCAACATGCATGCCGAACGTTCGCTCACCAAGCTCGATGAACTGTTATTGGACACTGTGACCAACAGAAGCAAAACACCGACCCGTGAAGTATATACCGCGGTACAAGAATTCAATACCTTACTGACGACCCTGAAAGAGAACGATCTTTTTGGCCGGTATGGTCCGGGATATGTCATGACGTTCCGTCAAAAGCTCTATGAATTACAAGAAAAATATCGAACATGGTTCACGGTCATGAGCTTTGACCGGGACATAGGAACGCTCTGCACATTCTGCAAAGAGCTAGGAGTGCAGGACATCAAAAAAAACAAGCGAAGAATAAAAACGACCACCGCCGAGAGTGGACCGGAGATCGTCGCAACAGTATCCGAACAGGAAAAGACCGACGGAACACAACTGCCGGCGGAAGGTCCAACGTTCAGGAACATCCTGGCAAGGTTCAAACGCCGTCCGTGACCTAAAGCTGCCAGCCCATCTCCTCGAGCGCCGCAAGAGCTGACGGGCAATTATTCGCTTTTTTGACCACCGCGAACATCTGACGGGCCACTTCCTGTATCTCTGGCTGGGCATGCGGATCGAGCCTCAGCTTGAAGAAGTTCGCCAGACTGCGCAGATTGAACGTGGTCGTCACTTTCGTGTAGTACGCCGTCCCGAGCACGCCGCGCAGGATCTCGCGAGCGCGTTTATACTCATCGTTCGTGATGGTACCGGCCTTTTCGGCAGCACGATATTGTTCAAGCCGTTTTTTGTACAACTCGAACGCCTTTTTATTGACCTCATCCCACTCTTTCACAAGGTTCGCATCCCCGACCTTTTTCGCGATAGCCTCGACATCCTCAGGGATCGAAAGGAACTCCTCCGGCAGGGTCCGATAGCGTCCGCTCATCTCGTTCGGGGACTGCATACGATGACGCATGAACTGGCGGGAAACGAATATGGGCATGGAGATATAAAAACGATAGACGATCTGTTCCACCGGGCTGCTGTGCCGGTCCAGCACGAGCTGACGAACGACCCGAGCGACATCCTCATCGGACCTTTTCTCTTTTTTCTGTTGATCCAGGCTGCTCGTCCATGCGGCATTGGCGATATCGCGGTCCGACCCGAAATATCCCAACAATTCGACATAAATACCTTTTTTTTCTTCGCTCATATGAACAACTCCTTGTACTACCGGACCCCGGGATTATAACGTGAACCCGTGATCTTTGATAAGGCGCTCGATCGTCTGCTCCACCAGGTACTCGGGCGCCGAAGCTCCGGAAGATATCCCCAGCGTATCGATCCCGCTCAACCACGAAGGGTCTATGTCATCCTTTGAGTCGATCAGGTAGGCGCGAACGCCTTCGGTGTTCGCGACCTCGCGGAGCTTTTTTGAATTGGAACTGTTGAGCGAGCCGAGGATCAGGATCATATCGACCTTTTTAGCGAGCGCTCTCACGGAGAGCTGCCTGTCGGTCGTGGCGCGGCACAGGTCCTTTTTGTCCGGGAACTCGACGCGCGGTATCCGGCCCTTGATACGTTCGAACAAACGTTCCGTCTCGAAAATATTCAGGGTCGTCTGGGTCAGGACAACGTACCGTGCTTTGCCGGGGACGATATGGTCTATGTCAGATTCGGTCTCTACGACCGAAACATTCCCGGGCGCTTCACCAAGAACGCCGATCGCTTCTTCATGTTTTTTATTACCTATATAGATGATGTGGTATCCTCGGGAACCATAATCGACCGCTTCAGCATGGACCTTTTCCACCAGGGGACAGGTCGCGTCCATGATGACCAGACCGTGCGAGCTGAGCTTTGTGCGTATCTGCGGTGAGATCCCATGCGCGGAAATGATGACCGTGGCGCCTTTCGGAATACTGTCCGCATCCTGGGTGAAGGTCACGCCCTGAGCAGCAAGTTGCCCAACGATCATCTTATTATGGACGATCTCATTGAAGACATACAACGGTTTCCGCTTTTCATCGAGCGCTTTCTGGACGATACCGAGCGCCCGTTCGACCCCGAAACAGAAACCGCGGGGATCAGCGAGCAGTATTTTCTTCATATGACCATGCCTCTCTATTGAGATACAACGTCCATATGTGTACGTCGAGCTATCGACCCCACTGGACTTCCGACCTGCGACTTAGGACTAAAGACTTATCTTGATCCCCACCGGACAATGGTCTGACCCCATGACCTCGGGCAGGATGAACGCATCCGTGACCGCGGACCGCAGCTCCTCGGAAACGAAGAAATAATCGATCCTCCAGCCGATGTTCCGCTCACGGGCACGCGTCTTCTGGTCCCACCAGGAGTATTGTTCCGGCTTTTCATTGAACATGCGGAAGGTATCAACATACCCATGGTCAAGAAGAGCATCTATCCACTTGCGCTCACTCGGCAGGAACCCCGATGTCTTCTCGTTCTCTTTAGGCCGCGCCAGATCGATCTCCTTATGCGCTGTGTTCACGTCGCCGCAAATAACAATCTTTTTTCCGGCCTTACGTAACTTCTCGCAGTAGGAGAGCGTCGCATCATAGAAGTCCATTTTATACTGCAACCGTTCCGCATCCTTTTTTCCATTGGGAAAGTAGATATTGAGCAGCGTAAATCCGGGATGCTCCGTGATGCACACGCGGCCTTCGAGGTCGAACTTCTTGATACCGAAACCGTTCTGAACGGAAAGCGGTCTTTCTTTACAGAACGTCGCCACACCGCTGTAGCCTTTTTTCTCGGCGGAACAAAAATGAACGATATAGCCTTCGGGGGCCTTCAGTTCATCGGATAATTGCTCAGGGAGCGCTTTGGTCTCCTGCAGGCACAACACGTCCGGCGCGGTCTTTTGCAGCCAAGGCAAGAGACCTTTTTTTTCGGCCGCACGGATACCGTTCACGTTCCAGGAGATGAGCGTCAGTTCTTTTGTGCTCATCCGACGTTCATCGTGGAAAGAGGGCGCACTGCCTCACGCTGAGACCGTTTGATACGGACGAGCAGGACGATCCCGAGGGCCAGTGACGTCCCTAAAGCTATCGCAAAGTACGGCCAGTTGTACTGCAGGTTCAGCATCATGACCTGATAGGTCCCCGGGAAAGGGTTCACCAGGAACCCGATGATCGGGATATTATGATGGAACACATAGACCAGCCCTTCGGTCGCTCCCCAGAAATAGACCAGGGAGACCACGCAACCGGTCAGGTAGACTTTCATGCTCTTGAGAGAGAATGCCAGCCAGAAGAACACCAGAAAGAGACACACCCATAACGCGCAGAATATGTCCAAGACCATAGCGAACGCTCCTTTTTACGGATAATTGTAGAATGTCGGGTATGACAAAGCAAGGCATGCCAGGACTATTCCACCTGGGCCGTCCTTTCCTTTTCCACACGATACCAACGGACCTGCGGACTGACAAAGTTGTTGGCGATCGACAGGGACTCACTTGCTCCGGTCTCCAAAGAGGTCACGGTCGTACGCGATGGCAGGAACACCAGACCATACTCATGGTCCTCACCCGTTCCCGAGGGCACAAGGTACGGGTCGCGCACCTGACCATCGAGCACATCCATGGCATATTGCAGGACCGCGGTATCGACATCGGTACTGTCCTCTGTCAGTACCCCCTGCTCTATCAACTTGATCTTGATGTATTCCCCGACCCGTTCATCCTTGACCTCTTTCTGTCTCCGCAAATGAACATCGACGAAACGATACTGGTACAGGTTCTTCTCCCGGCGCGCCTGTTCGATATCCGCAGCATCAAAGAGCGGCCGGTAGCAATTATCCATGCCATCGACCCTGCAGAAATAGTTCGCCATGAACGGGTTACCCGGCGTCCCTTTTTCAAAGAAGAACCTCTGTTTTCTCAAGAGGTGGTACGCATAGATCTTCTCACGTTTATCCTCGGAATAATCCATTTCCAGGAAATACCGCTGCCGGCGGACCTCATCGTTCTCTGCGCCGTTCAGGTCCTTGATGGCGGCCGAGTTCGTCGGGACAAGTATGTACTTTTGCATGAGCGCCAGATAATTGTACGGTATGACACTGTCCTGATAGGGGATGTACAGATTGCCTGAGCTGTCCAGCTCGGCCTTCAGGATACAATCGTTCGCACCATGATGACCATCTGTTCTGAGCTCTTTGGACTGGAACTCGACCTTGAACAGATCGGAATCCCCCTTCCGTATGATCTGGAACCTGTCGAACAATCTTCTCAGCGGAGACCCCTCAGGCACCTGGACCACGAGCATATCGCCGATGTTATTGATGGCCACCGTGGAGAATATCTGCTTTTCACGATCGAGCCCGTCATCCGCCGTTTCCACGTCCTTGCTCAGACCAAGGGTATCGAGCTGCTCTTCGACCTTTTCCCACATATTTGAACGGATGCAACGCTGTGCAGGGACCTGCCGCTCATCCAGAAGCAAGTGCTGGACCATATGTTCCGGCCCCCACCAGGCATCCTCAGCAAAACTACGTAACAGAATGAACCCGACCAACTGGAAGAACTGGTTATAATGCTGTTCCTCTTTCGTGAACAACGGGAGGCGCACGAACTCACCGGAGGTCCGTATCAGTACAAGATATGGGCCATCCGATGTTCTCTTTATCCTGAATTCCTGTATCCCGGCCTTCGTTCCTGCATTATCCACCGGCACTGATATCTCATCCACCGTATCCGCTATCCCGGAGTACGAGGCCTTGAACCAGTCACTCCCCTCGGACCAGAACGGCTTCCAGTCAACGTCCTTCCCGATAAGCTGTTTTATGAGATTGCTCTTGTGCAGGTCCTGGACCTTCTTCTTGAGATCAGAGAACGATAATTCTTTGAGGACAGTACCGGTGCGGTCCTTGAGCTCCTGCCAAACACGCTCCCTAAGTACCTTATCAATACCGGCAAAATAACGCTCGAACTGCACGACGAGCGGGCGTCCATGTCTTTCCCACAACAACCGGTTGAACTTCATATTATGCTCGGAGAACAATGAAGAAAAATCTTTCTCAAGTTCGACCAGCTGCGTTGCGTACTTTTCACGCAATGCGCCGACCTCTTTCTCTGTAAGGTCTTTTGGCGAAAGCTCTGTCAGCTCTTTCTCCAGCCGCATGACCTTGCTGGTCAGAGCAGGTGTGTTCTCATACGTGGTCTCGACAAGGTCCTCGAACACGGTCTTTAATTCCTCTCCACTGAACAGGTCCAGATAGTACAGATGCCTGTCATATCGTGCATGGACCTCCGCATTCTCGAGCGAAGTGACATTACTGAAAAGTTCGACAAGGTCATCACGCAGCCGGTCAACGAGCAGGGAACACAATGACCCGGGAAGATTCTCGTTCATCTGCCGTACCGCAGCGATATCGTCTTTTTCTATCAGGTCCATGACCATAGCAAAGGCCTGGGACTCAAGAGCACTGCCGGTCACTGCATATGACAAATAGGAGATCTTTTCAGGCAAAGAGAACGAGGTGAACACTGCTGGCTCGATCGCAGCAACGATATCCTGCATCTCCTGAACAAGATCCAAAGCAGCATAGAACTCACCGTACTGGACCAACATACCCTTCGTCTGATCGGAAAGCGCATCTGCCAGGGGGAACGCAGAACCGATCTCCCCCATAGCGATCATATATTCCAGTTTGTTCGGTGCTCGCATGAACGCTTTCGAAAGTCTTCTCCTCAGATCAGGTACAGTATAGGACGTGCCCACGAGTTCACCGAGGTTCTTCGATATCTCCTTTTCGGCAAATATGAAGGCGGTAGCAAAGACCTCAAAAAGATCAGAAGGCTCCGCACAGAACATACGGGGGTGCGCACCCGTATCCTCGAACAGGACCATGAGGGGGAGCGCATAGACCAACCGGACGGTCTCGTTCATGTACTGTTTGACCTCAAGCTTATTGTTCCGCTGACCGAAAGGCTTATACCAGCTCCGATATACTTCCTGGGCTTTCTTCAGGTCCCCTCGCTGGAGATACTTCAGATAGAGATACGCCTGAAGGAACATGCGGCAGGAAACATAGCGCGGATCTTTTTGATATCTGCAGGGACAGACCAGGAACTCTTCTGCGAGGGCTATCGCACGCTGCGCGGACAGGGCCTCAAGGTCCTTGTGCTGAACATAGAGCATCAGAAATACACCAAGGAACTCAGCGTACTGCTTCTGTGTGCGGCAGCTATCGATACAATATTCAAGCCATTCCAGAAGGACCTTTTCCGTGGAATGCATATAAAAAACAGAAAGACAGATATCCAGCGAAGTTCCTATAAGGGTACGGTCCTTGCCGATCTCAAGGGCATGAACGACCACGTCCATGATCTTATCGAACTGCCGCATCCGGACATACCCCAGGAATATCTGGAACCTGTCCCCGTCATCCCGTACGGTCATCCCGGAGACAGACCTGAAGAGTTCAACAAGGATCGATTGCCATACTGGAGAGTTCTGCTGATGCTCCCCGTTCCTCGACCCCATGGTGATAGAAAGGTCATTGATCAGCTTTTTAGCTCTTCCTGTGAAACTCATATGCGGAACATCTGGTCCCAACTGAATATCTTCTACCTGCACTGCTTTTATATTTTTCTGCATATACCTACCCTTAAACAGATCTACGTGTCCGTACCTCCTGCTAATCGTAAGCACTCTTCGGAAATTTCAGAGGAAAGGACGGTTCACATCCCCAGGTCGGTCGGCGCTCGTCCAAGACGCTTCAGAAGAGCGAGCGTCGTATCTATCTGAAAAGAGATGTTCTCGGCACTATGTGCACGCTGAGGATAAATGGCGTAGTCTTTTTTATACATATCCGGCGTAACATTGAGCATGACCGAGTTCGCCCCGGCCATGAGCCCTTCTTCACGAGCCTGCGGATGTATCGTCTCAAAACCGGTCGTGACCAGTATCTTGGCGCTCTTCGGGTCCACGACACGGCACAAGGCCAATGTCTTCAGGACATCGGGCACAGGGACAATGGATGTCGGACCTGCGGACGCTTCCGTGCACGGTATATACGGCCCGAACGAATACATCTCGGCATGTAGTTCTTTTGTGAGCAAAATATCGTTCAGAATATCCTCTCGTGTTTGCCCGGGCAATCCGATGAGCGCCCCGGTCAATATGAGATATCCCATATCATACGCAGCGCGCAGATGCTCAAGTCGGGTCTTGAGCTCGCAACCGGGGCGGACCTGCCGGTACAACTCTTCATTGCTCGTCTCAAAACGCATCAAAAGCCCGCGAGCTCCGGCATCATATAACCGTTGCAGCCCGGAGATGCCTATCTCGCCGAAGCTGATGAAGAGCAGGACAGGATATCTCTCTTTGATCGCCCGGACAATGGCGCACAGTTCGTCCACGCTCCGGCCATCATCTTCACCGGACTGAAGTACGAGCGCTTTGAAGCCATGGTCTTCGATGGCGACACGCGCCGCATCCATGATCTCGTCGAACGTCATACGATATCGATGGACGTCCAGGATGCGGGAAGATATCCCGCAGTACGTACAAGAGCGTACGCAATTGTTCGAGAACTCGATGATACCGTGCACACAACAGGAATTACCCAGTTCTTTCTGTCTTAAATAGTTCGCAGTCTTATACAGAAGAGATAAAGATGGAATATCCTCCAAAGACAGGAGCTGAATGAGCTCAGGACGCGAAAGCGGCCTCTCTTCAAGAGCTTTATCAAGGATATAGGTAATGGACTTCGACACTCCGGACGTATCAGGCCGTCCTCGAGAGAGGTTCACATCGATCTCTTGCAATGCAAAGAACGTCTCCTTCCAGGCATCAAGGATATCCAGGGCTTCCTTTTCCGAGACCACTTCAATAACGAACCCGCCTTGCGCATAGACGAAGTCGCCGACCTGCAGGTCCTTGAGCTCATTGCGTGCGGTCTTCTGCTCGCCAAAATAATCGATGGTCGCGATATTGGACGTTATGTTCGTGACCTTGCCGGGGATCGCATAGCACATATTATTTTTTTTGACCTCGGCAACGTACCAGCAGGCCAGGGAGGATGAAGATCAGAGCACAGATGAGCGCACCGAGCGCACCGGCCAGGACCGCAGAACTCCCGGACGAACATACGCCCGGGATACGATATCCGCTCATGGGCGCAGGTCGCGCAACAGCAACTTGTGCAAAGCCCAGGACACGAGAAACATGGTCCAGCCCATCCGGAAAGGAAGAAGCGAAGAACGCAGCACAGATGATGATCAGAAAGATCAACAGCAATAACAAGCGTGAACGTTCGGGGAATGACCTAAAAAAGAGATCACTCTTCTGTTTCTTGACCATATTCCTGCCAGCCCATCACTTTTTTTGCGACGATAAGGAACACAATGGTCGCGATCGCCTCTCCGACACCTATGAGCATATGCACCGGGACCATGGCCTGCACGGTCGGACCAAGGGCGTACGTCCCTGAAAGCCCCAGCTCCACCGAACAGGCAATAGAAGCAAGCACGACCGAGGCCCATGCCGTGACCGCTGCTGCGGCATAACGGGGGACCGTGAGCTGAACAAGACCTCGATACAGATAATGGCCAAGAACACTGCCTATGACCGCCATATTAATGATGTTCGCGCCCAGCACCAGGATGCCGCCGTCCGCATACAGGACCGCTTGGACGAGCAGGACAGCCGTAAGGCACAGCGTGCCGCCCCACGGACCAAGGAGCACCGCAGCGAACACACCGCCCATAAAGTGACCTGAGGTGCCGGATACCACAGGGAAATTGAACATTTGCAATGAAAAAACAAGCGATGCGACCATGCCCATTTTCGCCAGATACTCATTGCCGAACGCTGAAAGACAACATCCCGCTTTTTCTTTCAGACCACGGGCTTTTTTGCTGATAGTTGCGAACGCACGCTGCAGGGACGGTTCGGTGATCAGATCATGCACCATTTTCCAGGCAAAGGACACGATGGCCGCAGCGGCGAAACCTAACCCCTGTGAGACATGCGTATCTAGAAAACCGTCAGGGATATGCATTATTCCATTCCTATATGCTCAGCGAAGAATTCCTTCCCTTTTTGCGTCGGCATACCTTGTGTGCCACAGACCGGGCACGCAAGCTCACTTTTTTTCTTAATGAAGTTCTTTTCGCATGCAGGACAACGTAACTCCCCGGGGATCATATGGAACGAGATATCAGCTCCCTCAAGCATCGTCCCTTCTCCGAGCGTCTCAAAATAAAGACGGACAGAGCCCTGGTCAAAACCGAGCAGATCACCCATCGCGACCGTTACCTGTGTGACCTTCGTAGCGTTCTTTTGCCAGGCCGCAGCAACGATCTCGTCGATAAGTTTCTGGACCTGATGATGTTCATGCATGATACAGTTCCGTTCCTTTCTCACTGCTGACAGGCGAATAGGCGGTGCGCATGGCAAGACATTTCTTCGGACACCCTTCCACGCACGCATTACAAGCGACACAGCGGAACCGGTCGATCGCCCAGGACTTCTGTTCACGAGCGACGGTGATCGCCGCTGTGGGGCATTTGCGCTGGCATATCCCGCAGAAGATACAATCAGCTATCGTGATGGCGATACTGCCACGCGTCCCCGGCGTATACGTCCGCGGCTCGAACGGATACCCGACCGTGAACGGCTTACTGAAAAGGCTTTTTAGGATGGTCCCTGCTATTGTAAAGAACGACATATCATCTCTCCGTACAGCTGATACACGGGTCTATCGTGAGCACGATGACCGGCACGTCGGCGAGCTGAGCGCCGGGAAGCGTTTTGACGATGGCCGGGATGTTCGCGAAGGTGGGCGTGCGCACACGCAGCCGCTGCAGGAACTTCCCGCCGTCCGCTTTCGCATAGTAGATGACCTCTCCGCGGGGTTGCTCCGTACGGCAAAAATACTCTCCGTTCGGCGTCCCGGTCACCTTCATGTCGATCGGACCTGCAACGATCTTCTCCGAGACCTGACGGATGATATCAATGGACTGGAACAGCTCCTTGATACGCACGACACAACGCGCGTAACTATCCCCGGCAGTTTCTATGATAGGCTCAAAGGCGACCTTGCCGAACGCTGCATACCCGAGCTTGCGGGTATCGGACGATACGCCGCTTCCGCGCAGTGTCGGACCGACCAGACCGAGCATCAAGGCATCATCAGCGGATATGACCCCGACACCTTTCAACCGGTGCTGGACCGAAGAATCTTTCAGGAACACGTCCGTTATCTCTTTGATCTCTTTTTCATAGGAAAGGAGCAGCCCGACGATACGCTTCAAGTTCTCGTCGGTGATATCCCTCCTGACGCCGCCGATCTTGCTGGAACCGAAAATAACACGCCCTCCTGTCGTTTCTTCAATGATATCCAATATCTTTTCCCGCAAACGCCAGCTGTGCATGAACAGGGCCTCGAAACCGAACGCATCGGCCGTAAGCCCGAGCCACAGCAGGTGGCTGTGCAGACGGGATAGTTCGGACCATACCGTCCTCAGGTACTGCGCACGCTCCGGGACCTGCAGCCCCATGATCTCTTCGATAGCGATACAGTAGGTCATGCCGTGAATGAAGCTGCAGATACCGCAGATACGTTCCGCGACATATACGTACTCGATAAAATCCTTTTTCTCTACGAGCTTCTCAAGACCCCGATGGATGAAACCGATGGACGGTACCGCTTCCACGACCTTTTCATCTTCGACCACAAGGTCCAGATGTATCGGTTCCGGCAATACCGGATGTTGCGGCCCGAACGGAATTATCGTCCTGTTACCCATTGTCAATTTACTCCTTAGCCTATCCCTTCCCCTCTCCAGCCCTCACAAGCCTATTAGGGGCTGGGGAGGGGAGCGAGGGGTGGGGCGTCATTTGAACGGCGTCTTCACGCTCGTCTTGTAGAACGTTCCTTTATAGTCCACCGCAATGTTCGAGATAGTGATGCCGTACAGATCATGTATCTCGTTCTCATACAGGAAGGCGCTCAGATAGACACCGCTCACGCTCGGCACTTCAACGGTATCGGACGAAAGCGTGATACGCAGCGCCTGAAAAGCATAGTCCTTGTCGAACACGTAATTGATCTCATAGCCTTCTTTCAGCTTTGTACAGCCGATCTGGACCAAACGATACTTATTATCGAACATCGTTCTAACCTTCGAGACCAGTTCGGATATCTCTATGTTCTGTATCGGCTGTGCTTCTAGCATATACGCTCGCTTCCTTTAGATCGTCTTATCACTTGCCACTTGTCTCTTGTCACTCTCCAACTCGTTCTTATTCTTAAGATAGGCTTCGTACTTCTGCTCAAATATCCCTATCGCTTTGGCAACACCGTCGATGATCGATTCCGGACGCGCTGCACACCCGGGGACATAGACATCGACCGGGAGCAGGATGTCCACGCCGCCAGCGACATTGTAACATTCGCGGAAAATACCGCCGGATGTTGCACAGATGCCGATGGCCACCACGACCTTCGGTTCCGGCATCTGATCGTACAAGTTCTTGATAACGGGCCTGTTCTGTTCATTGACCGAACCTGTGATAAGAAGGATATCCGCATGCTTGGGATTCCCCGTATTGATGACCCCCAGACGTTCCACGTCATAGCGCGGCGTCAGGCACGCCAGCACTTCGATGTCGCAGCCGTTGCAACTGGAGGCATCGTAATGCAGTATCCATGGTGACTTTTTTACGTACAACATGCCGGCCCTCATTTCAGCACCCAATACAACACTATCAGATTCGTCGCTCCGAGCAGCAGCGTCACCATCCAGGACGAGAGCAGCATCGGCTGCCAACGGACACGTGCGAAGGCATTATCGATCACTATCTCAAGAAAATAGATCAGGGTAACGGCTAAGAACCCCAGCCAGGGAACGGCCGCAAAGAACAAATAGACGAACCCAAGGATGAAAACGATCTCATACCAGTGAGCGATCTCGATCATGCCAAGAGCAGGACCGGAGTATTCGGTCGTCACACCTTTCACGATCTCCTGATGGGCATGATGTGATGTCGAAAGATCGAAGGGAGATTTTCGGAACTTGATCGTGAGCACGTACAACAGGGACAGAAAGATACCGGGCAGATACACGACGAGCAGTGCGGGATGGGCCGCGATCACACCGGCATAAAAACTTTTGGTCACCACGTACATGCCGACCGCAGAGAGCAATACCGCCGGTTCATACGACATTATTTGTATGAGCTCCCTTTCGGCTCCTACCCAGCTATAGGGCGAGCTGCCTTTGAAACCGGCCAGGACCAGAAAAACACCAGCAAGTGTCAGCGAAAAAATGAACAACAGGATGTCCTCTCCCGCGAACAGAAGTGCTCCCGTGAAGATCGCGAACGCAAGATAGAAGTAAATGTACAGGTTCTGGGAACGACGTACATATATCTTTTCCTTCTGGAACAATTTCGCCACGTCATAGAACGGCTGCCGGAGCGGCGGTCCTTTACGGCCCTGCATACGCGCCGTGATCTTGCGATCAAGCCCTGAGATGAACCCGCCGACGATCGGCGCAGCCAGGACATAGAGCAGTACTGTCATGATCAACGTGATCATAGCAGCACCTCACAGACCAGTATGACGAGCAGGACACAGGAAAAGATGATGCCGATCTTCAAGAGCCGTTGTTCACCGAAATAGTCCGCGAGATAATAATGCCTGAGCGTCACATCATGCGTACTCCCTGCCGCCCCTGTAAAAGCGGCGAGGCTCGGCAGATTGGCCCCGCCCAGATACGGACCGACGATACGGACCTTTTTCCGCTCGTTCTTGGGCGGTGCCGTGAACGGGAACATCAGCACCATGCCCATCATGATGAGCATAATGATGATATTCCCCCTGCTCATGCGGGCCACATAACCGTACACACTGAGGATGTACGGCTCGATCATGAAGAAAGATACGAGAGGGAAGAGCATGCATATCCCGATGGTCAGAAAAGACAGCGTGTACAACGGCCAGAGCTCTTCAACGGACACGCTCGCTTCGATGTTCTTTTTTTCGACCGGCACGGACAGAAGCGTGCCCATCCATTTTACCCAGAAGAAGAGCGTTGCCGACGAACCGAATATCACAAAGATCACGATGAACGTATGAGAATCGACCAACGCTTTGAGCGCCGCCCACTTGCTGATGAGCATGCCAAAAGGCGCCAGGAACATGCCGGCCATACCGATCAGCATCATCCAGGCGATATTGGGTAAGGTCCTGATCAGTCCCTGCATGGCCTCGATGTTCCGGCTGCCGATCTTATGCTCTGCCACACCCACGCACAGGAACAGAAGACATTTAGCTATGGCATGGAATATCACGAGAAGGATGCCTGCCCATATGGCTTCATATGTGCCGATACCGGCGCAGGTCACGATAAGCCCCAGGTTCGCGATCGTTGAGTACGCGAGCACTTTCTTCGCATCGCTCTGGGACATCGCTATCATCGAGGTCAACAGGAACGTGATACTGCCGATCAGGGCCACGATCTTCCCTGCCGGGGTACCGGAGAGCACCGGAGCACAGCGGATGATCAGATAGACCCCGGCTTTGACCATGGTGCTGGAATGCAGAAGAGCCGAGACAGGTGTCGGTGCGACCATGGCGCCCAGAAGCCAGGAAGAGAACGGCAACTGGGCGGCCTTGGTAAGCCCCGCGATACTGAACAATGCGACCGGAACGAGCACAAGACCTCTTCCCAAGGTGAGCACTTGATCGAGCTCAACGGTCCCTGCGGTCTTATACAGATAAAAAATACCGGCAGCGAACGCCAGTCCGCCGACCAGATTTAACAGGAGCGCCCTGAACGAATTGTTGATCGATTCCGTATTACCTTTGTACCTGATCAGGAAAAAAGAACAAAGCGTTGTGATCTCCCAAAAGAAATACATCCACAGAAGATTATTGGAAAGAACGAGCCCGAACATGGCGGACAAGAACGTGAACAGGAGAAAGGCAAAGAACTGACGTTTATCCGGCATTTCAGGACGATGCTGCTCATGGAGCTCTTTCATATAACCGACGGCAAAGACCGCGATAAGGCTCCCGATGATACCGACGAGCAGCACCATGATCACAGAGAACTTGTCGATGAAGAGGTCATAATTAACGATAAGGGCATGCCCACAGGTGAGCTCAAAATAGCCCATGAGCAGGGTCTGCCCGAGGATCAATCCAGATACCAGATATTCCTTATATCTGAGACCAATGACAAAGATATATGCGGCAAGGAACAGTTCGATAATGAACATTCCCCCGGATATCAGGTCTGAGCGCATCGAAAAGAACTGCGCTGAATTACCCGTGAACGAGATACAGACCATAATGGAAAGAAAGGACACGACCACCGCAGCGCTCTTGACCACAAGAAAGCGAAGCGTATGACGTCGTGTAGCAAGAAGGACCAATGCTGCAGCGAACGGAAATAGGATCAACGACAATAACAAAGTCACAGTGTCTTCCTTATATTACCGGTCAATTCTAAGCTAAGACACCTGAGGCGACAAGTGCGCGCGCCGGGCGAACGCACGGCCAAGACCAGCACGATCGGGCATATCGGCATCTATTTCCGTATAGGCCTGTCCTATCGCATCCAGTTGATGCGCATCAGACCCGGTAATGATCGGATAGCGTTCAATACCGGCAACAGCGATGTTCCTTTTGAAATAATTCCGGGAGACCTCGACCGCTACGTAGGGCTCGTCGGGCAAAAAACCCAATTGCGAAGTGAGACTGAAGGCTTCCCGCTCTATATGCGCTGGTATGAACAACCCGCCAAGTTCCTCGACCTTCCGCGCCAGATCTTCCAGGGACATATCCGCCGCCTGGACCAGATACTTCTCGACCTCATACTGCACGATATCATGCGCATCGACCACGACCTGCGACCCGAACTTTTCCGGGATATTCTTCACGTCCGGAAGTTTTTCATAGATATGATCCCCGAGGGCGAGAGCTTGCGCACTGGTGTCGAAAAGACAGAGCACATGCACCTCTTCACGGGTCATCGCCTCGATACCGAAGAGCGCCGCTATCCCCTGCTCCCGGCAGACCTCCTCGAACGCGGGACAATTGAGCGCAGAATTATGGTCGGTGAGCGCAAGAAGCGTCAGCCCCTGTTCCTTGGCACGCATGACGATCGCACGCGGGGACATCTCAAGACTTGCGCACGGAGAAAGACAGGAATGCAGATGCAGGTCGGCAGTATAACGCATCAAAGGCTCCGGAGAACGAAAGCCCGCTCAGCGGGCATGCAACTTCTGACTGACCATCGCGGAGACCGTGAACTGATCATCTTTAGCACGGAACATCGCGACCTTCTCCCGCCGTGCCGCCTCAAGGACATCTTCAGGGACCTCTTTCCCGTTGCAGATGATGACCGCAGGCATATCAAGAAGAGTGGCGACCGCTATGGTGTTCTTATGCGATTGTATCGTGATGAGGACGGACTGTTCTTTGGCATTAGCCATGACATCACTTAAAAGGTCCGAGGTATAGCCGTTCAGGACCTCCACCGCCTTATGTTCGGGCTGTACCAATTCGAACCCCAGCGAGACCAGATCTTCTATCTTCATAGTGATGCCTCCTTTGGGACTTCATTGAACTTGAGCAGGGCCCGGACGGTGGTCCCGACACCCCATTGCGAATCGATCGCGAACTCGCTGGAAACACGCTTCACATTGGCCAGCCCCATACCGGCGCCGAACCCGTGCGAACGTATCCAGTCCACCGCGGTAGAATAGCCCTCTTTCATGGCGAGCGCAATGTCCTTGATGCCCGGCCCTGTATCCGACGCGACTATCTCGGCACTGTCCGTATCGATGGTCACCGCCACCTTCCCCCCGTCGGAATGAATGACCAGATTGATCTCCAGTTCATAGACCGCAACAGCGACACGTCGGATATCCTTCGGGGACAGCCCCTTGGACTGCAATATCTTTTTTATCTCGTTCGAAGCTTTCCCTGCGTTCTCCATATCATATTTCTGTATGCGAAATTCCTTGTAGATCTGGTTCGTGTTCGCAGGCGCGGCCACCGGTATCTGGCTCTCAAGGGCCGTGACCTGCTGGTTGAGCTCAAGGACCAGCTTGTTCAGGATATCCCTGCTGGTCAGGACACCGACGAGCTTTTTATCCTTATTGAGCACGGGGAACCGTCCGAAATTATATTTATTGAAATAAGAGATCGCGAAAGAAAGGGGCATTTCATCTTCGAGCACGATGACCTTTTTGGTCATATATTCGTCGGCCTGATGCTCGATCACGCCGTTATCAAGGGCCGAAATGATATCCCCCATACTGACGATACCGAATATACGCCCCTCTTCAACGATCGGGACCCCCGAGATCCCGTTCGCTTTCATGAGCTTCTGTACACTGCGCAGAGACCTTCTGCGTTCCGCAGTGATAGGCGAACGGTTCATGACATCCCTCACCTTGAGCGATTGTATCAGCTCAAGGATAACGGTCGGAGAACGTTCTGTATCGATAGGGATCGGTGTGGTCGTCATCTGCTGGCCATCCTTTCAGCGGACCTAACGGCCCTGCATGGCCCCCAGCTTCAGAACAGTATCATAGGTCGGCAGATTGGTCTTCAGGAGGGTCAATCCCAGCTCTTGAGCGAGCTTCCCCATGCCGATCTGAATGGGTTTACCGTTGGAGATGAGGACCCCGACGGCACCGACATTATCAGCAGTACGCAGCACTTGCGTGGAAGAAAGTGCGGAAACGAGCAATATGTTCTCTTTATCGACCACCAGAACATCGCTCATCAGGTCCGAGACCACTATGTTCGACAGCTCCGCATCATTGAAACGAGCACCTTCGGCGATGACATCGCACTGGAGCGCATTGACGATATCGTTGAATTTCATCGGGCACACATCCTGTTCTTTTTACGTATCATAGCTAAAAAACATGACTTGCGGAATAGGCAGTGCCGTTATCGCTCGCCGCGGTCATAGGGGTATTCGCTGTTATTGGACAGGAACTCTTTATACAGGATCAGAGAGAACATCTTTTCGTACACGGACAGGACCGCATACTCCATCGGCGCGTTCCAGAAGCTTACTTTTTGCGCAAGAGAAAGCCGACTTGAAGGTTCCCCGTTCGCGAACAAGGCCGTCTGTTCTTCCTGAAATGATTTTAACATCGTTCACCTCTCCATTTAAAATATCGTACCCGGTCAACCCTCCGTGCTCTCCTGGTCCGGCACGAAGAACAGGTCGAAGGGATCGTTAACCTTCGCATCCGCCTCGATGAGTCTCAGTACCAGCGTATGATATACAAGACGTTCAGGGACAGGACAATTGGCCCGGGGGAGCCCGAGGGAACCCGGCTTGTACCTCCATAAAAGACCACCATGGTCAGCCATGTGCGTGCCGTAGTTCGCATCGATCAAGGTAAGGAGAAGTGCCTTCTTAAATTCAGCCTCAAAAGTATCGGCACGCAGTTGCTCGATGTTCAACGCATAGGCCAGCACACCGAAAAATGATTTCAGCTTGGTATGCATCAGCTTGATCCCGGGACGAACCGTGCGACCTTTCAGTTCCCGACCCAGGGCGAGAATGAACTTGTAATGATCGTTCTCCGGCAGTACATAGGCCCGCTCCTTGAACACGAGCATCATGACACCCGCAAGCGCTTGGCCGCTGACACCCGTCAGGCCTTTTTGCCGCGAACACAGCTCCGCAATAACGGCCTTCACCTGTTCCTGAAAAGCAGCAGGGATGTCCACACATGCATTATGCACTTCATAATATTTTTTATTGTTCGCTTTTTTATTCGCGGGTCTTTTCGGTCCTGTATTGTTCTTGACCTTTACTGATGAACGGTCCGGAGCCACAACAGCAAATGAGGACGGCACTATATCTGCACTGTTGTGTTCTGCCAGAGCTTTAGTGGCAATCCCTTTTCGGGGGTCCTTATCATCGATATTGCGCACACTCTCACGTTCGTCATTTATCGGCACACGATCAGTATACTTATCCGCTTTTGCAATAACATCTCTATCCGAAGCTTGTTCCGAAAGACCGTATTGCAGCTCATCACCCGCACGCAACTGCACATCAGAGGTGTCATACAACAGATCGTTGTCTTCCTGCAGCTCTTCCTCAAAAAGATCATCGGGATCATCTTCAATATCATCCAGAACTGTGATCTTTTCGTTCTTTCTGATATATGCTTCCGCATGCTCCTTCAACACGTTCGAGACAACGTGCTTTTCATATTCCCCGGAAGACCTGAACAAATGATGCCCAAAACCTATGTTCATCCTGACAGCAAGAACAATAGCGTTCTGAAGGATATGTTCGGCGTTCATGCGCACAACACCTTCTGGGAACCTGCCGGGCCCACTGTTCTCCAGGACCGTTCTATACCGTACGATCTCCTGAAGGAATTGGCCTTCCCTGAATCGGACCCTGTCCAGGCGATCATTGACGAACGTCCCCTCCTTGATAAGTGCACTGAGCGTACATATGATATGTCCGCCGCTCTTCACATCAGCGTTCGCCAGCATTCTAAGGTCCGGGATCTGGGCACGCCCGATCCTTGTTTCAATGAAATCCAACTCCCAGTCAAGTTCACGCTGTTTCTCGTACACGTCATCCCAGAGCACATGGGTGACAAGACCGGCAAGCCCTCCTTCGTACGGAATAACGACCCTCTCTGCTATATCCTGAGCGGACAAGACCTTGCCGAGCACCAGATCACGGGAAGGATCGAAAAGTTCTGCCCCTCTGATCTCGAATGGTTTACCGCTGCCGTGACCGGCGCCGACATGTGAAAGAGGAAGAATAACAACAGGCTTTATCCTGACTTTATCGGAATAGAGCGAGACGATCCGCTTCTTTTTCAGGTCAGCATCGTATTGCAGAACGAGCTTATCCTGTTTGCTCATACCGTTCAGCGAGCGACATTCACCCAAACGCTCGATCCCGGCGCCCCTGTCCTTCTTTTTCTCATACAGGACACCCTGGTTAAAAAAATACGCCTTATCCTCCGCATAAATGACCTTAATGGAGTTATAGGTGCCTGCTTTTTGTGCGATCACTTTGTGCATCATATCCCCTGCTCCTAAACCTGACCGGGAGCGGACATTACCATTATCGAGCGCGCTATGACATGACTGATTGTATATCGTATGATATTGTTCTTGCATTCATTTTTTACCCGTACGCTGCTCACCCACGTTTTGCAGCAATGTTCTTCGTCCCTCAATGACCGGGTGAAATTATCTGACAGAGCTGCCGATATGAATGATGTGATGCAAGATGATCGTCCTGAAGGAGCATATATGTTATTTGGAAAAACAATAGCGACAAGCGAGCATTATACATCCCTCCTGGGCAGGGCACGTATCATGACGGCGTCACTTGGCATGTTCAAGGATTATGCCCCGTTCGCCGAGAAGCTCGTCAAAGCATACGGAGGCGCATCCCCTGCACTCGAACTGCTGGTCTCAACGACATTACGGACAAGACATCGTTTGACCTGGAACGATACGCAGTGCTCGGTCTTTGCCGAAGCCGTCTCGCTGACGGACCATTTTCCATATGAAAAACAGGCTGAACTCCTTACTATCGCGCTGCGCAAGGCCCGCCACCTGTGCACACTGACGGATACGCTGTCGCTCGCACGAGAGGTCCCGCAGGAATATTTCACAGAGCGCTTTGTAACAGCGTTCAGCAGCGCCGTCGTCCGGTATTTTTCTTTACGGGTACAACGCTATGCGGGGATCCCTCAAAAGAAAGGAACACATCGGGATGTCATGCTTACCGCGTGGCAGAAAAAGATCAGACCTGACCGACGTTCGATAGAACTGCAAAAAGACATACAGCTGTATACGCACTGCTTTGACCTGATGCAGCGCACCCCTCACTATACGTGGCAGTGGCCGCATGAACTGTTCATGCATGATGAGTTCCAACCCTTTCTCAGAATGCTCAACAGTACTACCCTGGAAAATATGGTCCGGGAGATATTCCCCGCATAAAAGAGCATGCTATGAAAAAAGAGAGAGATTGAACAGAGCGCAAGAGCGTCATATTCCCCCAGTATGCTGTGATTTATATCACAAAACAAATCGCCTGAACAGTGCTTTTTTTTCGTATTTTTCAGGGGGGTTGCAATTTTACACAAAACAGGTATTATTCGGAAAAGTTTGATATTTGCGGACAGTGAGCCGAAAATCCTCCGGAGGTCGATGATGATCTTCAATAATAAAGACGCAGCAGTACAATTACCCGAAGAGCTCAGGACGTTCATTGAGACATGGAAGAATAAACCAGGTAATCTGATCATGATACTGCATCGTATCCAGCAGACCTATGGGTTCGTCCCCCGCGAAGTGGCATTGAGCCTTTCCAAAATGCTCAATGTCCCCCTGGCCAAGATCTACGGGGTCATCACCTTTTATCATTTCTTTAAATTAACAAAGCCGGGAAAATACAATATTCAGGTCTGCATGGGTACCGCCTGTTATCTCAAAGGCGGCCAAGATATCATCCTCGAACTTGAGAACATGCTCGGCATCGGCGTGAATGCGGTCACTCCCGACGGTCTTTTCTCCATAGAGGCCGTTCGCTGCGTCGGCTGCTGCGGTTTAGCACCTGTTATGGTCATCAACGGTGAAGTATACGGCAGGCTCAAAAAAGAGCAGTTGCCCGGGATCATTGCGAAATATAAAGGAAAGTAATGCACTTCACTGTCTGTGATTTTGCGCTCGATATCGTACAGAACGCGGTCGAGGCAGGGGCACCGACAGTAGAACTGACCGTAAAAGAACGGACCGGCCGGTCATTGAACATAGAGGTCAGAGATGATGGCCCCGGCATGGACCAGGATACCTTGAAAAAAGCATGTGACCCGTTCTACACCAAGCCCGGGAAACATGACAGAAGAACGGTGGGTTTAGGGCTCCCGTTCCTGAAACAAGCGGCAGAACAGTCCGAGGGATCATTTGAGGTCCGATCGGTACCAGGCTCCGGTACAAAGGTCTGTTTTAGTTTTGACCTGAGCCATATCGATACGCCGCCGCTGGGTGATGTCGCAGCAATGGTCCTTTCAGCATGTATGTTCGAAGGGAATTATGAACTGCGTGTACTTCGGGAAAAGAACGGCAAAAGCTATTCTTTCTCCCGCAGCGAATTTAAAGAACAGATCGGTGATTGGTTCGAAGCGTCGATCGTTCTGCTGGCCCGTACGTACCTGCAGGGGCTTGAGGAAGATCTGACGACATAAGGAGGCTACTGATGGCTAAAATGACACTGGATGAACTTCGCGCCTTGCGTGATTCTCAGAAAAAAGAGATGAACCGCCGTGAGATCGATAATAAGGATATCACTATCATCATCGGCATGGGAACCTGCGGTATCGCGGCTGGGGCCCGGGAAACGTTAAGAACGTTCCTCGACGAGATCGAGAAAAAAGGTATCACCAACGCCTCCATCAAACAGACCGGCTGCATGGGGCTGTGCTCCGTTGAGCCTACCGTTGAGATCGTCATGCCGGGGATGCCTTCCGTGGTCTACGGAGAGGTCACGGCTGAGGTCGCGAAAGATATCGTCAGTAAACACATTATCAATAAAAAGCTCGTCAGCGGTCATGTCTATGACAAGCCGGCGGCTGATAATGTGGTCAAAAAATAGCGGAGGGTACAATGGGCTTTAGAAGTTTTGTCCTCGTCTGTGGCGGGACAGGTTGTGAATCCAGCAAAGGAAATGAGATCTATGAAGCATTGATCAAAGAGGTCGATGCCGCAGGGCTCAAATCCGAAGTACAGGTCCTCAAGACCGGGTGTTTCGGGTTCTGTGAAAGAGGTCCTATCGTCAAGATCCTTCCTGATGACGCTTTTTATGTCGATGTGAAACCGGAGGATGCCAAAGAGATCGTCAGCGAGCACGTGGTCAAAGGTCGTCAGGTCACCCGGCTGCTCTACGACAAGAACCTCTCCAAACCCGGACGCAAGAGCGAGGATATCGGCTTCTATCAGAAACAGTTCCGTATCGTGCTCCGCAACTGCGGTATCATCGACCCGGACAAGATAAACGAATATATCGCCCGCGACGGCTACGCTGCTCTCGAAAAGGTCCTCTTCTCCATGAAGCCCGATGATGTCATTGAAGAGCTGAAAAAGTCCGGCCTGCGCGGTCGCGGCGGTGCCGGGTTCCCCACCTGGAAAAAATGGATGTTCACAAAAGCCGCAGAGAACGACCAGAAGTACGTTGTCTGTAACGCTGATGAAGGCGATCCGGGCGCATATATGGACCGCAGTACTCTTGAAGGTGATCCGCACTCCGTGCTCGAAGCGATGACCATCGCCGGTTACACGGTCGGCGCAAGTAAAGGGTATGTCTATATCCGCGCCGAATACCCGTTGGCCATTGAACGCCTGGAAACAGCAATAAAACAGGCCCGCGAGTACGGACTGCTCGGCAATAATATCCTCGGCAGTACGTTCAGTTTTGATATCGAGCTCCGCCTCGGCGCAGGGGCCTTCGTCTGCGGCGAAGAGACCGCGCTTTTGACATCGCTTGAAGGCAACCGCGGCATGCCAAAGCCTCGCCCTCCGTTCCCTGCGGTCAAAGGACTCTGGGATAAACCGACCGTCATCAATAACGTTGAAACGTATGCCAATATCCCGGTCATCATACTGAAAGGCGGGGATTGGTTCGGCAAGATCGGGACCGAGACATCAAAAGGCACGAAAGTGTTCGCGCTCACCGGTAAGATCAACAATTCCGGGCTCATCGAAGTACCGATGGGGACCACACTGCGCGAGATCGTGTTCGATATCGGCGGCGGGATCAAGGGCGGCAAGAAATTCAAGGCCGCGCAATCCGGCGGTCCTTCCGGCGGCGTTATCTCCGAGGAATTCCTCGATACTCCTATCGATTACGAGAACCTGCAGAAGATCGGGTCCATCATGGGTTCCGGCGGTCTTATCGTCATGGACGAAGACGACTGTATGGTCGATGTGGCGAAGTTCTATCTGGATTTCACTGTCGACGAATCCTGCGGAAAATGCGCGCCCTGCCGTATCGGCGGACGCCAGCTCAAGGACCTTCTGGAACTGATATCCAAAGGACAGGCTTCGACAAAAGATATCGAGAAGATCCGCCAGATCGCCCAGGCCATGCAGAAAGCATCGCTCTGCGGCCTTGGTCAGACGGCCCCGAACCCCGTCATCTCGACCTTGAAATATTTCTGGGATGAATATATCGAACACATCGAACAGAAGAAGTGCCGCGCAGGCAAATGTAAGGACCTGTTCGCCTTCGTGATCGACGCCGAAAAATGTATCGGCTGCGGTCTGTGCGCACGCAAATGTCCGGTGAACGCGATAAAAGGCGAAAAGGGTAAGCCGCACCTGATCAACCAGGAAGCCTGTATAAAATGCGGCGAATGTTTCAATGTCTGCAAATTCGGTGCTGTAAAAAAGCAATAGGAGAGGAACAATGAGCACGGTGAATATCAAGATCAACGGGACACCACTGACCGTCGAGGCGGGGACCACGATACTCGACGCAGCCAAGAGCGTTAATATCAAGATCCCGACCTTATGCCATCACCCGGACCTTCCGGCATGGGCGGCCTGCGGTATCTGTATCGTAAAGCTCGCCGGTTCGGCCAAGATGCTCCGTGCCTGCGCCACCCCTGTCGAAGAAGGACAGAACATCATCACGCACGATCCGGAGATCGTGTCCGTGCGCCGCACTGTACTTGAATTGATCCTTTCGAACCACCCGAACGATTGTCTCCAGTGCCCGCGTAACCAGAACTGTGAACTGCAGACCCTTGCGGCAGAGTTCGGTATCCGCGAGGTCCCGTTCAAGAGCATTCTGCGCGATTTCCCGGTGGACAGCTCATCCCCTTCTATCGTACTTAATTCCGATAAATGCGTGCTCTGCGGCCGCTGCAGCAAGGTCTGCCAGGAAATGCAGAACGTCTGGGCGCTCGAATTTCTGGGGCGCGGCATCAACACCCGCATCGCTCCGGCCGCGGACGTTCAGCTGAACGACAGCCCCTGCATCAAGTGCGGTCAATGCGCCGCACACTGCCCTGTCGGTGCTATCTATGAGAATGATGAGACACAGAAGGTCTGGAAAGCCCTGCAGGACCCGGAAATGTACACCGTCGTCCAGATCGCTCCAGCCGTCCGCGTCGCCATCGGTGAATCTTTCGGCTACGAGCCGGGAGAACTTTTGACCGGCAAGACCTATGCCTCACTGCGTCGCCTCGGATTTAAAGCGATATTTGACACCAATTTCGGTGCCGACCTTACCATCATGGAAGAAGCCAGCGAGTTCATCGAGCGTTTTGCCCATAAAAAAGGCGATATCCCGCTGATCACCAGCTGCTGCCCGGCCTGGGTCGATTATATGGAAAAATACTATTCGGACATGATACCGAACTTTTCCACGGCAAAATCACCACAGGAAATGGTCGGGGTACTTTCCAAGACCTATTACGCACAGAAGATGGGCGTGGACCCGAAGAAGATATTCATGGTCTCTATCATGCCGTGTACGGCCAAGAAATACGAGATCACCAGGACCGATGAGATGTTCGCCAGCGGATATCAGGATATCGACGTATCGCTCACCACTCGTGAGCTGGTCCGCATGATCAAAGCTGCCGGCCTTGATTTCCGGAACTTGCCGGACGAAGAGGCCGATTCTATTCTCGGAGAATACACCGGTGCCGGCACGATATTCGGGGCCACAGGCGGCGTTATGGAAGCGGCCCTGCGTACCGCATATTTCTTCATTACCGGAAAGAACCTCGGCAAAGTGGACCTGATCCAGACCCGCGGGCTCGATGGCGTGAAAGAAGCAGAGATCGATATCAACGGAACGAAGGTCCGTATCGCGGTCGCACACTGGATGTCCAATATCGAACATGTGCTCAATAAAGTACGCAAAGCCAAAGAAGAAGGCAAAGAACCTCCATATCATTTCATCGAGGTCATGGCCTGCCGCGGCGGTTGCGTGGCCGGCGGCGGTCAGCCCTACGGCGCAACGGACGAGGTCCGCAAGAAACGAGCAGCCGGTCTGTATAAGGATGATTCGACCAGCAAGATCCGATGTTCGCACGAGAACGCGCACGTTCAGCAGCTGTACAAGGAATTCCTGGGCAAGCCGCTCTCCGAGAAATCAGAGCATCTACTGCACACGGAATATCATCCGAGGCCGTTGTACAACAAATAATACGGATATATCTCTGGTCCGCCAAGGCCTGTCCGGTATGGACAGGCCTTTTTTTGAAAGATCTATTATTCATATTTCACACGCTATTGCGGGACCACCGTTACAACAACGAACACTGGAACCTTTGACATTAGTCAATTCAAATTCCTTCGTTCGTTGCTAGTATGCATTTATCATGCTGCACATCAACGCCGAACGTATCAATGAACTTCTGGAACGCTCAAAAAAAGCCTCTCCTGAGGACGTGTTCCGGGTACTGGAACGTTCAAAAAAACTGCAAAGACTGAGCCTTGAAGATACCGCGATGCTGCTTGCGGTCGAAGACCCGCAATTATTAAAAGAAATATATAAAGCCGCAGCCTTTGTGAAAGATATGATCTACGGCCGCCGCGTGGTCCTTTTCGCGCCGCTCTACATCAGCAATATCTGCGCGAATAAATGTCTGTACTGCGCGTTCCAATCCGGGAACACCAAACTCAAACGCAAAGCGCTCTCCATCGACGAGATCAAGAACGAGGTCGCGGTCATGCTGGAACGCGGGCATAAACGTATCCTCATGGTCGCCGGTGAAGCCGGCGCACACGGGCAGGAGCCGGTCGATTACTATGTCGATGCTATCAAGGCCATATACAGCGTATCGGTCGGCCCGCACAAGATCAAGCGAGTGAACATCAACTGTGCGCCGCTCTCCGTCGAACAGTTCAAGAAATTACAAAAGGCTGGAATAGGCACGTTCCAGATATTCCAGGAAACCTACCACGAAGAGACGTACCGGAAGATGCATGTCAGCGGCCCAAAAACCGACCCGGATAACCGCATCGACGCCGTGGACCGCGCGTTCCAGGCGGGTATCGACGACATCGGTATCGGCGCCCTCTATGGCCTGTACGATCATCGCTTCGAGACATTAGGGCTACTCTCACATGTCGAACACATGGAACAGCGTTTCAATGTCGGCCCGCATACTATATCCGTCCCGCGCATTGAGCCGGCCATCGGTTCGGATGTTTCTACCCATCCGCCGCACGCATTGACAGACGAAGAGTTCAAAAAGGTCGTCGCCGTACTGAGACTCTCGGTCCCGTACACCGGCATCATCCTCTCGACCAGAGAGAACGCCGCAATGCGCGATGAGCTCGTGAACCTCGGCGTATCCCAGGTCAGCGCGGAATCAAAAACAGCCCCCGGCGGCTATGCCGAACCGGACGAGAATGCCCAGTTCACGACCAGCGATACCAGAAGTCTGGATGAGGTCATCGGATCGCTCATCGGGCAGAAATATATCCCGAGCTTCTGCGCCGGGTGCTACCGCAAACAACGCACCGGAGAGACGTTCATGAACCTGGCTCGTCCCGGCACCATCAAGGGCAAATGCAGCATGAACGCGCTCATTACGCTCAAGGAATACTGTGACGACTTTGCTTCCCCGGAAGTTAAGAAACTCGGGTACAAGCTCATTGAAGATGAGAGAAGGGGCCTTACCTCTGACGACCAGAAGCAGCTCTCGGTGTTCTTTGAGCATGTGGCTCAGGGTGTTCGCGATGAATACGTATGACCCTTCTCCCCTCTCTGCAGAGCGGAGAGGGGCTGGGGGAGAGGCAATTAAGCTCCTTGAACGCATCCATACTTCCCCTTCCCTCCCCGATCTCCTCGAGGTCCTTTCGTGGCAAGACCAGGATAGGCTGAACGAACTCTATGCGTTCGCCGATTCTGTCCGCAAAAGATACATGGGCGACGGCATCATCCTGCGCGGCATCATCGAGTTCTCGAACTACTGCAATAACCCCTGCCATTACTGCGGTCTCAACAAGAACAACAAAAAGCTCGGTCGTTACCGGATGACGGATACGGAGATCATCGAGAACACAAAAAAGATACTGGCCGCCGGAGTGCACACCATCGTCCTTCAGGCCGGCGAAGATGACGACACCTCCGCAGCATGGCTGGCGTCGGTCATCGAACAGATCAAAGCTCTCGGTGATATCGCCATCACGCTCTCCGTGGGTGAACGGAACCGGGAGGACTATCTCCTTTGGAAAAAAGCAGGAGCGGACCGGTACCTGCTCAAGATCGAGACCACGAACAAGGGCCTGTATGACCGGTTCCATCCCGGCATGAGCTTCGAGAAGCGTATCAACTGTCTCTACACACTGAAAGAACTGGGATATCAGACGGGATCAGGGATCATTATCGGCTTAAAGGGGCAAACGTCGGAGATACTGGCCGAGGATATCCGCTTCTTCAAGAAAATGAACTTCGATATGATCGGCATCGGGCCGTTCATCCCGCACAATGAGACCGAACTGCGCACAGAAGCACGCGGGGACGTTACAATGACACTGAAGGTGCTGGCCCTGACCCGCATCGTGACCTGGAACGCACATCTGCCCGGAACGACCTCTCTCGGCAGCCTGGACAGGGATTACCGTATCGACGCGCTCAGGGCCGGAGCGAATATCATCATGCCGAACTTTACGCCGGTGAAATATAAGAAACTCTATGAGATCTACCCGGGAAGACGTTGCACGGACGAGGCCGGCACGGAATGTATGAGCTGCTTGAAAAGTATGGCCGGATCGATAGACAGATACATAGAAGAGAGTCGCGGAGATACATTGAAAAGGTAGACCTCACTGACTGCCAACATCCAGGCTAGAGACCCCTCCAATATTGGAACATTCACTGAACAAGACTGGATAGTGAGACCTCCCCGGATCCGGGGAGGTCTCACTATTACACATCAACATATATATCAGCTATTTCGGAGGGGTCATCCATTAACTATGGGATAAGGCAAAAAAACAGGCCACCCCTCTCGGAATGGCCTGCTATCAACATCGCAATGAATGTTAATTATTCAAGGCCGCAGGCTTTCTTACAGGCGCCCATGTTCTTGGCATTGACGTTCTTCATCTTCTTGCCGCAAACGGAGCACTTCCCTGCTTCAGCTGCATAGGTCCCGCATTTCTGGCAGCAGAATTTCATTTTGCTGCACTCGACCATCTTTTTGCACTCATCAACGTTCGTGCATTTTTTCATGGTCACATTGCAAGTCGTGCACTCTCCGCCTTTCTTGGCGAAATAACTGCACTTCTCACAGATGTATTTGCATTGTTTTGCGAATTCTTTTTTCTCTTTGGCATCAGCGAAAAGAGCCTTGGCGGCCTTTGCATCACAAGAGACAGCAGCAACCTTCACATCAGCGGTAGCGACCGCCTTTGCAGCAGGCTTTGCGAATGCTGTAGCAGAGAGAACAAAGCTGATCATAACAATAACAGCGAGGAGTTTCTTCATAGTTTCTCACCCCCTTCGATACATCGGATTATACTAAAATATCCGAAAGTCGACCACCATCAGCTCGTGACTCGTTCTTCCTTTTTAACTATAATGGAACAATGAGCACTGACTTCATCCATACACAAGAAGGAAACCTTATCCATAACAGCGCCCCTTTTTTCATGCGAGGAGCCGCGTTCCTGGACGATTCTACCCTGTGGGATCACACTAAAAAAGAACCGAACATCGATGCTATTGAACGACGCGATTATCAGCTCGCTGCCCGGGGCGTGATCAACACGGTACGGCTCGCGGTCAAAACGGATTATTTTATGGATGAACACGGGAATTGCAAAGAACAGGGCTTCCAATTCCTTGATAAGCAGCGTGAGTTCTGTCATGAGTTCGGGTTCAAGCTCCTGATAGACATGCATATACCCGCCGGCGGAGCCATACAGGATTTCGGTGTCACAGAACAGAACCAGCGGTTCTGGCAATGCGCGGAGGCTCAAGAACGTTTCATCGACGCATGGCAGCATATCGCCGAAAGATACGCGTTCGATGCAACAATAGCAGGCTATGAACTATTCAATGAACCGGCAGGCGCGACCGAGGCCTATTGGTGGCTGATCAAGCGTACGATCACGGCCATTCGCGCTGTGGATAAAAAACATCTGCTCGCGGTACAAGCGGACCGCAACTGGCATTTTGATGACCTGCAGGACGATAATCTCCTGTGTATCTATCATTTCTATGAGCCGCTGTTCTTTACACACCAGAACGTCGTCTGGAACCCGATCTATAAGAGCGAACAGCCTATTGCGTATCCCGGGATGGCCAGGGACCATGCCGGAAAAGCATCTTCCTGGGACAGAACAAGGATACAAGAGAACATACGGAACATAGCGTCCATCGCCAAAAGCAAACGACGACCTGTCATCATCGGGGAATTCGCACTGGCTACCGCGATAGATGATATCTCGCAACGGAACTGGCTCACCGATGTGATAGAAAGTATCGAACAGGAAGGCTTGTCAGGATATATCTATTGGCGACAAAAAAGCGATGCGACAGGAGCGCTCGCACAGACACCTCTATGCAACATGGCTATCGTCAATCGGGACGGATACTTCGGGAGAACACAATATAGCGTCGTCTACAGACCGACCATTGATATAGCGGAAATAGAAAAAGAATATTTTTCCGGTCAAAAATAATGCGCCATCGCCCGCGCAGTGACCTATAAAGAGTTCAATTCTGTTTCCACACGCTCAACGAATTCCTTGAATTTATCGGTCATAATGCCTATGGATTCCAAAGGGAGCAGACTGACCATATGCCCGGGACCGCCGGACATGACCAGGAACTTATCTCCTTTGTTTATCTTGAACGCCTTTCGCGCTTCCGCAGGGATAACGACCTGCCCTCGCTCCCCGACCACCGTCATCCCGAACACATTGAACCCATGCTGAGCGCAGCCTTTCTTTTTCATGGCCCTATTTACCTCCTGCCTCATCAAGAATGATCCCCTGTACCCGCGCAAGACGGGCCTTTGAAAGCAATACATTGACCTCCGCTGTCGCAAGCCCGATCTCGGAGGAAAGCAGCGTATTGCTCGCATCGATGAAAGCAAGGTTGCTGTCCACTCCGCTCATATAACGCACTTTGACCTGATTGAAGTTCTCGCGGGAAAGATCGAGCATGACCCGCGCGTTCTTCAGCTGAAAACAGGCCTGCTGATAGGAAAGCAGCGCGTCCTGCAATTCAAGCTCCATGGAGCGGGTGACCGTCGATTCGTTCTGTACGACCGCGGCATAGGAATCATAGCTGGAATCCGCTTTAGCGAACGTACCCAGCCCGTTGAATATCGTCCAGCTTCCCTGCAGGAGCACGTTCCAGGTCTTTTGCTCAAAATCAAATTCAGGGTATTCCATCTTGTTCCAGTAGTTGGTCCCCACCAGCTGGAACGTCGGATAATGGTCAGAGAAGGAAAGCCTGTAGTTCTCATATGAAAGCTTTTTCCCTTCTTCAAAAGAACGCCATTCAGGACGATGCATATACATGTTCGTGCGAAGCTCGGCCATATCCATACTGGGGACCGTTTCAGGGACGACACTGACGGACAAGGAGACCTCATCGAGGTTCACGGACGGAACATAGTTCGTGAAATTGATGCGGGCCAGTTCAAGGTTCTTTCGGGCAATGATGCGGTTCTGATCGATATCCCTCATCTGGATCTCGGAACGCAGCATATCGGTCTTCTGCACGATACCGGATTCATATTTGGTCCTGATCATCTGATATTCTTCTTTCGCGACGGCATACCGTTGGTCAAGGAGCGTCATTGTCCTTTGAGCGAGCATCATCTGGTAAAAGGATTGCATCGTGGAATACGCCGTATCCATCTTTGCCTTGGCAAGATCGGCCTCAGCCATACGTTCATTGATGTTCGCGATCTCTGCTCCCTGCCAGGCGGCAGCGACGAATATCGGCATAGCGACCATATATCCGGTCTGGGTCGAAACAAGATGATGGTCGGGCAAGTAGGACATGCTTAACTGCGAGGGAGCATCATCACCAGTGATATGCTCATACGGACCAGAATATACATTGCCATAGCCACCTTTCAATGAAAGTGTCGGCCACAATGATGAATATGCATAACGAACGGTGGCATTGGCGGCGCTGAGCTTGAGCTCTGCGGCCTTGATGCCGGGGTAGGTCGCCAGCGCCCGGGATACCGCCTCGTCAACGGTCAGCGTCTCTGCGCTCGCGCAAGATACGAGCAGCAATACGAACAGAACTGTACGAACGAGCTTATTTTTCATAACGCGCACGCCTCCCGAACAGCCATAAGATCCTGTTCCATCCGCTATCCGTAAGTTGGTACATGACCGGTATCAGGACGAGCGTCAGGACCAAGGATGAGAGCAGCCCGCCGATGATGACCGTGGCCAATCCCGCACGCACCTCTGCACCGGAACCAGCAGCGATCGCGAGCGGCAACATACCGAATACCATGGACATCGTCGTCATCATGATCGGACGCAAACGCAGACTGCCTGCTTCAATGAGCGCGGAACGGATGTCTTTCCCGCTCTCACGCAAACGGTTCGTATAATCGACGAGCAGGATACCGTTCTTGGTGACCAATCCCATGAGCATGATGAGCCCGATAAGCGAGAAGATATTGATCGTTCGGCCCGTGAGCATGAGCGCAGTGAGCGCACCAACGAGCGAGACCGGCAGACAGAACATGATGACGAACGGATTCCGGTATGATTCATAGAGCGCGACCATCAGCATATAGATGAGGAGCACCGAGAGCATGAGCGAACGAAGAAGGTCCGTGAACGCTTCTTTCTGGCTCTTATCGACATTGCCGAAACCGAGGCGGACACCTTCAGGCAGCTGAAGTTTTTTCAGTTCATTCTTGACGTCCTTCATCACCAGCCCGCGGGACCGCCCGAGGATCCCTGCGGAGACCAGAATACGGCGATCCCGGTCCTTACGACTGATCTGCGTCGGACCAGCATCATGTTTGATCTGCGCGACCTGTGCAAGAATTATCGAACGCCCCTGCGATGTGACCAGAGGGATATTCGCGACGTCCTTTACCTGTGCCCGATCCTCTGGTGCCAAAAGCACACGGATATCCGCTTCCCTGTTCTCTTCCCGGTAGCGGGAAACCGTCTGCCCTTCCACGGCAGTACGGACCGCGCTCGCGATCTGAACGGCCGAAAGACCGAATTCCGCCGCCTTGCGACGGTCTATCTGTACCTGATACTCCTGTTTACCCTCGAACCAGGAATTACGCACATCAACGGCGCCTTTGGTCTTTTGCACGAGCTGGAAGACCTGATCAGCGACCTTTTTGGTCACTTGCAGATCGCTGCCAAGGATCTCGACCTCTATCGGGGAACTGCTCCCGGCACCGGAGGATTCGGCCTGAACAACGGTGATCGCACCGGGGATATCCTTCAATTTACTACGGACCTCGGCCATGATCGCTTCAACACCGCGCTTGCGGCTCTGTAAATTGACCAGAAGGACATCGACATTGATGCCATTGGTACCGCTCTTGGTCGAAAAGAACGTACTGCCGCCGGAAGCCGGGCCTACGGTCGACTGGAACATCTTCACTTCTTTTATCTTTGAGAGCACTTCTTCGACCTTGCGCGCGACCTTGTCCGTTTCATTGATCGGAGTGGTGACCGGCAGGGTCATAGAGACCGCGAACTGGCTCTCGTCCGTCTGAGGCATGAACTCGGTCCCGACCTTACCGCGGGGGATAAGGGACAAGGACCAGAAAAAGAGCGCGATCGTGATGATAATGACCGTGCCTTTATGGTCGAGCGCCCAGGCGATGATCTCCTGATAGAACTCCCGCAACATCTCGAACGTGTTCTCCCACCAGTCGAGCAGCCACTGCACACCGAGATTCTGCCGTCCCTGCTCGATACGCAGGAAGAAATAAGCGAGCATCGGGGTCAACGTGAACGAAACGAACAGAGAGAACAGGGTGGCGGTCACGATCGTGAGCGCGAACGGCTTGAAGAACTGACCGATGATACCGTACAAGAACGCGATCGGCAGGAATACGACGACGTCGACCAGGGTGATCGCGACGGCGGCGGCGCCGATCTCCAGACGTCCTTTTATCGCCGCCTCAAGAGGAGGCTCGCCGTTCTCAAGATGTCTGTGGATATTCTCAAGGACGACAATGGAATCGTCGACAAGAATACCGATGGTCAGCGTGAGCGCCATCAGGGTCATAAGATTGAGCGTAAAGCCGAAGAAATACATGACAGTGAACGTCGAGATGAGCGAGGTCGGGATCGCCAAAAGCACGATGGCCGTGGACGGGACCGACCCAAGGAACAACAACAGTATGATCGCAGTGAACAAGATACCTTCGAACAGGTTCTCCTTGACGCCCTTGAGCGATTCCTCGATGAACGTGGCGTTATCGACGATCTTCTCGACCTTCACATCGGCAGGAAGCCCTTTCAGGTCCTTGATGATGGCCCTCAATTCTTTGGCTACCTTGACGACCGACGCATCGGACTGTTTCACGATCTGCAGGCCGATACTGTTCTGCATATTGGTGCGTACGATCGAGGTGGTCTTCACATGGGTATCCCGCACATAGGCGATCGCGGCCAATGGAATGATGGTACCATCAGGCATACGGAGAGGCCATTCCTCGAGCTCTTTCAGCGTCCTGAGCTGGAACGGCGCACGCAGGTCGATACGCATCGCGCCCTGATCGATGCTCCCGACCGGGATGGTGGCGTTATCCTGTTTAAGCAGGGCAATGAACTGGGCAAAGGAGATACCGCGTGCCCGGAGAGCGTTCTTGCGCAATTGAATCTGGATCTCGCGTTCCTCCGCACCGAACATGTCGACCTTCGCTACACCGCTCGCGCGCTCCAGCTGTGGCTTCAGCTTGTCCTTGACCAGGAAGTAGAGCTCGCCGGCAGGACGTTTCGAGGTGACGGACAAGGTCATGATAGGCAGGGCATTGATGTCCGCTTTCGTGATGATCGGTCTCTCTACATCGTCAGGGAACTGATTACTGATCGCATCGATCTTGTTCTGAACATCGACCGCGACCGTATTGATATTGGTCTCAAGCTTGAACCGGATGATGACCATACCATAGCTGTCCGAGCAATTGCTCTGGATCATATCGATACCGGCGATCGTGCCGACCGCTTCTTCTATCGGCTTGATGACCGTGGTCTCGATCTCCTGGGGTGACGCACCCGGATATACGACCGTGACCGCAACGACAGGGAAGTTGATGTTCGGATAGAGATCGACACCGATCTTGCTGTAGCTGAACAACCCGATGACGACCAGCGCCACGATGAGCATCGTGATAAAGGCCGGCCGTTTTATACTTACTTCTGTGATACTTGCCATTGATCGCTCCTATTTCACAACATAGATGACGTCCCCGTCCTTCAGGGAATCGGGACGCGTGACCAATACCTGCGTACCGGATCGCAGATCACCCCGAACGACCGCTTCGTCCAAACCTTCCTGCAGTACAGCGATCTTGCGCCTTCCGGCCTTACCACCTGCATTGACGAACACATAGGCCTGCCCTTCCTGGATGAAGATGCTCTCCATCGGAACGATGAGCCCTCCGCCGGAGGTGCCGGAGCGGAACAGGATGGACCCTCCCATCCCCGGGAGCAGCAGATGTGCGGAATTATCGATAAGGAACTCCACATAGGACGTACGTGAGACCTGATCGACCTGCGGGCGTACGGACCGCAAGGTGCCCGTAAAGACCTTGTCCGGCAAGGAGTCCACGACAATATCCGCATGCATCCCGGATGAGAGCATACCATTGTATTCACTGGGCAGATTGACCACGGCACGTACCGTATCGACTGACGTGATGGTGAGGAGAGCTTCATCCTTGACCGCGTTCATGCCGGCATCCTTCAGAATGGCCGTCACCACACCGCTGATCGGGGCCTTCACGATAAGATCATCGAAGAAGCCGTCCTCGTTCTCCGCCGGACCGACATACTTCAAGAGCTTGTCTCCGGCCTTCACCGCCTGACCTTCTTTGACATAGTACTGCTCGATGCGGCCGATAAAAGTCGGGACAACGCGGACCTCAGTCGACGCCTTGATATCGGCGGGAAGCCGGAGCTTCTCGTTCAGCCCGCCGTAGCGCACCGGCGTGACCGTGACAGGCTGCTGGAACCCGACACCGACATCGACCTGCTTCTCCAGTTCCTTGTGCTGCCAGAACCCTTTGGTAACATAGAGCACTGTAATGATGACCAGAATGAGAGGAACGTATTTCTTGAACATGACATCACTTCCCTTATTAATATTAAGTATGAATAGTATGATTTGTATGAAATTTACTACATTTCCGAAATGCTGGCAAGTGCCGCGCCACCGCAACGAGCAGAGCATTATACACTATGCTGTCATCCTGATGCAGGCCCGGCAGCGGCAGGACAAGTATTACCTAACAAGTGTATGATACATGCCATGCACAGCAACAGACATCGCCGTTCTCATCAAACCCCGCGTGACACCAGCTGGAACAATGTCGCACGGCATTATGACAGACAGGTCTCCGACGAGGGGTCGGATTTTCACAGGAACGTGATCCTCCCGGAACTCTTGCCGCTGCTCAAACCTGAAAAAGGCGAGAACTATATAGATATCGGCTGCGGACAGGGCGTCTTGTGCCGCGCCCTTGCCGATGAAGGCGTGAACGTGACCGGGATAGATGCGGCCCCGAAACTGATCGAACTCGCCAAACAACGCTCGCCGCACGACCCGCGCCTCACATACCGTGTCCTTCCCGCACAGAAATTGGAAGGTATCGACAGTGATTCCTTTGATGGTGCCACTTGTATCCTGGCCATACAGAACATGGACCCGCTTACGCCGGTCATAAAAGAAATGGCCCGGGTACTGCGACCATCCGGGAAGCTCGCCCTGGTCCTCAACCACCCCTGTTTCCGCATACCAAGACAGACCGGATGGGGTATCGACGAAGGGCGTAAACTGCAATACCGCCGCGTGGACAGCTACATGTCCGAGATGAAGGTCCCTATACAGATGCATCCGGGAGCGGCCCCGGACGTACACACCTGGTCTTTCCATCGCCCTCTTTCCTTATATATACGCACGCTCGCAAAGAACGGTATCGTCATAACAGGTCTGGAAGAATGGATATCTCATCGCGAGACCAGACCGGGCAAGGACAAAAAAATACAGGACCGCGCCCGGGCTGAGATCCCTATGTTCATGTGCCTGCTCGGCAAAAAGGCCTGACCTCAGTAACCATAACAAGACCTTTTCCCGATCACTTCAATTTTAGAGGTATCAAATATCCTCAACTTGGGCATATACCTTATGGATATCACTGTCTAAAAGGAGACCTCCATGAGGATCGATGGACCGCCCGCCCATGGTAATAGTGACGGGGTACAGAACAAGAACGCTCGCATCAAGTACGGTAACCTGGGTAATATCACTACCTGGGAGATCACCGACCTGTACATAAAGGCCATGGTAGACCGTCTGGTCCATGATAAGTATATGCCGCAAGCAGCAACATTGAAAAAGATCCAGGCTCAACAGGATGTAACACAGAACGAAGTAAAGCTGCTGCTCGATACGATCAAAGAGATTATTAACAGGGACCGACATGTGCTGGAGACCGCCTCAGAAGAGACCGCAGCACAAAGGCCGGCAATACAGGAAGCGATCTATACGTTCGTAACCCTCCATGAAAGGATCAATGCTCTTTTTATGGCCACGGAATTCAATAAATGAACGGAAAACGGTCGGCAGTACAACGCCCTACACAGGATCGGGCCACGATCCTCTGTCCCACCGTGCCGCGGCCGATATGGCCTTGATATTACTGAACAGGACCGACTGTAAATATAACCTGAACGCACCGCGCCTTGTACCCGGCACAAATAAAAAATTCAGCCCCCCAAGGAACACATCCGCCCCCAAGAACGCCGGGAACCTTTCAACACGAACATCATGTCCTTCAAGAGATACCAGGGTCCTGACAGCGCTCCGGTCATCTGCGGCTTTTTGCTCGATCGAAAAACATCTCCCGTTCACCAGCTGCACCGAAAGTCCTGAAAGGATGAGGGACCGGTGAGCCTCAGCACTGAAAACAAAGGAATCCGCTATATCCGTCACAAAAGAACGGAACACCTCGATATTTGCATCGCGAAGCCCGAACAGTGTATGTGCCGCGTCTACACCAGTGGACCGGGAACCATCGAAAATGACCTTAGTTTGCATGGAGCTGCTCCTTATTATCATAGTATGGGGCATTGCTCGCCTGACATATCATCGACAGAAAAGAACAACTATTGCACAGAACTTCACCCCGACCGATACAGCAGATCAATAACAAAGGGCGAACAAAACGTTCGCCCTTTCAGGATGAACAGGCCCATTAAAAAGATCAGGTGTTCATCCAGCTCCAGGTCTCGCTCTCGTTCTCGGCAAGCCATTGATCATTATGTGAAAGATAATAATAGACGTTCGCCAGGGCTTCGTAATGTTCCTGCTCCATGTTCATCAGGAATTTAAAGAACTCGCGGTCTTCCTTGTTCGATGCATGCTCAAAAGCCTCCACATACATCCCATACCCCTTATTCTCAAGCTTGAGCGCAAGTGCATACCCCTCAAGATCAGAAAGCTCCGTATGCTCGACCGCCTCTTTTTCCCCTTCATAGACCTCGCGGATCTGTTCCTCCAGAGGGATATATTCCATAGGCTTGAACTTTTTTGACCTGGTATATGCCTGGATATAATTGATATGATCTTCTTCTTGTTTTTTCAGGGACGCGAACAATCGCCGGACGAGCGCATTACCCGCCTTTTGTTCAAGATCATTATATAAAGCGACCCCTTCTTTTTCAAAAGCTATCGCAGATTCGATGATATCTTTCATATGACACGCTCCTTTTTTTACGTTCTCAGCAAAGCTTCAATCATTGTATCGTTCACTTTTTCACCGAACAATACCGGCAACTTCCTCGGAACATGACCTTCTGCTTTATATAGTATACCCGTTGGTATCTTACTATTCCATTCCGACATCAGGCGCATGGCATCATAAGGGTCAGTGACCGGTGCCTGGACCTGATAGATCCGCTCTTGATACCACTGGTACGTATTGACCTTATTGAAGCTCACGCACGGCTGCAGGATATCGACAACGGCCGTACCCTTGAACTGCACCGCTTCGCGAATGATACCTTCCAGCTGTTCACGATCCCCCGCAAAACCACGTGCCACAAAAGGGGCCCCTGCGACCACCGCAAGCTGCAAAGGGTTGAGCGGATGATTATGATTGCCCTCCGGATCGAGAGCATTGGCGCGCCCCTCATCGGTGGTCGGAGATGACTGCCCTTTGGTCAGCGCATAGACCCGGTTATTGCAGACCAGTATCGTGAGGTCCAGCCCGCGGCGTATCGTGTGCATGAAATGGTTGCCGCCCTCCCCGTACATACAACCTTCTCCGGACACCGCAATGACCGTCAGCTCAGGCCGGGCCATTTTTATCCCTGCAGCGACAGGCAGCGCCCTGCCGTGCAGACCATTGAAATAATTCACGTCCAGATATTGCGGCATCTTCGCGGCCTGCCCGATACCGGATACGAACACGATATCCTTACGCGGGACCGGGAGCGCACCAAGAACGTTCGCCACCGCGTTCCGTATCATGAAGTCCCCGCAGCCGGGGCACCAGGCCATATCTTTCATGTCGACCATAGTACGCTACCTCTTCTTTTTCTTTCCGATGACCTTTTTGACCCTGGCAACGATCTCTGCAACGGTGAAGCAGGTCCCGTCATATTTCAGGATGTTCGCGGTGACAGTAAGTCCCAACTCGCGTTTTAAAAGTTTTGCGAACTGTCCGGTCGCATTGTTCTCGATACATATAAGATGTTGTTTTTCTGACAATGCATATGTATCGATCATGCTCTCCGTCAGGGGATAGACCTGTGAAAAGTGTAATGCAGCGATCTTAACTTTGGCCGCCTCAAGGACCGCCACCGCTTCTTCAACGACCTGCTTGTTCGAACCCCAGGACACCAGGACGGTCCTGGCGTTCTTTTTCCCGGCCCAGGTCGGCATGACCACATCCTTAACGAGCCCTGCCATTTTATTCAGACGCTTATCGACCATCTTTACCCGCAGCGCAAGGTCTTCCGTGATGCGTCCTTTTTCGTCATGTTCATCGGAATCTACCTGCACCAGCGCCTCGGAAAGTCCCGGGTACGTGAGCGGAGAGATCCCGCTCTTGGTCAGGCGATATCGTTCATATTCAGGTCCGAAGGTATCGACCTTCCGCGAAAGCACCTCAGGAAGACCGTGCAATTCCAGCCGCTGCACTGAGTCGGCCAGATACTGATCGGAAAGGATAAAGACCGGCACTTGATGGTCATCAGCGACCGTAAAGCTCCTCCGGGCGAGCAACAGCGCTTCATCGACAGAACCAGGGGCATAGATGACCCGCGGGAATTCCCCGTGCCCGGCATGCAGGATGAACTCCAGGTCCGCCTGTTCGGTGCGTGTCGGAAGTCCCGTTGCCGGGGCCGGCCGCTGCGAATCGATGATGACGATCGGTGTTTCGGTCATGCCGGCCAGGGAAACGCCTTCCTGCATGAGCGCAAAACCGCCGCCTGAGGTAGCGACCATGGAACGAAGCCCCGCATAGGATGCCCCGAGCGCCATATTGATCGCCGATATCTCATCTTCTGCCTGTTCAAAATGTACGGGAAGCTTGAGCGCGGACCGCGTGAAATGGTCCATGATGCCCGTTGCCGGCGTCATTGGATATCCGGCCATGAACTGGCAACCGCCCAGGATCGCCCCGAAGTTTAACGCCTGATTTCCGGTCATCACGTACGGACCGGTATCTGCAGGGCTGACAGGACAGCGCGCCTCCACCTTCCACATACGCGCATATTCATACCCTTTCTCGACATACCGCTGCACGGTCGCATCGGGAAACGTTCCTTTCATGACCTCAATGGAGATGCCGAGTATCGAGGTCACGATGCCTGTGATGATATAGTTCGAGGCCTTGCTCTCGTTGAACTCGGTCTTTGCCAAGGAAGCGATCTCCTCGGTACGTTCTTTTGTGATGTATACGCCTTTTTTCGCGAGCGCACGTCCATGCCGGACCTCTGTCTCCGCATCGAGCGCGATAAGGACCTCGAACTCGCCACCCCGCAGGGCATGTACCGGCATATCGGATACTCTGATCATGTGATAATTATGTCCGCCACGTATGCGGGACATATAGTTCTTGGTCGCAAAAAAGTGATAATTCTTTTTGGTAAGTACGGCGATAAGCAGGGCTTCAATGGATTGAACGCCCTGCCCTGCTTCGCCCCCGATCTTGATAGTACATTCCATGGTACGGTGTACATCCAAAGGCGAAGGTCGTACGTCTTTGGTTTTCACCTTGGACATACGACCTTCGCTACGTGACATATTATGCTGTTACTTCCGTCATCCAATGGCCATGGATATTGCATTGTTCGACCACCGTGATCTTCCCGGACAGGACCTTGAAATGCACCGACCCTGCCGCATATACCCCGTTCGGGGAAAGATGGATACGTTCCAGCCACTTATAGTCCTGATACACGTCAATGAACCTGATGAAATGTTTCTCCTCCATCGGATGAATGACCTCTCCGATGCGGACATGGATATCCGCACAGCCTTCGGGTATCAGGCCACACTGTTTGCTGACCTTGACGACCGGGATATGCTTCACCGCAGCTTCCTTGCTCTTTTCTGCGGATTCCGTGAACACGTTATCGTTCTGTTTGAACTTTTCTTTCGGGGCATAACACACCGGACAATGTTCCGGAGCGTCACCGAACACCACATGACCGCACACCTGACAGATATTCAATTTCATAGACATCCTCCTTTTTATGATCAGGCCATATTGTATCACGCTTGAAAATGAAAAATTTGACGTTCATCAAGAAGGCACTTCACCATAAAAGTGGCCAAAACCATGAACGCAACGATACAATAATGGTCATGAAAAAGGTATTGATCGTCCAGAACAGCCATGAAGGCGCCGGGCTTCTCTCGGAGCTCATCAAGGAACATTCCCTGTCCCAGGATACCGTCATCCTGGATAAAGGTGACCCGTTCCCCTCACCGGCAGGCTATGCGGCGCTCGTGGTCCTGGGCGGTTCGGACAGCGCCAACGACCAGACACAGAAAATGAAAATAGAACTGCTGCGGATCAAAGAAGCGCTCAGTCTCGGTATCCCCTACCTGGGTATCTGCCTTGGACTTCAAACCCTGGTCAAAGCGGCCGGAGGCAGGGTGATCAAAAGCCCTGTCAAAGAGATCGGATTCAGAGGGCCGGACGCTGCACCGTTCAGGATATCGCTCACGCCCGAAGGAGAACGGGACGCATTATTCAACGGGCTCAAAGGGACTTTCCCCGTTTTTCAGCTTCACGGCGAGACCGTTGAACTCACACCCTCGATGATATTGCTCGGGACAGGCGCGTTCTGCAGGAACCAGGTCGTACGTGTCGCGCCGAAAGCCTATGGTATTCAATGCCATTTTGAACTGACCCAAGATATGTTCCGCGAATGGACGGCCGTGGACCCGGACCTGAAGACCATGGACCATGAGCTGCTCGCACGGGACCTTAAAGATATCGGCACGGACTATCTGCGGACCGGGAAGATCTTGTTCGGCAATTTTCTGCGTATCGCAGGCCTTCTGCATTAAAAAACAACGAAGAGACCGGCAACTATTTCACGCTCATAACGATATCTATACAGAGGAATGAACATGCTGTTTAAGACCATCAGTATGACCACAGAACGAGCCGTTCTCTCGCTCAGAACAGGGAACACCTTTATTCCTGTTCAGGCCATGCCTGCATATCTGCTTGCACCGGAGGTACAGGGCCATTACACCGCACAACCCTGGTGCAGAAGATTTAAGGATGATATCAGGGCCACGAACAAGACATACCGCATGCACGGAATGATACATGATCCCTTGTATTATTTGCGGAACGAAGAAGGGTTCATATCGTTTTTTCTGCCGTCACACCCGACACACGGACGCATGTTGCCGTACGGGGTGAACTATATAGAGCCGCACCGCAATGGTACGCTGTATCTCGCAGAGATCGAGAATTTCAATAAAAGTGCATATAAGGGTATAGGGAAAGCATCGGTCGCACAGGCCATCCGCTATTATATTGAACTGCACCCGAACGCACAGGATACGGACATGGCGCTCAGTATCTTCCCGAGAAATAACGACCAGGCCTTGGCCGCACTGTACTATGATTGGGGATTCAACATCACGCTCACTGAAGGACCGGACAAGGACCTTATGCTCATGTCCTTCAAGAACGCATGCGCCTTCATAGATACATACGACCTTATTGCCCGATAAAGAACATCGAAGGACCGCAATTATTTCACAAAAGTAACGATATCCATACAGGAGCATGGATATGTTCTTGAAACTGATCAGCACATCGGATCCTCAACCCCTGTTCTCTTTGAGAAAAGACATGTCATTTATGCCGGTACGTGCCGTACCTGCATACCTTCTCACCCAACAGCAGATGCGCTACTACACCGAGGTTTATCAGGATGAGGAGTTTCTGAAGGATATCAAACTGACAAAACGTATCTATGTTGAACAAGGCAAGAATAAAGACCCGCTCCATTATCTGGAACAAGGCGAAGGATTTTTATCGCTTTTTCTACCGTCCGATACGAAGGATCAAACAGGGCGTCCGTTCGGCATCAACTGGATGAAAATGCAAAAAGAACCACACGGTCAGTACATCCATATCGCGGAAATAGAGAATCTGAACAGGGACACTATCAAAGGCATCGGCAAAGCGAGCATCGCACAGGCGATATCATATTACCGTGCCCTGTTCCCGCACGCACAAGAGAACGACCTGGCCATCGGTATCGACCCGGAGTTCCAAGCGCAGCACCTCATAGAACTCTATACGAGCTACGGCTTTACGATAACGATCAACGGAAGAATGTACATGGACTGGAAAAATGCCATGGTATTCATGGACAAATACACCGCGCGGATGAAGAACGAACTGCATAGCCCCAGGAGATGAGCTTGCATCGCTCATGACCTCAATGAAAGAGCGAGGGGTCAAAGGACCCAAGGGTTTCGATCTATGTGGCAATTCGAGCGGTATTTTTCTTGATCTGTCCCGCGAGGTCGTACGAACGCTCAATGACCGCAGCACGTCCAGAGACGCGCAATCCTTAAGATCAACTTCCGACAGATATATATGAGCGCATACACATCGACCAAAATGATCAGCTATGTGACCCCGGCTTTTTCTGTTCGCAAAGGCCTTCGCTATCTCCCGGCCCAAGTCGTGTATGGACATGATATTCCGGATACCGTTTTGAACTATTATAAAAGACAAACATGGGGTATCAGCCTCGCTGCGGACATCAGGCTCGCAAAACGTATACATGACGAGGTTAAAAAAAAGGACCACATACTCTCGCACATGGGCTCCGATAGCGGCCTCTTGTCGATCTTCTTGCCTCAGAACACTCAGAACCTCAAAACCAGACCGTATGGCATGAATTGGATAAAAACGGAAAAACATGAAGGGAAGAAGCTGATATACATAGCAACTATCAATAATCTCACCGAAAAAAACCCGAAAGGCATCGGCAAGGCCACTGTCACTCAGGCGATCAGAGCTTTCGAACTGCTTCGGCCGAAAGCTAAGGATAACGATCTTGCGATAAACATCGTTGCTGCTGGCAGAAAGCAGGAACTGATCGACCTCTATTATGATTATGGTTTCACGGTCCAGAATGGCGGAGACTTGTTCATGCCATATAAGAATGCGAAGGATTTCCTCCAGAAATATATGGCACGAATAAATAAGCACGTTCGTTGAGGAAGGACGCCGGCCGTGAGCGCTCACCCCACGGCCGACGAATAACGTTCGAGGGTCTGGCGATCCTGACTTCAGGGGAAGACCGCCAGACGTTCCGGAAGAGTTCCCGTTCCCCCGGATATTTCATCTGAGAAAAAACAAAGAACTTCAAAGGACCTCTGTTATACATTCAATACCAGGGATAGTTCCTGACCACGCGATGAACAACCTCGATACCTTTCTTTTATCAAGCTTTCCGTGTCATACTATGTTCCATGCACGGACTCGAAAAACTCCTGGACTCGCTCAGTTCCCTGGTCTGGGGACCGCCGCTCCTCATTCTTCTCTGCGGCACACATTTATTTTTGACGTTCCGGCTGCGCTTCATACAACGATATATTTTCAAAGGTATAAAACTTTCTTTTGAGAGAACACGTGAAGGTAAAGGGGATGTCAGCCATTTCGGCGCGCTCACCACTGCACTTGCTGCAACAATAGGCACCGGCAACATCGTAGGTGTCGCGACCGCAGTAGCACTTGGCGGACCAGGAGCTGTGCTTTGGATGTGGCTCACCGGCGTCTTCGGCATCGCCACCAAGTACAGCGAAGCACTGCTCTCGGTAAAATACCGCATCACGAACAAAAAAGGCATGATGTCCGGCGGACCGATGTACGTGCTCGAACGCAAGATGAAGAGCAAATGGCTCGCTATCCTTTTTGCCGCCTTCACGGCCATCGCCGCGTTCGGTATCGGCAACATGGTCCAGGCGAACTCGATTTCCATGCTCCTGAAGGACAGCCTGCATATCTCGCCATGGTTAAGCGGTATCGCCATGACGATACTGACCGCTATCGTCATACTTGGCGGCATCAGGTCCATCGCCAATGCCTGCGAAAAGCTCGTCCCGTTCATGGCGCTCTTCTATATTATTGGCTGTATCATATTACTGGTGATGAAAGCCGGGACAATACCTCAGACCATTGTAACCATCTGCACGAGCGCGTTCTCTGGCCACGCCGCGTTCGGGGGTTTTGTGGGGGCAGGGATACTCCAGACGATACGCTACGGCGTTGCACGAGGATTGTTCTCCAACGAATCCGGTCTCGGCAGCGCGCCGATCGTCGCAGCAGCCGCGCAGACCAAGACCCCGGTGAGACAAGCGCTGGTCTCAGCTACCGGAACGTTCTGGGACACGGTCGTGGTCTGCGCGATGACCGGGCTTGTCATCGTCAATTCCGGCATGTGGATGCAAGGACTGAACGGCGCAGCGCTCACCCGGGCGGCGTTCTCCTCCATCCCATACTTGGGAACGTTCATTCTGACCATCGGTCTGCTGACCTTCGTTTTTTCAACGATACTCGGCTGGTCCTATTACGGGGAGAAAGCCATTGAATATCTTTTCGGGCATAACGCCGTACAACCCTATCGCTACCTATGGGTCATCGTGGTCATGGTCGGCTCCGTGGCCACGCTGCCCATGGTCTGGTCGTTCGCGGATATCGCCAACGGGCTCATGGCCCTGCCCAACCTGATATCGCTGCTGGTCTTGAGCGGGGTCATCGTCGCCGAGACCAAGAAGCATCTTTGGAGCGTAAAAGACTGACGAAAGGACCTTACCATTAACGAGGTATTAAAGACCATAAAGAACAGACGCTCCATTCGCGCTTACCGCCCGGAACAGATCAAGCCGGAAGAACTGCAGATGATACTCGAAGCGGGGCTCTATGCTCCTTCGGGACATAATGAACAATCCTGGCACTTCACGGTCATCCAGGACAGAAAGAACATCGAACATATCAATAAAGAATCGAAAGAAGGCCTCAAGACCGCACCGATAGACTGGATGCAAAAGATCGGCAACAACGAAAAGACGGACCTCACCTACGGAGCACCGACGCTGATACTTGTCTCCGGACGCAAAGATGCTATCTCATATTTGATAGACTGCGCCGCCGCGATACAGAACATGCTGCTCATGGCCGAAAGCCTCAACATCGGTTCCGTCTGGCTCGGGCTCTTAAGATATTACATCACCACCGAGGACTGCAGAAAAAGATACAAGATACCGGAGGGTTATGAACCCGTGTACGGCGTCGCGCTCGGCTACAAAATGGACGAGGGACAGAAGCCGGCACCGAAGCGTATCGAGAATGCGGTGACGTTCATTAAAGAATAACTGTCAAACTCACCCCGACACAGCTTTAGCCATATACACTAGCTTCGACACCTTCCCCCTCTCTCTGGAGAGAGGGGGAAGGTATTTTGCTATTTGTTCAAAAACCGAACAAGATAGGGGATGAGTTATTCCGTAATAACTACATTACCTCTCCATACTTATTCTCAAGGACCTTCCGTATGCTCTTATGCAGCTTCCGCTCTTTTTCTTTCCGCGCCAGGAACGCTTCATCATCCACTTTTGAACGCAGGTAATCCCGCTCTTTGCACAATTTGAGATAACTCTGCCAGCGCTCAGCGGACAGAGTCCCGGCCTTTAAGGCATCCGCGACAGCACAGCCTGGCTCACCGTTATGCGTACAATCCCCGAAACGGCAGTGCTCAAAGAGCGCTTCCACATCGGAGAACGCACTGTCCACTGCACCGCGATCGTCCGCCCATAATTGCAGCTCACGCATACCGGGAGTATCGATGACGGATATCCCCGGCTCGATCACGAACAATTGGCGTGCCGTGGTCGTATGTCTGCCGTGCGAATCATCTTTGCGCACCGCGTTCGTCGCCTGTACCGCATTCCCGCACAGGTCATTGATAATGGTGGACTTACCCACTCCGGACGAACCGAGAAAGATGACGGTATCCCCCGACAGGAACACCTGCCGGACCTGTTCGATCTCTTCCGGATGTATCGCGCTCAAGATGAACACAGAATGCGCACCTGCGATATGTCTTACATCATCGAGAGGGATAGCTGACTTTTCTACCAGGTCCGCTTTATTCAGGATGATGACCAGCCGGCAATCCATCGTCATGGCAAGAGCTACATAGCGCTCGAGACGCCGCAGATTGAAGTCATGATCGAGCCCCATGACCACGCACACTACGGAGATGTTGGAGGCCAGGACCTGTTCGACCAGCTGTGTCCCCGCTTTTTTACGGGAAAGCGTGTTCGTTCTGAGTAGCACTTCATGAATGAGCGCTTTGTTCACATCATATTGCGTGACGGCAACGAAGTCCCCGACCTTCGGAAAATCGCTCTCGTGTTCGCAGGCATAGCGCAGGGCCCCGGTCACTTCTGCCTGCAGTTCAATATCGCCGGTATGCACAAGGTACATGCCACGATATTCGGCGATGACACGGGCAGGAACGCTGTCTGCGACCTTCCTATTTGAGAAATGTTCTTGAAAATGTTGGTTCCAGCCTAAAGTTTGTATGTTCATGTCTAAATTCCTCCACAACATAATTATCACGAACGAAACCCTTACGGACGCTCGTTCGCGATAGAAAAATAATGAATTAGAAGAATTTAGGCATTCATAACAATTAAATGAATAATATCATTATTCGAAAGAGAAATCATTAAAGATGCACCCCATACCCCTTCCGTTCCCATGCACTGCATGGGCCCCTCCCGTCGGGGGAAGGGGTTTTAAACGCCTTGATAACTTTCTATAATGTAACAACTATGAACAAAATATTAATCGACCTCCGCCGCGCGCTTAAAAAAGCCGCAGACCCGAAAACAAAAGAAAGCTCCAAGCGCTTCTTCAAGGAAAAGATAGATGTATACGGTGTGGGTACCGGAATTGTTCAAAAAATGAGCAAAGAGTATTTTCAGAAAGTCCGTGAGCTGCCTAAAAAAGACCTGTTCGACCTATGTGAAGATCTTTTTGCTTCGGGCAAAATGGAAGAATCCTGGATCGCTGCTAATTGGGCCGAAGGGATACATAAATCTTTCACCCCGGAAGACTTCAAGACGTTCGAACGCTGGATAGACAGCTACATCACGAACTGGGCCTCCTGTGATACGTTCTGTAATCATACCGTCGGGGATTTCATCGATATGTACCCGCAGTATGTACAAGAACTAAAGAAATGGGCTAAGTCAAAGAACCGCTGGATGAAACGCGCGGCGGCCGTTTCGCTCATACTCCCCGCCCGAAAAGGCGGCTTTCTGAAAGATGTTTTTGAAATGGCGGATATATTACTTCTTGATGAAGATGATATGGTCCAGAAAGGCTACGGCTGGATGCTCAAGGAAGCAAGCCGTAAACACCAGAAAGAAGTTTTTAATTATGTGGTGAAGCATAAATCTATCATGCCGCGAACGGCACTGAGATATGCAATTGAGAAGATGCCGGAAGATCTCAGAAAAAAGGCGATGGCAAAGTAGCCCTACAATACCTTTACTTTTTCAACTGTCACCAACGCCTCCGGCGCCGCAGTCTTGATAAAAGGGACCAGCTTCTGGATATTCTCCTCAGCATCCACGACCTCCACGACCAACGACAGGTTCGCCGAAAGGTCCAGAAGCTTCGCGCTGTGTAGATGACTGTGCGCGCCGAACCCGAGCACTCCGCGCAATACCGTCGCACCAGCAAGCTTCAGTTCACGGGCTTTCGTGACGATCACTTCGTATAACGGTTTCCCCTCATACTTATTCTGTTCGGCGATGTAGACTCGAAGTAATTGGGATTCGACGTTTTTCATTTTGGCTCCTCCTTTGACTCCCTCACCCCAACCCTCTCCCTACCCATCTCGACCCCACCCCGTCCCTCCCCAGCCTGCCCCGAGCCAGCAGGCCGAGGGGTCTGGGGAGGGTGCCTGAAAGGCGGGAGGGGTCAACGAACTACCATCCTCGCCACATACATTCCCAGCACGACCAGGAGCAATCCTCCGACCGTACTGATACCAACGTTCAAAAGCGCGGCCACAAGCTCACGATCGCGCAGCAAGGCTATCGTTTCATACCCGTAGGTTGAAAATGTCGTATAGGCGCCAAGAAACCCAATGGTGATAAAACTGCGCAGGACCGGCCCCATCATGGTCCGTTCCGCAAGCTCAAGGATGAACCCAATGACGAACGCGCCGGTCAGATTGATGACGAGCGTTCCTAATGGGAACGCCGTACCTGCAGCGTTCTGAACAAAACGCCCGAGAAAGAACCGGGCCAGGGCCCCGAAACTTCCGCCGATAGCGATGGCGATGATCGTTGGCATATCGTTATAGTAGCGGAGAAACAGCATTCACAGTATACCCGATCACAATGATCCCCAACGCCACTGTCCCGAAGAATATCCCGATCAGTTTGAGCTTCATCGCCCGACGCAAAATGATCGCCTCAGGCAAGCTCAACGCCGCAACACCCATCATGAAGGCGAGCGCGGTACCCAGCGGGACACCTTTTTCGAACAGAGCCACCGCGATCGGAACAATGGCCGAGCAGCTCCCGTACATCGGCACACCGATCAGCGTCGCAATAGGGACGGTGAAAATACCACCGGCCTTCATGACACCTTCGATCATTTCTCTTGGTATCAAATTGTGAATGACCGCCCCGAGCGCCACACCGAAGAGCACCCAATACCAGATCTTTTTTGTGATGGATAGCGCTTCATCAAGACCATAACGGATACGTGACCAGAACGTAGGATACTTCACATCTTTCATCTTCGTGGATATATCGCCCGAAAAGCCCGGCTCCAGATATTTCTCGAGCTTCATGGCCCCGAGAATGAGCCCGGAAATGATACCGATAAGCATCCCGGCCGCGATATACACGAGCGTTATCTTCATCCCGAAGAACCCGAGCATCAGGACGACCAGGTACTCGTTGATGAGCGGAGATGTCACCAGAAAGGCGAAGGTGACCCCGAGCGGGATACCGGCCTTGATGAACCCTAAGAACAGAGGGATCGAGGAACAGGAACAGAACGGTGTGACCGCGCCAAAGAGCGACGCCGCAGAACACCCCAGTACAGGGTGTTTGCCACCGAGCCAGGAACGTATCTTCTTCTGGGATACATAGCTCCGGATGAACCCGATGACCGCGATCATAAAGAACAGTAGAACAATGATCTTCATCGAATCATACAGAAAGAACTCAATGACCTCCCCGAGCTTAACGCCGGGAGCGAAACGCAGAAGGTCGTACGTGATGAAATGAGCTATTACTTGCAGCATGAGTTATTACCTTTCTTTGAACCTTTGGCAGGAGCTTCACCACCGCAACAGCATCCGCACGACGCAGCTTCCGCTTTCTCTTTCATTTTTTTATCGAGACCTTCGAACATCCGGGTAAAAAAACCTTTTTTCTCTTTTTTCATATATCTCTCCTTTTGAGTTCTTCAAATTATAACAGACCAATATGACCTCCTTGGCATTAGAAATATGATCTGCGCAATCTTTTGGACACACTGACCAGTAAGATCATGACCGGCACTTCGATGAGCGGGCCGATAACGGCCGCGAACGCCGCGCCGGAATTGATACCGAAGACCGCAACGGCCACCGCTATCGCCAGCTCGAAATTATTACTGGCCGCCGTGAACGCCAGGGTCGTGGTCTTGGCATAATCATTTTTCAAGATCATCCCCATTACAAAACTCATCAGATACATGACCACAAAATAGACGATCAGTGGCATAGCGATACGCACGACATCCATAGGAATGGAAACGATGAGATTCCCTTTTAAGCTGAACATAATGACGATCGTGAAGAGCAAGGCCGTCAACGTGAGCGGGCTGATGCGCGGCAAATACTGCTTTTCATACCATTGCTGACCTTTGAGCCTGGAAAGATATACTCTTGAAAGAAAGCCCGCGATGAACGGGATACCCAGATAAATGAAGACGCTTATCGCAACATCAACTATCGTGATATTGACCAGCTTTCCGGCAAAACCGAACAGCGGCGGCAGGTACGTGATGAATATCCAGGCATATATACTATAGAAGAAGACCTGAAAGATACTATTGAACGCCACAAGTCCTGCAGCATACTCACGGTCGCCATCGGCCATATCGTTCCAGACAATGACCATCGCGATGCACCGGGCAAGGCCGATCAGGATCAAACCCACGAAATACTCCGGCATATCGCGCAGGAACAGCATCGCCAGGGCGAACATCAGAAGCGGTCCGATGATCCAGTTCTGAACAAGGGATAAAGAAAGCACCTTTATGTTCCGGAACACTTTGGGTAATTCCGAGTAGCGCACTTTCGCGAGCGGCGGATACATCATCAGGATAAGACCTATAGCGATCGGTATATTGGTCGTGCCGACCTGAAAACGCCCCCAGAACGCGGCAACACCGGGAATGAAATACCCGAGAGCGACACCAAAGGCCATGGCCAGGAATATCCAAAGTGTCAAAAACCTGTCGAGAAAACCGAGCGTTCTGCCTTTTTTCATATCTTTATGCTCCTTTTATAAAAAGATAGACCCCGCACATAATGATCATAAGTCCACACAGCCATTTCAGGTATACGATACCTTTTGAACGCTTGTTCCAGGCAAGATAATCCTCGATACGCTGCGTCGCGGTCCCGGCAAGCACGATGATCGAACAATGCCCTACCGCATAGAAGATGACCAGCAGACTGCCATACAGTATGTTCTTCATCCCCTCAGTGAACACAATGGCCAATATCGGCGCCATGTACGCGAACGTACAGGGGCCCACGGCCAGGCCGAACACCAGACCAACAACGAACGCGGCAAGCACGCCTTTCTTTTCGTATGACGAACGGAACATATTGAACTTAGGAAGATGGAGCACATCCAGCAGTACAAGCCCGACCAGGATGAACACTGCCGCGACAAGATAGGTCCCCCATACCCCGATATCCCCGAGCATACGGCCTGAAAGCGCGGTGATAACTCCCACGAACGTGATCGTTATCAAAATACCGAAAGAAAAGACCAGGGAGATAAGGAACGCACGCCCCTTGTCCTTTTTACGCTGTCCGCTCACAAGCCCGATGACCATCGGGATACTGGTCAGATGGCACGGGCTCAAAAGGATACTGACCACACCCCAAAGGAACGCGGCCATAAGCGCGATCACGGCATGTGCATTAAGCGCCGTCGTCAGTGCATTGAACAGTTCAAGCAGCATTATTTCTCCAGACCTTTCGCCAGGACTTTCTCGATCTCAGCTTTCGGAAAGAACCCCACATGACGGGAATATTCTTTGCCGTTCTTATCCAGGAAGACCTGCGTCGGAATACCCACGATGCGGTATTCCTCTGCGGCCGCATAGCCCTCTTCCGTCTGCACATTATGAAAGACGACGTTCACCTGAGGATATTCCGTGCGTACCTCGGCTACGATGGGTTCCATCATTTTGCAGGGCATGCAGGTCTTGGAGCCGAACTCAAGAAAAGTGATCTTTTTTTGAGCGACCTTTTGTTCCTGCGTCACATATTGAGCGCTCGCCCCCGAGACAGCTGCAGGTCGTTCTGCCTGAGCATGGGCATGGACCGCGATGACAACAAGGGTCAAGCCAACGAACCAATGAGCATATTTCATCGAGAAAGCACCTCCTGCTCGATCTGAGCCGTTATTGCGTTCACCGTTCCTTCGATCGCTGGCGTCTTCCCTTTTTCACAGCCCATATCAGTGAGCATATACGAAAGCGGCTTTACACCGATACGTTCCAGGTTCTTTTTCGCGCACAGCATCGGACAACCGTCCACCGCAATGACCTGAGGCATCCCCTGAGCTGTTTTTTTATAATTCTCAATATCGGCTCCGATCGCCGCCAAGCAGCTCATCGCGCCGATACCATCAGCACGCATCTTGCGCACCACTCTATCCGACAATTCGCCGACATCCGCAGCCCCGGAACAGGCATACATCAATCGTTCTTCTTTAGTGACCATACATTCCCTCCTTATGATCTAACCCTTCTTTTTACTATTGACCTTCAGAACGCCTTCTGCACAATCAAAAAATGAAAGGACACAGGCACAACGAAGCCTGTAATGCACCCATAATCCTTTTTTGCGGACCTCAACGAGACCTGCATTCTTCAGAACGGAGAGATGTTTAGAGAGCGTGGACTGATCGATATCCACAAGTGTATTAAGCTCACACACACAACATTCGCCTTTACCCAGAGCATCGAGCAGGAGCAACCGGGTCGGATGGGCCAAGGCTTTTGCGATCTCGGCACGTTGTTCATATTGTTCGATAGACCGTAGTTGCTGTTTCATACTATATGGCTAATATGCCATATAGCCATATTCCTGTCAAGCACGATACCCTGCACATGGCTCAAGCCTGCGTGCCGAAAAAAAACGATCAGCCCTTTTTCAGAGGAAGGATGCCCGCGAGCTCCCCGACCACATTGACCAGGTCCGCCCCGGCAGGAACGACTATCTTAGTATTATCCTTCAATGCTTTCTCCATGGCCTCAAGCTTACGCAAGACCTGTGCATTGCCAACGAAATATTCTTCTGCAGCTTCATTAACGAGCTTGATCGCCTCCGCCTCACCTTCTGCCTGCAAGATACGTCCCTGCTTCACACCTTCCGCACGCTTGATCTCCGCCCGTTTTTCACCATCCGCCGTGATCTCTTTGGCCGTGGCAAAATCCACGGCCGCGATCTTTTCGTTCTCGGCCTTAACGACCTTGTTCATAGTCTCCTGAACATCCTTCGGCGGATCGATCTCCTTGAGCTCGGTACGCACGATCTCGATACCCCACTGGCTCGTTTCTTCCTTGAGCGTCTTATGCAGTTCATTATTGATCTTACCTCGTTCGCTGTTCGCGGACTTCAAGGTCATCGTACCGATGATATTACGCAACGTTGTGCGCGCCAGGTTCACGATCTGGTACTCATAGTTGTTCACATAGTAGATCGAGTTCTTGACGCCCTGTTCCTCAGCTTTGACCTTGAAGTAGACCTGCGCATCCACTCGGGCATTGAGATTATCGTTCGTGATGATCTCCTGCGGCTCCGCATTGATCATACGTTCGGTGATATCCACCAGATACATCTGGTCGATGCCGGGAATGATCCAGTGAAATCCGGGCTCGGCATACGAATGATATTTTCCCAAACGCTCCACCAAACCGCGATGCGTCGGCCGGATGATCCTGATACCCAGAACAAAGGTCACAACAAGAGCACTGATCAACGGCAACAACCAGGGATAGGAACGAAATAATTCTTCCATAATTGATATTCTCCTTAACATAAAGAAATAGAACGCCTTACATGAACATTATAGCAGGACTACCAAGTGGTCGCGAAGGGACAAACAGGGCCACACAAACATCACTCAACCTGCGGCCCCTGCCCTACCGCCATCTTGCCCTTGTAATACCTCTTTTTAATGTCCGAAGAAACTTTTACAAACCCCTCCACGCCCAGCTTTTTGATCGTGCACAAATTGAACACTTTCGTATTGTGCGGCAGTATCTCTGCCCGATCCGCCGCGGGATTGAGCTTCGCACATGGGAAATCACTGCATTCTGAACAAAAAGTCACACTTCTCTTCTGCACACAGGAATACGTCGCACAGGTCGTTCCAATGACCGGGCACTGACCGTCGATAGAACGACAGCCTTTACACGGGAGCTTTTCTTTTGGATAGCCCTTAGAAAGGAAATAGGAAAGCATATTGGGATCGTCTTTGCAGGTATGCATCTCGCAAATACCGCAATCGATGCCGCAGGGTGCGACCATGGCAAAGCGTTGCGCATGTTCCATATAACACGTTCCTCCTCATCATGAACGCACGGAGTACAATGCCAACAGCACTGCCTCCACATGCATCTTACTATAGTAAGTGAGAGATATCGATACTGCTCATCACAGAAAGGATATCATTCTCATGTGCGAGGATGCTCCCGCCTTCCATGGAATGCAGCACGCCATCCTTGAACGGCAACCTGCCCATGAAATCGACACCCATATCCTGCGCCGCTTTTTCTCCGCCGCCGGATTTGAACAGCGCGATATCCTTACCGCAGTGAGGACAGGTATAGCCCGACATGTTCTCGATGATGCCGACGAACGGTATCTGCATCTGCTTCACGAAATTAACGGCCTTTTTACTGTCGAGCAGCGCCATCTCCTGCGGTGTGGTGACGATAACGACCGCGGACACATCGGGTATCGTCTGCAGAAGGGTCATCGGCTCATCCCCCGTTCCGGGAGGAGAATCAACGAGCAGATAGTCCAGCGTTCCCCAGTCCGCATCCTTGATGAACTGCTTGATCAGTCCGACCTTGAGCGGACCTCTCCATAATAAAGGTGATTCCGTATGTTCCAGAAAACCGGCCGTCGTCACAAGCTTGATTGCGCCGGACGCCTGCAGCGGCACGATCTTCTTGTCTTCGGTGGCCTCAATGCGTCTGTCTTCAAGCCCGAAGATCTTGGCCTGCGAAGGACCGTGTATGTCCGCGTCCAGGATACCGACGGAGAACCCCTGCTTGGCAAGTAACACCGCCAGGGCCGCCGTCACGGTACTTTTTCCGACGCCGCCCTTATTGCTCATCACTACGACCTTGCGCTTGATCTTCCCCATCACGTCGGCTATCTGTTCCTGTTCTTTCTGCATCTCCGCTGTCATATGCATATCTGTTCCTCCTTTAATATTTTTCCGAAGTATCCCTACTCTATCCCGCCGCGCCCCCACAGAGGGTCATCTCCGTAATGCTTCTGCCACCAGGCCGTGCATGCGGCCGCGGTGCTTTCCGAAACAACCCGGGGATCGTCCACGAGCAGGTCCTCTTTGCGAAAAGAGAATCGGTATTGCTGACAATACTTCACAATGACCTCATAGGCCTTGATCAGTTCGAGGGTCTTCCAATGAGCATCATTATCGCTCTTGTTGGTATCCGGATGGTACTGTTTCATCTTATCCCGGTACAACTGTTTTATCTCATCGATCGTTGCCCGCTCGGGGACACCGAGGACGTTGCGGGCTGCTTCGATCTTTTCATATATAGGCTCGTTCATGCAGACCCCTTTTTAACGGTGAACACATCGCCGCAATTGAACGCGAACACCTGTTCCGACTTCAGGAGCGGCAAAAGCTTTCCTCCCGTACAATGCGAGATACCTATACGGGATATATGCGCCCGTTCCAGCGCGCGCGCGACCATACGGTTCTTCCGCAGCAAAAGCTTGGAAAGATGGAAACCGCCCAGCAGCGCGTGGACTTTCCGTGAACCGCAGACCTTCTTCGCCTTCTCGACGATCTGCAGAACGCCTGAATGCGCACATCCGGTGATCACAACGAGCCCTTTGACGGTCTGAAAGACCAGGGCCAGCTCGTCATCGAACTGGTCCTTCATGATCCTGCGCGCCGGGAACGGTTTGATCCAGAAACCGGCAGAGAGGCCCTTCTTAGAAAAACCGGTCATCATGATGCATCCTGGGAACAGCTCTGCCGTATCCGCAACATCATGGATACGCAAGGCATTATCCCTCATGTATTGTTCCCGCATATACTCATTGCCGATATATTCATAATGAAAGAAAGAACGCCGCGCATATTTCGGGATGAACAGGTCCGGATGAGCATAGATATCGAGCCCATGCAGATGCGCAAGACCGCCGGTATGGTCATAATGCCCGTGTGACAGAATGACGGCATCTACGGACGAGATATCCTTCTCCAGCACTTCCGCGTTCCGGAGGAACACATTGCTCGCGCCGGTATCGAACAGGAGTCGACGTCCATCCGCCTCTATATATAATGAAAGGCCGTGTTCGGAGATAAGATCTGGTCGCCGCGAGTTGTTCTCGCTCAGCACTGTGATGGCAAGCTCATTTATCATGGTACAGCCAGAACATGGCAATGGCACGGTACAATGTGCTGACGGCAAGTATCGCGCAATGTTTATGGTCCTCAGGGACCCCGGGCAGTTTTTCCAGGACATCTTTCGGGGATATCCCCAGCGCATCCAGAACGCTTCGCTGGTCCGCAAGCGAGGCCATGGTCGTTCCGCAGAGCACGGTATAGGCGCAACCCGTCGAGAACACCTTAATACGCGAGATACGATCATCCTCGATATCCAGGTACACTTCCATCTCATCACCGCACGGGCCTGTCAAAGACGCCGAACTGACACAGTCGTTCGTGCGACCATAATACTTTTCCATGGCCTTCTCGTGGGCACTGTTCATCGTATGTACATCTGTCATTCCACAACTCCCTGCCCGAATATCCGTATCAGGCCACCTTCACGGCATGCACGGCTTTTTTCAGGGCTTCTGTTCTGTCGGTCCGCTCCCAGGAGAAGATATCCCTCCCGTAATGACCGTACGACGCGGTCTTTTTATAGACCGGCTTTTTCAGGTCCAGTGCGGCAATGATATCTTTCGGCTTCAGAGGAAATACGGCACGGATGATCTCGACCAGCAGCTCCTCGGAGACCTGCGCGGTCCCGTAGGTATCAACATTGATCGATATCGGCTCTGCCACGCCGATCGCATAGGCCAACTGCACTTCACATTTTTCGGCAAGCCCGGCAGCAACAATGTTCTTGGCGATGTATCTGGCCATATAGGCCGCAGAACGGTCGACCTTGGACGGATCCTTCCCGGAAAAAGCACCGCCGCCATGGGAACCGACACCGCCATAGGTATCCGCGATGATCTTCCTGCCTGTCAGCCCGGTATCACCATGCGGCCCGCCGATAACAAATCGACCGGTAGGATTGATGAATATCTTGCAATCTGCAGAGCGCTCGGACTGAGGAATGACCGGATCGATGATCTTCTCCATGATACCTTTTTTCAGGGTCTCATAGTCGACGACAGCATCATGCTGATGGGAAAGAACGATCGCCGTTACTTTCCCCGGCCTGCCGTTATCATATGCAATGGTCACCTGAGACTTTGAATCCGGCCGAAGATACGTAAGAACGCCTTTTTTTCTCACCTCTGCCGCCTTCAGCACCAAGGCATGTGCAAGATCGATGGTCATCGGCATATAGCTCTTTGTTTCATTGGTCGCATAGCCGAACATCATGCCCTGATCGCCGGCCCCTTGGTCGCTATAGGCTCCCTGCCCTTCGGTGACGCCCTGAGAAATATCCGGAGATTGCGTATGGATATGCACCTGCACCGCACAAGTGTCTGCGCAAAAACCCAGCGCATCCGTACAATAGCCTATCTCCCGTATCGTTTCCCGGGCTACCTTTTCATAATCAACACTGGCTTTGGTCGTTATCTCGCCGGCTATCACGACCAATCCGGTGGTCACGAGCGTTTCACAGGCCACCCGGGAACCAGGGTCCTGGGAGAGACACGCGTCCAGTATCGCATCGGATATCTGGTCCGCGACCTTGTCCGGGTGCCCTTCTGATATGGATTCGGACGTAAAATAATGCTTCGATCGTATCTTGCTCATATTTTTCCTCCTGATCAAAATGTATCTACAGCTCACCGACAATATACGGGACCGTACGACGGACCGCTCCGAGTATATCATATGGGTATTTACCCACACAAACGAACATGCCTCACTTGTAACGCCTGTCGAGTTTACGGTTCGCGGACGTCATGGACAAACAACATCGGGAACACGATGTCGCTCACACAACAGGGTATCCATACCGCCAGGAACAGGAACACGCCGATCGCGGCACACATGAAGATATTGACCGTCGTCCCCAGGGCCATAAGGATATGAAAAAGCGATGCCCACGTACTGATGAGCACATGTGCTGCATGAGGGAATTTCGTAGAAGACCTGAAATAAGCCAGCAGTATCCCCGCCAGGGCCAAAGGGTTGACCAGCCACCATTTCTCGATAAAACCGATATGGATGCCTTTGTTCGGCAGCCCCAGCAGGACCTCTCCTATATAAGGAACCACAGAGTCACTGAGCGTAGCGATCCCCACGGACCCGATATAGCCGACCACGAGCAGCACAAGAGGGTCGCACCGGGACGCATTGCCCCCGCACTGATAGTTCTTGTACATGGCCGCCGTGACAAGTGCGCTCAAAAAGACATGGAACGGATGTAATACATAGAACACCGCGTAGGCCGTATCGTATCGGACGTGCAGGAATCCCAGCATGAGCAGGATGCCGGTGAACGCCCCGAACAACGTGAAGGGTACATGCTCCTTTAATTCAGTGAAGACGTTATGATGCACGCCGCTTCCTTCTTGCACCCGCCGATCGCAGCACGATACTGCCCAACGGACAGCCGAGATGCTCCGCCACCACGGGACATTTTGCCATGAACAGAAAGAATACCGGCCTGCGCACCTCAGACAGGCTCTCGTAATTCCCCTGCCCCTTGCTGATCACCAGATCGGCCTTCTCAAACGCGGTCACGAACGACCTGCTGCATCGCGCCAATATCGTCCCCGGCGCATTGAACCCGTTCGTGATGACCGATGCATACCGGTGTATACCGGCAGCATAGGCATCAGCCTCCAGGGCATCGTTGAGCACCGGCGCCCCGCGGACAGCATAGGTGATCTGCAATTCGGGATGATAGCGCTTGATGACCTCGATCAACACACGATCAAAGACCGTTTCTCCGACATTATCCCCGAGATATAACAGGGTCTTCGCGCCGGACAAGGCCTTGGTAAAACGCGCGTACTGAAAGAGCGCATCGTCCTCCTTCTGCAGGACCCTGGCTTCCCGACGCAATATTTTTTTCAGTTCGGCATCGACATCTATCGAATTCTTCACGCCAAAATCAATGATGTTGCCCGCGATGGCCAGTTCGACGGCCATGAGCAATTTATTCTGGGCATAATTGACCTTCCGCTTCAATACCGGGTACAGCCCGAGCGTGAGCGCATGGCTTTTCTCTTTGACCCGGACGTACGGATCCGCACTACCCGAGACCTTCCGGACGATGGCATGTACTTTCTGTCCCATCTCCGGAGGCGTCGCGCACAACGAGAATCCCTGAACGGCCTTGGCGACCATATCAATGATCTTTTTCTGTTTTTTTTCACCGAGCTCTGCCAAACGGGCCGCTTCCAGCGCCTGCCTGAAAAAACACGGGACACAATCCATATATGTTCTCATCGCTCTATCCTTTCATCTCCATCTCGCAGAGATATATTTCCCACGAACAGCCTCGCCTGCAGTTTCCGGCCGTTCATTCATACGTAAGGGCGTTCACCGGACATACAGCGATACAGCGGCCACAGGACCAACAGTCAGCCATACGATATGGCGCCCCTCCTTGCAGGATATTCTTCATAGCGTCCGTAGGACAACACTCCACGCACTTCCCGCAGGAGATACACTTTTGTCGATCGACCGTCATGGTGTTCATCGCACCCTTCTCGAGCACCCAGGAAAACAACCCGAACGGACATATATAATGACAATAGGGTCGATACAGCAGCAGAAATAACAGCAACATAACAGGAAGGACCGCACAAGCGAGCACGGACAACTCCAGGCCGAACAGTTTGAACAGGTTCAGGTGATGGAAAATAACAAAGTCCCGGATGCCGAACACTATTCCATAGAGAAAACACAGGAACAGACAGAACAGGAGAAAACGAACAAGAAGAGAAGGAACGAACGGGACCTTTATACGGTACTTTTTTTTGAACAACGGTATATTGAACAGCGTCTCCTGCAATGCCCCCAACGGACATGCCCAGCCACAGAACAATTTACGCCCCCAGCAAGAAAAAAGGATGAACAACGATACGGTCACTGTCACGGGCAGCAATCGGCCTTCCATCCCGTTCGTGAACTTGAAGAACTTTACCATCGCTTCCATCGGGTTAGGGGTCGCCCCTAAAAGAACACCGAGAACGCATAAGGGGATCAACAGCAGAAAAGCACGTTTCTCGAGCAAAGAACGGGAATGGAGCACGACCAGGACGACAAAAGACAGCCACAACACCGAGAACATGAATGTCAGGGCACTTTTCCACTGATCTGACTCTTCCTGTATATGTGCCAAGGCATGTTCAAAGGAACGAGAGGCGATATAAAGGTCCCGCACAGGCACATTTCTATTGACCTGCCAGACAGAAGCGTCCTCATGCCCGACAATATGCAGGACCTCCTTCACGGGAACTCCATTGCTCGCAGCCAGCTGTCTGATGCTCATCCCGTCATCAAAGACCACCGCACGACGCGGAGAGATCTGGTCACGATAGATGCACAGAACCGCTGCGAGCGTTACCGCTATCAGCACGATCGACACGATCATGTTCTTCTTCACCGCGGTCACTCCTTTTGCCCGGCACCGGCGCTCGCAGATGAACAGGATTTTAGTTCGAACATATTCCCCGACGTATCCCGAACAAAGAGCAGATCAGGCTTCGCCGCCCGGGTGCTCCTGTACGTCTGATACCCCAGTGCCTGCGCTCTGCATACCAGCTGTTCAGGGGCCTCAACGGAAAGACAGATATGCGCGCACTGCAGCACGGGTTTCACGCCGGTAATGAACAATTCCAACACGAGCCCTTCTGTGCTCATGACCACGACGAGCGGCGCACCGTCATAGTTAAAGAGCATTTTCGAAAGGGCCGCATCCAGGACAAAACGCCCCGTTTCTTTGCAGCCGAGCAGTTCCTGGTAAAAAGGAACGATATCTTTCTCTCGCAAAATATTGAGCGCTATATGCTGCACCACGTACAGAACTCCTTCCACATCATGATATGCCGCACCCGTATGACCGCCCGGCCGTTCGGCCCCTAGACCTTGCCCCGCCGTTTTAGCGTGTCCGCACTGCTTATCGGCCGTACGTTTTTCTTGACAGCGTCATATACGGAAAGGATACGGACATGCCGGTCACATTCCTTCCGGAACACACGCTTGACCCCTGCCATATCTTTTTTCGAGATCGGCTTGACCATACAGGGCCGCAACGGCGTATTGAGCTGTATCTCGTCCGCCCCCAGCTCCGCCGCTAACCGCGCGATCTGGCGCGCGAACGGGACCGTACCGACGATGAACATGACCTGCAGGGCGAGGACGCCATGATATTCCCGCCTGAAACACTTCAATCCCTTCCATATGCGCTCGAACGTGATCGGGCTCATCGGCCGGTTCACTTCACCGACCGTTCTGGCATCGTACCCGTCCAGCTTTGCGAGCACAGCATCGGCATATGACAGGTCCTTTTTGACGTCCTTCCTGAAAAGCAGCGACGCATTGGTGATGACCGCGACCTTCTCTTTTCTGGTCTTTTTGACGGCCCTGATCATTGCACCAAGGTTCGAAGCCAAGGTCGGCTCTCCGGCACCTGAAAAAGTGATATAGTCGATAGGGACCGCAGGCAAAGAGGCTATCTCCTTCATGACCGCCCTGACAGGAACAAAGGGCTCCCTTTTTAACGAGAACGAACGGGTCCTGCCAAGCTGACAATAGACACAATCGAACGTACAGATTTTTTGCCGCCCAGATATCGGGTCTATACCGAGAGAACTCCCCAATCGCCATGAAGGGACCGGCCCATAAATATATGCATAGCTCCTGTGCATGCATGCTCCTTTTCAACTCTCCAGAACAGCGCCAAAGATCCATTTTCATTATTTCGACATGCCCCGACAGATATCACTTACTGATGTGTTTGATATGATTATCCTCATTAACAAATACCTTCACGGGACAGAACACTGCAGCCTCTTCTCCGGTACACTGTACATAATTCAGGACGATCACCAGATCACCGGTATGGACCTTCAATGCAGCAGCACCGTGCACCCGAACCTCACCGGAACCGGGAGCACCCCGGAACAGACAGGTTTCAAGCCGCACGCCGTTCTGGACATCGAGCACGGCGACCTTTTCATGTTCTCTCATCCCGGCCGCATCGAGCAACGCCCCGTCTATCGTGACCCCGTCCTCATGCTGAAGATCAGCACCGGTCACGGTGAGCCGATGCAGCTTTGAAAAGCACATCTGTACGATCATAGTGACTCCTAAAAGAACAGGTCCCGCTCCCCGGCAGCGATCCTCTCATACTTGTTCTTTAACATCGGATAAAACTGCGGCAATGTCGTCTCGACCGCCGCCATCTCACACTGAATGACCCGTTCCCCGGCCTGTTTGGTCTCCGCAGAGGCGAAATCCTCAAGCCATTCTTTATAGGTCAGGATAGCGTTCAATTTACAGAACTGACCTTCACGACCGCTCTTCAAGAGCTGCATGATGTTCTGTCCTGTCCTGCCGCAACGATACCCGGCAGTACAAAAGGATACTATGGTCCCGCCCCGGGCAAGATCACGAATAAGTTCATCAAGACTGCGGGTATCTCCGAGCACGAATTGCTGTGTATCTGGGAGCTGTGCGCTATCCACACGGGAATACGCACCGATGCCGATACGGGAAGAAGCATCCGTCTGGGTACATCCCAGCGGAAGGGCTGTGTCACGCAAGACAGCACTTTCTCTGGCCGTGAGGATCATCCCTGTGTACGGTATCGCCAAGCGCAATACCGTGATCAATCTTAAAAATTCAGCATCCCGCACCTTATGTTTGGCAATATCGACGTAAGGGGTATTGAACGCGGGCTCAAGCCTCGGAAAAGAAACAGTGTGCGGCCCGATCCCGAAGACCTTTTCCAGCTCGAGCGCATGCCGCACCAGCCCCAGCACCTCGAACTTCCAGTCGTACAGACCGAACAGGACCCCGATACCGACATCATCGATACCGGCCTCGAACGCACGATGCATGGCATAGAGCCGCCACTGATAATCCCCTTTTATGGTCCCGGGATCATGAAGCTTGGCATAAGAGCCATGATGATACGTTTCCTGGAAGACCTGATACGTGCCGATGCCTGCTCCATGCAGCAGCCGCAGATCAGAGACGCTCATAGGGGCCGCATTCACGTTCACTCTGCGTATATTCCCGTATCCATGCGCGGTCGGGACCTTCACGGAGTATATGGTGTTCAGCGTATCCGCAATATAACGGGCATCCGAGGTCGGATGTTCTCCATACACCGCGATGAGCCGTTTATGACCAAGGGTCCCCGCAAGGACCTTCACCTCAGCGCGCACCTCATCAAGAGAAAGGACCTGGCGCTCGATCGCACGATTCTCTTTTCGAAAACCGCAATACAGACAATTATTGACACAGCGGTTCCCCGTATAGAACGGAGCAAAGGTCACGATACGGTTATCATAGACATTTTTCTTGATATCCTGCCCGGCACGGACCATTTCCTGCAGCACGTCCCCGTCCGTCACCTGCAACAACACCGCTGTTTCCTCAAGAGACAGCGTTTCGATGCTTCTGGACTTCGCCAGGATATCCATGACCTGTTTTTTATCCGGGGAACGCTGCTGTTCCAATGTCCGGTGAATAAGGTCGTCATCGATGAAATCCCGGCCGTTATCGAGATAGCGTTCCGTATCTCCCCTGTTCTGTACGAGTTGATCGGTCAGAACTGCCATAATGTTTCTCCTCCCGTGTTCATCGTATCGACCGCCATATGGACGTTATCGTACAGCTGATCTCGTGCTCCGGATCTGTCTCAAGTATCGTCTTCCCCGCGACCAATGCATCAACGACGGCCTTGCTGTACGGGATACGTGCCAGACAGGGGACCTCACGCTCGCGACATATCGCTTCGATCTTTTGTGCATTATCGGTATTGATATCGAACTTGTTGATGACCACGGCACTTGGCACCTTGAAATGCCGCGTCACATCCAGGATGCGCTCGAGATCATGCATGCCGGAAAGCGTCGGTTCCGTGACGACCAGCGCGAGATCGACACCGGTGATGGCCGCATTGACCGGGCAACCGATGCCGGGAGGACCGTCGATGATGATATGCGAGGCCGAGACCAGCTCCGCCAGGCGTTTTGCTTCCGTGCGGACTTTTGAAACAAGCTTCCCGGAATTATCTTCGGCAACATGCATCTGGGCATGAACGAACGGCGTAACACCTTCATGTATGGACGAGATATAGAACTCTCCGGCAAGATTTTCATGCTCCTCAATAGCCTTTGCCGGGCACGCATACAGGCAGGCCCCGCAACCGTCACAGGCGACCGGGTCGATCACGAACGTATCGGATATCGCCCCGAAACGGCACACCTCGCGGCATGTCCCGCAGCCGGTGCATTTTTTTAGGTCGATACGATAGCCCTTCCCGGCATAGAAATCCTGGGGAACACCTTTTTTCGGATGCAGCAGCAGATGCAGGTCCGCCGCGTCCACATCGCAATCGGCCAGCACAACATCTGTGGCGATCGTCGCAAGGCACGCGGTCAGCGTGGTCTTGCCCGTGCCGCCTTTACCGCTAATGACCGTTATCTGTTTCATCGGGACACCTCTTTTTGTATGGCACTGTACAAGCCCAGGAACATGCCCCTGAACTCAGGCTGAGCGACGAGCAGTTCGCCGCGCGAATATATGCGTGCGATCCGCTCATCGTATGGTATGGAAAGCAGAACAGGTATGTGTTCCTGCCGGCAATGCTCTTCAATAAGTTCATTACCGGGCATGCTCTTATTGACGACCACTCCGAACGGCAGGTCCAATTCCCGTATGACCTCTTCGGCCAGGATAAGATCGTGCAGACCGAACGGAGTCGGCTCCGTAACGAGAACCACGAAGTCTGCGGACTTTACCGCCGCGATCATCGGGCACGAGGTCCCCGGAGGAGAATCGATCAAGACTACTTGAGGAGCGCCCTCGACCTGCGCATGCAGCTGCTTGATGATCGGCGGGGCCATCGGCTCTCCGACCTGCAGACGCCCGGTAAGCATACGGCCATTAGCGAACACACCATCCTCAACGACACCGATCTTTCTGTTGACCTCAGTGATCGCTTTTTCCGGACAATGGTACGCACAACTGCCACAGCCATGACACATCAGGGGGAATAACAATACTTTTGTTTTCGCATCGATGAGCGCATTGAACTTGCAGACCGCAGCACACCTGCCGCAATGGGTACAGAGAGACTCATCAATGGACGGGACAAGGATAGACACATCCGTTGAGGCAAGCTGTTCCGGTCTTAAAAAAAGATGACCATTTGGCTCTTCAACATCGCAATCCAGATAGACACATCCACCGGCTATGACACTGACCAAATTCGTTGAGACCAAGGTCTTGCCGGTACCTCCCTTGCCGCTGGCGACCGCTATCTTCATCAGTGCCTCCCCACGACCGTTGCGCCTGCAGATTCCTTTAACTGACCGGACTTGAATTTCTCGAACGCGCCGGCCACCGTATCCGGAGAGCTTATGTACATCCTGATACCGAAGGCCTTCAAGGCATCAACGGCGTGCGGACCGTAATTACCGGAAATGACCGCGGCCACTCCCTGCGCGTCAACGAGCTGTGCGGCAGCCCCTCCTGCGCCCCCTGCGGCAGCAGCGGCCGTATTTTCGATGACCGTTACCGGCCCGGCCTCCGTATCGTACACCACGAAGTAGGCGCAGCGCCCGAAACGAGGGTCAAGCTCCGCATCAGCACTATTCGTTTTGGAAGATATCGCTATTTTCATGATGTACTCCTTCTAATGTGTGCCGTGAGAATCACACTCAACATGGCCTTCTTTTCCATGGTTACAGGTGCTCTCGCCACCCTGCAATTGGCCGGCAATATATGCGGCAACAACATCATCGACTGCACCGGTCACGCCAAGTACCGGAGTGATGTTCCGCTCCAGGAACAATTCCTGCGCATGCACGCCCATGCCGCCGGCAATGATCACATTGGCACCCTGCTCACTTAAAAAGACCGGCAAAAAACCTGGCTTATGTCCGGGATTCGGAACGGTCGTTCTTTTAACAACGCTGCCATTCTCTATATCGACGAGCGTGAAAGAAGGACAATGTCCGAAATGCCCGGAGACCATATTCTCTTCGGTAGCTATCGCCACACGTTTTTTTGTATCGTTCATAAATACACATTCCTTTCTATTATTGATATCATTCCGGCGGGCAGGGGCCCCTGCCCGGTAAGCAGCTCAGTCTTTTTTACCTAATGCCGCCTTTATACTCTCTATCTGCGCAAGAACGTTCTTCTGCACGTTCTCCAGATAGCTCAATTGAGCCTGCGGATCAGCCGGAGCGAACGCACCGGAAAAACCGCGAGCAAAGCCTCGCCCCATACCACGGCCAAAACCGGCTCCCGGCATAGCAGCACAACCACCCCGGCCCCACCCGGTACCGGCGCCCATACCTCTCGGCCCTGTTCCATCTCCTCCTGGCATACATATCACCTCCTTTTTTTATTATTCTTTCTTGAACCAATTTAAAGGATTATATTTTCCGCCAAAGAACATCCCCAAAGCACGCCTTCGGCCCTTCCCGACGCCTCCTTTGGGAATACCAATTCCTCTGCCTGACCTGTTCCCGGCAATATTCCCTAACCGCCTGCCCGTACCCGGCCCGTGCCCCACCGGCCCTGTCCCATCTCCTCCTGGCATAGAGACCACCTCCCTTTACATATCATTTCTTCACGATATACATATCGAACCACTCATCATGTATCGCCCTTACAAGCACACCGCGTTCCCGAAAATACTGTTCTGCCTGTTCAAAGGAGATGCCATTCTTTTCATGCGTATGACCTTCCAGATAATGCGCACGGTCCACAGCCTCGAATCCAGCCGCATTGAACTCGACCAACGCGACACACCCGGCACTAGACCGGAGCATTTCGTCAATAGCCCGGAACGGCGCAGCGAAATGATGAAAGGAAAAAGCACAGACGACCGTATCGAACAATGCATTCGAAAAAGGCAAAGCCACGGCATCGGCAAGCTGCAGAGAGACCTTGGCCCGCAGACCGTCCTGCGCCAGTGCTTCCGCGGCAAAGACCTGTTCTTCCGCGCTCAGATCAACAGAAATAACCTGATCCGCTTCCCGGGCCAGAACTCTCGTCAAAGCCCCTTTACCGGTCCCCACTTCAAGCACCCGGCCCAGAGGCTTCGGGAGCGCCCGAACGATCTTCTTTCTGACCTGAACACGGTCCAAGCCGATAGAGGCATAGAACCTGTCCCTTCGATATAACGCTTCTTGTTCTTTTTCTTTAACGGTCAGCGGCATCTTTTTCCTCTTTTCCCCATACCCTGCCCATGCCCACCGTGGCCGTGGTGCCGGTGCCCGGGGCAATGATGTTCGCTCAAGAACTGGACACTTTCCGGAGTATTGATCTGCAAAGCTTTCGATGAATAGACCGCATCGGCGATCTTTTTTCTCCCGGCATAGAGCAGCCGCTGCAAGGTACTATCCGATATCTGCATGCGGGCCGCGGCATCCTGCTGGGAGAGCTCTTCAAAATCGCAAAGGTGTACGGCCTCAAGCTCATCAAGCTCGAGCGAGAGCACTTCCAGTTCAGAGAGCGGAACCCCGCGGGGCTTAAAAAAACCGACACCGCCGAACGGCCTGCACATCCTGTGTTTTCTGGTGAATGGGGTCATAGACATCCTCCTTGTGGGTATATACCCACATACTAGACCCGAGGGACAGACATGTCAAGCCGCGCGGACTTTTCATGTATACTATGGTGAACAGGAGAACATATGTCTGGCACCATTGCCGCCGCATTTCTTTTGACCGTCCTCGCCGGGCTTTCCACCGGCATCGGCAGCCTGCTCGCGCTCTTCACCAAACGGACCGACGAGAAATTCCTTTCCGTTTCACTCGGCTTTTCCGCTGGGGTCATGCTCTATGTCTCGTTCGTGGAGATATTCTTCAAGGCCAAAGAGTCACTCTCGTCGTTGCTCGGGCCTTCCAACGGAGCACTGCTCACGGTCATTTGTTTTTTCGCGGGCATCGCCTTGATAGCCCTGATCGACAATCTGATACCGTCATACGAGAACGTGCACGAAATGCATAAAGTAGAAGAACTGTACGACCGGCAGAACAAAAAAAGGTTCAATAAGCTCTATCGCGTGGGCATATATACGGCACTGGCCATCACCATACATAATTTTCCGGAAGGCATTGCGACCTTCATGAGCGCCGTCAAGGACATCCATCTTGGCATCCCGATCGCACTGGCCATCGCTATCCATAACATACCGGAAGGTATCGCTGTATCGATCCCGATCTTTTACGCGACCGGCAGCAGAAAAAAGGCTTTTTACCTTTCCTTTTTATCCGGTCTTGCGGAACCCATAGGGGCCCTCGCAGGCATCCTTTTGCTCACGCTTTTTTCAAGCGAGCTGCTCCTCGGCATCATGTTCGCCGCGGTCGCCGGGATCATGGTCTATATCTCCCTCGACGAACTGCTCCCTTCAGCGGAAAAGTACGGCCAACATCACTTGAGCATCATCGGGACTATCGCCGGCATGGCGCTCATGGCGGGAAGCCTGCTGCTCTTCAATTGAACAGAGACACAGCTCTCCAAGACAGCATAAAGACCTCACCCCCTACCCCTCTCCAAGACACCTGCGGTGTCTTGGAGAGGGGGTCCTCAGAAGAAACCTTGTCCAGCCCTTAACTGGGGCGAGGTCTGCTCTATCAACCTTAAAATCCTATCAATAGCTTCAAGCACTTCCTCATTACTGAACCGCAAAATCCTCAGCCCTCTTTTTTTCAATATATCATCTCTCGCCCGATCATGTTCTTGAGCGTCATTATGCACCCCGCCATCCAATTCAATGACCGTTCTCAGCGCAGGACAGTAAAAATCAACTATAAAGCCGTCTATGATCTGCTGTCTCCTGACCCGCAGCCCATGCACCTTACCTCCTCGGACCGTGGTCCAAAAGATCTTCTCGGCATAGGTCATCGCTTTGCGAATTCTTCTTGAAAGCTTCAGTTTATCTTCATTGATACGCTGTCCTGACACTATCCCGGGTTTTCTCATACCATATAAGACGGATAGTATTGTTATTTTGTTCACCATCATTATCTATCCGAACTGTCATCGACCTTGCCACACCACGTCACTCTCCCTATAATCATTCCACCATGTTCCGTTCGACACCATTCAAGCGCATACTGCTTTTATCCTTACTGGCCATATTCGTTCTTTTTTCCTGCGAAATAGCCCTTCTCCACGACCACCACGATTATGCGTCACACAGCAACTGTCCGATATGCCAATGGGCATCATTATTAGCGGCAACGTTCGTGTCTTCAGCTGGGATAACCCTCATTCTCAGAACGATCTTCTGCGGGATCAACCGCAATACCTGTCTCATCCACAATGACGTCACACTGATACTGACCTGCCAGCTCCGGGCACCACCCGCACCTCTGTACTGACCAACAGGAACACAGCCACAGCGTTCAACCAGGCTCATACGGAGGGATCCTTATGTATAAACGTCTCACATTTGTATGCACACTACTCTGTACTCTCTTCATGATGACCGGCATGGCTTTTAGTGCCGACATTGAACGAACATATAAAAAGGAACGCGCACATATCACGCCTGCTCAATACCGGACCATGTTCGACCGGCTAGTGCGTACCGCCCGGGGATATAAGTTCTATGTCGTCAGACGGCCGATAAATAATGAAACAGCACACCTCTACGGTTGTGACGCGACCGGTCAAAAAAAGATCTATACTGACATCACCTACAAAGATGGGAATATGCATACTGTACTGACGATAACTATTGAAGGGCATATGGCGGAAAAAGAGGCTTTACCCTTAGCTGATGAAATAGCAGAAAGCTGTTTGAAATCTTTGGATATTTACTGATAAAATGAGGTCGAGGTCATTCATGCTGAAAAGAGCGTTCTATCTTTCTATTATATTTTGCTTCATTATCGTTGCATCTGCTTTAACACAGGGCACCATATTCTTGGGCGTCACCCCTTTGAGCCTGTTCAACACACACACGAATGAACAGCTAGCCATCATGGCCCTGAACAATGAAGGGCAGGTCTATCCGGAAGCCCTCGACAAGATCTCTCATTTTCTCCGCTGTCCGGATACGGGAGATGTTAAGCAATACGACCCTCAATTGATAGTCCTCCTGGAAAAGATCCAGGCCCATTTCGGCGATGATAAGACCATTGAGGTCATCAGCGGATACCGTACCCCCTCGTACAACGCCATGCTGCGGAGCAGATCCGAAGGCGTGGCCCGCAACAGCCTGCACATGCAGGCCAAAGCGATCGATATCAAGCTCACCAATGTCGACCTGAAGGACATCTATGAATACGCAAAAGGGCTGAAGATGGGCGGGGTCGGCTTCTATCGTGACCGCTTCGTCCACGTTGATGTCGGGCCGGTACGGTTCTGGTAGATCATTCGTACATCAACCTTCAAACACCCTCTACATATCATCAGTATAAGTACTCAAAGCTCCGCTCATATTTTCTTTCGTCTCTCAACAAGATCATTTTGACCATCATTAATTCACTCAAATATAATTGCACCGGACGATATATTAGACCAAAGACACTGATACTGATATGAAAATGCCGGCCAGTATCAAGAATACGCTCGCTCCGTGCGGAATGAACTGCTTGGTCTGTTATGCTCATCTTAAAAAGAAAAGACCATGCAGCGGATGTCTATGCGATGGTCCTGACAAGCCAAAAAGATGTACACAGTGTAAGATCAGATCATGTGCAAAGAAAAATGGGACGACCTATTGTTTTAAATGCGCAGAATTTCCATGTAAAAAGATATCGAGCCTTGAAAAAAGCTATAACAAAAGATATCAGTCAAGCCTGATAGACAACAACAAGATGGTCAATGACCACGGCCTTGAATTCTTTTATAAGAACGCAAAGAAGCGCTGGACCTGTCCTTCATGTGGTGGTGTTGTTTCTCTTCACGACAAGAAATGTTCTGACTGTGATAAAATAATCTGAGTTTTCTCATGCTATGCCCATCGTGCATCATCAAAAGGAGCCTCTATGATAGACCAGAAGACATTGGAACAGCTCCTTACATCCCAAAAGAACGAGATCACCGAATACCATATCTACACAAGACTTACCTCGATCGAAAAAGAGAGCAAGAACCGGAACATACTGAAAGCGATAGGCAACGATGAGCTGCGGCATTATCGGCAGTGGAAGACCTATTCAAAGAAGGAAGTCTCTCCAAAATGGTCCAAGGTATTCTTTTATTACTGGATAAGCCGCATCCTCGGCATTACGTTCGGCCTTAAGCTCATGGAACGCGGTGAAAAAATGGCCCAGGCTTCATACGCGCGCCTCGTTAAAGTTGTTCCCGCCGCCAAAGCGATAATGCGTGACGAAGATAAGCACGAGAAAGCATTGCTCGCGCTACTGAACGAAGAGCGGCTGGAATATATGGGCTCGATTGTCCTGGGCTTGAACGACGCCCTGGTGGAACTGACCGGAGCGCTCGCAGGCTTCACCCTGGCACTACAGCACACCCGCCTCATCGCCGTGACCGGCCTCATTACCGGCCTTGCCGCAGCGCTCTCCATGTCCGTATCGGAATATCTTTCAACGCGAACGGAAAAAGGTACCAAACATCCGGTCAAAGCATCCGTATATACCGGTATCGCGTATATGCTCACCGTCATGCTGCTCATCCTGCCCTATCTGCTCCTGCAGAACGCCTACCTGTGCCTTGCATGGACGCTCGGGACCGCGCTGCTCATCATCGCCGCGTTCAATTATTATGTGTCTGTGGCAAAAGACGAAAACTTTAAGTCCCGGTTCCTGGAAATGGGCGGCTTGAGCCTTGGGGTTGCGGCTATCAGCTTTGGGATCGGAGCGCTCTTGCGAGGCGCACTTCACTAATGACCCCAAATAGAACTTGACGGATAGTATTCATTACTATATAGTATTTAACATGAATAAGGACATGCACGTGCAAGACAACGAGCTCTTTTATAAAAAATGTGCAGAGCACGGCTTAAAAGTGACACCGCAGCGCACGCTCATATATGACGTGCTCATGAAAAGAACGGATCACCCGTCGGCAGATACCGTCTATAAAGCAGTACGGAAAAAGCTGCCGAACATTTCATTCGACACGGTATACCGCACGCTCATCTCGTTCACCGAGATCGGCCTGCTCCAGGTCTCTGAGGTCTTTGGCGGCATTAAACGGTTCGAGACCGTTCTGACGCCCCACCATCACATGCACTGCACCCGCTGTCAAAAGATCATTGATTTTACGGACCCGAGCTTTGACAAACTTGCAGTTCCTGAGAGATTGAGAAAGGATTTCACAGTGCTCTCAAAAAGGGTCGTTCTTGAGGGCCTGTGCAGTGCATGTGCCGGCAAATGATTTTTTTTGACATTTATTAGTAATTATTATTATCTTGGTACTATTATTAGGAGGTGATGGACCAAGCGAGATACCGCCGGCTGAAAATATCATCAAGGAGGAACATATATGAACGATACAGAAGCAACAACATCAGCAATATTACCGCGTATCGGGGAGAAAGCACCTGCTTTTTCCGCGGTCACAACACAGGGCCCCGTGAATTTCCCGGAACAGTACGCCGGCAACTGGGTCATTTTGTTCAGCCATCCGGCCGACTTCACGCCTGTCTGCACGTCCGAATTCATGACGTTCGCATCAATGGAGCAGAAGTTCAACGATGTGAACTGCAAGCTGATCGGCCTTTCCGTGGACGGCCTCTACAGCCATATCGCCTGGCTCCGGACCATCAAGGAAAAGATCGAATATAAAGGCATGAAGAACGTTGAGGTGAAATTCCCGCTGATAGAGGACATCACCATGGAAGTGGCAAAAAAATACGGCATGATACAGCCGGGAGAAAGCAACACAAAGGCCGTCCGCGCAGTGTTCATCATAGACCCCAAAGGTATCATCCGGGCAATGATCTACTACCCGCTGAGCCTTGGACGCAACTTTGATGAACTGTACCGCAGTGTTATCGCGCTGCAGACAGCAGATGCGTTCCAGGTAGCATTGCCGGCGGACTGGAGACCGGGAGATGATGTCATCGTCCCGACGGCAGGTTCATGCGGCGTGGCTAAAGAGCGTATGGAATCAAAGGAAGAGATGAAGTGTTATGACTGGTTCTTCTGCACAAAAAAGCTGGAGAAAGAAAAGGTCATGTCCACGGTCACAAAAAAAGCTAAATAAGCCCCCCACCCCGGGCTGCAACACTGCCGCCCGGGGAGCCTCAATAATAAAAAACTATCGTTCACGCACTGAACGAACTGCTCACTCTGTTAAGCCCCGTTCAGAAGAATTCCCTACAAGCTCGACCTTTTTATCAGAGAGGTCATCTATAAGAAGGGAAACAGCATATAGGCCGCAAAGAGCAGCAGCATGGCAAGACCAAGTACTTCCAGCACTTCTCCCGCCCGCTCCACTTTCCCGACCTCGTTCTTGAGCATATAAAAGATAGCCTGCTGCCCCAGCACGGACATATAACCGGCAACAGCAATGGTAAGTCCCATACCCAAGGACATCGAAAACACCGCGAAGGTCCCGAGCGGCAGCATGCCGTGCGCCAGTGAAAAGATGAGAATGAGCGTCGCCCCCGGGCACGGGATGACGCCGGACAAGAACACCGTCGCGAGCTTTTTGCGCTCGTACGCCCGCTTCCCCTGCTCCCGCCGCCTCTTCCCGAAAAGTTCAAAGAGCTTTGAGCCGAGCAGATACACTGAAAGGACCAACAGGATCACATAAGCAATATACTCCGTGAACGCGTTCGCCTGACCGGAGACCGAGAAGACACGCCGGGTGAAAAGCGCTATCGCCCCGACCATGAGCACACTGGTCCCGGCATGGATGACCGCAAGCGCCAGGCCCATCCCGAGCGGCTCGTACCATCGTGCTTTTTTTGCCGTCATGAAATACGCGAACACGATGCTCTTCCGGTGCCCCGGCCCTGCGGCATGGAATACGCCATATATAAAGGAAAGGAGCAGCAACACCAGCACCCCTGCGCCGCCCTCGCTGTTCTTGATGCCGGTCATGACCTGCGCAATGTTCTCCCGGATGACCGCCTGCTGCTTCACCAGCCATACCGGCGCAGCTCCGGCCGTTCGAACGCTGGTAAATGACCGTGCTTCTTTTTTAGTGAACGGGTCGGCATACAGACCCGGGATAGCAAAGAGAAAGAACATCAACACAAAAAAGAAAAGGACGCGTTTTGGCATCGCTCAGGCCTTTTTCCTGAAGGACACGACAACCTCTTCGGGATAGGCCGTCTGCAGGCCTTTTTTCCACTTCAGGTACACCGTCTGATCATCGGCCGCGCCCATCGGATTGTAATAGATCGGGAACTTGTCGTTCTTCACGATCTTGTACGACGGCTGGACCTTTTCCGCATGCAGGAAATTCACCGGGGACTTCGGCACATAGCTCACCGCACAGAAGAACGTAGGGTCAAAGACCGAAACGATAAGCTCACTTCCGATATCTTTAACAGGCACAAAGAACCGGTAGACCAGCTTATCCTTGACCTTTTTCACACTGAATCTCTCAACGGCCGGAGGTGAGGAGCGGTCATTACCCTTGCGCATATAAAAGAAGTAGCCGTAATTTTTCAGGTTCGAGAACGCATCCTCAAAGACTATCGCGGTCTCTTTGGCATTGAACCGTCCGTTCCGGTCGAGGTCCGCGTCCATAAGTACCGACGAACTGAACATCTCATCGAACTCCCACTCCACCCACACACCTTTGATAACATCCCCTGCGAACTCGACATCAAGCCGGGTCGTGATGAACGTATGGGGATGGGCAAGGACCGCACCGACGCACAAAAACACACATACGATAGCAAGCAATATTCTTTTCATGAAGCCTATCCTTTTTTATTTGATCATATTCTTCGCATATCTTAACAGAAACAAGCCGGAGGACATACGGCAAAGAGAGCCACACCGGTTCACATACATAGAACCGTGTGCATCAGAAAATGTCATCTGGCGGGATATCGCACTTACTTTTGTTCCAACAAGCGTTCAATGTCGTTTCCCATATCAGAAGGCCGGACCGTCGGCGCATAGCGCTTGTACGGAAGCCCCTTGTCGGTCACCAGGAATTTGGTGAAATTCCATTTGATCCCCTTGCCGAACAGTCCTCCAGGCGTGTTCTTTTTTAAATAGGCGAACACGGGGTGGGTCTCTTTGCCGTTGACCATGATCTTTTTAGAGAGCGGGAACGTTACGCCGAAATTGAGCTTACAGGTCGCAGCCATCGTCCCGTCCGATTCCGGTTCCTGATGCAGGAACTGGTCGCACGGAAAGCCGAGAACAATGAGCCCCCGGGACTGATACCGTTGATGCAGCTGTTCCAGTTCCGTGAACTGAGGCGCCAGCCCGCATTTTGTCGCCGTGTTCACGATCAAGACCACTTTCCCCCTGTAGTCCTTCATGCTGCGGATATTCCCTCTACTGTCCGTGAACGTCAGATCATAGAAACCCATACGTACCAGCTCCTTTCATTAATATACCCCTGCCTGCATTCAGCATCAGCGTACGCCTTGCCTGCGCAGGACCTTCACTATCTGTTCTTTATTCATATCTCCGACATGCTTCGCATACTGCTTGCCATTGGCATCGAGGAACACAAGCGTGGGGATCGCCCGGACCTGATACTTTTGAGATATCACCCGATTCTCCGGCTCATCGACATTGTAATAGAGCACCGTCACCTGCCCGGCATACTGTTGCTCTATCTCTTCAATGACCGGAGCCACCACCCGGCAGGCAGGACAGCGGGAAGCGTAGAGGTCAATAAGTGTTACTCTGAATTCTTTGGGAGTTTCTTGCCCCGGTGTTGTGGCCGCTTGACGTTCAGGCAACATATTGTGATACAACACCGCCGCGCCGAACGCGATAAGCATGGTGCCTATGATAACGGCCAGATTCTTCATGCCACTATTATACCCGACGGAGAACCTATCCCATAAGAAGTTAAGCCCCTCTTCCGCGAGGCGGAGAGGGGTGCCCGAAGGGCGGGGTGAGGTTTTTCAATGCTGATGCGACTGACAATCATGCCCGTGAGAAGCACAGACAGTCTGTGAGTCAGAAAGAGTACCCTCCAGCCATTGACGAGCCACATCCTCCACACGGCCCGAACAGCCACGGACAACAGCAATGCCCTGGGACTGCAGCACATTCACTGCGCCCTGCCCCATATTGCCGGCAAGCAGCATCGTAACGCCCATCTGTGCCAGGATACTTGCGATATTGGACTTACAGCCGCAGCCTGCAGGGGACGGGACCATTTCTTTTGATGTGATATCTTTCTTATCTCCGACCGTAAAAACCGTAAACGCTTCACAATGTCCGAAATGCTCATCGACCATATCCCCGTGTGACGGTACAGCTATCTTCATGATCTTTTCCTCCCGTTGTGTTATATGTACAGCATACTATGGCTTTATCAATGGTGTCACCGCACACGTGCCATACTCCAGCTGCAGGGTACAGTGCTCAATACCATATGTATCATGCAACAATTCTTCGATACGCGCCTTCAGAACACAGCTCTCGCTCACTTTCATGTCGCGCGAAAGATCGATATGCGCCTCGAAATGCATGTCCCGCTCGGTCAGCTGCCAAATATGAACGTGATGGATATTCTTCACGCCGGGAAGTTTCTGTATGGCTTTCTGGATGGAACGAATATTGATACCGTGCGGCGTCTTATGCATAAGGATGCCTACCGCATCCAAGACGATCTGCCAGGCTTCTCTTACTATATATATGACAAGCAGGATGGAAAGCGCCGGGTCTATCCAGGTCCATTTAAGCAACAGCACCCCGACACCGCCGCCGATGACCGCAAGAGAGGTCATCGCATCCATAAAGAGATGCAGATACGCCGCACGCACGTTCATATTGTCGTGACTATCTTCCTTCAACAGGACAGCGGAAAGCAGGTTCGCGGCGAACCCGATACCGGCCACGATGATCATCAACCAGCCGTTGACAGCGGACGGCGTCATCAGCCGGAGCACTGCCTCTTTCAGCAAAAAGACCGAAACAACTATCAAAAGGACCGCATTAAAAAGCGCGGCAAGTATCTCCGCCCGCTCATAGCCGAACGTTCGAGCTTCGGTCTTTTCACGTTTAGCAAGCAGCACCGCAAAAAAGCTGATGACCAGCGAGAACGTATCCGTCAGATTATGCAGGGCATCCGAAATAAGGGCCAAACTCCCGGCGATAAGCCCGCCGATGATCTGCACAATAGTGATGAACAGGTTCAATATGACGGAGAATATCATCCGGCCTTCAAGCCTGCCTTCTGCGTGATGATGGTGGTGATGATGTGCCATGCTCTACGCCTCATACCGGTCGATGTATGCGAACTCTTTGAACGGCTTTCGCGCCGGCCTTTGTATTTCAGCCTCTTTCTGCTGCGGAGTGAACGTATCCGGTATCTTCAAAGCCTTTTTACCAACAATAATGAACGTTATGAGCTGCATATCGGCCGGGATCCCCAGGACCTCTTTTCCCTTACCTTCGTCATATCCGGCGATGGCATGCGTGACCAGCCCGAGCTCCGTCGCACGTAGCATGAGCGCGCCGGTAGCCAGACCCGTATCAAAGAGCGCGTACTCGCGGCCCCTGATGACGCAATCCAGTTCTTTTTTCGTGAACACGGCGATGACGAGCGAACCTTCCCTGCACCACTCGTTCCCCGGAGCATAGACGTTCCAGAGGGCTTTCAATTGCGCATCGTCCTTCACGAACACATACCGCCAGGATTGATTATTGAAACAGGAGGGCATGAGCTGCGCGGCCTCGGCGAGAGAGTATATGATCTCATCCGTGATCGCGACCTTCTCGAGAGCACGGTAGGAGCGGCGAGTTTCTACAGCAGTTTTAACGTCCATTTTTATTATCCGTATAAATTACTGAACTATTTAATTCAAAAAAGAATGAAGGAATTAATAAAATCAAATAAATAAACAAATAATATACTGAGCAACATGGTATTACTTTAACCAACTTAGCTTGAATAAAAAATATATGTAATGAAATTATTAAGACAGAAATAATCAGAAATCGGATCCAAAATGCATGTTTAAAAAACACATAGGGCAACCCTTTCACATCCCTTGAAATAATATTAACATCAAGAATCTCTTGAAACTTCTCTAGTTCTTTTTTTCCATTATTCACAAGAAACTCATTTCTAATATCTAAAACGTAAAAAACAAACGCAGTTACAGGGAGTAATAAATATAAATATGAAAAAGGAACCTTAATGATATCAAACTTTACATACGTTAAAGTCGCCAATGTTCCAATAATAATTAAAAAATTATTAAAACTTCTATATCTTTGATCTGCATGATATTTAAACCACTCCCAAGCATGCTCTAATCTCTTAAAATCATTACTATCTTCTTTTGAAGCCATAAAACTACTCCTTTCCAATTATCTTTAGAGATTTGGAAGTACCTAGTCTTGTCGCTCCTGCTCTTATCAGCTCTTCAGCCTTTGCTGCGTCAGAAATCCCCCCCGCCGCCTTAATACCCAACTTATTTCCCACAATAGATTTGATCAAAGCCACATCTTCTACCATCGCGCCACCATTTGGGCTTTTCCCGGTAGAAGTTTTAACAATATGAGCTCCGGCTTGCATCACAAGCTTAACCGCTCTTTCTTTTTCCTCATGAGTAAGTTCCGTGGCTTCAATTATCACTTTAACAAGCTTCTTGCTCGCAGCTTCCACAACAGCCTTAATATCAGCCAGGACATAGGCGTCATTATTTGCCTTCAAAGCTTCTTTATTAATGACCATGTCTATCTCATCAGCCCCGGACTGCACGGAAAAAACCGTTTCATTCACTTTTTCATTTGTCGAGATTGCACCTGAAGGAAAACCAACAACGGTAACAACTTTACACTTGTTCTTCACAAAAGCCTTCGCAAAATGGACGAACTTGGGGTATACACACACGCCGAGGAACTTATTATCGAGCGCTTCCTGACAAAGCCTCCTGATATCTTCCTCAGTAGCATTATCATTAAGGTTTGTATGTTCAATGAATGGAGCCAAGTTCATATCGAGTATTCTATCACAGGAATTTAGATGTCAAATCGTCCGCGAAGCGGACACCGAACAAGGCGAGCTGTCCGAGCGCCACAAAACAAAGTGACTGGCGCGAGTTAAAGCCGGGGGTCAAGGGGCAAAGCCCCTGCGGCTTTTCTTTGTCCAGCCTTTCTTGTAGCTGGTGACAAGAAAGGCTGGTGCGGGTTTGGGGCGCACAGCCCCAAGGAACATCCTATTTCTTGTGCCTCAGCCAATTCACGCCGCGGACACCGTAATTCGCGTACGTGATATCCTCCTTCATCAGCTCATCCCAGGTCGGTATAATGGAAAGAGGTTTGCCGATCTTTTCCTGATAGGCTTTTTTGAAGGCCTTATACAGATCGGACCTGAGGAACTCCTGTCTTTTTCGGGAATAGATGGTCCACTCCTTCTCATCGTCCCACTTTGTGGAGCACTTCCTGAAATATTCCGGATATTTCCTTGCAAAAGCATAGAACATCTTGAATTCGTTATGTACCGGTAATTTACCATCGGCTATCGAACGTCCCCGCGTTCTGTTCCCTCCGTTCATATACTGATCGACATCCTGTGCCCAGCGCTGATATGCTCCGGACAACACACGGACGGGGGAGCGATTATAGGTCATCAGGAGTACTGCCTGATATTCGGAACTGAACGGTTCATATTTCTCTCCGCTCAACCGTAAATAATCATTGAAGATGACCCGATTCTCTTCCAGTCTACGCAGCGCCTCCCGTATACTGAACTCCGGATCATTATTGAGACGCTTCGCATATACTTGCGCAAGCCGCACAAAGACCCGGGCTCTCTGATCGGGAACAGGCGTGTTCTTGAGATACCGGAACAGGAGGTCCTGGATCGTGTTCAGTTTCTGTTCCGTTATGAACGCCTTGAGGTCTTTTTTAGTGCAGCGACATTCCGCGAACACCTGATCCTCCATGTTATCAAGCATGACGGAAAGCGGAGGCAACTGTGTCTGACAGATCCCCACGGACATCGTCAACGGGCGGTCTGAACCTGATAAAAGCATAAGGTCAACGAACTTCTTCTCGGCGGTGAAGCGGGGAAAAGACATGGACTCGGATTCGTTATGCACGACCATCATAAGGAGCAGCTGCTCCAGGGGATCCTTCGTGATCTTTTTTATCAGCCGGTCCTCGGCACTTTCCGTTCCCCTGACCGTACCGCCATGACAGACGGACATGAGCTCCCGCCGGCTCTGAACATTGGACCTGTTTGAAAGATCGCTGAAGAATTCGACCACTACACGAACACCTCCGCTCCAGTCCTTTCAGTCTGCAGTACCTATATGGACCGTGCCCACTTTTTATGGATTAAATACAGGGATATTTTCTGGTGTATCTATGAAACTACACGGTATAGGCCACTCAACTTACCATGTGCCTGCCCGCCGAAGCGCGCAGCCTGGCGAAGAGCGCAGGAGGGCCACTTGTCTCTTGCCACTTTTGATCACTCTTTCCCCGAGATGTACTGACAATAACCGAACGCTATCGGGCCTTTCTGAGTTGTTTCACAGGGGAATTCCGCACATTCGAAACAGAGCCTCACGCCTTTCTTGAACGCACAGGTGGCGATAGCACAGAACTTGTTCTCGCGGGGAACACAGCCTTTTTCTCCGTTCGGGCACTTGCCTTTGACCATCCGGGGACACTTCTCACACGCGATCCCGCACACAGCTATTTTCATAAATATGACCGTCCTTTCTTGTCGTGCACTCGCCCTGAGCCCTGAGCTTTGCGAAGGATCGAAGGGTCTTTCCAATTCCACCACTTGAGCAGCTCCGGATCATGTTTTGTATAGGAAGCATAATAGACCGCACAACGATAGACATAGAGCAGGCACCGGTCAATGAGCACTCCCTGATGTGAACACGAACGCTCATATAAACGTTCAGGGTCTTTACCCTTCAAATCTTTGACAGAACAGATACCTATATCGATAAGGTCCTGTGCGATGGAAGGCCCGATGCCGGGAATGCTCTGTAATTCTTTCAATGATGTCTTATCGTTCTTTGACATTTAGCGGTCCAAAATATGACCCAACGCACCACCAAGAATGAGCGTCATGCTTGCTATAGGAATAAGGCTCATGAGCTCTTGAGCACCAACAAGGATGGCGACCGGTATGACCGCAAGTACCGCAACAACAATACCTTTCAAGATCCCTCTAAGACCAATATCGACCGTAGCGACAAAAAGACCGATAACGACCCATTGTATGAACGCAGAAAAGTCCGCAACGAGAGGCAGCCCCTGCATGATCATCGGTACAACATCAAAAAGACCTGCGGCAACACCCCAGACAACTCCACGGACTACGGATGTCCTCTGCGTTCTTTTCTTGGCCATATCAACGCTCCTTTAGATCAGATACATACCTGCCCTATATTTTATCATTTCTTCTATGCATAGTTTTTTCAAAATAGCCTTCACCCGCTCGTCCTCGCCCGGGAACATCGCCAATAACTTCCGTTCAGACATTCTTGAGACCGTAGATAGCATACGCATGATCTCCCCGCGTATCTGCCTGTCCGACCCTTCGAACTTTGACTGCCTTACATGATGGCGGCTCTTCCGTGCGGGATTACCATGCACGGACTTGAGCATCGTCCCGTAGTCCATCAGCGCGTTGTACCAGCGATGCGGGTCGGACCTGTCGAGCGTCTGCTCCACAAGAGGAAGCAACTCGTCATCTCTGACCGTACGTCTTTTCGGAAAGAATTCATGGATATAGATCGTCCTGATGTTCGTTTCTATATATACAACAGGCATTCTGAAGGCATAGGCACAGATCGCAGAAGCGGTGGCATACCCGACACCCGGCAACTCATCTAAAAGCTCAACAGAAGCAGGCAATGTTCCTTTATACTTCTCCACGACCATCACAGCCGCCTGCTGCAGAAAACGCGCACGCCGGTTATATCCCAGCCCTTGCCAAACTTGCAGGACTTTTTTGAACGGGGCCTTCGACAATGCCTTGATCGTCGGGAAAGCCTTCAAGAACTCATGGTATTTAATGATGACCCGGTCCACCTGCGTCTGCTGCAGCATGATCTCGGAGACCAGTATCCTGTATGGGTCGGACGTCTGACGCCAGGGAAGATCGCGCCCCTGAGCACGATAATGGTCATAGACCTTTTTGCGGAACGACCTGACCTGTGAGGAAGAAATTTTCATATGCTATTACTGTCCCCGATATCTGGACAGCTCCAAGAATGACAGGGTTTCAGCCGTGTACCTCAGCGTGCATGCCGCACATATCTTTCGGCGCATACCCGGGCAGGCCTTTTCCGGTGCTCTTCACCAGATAGTCATTGATCGCGGATTGCAGTGCCTCTTCAGCGAGCACGGAGCAATGCATCTTTATTTTCGGGAGGCCTCCGAGCGCTTCAGCAACAGCAGCATTTGTCACTTTTAACGCTTCTTCGATGGTCTTCCCCTTAATAAGGTCCGTGGACATGGAACTCGTGGCGATGGCCGCGCCGCAGCCGAACGTCTTGAACTTCGCGTCAACAATGACATTATTCTCGACCTTGATGAACATCTTCATGATATCTCCGCAGGTGGGATTTCCGACCTCACCGACACCACTGGCGTCCGCTATCTCGCCGACATTGTGCGGATGCATGAAATGTTCCATGACCTTATTACTGTATTGTTCTGCCATTGTGCTTTCTCCTCGACAGCGGCAACAGTACTACTGTCGCTTACATACGTTCATCAGGCCGGGATAATACCATGAACATCTGGGAAAGGATTTGATGGAGGTCAAAAAACAGGGGCAGACTATTGCCTGCCCCTGCGAGACCACATGACCTACTTGTACATTATTTCTTTTTCTTCTTTACGGCTTTCTTTTTCTTTGCCGCTTTTTTCGCTCCGCCCTTTTTAGCAGTGGAGATACCGAGAAGACTGTACAAAAAACAGGTGCCGAACACGCCGGTAAGCAGAGGAAGGATGCCGACAGCACCCCACCAATTCTTATAGAATACACCTGCTGCAATGATGATCAAACCGAGAACAATTCTGAACACTTTATCGAACCCGCCAACATTATTTTTCATAATTCTGTTCACCTCCCGTATATTGAAAAAGATTATACTCTATCTGTGCTCCTGAACTCCAGAGTGAATTATTGACCTCTGTCAAAACAAGTTAACAAAAAAAGATTATACTATTGACCGTAACGAAAGAAGGTGCTGTTCATGAAAAAGAAAATAGTGTTCGCCGATATCCAGAACGACTGGGAACTCGACCGTTTCCGGGAACAACTTGAAAAGGATTTCATCATCGAAACGATGGCCAGTATCGAGCGTGACGCGCCGCCCTCAACGGACGCGACCGTGCTCTCCGTGTTCGTGAACGACCGCGTATCCAAAGAGAAGATGCAGCAATTCCCGGACCTGAAGCTCATCGTCACGCGCTCCACCGGCTTCGACCATATCGACCTTGAGGCAGCGGCACAGCGCGGCATCACGGTCTGCAACGTACCTGCCTACGGGGACAACACCGTCGCTGAACACACGTTCGCGCTCATCCTTTCGCTCTCCCGCAACCTGCGCAAGGCCTATCTCAAGAACCTGGAGGGGGACTACAGCATCAAAGGGCTCATGGGCTTCGACCTTAAAGGCAAGACCATCGGCATCATCGGCACCGGCAAGATCGGACTGCGTGTCATCCAGATCGCCCGGGGCTTCTCCATGAACGTTATCGCGTATGATCCGTTCCCGAACGAGCTCATGGCGGACGTGCTCGGGTTCAGGTACGTACCGCTCCCGGAACTGCTCGGGAGCGCGGATATCATATCCCTGCATGCACCGTACAACCCCAAGACCCATAATACGATCAACAGCCAGAACCTTGGACTGATAAAAAAACAGCCGCTGCTCATCAATACCTCCCGCGGCGGACTGATAGAAACAGAAGCCCTGATAAAAGCTCTCGATGAGCATGTCATTTCAGGCGCTGGCATCGACGTCATTGAAGGCGAAGAGCTCCTGTTCAACCTGGAGGATCAGCGTATGGCCAAGGCCTGCAACTGCCAAAAGCACTTTCAGCTGATCAACGCGCTCAATATCCTGAAGCGGGACAATGTCATCTTCACGCCGCACATGGCCTTCAACTCAAAAGAAGCCATCATGCGCATAGTGAACACCACGATAGATAACATCGAGGCGTTCATGGTCGGGAAGCCGGTAAATATCGTCATGAAAAAGGCTTAAGACTCTTTCCCACGACCGGGATACACGGCCCGTGACGGATAAACCCCTGTTTTGCCGCCACTTTTCTCTTGCCACTTGCCACTCGCCACTTCTTTATGGTATTCTATATCCACGAAAAGAGCGGTGAACCCGCTCTTTTTTGTTTAAAACATATTAATATGAAGGAGCCGAGCTATGATATTGATCGATAATTTCCCGCAAGTGGTGGCACAGCTGGAAAAAGAACGGGGTATCTCCAAGGATGCGCTCGTTGAAGCGATCTCCGCAGCGCTCATCGCCGCCTGTAAGAAAAAATACGGCGAGGTCGATAATCTCGAGGTAAAGATCGACGAAAAGACCGGCGAGACCAAAGTATTCGCCAATAAAGAGGTCACCGAGACCCTGTATACACCGGAACTCGAGATCACGCTCGACGAGGCCCGCAAGATCAACCCGGACGCCAAGGTCGAGGACATTATCGCCATCGACGTGACCCCGGCGGACTTCGGCCGCATCGCGGCCCAGACCGCCAAGCAGGTCATCATTCAGCGTATCCGTGAAGCGGAAAAGACCTCCGTATTCGACGAATTCAAGGCCAAAGAGGGACAGGTCATCACCGGTGTCGTCCAACGCCAGGAATACCGCAATTACGTCATCAATTTGGGCCGCACGGAAGCCATCCTGCCTCCGGCAGAACGCATCCCGTCCGAATCCTATAATCCGCGCGACCACATCAAGCTCTATATCGCTGAAGTGAAAAAGTCGACCAAAGGCCCGCAGATCATCATCTCCAGGACCCACCCGGGGCTCTTAAAAGCGCTCTTTACCCTGGAAGTACCGGAGATACAGGAAGGCATCATCGAGATCATGGGCGTTGTCCGTGAAGCCGGATACCGGTCAAAGGTCGCGGTAAAGTCCAACGACAAGGATATCGGCGCCGTCGGCACTTGCGTCGGACATATGGGCGGCCGCATCCAGAACATCGTTAAAGAGCTCGGCAACGAGAAGATCGATATCATCGACTGGAACGAGGACCCGAAGAGCTACATCCAGAACTCCCTGAAACCGGCGAAGATCTCCGGCATCTATCTGACCGAGGATAAGAACGAAGCAGGTGATGTAACAAAGGTCGCCAAGGTCGTTGTCGCCGAAGACCAGCTTTCTCTTGCTATCGGGAAATCCGGACAGAACGTCCGCCTTGCCGCGAAATTGACCGGCTGGAAGATCGATATCATGACCCCGACCTCCCCTGAGATCGAAAAGCTGAAACAGATAACCGCCGAGACCAAAGAAGAGGCAGCGGAAGAAAAGATGAAATCTGACATCAAGGCACGCGTGAAAGAAAAACTTCAGGCAAAGCTGCGCGAAAAGGCAGCAGAAGCGGCCGCTGAAGAGGAAAAAACGAAAGAAACCGCGGAAAAGAAAGCTGAACCTGAAGAAAAAGAAGGAGAAAAGAAGCCGAAGGCCAAAAAAGCCAAAAAAGAGTAGAACTCCAATCCACTGAAGTATAAAGGAGCGTTATGGCCGCTGGAATGAAGGTTAAGGAATTGGCCCTGGAATTGGGCATGGATGCAGCAGAACTGAAGGAAATGCTCGTGGAAATGGGCATGTCCATCAAAACTGTCGCCTCTGCGCTCGATACCGAAACGGTCGCAACGATCAGAGAGATCGTCAAAGAGGTCGTGGAAGAGAACAAACCCAAAGAACCTCCGAAACCTCCCAAACCTGCTCCTGCACCCGCGCGTCCTGCTTCAGGACCGACCCCGCGCCCCGGTCAACCCGGAGTGAAGAAAGTGGCCGCTCTTGCCGAGCGTACGGACAAAGTGGACACCCGCAAAAAACATAAAAAAGATAAGAGCCGGTTCGATATCCCTGAAGAAGATGTCATTGAAGAAGAGAACGCCTCAGATGTCATTCTTTCCGCGGACGGGACCGAAGAATCGGTCATCGCTCCGACCGTTCAGGAACTGGTCCTTACGGGCAACAGCATCATGCTGCGCGAGCTCGCCGAAAAACTACAGATAAAATCATCCGATCTGATCAAAGCGTTGATCTCCGACGGGATGATGCTCACCATCAACCAGGTCGTGGACATCGATCTCGCCAAAAAGATCGGAGAAAAGTTCAATGTCACGGTCGTCGCTCCGGACAAGCAGGCGGACACCCGGGGTCAATATGAACGCTCCATCATCAAGGACGCTCCTCCGGAACAAGCAACGCTCAAACGCAGACCTCCGGTCATCACGATCATGGGGCACGTCGACCACGGCAAAACAAAACTGCTCGACGCGATACGCAGTACCAACGTCGTCGCGACAGAGGCCGGCGGTATTACCCAACATATCGGGGCCTATCAGGTGAGCATTAAAGGGAAGGTCATCGCCTTCCTCGATACGCCCGGTCACGCGGCCTTCACGGCCCTGCGCGCCCGCGGTGCAAAAGTAACGGACATCGTCGTTCTTGTCGTTGCGGCCGATGACGGGGTCATGCCGCAGACCATCGAAGCTATCGACCATGCCAAAGCGGCAGGGGTCCCTATCGTTGTTGCGGTGAACAAGGTCGATAAACCTGATGCCGACCCGGATAAAGTGAAGAAACAATTGACCGAATTCGGCCTGGTCTGCGAAGAGTGGGGAGGAGAAACGGTCATGGTGCCAGTCTCGGCCAAGGCTAAGACAGGTATCGAGGACCTCCTAGAAATGCTCCTGCTCGTGGCTGAATTAAAGGACCTCAAGACGACCTACGAAGGTTTTGCAAAAGGCACGATCATCGAAGCGCGGCTGTCCCGCAAACGCGGTCCGGTCGCGACCGTTCTCGTCCAGCAGGGAACGCTCAACAAAGGCGACGCCTTTGTGATAGGCACGACCTACGGACGCGTCCGAGCCATGTTCAATGACCAGGGCATTGAAGTGAAAAAAGCAGGGCCTTCTACACCGGTCGAGATACTCGGTATCTCTGAGGTCCCGAACTCAGGCGATATCTTCCAGGTCGTGGACAATGAAAAGGTCGGACGCCTGGTCGCCGAAGAACGGAAACTGGCCCAGGGTGAACAGACCATGCAGCGCGGTCAGGTCTCTCTCGAATCGTTCTCAAAAGAGGTATCTGGCGGACGCAAAAAAGAGCTCAACCTTATCATCAAGGCGGACGTACAAGGCTCCCTGGAAGCGGTCGCGGCCGCGTTAAAAGGTATCAAAGTAAAGAACGTGAACGTACAGCTCATCCATCTTGCGACCGGCGTCGTCAATGAGAGCGATATCGTGCTCGCCAAAGCATCTGAAGCGATCATCATCGGGTTCAATGTCACGATGAACAGCGAGGCCGAACAACTCGCCGTAAAAGAAGGCGTCAATGTCCGCATGTACAATATCATCTATAAAGCCATAGAGGATATTGAACTGGCCATGGACGGCATGCTCGAACCGGAATATGAAGAAGTGAACCTCGGCACGCTTGAAGTGCGTGAAACGTTCTCGTCCTCCAGGGTCGGGACAATAGCAGGATGCTTTGTCATCGAGGGCAAGATCGTCCGCAACGCCATGTCCCGTGTTTTTCGCAAAAAAGAAAAGGTCTACGAGGGAAAACTTGATAATCTGAAACGCTTTAAGGATGACGCCAAAGAGGTCCAAAAAGGCTTTGAATGCGGTGTATCATATAACAGTTTCAACGACCTGCAGAAAGGCGATATCATCAAGGTGTTCGAAGTGCGTGAAAAACCGCGCGCTAAAAGAGAAGCCCAATAATCCTTTATGTCGCTCAGGACCCAAAAAGCAGGAGAATTGATACGCGACATTTTGAGCGAATTGTTCCAGCGTAAGATCAAGGACCGTATCGGCTTTGCCAGCATCACTTCCGTGGAAGTGACCCCGGATTTCAGTGAAGCGTTCGTCTATGTGAGCGTGCTCGGACCGGAAGCTGACCGCAAAAAGACCATGCAGACGCTCATCAGATCCACCGGTTTCCTCAGGAAGGAGCTCGGCCATGCCATCGAGCTCCGTCACACCCCAAAGCTCATCTTCAGGGAAGATACGTCACTGGAATACGGGTCTAATATCATCGCAAAACTGAACAAACTGAAGAAGAGTTCCTAGTCACTAGCTGCTAGCAGCTAGCAAACCACATACAAGGACCATGTTCACATGGGAAATTATGAGAAGCTGGACGTTTGGCAGAAAGCAATGCAACTTGCTGTAGACATATATAAGACAACAGAGGTATTTCCCAAAAAAGAAATATATGGTCTCTCAAGCCAGATCCAACGAGCTGCCGTCTCCATTCCCAGCAACATAGCCGAAGGATATTCCAGGCAACACAATAAAGAGATCATTCAATTCTTACATATCGCTCTTGGCTCAAAAGCTGAACTAGAGACACAATTGAGAATTGTGATATCTTTAGCGTATATTGACCCTGACATAGGCACCGATCTGCTCGAAAGAACTGTTGAGGTCGGCAAAATGTTACATGGACTCAAGAAACGACTGGCATAATGTTAACATCTTTCTGCTAGTTACTAGAAACTAGCAACTAGGAGCTTGTAACCAATGAAAACCATCATCCATACCCTGCTCTCCTCAAAAAAGGTCCTCCTTATCTGTCACCGGGACCCCGATGCCGATACGCTTTGTTCTTCGCTTGCCTTAGCGGAACTGTTAAAACAAAAAAAGATCGACACACGTATCATCTGCAAAGACCCTGTCCCCCATAACCTGTTGGTATTCCCCGGTACAGAACAGATAAAGACCTCTCTCCCGAAAGGCTGGAAATGGGACCGTGCCGTCGCTATGGAGGCCGGGGACAGCAGACGCATGGCCTTCGATATCCCGATAGATATCAATATCGATCATCATTTCGACAACAGCCGCTACGGAACACTGAATTTCGTGGATGCGGATGCTTCTGCGCTCGGCTCGATCATACTGTCACTGGCACAACGCGCTAAGTTCAAGATAACACCTCTCGTCGCTACATATCTCTATGCTGCGATCTTTTCGGATACCGGCGGCCTGCGCTTCGGCAACACAAAAGAACGGACGTACGCGGACATGCATCTTTTGGTCAAACACGGTGCAACACCGGACCATATCTATCATATGCTGTATGAACAAGTGGCCCCGGAAACGCTCTGTAAGCTCGGTGAAGCGCTCTGTTCCATGAAGACCACGGCCAATGGCCAGGTCATTTACAGTATCGCCAAGAACGTGAACGCAGAGACCGGGCACGGTATCATTGACGTTCTCCGTACCGTCCGCGGCGCGAAGATCGCCGTTCTTTTCAAAGAAATGAACAACGCACAGATAAAAGTGAGCTTGCGTTCGAAGGACCATTTCAACGTGGAGGCGGTCGCCAAGAAGTTCGGCGGCGGCGGCCACAAAAAAGCCGCGGGCTGTGAACTGAACGTCCCGATCGACATCGCGGTCAAAAAAGTCCTCAATGAGATAAAAAGCTCATTAACATAAGTCATGCCCGACCCTTTCTCGCCACTTGCCACTCCCCACTTGCCACTTAACGACAAGAACAACAACACTCCCGAAGCCCTCCGTGAAGGTCTCTGGAAAATATACAAACCCGTCGGCTGGACATCGTTCGATGTGGTCGCACGCATCCGTGCGCTCACCCGTATCAAGAAAGTAGGTCATGCAGGGACCTTGGACCCCGCAGCTGAAGGCTTGCTCCTGGTCGCGATCGGACGGAACGCAACAAAACATCTGGATGAACTGCTCAATATGGATAAGGAATATATCGCGGACATCACTCTGGGAATATCTACGGACAGCGCCGATCGGGACGGAACTGTCATCGAACGATGCACGGTAACTGTCTCTAAAGAACAGGTCGAAAAGGTCATCCCCTCTCTCATAGGGCAGCAGGATCAGGTCCCACCTATGCACTCCGCGATAAAGGTCAACGGCAAGAAGCTCTATGAGCTCGCCCGCAAAGGCAAGACCGTAGAGCGGAAAGCACGTACGATCGAGGTGAAAGAGGTCGAACTGTTGAACTTCATCCCAGGGGATAATCCGGCCGCGACCGTACGGTTCCTGTGTTCCAAGGGGACCTATATCCGGGTGCTCGCGGAAAAGACCGGAGAACTGTTGGGTGTTCCCGCATATCTTTCAGGGCTTAAACGGACCAAGATCGGCGAATACACGCTCGAGAACGCCATAACCGTGACGAGCGGCAGGAACACACGCCAGGCAGAGGACAACGCTCAGTAGTCAAAAAGCTTTTGGGTAAAGTACAATATCCCCATGAAAATAGCACTCGGAGTATTCGACGGCGTTCATCTGGGCCACATCAAGGTCATCGAACGGGCGCATCGCGTCATCACCTTCCATCCGCACCCGAACAAAGGCGCACACCTGTTAACGACCCTTCCGGAACGTCAGGACCTGATCCAGAACCTCGATGTGATACCGTTCAATTCCCGGATCGGAGAGCTGACGCCTGAAGAATTCGTACGTGATATCCTTGTTAAACGGTTCAGACCAAAGACCGTGCTCATCGGCGATGATTATGCCTTCGGGTACAACCGCAGCGGGAGCGCGAAGACCATGGAAGAACTGGGCAGAAAGTATGGATTTGAAGTAGAGATCATCCCCGAGGTGGACAGCAAAGGGACCCCCGTCCGGAGCTCACGGATCAGACATCTGCTCTCGGAAGGAAAGGTCAACGACGCAGCTGAACTTCTCGGACGAGATTACTCACTGAGCGGAAAGATCGTGCGCGGAAAAGGTATCGGCCGGACCCTGGGGTTCCCGACCGTGAACGTCCATGTCGACAAGGATAAGCTCATCCCGATGCCGGGCGTCTACAGCGGATATTGTGTCGTCAATAATACGCTGCACACCTGTGCGATCAGTATCGGGGAGCGGGAAACGTTCGGGAAAGAACATACGGTCATCGTCGAAGCGTTCCTGCTCAATTTTAAAGGGGACCTGTACGGGAAGCGCATCACGCTGTTCTTCGAGAAGTTCATCCGGGCACAGAAGAAGTTCAAGAGCGCCAAGGCCCTGCAGCAGCAGATCAAAAAAGATATCGTCCGGGTCAGGGATTAATTCTTCTTTTTTCTATATACTTTAAAATGAGCCTTACCTTCAGAATATTGAAAGTGACACTCTTCAACTTCTTCTGATTTCCAAATCGAGGTTCTCACCGTATCATTCACGATAATACCTTCTACCACCTTTCCCGTAGCATCTATCTTATAGGCACGAGAAAAATAATATTCGTTCCCATCCGCAGCAGGCAATTTGGCAGGTACATCGAAATAAAGATCGTAGAGAACCCCTTTTCCATTTTCATACTTATAAGAACCGCTATTGACTACGACCTTCTTGCCTGAGAAATCGATCTCCTGGTCCCTAAAATACCCCGAACTGACCAGCCCTTGGCCATCGAAATCTATGTACGAATCATCCTTAAAAGTGAACTCTCTGCCGTCTACTGTCCGTAACTTTTGATCATCTTTCAACTGCATCATACTAAAGACAGGTTTATTATTTAAAAAATCATATTCATATTTGCACGAACGTATGGTCACCTTTTTCCCTTGAATATCCAGAACATCGTCAGCGATAATCCCTTTTTGAATGTTACCGTCACTGTCAACCTCAAGAAGGTCATCAGTAATATTATCTGGAGAAATGGCTTTAAAAGTATATTCTTTATTATCGGACGCTCTCAATCGAGCATTTTTTGATAACCGTATATAATTCGGCCGAGCAACTCCCTGAAAATATTCACAATAACAATCTTCAACCAGGACAGAACGCCCACAAATATTCATATAGGATCTGATCACCCTCCCACGCACAACCCGCCCTGAACCATCGATAGACGTCGAATACCAATCAGAGATATGATGACTAAATTTATATTTCTTGTTGTCTTTTGCATATAGTTCAGCTCCATCTTTAAAAAATAATCCCGAAAACTGGATGCCTGACCTATCATTTTTCCCATTATAATAACCATAATCCACAATAACTGAAGCCTTGTATAAATGAAGAGTATTCTTCGACAGTATTCCTCCAGAAACATTACCATTAGCATCGAGCTCTGCTGCAGTAAAGAACAAACTAGTTCCCCTGTCGGTCCTTAAAAATACTGGCTTGTTAAAATTAATAAGTTCGTACATCATCCTTCCATTTTTGAACTTTGCCTCAAAATGAACGACATAAGGCTTGCCCTGTATTGTCATTTTTTCTTTAAAAACAGTCCCCGTAATAACTCGCCCGGACTTATCTAGACGCACCTCACTACCCTCCAAATTCCCTTCCGCATTAAGCTCTTCTTTTTTAAAGGCATGTCTCTTCCCATCCGCCGCTAACAATACTTGGTCTTTCCCGAGCCCATATGAAATATCGTCATAACTAATAAGCATATCCTGAATATGGATCGTAATGTTATTCTTATACTTCAAGGCCGCACCATGAGCAAACTCCAGATGAATGACATTGCTATAAGCCCCTGTCATTTTTGTCACGGCCTGAAACAATTCTATTGGGAACATCACCGGATCAAGTTTTGCATCTCGACAGAACTCTTGATATAAAGCGTTTATCTTTTTTAGGTCTGATGATGCTTTGGCTGCTTGAAGCTCATCAAATATAATCAAAATATGCTCATTTTCTTTAGCCATCTGCTCCTCTTTAATTTTCTCTTCTTCCTTGATTTTCGCACTTCGAATATCACCATCATTGACACATGCATCCCTTTTATCTCTCATTAATCTATAATATTTTTGCCCCACCTCATCATTGCCCAATAAATCTTCCTTCATATATTGTAGGACGTATTCAATCTCATCTGAACATCCGGAATAATTCTGATAAAAAAAGTCTAAAACTTGTTCGTTCGATACTGGAGATACCCCATCTTTACTCGTAAGTCTTTCCCCCGGATCCTCTTTTTTATTATCATTTTTATCGAACACAACCTGGACGATATTCCCATTAACTTTTTTTACATTAATAGGATATGCTCCTGAAAGATTATTAACAATTTTATCGATCCAAGCCATTGAAGCACCTCCAAAAGAAATTCTTCTCATTAATATATACATTATATAGTGTATATAATGAAATCGTAGGTTAATTATCCAGATTTCATTTTTTTTAACACCCCAAACATAAGAAATAAATATTGACAGCATCATTTCGCTTGTTTATAATCATTCTAATCTATATGGCACACACGAGGACCATTGAACGACTGCATGAAAAGAACATCAAGGCGACACCTCAGCGGATCGCCGTACTCGAATACCTGGAAAGCGGATGCATCCATCCGTCCGTTGAAGAGATATACAACACCCTGAGGAACAAGCTCGAGGGCATATCCCTGGCGACGGTATATAATACGGTCGAATGTCTGGTCAAATTGGAGGAAGCGAACAAGATATGCATCGCGGACGATCGTGCCCGTTATGAAGCCAAAAGGACCTCTCATCATCATTTCTACTGCAAGGAATGCGGCACAATATTCGATATTGACGTGACCTGTCCTCACCTCAAGACCATGCAAGCCGGAGCACATAAAATAGAAGAGATACATGGTTATTTTAAGGGGATCTGTAAGACCTGTTTACATAAAACTAAATCCTGAAGATCCAGTTGATCCTGGCAATCAAGGAACAAGAAAGGAGGAAAAGATATGATAACGAAAGACACAAAGATCGCGGAGTTGATCAGCAAATATCCGGCAGCGATCGAAGTACTGCAGGAGAACGGTGTCGGCTGCGTAGGCTGCTTCATGGCCCACGCCGAGACCATCGGCCAGGGGCTTTCCGCTCACGGGCTCGATGCCGATGCTCTCATCAAGCAGATGAACGCACTTGTCGGAGAAAAGAAATAAAGGAGAAGCTCATATGAACCTGAAAGGCACTCAGACAGAAAAGAACCTGTTAGCATCGTTCGCAGGGGAATCCCAGGCCCGCAACCGTTACACCTATTTCGCGAGCGTCGCAAAAAAGGAAGGGTATGAGCAGATATCCGCTATCTTCCTTGAAACGGCGGAGAACGAGAAAGAGCACGCCAAGCTGTTCTTCAAGCTCCTGCAGGGCGGGGACGTAACGATAACCGCGACCTATCCTGCCGGCGTCATCGGAACGACCAAGGATAATCTGTACGCGGCGGCCAACGGGGAGAAAGAAGAATGGACCATCCTCTACCCGGACGCGGCAAAGACCGCCCTCAAAGAAGGATTCCCGGAAATAGCGGCCCAGTTCGAAGCGATAGCGAAAGTCGAGGCCGAGCATGAGAAACGTTACCGCAAGCTGCTGCAGAACGTTGAAAAAGCACAGGTCTTTAAAAAAGAAAAAGAGATCAAATGGAAATGCCGCAATTGCGGCCACGTTCACACTGGCGATGCCGCTCCGGAAAAATGTCCGGCATGCAAGCATCCGCAGGCATATTTCGAGGTCTTGTCCGAGAATTACTAGTTCACAGATCGCCTCTTCCTGTCACTTCCATAATGGATAGGACGGGAAGGGGTGACATAAAGGATACCGCCATGACTACTACCTACTCACTTGAAGAAATACTGACCTTCGCCGTCAAGATCGAGGAACAAGGTGCTGCGTTCTATGAGCATATGGCTACAAAGACAAAGAACACTGAGGTCAAAGAGCTGTATACCTTTTTGAAGAACGAGGAATTGGGACATAAAAAGACCTATACGGGACTGCTTTCCACGCTGCTCAAGGAGCCCTCCGTCAATTACTCGGACGAATACAGCAGTTATATGCGTGCCCTGGTAGAGACCGCCGTGTTCCGCAAGGATAGCCCCGCACTCAACAGCGATGCGGAGGTCCTTGAATACGCTATCGACAGGGAAAAAGACTCCATACTGTTCTACATAGAGATAAAAGAACATATACCGGCAAAGCACCATGGGACGATCGACACGATCATCGATGAAGAACGCACCCATATCATCAAGCTGCTCGACATCAAAGAAAAGGTGGGTTGACCCTTTCTCATGAAAAAATACAAACAAGAAATATTTCTCGCGATCATCCTTATCGGCTTTTCTGTGGCCATGTACGACCTTCATTTCAATATGTTCCACGACATGCATCACATCCTCCTGTACTTTGTCGGGGATATCGCCTTCCTCGGCGTACAAGCGATGATCGCCTACTTTGCCCTCGACCGTCTCCTGAACTACCGCGACAGGGCCGCAACACAAAAGAAACTGAACATGCTGGCAGGTATCTTCTTTTGCGACCTCGGCATCACCGTGTTCAGCACCCTGACGACCATGCTTTCAAAAGGAACGAACATCCTTGACCATCTGACGGTCAAGGAATCATGGACGCACAAGGATATCCTGAGGAACAAAAAACAGCTCGCCAAGTGCTCTTTTTCCGTCTCCTATGACCATAAAACCGTAAAACAGCTCGCCAAAGACCTCGCAAAAGGCAAAGACCTCATCATCAGACTGATGGAGCACCCGAGCCTCCATGAACATGAAGCTTTCTCCGACATGCTCCTTGCCCTCTTCCATCTGACCGAAGAACTCTTGCGCCGTAGCTCATTAGACAAGAATCCTGCCGAAGACAAGGCCCATCTGGCCAACGACATGAAGAGAGTATATATGTACATGTCCCGATTATGGCTTGAATATATGCTGCATCTTAAGGACAATTATCCGTACCTGTATCTGTACAATATCAAGAACCGAAAGTTCGATTGAAATAAGGAGGCACCTATGGCTATTACGATCTATTCCACCCCGACCTGCCCATACTGCAAGATGGCAAAGAATTTCCTGAAAGAACTCGGCCTTTCGTTCACTGATATCGACATCTCCGCCAGTGAACAGGCTGCCGAAGAAATGGTAAAAAAGTCCGGGCAAATGGGTGTGCCGGTCATCGAGGTGAACGGAAAGCTCGTGCTCGGGTTCGACAAGGAAAAGATAACGGAAGCGTTGAGGAACTAGAAACAAGACACAGGAAACGAGAAACAAGAGCAAACATATTCAACCTTGTTTCTTGTCCCTCGTTTCTTGTTTCTCAAATAAAGGATAACACCATGTACGACCTTATAATAATCGGCGCGGGACCTTCCGGCATCACAGCGGCGGTCTATGCAGCGCGTCAAAAGCTCAATACCCTGCTCATCACCGAGAACATCGGCGGCCAGGCGGCCTGGAGCGGCGACATCGAGAATTACACCGGCTTTCAGTTCATTTCCGGGGGCGAGCTCGCGAAGATATTCGAAGAACATGTGAAGAAATATGCTGTGACGATAAAAGAAAAAGAGCTCGCGTCGATCATCCAGAGAACACCGGAAGGATTCTCCGTTAAGACCGATAAAGAGACGTATGAAAGCCGCACGGTCATCATCGCTTCAGGGAAACAATCCCGCAAGCTGGGCGTCCCCGGAGAGGACCGCTACCGCAACAAAGGTGTCACCTATTGCGCCACTTGTGACGGACCGGTATTCGCAGGAAAAGACGTCATCGTTGTTGGCGGAGGGAATTCTGCTCTCGACGCGGTCCTTCAGCTCGAGAAGATCGCACGCACAGTGTACGTGGTGAACGTGAACACAGGGTTCACCGGGGACGCCATCATGATCGAGAAGGTCCAGCAGCTCCCGAACGTCACGGTCATGCACAGCTCGACCGTGAAAGAGATATTCGGAGAAACGTTCGTCAAAGGCATCGTGATCTCCCGGAACGATACTGAAGAAAAAATAGAGTGCTCCGGCATCTTCATCGAGATCGGTCTCATTCCCAAGAGCGACTTCGGCATCGAGCTGAAGACCAACAAGACCAAAGAGCTCATCATCGACAGCAGGAACAGGACCTCCGTCGAAGGGATCTTCGCCGCAGGTGACGTGACGGACATCCCGGAAAAACAGATCGTCGTCGCGGCCGGAGAAGGCGCAAAAGCCTGTCTTTCCGCCATTAAATACCTGCATCAACAAAGTGCTGCCACCTCCGCAGAGAGTGCGGCTAAGCTCGAGCTCAAAGGAAAGGAGGGTATAACAATGGACAAATGGAAATGTATCGTGTGCGGCTACGTCTATGACCCGGCCCAGAACAACAATGTCCCGTTCGAAAAGCTGCCCGAAGATTGGGTATGCCCCGAGTGCGGCGTCGGTAAGGACCAGTTCGAGAAGATCTAAAGCAGTTGCTAGCTACTAGTCTCTAGCTCCTAGCAAACACAAGAATAAAACCCTTGGTCTATATTTATTCTTGCATGGCTGCTAGTCACTAGTTACTAGCAGCTAGTAACTTTATCAAAGGAGCACCCATGCACCCCCGTCAGATAACAAAGGATATCTATTCCGTCGGCGCCGTCGATTGGGACAGGCGTTTGTTCGATTCCTTGATACCGCTCCCGGACGGGACCAGCTACAACAGCTATCTTATCAAAGGGAGCGAAAAGACCGTTCTTCTGGACACCGTCGACAGCGCTCTGCCGGAGCTGCTCCTCGGGAATCTGAAAGCTCTGAACATCACTACGCTCGATTATATCGTCGCGCATCATGCCGAACAGGACCATGCCGGGGCCATCCCCCATGTCCTGGCCGCGTACCCGAAGGCCAAGGTGGTCACGAACGCAAAATGCCGCGACCTTTTGATCGACGAAATGCATGTGCCGGCCGAGAAATTCATAACTATCGAAGATAAAGGAACGCTTTCCTTAGGCAATAAGACACTGACCTTCTATCTCGCCCCCTGGGTACACTGGCCTGAGACCATGTTCACCTATGTCGCCGAGGACAAGATGCTCTTTACCTGTGATTTTCTGGGCTCGCACCTGGCGACCAGCGACCTGTTCGTGACCGACGAAGCTGTCGTGTACGAGTCCGCAAAACGGTACTACGCCGAGATCATGATGCCGTTCCGTGTGAACGTGCGCAAACATCTGGACCTCATCAAGACGCTCGCGGTGGACATGATCTGCCCGAGCCACGGTCCGATGTATGACAAGCCCGCGTTCATTTTGAACGCGTATGCTGACTGGTCATCGGAGAACGTAAAGAACGAAGTGGTCATCCCGTTCGTTTCCATGCACGGGAGCACAAAGATCATGGTCGACCATCTCACCCAGGCCCTCACCGAGCGCGGTGTGACCGTGAAGCGTTTTGACCTCCCCCACTCCGATATCGGCAAGCTCGCCATGAGCCTCGTGGACGCCGCAACGATAGTCGTCGGGTCCCCGACCGTGCTCGCAGCCGCACACCCGGCGGCGGCACATGCGGTGTTCCTGGCGAACGCCTTGAGACCGAAGACAAAGTTCGTTTCCATCATCGGATCATTCGGCTGGGGAGGGAAAATGATAGAACAGCTGGCAGGCATGATATCGAGCCTGAAAGTGGAGATCATCCCGCCGGTCGTCATCAAAGGGCTCCCTAAAGAACAGGACCTCGCCGCACTGGACGGGATCGCCGATGCTATCGTGGCTAAGCATAAGGCCCTTGGATTGTAAGGACCATGCCTGAACTCCCGGAAGTTGAGACTATCGCACGGGGGCTGCGAAAAGCCCTGTGCAATAAGATCATCACTGAGGTTTCCGTGCTGTTCCCCGGTATCGTCATATCAAAGCAGGGGTCGCTCAAAAGGCTTTTGACCGGCGACCGCATACTGAGGGTCGAACGGCACGGCAAGTACATTCTCTTCACGACAAAAAAAGGCACGCGCTTCATCGTCCACCTCCGCATGACCGGCCAGCTCATCGTCACGGACGATACGTACAAAAAAGACAAACATGTGCATCTTATCCTTACGTTCAAGGACGGCAAAAGGCTCGTTTACCGTGACATACGCAAGTTCGGCCGCTGGACCGTCGTCTCCCCGCACAAAGAGTTCATGGACCATATCAACGCAGGCACGGATGCTCTCTCCATAGACCACCAAGAACTGTCCGCGCTCATCAAAAGGTGTCCGCATCGCAAGCTCAAGGCCTTCCTTCTGGACCAAGTGCTGCTCGCTGGGGTCGGCAACATCTATGCCGACGAGATCTGCTATTCGCTCGGCGTCGATCCTGAAACGGAAGTGCAGCACGTTCGCACGGACTCCTTGCTCTCGGCTATCAAGGCGATCTTATTGCTCGCCATCAAGAACAAAGGCACGTCCGTCTCGGACTACATCACCTCGCGCAACGCCAAGGGGAATTTCCAGAACCTGCTGCACGTATACAGACAGAGGACCTGCCGGACCTGCGGGACCACGATCATCAGAAAAAAGGTAGCGGGACGCACCAGTCATGTGTGTCCGAAATGTCAAAAGTCACCTTCTGGGAAGTAAAGGCGCATGCTACAATCAAAAGACCATGCCACCTATCGAACCATCTATAAAGAACATCGGCATTGAACGCGCCTTCAAAAAAGGAACGAGCATTTTCAATGCGGAAGACCCTATCACGGGCTTTTACCAGGTCGTGACCGGCGAGGTCCGTATCTTCAAAATGGACCTGAACGGTAATGAGCTCGAGATATCCCGACTAGGGCCTGGCGATTTTCTTGGTGAAGCCGTGACGTTCACCTCGGACACGTACCCTCTCTTTGCCGAAGCGGTCAGGGACACCAGAACACTGTTCTTTGAGAAAAAAAAGATATTCGCTGCTATCGAAAAGGACCCGAAACTATCCATATATATGATCAAACTCCTGGCAGGTAAATGTTTAGCCCTCAATAAACGACTGGAGACCCTGGGGCTCAAGACCATACGGCAGCGGCTCATTCAATACATCCTTGAACTGTGCCCCGGTCAGGGCAATTGCGCACTGGACCTCCCTATTAAAAAGACCGAGATCGCCAAACTGCTTGGCACCGTGAGCGAGACACTATCCCGAAATTTGCGCCAGTTACAGGACGAAGACCTTATCACAGTTAAAGGCAAGACCATCAGGATAAAGAACTGCCAGAAATTACGTTGCGAGATACAAGGTTAAAAGCCCTCCGTCTGTCAGGCCGTTCGATCATCATGAACACCCCTGCCTGCATATGCACTATTCGATATTTCCTTTCGATCTCTATACAAGCGTACCTCGATAAGGACGAACTATCGATGGACGTGCCAAAGGACAGGACCGGGATATGGACCATAAACTGATCGATACGGAAAGATATCAAAAACTCGATCGGATAAGCGCCCAGCATGTGCGGGATGCCATCTCGCTCTGTAGACAATACCTGCAACTCCAAAAAGATATCGACCTGATCATCATCCAGTTCGGACTGTTCATTAAACGTGACCTTTCGGCGGCGAAGATCGAACTCATAAATGACTTCCTTGCTCAAGGGCTCAACCCTGAGGGATCGATCACCGTTCAAGAACTCGAACAATTCCTTACTCGACTGGAAGATGCCATTACACGACCGGTGTTCATCCGTTCCTGATCATCCTCAGCATACCAACCAACGTTCTTGACCCAGGTCAAGGTTTTTGACCGTCATACTTTCTATCATTGTTCGTATCAGAACGAAAAAGGGAGGACATGATGTCGAAAAGAAAGATCATCGAAATAAACAGAGCGTTGTGCAACGGCTGCGGCAAATGCACGACAGCCTGCGCCGAAGGAGCCCTCGTCCTGGACAAGGAGAACAAGGCGGTCCTAGCAAAAGAGATATATTGTGACGGTCTCGGAGCATGCCTTGATGTCTGCCCGACCGGTGCACTGAAGATCGTTGAACGGGAAAGCTCCGAGTATGACCCCACGGCCGCTTTTGAACATGTGAAAAAGACGCGCGGCATAGACGCGGCCCGGCATGTCCATGGTGCAGAACACGTTCAGAAAGATGTAAGCCCGCTCGGCTGCGGTTGCCCAGGGAGCATGGCAAAGACCCTCACTCCAAAAATGAGGAACACCGAGGAACTGCAGAACACAAACATATCATCAGAGCTCACGCAATGGCCTATACAATTACATCTGATATCCCCGCACGCCCCCTATTTCAATGAAGTGGACCTGCTCGTAGCGGCAGATTGTACCGCTTTTGCGCTCGGAAGCTTCCATCAGGACCTCCTGAAAGGGAAAAAACTGGTCATCGCCTGCCCAAAGCTCGACGATACGGAAGGCTATGTCGAAAAACTGACCGAGCTCATCAAGAACAATACCATCTATTCATTGACTGTCGCGATCATGACCGTACCGTGCTGTTCCGGGATGTACGCTATCGTGAAAGAAGCCGTTGAACGTTCAGGAAAGAACATCGCGATCAAAAAAGTGGTCGTGGGACTGGAGGGGAGCATCCAATAAACATGCAGGATACGACACAGATAGAACAACAATAAGGAGGAAGATATGTTCTGTTATCAATGCGAACAACGGGCGAAAGGCGGATGTACGGTACAAGGGGTATGCGGGAAAAGCGGCGCGGTATCGACCTTGCAGGACCTGCTGCTCTATGAGCTGACCGGGATCGCCTATGTGACCAAGAAGGCAGGTATCTATGAGCCGGAATATGACCGATTCCTGATCGAAGGTCTGTTCACAACGGTCACCAATGTTAATTTTGATGAGGAACGCTTGGCACAGATGATCAAAGAAGGGCATCGCCTTTTGAAAAAAGCACGTGCGTTCGCTTCTGATCTTCAGAACGCTCCGGCTGCCGCACATTTTGAACCGGCAGATACCATCGCCGGCATGGTCGAACAAGGTCAAAAGGTAGGGGTGCTCTCCCCCTCGGACCTTGACGCGGACAACCGCTCCCTACGTGAACTGTTGAAGTATGGGCTCAAAGGCATGGCCGCCTACGCCGACCACGCGCTCATCCTGGGGCAACAGGACATTGTGATCACGGAATTCATGCGTGAAGCGCTCATCGCCCTCGGGGACCCGGCACTGACGGTGAACGAACTGCTGCCGCTCGTGATGAAATGTGGCGAAGTGAACATCCGCACTATGGCCCTGCTCGATCAGGCACATACCGAACATTTCGGTCATCCGGTCCCGACCAAAGTGGCGCTCGGCGTAAAAAAAGGACCGGCGATACTGGTCAGCGGGCACGATCTGCTCGATCTGGAAGTGCTGCTCGAACAGACCGACGGAAAAGGGGTTACGATCTATACGCATGGTGAAATGATCCCGGCCCACGGCTATCCCGCGCTCAAGAAGCATCCTCAATTGTACGGCAACTACGGCGGCGCATGGCAGGACCAACAAAAAGAGTTCGACCGGTTCCCCGGGGCGATACTCATGACCACGAACTGCATACAAAAGCCAAAGGACAGTTATATCGACAGGATATACACCGCAGGGCTCGTGGCATATCCGGGCGTGACACATATCTCGAACAGGGATTTCTCTCAGGTCATCGACAAAGCGATGTCCCTGGGCGGGTTCAAGGCAGATGCTCCGGACAAAGACATCCTCGTAGGCTTTGGACATAATGCGGTCCTCAGCGTCGCAGGAACTGTCATCGATCATGTCAAAAAAGGCAAGATCAAGCATTTCTTCCTGATCGGCGGCTGTGACGGGGCAAAATCCGGAAGGAACTACTACACCGAGTTCGCGGAAAAAGTCCCGAAAGACAGCGTGATCATGACGCTCGCCTGCGGCAAATACCGGTTCAACAAGCTTGATTTCGGTGATATCGAAGGTATCCCGCGCCTGCTCGATATCGGACAATGCAACGATGCATACTCAGCGGTCAAGATCGCGCTCGCCCTGGCCGACGCGTTCAAATGCACGGTCAATGAACTCCCGCTCTCGCTCATCCTTTCCTGGTATGAGCAAAAAGCGGTCGTGATCCTGCTTTCCCTGCTGCATCTCGGCATCAAGAATATCCGGCTCGGTCCGACCCTACCGGAGTTCATCACACCGAACATCCTCAAAGTCCTCGTGGATAACTATAACATCATGCCGACGACAACGGCTGATGCGGACTTAAAGGCGATACTCGGATAACTGATCATGAGGTACGGCGAAGTCCCCCTCTCCGCCGTACCTCCCTGCTCAATCGACAATTCATAGCCCCGCAGGTACAATTACGTCATTATGATCACATCTCTGCAGGCAGCGATACTCGGCGCGGTACAGGGTATCGGTGAGTTCCTCCCGATAAGCTCCTCCGGCCATCTCATCCTGTTCCCCTGGCTCTTGAAATTCCCGGACCCGGGGCTCACGTTCGACGTCATACTGCATCTGGCCACGGCCTTTGCGTTGGTCGGTTATTTCTGGAAAGACCTCTGGAATATCTTAATGGCGTTCTTTAATACCCTCCGCACCCGCACGGTCCGGACCACAAATGAAAAGCTCAGCTGGTTCATTATCTTCGGCTGCATCCCTGCAGGCATTGTCGGGGTCCTTTTCGAAGATATCATTGAACAAGCGTTCCGCAGTCCGCTGCTCGTCGGCTGCACACTGATCATATTCGCGCTCGTGCTGCTGCTTGCCGAGAACATGAGCAAGAAAAAGATCTCTCTTGAAAAGATCACGCTGTCCCAGGTGCTCATCATCGGCTGTGCGCAAGTATTGGCGCTTGTTCCCGGCGTATCCCGAGCAGGGATCACCATGACCGCAGGGCTTTTTTGCGGCTTGAAACGCGAGGCTTCCGCCCGGTTCTCTTTCCTGTTGGCCACCCCCATCGTTCTTGTCGCAGGGCTCCTGAAGTTCAAGGACCTGCTGGAGACCCCGCAGGCGCTCTCAAGCATTCCCTTATGGGTGGGGTTCATCTCCTCAGCCTTGTTCGGCGTACTTTCCATTAAATTCCTGCTCGATTTCCTCAAAAAACATTCGTTCAAGGTGTTCGTATGGTACCGCATCGCGCTAGGCATCGGCATTATCGCCCTGTTCTTACTGCATTACTAAGGAGCTCGTATGGCCGAGACAAGACCGACACCGCAAAGACCGGACCAAAAACAATCCCAGCCAAAGAACATCGTCAAACCCGAACATGCGCGTCCGCTCAAACATGAACAAGCACTACAGAGAACGGACCAAAAGCAAAAAGTCCCGGAACCGCAAAAACAGGAACAAAAAGTAAAGCCCCAGGAACAAACAAGGACGGACACCGTTCAAGCCCAGCAAAAGGTCGACCAGAAGCAAAAGAACACGGAATCCCAGAAAAAGGACCGCTCCTTCCTGAAAAAACTCAAGGAAAAACAACTGCAGCAGCGCCTGGCGGACCTGCAGGAAATGTCGATCGCGATAGACACGTTCGAGGATATATTCTCTGATTTCGATCCCCGGGATTACACAAAAAGAGACCTGTCGGACGATCTGCTCAACGAATTAAAGCATCGCTACAAAGAGGCCAAGTCCGGACAATTTGAAGTGATCTTCCATGCCCCAAAAATGATACACGACGAAACGAAAGAAAAGATCATCGTCCAACGCATCAAGAACCATTTTCGCCATATCGCCAACCAGAACAAAAAAGACATCGATTCACTGCGCAGACGAGGCTTGCTGTATATAGGGGTCGGTGTCGTGATCCTCGCTCTCTTCACCTTCGCGAACTATCACGATTGGCTCTCCGACCTGAACCTGGAGATACTGGGAGTGCTCTTCGTCCCGCTCGGATGGTTCGGGGTATGGGAAGGGTTCTCAAAGGTCGTGGATATACCCTGGAAACTGACAGATGAACAGAACTTCAACCTGAAGATGACCAAGGCGAACTACCAGTTCAAATTCCTGCAGTGACCGTTCAGCCGGAACAGAGCGAACTAATCGCCCAAATACGTGCAATTGAAGAAATGGACCTTCTTCAATCTATATCATCATAATAATCTTTAGGATCTCCGGGCTCTTCATCAAAAATATCCTCAGATTCATCATAATATGCTCTTTCCTCATCATCCACAAGATACCCATCCACTGTCTCGAGCCGTTCATCTTCACTATCATCATAGGATACATACTGAGGGTCATAATCCGGGTCAAAATGATAGCGATATCCTTCCTCCAGGTCCTGCTGTCTATTTGTTTTGCGCACGGTCAACCCCTTCTGCTCCATGATCTGCGGCAGCTCTTCCGTGAACATCACATGCTCCATCTCCTCTCGCAACTTCAGGCTCAGCATATCAATATCCTCTTCCTCTTCATACATCAGCTCATCCTCATCCTGCTCATCTTCCGTCGGTTTGTCGTGCACTTCCAGTGCCGACACCCTCTGATATTCCCGAGCCATGGCCATCATGGCTATCGATATTTTTTTAACGAGCAATGCCGGTACGCGAAGCGTCATTAGCATCTCTTTGAGCTCAACGACCGATAAAATGCGGTTCTGCTCGCCTTCGCGTGTCGGTCCAAAATGTTTAAAACACAGCTCATCGATCTGGGACTGTATATGCCTGAATTCGGATGAACTCAGGCCTGCGATGTTCTTGCGCAGTTCGATCAGACAGACCGACACACCCCCGCCCGATAAAAGCGAGGAAAGCACAGTAAAGAGGTCCTCACTGAACTGGACACCATGTTCCGCAAGCATGGCTTGCCCTTCCCGCGGATCATGGACATTCAATATATCATCAATATATTCCTGGCGGGACAGAAGAGAAAGCCGGTAGTCCTTGAGGAATTGACCGAACTTCTCCTCGGCCTGAGCCTTTATTTCCGCACTACTGTACTTGATGTTCAATCTGAGTTTACGTGCCGAATCCTTGTTCTTCTGCTTCATGTCCGCCTTCTGCACTTGCTCATCCAACGCAGCCTCATTTTTCGCGGCTATTTCAGTGACCGTTCGGACCTTAGTTCCTGTCTTTCTGTTCTTCATAAAAGCAGCTATCTCGTCCTGGTCGAACAAAGGGACCAGGAGGTCCATCAGAAATTCCTTTGTATCTAATTCCGCACCATCGCTCAGGAACGCGAGCGTCCTTTTAATAAAGGCCTTTTTTTCACGCAAAGGTGCTGACCTTTGAAAATCAGCAGGGAACAGCAGATAACACACGAAATGTTCGGCAAAGTCTTCATGATCATTGTTCACGTCCATGAACGTAGAGTATGCGTACTGTGTCAGGAAATGCTGATTCAACTGTTTGTCGATATTCTTCTGAAAGTTCTCAAAAAGGTTCACAAAGATCGGATAATAGTTCTTTAACACCTCCTGCTGCAGAACTAGCCTCAACTCATCCCTGGTAAAGGCCTCTGTCAGGATCAGGTCGAACATGTGTTCCCCAGAGGCCTTCTTAAGATGGACCCCCGAAAGACGCTCAAGCGCTCGTTGCGCTTTTACATCGAAACGGACCGAACGATGCACACTTCCTAGCATATTGACATATTTTCCGTAGCGATTGAGCTCCCATTTACTGATCGACCGGAACTCTTCCCGCATGTCCTCCGGTACGTTCACATAAAGATTGTGCCCGAACTCATGCAGAATGAGCTTGGCGAAAGCTAAGGCGTGTTCAATGGTGTTCAATTTTGTGGTCGTCTTTAGGACATCGATATAATTATCATAGATACTGACCTGTTCTTCGCGAGGATTATACTCACCTGCGACCTCACCGTACGCAACGTTCATGGACAGTCGGTTCGTAAATTTCCGCACGACCCGCCTTACCGCAGGCAGGTACGCAGCAGGTATGACATCAAAGATATTCTTGATGAGCTGCATCTCGAAATAAGAGAATTTCGAGGTATAGACGACCTCCTTGCTAATGCCCGGAATTATGATCTTGCGCGAATCAATATCGACCGTGACACCCTGTTGCTCGCTCATCCAGATCTGCAGGTTATCCCTACCTGAAATATCACGCCTCATCTTTTCATACGTCCTGGTGATCCGCTGGTCGCACTGGTCCCGCAACCACATCCCCACCTCATTATCATTGGACTGTTCTTCCTTGACATAGGTATAAATGAATTGCTTGGCCTGCCGCAGATAGTATTCATGGTACGGAACGATATCCAGTACGCCTTTCTCTTTATCCAGAAAAACGAGCCCAGCCTCGTACGGAACAACAAGTATCAGATCATGTCCTAACATATCCGGCTGCAGAAAGGAAGGGAGCCGCTCCAACAGACCGAACAGCCTGCCGATCTCCGTGATGTCCAGATACTGTTTGTGCTTTGAACGGGCGAACGAAAGCATTGTGCCGATATCTTTGATCGACCTCCCTGCGAACCGCTTTGCAAGAAGCGTGACCCCTCGCTGATACGAATCAGAGCCCGGTCCGCCGACCTCCGTGAGCAGAGCGTCCAGCAACAGATCATAATCGATACTCGCCATCATGAGCGTCCTCATAAGAACATGGACCGGGTTCGTGAACAACGCCGTTACCGTTCCGGGCGTTCTGCCGGTCTTACCATGCATAGGGTCCCTGGGGATCAATCCGGTCGACGAGAGGAACCCCTGCTGATCGAACTCGTTCATGGACGGACTGTATGTATCGAAATCCACGAATTCTATCCCATGGGGTTTTATCTCCAGGATACCGGGATTGCTCATTCCCCTGAGCTTCACCGGCAATCCTTCCAATAAACTGATGTACGCCAGTTCTCTCAATGAAAAATTATTCACGCGACTTCTGGCACCACTTTTCAATAAAAGCTGTTCCATTAAAATACGATAATTAATAGAGACATCTTCCGACACGGACAATCCATTAAGCTTATAGACCAGCTTCAGCCCCTTCACCGGGTCCATGGCCGAGAACAGGATATCCATCAATTGCTCTCTGAGCTCTTTGGCGGCACGGACCTTTTCTGTGAGCCCGCCCGCCACAGCACGGACCAATGCATGCTGTTCAGGGATATACTGTGCTGCATGGAACGATACATTCTGCCCTCCTGACACTGCTTCAGTGTCAGCCGCAAGATATCTATCCATCGCTCTATTGACCATACTACCCGGATCGTCAAATCGATGGACATCACCGATCAGTCCTGCTATTTTTTCCAGTAACCTGGCCTCTTGTGTTTGCTTGATGATATAGCCTGTATATTCTTCATTGCCCTTCCGGCTTGCATTCGGGACCCGCCGGACCGCACCATCGACAACAACTGCATCCCCGGAAATAAGATTATATACATCCCCCCAGAAGAAACGGTCCTGGTCCAGGGCTTTTTTCATTTGCTTTTGCTCGACCCCGGTAATAGGCATCTGCTTAACAATAGTGGGGAACAAGGGGTGCAGGATCTTTTCCTCCACCATCTTCAATAAGGGGTTCGCTTTTTGCTGCTCCAGGTCCAGTTTCAGACTGACCTGAGACAGCTCCTCCCTGGTCATCAAGGAAAGCTCTTTCTCTGTCTCCCCACCTTGCTGGACCTTACAGTGCAAGAACCGCTGATGACATAAACCTCGGAACAGAAGTGTTCCACATTTTTTAAAATGTTCGAACATACATCAGACCTCCTTAACCCTGGTCTATAGTGATATCGAAAGTATTGAAAAATAGTTGCAATCATGCGAAGAACCGGACCTGCTCTTCCAAGCAAAAGAACAAAAACCCCTCTTATACAAAGAGGGGTTCGTTATCGCTCCACAATTAAATATTGCTCGCTATTTATGCTCGAATAGCTGTTCCTGCTTCCCGCGATATTCAAGCACGGCTTTCACGAAATCCCTGAACATCGGATGCGGTTTGGTCGGACGTGATTTGAATTCCGGATGGTACTGGGAGGCCATAAAGAACGGATGGTTCGGGAGCTCCACGACCTCGACCAAACGGCCGTCAGGCGATGTCCCGCTGACCTTCAACCCCTTGGCCATCAACTCATCGCGATAGATATTGTTCACCTCGAAACGATGACGATGGCGCTCATAAACGACGGTCTCTTTGTACGCTTTAAAAAGCTTACTGGCCCGTTCGATCTTGCAGGGATAGCTCCCCAGCCGCATCGTCCCGCCCTTATCGGTGATATCTTTCTGCTCCGGCAGGATATCGATGACAGGGAACGGTGTGTTCTTGTCGAACTCCGTACTGTGCGCACCTTTGAACTTGCACATATTGCGCGCGAATTCGATGACCGCGCACTGCATACCAAGGCACAGACCAAGGAACGGGATGTTCTTCTCGCGGACATACTGTATGGCCTGGACCTTGCCTTCCACACCGCGATGTCCGAACCCGCCCGGGACCACGATACCGTTCACCCCTTTGAGATGCTTGGCCGCTCCGTCACGTTCAATGTGCTCGGAATCAACCCAACGTATCTTAGGGACACATTTATTGAATATCGCGGAATGCTTGAGCGCTTCCGAAACGGAGAGATAGGCGTCGTTGAGCTCAACATACTTGCCGACGATCGCGACATCGATCTCCTGCGTGCAGGACTTCATCTGCGAGATGAATTTCTTCCACTCGACCATGTCCTTGCGGTGTTCTTTAAGATCGAGCAGCTTCATGACGGTCTTATCCATGCCTTCCTGTTCAAGGACCAGCGGCACTTCATAGATCGAAGAGACGTCCGGCAGCGCAACGACCGCTTCCGGATAGGTATCACAGAACAGGGCGACCTTCTCTTTCAGGTCCTGAGGCAACGCCTTCTGGGAACGGCACACGATGATATCCGGATGGATACCGATACCGCGCAGTTCTTTCACGCTGTGCTGGGTCGGCTTGGTCTTGAACTCTCCGGAGGTGCCGAGATACGGGACCAGTGTCGCATGGATGTTCAGCGCGTTACCGCGGCCGAGCTCATTGCGGAACTGACGGATAGCTTCGAGGAACGGTAAACTCTCGATATCGCCGACCGTGCCGCCGATCTCGGTGATGACCACGTCAAAATGAGCGCCATCGATGACGCGTTTCAGCCGTTCCTTGATCTCATTGGTGATGTGCGGTATGACCTGGACCGTTGCGCCCAGATAATCACCGCGGCGCTCTTTACGCAGCACGGACCAGTACACGGCACCGGACGTGAGATTATTGTTCTTGGAAAGACTGACATCGATGAACCGTTCATAGTGCCCCAGGTCAAGGTCGGTCTCAGCACCGTCATCGGTCACGAACACTTCACCGTGCTGGTACGGGCTCATCGTCCCCGGATCGACATTGATGTACGGATCGAGCTTCTGTATCGTGACCTTAAGGCCGCAGCTCTCCAGGAGCCTGCCAAGCGACGCAGCGATGATCCCTTTTCCTAAAGACGATACGACGCCGCCGGTCACGAAAATATATTTGGTTTGAGTAGACATGCTTTGTTCCTTAGATTTGAAGATCGAACAACTTCAAAAAGTATATCATGTATTCCGGATACGCTCATCCCCGGAAAAACATATCATGAAAAGACCGGTCACTTCACCAGCTGGAGATCATCAAAAACGATCTCTCCCGTGGCGTTCTGCAGCCCGGCATAGACCGTGACAGCGACAGCGCCGTGCGGCACCGGGACCTCTTTCGAGAACGAGCTCCAATCGGAAGTTCCGTCAACAGCGAGCAGCTCGATCCAGGACCCGAGCATCGCCCCATGCTCATCGGAGAACGCGCAATATACCCGGCCTTTCTCCCATGCTTCCTTACCGGGCACGATGTTCGTGTGTTTTTCTTTTCCGGAGAGGTTCAGGGTAGTGGCCGTAGCGATGAGCGGCACACGCTGTACGGCGAACGTCCAGACGGGACGTGCGTTCGTGATGTACATCGCCTGCGAGGAATCGCTGGCGCCGGGATATTTCACCTGCAGCTCCCCATCGCCAAGCAGGTCCCATTTTCCCCAGGATTCAAAGTCGCCGTCACTGAGCAGATTGTTCACCTTCGAGAACGGATTGACCTTTTTCGCGACCTCAAAGATGCCGAGATCATCGAACCAGACCTCGCCTTGCGCGCCCCACAATCCGATCAGCACTTTGCAGCTGTTCGTCCCTGCAGGCACCGTGACATCGCGGATGAACATCTCCCAATCGAACGTACCGTCATAGCGGGCGACATCCAGGGGAGCCCCAAGCTCTCTCTCGTTCTGGTCCAGGAATATGACCTGCACTTTTGCGCCCTGCCAGGCTTTATCACCGCGCTCGATCGAGGAACCTTTTATCATGCCGAACACAACGATAGTAGAATCTCCGGGCAGAGAGAGGGGGATGACCTGCGCGCCGATACTGTCCCCCGTCGCGGTACGGGATATCTTCAACGCATGTTCGCCGTTATAACCGGGCGTTACCAGGTCCTGAGAATACGGTATACTGCCCCAGTACAGGGGGATACCGGCAGGGCCCGTTCCTCCGTCGAACGAACCGTTACGGAGCAGGTTCTGCTGTTCCTGTGCAAAAGCACCGCATCCCAACATGCACACACAGAGCACCGTCAGTACTGTTCTTTTCATGACCGCCCCCTTATTGGACATCAAGGCATGAACAACGTATCAGGCTCAAAAAGCTTGTTCTCCGTGACCGGTCCGGACGAGGGCACGGTCGCATCTTCCGTGACAAAGAGGTCCGCCGGAGCAGCGTTCTGCGTCGCCGGGACCTCCGCAGCAGCAGGGATCGGCTCAGGTATCTTCACCTCTTCACGCACAGGCTCAGGGGTCTTTTCAGCGGTCATTCCCGGGACCAGCACATCATCTCCGCTCCCGAACATATAACCGATGGAGAACTTATGGGTATCATCGATGACCGTTTCTGTGTCCTTCATGTACACATAATCAAAATTCACATGCGCGTAATGCAGTCCGAGCCCGAACGTATAGCTCATACCCGTATATCCCCCGCGCAGGGAGAAGAACTCGTTCAGCAGATATTCAATGCCGTATCCGGAGAGCACGTCGTGTTTCAGGAACGTCAGGTCCGTCGTCAGAATGAACTTCCTGAAGCCGGTATAGGCGAGCCCTGCCTTGTATTTGCGCTCCACGATATCCTGATGGCCGGAATCGGTATCCCAGGTCATGACGGGCTGGAGCAGGTTCACGGCCATGATACCGAAACGTACGTCATCGGTGAAACGGTACAGCATCCCCAGGTCGATACCCATGCCCGTCGCCTGATTATTGAACAGGGTCTCGTTCAGATATTTTATGTTGACCCCGATGCTCGCGCGGTCGCGCAGAACACCCCGCAGCGGCATCCCGTAAGATATAAAGACTGCTTTGGAGGCATATTCGAAATCAGATCCGGCGCTGGTGAAGGTCCCGTCATTGTAATTGGTCTGAGGGATATCCTCGAGACGCAGCATGTACAGGTTCGTAGCTATATACCCGTTCAGGAACCGTGTCCCGTAGCCCGTGTAATAGACATTGAACTGGTCCATCTGTTTGGCATACATCGTATTGAGCTTCGCGTGCTTCTGATAGGCATACCCGGCAGGATTGTAGTAATAGGCATCGAGATCGTCCGCGAGCGCCGTAACGGACCGCCCCATGGCCTCGGACCGCGCCGCACTGCCGTTATCCAGGAACGCGGCCGCATGAGCGCATGGGGTCAAGGACAACGCTACCGCGGCAGTGCCGATAAAGATAGTAACTATGTTCTGCAACGATCTTTTCATTATATACAGCCTCGTCGATGAGCCAGGACTTCTTTCCCCCTGAGACAATTATCTCAGTATGGCTATTTTCAGGACCTTCTTCACGTTCTTCCCGCCGCTATCCACTTCGACATATGCCAGGTAGACGCCGTTCGGAACGGATTCGTTATACAGATCGTTGGCCTCCCATTCGACCTCGTTATATCCGGGCACGCACTGAATGGACTCGTCATATACCAACTCTCTGCCAAGGGTAAAGATACGTATACGCGCCGAGCCGGACTCATTGACCTTGAACCCGATATGGACCGGTCCATCATCAGGGTTACAGGGGTTCGGTCCGGACTTGATCGTATCCGCGATACTGTTCACATTGCCGATAGTGGACTGCATGGTGATGCTGAACGTAGTGATATCCGTCTGGCCGAGCACGACATTGAGCGTAGGTGAGAGCGTTCGTTTAAAGCCCGTTGCAGTGCATACGACAACCACCGAAGCGGTGACATCTTCGGAGGCCGCGAGCTCATAATAGCCCGCCGTATCCGCGTACGTACTGATTATCGTAACATCAGGGCTTGTTTCATAGCACATGCGCACCAGCGTCCCGGCTACAATGCCTCCTCGTGAACTGTAGATCATACCCGCCACGCGCCAACTCTGGTTCATCGTGATATTGATGTTCGGGCTGATCGAGCCGGACGCCACGTTCACGGTCGAACCGTAGGCCGTGGTCAGGAAGAACTGTTTCGACGCAACGACACGCAGCGGGATACGCGGCAGCACGGGCACGGCGTACACACCGGAACCGTTGGTATTGCCGGTCGCGACCAGGGAACTGTCGGACATCTTATACACGGAGATCGTGACGCCTGCCAGCACGGAACCGGTGGGAGAGCGGACCGTACCGGAAACGGTGGCCATAGCGTACAGAGGAAGATCGATGTTCGTGGTCGCCGAGAGCGGGGTCATATTGAGCGTATCGGCCGAATTCCAGTCCCCGGTCTTGTCGTTGTACAGGATCGAGACATACCCGGGCGCGCTCGCTTTCACGAAAACATTGCCCGTGTTATAGCCGTCCGTTATCGTATAGCGGCCGGACGCATTGGTCGTGGCCTCGGCGACGAACTGCCAGTATTGGTTGTACTTAAAGACCTGTATGAGCGCGCCCTGGATCGGTGTGGCCGTGCCCGCGATATTGACCGTGCCGGTAATGGACCACGACGGCGCTATCTCGATATCGACGGGCGATGCGGTCCCGCCGGCCGTCACGTTCACGGTCGTCGCGTCCTTGGTGGCCGAGGTCTCGCCGTAATACTCACCGATACAGCCGATCTTGAGCGCTTTGACCTTCCACTGACCTGCAGGGATGCGGGGCACGGAATAGATGCCTCCGTTGGCATTGACCGTAACGGCGTCAAAATATTTGCCATCCGTGTTCTCCACGTTCACCGTGACGACCGGCCCCGTTCCGCCGTAGACCGTGACCGTCCCCTGCACGGTACCGCCCTGCGAGAGCGTGACCGGGTCCAGACCGTAGGTATTACCCGCGCTGACGGTGAGGCGGTTCGAAACGGAGATGTCCGAAAAATAGTTCAAGGTCGGATAGAGCACGCGGACATAGTTGCCCGCGTCATAGCGGAAACGAACCATGATATTCTTCGCGTTGCCGGTACCGCTGATCGAGTACGTCCCCGCCGCAGTGACCTGATATTCGCCGACATAATCCTGCCAGTCGTTATACCCGAAGACCTCGACGAGCGTGCCTGCCGGCGACGCATTGCCGGTAATGGTCCAGAACGGGTCCAGACCGAAATTGATGTTCGCGCTGGTACCGCCGGAACTGACATTGACCGTCGTGGCCAGGTTCCAGCTGCTGGTCTGCTGGATATTATTATAAAGTTCAGGGATGAAATTATCTTTTTCCGCCTTTATCTTCAACGCCTGTGCCGGTCTCACATACATAGTATAGGTCCCGCCGGTAATGCTCAATGTACTGGCGACATAATTCCAGCCCGAATCATACGTGAACGCGGATACCGTGACCCCGGATACACCGCCGCCAAGCAATGTATTCGTTATTGTTCCCGTGATGGTCCCCAATTTATACATGGCGAAATTGATGTTCGTCGTGGCCTGCCCGGGTGCCATGTTCAGGGTGTCCGCAGCATCCCAATCGCCCTCTTTGCCGTTATAGAGCTGGTCCTGATAACTGAGCGTAGTGGCCTTCACAAAAATATTCCCGGTATTATATCCGCCGCTGATCGTATAACGGCCCTGAGCATCCGTAACGGCGCCGTCTATGTACTGCCAGCCGGAGGCCCATTTAAATGCCTGGACCTGCACGCCTCCCAGGAACGTTGCCGGTTGCCCCAGAACATTCACCGTACCGGTAATGGACCAGGACGGCGCTATCTCGATATTGATACCGGAAATGGTCCCGACAGGGACGTTCACCGTCGTGGCATTGAGCGTTGAGGCAGTTTCTCCGTAGTATTCCGCGATACACCCGGCCTTGATCGCCTTCACTTTCCACTGACCTGCCGGCACGTCCGACACCGTATAACTTCCTCCGGTGGCATTAAGCGTGATACTTGTAAAATATACACCGTTCACATCCTCGACATTGACCGTAACGACACTGCCCGTACCGCCATAGACCGTCACCGCACCCTGGATCGTACCGCCTTGTGCCAAAGTGAAACCGATATTATTGGTCGTTGCGGTGCTCAGATTTATCGTTGTGGACGCAGGCTGCGAATAGGCCTGTCTATAGAACAGCGGGATGTACGTGTTCGCGGAAGCCCGGAGCATGATATTGGTCGAAGAAGGTACGGTGAGCGTGTACGATCCGTCGCCTGCGGTCGTCGTCTTGTTCACATAATTGAACGCGCCGCTCTGCAGGAACGCATAGACTTCCGCGCCGGGAAGCACCGAACCGGTATTACTGGAAACAACACCGTTTATCGTGGATATACGCTGCAGAATGACGTTATTATTATTGGAGGTCGAGCCGGACGCGATATTGAAGGTCGCCGCAAGGGAACGATCGTAATTATTATAGTAGAGATCGAAATAGCCGTCCTTTTCATACTTAACGACGATGTTCATGCTGGCCGGCACGGTCAATTGATAATTCCCCAGCACATTGGTCGTGACCTTGTTCAGATATCGATAATTAGGCGTGAGCTCAAAGGCATATACCCACACATCCCGCATATTGACATTGGCATGGTCCTTCACGTTCCCGTTTATCGTGACCAAGGTATAGAGCGAGAAATCACGCCCTGTCACGCTCGCACCGCTGATATTGATGGTCGTCAGGTCACTGTCGCCGAAAGCATTATTATAATACTGAGGAAAATAGTTATTCGCCGGGTCCTGCGCTTTTATAAGATAGGCTCCGTTCTTCACCCCGCTGATACTGTACACACCGCTGGTATTTGTGGTGACATATGCCTGCCATGCTCCGGCAGCATTGAACACATGCACTTCTATATCCCGAAGATTGGCTCCGCTCCGATCTTTGACCGTCCCGCTGATGGCATACCCGCTCAGGTCGAAATAGATATTATAGTTATTCCCATCAACAAGGTACATCTGATCCGCAGCAGCTGCAGAGGTCTTATTATTCGCCCAAGCAGGCATATATCCCGGCACTTCCAGCTTGTAGCTATACGTCGAGCTATAATCACCTGACCACCAAGCAAGGAGACTGACCCCGTTCGAATTCGTTGGTTTACCATAATATGACTTAAAGAGAACATTATTGGAAGATATATACAAATTGAACGTATATGTGGCTGCAGGAGAAATATTGACAGTAACGCCTATCTCACCAAAAACAGCGCCAGCACAGCAAAAACACAACACTACTATAATAAAAAGCAGGCGCAGATGCTTCATGGCACTGATTATATAGTCTTTGATTTTATTTAGCAATTTTATTGGCACACAAAGCTCTCCCATGACCCCCGAAAAGCGGTCACGGTACCAAAGACCGGAACATGATCATGGCCGCCAGGATATTTTTTTGTTCCATTTAAGCCGTGAACTTTGAGTGGTAGTATACTTCGTAGAAACGCTCACTTTTTTCACGGAACCGAAATCTTTCTGCATATCAAGGACCTCTTCCCCGCCGGTAGAACGAACCACCTTGGGTGAGGAAATAACGCCGTCAACGACCTGCGGTCCCTTGGTATAGATGATCTCCAGGACCTCAACTTCCTCGATATTAAAATCAAAAAGCTTCATCGGAGCCCCGTACGTGACCCCGTCCGCAGCATAGGAATAATCGTCCACCTCGAAAGTATCCGTCGTGGCATCCGCTGCGATCTTGATGATACCCATCTTTGCGGTCGCACCCCAATCACTGAGCAAATTCCCTTCCCAATACCCGCCGCCCGCGACAGGGATCTCGACTTCAACAGAAAGCGTGTTCGGACCGACCGCTGATGTCACAAAATCATACAAAGAAATACCGGCACTGAGATTCCTTGTCCGGGGGAGGGACGCAGTATCATCCTCAAGGGTCACGGTCAGGTTCTTCAATACCCGCTCCAGATATCCCGAGGACGTATCCGTGACGCGTATCGTATATTTTATCTTTCCGGCGGAATTGAGCGAATACGGTGTCTCACTGTAAATGGCCGCTCCGGAACCAGCATCGTTCGTCAATATCACCCTGGCGCTCTGCGTATCTACCTTTGCAATGGACGCATCCTTCAACACCTTAACAAGATCATTGAAGTACTTAAAAGAAATAACATTGACCGAGTTGGCGACCAGCGGTTTTTCCGTGCTCGGCGCGAACGTGAACGTTTTCCCGCTCGTATCCCGCAAGTTAAAGCGCAGGCTCTGAAGCTGGGTCGCGGTGAGGTTCCCAATATAGACGCTGAAACTGTCATTATAGGAAAAACTTTGCGTCGTTTCGAACGGAACACCCATGTATGCCGTTGCGTTCGTATCATTGATCGTCGTGAACGTGAGCTGATCCCCTGAACTGTTGATCGTATGATCAATGATGTTAGCGTCGTGCTCAAAGTTGTTCAGCAGATCGCCCGAAGGGACCGTCGGGATAGCGTAATCACCGCTGTAATTATCCGCAAGCTCTATCGTTATCATATGGTCGGAACTGGGGTCCTCCTGTTCCGCACCGATCTCGTCGAGCAGGGAGATCGAGACACCGTGCAGTGGTGTCCCTATGTTCACGGAAAGATCAGCAGGAAGAGCATCGTTATTATCCTCGTAGACCCTGTCCATCGAAAAGGTCACGCCGCTCACAACGTTCGCCGCAAAATAGACATCAAAGGTCTGATTATCGATAAAGTCGTACGTCGCGCCGCCGAACTCAAAGACCGTATTATAGGACTGGTTCGTCTCGGTAAAGGACGCGTCGCTCGAGGAACATCCGATCGCGAACGCGAACGAAGATATCGCGATAAAGAGCGCAGCCGCACGACCGAAATACTTATCAAAGAACCCCTGCCGCACGGCCCCGGTCGCTTCTTTCGCCGTGCGTTCCTTCGCGCTGGCGGCGTTCAGAACGTCCACGAATTTCCGCATCTCAGAGAGCGGAACACGATGCTGCTTCAAAAGCTCGGCGAGCGAATGCAGGTCCTCCACGAGAATGATAAAGGATTCTTCCTCATACCCGGCGGAAAGCTCTTTCCACAGCGGCTGATTGGACCGTATCGAGGAAGGGATCTCGTCCTTATCGAGCACCCAGTAATACTTGGGCAGCATCTCGAACGACTTGTTATTTCCGGTCTCTGCTATGAACTTACGGTACATACAACACCTCCGGCAACGGCCGTCCGCTCATCATCAATCGAGCGGAATGCTCCAGCCAAATTCAATAAAGGGCGCATAGTCATTCCCGCCTTTGGTCATCGTTTCGGAATTACTGTCCTTGATATAGACCGACCCCGGCATGATGGTCGTGTTCTTGACCCCTCCCCTGATAGTGAACAAACCCAACGGACTGTCAAAGCTCAGGCTGCCGGCGACGGACTCCAGAGGCTTGTTATATGCGTCACCCGCAGGGATATCTATCGAGCTCGACCAGGTCGGGAGCTTGAACATCGCATCAACACCCGTACGTACTTTGAGCGAATCATTGATCTGGAACGTATACCCCACGTTCAGCGGGATGCGCTGTTCGAACACCGTGTTCCGCAGCACTGCGTCCCCGGTCGCGGTATCCCGGTACGGCGAGTTGCGCAGGTTTATCGCATAACCGATAGAGGCGTCCCAGTTCTTGAAATAGGCGTTCATGGAAAGATCGTTATAGAACCCGAAGTCGTTCTCGTGTGAGCGGTCCGCCACCCTATAGGTGGTCTCATTATTGCTGACCGATTCCGAGGCGATACCGTCCGTATGCGTGGTGTGCTTCCAGTACACGCCTGACGCCATGCGGAAGCTCAGGATATCCTCATACCCTTTCGGTGATATGTCCAGGAACGTCCCGATACCGGTCGTCGTCTGGTAGTTCCACATATCCTTCTGATCGACCGGCATCTTCGAACTGCTGTCATAGAACTTCGCCGGAAGATGGTCCTGGAAGAACATGACGTTCTGCGATGCGTTCACCGAGAACTTATTGACCGTGAACGTATCACTGCCGAACAGCGGCGTATGCGTGAACGGGGTATATTCCAGGCTTATCCCGAGGGTCGGCGAATAGGTCGTGTAGGAGTTCGAATAATGATAGGTGTCGTTGTCCGGGTCCGGGACCGTTGAATGATCCATGCGCACGTACTTATACATGTCCTGTGTCTCTTCGATATGCGAGATCACCACTCCCGGTTCGATACCGAAGGTCCAGCGGGGCAGCTCCACCGGCTGCCAGGTAACGGGCACGGATATGGAATACTCCTCGCCTTTCTTGTTCTGATGCACGGTATTGCCGTCGACCGGGACCGTATTGGCCCCCTCTTTGACGGTATAGGAATACGTGGTATCGGAGGTCGTATCGACCGTATTATATTTCGTGCGGACCGACGCTTTTACCTCCGAAGGATCGAGCTTCTTATTGATGTCCTTGAGCACCGGCATATAGGAACTGTCCCCGCGCTTCGTAAGAGTCAGCATTTTCTTGCATTTGGCCTGATATCTCGCTTCTTTAGGGGTCCCGCGGTGGTATTCGGCCAGCAGCCGGTACGCTTGAGCGGCACGGAAAAAGAAATCAGTATAGGCCTCGTCAGCTGCGCCATTAGGCAGGTACGGTACCTTTATCGTCCTCGGATCGAGATCTTCTATCGTGTCCATGTTCAGGTCTATCTGCGCACCCGCGGCAGTGATCTCCTGTTCCAGCTCAGCCATCTTGCGGTCGTCACGGACGCCGATCTCGGCGCGTACCGTGGCCTCATAGAGCCTGATCGAAGAATATTTCAAACGGAAATACGAGCCGGAAATATAGGTATTTTTTTCGTTCATCAGCTTCAGTGCGGCCATGGTCTTATCTATTTTTTTCCATTGCAGACTGCCTTTGGATTGCCTGTCCTGTATCAATATCGAGGCATAGAGCAAGAAGATGCGCTCCTGCATCAAACGCTTTTGACGTTTTTCAGGGTTCGAGGTGTCGACGACAGCGGCCGGATCGAAATCCTTCAGTGCCTCTTCGGCCACTTTGACAGCCGTTGCAAGGTCCTTTGTCTTGATACAGTCGACCATACGCTCGTACACGCGAGGCAGCGGGAGCTGTCCGTCGCCTTGACGGAGAGCATTATTGCCGATAGAAAGACCGAAGATATTAAAACCCATCGTTCGTCTCCCCTTCCACAGGAACAACGTTCAATAATTCGCGCAGCGCATCATCCCAGTCCTTGAGGACCTGGATGTTCTTTTCGGACAGTCCGGACGTCCGCTCTGCGATAACGCTCTTGTACAAAGCATCCGCTTCGGCAGTTCTTCCCTGTCTGATAAGTAATACCCACATTATCCGCTTCGCATACGTGATCTCTGCAGTATTGAACTTGAACGACGGCATGGCCCCGGTCTGTGCGTCAAAATACACGGCCCGGAACTGCAGCGCATATCTGACCAGCGGTGTATCGCTGGAGGAGGACGTCTTCAACCCGTACATGACCTGTATGGCCTCATATGCAGCATCATAGTCCCCGGCAGAGACCGCGACCTGTATGAGCCGGTCGAGCGCTCTCTTCGCCTGCCAGAAGTTCTTGTTCCTGATCTCGGACGGATAGTTCTCCAGGGCTTTGGTATAGAGTTTGCCCATGTACTGCCAATCCACTTCGGCATCGAACTCATCAACGACACGTACAGGCTTTTCCTGCAGAAGCGTCTGCGTGTTCAGAAATTCCTGCTTGTACCGTGCGAACAGGGCATTGCCAGAGAAATTCGAGCACTGCTCCTCGATGAACTCCTTGCCGGAAGCCAGTTGTTCGGTGAACGCGACATATTTTCCCTGGCTCTTGAGCTGCTGCAGCTCGATGCCTTTCCATTTCAGATAGTACTCTTCATCCACACAGCCATCGGAAGGATCGAAGGTCTTCCCTTTTTCGAAGTATTTCGCCATGGACTTCAGCTTGTCCCAATCACGTACTTCGGCATAATAATACGCCTTCGAGAGCATGACCAATTTCGCATAGATGTTCCGGGTGCCTGTTCTTTCCGGGCGTTTGAGGGCTGCCGTCCCGAGCAGAGCTTCCGCTTTGGCAAGATAGGCTTCGGCCGTATCTTCCGCGCTCGGATTGAACCGTGTGGTACGATATTTATTATAGGAACTGGCGAGTGCCGCTTTCTGCAGATAATATTCTATCAGGAGTTCCGCAGACCCTTTCGCGTTCGGGTCCAGGCCGAGTTTCTCGGTCATGACCGCATATTTTCCGGCCATATCCGTGTATTTCGAGACATTCTCCGGTTCATTGCGCTCCATGGACTTGCGGAGCATGTCATTGGCATAGGTGAAGAGCTTCACATATTTCTTGGCGCGCAACTGAACGCTCTGCAGCGAGCCGTTCTCCTCGAGCTCAAGAGCTTCAAGCCCGGCGATATCCTTTTTCTCCCAGAGGAGATCGATACGCGCGTCCGTCACAAGCCCGCGCAGCTGAGGGGAACGTTTCACATCGTCAGCAGCGGCCAGCTTTTTAATGATCTTCTCGGCCTCATCATGCTCGCCGTTGAGGATACATACGCGGACCTTCTGCAGCAGGACATAGACCTCGGCTTCCCGGCGTTCCTGCTCATTTTCAATGAGCGCAAGGCCGTCCTTGGGCTCAAGAAGCATCTCGATGCGCGCAAGGGCCTCGGACGCATCACCCGTGAGCATATACACTTCCGCAAGCCCGCGCAGTACCGAGCAATACAGCATATTGTTCGGTGCAGGACGCGTCTGCCGGCGTTTTGAAGCCACACGACCTTCAAGCTCACGGAAACACGCCAGCGCCTTGCGGGAATCATTATGTGCAAGAGCGATCCGGCCTTCAGCCAGAAGAAGACGCTCTGAGAAGTACGTCCTAAAGATGTCCTTATCGTCACCGTCATAGGCGAACGCTTTCAGAGCGGTAAGGCCTTCACCGTCCAGCTGCTGTTCGGCATAGCGGACCTTCAGCTCGAAAAGAGAGATGCGGTCCGCGTCCTTCACGTCGATGCCTTTTGCAAGCACCGCGATATCGGCAGCGAACGCTTCCGGAGAGATGACGTTCCGCGGGTCGGCAAAATATATCTCCCCCCGCTGCAACAGGGCCTTGTGATACTTCATACGCAGCACCGAAGAGGCACTGTTGTTCTTGTACGCGGTCTCGATCTCGGAAATATACGTCAACGCCGCACCGTAATCCTTGTTCGGCGAGCGGTTGTCACTGTACGCGTACACAAGGCCCATCGCGGCCTCCCAGTGCTGCAGCGCTCTCCGGCCTTTTGCAGGGCACAGGACGTACAGGTCCTTATAGAGCTTTGCCGCCTTTTCCGGGAAAAGCTTTGCCGCCAGGAACGCGATACGGATATCAAGATCGGAAAGTTCTGCCCCGTCCTCGATCTTCTCCAGGACGGCTTTCGACCTGGACCGTATCTCTGCTTCGGCGCGTGCAAGGAGGGCTTTATCTCCGGACGAAAGCTCTATCTGCTTGCGAGAGAACTTTATGCCCTCTCCGATCTCGGCTATATCCACCCAATAACTTGCTTCATATTCAGCGATGGCGGCATCCTCCACCCCGACCCGTTTTTCCGTCTTGAGCTTTCCGGATGGCTCATAAATACCCGCAAGCAGCTCAAGGGCTTCGGCATATTTCTCTTTTGACTTACATATCCCGACCCGGAGCATGTCCATGCGAACAACAACACTGTTCTTTAAGTCAGGGAGTTTCTCAAGTTTCTCAATATATGTACCGGCGGTCTCAAGGTCCTTAAGCGCCGTATCTCCCCGCATGAAATAGGTCTCAGCAAGATTGACGAGCATCTGCTGATCATCTGTCTCGATCTTAGAAAATAAGGCGATCGCATCGGTATAACGTCCGCTCAGCTTGCAAATATTCCCCGCAACGAGCAGGTATCGCGAATCGCGATCATCCTTGCCATCTATTTTTCCTTTTTTCGCCTTGCGATAGCGCTCCACCGCATCTTCAGCATTATCGAACAAGTGGAGCTGAAAATAGATCTCTGCCTGCTGGACACATTTTTCCAAAGTGTCGTCAAGCTTCAGGGGTACGACCTGTGCAATGATCCTGCTCGCCTCCTCATACTTCCCTCTTTTTTTAGCAATGGAAGCATACGCAAAATACTTCCTATTCAAGATATCCTGTCTTGCGAGATCCCAACCGCCTTTGTCACCCCTGATCTTTTTTTGTTTATTAATATATGCGTGAAAGGTAGCTATAGAATCGTCACTTACGGAGTCCACGATCTTCTTTGTAGTTGTGAGAAATCCTTCCATATCCTCCACATCTTCGAACTTGAACACTCTGAACAGATACAATTCCGCTCTTGCAATCTTGATCATCGGGGCCAATTCATGTCCATTAAAATCCTTTTCCGCATCCCCGATAAGCCTGAGCGCCTGTTCGTAATACTTCAGAGCCTGCTGCCTTTCTCCACGCCTTATACAACCAGCCATGCGTTCCTTTAACAGATTGATATAGCCGCAATAAGCATATGCCCCCATATCATTGTTCTTTCCGGCCTTATTCAGTCGAGAGGTCAAGGTGTGCAGTTGGATATGGAAATATTTTCCGCCGACCTTAATATCAACACTATCGCCACGCTGACTATCAACATCGCCTATCAATATGCGATAGATCTTTTCTGCAGTATCTAATTGCCCATGCTTCAAGGCGATATCCGCAAGGTCTTTTGCAGCCCACAGCACGATACCCTGCAAGTCACTATTGCTATTGACAGGCATTTTATGTATAAGATCTCTCAGAATGACTGTCGCAGATTGATATTGTCCGTCCTCAATACGTAATGCAGCTCGCCATAGATGGCCCCCGGCCATTTCAGGATTAGCATCTCTGGTGGCATTCACTGAAATATCAACATCATTCACTTCATGTACGCTCATAATAACTACTCCTGTGCACGTATAAGCGCGGACATCCGCCGATCAGCTTCACGCTGCGCTTTACGGATATCCCTCACAACGTCCTGAAGATATGCACCATAAGAACGATGGACAATAGCTTCTATAGTCGGGCTCCGTGCAACACTGTTCTTTATCGTCTGCAAGGTCTTATCTTCGCGACTGACATCGTTATAGTCGCTATACGGCGAGTTGGAAAGTGCGGACTCATAGATATCCACGGGATTATTAAAAAGTCCCGCATACATATCCAAGGCCTTACCATACTCATGATCGAAGGAACCGCTAGCCTTGCGCAACAATATGCCTGACAAGACCTTTTTAGCACCGGTCTTATCGCCTAATTTCAGATATGAATCTGCAATGTTCAGGTCAACCGTGATATCACGCAGCCCATACCGATACTGCTGACTGGACTGATACAAATCAATAGCTCGAACATAATCTCCTTGAGCCTTCAGGATATCGCCATAAATGGCATACGTATCCGCCAAAAGGTTTTTATTGTGCGCAACATACCGCTTCGAGAGGATCTGTTCAATATCCTTCCAGAACGGATCATCCGAAGCGAGCGTGATCGGCTCGTTCTTGCATAATTTTTTGACTATCGCCAGCGCTTTAGAGTGCTCCCCCTTCTTCAGATAGTACGAAGCGAACGTATTGGCCACAATGACCGCGTCGTTATCGCTGGCGAACGCATTGCCGCGGACGATATCCAGCATCTGCTTCATGATGGACTCTGTGGACTTTTTCAGAAAATTCGCTACCTCGAGCTGCGTTTTTTTGATGATAAGACTATTGGGGGCTATTGACGCGGCCTTATCAACATATTTCTGCGCTTGTTCGATATTCCCGCCGTACAGATAGATGGTGGATTTCTCCGCGTACAACAGACTGTTCTCCGGGTTCTCCCGAATAAGTTCTTCATAGGCTTTCAATGCCGTCTTGATATCGACCTTCCCCCAACTGAGCGCATGCACGTAGTCCTGCTGTGCGTCCGTGTACAAGGTCGGGACCTTCTCGAAGAGCTTTCGCTCCGTAAGGTACTTGTGATAGGCCGCGATCTTCTTGGCGACATCCGGCAATATATGGTTCTCTGCGGACTCTCGTGCCTCAATGAGCCGGTTCGAAAAGCTGTTCGGTCCAAACAACGTATCATAATAGGAGTTCATGAACATGGTGTTCTGGGTGCCGAATATCTTCTGGTCGACCGCAGTCGTACCGTTGAAAGAGACCTCTTCAGGGTAGACCTTGTACGAACTGTCTCCGAAGAGCAGCGCACGCCGAACATCCTTTATGGCGGACGCCTTGTCCATATGGTTATAGGCCATGAACAGCGCGTTCCCGCCGACCCGGTACGCGAACATGGCATGCAGCTCATCCCCTTTGCCATCCAGTTCCTTATCGAAAAGCTTTGAGGCCTCCGCGACCACCTGTTCATCCTTACCCTGCAGCAGGAGGATACCGAAGTACGCTTCAAGGGCGGTACGGTACTTAGCCTTATATGCTTCCTCCGCATGGTTATCGACCAGCAGATGCTTGGCTTCTCGCACATATTTGGCGAACAGCTCTTCATCGTCAGAAAGCTTGAAAGAGACCTTCCCTTCATCCTTCATGATCGTATAGAGGCGCTCTACTTTCTCATAATCATGTACCCGGTAATATAATGAGATGACATCGTCCAGGACCTGATAGTAGGAATACGGCAGCTGATATTCATCACCGGTCATATCATCCATATACGAGAGCAGTTTCGCCGCCTTTTCAGGGACGTTCTTCATGTCCACTATATCCGCATAGGACCTCGCATCAAGGCGGTCCCTGATGAGCGGGAACCGGTCCTCAAACTCCGCGTTCTCGAACACGAGGGCCTTCTTATCGAAGAACACTTTCATGATTGGATAGAACCCGGAGGCTTTCAGCGGCACCGCAAGTTCGAGCGCCTGCAGGTCGGCAAGCGTCGCGTTCTTTTTGGTCAACAGATCACAGAAGGCGACGCCGTTCTCCGTGAAACCCCAGCGCTCAAAGACCCCGAGGAACAGCGTGAGCGCTTCACTGAGCGCGACAGGGTCCTGCTGCTGATACACCACTTCACGGAATATCTTCAGGGCGTTCTCCGTCTGCCCGCTCTCGAACAACAGGCTCGCCGTCTTCAAGGCAAGGAAAGGATTATTGGGATTGCTCTTATAGATATCCATGAAAATGGTCGCCATCTCTTCGGTACGATAGCCCTGGCTTGCCAGCGCACCGTACAACCCTTCCGCGGCTGACTGGGAGATATACCGTGATTTATCGCCGAAATATATAAAGGCATCGTACCGAGCCCCGCTGTCATTGGTCAGGATAGCGGCATACAACGATACTGCGGCAAATCCGTACCCTCTGGCAAGCATGCGTCCTGCGGTGGTCAGATATTCTTCCTGGATAGCGCGTGTATCGCATTTCCCGTTCGGGTCCATGACCTGCAGTTTGTTCAGCTGAGAAGCGATGTCCAGGTCCATACGCACCGAGACCGGGTTCTCAAGATAATCAAAGGAAGCTAACGTAGTCCCCGTGCGAAAACCAAAATTACCGACCGTAACCTGGAACCGGCGCATCACAACGTTCCAGAGCCAGTTGCGGCCGAGATCCCCGTGCAATGAGTCTTTCTGACCTTCCAGCAGGACCATCTGTTCTTTGATGCCGTTCTTGATACTGTTCGGGACACTGTCCGGTCCCACGGCCCCGTAGATACCGGAATCAAAGGCATCCGCACGCCAGCATACGTACTGATTGAACGCATTATATTGGGCATAGTCCCAGTTCCCGAGCCCGAAATAGCCGTGTTCACCCGTCGGCATGAACTTCTTGAACTCCGTCTTGAATTCCTCATAGGCCTTCGCATCGCCGGCCGCTCTGGCCAGGAGCATGTACGCAGCAACGGTCTTCTCGTCATGGAAGCCGGAGGTCTTCACCTTTCGAGGGTCCTTGCCTTCGATCATTCTCTTGCACAGCGCGATCGCCCGATCATTCTTGTTCCATAACGCATCCAGCGCGATATTCTGCATCAGCATGAGCGCGTGGTCACCCTGGGCGAAATTCATACCCGGCACGTTGGAGACCACGATAGTATCCCCGGATATCTTCACCATGAAATAATCGGGGATCACATTGCCGTTCTGGGCAAGGACCGCCTCGATGATCGCATAGTGCGTATCCTTGAGCTTTTGCCAGAGCGGAGCCCTCTCAGCATCATATTTTTTAAGACCTTCAAAATACTGCATCGAGAACGCTGACGCATCGAGTTTGATGCCCGCGTCCGTCTCCCACCAATACCCGCGAGACGGTTTGAGCAGAACATATCTGTCGCTCGCGGCATAGAGCGCCCGCTGTTTACCGTCCGTCCTGTCCGAGCGGAACACGGCGGAAAGTATCTTCCGGGCATATTCACCGTAGGATATCGCCCCGGTATCTTTCCAGTATCCCGCATCGACCATCTGCTGCGCCGCAAAAAGGGTGTAGGCTATCTTTATATTGGCGGCCATGGACACGTCCTGTTCGCGCTGCAGGACCGCACCTTTATCCATGAGCACGGCGTTCGAGAACAATCCTTCGTTCGGATCGGAGAACCGGACACAGAGGTACGAATCGATACCTTTCATGATCGCATCGAATTGGGCCTGCGCATTGCGCTGCAGTTTCAGGTCCAGCGCATCGGCCGCGACCTGGGCCGATATACGGCCGCCCTGCAGACGGTCAACGGGCAGCAGCATGTCCTTGTATTGAACGAGATGGTTCTTTGACCACAAAGAAGCCGAGATATTCGTTGTTGTATTGCCGCGATAGAGCCCCGCACCGGGGTCCAGTTCGCTCACCCGCACGGTATCCCAGGCCATGAACTGAGGATACTCCCCGGCCTCTGCTATATCACCGGCATAGTCCTCGCTCCATTTCTGGAACGGGACGAACACATCCTTCTGTTCCTTGATCTTGTTCGCATAATATATGTTCATAAGGGTCAGGGTCTGGTTGAACGCCAGATCACGGTCGGACTTCTCTGCGGAACCGAAAAAGCCGTTCACCGGCACTCCGGCAAGGACATCTTTTTCAATGATCTTCTCGGCAGCGGCGATCTTTTCTTTATCACCGGAAAGGACCGCCAGCAGATACCCGGTCGAGAGCGCGAGCTCGTTCCTGATCTTGCCTCGTGAATACGTGATGGTATCGATGGCAAGTGCGGTCATGGATACGAGCTGTTTACGAAGCCCTTCCAACTGCGGAACGGTGACGCCGGACTCATTCTCATACATGGTCGCCGCGGCCATACGCAGGACATAGCGGACGAACTCTATGTTCGGCTCTGAAGAGAATCCCGAGGCCTTGAACTGAGGATCGCCTTGGATATCGCCTGATATCACGACCTCGCCGGTGTTCATATCGAGCGTGACCACGCACCAATCGGGGATATACCCGAACTTCTCGAATATCTGCTTATCGATGCGGGCATGACTGGCCATCACATCTTTCCAGCGAGCATCGAGCTTTGAGGCGCGCATGAACGCTTCATAATCGATATAGGACGGATTATAGAGCATGGTGACCTTGGTCTTCTCGGTATTGAGATATCGATAGAAGGTCCCCTGCTGCACTTTACCGAGAGGCAGATCGCTTTTTTTGATACCGGGCAGCGCTATGCTCCACTGAAAACCGCGCCCGTCCTTGCCGGAGAGCACGGCGTTATCCAGAAGATCTTTGCTCATCCCTGTGCTTTCGCTGAAATAATCCCCATACAGCGCGCTCTTTTGCCATTTTCCGGCATCGATAAGATCATGTGCGCGAAGCATGCTCTTCAGCTGGTCCAGCGCCGCATCCATTGCAAGCGTCGGGTCTTCTGATATCCAGCCATAGAGATACGGGGTGATCTGTTGAAAATAGTTCCGGCTCGCGGTCACTATCCCTTCGAAGACGTTCTGGGCGAACCCCTGTTCGGCATACACGGTGGAAAGCGTCCAAAGACCGTAGGCCTGGCCTTCAGTATGGATCTTACCGTCGTTGGGATACCGGACCAGATATCCGTCATAGCCGTCGAACTGTTTGGTCATACGGACCAGGTACGGGATCTGACGCACGATGTCATTAAAATAGGAAAGATGCTTATACCCTTCGATCGCCTTATCACGCAGACCCTTCAATTCCTGCACATACTGCTGCAGGGTCTGGTCCTTCGAAAGTTCTTCTAACGCTTTTTTCTCAAATTCGGCGCTCACCGTAAGCAGCGGACCCTTTTCCTTATCAACGCTGTAGGTGAGACCTTTTATTTCCTTTATGACCTTTTGTGCGGCATCATCAAGCTCAGAGACCTTTAAAGTATAGCGGGTCACGATATTGGCCTTGCCCCAATTACGGTACTTCTGCGGGTCCGCCTTGAAGATAAGATTGCCGTCATCAGATTCGATAAAGAATTTTTTGATGAATTTCCCGTTATCAGCCCCGAGCTCAGGCACATGAGAAAGCAGGACACTTTTGGTCAGTGTTCCGTACGGACCTGTCGGCATGAACAAGTTCGGGAGCGCTTTGATATACTTACCGTCCGCGACCATATCGTTCTTGAGCGAGGAGGTATCCGCAGGAACGGTACTGCCATGTCCGCCGTCAAATATCCCGGGTAGCGCACAACCGGTGGTCAGTGCCACGGCCGAAACGGACATTAACAATGATACGAAGGACAGCATCAGGTTCACGGCCTTCTGCCACCAACGGAACTCGATAGGTTCCCGCATCGCAAGAGCTTCAGGCTGCTCATCCTGCAAAGGCTTGGTCAGCAGCGCGGTCACGAACAGGTTCTGATCATCTATTGAGACATGGTATTTGGACATGACCTGACGTACGGACGTGAGCGTCCCGGAGAACATCAGGAAATCCTGACCCTGCACGTCCTGACGCGTCATATGCCGCCAGAACTTCCCGTTGCGGGAAATAAAGCCTTCCGGAACATCGGCAAGCGCGATGGCCCAGACCGGATCCTGGTCGAACTCTTGTAGTGATATTACTTTACTTATTACCATCATGCATTCTCCATATCAAAAAATACAGAGCTTTCCTATATAATAGTCGTAATTCCTGTCAAATTATCCCAAACACCGGCCATATATCTTTCACAAAACATGGCCAAAACCGCCGTTTTTTGCTTTAGTTAAGGCATTTTTATCGATAGCCCCCGAACTGTATACAACTGCCGCAAAGAACAAAGAAACTAAATATCAACTCCTCTATTGTAAGTACCACCCACCAATAATTTGGTCAAAGTGAAGAAATTCCAAAATGCCACGATCAACAACCACGGTGAGCCAAAATAGGCCAATATACACGATATTACTATCGAAGCAGCACTAAAAACCTTTATCGACTTGGTCAAGGTAAAGAATTTCTTATCGAGCTTATATTGAGGACCTTCTTTAGGCGTACGCAAGAACGGAGGATCTCCGCGCAACAGTCCACCGGCCTTTGCCCCCTTCAAGAAGGAATCTATGATCGAATCATCGAACGCCATACGTTTAAATAATTGTTTTGCGGTCTTTGCAAACCCTTTAAAGTATCCGCTCGCTTCCATGTTCTTAAAATAATTATAGATGCACAGCACGAACTGGGTCGTCGAAAGTGTAAGCAGAAGATAAAGACCATTAATGCTCAAGGCACCGATATTCAGGTCAATAATGGACATCGGGGCCACTCCGAACATCAGAAAAGCCACAGGAGCTACCATGAGCGGCAGATTAAAGAGCGCCCCCATCCAATACCACGTAGATTCCCGATAAAGGCTCTTCGCGTTCTTTGTCAGATCGATATCAGATATTTGTTGCGATAAAGTCCTGTCACCGGTGAGCACCTCACGTGCCAGGCCAAGAGCACGCTGCATCATCTTCCGGCCTAACTCGACCAACCGTGCCGCATTACCTGCCGCCCACCGACCGATCTGTATCGAGAACTTGGACTGATCGTCGGGATTCGCGCCTGTTGGACCGATGCCATCAATGAAATAGGAATACCGCTTGGAAATATCATTACCCATCGCGTAGAGCTTACGCTTTAAGGCCAGGCTCCTCTCATGAAAGGCATGTATGAGAACTTTCATAAAAGCCGCAGAACGGTCTAATCCGGGCCCATTTTTTTTGAACGCCGTAAATACAGGCACGTACATTTCGCGTTCCTTTTTATGGAAGTTCGGGCACGTGGCCATATCTTCGGATTGACACTCTTCGAATCCCTGCGCCCGTTCCATATACAACACATTACCGGACTCATCGACGACTTTTTCCTTATACAGCGGCTTGCCTGTTCCCTTGTCATACACCGGATCCCCGTTCTTATCCAAGACTTTTTCCATAGGCCTCCATTTATCCTCATTAGTACCAAGAGTGATGATCTGATAAGGACCAAAAGCGAACGCATAATCGCCGAGCACCCCGATCGAATAATCGGCCGCCTTGGCCAGGAAGTTTTTCGGCTTCTGTGATAGCAGGCTCCGGAAATACAGGAGCTTTATTCGACGACGCAGGTCCGGATTATCGATCTGCGCTATCTTTTTTTCCGCGTCCGCCGAGAACTTTTGAGCAGCATTCTTGGCTGAAAATTTATCAAAACAATTCTCCATGCGCTTTTTATCCGCGAAGATCCTACCGGTCATCGAGGCCAGAAGCTCCGTCTGACCCTGATCCCCATATCGGCTCTGAACGAATAAGTTCGTGAGCTGGTCCTTATGCTCAGGCGTAACGACCGTGCTCTCCAGGAGCCTCTGCATATCATTCTGAGACATACGAATGGTAACTGTCACAACATCAGTATCGTTCTCCCTGTTGACGGACATACCAACAACATCTTCCATGAGGAGCTTTTCTTCGGCCGAAAGCCCAGAAATGACGCTCGAAGCGGCAAGCTTAACAAGCTCAACATCCCTGGATATCCTGCCGTATATATTTCCGTCCTTCCGCAATTCAACCTCAGCATCGCCAGACCTCTCGCGAATACGCACCGGCAGTGAACTTGTCGATATCGTTCTGTCGTAGGGCTTCAACCGTCTCGTATCCTCATCAAAGCCTACATATTTTTTCTGGTCGGCCTTCCATAAGCCTTTTATGTCCATTTTTTTCAGTTTCTCCCAATAACTGCTCCCTGGTTCATGCAGTTTACTGCGGAACCATTCCCTGAAGTTGACCTGATATACCTGGGGGATCTTATATTGTCTGAACCGGGAATGATCGGCAAAGTCCTCTTTCGAATATGATACGTTACTACCCCAGGAGAACGTAGCATTATTTTCCGGTAGAGATTTATCCTTATTGATATTAGCGAACCAGATGTCCGCGCCAATATTGGACATATATCCCATACGATCGAGCTTTTGATTATGCATATTGCGCGCTATCTGGCGTTTGCCCGCATAGAACGTGCCCGGCCGTTCATAAAAATACTGATAGACTTCTTCTGAATACTGATGATTCACACGATAATCCGCATCATTGATGGTTATCACGTCATACGAATAATCAAGGGTCGGACCTTGCACATCCATATACCGCACATGAGCTTTTTCCATTGCGGACAGAATATCAGCTGTCCGCTCTTTGGCAGTACCCTCCTTCGCGAGGCTTGCAGAGAACACCGGAAGAAGAGATGCCTCCGCTAATACAGCGCGCAGTTCAGAACCATATCCCCTATCACAGAACAGGTCCTTTTCAGGGACATTACGGTTCGCAAGCATGAACTCTCCGATACCTGCAAGACTGCGAGCCCTGCCGGACACCGCATATACATCCTGCTCCGCCCACGTGGATGGTTCTCCGCGGTATTTACAGCGTTCTTTGTTCTCAAAATGATCGTTCTTATCATCAGTATATCGACCGTCAAGCACTTTTACTTTACGGTTCCAGACAAATTCTTTAAGCAGCGCTCGAACGCGTTTATTGGCAAGTGTTTCCCATCCTCGCTCCGCGATCACGGTCTTGATGATATCTACGGGACGTGTCTTTTTTAACGTATCCCTGTCCATGGCGGCCATATGCTCGATGGCCGTATACAGAAGCATTCGCATGCGCAGCTCATCAATGATGCGCAGCATATTTTTCTCGGCCGTATCTGAAAGCTGTATCCCCCACGCAGAACAGAAATACTCCGTGATCTGCGCATTCGAACGCCCCTGTACAAGTGCCGTGATCATCTTTCGGGCGATAGCATCCGGGCGGGCCTCTTCGATATCTACATTTAGAGGAACAACATCTCTGTCGACAAAATGCTGGCGTATATCTGTCACTATCTCGCTCGGAACATAAAACTCATCATGCTCAGTCTCTCGGACCCATTTATATACGGCCTCTCCCATGAGCCCTCGTATACGGGAAGGAAGCGATATGCCGAACCACATGTCATTGGTGGCCCCTGCTTTTTCTTTATATTTCAAGTACCCGGACCTGTGCTCGAACACAAAACGCTCCCGGGCCTCTGACTGCAAAGCCCCTACATCAAGGCCCGTGTTCCTGGTGAACACCGCAGGCATGCGATACGCACCGATGGTCCTGGAACGATATATACCGTCAAGTGCCTTCATCATTCCTGAGAGCAGGTTCGGCATTACCTCTCCATGGCGCATGATCTCAGGAATGAGCTCTTTTTCTAACCACTGCATGGCAGAATCGACCGCGTCAACAACGACCTGCGGCATCGGCTTTCCTAGATCTATCGCCTTCTGTGCCGCCTGACGATTATCCGACCGCGGGAACAACTGATTGGCAAGGATATTACCCCCCAAGGTTTTATATTGCTCTGACAACAGGCTCTTGATCACCCCTGAGCTCTTCCCGATACAATATGTATTTATGGATTTTATCAATTTATAACGAAATCCTTTGATCGTCTCGACCTTATCCGCAAAAGCACCGAAAATGATCTTTTGTTTTTTCTCATTGCCGGCGGCCGCTCGATACTGCAGTCCAGCCTCAGCCTTCGCACTAACATAGTCCGACATCAACATATTTATAGCATCGTCCGCAAAGATCTCTTTGATCTTCGCGCGCACCGACGCACGTTTGGCCGTTGACTGCACATTCTGCGCTACTAGGGTCGTTATGGCATCGTTGAACCGTCCCAAAAGCATCAGCATCTCTGCGTCCCGATCAACAGGCGTTGCCAGGTCCACACTGGCCACATCAAAGAGCGTCTCCGCCACTCTGCGCAAACCTTCGGACAAAGCCCGGGCATCACGGACCCCATCCCACCCCTGGGTTTTGTCAGTTATCAGCTCCGCCAGCCGGCCGACCGCGATATCGTCCAGGAACCGTTGTTCATGATAATCCCCGAGCTTACGCACGGCCCTTTTATCAGGCATATCCGCCGCCGGCTTTTTCTCGGAAATGATCTCCGCCATCAAACGCGCTGGACTGATCCGCCGGGTATTGAACTCATGAGCGGACCAACTGATGAACTCTTTCGCGATCATATCACTTTCCGCTTTGAGCGGAGCGATACCATTATCACCATCCATCATTTCATCCAAATATTTCTGCACTGGAGCGGAATTGATATCGACCTCATTATCCTGGAGCACATCGATCAAAACATCTCGTATCGCATCTTTCTTCTTGTTCCAGACCTCATTGAACGCCGCTTCGTAGGTCGCCTCCCCGGCAATAAGCTCTTCAATACGTGCCGTATCGACCTCAAGCAATTTCATTTCCTCCAAACGGGCACTAAACGATGATGCGATCCTCTTCGACCGGGATATGGCGACGAGCGTGAACAGTTTCTCGAATTCTTTTTGCTCATTGACGGCATCAGAATTAACGACCACCCCTTGGACGGCCAGGCCCGCGATATCTTCTCGGCGTTTGATCACTGCTACAGGGGCATCATTCTTGAGGAGCGTGTATCCCTCTTTATGCTTGACGACCGAAAAGAACGCTCCGGTCCCGCCATGCATACGTTGTGCAGCCATGACCTGCATCGTCTTTTCATTAAAGGTCAGTACGATATCGCCTTTCGTCCTCGAAATACTTTCAGGGGCATCCGCCAACCAGAAATCGGTCAGTTTCTCCCAAATAGCGTTCTTCTCATTGAAATATGAAGCAAGGTTCACATCTTTAAACCCGCTCGCAAATTGCATGCCCGGCTGCTTCTCAAAATAATTCTGAAGCCCCAACAGCAACGTACGATCGGACATGCTCTGTGTGGGATCATATTCTCCGGCTATCGCACGAGCACCGTCCTCCAGTTCGTCACGATACTGAACGACCCGTTTGACCAGCGCGGCCACATGCACCTCTGGAACTCCGAGCTGTTGATGTAAATATCTTTCCAGGGCCTCTCGTTCTTTCTGGTCCAGGTCATCCCTGTCCAGGAACATTTTTTTACCGAGGGCCGCGAGCTGTCCGACCTGCAGGACACGCAGCATCTCTTCATACATCGCCTCCGCGACCATATCGATCTCTTGCTCGGTAGCCTTAAGATATCGCAGGGTCTCTTTGACCATTTTGTGAGTGAATTGCCCTTCGAGCATCATGTGCTGAGCCTGTTCACGGATATCACCATAGAGCGTGAACTTATCCTTGTCAGCATCCGCCCCGTCTTGTTTGTTCACATGTCCTAGTTCATCACTAAAAGAACGTCCCGGGACCGGATGAGAGGCCCTATTCATGAACACTTCCACTATGTACTTCCCAATATTCTTTGATACTGTTTCGGCAAGACCGTTCTTGCGGCCGATATCATGCCCCGCACGTTCAATGGCCATACGCCACTGATCGTCATCGTCCGCATCCGTCATGATGGCCCCCAGGTATTCCGCAAAACTGTGCGCCTGGTCATCGGAAAGACCTTGAGCGAGGCCCATCGACTTCAGGAGCTGCATACGCCCGAACGTACGGCGTTCGAGCCTCACAACTGCCTGCGTACCGATGTCGTAATAAAAATCATTGGAATCGTCCATATGGAACACTTTCTTTTCGCGATACCGCCAGGCTTCACGCACTGCGAAGTATCCTGCCTTGTCCAAACAGTTCACGATAGGCTCATTGAAAGAAGAAATGAGCACTGCGGTCTTCAAGCCATACTGCCGATAATCACCGGTACGGGTGCGCAATGAAGGCGTGGACCCGCGCTCACCATCACCACCACCTGTCCTTTTTATCACCCGGGCGTTCGCCCCGGTGAACAATGTCGTGCGCCATATGTTGTACAGCTCGGCCACCAGCATCACAAGGACCATCCCGATAGTAAGAGGGTCGCTCGCCAAATTCGCAAAAAAACTTCCTCCCGTCATCCCTGTACCCACCGCCGTCACAGCAACACGATAGATACCGTAGGTCACCGCAGCAATTGAGGTCGCACGATTCAGGAACAACAACCCTTTATGACGTTCCGGGAGTTTCTCCGCCGGTTTTGCCTGTTCTGTTGCGACGATCTTCAGGAGCCCATTGATCACAGAGACACGGTCCGCCGTTTTGACCGAAGCAATACCGTTGAGCTCTTGAGGGACATCGCGTCCGGGATACGCGCGCGAATACGCTTTCACGGCCAACGCAACAAGGCGCCCTGCCGCTTCCGGCTTTACTGACGGATCCCGCAGCGCGGAAAGCGCATCCGATACCTTCCAGTAAAAATCTCGCCGCAGTGACGGAATATAATGAACGTCCGCAGGCAGATACCTCAAGGGATTCTTGATGACCTTTTGGACAAGCTCATCATCTTGCTTGGATATTTTTCCGGACGAACCGATGACCGGCACATCCTTGCCGACAGGACTCACACCGCGGACCTTCGAGACCCCGCTGATGTGCTGAACGCCCATTTCATCGGCAACGATCTTATGTATTAAAGATCTGTAATAAAGCACGCAGATTCACCTCTGTGTAATAATCGCTACCAGTTGTATCTATACCCAAAAATCACATAAAAAATACATCTTTTTTATCTAAATATGCCGTTTTTTTTCCATCACCTATAAGCTTTTTTAACCATTAAACCAACATGTGCATAACTATGCCTATACCACTCAATAAAATTTATTTTATTTATTATCTTGGAGCCCCCAAAATGTTGCCGGTCTCGCCCCCATGTATCGTATAGTATTCACGTTTCCTTATATATTTATCTCTCGTGCATATCATTAAAAAATTTCACAAAAAAAATCGATGTATAGTAGCACTTCAAGCCCTCGTCGTCCTCTCCTGCCAGGAAAAATACCGAGATGGTACGTAAAACGCTTCACCGCGTCAAAAGAGATCGAACAAGATATCGAAGGATGAGCAAATAGGGTCGGCTCAAACAAGGTCCTTGAAGGTCACATAGAACGGACCGACACTATTGGTCTTGTTCAGTTCATGGATGGTAATGACCCCTTTTTTATTAAAATGTCCCGGAAGAAAGAAGACATACGCCTTTTCATCTTCTTCCCAGACCAACATGCCCTGAAAGGCGTTGTTCAGTATCAGTCGTTCGATCTTCTTCTCCCCGTCCCGTTCGACCGTCGGCGTATAATCCGAGTAATTGACCATCAGTTCATTGCCGGAGAACGGTATCTTCACTTTGACGAGCCACGGGCTTTCAGGGCGATCGAAAAGCGATACGAACTCCACCTGTTCATGATCGAGCTTCCGTCCGCTCCTCATGGGCACCTGCGCATCCGTGCTCATGATGTTCATCGTTTCTTTCATGATGTCCTGAGAGTTATAGACCGTGAACGATAGTCGTTCTCCCGGACGATAATTGACCTTCTGGCTTATATCTATGAACGAACGATTGCCTTTCGTATGGTCCATACGATGATTGAACACGTCCTGTACACGGTACCGGGCCTGCCAGAACATCCGTTCAATGGCATCATGGTTCTCCTGAGTGCGGGCAAGCGTGTGAAGGAGCGCCTTGTCCTCAACGGTCATATGGGCAGAGGCTTTCAGCACGAGCTGCGCCCGTTCCTTGTCATAGGACAACCCGCTTTTTTTATCGGCAAGATATGTTTCGAGCTTTTTGGTGTTCGGGAACGGCACGCGTATGGTCTGCGGAAGACCGGAATAGACGCCGTACAGCCGCACATACGGCTTTTTCCAGCTGTTAGAGAACTCTATGACCAGCGGGACCTTGCTGTTCAAGCACGACCCGGTCTCCCATTCCACGGACTTCCCCTGCCGGGAAATATCATAGACATGCTGTGCTTTGAAGTCAGATATCAGGGAGAACTCGTTGAACAGATACTTGCTGTGCAGGTCGAACAGGGACAGGTTCTTCCAGAACTCATGGACCGCGGCCTTGGGATAATTCTTCAGCTGACCCGTATAGCGCATGTACAGTGACCGGACATACCCGACGTTCTCCTTCGTGGCGGACATATCTTCCCTGAACTGTCCGAAGCACAGCGTGACCGCATCGTGCGGTGACACATAGGTGACCGCGGTATCATACGTTTCTCCCGGCGTTCTCTGTACAAAGACCGTGCGCCCTGTCCGATCCGGATCGTCCAGATACTGCTGATAGACCTGCGTGACCTTTTCCAGGAGCACAGGATCATGCTCGACCATATTCCCCTCTTTCGGCTGAGCGGCCCCTTCCGCATAATATTTACTGTGCGCAAGCTGCTGCGTATCCACGAACACGAGCACTTTAGGTACGAACAGGTTCTCAAAGAACTGTTTGACCCGTTCATCACTGGTCGCCGTGAGCATCTTTATCGTTTCCGTGAACGTACTGTTCGACGCCTTATGCTGCACGGGCAGCAGGAGCTTGAACGAGGTCCCTACTCCTTTCGAGGAATCGATGGAAAACACCAGCTTATTCTCCTCAAGGAACGGGATCACGACCTGAGAAAGCCCCAGCCCTTCCCCGAACTCCTTGGTGGTCACGATCTCCTTGGCCATGATGACATCTATCTGCTCTCTGGCCATGCCCGCCCCGTTATCGGCGACCGTGATCCCGATACCGGGGGTCCCGTCAGGCAGTACCAGGGACACAATGGTTATGGAGACCCGGCCTTCGAACTCATCGGGGAGGAGCTGTTTCCTTTTTTCTGCGACAGCATCCAGGGCGTTCTGAATGATGTTCTTCAGCGCCTCTTTCAATCCCTGATGGTCCTCGTACAGCAGCAGCAGCTTGGGATCGATCGTATCCGGCACATGTATCTCGATATCCGCGACCGCTCCGGTATAGAAAATATCCCGGCTCACATCCTGCATCAGTTCGTTCAAAGAGAAGTATTCTTTTTCTCCGTTGTTCTTGGTCTCCAGGAAGTAATCGATCGTTTTCAGGAGCTGGTCGAGCGTCTTGCGCAGGTTCAATGAATGATCGTCCGTACCGTGCTGTCGCTCGTAATTCTTGATGTACTGACCCAAAAAACTGAGATAGCCTTTGATCTGATGCCGCATGCTCTTGAACCGATCGACATCGCTCTGCCGAAGATAGTTCCTGATGAACCTGGTCCTTTTATAGATCTCTTTTTTACGGAATTCTGGGAAAAAATCCACGTTCGCGCCGTAATAAGCGACCACACCCAGCCGCCGTGTCTTGCCAAAGGCATGCAGCCCCTCAAAATACGGTACGATAGGGAAAAAGACCGCCGAGTTGAACTGGTCCGTATCCTGCCCGATAGCGTCCTTATAATGGTTCATCATCGCATCCCGCGCAAGGTCCGGTATCTCTAAAATATCATTGATGGACAAACACCTGTTCACCGGATGGGAAGAGGGGAATTTATCTGGCTGAAGATATATCTTCGCCTTGGTCAACGGCAGATACAATCCATAGGCTTTTTCCAGGACAGGAATGATCTGTGATAATTGTACGAAAGGATTCGGGACACCGAGTATTTCCAGGTCCGCCAGACTGAAAATAAGGTCGCCCGGACCGGAACAGATGGACGCATCCGCAGGGCCACGGGTCACCTGGTCTATGCCCCCAAGCACCTGAACACTTATGATCTTGCAACGCATATGCAAGCAGCACTGAACCTTTCTTGGCCCCAACGATATATTATATACCTATCTGTTCCTTTTTCAAAAAGTCAGGGGATCAAAGAACCTTCCAATATCTCCCTCAGAACTCTGTTATCTTTGTCATTGAAGACCGCCTTGGAAAGCCAGCCGAAATAAGGATTATAAATGGCTTTCCCAAGGCTCAACCCTGTCACATCCTTGAATTCCCCGGCGGTCCCTGTCACCAGAAGGAATTGCACGTGCTTATTCTCTTCCCGTTCATGGAGCTTTTGGAAGACCTTCAGTCCGTTCTCAGTCGAATCCTCCTCATTCTTCATCATATCTTCCCGCTTGATCCCTGACTGAGCGCCACCTGTCAGCTTGAAATCACTGATGACCAGGTTCGGCTTTCGCTTCCTGGTACTGTCCAACGTCAAACGCTGCCCGGGGGCCATATTATCCAGGAATTCTCGAGGCGAGGTATAGGTCACGATATTTTCCGGATCGACCCCGATAGCTTCCAGCTGCTTCCGGGTATCCGACAAATACGTCTCATCATCGTCCAGGACCACTATGCGCATGTCCGCCACAAGTTTGGTAAAATCCTTATCAAGGACCGGGAACACCTTACTGGCCCGTATCGCGTGCAGGGACTTGCGTAATGCATACGTGTTCGTCCCGTCATGAGAAGCATTAAAATGCAGGACCTTTCCGGCCCCGACCGTAATGACCTTCAAGTCGTTCCAGACCTCGTTCTCTTTGACAACGATCGGTACGGACGAAGTCAATGTCGCGACCTCATCGCCTTTTTTATATCCCCTGGCGTTCTGTATGACCAGCGATTGCCCGGCCTCCACCGTGATGCCGCCTTCGATCCTGGTATCACCGCTGAAATTAAGGACGATACTGCTGTCCTTTCCAAGAGTGATCTTGCCACCGATCTTCTTCCTCAGCTCTTCCTTATCGGCCGCGAACAGCGGAGAGATCATGATGCGGACATCTTCCGGATCGACGTCTTGCTCGAGCACGAACGTATCCTTGCCGCCAAATGCCTCATAGAAGTACGGTGTGATGTCCTTCAGCACTTTTTCAACATGCCAGCGCTCTTTTGAAGCCAAAAAGAACTGCTTCGGCGTGAACTTGACCACCAGAGACTTTCCCGGACCGGCACCGTCAAGGATATTGAAATAGCCTCCTTCAAGCTTTAAGGGGCTGCCTGTCTCCTGCGGACGGTCAGGTGCCTTGTACAGCGGTTCAGGATCATCCGGCGTACTGTCCTTATAAAAACGTTCGGTCGTATTGTATTCCCGATCAAGATAGCCTGCGGTCGTAAGGAAAATATTCGTATTCGCGTAATTATACGTAATGGTGTAGTCGTTCCGGTCTTCCACAGACAACGTCCCCTGACCTTTTTCGATACCTTTGCGGAACACGAACGGTTTTTGCTTTTCCAGGAAGTTCGTCTCTATGTCATACCTGCTGGACAACATCAGGGTCCCGGGATCGAATCCCTCAATATGCAGCCGTTCGGAATCGGTGGATCTCCGCCACGCAATATTGGTCTTTTTGTGCTGATCGAGGATGGCTTTCATCGTTCTCTTGAGCTCATCGGTCAGAGGATCGCCCTGCTGAACAGCTTCATCCGTTTTTTTATCGACTATCTTCAGCACCTTATCGATATCGGACTTGAAGGTCAGATCTTCCGCGTCCGGATCGGTGAAAAAACGATCGAACAAAGGCTCCAGATCACTTCCCTTCTCCCTGGCCAAGACGACGGACCTCTTGATCGGATTAGGGACCAGATGCGCCTCGACCTCCTTCGGCGTAAGCACCATAACAACGGTCTTGCCGTCCTCTATACCTCTCACGAAATAAAAGGGGTCGCCGTTACTGTCCCGGTACTCATATTTCTTGATATCCGTGAACCGGTTATCGTTATATTCGATATTGCGGTTAACGATGATGTCTTTTTTCGTCCCGTCAGCGTTCCTCACCGTCCTTTTCAGTCCGACGATGCGTCCCGCTTTTTCCGTCGGCCCCTCCATGATATCGGCAGTGATCGCGATGACATCCAGGTCGTCCGCGATGAGCTTTCCGACCATCGGGAGAAAGAACTCGGTCTTAAGCCCGTTATAGTTCGCGGCCAGGTTCTCGATATTGAAGTTGATCACCGGAATGAGGTCCATCGCTCTTTCAACAGGTACGTTCTCTTTGGCCGCTATGTCTTTCAGGTCCGGCCACCAGCGGTCCTTATGCTCTTTCAGGCACGCAAGGACCTCTTTGCTCACATAATGACCTTTCGCTTTCAGAACGATCTTGCCGTCCTTGTTATAGACCGGAGCATATTCCTCAGCCGTACCCCTTTTTTTGTAGACCTGAGGAAAGACGTCCTCCTGGCTGTAAAGAATGACCTGGTCCTCATCGAGCCCAAAGAAATTATTGGCCCGTAAATACTCGCGTGTCATCTGGTCGTTGTCCGGGGATGTCACCAGGACATAGGGGACCTTTTTCTTGAGCCTTTGTTCCAGCTCTCGGATGCCCCATGCTTTTATCTCAAAATATGATTCAGAGGCCTGCCCCAGCCCGTACGCGCCTTTTGGATAGGCGATCGAGTGATCTTTCGGCCTCACGGCCTCATTGTCCTTGTCTTTAAGCCGTCGGGCGATGTCGTTCAAGGCCCAGAGATGGAACCCCGACAATGTATTATAGGTAGAGAGCATGCTCTTAAATTGTGCGAAATCCGCGACATCGACCGCGTAGGCGCCTCCTTTAAAATCGAGCAAATGCTTTTTTTTCGGATCACTCTCAATGATGCCCTTCGCTGAAGCTTTAAGCTCTTCGGCGGTCAAAAGGATGCCGCGCATATCCTCCGAACGATCGATGATATTCTTGGTCTCATCATTGAAAAAAGTGGACGCAAAAAAGACCGTACCTTCACGAGGCGTATCCTTACTGTTCTTCTCGCCCCAGATCACCTGCACTTCAGGTCCCATACGCGTCGCAAGACCGCCGACAACATCGATATAGGCGAAGGTCGCATATTCCCCGCCGCTCAACGTAAGACGCTCCAGTGCCTTTGCGGAAAGGGACGTATCCTCCTGCAATTGCTCGATGGTGCGCACCTCAGGATCGACCACGCGCATCGATCGTTCCTTCCTCCGGGCCTTATCAATGAGCAATCCGTTCTTGATAGCAAGAGCACGAAAATATTCAGAGAGCTGATACCCTACCTTTGCCAGGCTTTCGATCAGTGCGTCCTTTTGAGCATCCTCAAAGGACAGCCAATGCTCGAACAGCGGATAATAATACACTTCCGAGACCAATGCCCGGATCACACCCTCAAGCAGGTCCCCTCTGTCCGCAAAGCGCTTGTCCAGCAAGGCAAGCATGAGCGTGCTATCGGTACGAAGTTTCTCCCCGATCTGACGGAACGCTTTTTCCCGTTTATTCGCCCGTGTCGCGATCAGGGTGAAGACCAGGCTCAATTCATTGGCCTGCCGACGGAGCCGGCTGCGTTCTGCCGTATCCCCGAGAGCATCCTTAAGTTTGGCCCGCAGCGCCTTATCCAGGGACCGCGCGAACAGCTCCTGTGCTTCTTTCAGACGTTTGGAGGGTTTAAAGAACTTCTTATAGGCACTTGTTTCGAAAAGTATTATCTTGTTATGCATAGAGATCAGCTCCTTTTTCAGATGACCGCACTGCTCGAATACTCTGCGATACAAAGGCCCAGGTCACTGACCTATCCCCTGATATTATATCGACAGCGCACGGTACGGATTTCAGCGAACTTGTTCCGCTGAAATAAATCTACACCCGCTGTCAATATCTTTTGAACAATGAGACAAAGGAACGAAGGAATACCTGCAGAACACACCTACCATGCTCGCACGAGGCATGTACCTCATGCGAGCATGGTATTCACCGCTGCGACCCTGTTACGGGATCAAGGAGCCTTCCAGAATATCGCGAAATACATCATTATCTGCATCCTCGACGACATTTTTGGCCAGCCAGCCGAAGTGCGGATTATAGATCGCTTTACCGAGCTCAAGCCCCGTCCTGTTCTGGAACTCTTCCGCGGTCCCGGTAACGATCAGGAACTGGACGTTCTTGTTCTCTTCACGTTCATGCAGCTTGTTGAAGACCTGCAATCCGTTCGGAGCGGTATCACCCATGGCAAAATCACTGATCACCAAGTTCGGCTTGCGTTTTTTATTGCCGGTCAAGTTCAATCTGTTCTCGGGCTCAAGCTTTTTCAGGAACTCATCCGGATCCTCATACAACTGGATATTGCTCTTTGTAACACCGAGCGCAAGCAGCTGCTTTTCTATCTTTTCAAGAAACTGCGGCTCATCATCAAGCACAACGATGCGCATATCAGCGACAAGTTCCTTAAAATCATTCTCACTGACCGGGAAGCTCTTACTGGAACGGATCGCATGCTGCGATTTACGAAGCTCATACGTGTTCGTATCCGCATCGGACGCACTGAAATAGAGCTCTTTCCCGGCACCGATGGTCAACACTTTGGTATCGTTCCATACCCCGTTCTGCTTCACCAGGATGTTCGCGCTGGACCGCAAGGCCCCCGGCTCATCGCCTTTCTTGTAGCCTGAAGCGTCTTGTATCACAAGCGATTGGTAGGGAGCGACTATGATATCGCCGTCGATCGCCACATCACCGCTGAAATTCAATACAATACTGCTCCCCTTACCCAGCTTGATCTTACCCTTGATCTTGTTCTTCAGTTCTTGCTCGCCGGAGGCGAAGAGCGGGGAGATCATGATGCGCACATCTTCGGGCTTAGCTCCATCCATCAATTCGAACTTGCTCTCGGCCCCGAACTGTTTATAAAAATACGGTGTGATGTTCTTCAACACCTCTTCAACATGCCAACGCTCTTTTGAGGCCAGGAAGAACTCTTCGGGCTTGAACTTGACGACCAGGGACTTCCCAGTCACTGCACCGTCAAGAATATTAAAGTACCCACCTTCCAGCTTGAACGGCTCCACCTGTTTATCCTTATTGCCATACACTGGCACAGCAGAATCTTTCGTACTATCCTTATAGAACCGTTCACTTTCATTATACTCTCGTTCAAGATAGCCGGCGGTCGAAAGGAATATGTTCGTGTTCGCATAGTTGTACGTGATCGTATAGTTATGCAGATCATCTTCGGTCATCGCCTGTGCCGCAAGACCTTTGACCAGGGAGAACTGTGCATCTTTCGCGATAAGGTTCTTCTCCACATCGTACTTGCTGGAGAACACTAAAGAACCGGCATCGAACCCGGGGATATCCAGGGTGCGATAATCGTTCGGTTTTTCCCATTCGATCGCCGTCTTCCCCGCGCTCTTGTTCAAATGAGCGGTCACTTCTTCAGGCGTGAGGACCATGACGACCGTTCTGCCGGCCTGTGTCCCTTTCACGAAATAGACCGGAGAACCGTTCTCATCCTTGTACTCATACTTCTTTACATCCTTAAAACGAGGGTCATTATATTCAACATTGCGATTGACCACCCCATCCTTACCTTGCAGACCAACGATACGTCCGGCCTTTTCAGTCGGCCCTTCCATGATATCGGCCGTGATCGCGATGACATCCGCGCTTTCGACGATCATTTTCCCGATCATCGGCAGGAAGAAATCCTCCTTCAACCCGTTATAATTCGCCGCAAGGTTCTCAATATTGAAATTGATGACCGGGACCAGGTCCAGCTCATTCTCCACACCTTCCTGCTGTGCGACCTTTTTCAGGTCCGGCCACCACTTATTCTTGTATTGCTGCAGGCACTCCACGATCTCTTTGCTCACATAATGTCCTTTGGCCTTGAGCACCGTTCTCCCTTCTTTATTAAAGAACGGGAAATACTCCTCCTTCTTGGTGACAGGGTTCACCTCGGAATATACCTGAGGGAAGACATCTTCCTGGCTGTAGAAAACGATCTGGTCCTTATCAAGACCGAAGTAGTTATGGGCGGCCCAGAAATCACGGGTCTGCTGATCATTGTCCGGAGAGGTCACCAGCACGTAAGGGACCTTTTTACCGAGCCTCTGTTCCAGTTCACGGATACCCCAGGCCTTGATCTCGAAATACGGCTCCGACGCTTCACCGAGCCCGTACGCGCCTTTCGGATACGCAATGGACTGGTCCTTGCCGGCTTCATGCGCTATGCGAGAAGCGATGTTCTGCAGCGCCCACAGATGGAAATCGGACAAGGTATTGAAGTGAGAGAGCAGGTCCTTGAACTGTTCGAAATGTTTTATATCCACCGCATACGCACCGCCGCTGAGATCGAGCAGGTGCTCCTTCTTTTTATCCGCCTTGAGCCCGGAGATCAGCGCCTTGCTGTCCGGATCCTGCTTCAACTTATCAGCGCTCAACAGGAACTCATGCATGTCCGCCGAACGGTCCATGATGTTCTTCGTATCATCATTAAAGAACGTGGAAGCGAAGAAGACCTTGCCTTCCCCGGGTTTATCTTTGTTCCACACGACCTGCACTTCAGGCCCCATGCGGGTGGCAAGACCGCCGACGACATCGATATACGCGAAGGTCGCATATTCTCCGCCGCACAGCGTGAGCCGCTTTGAGGCGATATCTACGAGCGTACGGTCCTTTCGTAATTCCTCGATGGAAAAAGCCTGAGGATCGACCACGCCTTTCGCGTTATCGGCCTTGCGCATCTTGTCGACGATCAGACCGTTCTTTATCCCCAAGGCATGGAAATATTCGGCGAGCTGATAGCCGACCTGTGCCAGGTTCTCGACGAGACTATCCTTCTGCTCGTCCGAGAAGGAGGCCCAGTGTTCGAACAACGGATAATAGTAGATCTCCGTGACCAGCGCCTGGACAACACCTTCGAGCAAGGTCTTCCTGTCCGCAAAGCGTGCATCGAGCAGGGCCTTAATGAGCGTGTCATCGTTCTGCAGCTTTTCCCCGAGCATGCGGAAGGATTTCTTGCTCTTGTTCGCTTCCTGCGCGATCATAGTGAACACTAGGCTCAATTCGCGTGCCTGATGATGCACTCGCGCACGCGCCTCTTTATCGTTCCCTACTTCCTTAAGCTTAGCCCGCACGGCCTTGCTCAGGGATTGCGCGAACACTTCCTGTGCCTCTTGCAGCCGTTTGGACGGTTTGAAATATTTGCGATATGCCTTCGACTCAAAACTGATGATCTTATTGAACATAATGACCCTCCCCTTTCTGTATTGTTCCTGTTCTACATTCCGGTCAGTATCCACCGTGTCCTATATAGGTATCGACAGTACTGACAGAATATTTCAATTGTTTTTATTTGTACAGTATCGGTTCTCCTTCAACGACGTATGTATATCTTCACCGGCAACCCGCCGTCACGCACGGTCCGTCGCACATCGAACAACACGTCAAAGGCTTCGAAGGTCAGTGGCCGCGCGCCTTTCAACACCTGCAGGAAAGCCTCATCTTTTCGCACGTCTTCGGCAAGACCTATGGCATCCACACCGAACGCCGCGGTCTTCTCGACGATCCACTCAACGAAACGAAGCCTGACGATAGGCTCAAGGACCTTGAACACATCGAACACCAGATTGACCTGCTGGAGCGAACCGAGCCTGATCAAGAACTCATCTGAACATACTTCGGGGACCTGATCAAGCTCACCGAACCAGGCGCGCAGGCATTGCTGGCCCCACCATAACCTGTCCGCATCGGTCAATGCCGTTCCCTGCTTTTCCATGAAACGGTGCAAGATACGGTAGGCCCCCAGGGTCCGTTCCGCTTTTTGCTGTGTAAGGAACCCGAGCCCTCCCATATCGCTGCAATTGATCAACACCAGGACATCCAGCAACATTTCAGGATGAGATATGCCGGACAATTCCCGTTTTAAAAGAGCGGAAAATTCCAACAGATTACGTTCGCCGAGCACGATACCGTCCGCAAGGTACGAGTGGTAGCGGATCATTTTACTTATCGCAACGAAAGCCTGTTCTGCATCAGAGGCCGAAAGCCCCCACTGGTCCCGAATGAGGTTCTCGGTCCGAGCACGAAAGGCACGGTCCCTCAGACAGTACGCATGCCCCACCTCGAGATGATCATCGCTCACTCCGGTAACGCCTTTCCCGAGGTCATGCAGTACAGTCCCCAGCCAAAGCACCGCAGAAAAGAACGGGGAATCGATGACCTGCGCCGCTATATGATGCAGCTGCACCAGGTCCTCCGCTCGGACAACGCCCAGATATTTCATCGAACCGCCCGCCTCCGGCGCATATGCGACGATCTCCTGCAGCGCTTCGTACACCCGTATCGTATGTTCATAGCCGGTGATATGCCCCTGTGAAGCGGGAGCCCTGTAAACGTCCAGGGCGTCCTTTAACGAAAGAATGCGCAGCTGCCCGTTATACCGCTGCTCGATGTTGCAAGCGGTAAAGATCTGCAGGCACGCGTCCGACGAACGGACTGGACCGATATCAACGAGCCTCGACGCAACGATCTTGCAGTGCATGGTCACACTCCTGTATAGATATCGAAAGTTCCCCTATTTATTCCCGTCAGCACATGCGCAAATTCGATGAAATCCACTGTATTTCACTTCGATTACTATCAAGAAGTACAGAACGGCGCAACAGATGGTACACAACCACTGACAGAGACGGGCAAAGGAGCACGATCATGCACAATAAAATAATACAGAGCCCGATAAAGATCGCATTAGTGAACCCTCGGACCTATTATCAAAAGTTCCCCGCAGAAAAGGCCCCCCTCAGCATTCTCACCCTGGCGAGCATCCTTGATGACATCAGAGAAGGGTCATACATGAAGAACGTCTGGAACAGTTATCTGCCGGACAACAAGGTCCATACGGTCATTGAACCTGTCACAAAGCATTTCGACGTACGCATCTACGACGACGCGCTCATGCAGGACCGTGATGAATTCCTTGAATTCCTGAGCTTGTTCTCGCCGGACATCGTCGGTATCACCATGACGACCCCTCAGGTCCTGGAGGGCAGGAAGCTTCTGCTGCAGACCAAGCGGTTCAACAGCAGCATCACTACCATCGTCGGCGGCCCGCATGTTACGCTCAACCATGCACAGGTATTCAAGGAGGACCTCGAACAGGAAGCATTCATCGATATGGCCTTCCTCGGTAATGCCTCAGAACTGTTCCCGCTCTTCATGTATGAGTACGCCTGTGCCCAAAAAGATATCGAGCGCACTATCGCACAGCTCCCTGACCTGCTCAGACCGGATGCCCCACAGATAGGAAAGTATTACCAAGGGATATTCTCACCTCGCACACAACAGTTCCTTACGAACGAAAAGAACAAGCTCGCGTTCAGTGACGTCCCGTTGCCCTCACGTTCTCTGAACAAACTCGACATCGAACGGTATGCGCGGACCAACTTCAAGCTCCAGAGAGGAAAGCTGCATGGCGTCATCGGCATGGTCCAGACGATGCGCGGCTGTCTGAATAACTGCGGATTCTGCTCCATTAAGCTCCTGGAACATCTCGACCCGAAGAAAGGGCTTGAAAAACGGAACATTGATAAGGTATTCGAAGAAGTATACCAATACCACGAACAAGGATACCGACTCATACAGTTTGTTGACGACACATTCACGGCGGACATGCCCCGCCTTTTCAAGGTAGCGGATTTCATGGGAAAGGTGTTCCCTGACATGGAATGGATCTTTAATCTTCGGCTCGACAAACAATTCATGACCGGGCTCTTCAAAACGCTCCAGGAACGTGGCAAATTCGCACAAAAGAACGACAAAAAAGATCCCCGGCTAAAAGACCTTGTCATAAACGAGAACTCATTTATGGCCATCGACGGAATAAACACTGAGGATGAGGCCACCCAGATCGTCAAGGACCTGGTCACATACAAGTTCATCACGGTAGAGGGGATCCCTTTGCCATACTACAGCCATGACCTGAAGTACGACATATACCAGGACTCAACACAGAAAAGGATCAGAACGATACTGGAAGAACACCAGGAACGACTACATTTACATATGCTGGACCTGTTCCTTGAACATCTGAGAACGACAGGCTGTACCGGGTTCTCGATCGGCGTCGAGACGTTCAATGATGCCGTTCTGCAAAAGATCCGAAAAGCCGTCGACCTGAAATTACTCTCTCATATCACCGAACAAGGACGCGCGATCGGCATCGGTGTCAGCTGGTACCTTATGGTGGGTTTGCCGGACCAAACAGCAGAGCATATCGCCGAGACCATGAAAAAGATCAAAAAGCTCAAACCCAGCGGGATAGCCCCCGCGATACTTGTTCCCTACAAGGGTACAGAGATGTATAACTTGAGAGATACCGGGGAGCTGGAATTTGATGATGATGCTCTTGAAGGGGCATATTCTACCCCCGAGGACGCGAACCGCAACAAACAGGGAGAGAACCCTCCTGTTGTTATACGTACGAAGTATATGAACGAAGACGAGATAGCCAACGCACGTCTCGACCTTCTCGAAGCCTTCGGTTCAACAACGGACCACAAGCTGACCATCTACCAGGTCGGTGATATGCATACTCCCGGGAAAAAACCCATCAGACAGGCGCTCGGCGAGATCGATAGTGAAAGGAAGTCCGACCCCAAGAACAGCCTGATACTTTCCGTCGGCGATCTGGCCCATGACTACAATGAAGGCGCGATCAAGAGGTCCGTACTACGAGAAGAAAATCTCACGGAATTCATGAACAACAAGGATTATTTTCACCTCGACAACGATAACCCCTATTATGAGAATATGACGTATCTGAGGACAAAATACCCGCTATCCGACATGCTCGAGCGCATTGACGAAGAACTGTCTTCTCCCGAATTGATAAAAACACAATGGTATAAGTTATCACGATTAAGGGAGATCATCAGTACGGTCAACAACAAGAAGACCATGAACGGCATCATTGATGCCATTGTTCCCGGGAATCATGAGATATTCAAAGAGAATCACACTCTCGATTACACATTCCACAGTCTTCCCTGGACTTCCATGAACTTATTTCTTAAAGACGAACTCATGTTCGAGCCGTACCGCATCTTCAATCGGGCCGGGCTCAATATCGCCGTGCTCGGCATCAGCCATTTTGAAACATCTGAGATGAAGCTCATTAATAAACAGCTTTCCATTCTTTCTTTTGAAGAGACCTTGGTAGAAGTAGCGCGACTTTCGCAAGAGATCAAGAAAAAAGCCGATTTCTATATATTTCTGACGCATATAGGGATCCAGAACGACAAGAGGCTCTTTGATTTCCTGACCGAGAACGATCTCTTCGAGAAAAAAGATTTTCTGATCGTCGGCGGCCATACACATACTCGACATCCTGAATCCGGAACATTGCTCAATCCCGATATCCCGCTCATACACGCTCAAGACCAGCTCAAATATTTCGGCACCGGAAAGATCACGGTCAATTTTCACGACAAGACAAGTGAGCTCATCAGTCAGATCAACCCACATAAGACCAGCAAACGTATTGTTTGGAAAATGGACATGTTCTACGAGGAAAAAGACAAAAAGACATCACACTCAACAAAAAAGACACATCAGGATTTCTTCAGGGTCAGTCCGCTCGCAGGGTTCGTGGCGGACCTGTGTTGTGAAGAGTTCAATGCAGATATCACGTTCCTTAATGGCGGTCTCTTCAGAAGGAGCCTACCGCAAGGATTCTCATCAAAAGATCCATTGATCCAGAACGAATTAGAGGACTACGCCAGAGAAATGGCCCCGTTCAATGACCGGATCATACAGTTCTACGCTACCCGCGAACAGCTCGAGCAGATCGCCGGGCAGGATATTCTGCTTCTCAATCAGGTCAGGCCGGACAGGATCATCAGCAAAGGACTTCTTTCCCAAAAGACCTTCCTGCAGCCTTCCGAGAACATGCACTACAATATTGAACAGAACCTTAACGGCTTTAAAGTGACCGACTTCAATATCCTGAGCAAGCCTTCCCAAGGGAATAAATATAAGGTCGTATCCACTAAGACCTTACGGGATGTGCTCTCGTTCGATGACTTCATAGAGCAAGGCAGTTATATCCTTGAAGGAGCAAAGATAGATGCGGTAGACCTCGATAAATACCATCAGGACGGCCTTGGCAAAAAGATCATAGCATTGCTCAAGGAAAAAGGACTTCTCGACAACAGTACACAAGAGATAACCCGGAAATTTCTGGAAATTTCTCGAGAGGAATTCTTGTATAAAGTGAACGTTCGATGGCTCGCCCCCGATGCACGCGAGGACCTCTGGCAGATGTTACATCGTCCCCATTTCGGACCGATCCACGAATATATCCTGAAATGGATGAAGAATGAAAAATTTGACCCGGACACTGTCGGGAAAGATAGATCCCGATATAAGCGTCGGAAGAGCTTTAAAGACAAGAGACAACCAACAAGCGGCATTTAAACAGTCCATATCGGAACCAGAAATGTACAAAAAAGTGGTATCACTTTTGTTCCCCATCTCCGAAGCCATAGAATGCAAGGACGTCCCGTTCTGGCAGGACCGGTTCAGGAGCGGCAGAGCGTTCGAAGACCGGTTCAACGCCGACCCGGACAGACATTTCGAGGCATTGCTCAGGCTCTTCGGACAAAGCGACCCCAGTCTGACCCTCACGTCCCCGTTCCACTTTGATCTGGGCGAACGGATATTCTTCGGCAAAAACGTTACGGTGGACGGCGGCGTGATCATCCTCGACTGCGGAAAAGTACATATCGGGAACAACGTATGTATAGGAAAGAACGTGCAGATCTACGCTGTCGGGCACACACTGGACCCGCGCACCCGAGCCCTGACCACGCTCACGCTCAAAGCGGTCCATATCGGGGATGATGTCGTGATCGGAGAAGGGGCTATCATATATCCCGGCGTCACTATCGGCGCCCATGCCGTTATTGAACCCGGGGCCAGAGTGTACCGTGACGTACGACCTTTTGCGATCTGCTCCGGGGACCCGATGCACGGCGCATTATATGCACGCATGGCACAGGACCAACGCTTCACCACCGTCACTAACAATATGCCGCCGGAAGTACTGGGAAGCGTCTTTAAAAAGTACGGCACGAACACGTTCATCCGCTCCAGCCTGATCTATAAGGCCCCTGATACTATCAGCATCGGCAGCGATGTGTTCATGAACGTCGGAGCGACAATGGACGGAACACACGGCATCACGATACAGAATAAGGTCCTCATCGGCCCGCGCGTGCATATGTTCACGGACATGCCCGCGGTCGAGGATATATTACCCGGGATGGCGCGCAAAGGAAAAAAGAACGGCGCCATTACCGTGCAGGAGAACGTCTGGGTCGGCGGCGGTTCCATCATCATGCCCGGTGTCACCATAGGCAAGAACTCCATTATCGGCGCGGGCTCTATTGTCATTGAAGATGTTCCGGAGAATTATCTGGTCGCGGGAAGCCCCGCCCGAGCGCTCAGACCGCTGCCCGGCACCACTTACTAAACCGACTGGATTCTCTTATCTGACCTGAAACAATGTACGGACCATTTCACTGACCTTGCTTTCCGCAGGGAACACGAACTCTATGTCCTTCTCCGCACGCTTAAGGCTCAGATAACAAAGGTTCATCAGGGCAAAGCTCATATAGTATTCACGCATAACAGGGGATATATGCGCAGGCATACGTATATCGGATATGCGATAACTATGGTCCCGATAACTGTAGGAGAACGCCAGAAATTCCTGGGGCTGCATACCCGCGTAACTAACGATCCTCATCTCGCCCTCATCTGCTGAGGAAGGCCGCAGATCAGCCCTGACCTCCGGAACGATCTCGGCCATGCGATGGAGCATGGTCTGCAGACTGTACGGCAGCACACTGTCATGGAACAGCCGCCTGTTGAGGTCACGCATCATATTGAAATAAAAATAGAACCTGACCAGCGCATCTTCCGGAGCGGAGACCAGCCGTTCGAACATGATGTGGGTGATATCCGGGTTCGCGACCATGCCGAGATAGTACATGATGACCGTACTTTCAAAAGAACGCAGCCCCGCATCACCGATCAGCCCTGTAATGATACGCCGCCAGGTATCACGCTCTGCCTGCAGATCATGCTGCAGCCGAACATATCCTTCCTGGGCAGGCTCAAAAAGCCCACGGAACAGGGTTTTCAGGACCTCATCACGTCCGTCGTTATGACTGAAATTATTGAACGCGTCATCGATAACATCGAGAGAGACCATCCGCTGGCGGTCCTCATAACACAGGTTAATTATCTTCGCGAGGATACGCATGCCGTGGTATTTGAACGGGAACGAGTTCTGGACGGATCGGGACGCAGAGAGGGGCTCGTTGGTACGAATGATCTTCTTCACATAGTCCTCATACGCCTGCCGTGAATGGAAAAGCCAATTAAGCCCGGATACTTTTCCCTTGCCGTCAAACACAAAGCTGATAGCGTTCATCTTTAAAAGAAAATCCGCGTGGTCCTCATGGACCGGTAGAGAGATGGTATATTCATACCCCTTGAACACTTCCGAAGCTATGTGTTTTACCTCCGCCATCACCGGGCCGCTATCAGCACGCCGGTATGATCTGCCGTTCTTATCAAATACGGCGATATCGATGTCCCGTGCGGAGGAAAGCGGCTGTTCACGCGCCAGACCACCATTGATATGGACCGTGATATCCGTGCCGTACCGCGCATATACTTGTTCCGCGAACCGCACGGCACGAGTATCGATCATATGCTTTTGTTCGCCAAGAACGGTCCCGTCGATCAGGCGAACGCTCGCCGAAAAAGGGCGCAAGGTCCTATACCCGGCATATGTCCCATTCGCTATCAGTTTCGCATACATATACGCGCTCCCCGTGATGGATCGCCGTACAGCAAAGCAGCGGGATATCCATCCATATAGATATCGTATTTTCAGGAAAATAGTTGCGTATCATTACATATGTCAGGGCAAGGGCCCCGTATCAGCGAGAGAGCTTCAGTAGCGTACGTACGAGAACATTACCGCCCTTCACTAACGACCCCAGGCTCGTGAACTCCTCTTTACAATGGCTCAACCCGTCCTTACAGGGAATGAATATCATCCCTGTCGGTATATGCGTTCCGTCGCTGCGTACCTGTTTGGCCACGACCGCCGCGTCATGCCCTGACCCGCTCGGAAGTTCCATATAGGTATAACCGAACACTTCCGCAGAATCCGCTATGAGCCCCCGGATATGGACGTCCAATGCCTTGACCGGGAACGCAGAACTGAGGTTCTCATCCCGGAGAGAACGAAGACCGTACCGCGCACAGGCACGCGAGACCACCTCCTGCACCTGCGCCATGAACCGGTCATGGACCAGAGCATCATTGCTGCGGACATCGAAGGCACAATAACTGAAGAGGCTTTTACGATGCGGAAGGACGTCAAAGACCTGCGGATGGTCCTTATTAAATCCGTGATCACTGTTGAAGACACCCACCGTATGTACAAGGTCCGCCCCGGTCGAAAGCATGCCCTGCACCAGTTCATCCAGTTCGACCTGAAAACGGGCCAGAGCGATGTTCGCCTCGCAGGTCTCATAATACCGCTGGAACACCTCCTGCGGAACGGACCGGGCGGCAGCACTGTGCTCCGGCATTTTTCTGTCAATGTGTTCGATCATGGAACGGACGCCTTTTTGCACGGCGATACCGTCGATGATACGGAAGGCTTCGTTGACATAACTCTCACGGAACGCCAGATCAGAAGAAAGGACCCCGAGCGTAAAATGTCCGAATCCGCTTACTTTTGTGAGGCCATTCTCCGCGGACACACGAGGGTCCTGCGGACCTCCGAAAGGATCGGTATTCACTCCGCTGACGGTCTGCAGAACGGATGTTCCGCGCGTCACATATGCCCGCGCCAGCTCATCCAGTGACGTGAGCATATAGGACATGGCCAGGTTAGCGTCCTTGCGGTATCGGGGGCCCATCTCGGTGCCACCGGAATGCCGCGCTTCACCGACCAGACTGACCTTAAAGAACTCTCCACCCATCCCCTCCATATACCGTTGGAGCTCGTCCCCTGCCGGCAATGCCTCAACACTGATACGCCGTCTCCTCGAACCGCGTATACTGGTGACCACGCCGATATCGCATCCCGCTTTTTCCAGTTTGTTCGCCTGCTCGATATGCAGTTCAACATATCCGGCGATACGGTCGGCATCCAGCGTTGCTCGGGTATGTTCCAGGACCGTCGGATCGAAACCTCTCTGAACAATGGCATCACGTAAGCGTATCTTGCCCTGAACGTTCGAATAGGTCTTGGAGAGAACATCCACACGCTCACCGTCATCATTCACGAACGGCTGTCCGAACGCCCCCTGGCTTCCGATATAAGGGATACCGAACGTAGCGGACTCTTCCCCCCGCCATGCGACCAATCGCAAGGACTTCTGCAATTCCACACCGCTGTTCTTGATGGCAATGAGGGCTTCCAGACCGAGCACTATGCCGGCAACACCATCAAAATTACCGCCGCACACGACGGTATCACTGTGCGATCCGGTCATAATGACCTCGTCGGTCCTGCCCTGAAGCGTCACATAGAAATTACCAAGGGCATCATAGGCAGTGATCAGCCCCGCATCTTCCGCTTGCATTTTGATATAGTCGATGAAAGCGGCTTCTTCTTTTGACCAGGCCGCACGGGTAAAACCGTCCGCCGGGGTAGCCCCCAGATTCCCTATCCCCGATATCGTCGAAAAATGACGGACAACAGAGGAGGCCGAGATATCTACTCCCTGCTCCTGAGTAACGATGTTCGTATAGCCTATGACTTTTGTGCTTAACATCCGTATCTCTTTATATCCGTTCTAGTACGTATCATGGCAAAGGAGGATATGGTTCCCCATCCTTACCTGAAAGCACATGCATGTGAAATTGGGGAATAGCTTGGGCTTTTTTCGTGTTCATATCCAAACGGAACTCTTTCAAGCCAAGCTCTTTGGTCAAATACTGGACCACATCTCCTAGTGCGGACCAATCCAACCTGCTAAGGTCACCGATATGACGCTGTGCATGTCTTGATATGACCAGATAATGAACGCTCATATCATGGTTCTTTGGTTCAGTCACAAAATAACGAGCGTTTTTATACAAAGGAGGCTCATCTTTACTGAACGGAGTGCTCTCGTTAGCGATCCTATAAAGAATATTACTCTCATCATGAGGTCTCTCAACATAATTCACATAGCCGGCACAGATAACGACACGGACCAAACCATCATTCAATGCATGATATGAGAACCTGAAACCATCTTCATAATTCAACAGAGTATTCTGCAACAGGTCATACAGCTTGCCGCGCCAATACAGCGGACCAGCGCCATGCTTTGGTGTTATATCAAGTACTATCTCAGGTCTTTTTTGATCGGAAACTGATACTACTTTCTTTAATAACATATATAGCTCCTTTTTGAACATATTTTCTACATGATCAACCTTTATATCCGCATATATTTAGTTATCGTAGCGGTCCTAGGACAAATTCAACTATTTGTTCGACCCAAAGAGATTTATGAAATATCAGTATATAGATACCGATATCTAAGTATACGTACATTACTGGTCGACAACTGTTCTGTTCAAGGAGTTATACATATGATCAATAAGATCATATCTTCAACACTGCACAGGGGAATATCAAGCAGCAGGTCATTTGAGCTACACAGGACTGTCCCGGACTGGATAACCTGGGGAGAGACCAACAATGTACTCTATGCATATTACACTAAAGAGACCTCGTATCTTCTTTTTCTGCCCCATACCACCGGCCCTGCACATGTCCGAAGTATCGCCTATTTTGAGGATGGAACAATAAAAGAAGTGGACTTCCATGGAGCGGCCAGTGTTCATCTTCCCGGGATCGGAACTGTCTCCTGTCCCCATATCATATACAATGAGGCTTCGGAGATCACGGAACTGTACGCATTAGGAAGCCTCGATCTTCCCTATGTTGGGACCACGATGCTCGGCACCAGCGGAACGTGGCTCGTGTTCGAACAGGGACGTCTTGCAGGCATACAGGCGTTCCCGACAGATCGCATACGAATGATCCCGCAGAAATAAAAAAGTTTTTGTATCGCACGATTATCATGATAGGATATGCACATGAGCACAAAAAAAGGTTTCACGCTCATTGAACTTTTGATCGTCATGGCGGTCGTGGCCATTCTCGTCTCGATCATAATCCCTTCGTTCCGCGGCATGCAACAAGAAGGCTGGATGATGAAGGCCGATAAAGAGACCGGCACCCTGCAACTTGCGGTTGAATCCTACCTTCGCCATCACCATGACACGCTGCCGGGAAACCTGACGACCGCTCTGACCGGTGCAACACCTCAGATGATCGGAAGTGTCCTTCCGGACCCATGGAAGACCGACACGGATACCGGCACATACGGCTTCGCGACAAAGAACATCACCGGCAACGATCATTATGTCATCTTCTCCAAAGGTATCAACGGTACACAGGATTGGTCATGGGCCTCGGACGGCTCTGCGGCCGTAACACTGCCTAAAGGGAGTGACGACATCCTGAAGACGAGCGTTACGGTGAAGCAGGAGTAATGGAACGAGAAACGAGACACAAGAAACAAGTACTAACGTTTCTGACCTCTGCCACCCACACAATTCTCTCTCCTTGTTTCTTGTTTCCTGTTTCTTGTCCCTCTAAGGTATAATACCAACATGAAAAAAGGGTTCACACTGATCGAAATGCTGTTCGTATTGATGATCATAGGGGTCCTCGCCGCCGTCTCACTTCCCTATTTTGAAGGTATCAAGAACGAAAGCAAGATAACCAGGGCTGAAACAGAGCTCTCGCTATTGAAGAACGCTATCGAGACCTACTATCAGTACACGGGCCGATTCCCGGACAATATAACATCGGACCTGACGGGCAGCTCGCCGAAGCTCCTCAGAAAGATAATGTCCGACCCGTTCAAGACCGACAAGCGCACCATACCCCCGACCTACGGGTATGAGAACAACGGGACGTACTATATCGTCTTCTCCATCGGCCTTGATACTCTCTCCAAGAACTGGACGATCGAAGGGAACACGATAAGCAGGAACGTGCATTGTCAGAACATCATCGAGAGCGATCTGGAGATCAGGTAATATCAACTATGCCTAACGTGCCGAACGAGAACAGTGACAAGTGGCAGGTGGCAAGTGACGAGAGGTCATTGGATACGGATCAAGGACCCGATAAAAAACAGGGACAGAACGTCCCCATACCAACAGAACGTCGTTCTGTGAACAAACACCCGTCACCCGCCACTCGCCACTCGCCACTCGAAATTCAAGAACGCTTCGACGGCTCGAGCGACCGGACCTGGTACACGTTCAACGGACTGCGTTTCATCCAATCCAAGAACAGCGCAACACTGATCGGGGCCGGCGAATGGCCGGGCTTTGGCGTGGATACCGAGAACGGGAAGAACGGGACCCCGTTCCGCATCGGGGGCAATAACTGTATCGAGTTCGACATCGCGGGGACCGCGCCCGAACAGGCGCACATCGAGCTGACCGACGCCCACGGGGCCATCGAAACGATCTCCTTCACGCTCAGTAAGAACCATCCTCACCAGAAATTACTCCTGAAGAAAGTACGGGATAAGATCACCAAGCTCCAGTTCATCTTCAACAGCGGGGATGTGAACTGCACGCTCAAGAACATCGGATTCAGTCGGGCAAAAAAGACCCTGAGCAATATGTTCATTCCGAACATCACCTTCGACCGGGGGACCAGCCACGTAAAAATGGCCCTCGTCGATAACCATCAGAACCCGCTCCTGCTCGATATCGAAGAGCTCCCTGCGACCGTCTCTCCGGACGAATCGACTGCACAAGCGATACGCACACTGCTCTCGCGGCATAAATTAAAGGTACAACAGTTCAATATCGTGCTTACCAACCAGGCGACCGCATACCGCCGCATACCGGTAAAAGCTACGGACAAAAAGAACGAGCTGCTCTCGGCGATCAAAAAAGAACTGCTTCCGCTCGTTCCGTTCCCCGCCGATACAGCGGCGATCGGATATACGTTGAACACAAAAGAACAGGCCGAACTCTTCGTTGCCGCAATGCCGCCGACCGTGATAAACACTTACCGCGAGATCGGGAAACGTACCGGGGTCACCCTGTCCGCGATCGTGGATGTCAGTATGGCGCTGCAGGAACTCTATGTGCGACTGTACCCTGATGCCCCGGAGGTCACTGCGGTCATTGATATCGGACACCGCACGACCACGGTCATCATCGTGAAGGACCGTTCTATCGTGTTCGCAAGACAGATCAGGGCCAGCGTGCAGGAAACCCCGGAACGATGGGGCGCGGAACTGGTACGCCTCCTTGAATATCATTCCAACGATATGCCTCTATGCCCGGTGGAACGCATCATGCTCTGCGGCGGAGGCAGTCTTCTCCCGAACATAGCATCACAGATCGAAGGACTGACATCCGTCCCCACCATGCCTCTTTTTTCGCAAGATACCGATACCGGTTTCCAGCAGATCCTGCTCGATCACGGACCTCGCCTTGCTTTGTTCGCGGGGGTCTTGGGCCTGGCCATGATGCGTTCCTCGGAACAACAGACCGCGGACCTGCAAAAAAGCCTCCCTAAACCGCAGCCGCACGGCGCAGAACGCATCAAAGAACGGTTGGCCACGGACAGGACCACAAGACAATGGTTCACCTATATCACCGCAGCGATCATCATCATGATACTGTTCGCCCTGTTCATCTGGGGAAGGACCTATCAGCTGCGGCGTACGATATCCGTCCAACGGGCACGATATGCCCAGCTCGAACCGCTGGCCGTCTCAGCGAATGAACTGGTGCAGAAGCTCCGGGAAGCGGACTCCATGCTGGAACACCTTGAACAAGATAAAAAGGTCGTCGGTTTTTTCATCCCTATCTCGAAGCCTCTGCCGGGCATATCCGTGACACTGGTCCGGTACCAGCCCGCCCTTGAAAAGGAAGATCACCCGTCCGCACCAAAGGTTTATATAGAAGGGACCGCCGAGAACAAACTCATGCTGGCACAATACCTGCAGCACCTGCACAAACAACCGCTGCTCAAGAACATCATTGAAGAATCGATCATCCCCGCGCAAGGATCACGCATCGTCTTTCGTTACACCCTGCTGCTGCACGGAGGGCTCTGATGTTCAACATACATACGGAATTCAGCAACGCTCCGCTCTGGCAAAAAGTCCTGCTGATCTGTCTGCTCACGTTCCTGGTCAGCTATTTCGTCATCCAGATCGTCCTCTCGGGGCTGTGGCAGGACTATCGCGTCGCACGAAAGGAGTCGCTCGACCTCAATCAGGCGATACTTGATGCGGAGTTCCTCATAAAAGACCTCCCTATCCTCCAGGAAAAAGAAAGAACGATCAAGGCGATCCTTGCCGAAAAGATCCCCCGATTCAACGTGAACATGGACCCGATCATTCGCAAAGTGCTCAACAAGAGCGGGCTCACGATAACCTCGATGAGATCCCAGCCGCGACAGGCACATCCCTACTTCTATACCCAGACATACGATATGCAATTCGCCGGTACGATCGTTGAATGCGCCAGGATGATACAGATCGTCAAGAACGACCCTCAGACCTTCACAACGAACACGTTCGAGTTCCGTACCCAACCGAACGGCAAAAGCACCATCGATACGACCGTCGTATACTATGTACTGAACACGACACCTCCGCGATCCGTCGGCACAAGAGCACTCACAGATACTATGCAACTGCCGACCCTCCGGGGTTTCTGGACCCAGAACGGCGTCATAAAAGTATTCCTGGATTCCGCGCTTGTCGCTGTCGGTATGACCTATCGGGGATACACGCTCATTACGGCCGATGAAGCGACGGGCACGGCCGTCATCAAGGACATAAAATCGAATAGAAAATATACTTTAAAAGTACTAAAATAGTCACTACATGAAAAAACAATTCCTCGCACTTTTGATCATACTCAGCACGTCAGCAATGACCTCTCTCCTTGCCGCGGAGACGTTCCTGAACACGTTCTCGCCGAAGGACCATACCATCACTGACAGTCCCTCTTTCACGGCACACGGCTCGATCGACGGCCCGATCACAGCCCTGGATATCAACGGGAAAAATATCGAGCTCCGGGACGACCGCTCATTCTCCGCGCAGATCTATGCACCGCTCCCGGGCAAATATCAACTGACCCTTACGGGAAGGACCAAGGACGGCAACACGCTCACGGAACAGCGCAATTTCATCCGCAGGGCCGTACTGAGCGACCTGTCCGAAGATACAACGGCCGACCGCACTATCATCGCTCTGGCGACCGCAGGAGCCTTCCCTTCAGGGAATGATCGTCAATTCAGGCCCGGCGCGTCCGTATCCAAAGAGGAGGTCGCGGTCTGGATCGCCCGCATCAAAGGGCTCTCCTTTTCTTCGGACCTCGATGCTTTGAAAAAAGTATCCCTTGAAGGCGTGTTCCCACCCAAAGATGCGAGCGCCGCTCCGGTAAAATGGCTGACAAGAGCTGACGCGGTATATATCGCGGTCAAACTCGATGAACAAATGCTCGATCGCACGGCCGGCACCCCGTTCATCGATATCCCTCTGGACCATTGGTGCGCAAGCTATATTGATATCGCCTATAAGCGTGACTGGCTTACGGATCTCGTCCCCAGCGGTTCCCATACGTTCAAACCGCTCTCTGCAGTGACCAGACGAGATATGGCCATCCTGCTCGGCAGAACAAAACCGTTCCAACAAGCGCTCTCCCGGCTGACCGACTGGTCCAACACCAAGGACCTGCGTAATGCACAGGTCACTCCGCTGGGCATCAAGAAGACCCTTTCCATGGACCTTTCGAACGTCGCACTTCCTTCCGTCCTGAACACCTTCTCCCGCGAAAGCGGGCTCAATGTCGTATACGGCAAGAACGTACAGGGTTCCGTTTCCGCCCATTTCAAGGACGTTGAACCGATGACCGCGCTCAATGCGATCCTGGAATCGACCGGGTATACGTATGCGATAGAGGGAGCGAACCTGCTGCGTATCGTCCCGCTCAAGGGCACGACAGGCGGGGCCGACACCCAGATCAGGACGTTCACGATCAGCTATGCCAATATCGATACACTGACCACAGAACTCATCAAGCTCGTCCCCTCACTGCAAGGCAAAGTGCTCGTCGGCAGGAGCTCGAACTCGCTCATCATCAGCAGTAATCATCCTGAAATAAAGAAGATCGAAGAGATCATAAAAAGACTTGATGCTCCTCCGCTGCAGGTCATGGTACAGGCCCAGATATTCGAGACCTCTCTCGAGGACGGGAACACGGTCGGAACGAGCATCGAGGTCAATAATACCGAGGGCTCCGATACGAGCTATGCAAAAACAGCCGGGTTCGCCACTGAACCGCCTGCAACGAACCCTTCGGGATTGTACGTCAAGATCGTCAACGGCGATATGACCGCGTATTTCAATGCGGTCCGTTCCCGCTCGGACTTCGACCTGCTTTCTTCGCCACGGATCATGGCGCTCAATAATCAGGAAGCCTCCATGAGCACCGGAGAAGATGTCGGATACCAGGACACGACGATCACCTACACCTCAGCGGGATCCGTCACGTCAAAGACGACAAAATTCCTCCAGGCGACCACGGAACTGAAGTTCACGCCGCATATCAACCAGGACGGCTATATCATGATCGACCTGCGTCCGATCATCAGCGAAGTATCCCTCGACAGTGCAACATCGGTCCCCTCGCTGAAAAAGACCGAAGCCCACACCCAGGTCATCGTCGCTGACGGACAAACGTTCATTATCGGCGGCCTCGTCAAGGATAAGATACAGGAGACCGTGCAGGAAGTCCCCGTACTGAGCAGTATCCCGCTCCTCGGGGAACTGTTCAAAAAGAAGGTCATGACCAAGACCAAGCGCAATATCACCGTAATGGTGACCCCGCGCATCGTTGATGCCTTCCATACGGAGGACATGAACAGCGAGATCAACAGCGTCCAGAACGAACACAAAGCCCCGCAGCTCAACAGGTCAAAATAGCGAACGAACCGCTGGTCACACGGTCGCTCCGAACATCTTTTTCGCATGAATACTATCGGCGCCTATCAGGATATCGCGATGCGTGTACGCAGGGGCTCAACGAACAATGAACGTGATCGATTTATAATGTACGCCGTCCAGATCGGAAAGAGATAGCTGCAGCGGATCGACCCGTCCCTCGAACGCAATGACCTCGACCGGATAATCACTTTTCTCGGGGATATCTCCCGGGATACGGAACACCTGCAGGAACGTATCGCTCAATTCCTTGTTCGGCAACCCGCTTTGCGTATATGACCCGACAGGGATGCCGTTCACCGCGAGGAATATCGACCGGTCATCCGTACCTCGTTCGATACGCATCCGTACTTCCAATGTATCTCCTCTGCGCGGAGGCTCCGGCATGTATTCAAGTGACGAGATCGCAGGAGGCTTGCTCCCCATCCGTCCTTCCTTGATACGCGCCAGATCATCCATACGGATGATACGCCAAACATCCTTGTTCTCGCGCTGCAATGTAAAACGTTTCCTGTCATATGTGGTCACATTAAGTGATATCTCGCGCTGAAAGACCGGGATACGGACATTGACATCGCCTCCGGGGAAACGCAATTCAGTGATCGTGGTGGCCCGGTTCTTTTCATCATTGAGCTCTATCTTTTCAAGGTTATACCCGCTGATGTACAGTTTTCGGCCCAGAACATCATCGACAATGGCCTCCTTTTTCATGCTGTCATCGGCATACTCATCGGAAATGATCTCCCGCAACGCATCGCGGTCCGAAGCATTGACCGCCTCTTTTAGCTTGAGGAGCGTCAGACCTATGTTCTTCCGCTGCTCGTCACCCTCAAGATCACAGCCGGACAGTCCGACCAACAGGCTGATGAGCACGATCGACAGGATCAGCTTCTTCATATGATCTCCTTACTCGTTACTACTTCTCTCTGCTCAATTCCTGCAGCGGCTGTTCCATGGAATCGAACTGCGCTCCGAACTCGCTCCAGGCCCCTTTTTTCAGGGCTGCCTTCGCCGCACGGTACAAACGCAAGGCATCCTGCGCGAGCATCGCCGGCGTCTGCCCTATCGAGGATAAGGTCCGCCGCTTGCTGCCCAATAGCCCTGTGAGGGCCTCGGTCAGCGTGGCTCCCATCGAAAGCGCTTCACCTGAAGCCACGATCACCCGCTTAAGCTCAGGGATCTGACCTTCGGTCGCGACCAGATAGATAGGCTCAACGTACAGGAACGTGTTCTGGATGGGGACAACGAGCAGATTGCCTCGATAGACCCTGGAACCCTTTTGCCCCCACAGGGACAGTTCCTTAGAGATGTCCGGATCCTGATCGATACGCGCCTCTATCTGCAGAGGACCGTAGACCAGTGTCTGCTTGGGGAGCCGGTACAACAACAATGCCCCGTAATCCTGCTGATCACAGGAAGCGGCAAGCCAGCCGACCATATTATCTTTTTGGTTCGGAGAGAACGGCTGCATGAGCACGAACTGTACTGCCTGAGAACCCGGGAGCTTCATCATCACATAATACGGCAGCATCATCTCTCGGGAATCTCCCTGGCTCTTCTGCGGTATCGCCCAGAGGTCCTCCTGATTATAGAAGACCTGCGGGTCGGTCATATGATACTGCTGATACATCTGTGACTGCACACGGAACATCCCCTCGGGATACCGCACATGAGGGAGCAGGTCCTGCGGGAACTCCGCTTTTCCCCGAAAAGCCCCCGGGAACATACGCGCATACGTATCAATGACCGGCTCATGTTCGAACACATAGAACTTCGTCTCCCCGGTATACGCATTGACAACGACCTTGACCGAATTACGCAAGTAATTGAACCCGCCCGGCGCCTGTGTCGAACACGGGTAACTGTGCATCGTCACATAGGCATCGATGATCCAATACAGTTCCCCACGCTTGTTCACAACGATGTACGGATCACTGTCATACCCGAGCAGAGGCATGATGCGCTGTACACGCGACAGTATCTGCCGATGATAGAATATCCTGGAACTTTTTGTCAGATAGCTGCTGAACAGTATACGGAGATCGCCGAAATGCAAGGCATACAGAAGCTTACGCCATACCGAACCGATGGCGATCCCCCCTGTTCCCGCATATGACGTATATTTATTGGTATCTCCTTCGGGATAATCGAATTCTTCTGTCGCTGTCTTCACGATGATATACGGGTCGGTCCGTTCGCCGAAATATATCTGCGGCCGCGTGACCTGGATATCCGTGGACGTCGGGGGGATATCACGCACCAGAAGCTTCGGCAGACCGTCCGGGGTACTGTCCGCGACCGAGGTCATGACCACCCCATATCCGTGGGTGTACTTTAAATGGTCGTTGATCCAGTTGCGCCCGCGTTCCGGGATCTTCTCCGAGAACAATTCCCGAGCTGCGACCAGGACCTGCTGAGAACGTCCGCCGATAGTATATCGATCGATGTCCACGTCATTAAAATCGTAATAGGTCCGGATCGATTGGATCTGACGCAAGGTCTGTTTCAGCGGGAGCGGATCGATCACCCGCAGATTGCGCATAAAGGAAACATCCTGCTGCACTATCTGCGAGGGATTAGGCTGGTAAGGAAAATCGTGGTGCTTGACCATGTTCAGGCCGAACGCTTCTCGCGTCGCTTTGATATTATTCTCGATGTACGGACGCTCCTTGGTCATTTCATTGGGCGCCACGATCAATTTCTGCATGATCGGCACATACACAACATTGAAGAACACCAGACTTGCACCCAGTAACACTATGGCCGAAGCAAGCACCGTCCAGGGAAGCGAGACGAACACAGAGCACAGCGCGACGAGGGCGATACATACGCTCATGACCGTCGCGCACCAGAGTCCCGGGACCACGGCATGCATATCGGCATAGCTCGCACCGGTAAAAACGGTATGGTTCGCACCGACCAGTGCAAAGATCTTCAAACGGAACAACCATGCAATGAGCAGGAAAAAAACGGAGAACAGCACCAACAGATGTCTGCGGGCAGGAACAGGCATCTCAAGCCTTCCGTTGACCACTTGTACGACATAATCGCTGAAGTATATCCATCCGGACATCAGTATCGTTATGGCCGCAAGTACTGTGGACCAGCGCTGCACGAAGCTCCAAACGGGATACGCGAACAAATAGAATGAAATATCTTTATGGAACAGCGGATCGGATACCTGCGTCGGGACCATATGGAAGAAACGCATCAGCACACCCCATTGCTGCAGCGCCAGCCAGCCGAAAAGAACGGACATCGCACCGCAAAATACCGTCAACAGAACGGATATCCACCGCTCATCGACCGGGGTCACATCGATCTCCGTCTGTCCGGCCGCACGGCCGCCGAACATGCTCTCCTTGAGCACCCCGACGAAGTACGCAATGCTCCCTTTCTGGGCAGGGCGTGCTTTTTTACGTTCTTTTATCCCCATACGTCGAGCGACGGCACAGTTGATGAAAAGCACGGCACCGGCAAGTACTGTACCGACGACAAAGACCAGCATCTGCCAGAGATATCTCGTAAGATATACCTTAAGATATCCGACCTCCGTATACCACAGGATGTCCGGATAGAACGTCAACCAGAAATAAAGGAAAGCAGCAACAGCCACAATACCCGAAACGACGGCCAGTGAACGCATTTTTTTCATCATGCCCCTCCTGCAGAGAAAGAATAACGCACGAGAACATCGATGTATAGAGAACGTTATTCCTCGAATTCGTCCTCTATCTCACCCATGATCTCCTCGACCAGGTCCTCTAACGTAACAATGCCGAGCAAGGACCCCTTGGAATTAACAACCACGGCAAAATGGTTCTTTTCCCTTTTCATTTGCCGGAACACAGAAGAGGTCGTGCGTATATCCAGGACAAAAAGAGGCTTGCGCAGAGCGCTGCCCAAATTTGCGAACTGAGGCTTCTGCTTTCTTTTTCCAGAGAACCACAGCAGGATATCTTTGGCGTACAGAACACCGAGCACATTATCCAGTTTTTTTCGATATACGGGAACGCGGGAATATTGTTTGACCGAGAACACTTTCATGACCTGTTCAAAAGGCGTATCGACGTCCAGGGCACAGACCTTAGCCCGAGGGGTCATGACACGGGATATCGGCGTATCATTGAACTCGAACACCTTATGCAGCATGCTCGTTTCTTCTTCCTCGAGCGCCCCGTCCTCATTGCTGGCATCGATGAAGGCGCGTACTTCCTGTTCGGACACCGTCTGCCCGCGCGGGCTTTTTGAGATACGCAGCACACGCATCACGGACTCGGGAAAAGAGACCAGCACGATAACGATCGGAGTAAGTATGAGGACCAACCAGCGGATGATCGGAGCAACGAACAAGGCCACTGTTTCCCGATGCGCAAGCGCCACGGTCTTCGGGAATACTTCCCCAAAGGTCAGGATAAGGAACGTCATGACCCCGGTGGTCACCGCTGAACCTAAAGCCAGTTCCTGTTGCCAGCCGTGCATCTCCAATATCGTCACCATGATGACCGTTCCCAGGACGGAGGCCAGGATATTGACCACATTATTACCGACCAGAATAGCCGTCACCGTACGGCCGGGATACCGGAGCACATGTTCCAAAGAAACCGAACCGCGCCTCCCCTGTTTTTTGAACAAAGAGACCTTTGACCGGGATATGGTCGTGATAGCCGTCTCTGAAGCAGAAAAAAAAGCGGACAGAAGGACAAGAACGCTCAAGAACAAGACCTCGGGGGCGATCCTGGTCACAGTGGACATCATAGGAATACGCTCCAGAGTTTCGGCAACAGAATGACGGTCCCTATCACTGCCGAGAACAGTGAAGCAACGAGCACAGCGCCGGCCGCAACATCTTTTCCGACCTTGACCTGCGGATGTTCTTTACTGGTCTGCAGGTCGAATGATTCTTCGATGGCGGTATTGAACAGTTCCGCGATCCAGACCATGGCGATACAGAACAGGATCATCAGTATTTCCTGCCGAGAGACCTTGAGCCATGCAACGAGCGCAAGGACAAGGGCCGTCAACACACCATGGATACGCATATTACGCTCATCACGAAAAGCGATATAGATCCCGTGCAGCGCATTACGCAGGCTGCTCAATATACTATGAGGACCGTTCATGTGAGCACCTCCTTTGATCGCCCCAGTATCTTGTTCTCCATACGGGACATTATACTCTTTTTCACACGGGTCTTATGGGTATGCCCGCAGACATGGAGGATACCGTGCACAGTGAGCCTCAATAATTCTTCCGGGAACGTGGTCCCGAAAAGAACGGTATTCCGACGGGCGGTCGGGACGGAAATAACGATATCGCCGATCAGCCCGTCCTCGTTCATCGGAAATGAAAGGACGTCCGTCGCTTTATCGCGAAAACGATATTGTTTATTGAGCTTTTGTATCGCAGCATCGTTCGTGAACGTGATGCTGAGCGCTCCGGAACGCCGCATGGCCCGCAGCGCACGCCGGGCAATGACCGCAACGGCCTTTCTGTTCGGGACCGATGATTCTTCGTTAATGAGTATGCGCACGGACATACGTATCAATCACCGACGGCATCAAAGACGGCCGGGGTGGCCTGGTCCTGATCGGTCTCGGAAGGCGCATGGGAACGTTCAGTATAATCAATGCGATGATGGAACCGCCCGCCCAGCACGTGCAGAAAGGCCTCACGTATACGTCCGAGCTCCTTGAGGGTCAACGCACAATCATCGAGCTGTCCGTCATCCAGACGGTCCTTGATGATCTTGCGGATCAGTGTCTCGATCTTGTGCGGGGTCGGATGTTCTAAGGACCTCACCGCTGCCTCGACCGAATCAGCGAGCATGACTATCGCAGCCTCCCGTGTCCTGGGGACCGGACCTTCATACCGGAACTCCGCATCGCTCACCGGGACTTGTTCCTGCGCCTGGGACCTGCGGAAAAAGAACGAGACGACCCCGGTCCCATGATGTTGTGCGATGATATCGCGCACCACATCAGGTACATTGTACTGCTCGGCGAGCTGTACCCCGTCACGCGGGTGCGAAAGGATGATGATCGTGCTCAAACGCGGAGATATCCGGTCGTGAGGGTTCTGCCCCGCGATCTGGTTCTCCACGAAAAAGTCCGGCCGCTTGATCTTGCCGACATCATGGTAATATCCGCCGACACGAGCGAGCAGCGGGTCCGCACCTATCGTTTCCGCGGCCGCCTCGGCCATGTTCGCCACCATGAGACTGTGATGGTAGGTCCCCGGTGCTTCGATAAGGAGCCGTTTCAGCAACGCCTGATTGGGATTGGCCATCTCGCCCAGACGTATCGGCGTCACCACATTGAACATCGATTCCCAGTACGGGAGCGTACCGATAACGAATATCGCGGAGAGCACTCCGTTAAGCCCTGCCCACACACAATCAGCCATCAGCTCCGTGCCCCCCGCGGTCTTTTTCAGGAAAGCCACGAGCACAACGGTCAACATATTGAGCACGCCTATCGAGAACCCGGCACGCGTAAGGTCCGTACGCTGAAAGATGCCCGACGAACGCGAGATGGCCGCGAAGCCGCCGATGCATTGCATGAGCAGTACGGATATATTGAAATTGAAGAGCATGGCGACCAGCACACTGATCAACATCGTCGCCAGGATCGCGGCAGGTCCGTCGACCAGCATCACGAGCAGCATCGCCGCCGCAGGGACCGGTACCGCATGTCCGTTCCCATGAGCGATAAAACGAGCGAGCACCATGGTGAGGGCCAGTATGAGCGAAAGTATCACGAGCCGTTTCGGGTCCCGGTACACTTTCTTGCGATAGAAGAAAAGATATGAAGCGTACATCATCAGCATGAGCAGCTCAAAAGCCGCTGCAGAGATGATATAGACCATGTCCACTCCCCGCCCGTACATACCAAGGGCCTTAAAAACGGCGATATGCTGACGCGTAATACGCTCGCCTCGATACGCGATGGGGGTACCCCGGTGCAGTTTGGTCTTGATCGGCTCGACGGATTCACGGGCCATACGTTGCAATTTCTGTATCTGTTCCTGGTTGACCTTTTTGTTCGGCGTGAGCACCGCACTGATGATCTCTTCAGCGGCCAGCTTGTATTCGGCGGAAAGGCCCAGCGCCTTGAAATTCTCCTGCACTTTCTCCCGAAGCTGAGGAAGGTTCACGTCTTCGACCCCGGCGATATAGACCTCATAGAGCGTTTTCAGGATGATCGACTCCAACAGGTCCAGTTTTTCCGGTTGCGCCGACGTGAGCAGATACAACGACTTGATGGAAATATTGAACTCCAGCGAACTGCGGATGGCATCACGCTGTTCTTTGTTCTCGGGTGCCGTCGCGTGCAACTGCCTGACTTTCCCGAAAAAATCCTGCACACTTGCCTTTGACGTATCAAGGATGGCCTTATCTATGAAATAGACCGTATCGACCGTTTCTTCTTTCTTGCGCCTGCGTGTTTCGGTCTCGGCCCGGTCCACACTGGTCTCGAACTCGCCGCTCACAGGCGAGATGATGTCCCATTCAGCGACCTCGCCCTCGCGCAGGGTCACCCGTCCCGTAAAGACCTGCAGGGTCAAGGCGCCAAGGATGATGACATAGAGCACAATGAACAGACTTAACCGGAACAGCCCGATCCTGGAGAAAAGGATGTCAATGAACGTTGGTCTTGTGCCGATCGCCGGCGCCGCATTCACAGGCATTAGTCCATCCTTTTTATCGAGGCCCCGATAGAGTTCAGTTTTCCGGCCAGATCATCATATCCGCGCTCGACATGTTCGATATCATAAATAAGCGTCTCCCCGTCAGCGACAAGCCCGGCCAGCCAGAGGGCCGCTCCCGCCCGCAGGTCCGTCGTACGCACCGGCGCACCGGATAATTTCGGCACACCGGAGATGATCGCCAGCCGTTCCTTGACCCGGATATTAGCGCCCATACGATTGAGTTCTTGGGCATGCATGAAGCGGTTCTCGAACACGGTCTCTTTGACCATGCTCGTCCCGGGAACAAGCACCAACTGCGCCATGAACTGTGCCTGCATGTCTGTCGGGAAACCCGGATGCGGTTGGGTCTCGATCTCGACCGGGTTCAATTTTTCCCAAGGACGCACGCGGACCGTATGGTCCTCGATATCCATCGGGATACCTATCTCCTTCATCTTCGCAAGCACGGGAATAAGATGTTCCCGATCAACATTGTTGACCAGAACATCCCCTCGCGTTATCGACGCGGCCAGCAGTAATGTCCCGGCCTCGATGCGGTCGGGAATGACGTTATAGGTGACCGCATGAAGTTTCCGAACCCCCTGTATCTCAATGACATCGGTCCCTGCACCCTGTATCTTCGCCCCTGCCGTATTAAGGAAATTGGCCAGGTCCTCGATCTCAGGCTCCCTCGCCGCGTTCTCGATCCTCGTCGTTCCCTCGGCCAATGCTGCGGCCATCATGACGTTCTCGGTAGCGCCGACGCTCGGAAAAGGGAAACACACCGTATTGCCCTTGAGCGCCTTCGCTTTAATATCGATAAAACCATGTTCGACGGTGATCGTAGCCCCCAGAGCTTCAAACCCTTTCAAATGGATATCGACCGGCCGTGTCCCGATCGCGCATCCTCCCGGCATCGGGATCTTCACAAAACCGGTCTTGGCCAATATGGGCCCTGCGATAAAGAACGACGCCCGCATCTTAGTGACGAGCTCATACGGGATCAAATGCTTGAGCATGTTCTTGGACGTGACCTTCACCGAATGATTACTGTATTCGGCGCTCAGCCCCAAGGTCCGAAGCATTCTGACCATGGTCGTGATGTCGGTCAGATCAGGTATATTCTTGATAAGACTGGTACCTTCCAGCATGCTGACCGCTGCAAGTATCGGCAATGCCGAATTTTTAGAACCGCTGACCTGCACTTCACCGTGCAGGACCTTCCCGCCTTTGATCACGACCTTGGCCATAGCTGATACCGGTCCTTAATTAATAATTATAGTAGAACGACTTGATAGTCCTTACTTTTCGATACGGACGGACGGCGTTATTTTAGCGCGTCCGGGCGAAAAAGGCTTGGGTTTTTTCGCTGAAACCCCGAAAAAATACCCTATCGCCTGTACGATACGTTCAGAGGCCAGCCCGTCGCCATAGGGGCTCACCGCCCGGGACATGCGGGCATGCACCGCAGGATCATCCAGGATACGCGACACCGCAGTAATGATCTTCTGTCGTGAGGTCCCCGCGCATACGACCGCACCGCTTTTCACGGCTTCCGGACGTTCGGTCACCTCACGCAGAACGACCGCAGGTATACCAAGGGCCGGGGCTTCTTCTTGTACCCCCCCGGAATCAGTGAGCACGCACTGTGCGGTGCTCAATACGCGGACAAAACTGTCGTAGGGGAGCGGTTCAATGAGCTTGACCGAACGCGTTCTTGAAAGGATGCGCCGCACCGTTGATTGCACCTGCGGGTTCAAATGTACAGGAAAGATGAAGTCGATCCCGGGATATTTTACGGCAAGCGCACCTATGGCCCGACAGATATCCTCCAACGGTCTGCCGAAGCTCTCTCTCCGATGCGCAGTGATCAATATATGGGGCCGCCGGCCGGATGGCCGCATATCGTCCCGTCCGAGGAACATACGCAGGGAATCAATGACCGTATTCCCCGTTAAGAACACCTTGGCATCCGGACGCATCTCGCGTGCGACGACCTTGAACGCCCCTGCAGTGGGAGCAAAATGCAAGGAGGCCAGTCGGGTCGAGAGCAGCCTGTTCATTTCCTCGGGGAACGGATTACGTACATCGCCGGTACGCAGTCCGGCCTCAACATGTGCGACCGGAATGGACCTGTAAAAAGCCGCCAGCGCGGTCAGGAACGTAGTGGAGGTATCACCCTGCACGACGACCATATCGGGACGCGTCCGCTCAAAGGCCTTCTCGAGCCGCATCAGGACTCGGGATGAAAGCCCCGAAAGCGTTTGTCCTTTCTGCATCACGTGCAGATCATGGTCCGGTCGTATGCGGAACGTCCGCAGCATCTGAGAAAGCATCTCCTGATGCTGTCCGGTAACGATAACGACCGTCCTGAACTTCTGCGGGTATTTACGCAGCTCACGGATGACCGGAGCGAGCTTGATCACTTCCGGGCGGGTACCAAAGACAACGGCGATCGTACGCAGCATCAGACCAGCTCCAGTCTCTTGATGATCCTGACCCCGATATAGATCAGCCCCGCAAAGGCACAAAGCCCGATAAAAGCCCATGCGCCGGAAACTGTCGTGAGCATGACCGCCGCAACGCTCAACATACTGCTCACATAATAGATCACCCACACGACCTGCTTCTGGGTGAATCCCATACGTAAAAGCCGATGATGCAGGTGCTGATCGTCGGCCCTGAATATATGCGTGCGATGCTTCACGCGACGCACGATCGCAGCGATCGTATCGAGGATCGGTATACCAAGGGCCAGGAGCGGTATGGCGAGCGCCAGGGCCGCCGCGCTTTTCAGGACCCCCAGGACCGACATGCAGGCGAGCATGTACCCGAGCAACAGGCTGCCGGTATCACCCATGAAGATAGAGGCCGGAGAGAAGTTGAACTTCAAAAAAGCGAACGTCGCCCCGCAAAAAGCGCTCGCGAGCAGGGCCACATCAAAACGTTTGAGCAATATCGCCACCGTGAACAGCGTGATCCCCGCAATAAGGGAAACCCCTGCCGCCAGACCGTCCACCCCGTCGATCAGATTAATCGTATTAGTAACACCGACGATCCAGAGCACGGTCAAAGACCCGCCGACAAAGGCCGGGAGCGCGATGATCCCGCCGAACGGCAGAGAGAAGAACTCGATACGCACCCCCATTATGACCGTCACGAGTGCCGCAGATAATTGCAGGAACAATTTTACCGGAGGCTGCATACCATAGGCGTCATCGATAATGCCTATCACCAGAAGGATCAGTGATCCGGCCAGCAAAGGAAAGAACAGGGAGAACAACGAATACGCTTTATACACCAGGATCATGAGCATCATAGCACCGAGCAACCCGGCATAGATCCCCAGTCCCCCCATGCGGGGCACAGGCGAACGATGGATCTTGCGTTTTCCGGGCACATCAACAGCGCCTATAGAAACAGCGAAACGCTTCACGAAAGGGACCGTGAGGAGCGTTATGAAAAAGGCCGCGATAAAAGCGTCGAGATAGATAAAAATCGGGACCCTTCCTCCTAGTATCGAGCTTCCTACACCGGTTCAGAACAGGACCTTCTGCTGATCCGGCTCAAAATCTGCGCCAAGTGCGATACCGAAAGCGCTCTCTGTCCGTTTACCGTCATCCACAGAAAAGACCCCGAAGAACGGCTTAATGAAATACGTTTGCTCCACACGGATCGGGAACGAGATGATCGCGTACAGCCCGGACCAATTCACGGAATTCTTCGTTCCCAGCACTTCCTGTTTGCTGTCGCTCAGGTTCAGCTTCGTATTATGCAGACCTGTCTGCAGCATAAGGAAATCGAACGGGACATAATAGATACCGAGCCGGTTCTGGTTCAGTTCAACGGTCCCGAAACTGTACAGTGTCGGCTGCAGTCCGCAATGGGCAAAATCAAAGCCGAACTCTTTGCTGCCGGCACCGATATCAAAACCGATCGCCATATCGGTATCGCCGAGCCATTGTGAACCGACGCCAAAACGCACGGTAGCTTGGGAGGCACACTGCAAAAAGACCAGGCACATGACAACAAGACACATTTTTTTCATAAGAACCCCCTCCGAACAACATGACATACGACCGTATGGATCACAGTGACCGAGCAGAATACCCCCTTCTCAATTCCGGGACCGCCGATGAGCTCACATATGCAAGGACACTCTCTGTTACGGCTGTTCCTTGACCGTCTTTTTCAACTTCTTCAAAGAGGACTTGTATATCCTGGTCACCTGGGATTCCGAGATACCGATCTCACTGCCGATCTCTTTAAAGGTCTTATCATCCTTATACCGGCCCATGATGACCGTTTTTTCGCGTTCAGAAAGACATTCCATCGCATGGCTCAGCGTGACACCGTTATCCACCCGTGCCTCAAAATCATTGACATGACTGTTGATGATGGAATAGAGATTGGTCGCCGCCGTGATCCAGTCGTAGAGCCGTGAAGGGTCCGCTTTGGTGAGGTACCGGATATGGTCCTTCATGGCGCCCGTGATCCGGGAATACGCCAGCGGCCAAACATCCTCGTTGCGGTCCGGGTCCCATTGTTTGATCGTCTCGAAGAACTCTATGCGCGCGACGTTCATCAGGTCATCGCCTTCGCTGCGCGTCACATGTGACGGCAAAGACGCGAGATATTTGGTCACAAGCCCTTTGACCTTCATCCCGTATTTCTTCATGATCTCGTCGGAATAATTTCGGGTCAAATGCTTCTTGATGTCGGCCATGACCGAACGCTCGATACCTTTCCAGACCTTATCAACGCTTTCTTTTTGTACCATTATATCCCCTACAAGAGGTTCAGATTCTGGCGGACTTTTTTCAGGTATCCGTCCTTTTCTAGGATCTTCTTCTTATCCTCTTCCTCAAAGAGCGCCGTTGAGACACGATCGAAGCGCAGGGCCCATTTTTTATAGATATATTCACGTTCTTTTTGGGCACGTAACTTCAGCCGTTTATAAAGAAGGTCCAGGACATTGGCCTGTGAGGCAACGGAAGCGACCGGGGCTTCAGTTTCGAAATCCCCGCCCCAACCGCCTAAATACCGCATACCGACCGGCTGTTCACCCATGAAAAAATTATACCGTGATAGTCCTGTTAACGCAAAAGGAGTTACACCCGCGAAAGCCATTCCACTTCAAGAGCCTTGAGACTTTTACCAAAACACCCTTCCCAATCACGGCCATTTGAACGCAGCAGATCCTTCACTTTTTCCAGACCATATGCGTCGATCAAATACCCGATAAAAGCCCCTGCCTTGGCATATACATATTGCTGTTCCGCTTCCGGCCACCGCCAAACAAAATAGCGCGCATGATCGAGCTTATATAAGGAAGCTTTTTTTTCGAGCACGGCGTCGATCATGAACGTGTTCTGCAGGTAGCGGTCGGCACAGTACGCCGCGATCCCTTCGGCAGCGACATGGTCCTTCTGCCAGGCCCAGGCACCTGTACCGATAAGGACATGTGCCGTTTTTATCAGCAAGAACCGTGCATCACGGTCCTGTACCCGCCGGGTGGGGAGCAGCACTCCTTCACCGGTCGCACTGTAATAATCCGTAAAATCATCCGCGATATACACGGTGAACCATTTTTTGTCGATCAGGTCCCCGAACTGTTTTGCGGTCCGCTCATAGAACGGTTCGACCAGCCTCGCTACCCAGAGAACATCGTATTCCGCGAGCTTTGACCCGAAGATACTGATATTAAAATGCCTGGTATTGCGGAAGACCGTGAGTTTCTTTGTCAGAGGATCGACATTGAACCTGGCCTCAAAAGAGGTGTAGAGCATGAACGTCCCAAGAATGATGACCAGGACCGAAACAACGACAACAAGGAGGTTCTTCTTATCCATGGACAGAGTGTAGCACAGGTACAGGCCGCCGGAGGACCGTCAGCTCATTGAACAGCCGGATGCGCTCTCTCCGGGGCAACGCTTCGGACGCATTGGCGAACGCGGACGAACGTTGTACTTTCCATTCAGCGAGGGGACGGAGCACGTCATAATATACGGAAGGAACGACCTGGACACCGGTCGCGGTCATGGTCCGGACCGTCTCGCGGACATCATCCTGCGTTTGCCCCGGCAACCCCAGGATGAAATATCCGCGCACGTTCATGCCGCACGTCCGCGCCTCCCGGACGACCGCAGCAGCATGCTCCGTACCGAACGGACGACCGAGCGCACGCTGTTGTTCGTTCTGTACCACGACCAGGGAAACATTGAACTCCCGAAAGCCTGCCCTGCGCATCAACAGAACGAAGGACGGCGAGAGCGATTCCAGTGAAACACCGTTCATGGCCGTCAGGTCCAGTTCGACCCCATGCTGTTCCTGATAACGCATGAGGGCCTCAAGAAGTTCCTGCCCCACATCCGGCTTGCAAAAAAGATTGTCGTCCTCAAAATTAAAATGCGTGATGCCGTACGACGTAACACACTGGTCGATCTCCGCAAGCAGATTATCGATACTGCGATGCCGGTACCTGCGACCGAACTGACGATGGGTCACACAAAAACTGCAGCCGTGCGGACACCCGCGGGAGAACATCAAAGACGTACCTTTCTTACGGAAATGTTTCAGGTCACGTTCCAGGAGCAGGTCCCGGGCCGGGAACGGTACCGTATCAAGGTCCTCGACAACGGAAAGCTCTTGTGAGGGGACATACGTCCGTCCGCTCAGCATATTGTCCAGAAAAGAGGCGAACTGCACTTCACCCTCCCCAAGAATGACACAGTCGACCCCCTGTTCACGATAGTGCTCGGGATGTATCGTCGCATGCCCGCCGCCAACAACGATATGCGCGCCAGAACATTCCTCGCGAACCATCCTGATGACCATATCGACCTCCTGATAGTACGGCGTGAACAAAGAGGATATCGCGAACACGTCGGCGCCTGACGCCTTGATACGGGCCCGCAGCATCTCAAAGCTCATGCCAAAATGATAATAATGTTTGAATGGGAAGCGAGATCGGGGGTCCGGTCCATCCATGAACTCCTTCAGATAAGAGAACTCCTCCGGCAAGGAGATGACCTTTTTCTTGGGCGTATGTCCATTGATCAGTTCGACCTCACACCCTTTCTGGCGTGCGACCGCCGCTAAATAGAGAAGTCCGAGAGGCTGCCGACGTATCGGCGTAGAATAAAAATCCTGTAGCGGAGGCTGGATGAACGCGACCTTCATTGAAAAAGTATATCATGAAGAGCATTGGGAGCCGCTCCCCCTCTCCGCCTCGCGGAGAGGGGGGCATAGGGAACAGGATCAGAACGTGAGCTTTGTCCCCACGATCACACTGCGCGGATCGGCAGGCATCACGGTCTCAAAACAGGTCTCATATGATGCATACACATCATTGAACAGGTTCTTGATCGCCAGATAATACTCGATGTTCTCCTGTGCGTACTTCAATTGCATGTCGGCAAAATGATATGCAGGCTTCATGTCCATATCGTTGTAATCATCCAGATATTGATACTGACGACCAATGATCTGATGACTGAAGAACATGGACCACCGAGGCAGGAACTCCCAGAACGTGCTCAGGCTCCAATTATCCTCCGGCACGTATGGAACGATCATGCCGTTCTTGTCGTTACCTGCGGAATCAAGGATACGCGCCTGACAGGAACTATATCCCAGCCGCCAGGAGAATGCGCTCGAAATTTTGTGCGCAAGGGCAATGTCCACGCCGTCGCGTACGGTCTCGCCAAGGTTCTCATTGTGGCCATTCGGATACCATCCTGTATAAATGATCTCATCCTCCATGATCGTCCGACACACTGAACCTTCCGCTTTGAAACCGGAGAACAGTTCCCAGCGCACACCGGCTTCCGTGGTCCGTGCCCGTTCGGGGTCGATAGCCCCGTTATTACCGATCGCACCGCCCGTCGCATTGAACGCTTCCGTGTAGCTCGGGGCCCTGAACCCCTGACGATAGTTCGCATATATACCGTTCTCCCTTACTATCTTCCAAAACACCCCGACATGATGGGTCCGCGCTTGAAGATCGGATGTCTGGGCACGTTTGCCGACCGCCCCCAGTTGATCATAATAATCATAATGGACCGTATCTTGACGTGCTCCCAGGTCAAGGACAAACCGGTCAAATGCCGTTCCGGTATAGGACGTGAAATACGCATATTGATACCGACTCGTCAGGTTGTCCTGCTGCTTAGCACCCTTCATCAACGAAACAGGATCGATCGCGTAGTTCCGATAGTCCACCTGCCCGGTCTCCTGATCAAATCCCAACGTCCATTGTTCATCTGACAACAATATGTCCCGTCCATAATCGACCTGACACATATATCCCCGAGCGTTCATCTGCGAGAATGTACGAGAATTCGGGAATCCTGTGCTCGTGTAGATAACGGAGCTGTTCTTCTGATATACATTGATCTGAAATCCAAGATCTGGTAGCACATTGTCCACATACTTCAATCTGGACACCTCGGTCGAGCTCCTGCGATCATCGCCAAAATAGGACTGGATCGGATTGGCCGCAAGCTGATCCAGGGACAACGTATCAGGATAATTTGTGGTCCCATAGGCGGTCTGATAGCCATATTCCAAGGTCCGGGTCTTTTCCGAGTTCAAGTACACTCCTTGGGTCAGGTCCAATCCGGAAAGATCGTATTGGGAATGGCGCCGATATCCGTCCGCGGACTTATGGTCCACAACGACCATCCCGTACAGTGCGTCCTGCGTCCATCCGGTACCGACCGTTTGAGCTCCGTACCCAAGGCCCCCGGCCTCAAGTTTAATGAACGGGCGTACCTCTTTTTTTCTTTGCAGATGGACCGTCCCGCCGAAACCACCGCTGCCGTACACGGAAGAGTCCGCCCCTTGGATGACCTCATAACGTCCAATGCTCTCAAGAGGGACCCAATAGGGATATAAGGAATCATCCTCAGCATTGTATCTGATCCCATCGACCATGACCGTCACATATTTAGGGTCATTGAAACCTCCCATTGCAAGGGACTGATCGACCTCAGACGTTGCCCCATTGAACTGTCGTACGCCTTCCACACGGGATACAACATCCCCGATAGTACGCACACTGATATTGTCCATATCCTGTTCACCACCGACATAAGCATTGTAGGGTAACGTCGCTTTCGATATCCCATATCGTGACGGCAATCGTTTTATAATGGACACTTCCTGCACAGGGATGCGGACCACCTGCACCACATCCGTCGTCGGCACCTCCGCCATCGCTGCTGATACGAGTGATCCCGCAAGTATCAGACCGCACACCATCCTTTTCATGCTCTGCTCCTTTTGGAATGACGAACGAAATAAAAAGCCCCGCTTTGAGCGGGGCACAGGAGAACCCTATTGAGGACCCCGTGCCTTTACTTCGAAAGCACTCCGGTTAGTGATGTGTCCTCTGCGGCATTCCGGCTTCACCATGAAGTGTGCATCAGCACTACTTCATGGTATCGTGAAGCGTGCCTGCAAGGCTCTGCTTCACGACTCACGGCTGCGGTACAGCTTGGGAGTGTCACCCAATTTCCCGCAGAAGACATAAAAGATGATAGTTGACCGAACAACAGAAGTCAAACCGTGAGAGCCAGCTCACTTACGTAACACAGGGCGGATAAGCCTATAGATCTCTTTCGCAATGATCACGTGTCCCTCATGCTTGTCATCGATATGCATCATGTCCTTCGAAAAAAAGTACTCTTCTCGGTCAACAAAGAGGTTCCCCAAGTACATATAATTATTCTTGGCTGCCAAGAACCTGCTCGAACGAACATCCTCAACAAGGTCCATCCCTTTGACCACACGACACTCTTTCCCGACAGGCTGCCAGATAAAAAAACTTTTTATCTTGTAGCGATCACAGACCGCCTCAATGAGCTCTATATTGGAACCATACATCTCCAATACGGACGGGATAATGTCCTTATTATCCTCTTCCAGCCCGAAAGGATTATCCCGACATAATCGTCCGGGACGAACGAACAACATACCGTAAAGACTGCCGACCTTAAAACGAGCATGCCGTATCAAGGACAGCAGCAAGATCTTGTGCTGTTCCCGCTCATACAGCTTACGATAATGCCTGTAGCCGAAGGGATAGAACCCCATACGAATATCATTGGCGCCGTCGTAGAACACTACGATATCCGGCTTTTTATTCTGACGGAGCAGTTCAAAAAAAAGGATGCGTTCCTGCGTCATATTGTATCCGGTCTGTCCGAAATTCCTCAGCGTATATCGCCAATGATGCTTCTTCAGGACCGCAGCCAGTTCATCAGGGATCGTCCCGTACATGATACCGTTCTTCGCACCGGAGCCGTAGGCCTTACTTCCTCCGACCATGGTCGAGCCGCCGAACAACCAGATCTCCGGAGCATCACCATATGCATTGTTCGTCCCCTGGAATTCATGAAGATTTTCCACGTACGGTACATATTGAGGATAGGTACTGAGCGAGTACCCCAGCTGTTTCAAAAAAAGAACAGAAGCTGTCTGCAAGACAGCTTCACAGGCACCTATCACAAGAACGGCCAAAAAGATCCAGAACAGTGCCCGTTTCATGCGTACCCCTTCACAGAACCGCCATATACGTATACCACATTGACATCATCATACAATACTCGTTTTCCGAGGACCATGAATATTCGTACGGCTTCATAGCATCAATACTGGCCGGACATCACGTGATACAATGGAGCCGCTATGTACAATAAAAAGAACGGATATGCCATCATATCACAGCAGCTTATCCATGCCACAACAGCTCAAGCCCGGACCTCTCCACGCCAAAGAATGAACCATAATTTCCACGAACTCGCGGACACGGTCCAGCGCATGCTCAATGCGGTCGAGCCAGATTCTTACTGCCGGCCGCACCGTCATATTGACCCTCCTAAAGACGAGACGTTCGTACTGCTACAGGGTGATCTGACTGTCGTTATTTTTGACGACTCCGGCAACATCGTTGATGCGGTCCGGCTCAATGACAGAACAGGCAATAAAGGCATCGATATCAAGCCCGGTGTCTGGCATACGATAGTAAGCAATGCTTCCGGGACCGTTATATTCGAGACCAAGACCGGGCCGTACATCCCCGCGAGCGATAAGGATTTCGCACCCTGGGCACCGGCGGAGGGCGAACCGCAAGCCTCGACCTACCTGCAAGGACTTTTGGACCGCATCAGGGACTTCCGACCTTAACGCGCTATCTCATCCAAGAACACATGCTTGAACGCGAGCGGAGTATCCGCCTTTTTCGCCGCAGTTTCGCCACATGCGCCGTAAAAGCCCATCGCCTCGACAGAGGACGTGAACAGATCATCTGATACGGCAGCGAATGAGGCAAGGACGGAGGCGGACATACAGCCGGTCCCGACCACTTTCCCCATCAGCGCATGACCACGATGACATTCCACGACCTCATCGCCTTTGCCGATATGATCCACCGCACCGGTAACGACCACCACAGCATTATTATATTTTTTAGAAACTATTTTGACCGTATCTTTGATGTCCCCGGAGTGACCGATCGACTCCACGCCACGAACTTCAGCATCAACACCGGCGATCGTCGCGATCTCGCCGGCATTACCTTTTATGATGGAAACTTTGACCTCCCGCAACAGTCGCGCTGTTGAATCGGTGCGCAGCCTTGTCGCACCGCAGCCGACCGCATCGAGCACGACGGGTATACCTTTTTTATTGGCGGCTTTTCCTGCCAAGACCATGCTTTCAATGAGCTCCGGCGTGAGCGTCCCGATATTGAGCACGAGCGCTGACGCGATACCGACCATCTCTTCGACCTCTTCTTTAGCATGCGCCATGACCGGGAGCGCGCCTACATTGCGCGTTATCTGTGCACAATCATATATCGTGACCCAATTAGTGATGTGATGAATTAAAGGCTTTTTTTCTCGAATTGAACGAAGTGTTTGCATTAGTATTTCCTTTCGCCGGCATTACCCGGTCTACCCTGAAGGATGCTTGCCGGCATCTTCATGGTATTCCCCGAGGAGCATTCCTTCAGGGACAAGTTACAGTCATGAAGTAATTCACGCAAAGCCGTGAATACTTCATGACAGGCGTATATTCTCAGCATCCTCTTGAGAGCCTCAAAAGGAGCACCGCCTAAAGATTAAAATGATCGTACCCGCCCGGCAGTTCTTTTATCGTACCGTCCAGGTCCCTGTACTTCGCACCCTCCTTTCTTGGGACGATACTGCCGATCACGGTCAGATCATTTGTATGTTTTCTCAATCTCTCAAGATCGCGTTCCGCGATAGTGAATATCAATTCAAAATCCTCCCCGCCGGACAAGGCGTAGTCGAGCCCGCGATGACCAAGACGCTCCGCCGCAGCGTCCACCTCAGGATGGACAGGTATGCTCCGGGATTCAACGAACGCCCCGACCCCGCTCTCTTCACAGATATGTCGCACTTCGGACGCCACACCGTCGCTCACATCGATCATACTGTGCGCGTATCTCGCGATATGATGTCCGATATCGTAACGACATTTCGGTTCCACATGACGATGCAGGACATATCCTTCCGGCCGTATACCGCTCGAGAAGAGCTTGAACCCGGCCGTGGACCCGCCCACCTGTCCCGTCACACAGATCAGGTCTCCGACCTTGGCGCCGGAACGCAGCACAGGCTTCTTTGTCGTACCGGTCAGAGTGGCATTGAGCATCATGATCGCGCCATGCGTCGTATCACCACCGATGAGCGAGATCCGGTACCTATCACAGCACTCTTTGATGCCGCGATAGACCTCCTGCACGAACTCGACATCCAGCCCTTTGCGCAATACGAGGTTCAGCAATAAAAGATCCGGCCTCGCCCCCATAGCAACGATATCGCTGACGTTCACTTCCATGGTCTTCATGCCGATCTGGTACGGCGTGCTCCAGGAACAATTGAAATGATCGTTCTCGACGAGCGTATCGGTGGTCACGACCTCGAACGACCGGGCGCGCTTAATGACCGCAGCATCATCGCCGATGCCTTTTTTGACAGCAGGGTGGTACGTACGAAAGGCTTTCGTTATATCGTTTATTAACTTAAATTCTCCGCCAAAATCCTTTATCTCCATAGGTTCTGGTCTTTCTCCCCCACCCACCCCTCCCCCGAACGATACGTACAGTTAATATCGTTCGGGGGAGGGTACCGCTCTGGCGGCGGGAGGGGCGTCATTGATTCAAGAGCATCGGGCACCACTCGCCGCACATCGTACAGCTCTTCAAGCCTTTCGGATTACAGTCACGCAGTTTCTCGAACTTCACCGGATCGATCGACATTTCTTTCTGTTTCGGCCAATCGAGCTGTACGCGGTACGTGGACATCATCCGGTCCCGCTCGATCGCTTTTTTGTTCCCGCGTGCCACATCGGCGGCGTGCGCCGCGATCTTCGAGGCAACGATACCTTCCTTAACTTCATCGAGCGTCGGAAGCCGCAGATGCTCGGCCGGCGTCACATAACAGAGAAAATCCACGCCATACCAGGCGGCCAGCGCTCCGCCGATCGCCGAGGTGATATGGTCATAGCCGGGGGCGCTATCGGTCACCAGCGGCCCCAGCACATAGAACGGGGCACCGTGGCAGTGTTTTTTCTGGAGCTCGACGTTCTTCTTGATCATATTGAGCGGTACATGTCCCGGCCCTTCGACCATGGCCTGCACTCCGGCCTTCCGGCAGCGCAGCACGAGATTGCCGAGCTCTTTAAGCTCTCCCACCTGCGCCGCATCGGTATTGTCCGCGATACAGCCGGGACGCAAACCGTCGCCGAGCGAGATGGTCATGGAGAATTCGCGACAGACCTCGAGTACCCGGTCAAAATGTTCGTACAGGGGGTTCTCTTTATTATTCACGGTCATCCACTTGTAAATAAGTCCTCCACCGCGGCTCACGGTCTTGATAAGCCGTTTATTGATCGCAGGGATATGCTTCCGCCGCAGCCCTGCGTGTATCGTCACGAAATCAACCCCGTCCTCACCATGCCGGCGGAGGATACGCAGATAATCATCGATTGTCAGGTCCTTGAGCTCTTTGACCTCTGAAACAGCATCGTACATCGGGACCGTACCGACCGGACGTGACGTGTTGGCCACGAGCAGACGTCTGAACGGACGGGTATCACCGCCGACGGAGAGGTCCATGATCGCGTCGGCACCGTAGTCGTTACAGGCACGGACTTTCACAAGCTCCTCTTCCATATCGAACTTGAGGGGCGACATACCGATATTGGCATTGATCTTGACCGTCGTCCCGGCGCCGATCGCACAGGGAGTGAGCCCTTTATGGTTCGGGTTCATCGGGATAACGATACGACCGTCTTTCAAGCCTTTCTGCAGGGTCCGGACCGAAAGCCCTTCCTGCGCCGCGATATTTTCCAACAACATATTATCCATGATGTTCTGCCTTTCTGTAGTATTCTTTGACCTTAGCATCGATGTCCGGCGCCATGAAGATATCGGAAATGACCGCGACCGCGCGGACACCGGTATCGAGCACCTCTGTAACATTATCTGTCGTTATTCCTCCGATAGCGACGACAGGGATAGTGATATGCTGCCGTATCTCACGCAGCCGTTCAAGACCGAGCACACCGATATCTTTTTTGGTCCCGGTCGCGAATATGGACCCGCAGCCGACATAGTCCGCTCCATCGCGTTCGACCCGCAGCGCTTCATCCAGGTCCTCCGCCGACCCGCCGATAAGCTTCCCCGGCCCCAGCAGGTCCCGCGCTTCGGAAATGGCCCCGTCACCATGACCGACATGAACACCATCGGCCGAGACCAGATGAGCGATATCCGGCCGATCATTGATGATGAGTTTTACGCGATGCAGGCGCGTTGATTCCCTGGCTTTCCAGGCGTACTGCAAAAATCGTTCATCTGTGACGTTCTTACAACGCAACTGGACCAGGGATATGCCGCTGTTCACAACAGCGTTCAGATCAACGTCAAAATCGCCGGAACGGGATACAGAAGGATCAAGAACAGGGTAGAGCGTGAACGTATCGAACATGTTATTCCTTTCGCCGGCATTACCCGGTTTACCCTGAAGGACATCTCATACACCTTCCAGGTACTCCCCAAAGAGCATTCCTTCAGGGACAAGTTACACCCCGAAGTAATTCGCGTAAGACCGCGAATACTTCAGGGCACGCGTATGATCTCAGCCCCCTCCGTCCATGGACAAGGGAGCACCGCACTTTCATTATAGAAGGCAACACAAGGAATAACAACTGGGCCACGCCCAACTGAACAGTAGACTACCCATGCACGACATTTTTCGCTAGTATTGAGCGGACATGCAGCACCACACGCAAAGCAAAAAAAAGAACCGTATCCGTCTGATATCACCGCTGGCCATGCTGCTCATGCTCATACTCTTCCTGACCGTGCTCATGACCTATTGTATATCCGTGCATACCATGAAGGTCGTGACCGCCCAGACCGCCTATCTTAAAGAATGGCTCAAGGAATCATGGGAACGCAGCTATACCATAAGCTTTACGAAAAAAGCATATATACCTAAAGCGGTGGTCCCCACCCCTTACCCCAACGAGTATGACATCCTTATCATCACGATTGACGCGAAGCTCGCGACCGCCGGTGTGATCGTCCCCCCGCCGAGCGGCTCCGTCACGATAAAGGAAGCGATAAAGAACTCTACCGGGATCATCGAGGACGGCATCCTGAACGACCTCACGGACCAGTTCCAGTACATCGCCAAAGCGAACAACTGGACCGATCTTTCCGCCGGAAAGCAATATACCGTGACGTTCAAACTGCCTCGACGCATCCTGGCAGAACCTCAGCAATATTATCTCGAGGTCAATCTGCCGGCCTTTGAAGTGACCGTGTACCAGTATTATCGAAAACGGTTCTACCCCATCAAGACCTATCCGTGCATCATCGGTCATCCCGACTTCCAAACCCCTATCATGCACGCACGCATCAGACGAATGTACTGGAACCCGGATTGGAGCCCGCCATTATCCGGCTGGGCCAAAAAATATAATCGTTTGGAGGCAGGAGGCATCAATCCGCTCGGCAAAGCTGCCATTGAGCTCGGCGGGTATTACATGCTGCACGGTACCGAATATCCGCCGGGCCAGGCGGTGTCCCACGGCTGTGTCCGCATGCGCAATGAGGATATTTCTGAACTCGTTTGGTTCCTGCAGAACAAATACGACAGTCCCTGCAGCGGCGCAATGAAAGCATATTACATGGGACAATTGACCCCTGCAGCGATCAAACTGAAGAAGAAACTCCCTGCCGCGGTCATCTATGCACCGTTCCTGATAAAGAACGACATGGTGATCATCGCTAAAGACGTCTATCAAAAGGAATATTTCTATTCGGCGAATGACCTGAAGTATTACCTTCGCAAGAACGGGTTCTCGCTCGATTTTGATGATGAAAAGGTCAGGCTCGCGGTGGAAGAAGGAAGACGTTCCGGCGCCAAGGTCCCCATAGCACATCTGGCGTACGACCCTACTCCGAACACGGTCAGTCGCAGCAGGTCGTTCTGGGAAGCGCCTCCGCCACGATTCTCGAATTTCGCGATCGTTACCGGAGATCAGCACGTACTGCCCATGACCGTCGATCTTGATGCCGTGCTCGACAATAACAATGCAAAACAAAAACCATTCTAAGCAGGCCCGTGCACGGATCGTTCTCCTGACCTTTCTCTCGGTCCTCGTGCTGGCCGTGTTCCCCCGCGCAGCAGTGCGCTGCGAGACCGCACGTGCGGTCCGGGTCCCGATATTGATGTACCATCATATACGCACCACACAAAAAGACGACATCAAAATGCTGAAGGACCTTTCGTGTTCTCTGGACGACCTCAAGCGCCACTGCAGATATCTGAAGGCCAACGGCTACTCCACGATAACGTTCCAGGACCTGTTCGAATATTTCCAGAACGATGTTCCACTGCCCGAAAAACCGGTCATACTGACCTTTGACGATGGGTATCAGGACAACTGGAACGCGTACAAAGAACTACGCAAAAAGAACATGAAAGGGGTCTTCTTTGTCGTCCTGAAGACCCTGGGGGACAGCAAACATCTTTCAAAAACACAGGTCCTTGCGATGTCACGCGACGGCATGGAGATCGGCAGCCATTCTCTCCATCATGAGGACCTCACAAAGATCACGGAACAAAAAGCGGAGCAGGAGATCCTGCAAAGCAAAGAAGCTCTGGAACTGTTCCTGGGAAGACCGGTGCTCGCGTTCTGCTATCCCGGTGGAAAATTCAACAAGAAGACCCTGAAGATACTTGCCCGCTCAACGTATTGGTTCGCACGTACTACCCGCACAGGGGTGTCGACCATTGAGGGCAAGGACCTCAAGCTGCGCACGGTACGGATACATGACTACACGGACGAAGCTACGCTCAGCCAGCTGCTCGGCGAGAACTGACAGATCTGTTCTCAGCGGCCCTTTTTGCCGGATGTGTGTCCCGAACACCGTCCAGGAAGATGTTCACTATCGTATCGACATGATCCGTGAGCTTGGGCGCATCTTTTTTATCGATATCCTCGAACACCCACTGGAACGAGAATGCATTGATGATGCCGGACAGGGCCCGAGATAGAATGGCCGGTTCATATGCGCTAAAAACACCTTTTTTGCGGTCTTCCTCAAAGAAGCGGGTGAAGACATCTCTGTGTTCATTGTATCGCTTACGCAGCTCTCTCCACTTTTCATCGTGAAGCCCGAGCGTCAGCCTGCTCGTTTCGGAGGTCAATATGGAGAGGAACTGTCTGTCCTCCGCAAAGAATTTCAACTGCATGGCGACCAACTCTTTCAATTTTTCATGTGTTTTGAGAGGGGAAGCAATGACCGCTTTCAACGCCGCGCACATCGCATTGAGCTTCGCCGAGATCAATGCTAAAAAAAGGTCATCCTTGCTCTTGAAAAAAGTATAGAGCGTTCCTTTTGCGAACTCGGACGCTTTGGCTATATCATCCATTGTCGTGAGTTCGAAGCCCTTGTTCGCGAACAACCCTTCGGCCGCAGCGAATATCTCCTGCTGATGTATCAGTTTTTCACGTTCTTTCCTGCTCAAATGGTCGGACATGTATGACACCTCACCCAAGGGGGGCACAAAAACAATATCATTGCCGGGGCGTATAGTCCATATTGAGCAAAAAACCACTGACCCTCCCGAACGAGCAGGTCCAGCGCAAAGATATCATGCTCGATCAAAAGATCGCATAAAAGAACGGGATCAAAGCCGGCGATTCCAATACGACCAACAGAAAGACCCCGAGCAGGATGAACAGGAGCATAGGTAAAAGGAAATAGAACCTATGCCGCCAGAACATACGAGATAGATCCTTGAACAACGAAAGACGTTCGAACATCACTTGACCCCCCTTTTTTTATAGTACGTGATCAACATGTCCGCCAAAAGTCGATGCCCTTCCGGTCCCATGTGATAAGGATCTCCCCCACGTTCCGATCCCGGTACGGTCTCAAAAAGCTCTTTTCTGCTGGTCGTATTGAAGGTTCTTTTGGCTATGACGTCCTGAAAATCGAGCAGATCAACATGAGCATGCTCTTTTGCGATCCTCTTTTGCACCACGACCTGCTTTTGCCAAAAAGCAATGCTGTGCCCGCCCACACGGTCAGCATCAAGGATCTGTGTCACCATGAGCACACGTACACCATGTTCTTTTGCATGCCGTACGATCTGTTCAATATGTGTCCGGTACTTTTCAAGGACCAACGCGCCATCGATCTGTGAATGTTCGATGAACCGCGGGTCCCGGGCACGGGCCTTTTTCACACAGACCAGTAATGCCTTGAACAGATTGCTGTTACTGAACACAAAGGCCGCACACATATGCATGGCGGTCCCGTCACTGGAGAGCATGATCGACCTTTTTTTCCTCTCGATATCGGCCGCATTAAAATCCTGATGTCCTGCATATATGATGATGTTCTTGATGCCCGGAATATGGTCAAGAAGGTCCCCGGAATACTCAACAAGAAGGGCCGAATCGAGCCCGCCTCGATCAAGACTTATGACAACGTGTCTCGCTCCGAACCGCTCTCGTAATATCCTTGAAAAAGGCCTGTTAGTCTTTATCTCTGCATATGCGGGGGAACTGCCCAATACAAGGATCGCGTCCTTCCCGGCAGGGACAACGTAACTATCATAGCGGAACGGCTTGGCCACGAGCGGCGGGTTCACCAGCAAAGGATATGCTTTGGTCAAATAGATCGTGGACAGGGCCTCGAGAAAAACAAAAAAAAGCACCATGACCTTTATCGAGCGATATATCTGAGCTGTCGGAGATGCAGCCCCCTTTTTTGGGCCGATCTCTTGTCTGTCCTTCCTATAAAGAAGAAAGCTAACGAAAAAGAACATCAATACATGGACAACACACCAGCCCAACAGTAATACCCCTCGATTTTTGAGGTTCAGTGCCTGAGAGACCAGATACAAAGCACCGTAGAGCGCCCGCCATTGCATACATTCCGTTGCGATCCGTTGACCTTTGAAATAGAAATATAAAAAAAACACGTCCAGGAGCAACGCTATCGTGTTCGCATGCATGCCGCGGCCTATGTTCCACGCGATATCGGCCACCATAAAAAGAACGATACCGAACATCATGCCGGAGACCTTACGACCGAGCATGGAAGAACGCTCAAGCATGCGCCGCTCCCTTATATGTGACTTTAGATATATAAATATCATCTATGACAAGCACATCCATGTCCGTGCTCAAAAAGCATTTAAATGCGTCCGCGTGGTCGCACACGATCGGCTCCCCTCTCACGTTAAATGACGTGTTCAACAGGACTGGGGTGCGAGTCAACTCACCGAAGCGTACGGTCAATGCATACAACCGTTCGTTCTGCGCTTTTGTGACCGTCTGCACACGCGCGGTCCCGTCAACATGAGTGATGGAAGGGAGCAGCTTTCTTTTTTCAGGAAGAACATCAGAGACCAAGAGCATGTACGGGCTCTCCACATCAAGATCGAAATACTCCCTGCAATGCTCGAGCGGTACGACAGGAGCGAACGGTCTGAACGGCTCACGATGTTTCACTTTATTGTTCAAAGTATCCTGCATGTCCGCAATGAGCGGATTAGCGATGATCGAGCGGTCACCCAGGGCACGAGGACCATATTCCATGCGCCCCTGCACCCACCCTATGATCTTACCCGCCTGAAGGTCTTGGGCGACCCTGTCAATAAGCTGAGAAAGCTCGCCATACTCTTGGTATGAAACATGACGGGCATCCAGATAGGCACGGACCTGCTTCGCGTCATTAGAAGGGCCAAGATATGCGTTCTGCATGTTCCATCTACGTTCATTCCCCAGATACTGATGATACACGAACAGAGCCGCACCAAGCGCACCGCCATCATCTCCCGATGCCGGCTGAATGAAGATGTTCTTAAAGCCGGATTCTTTCAGTATCCGGCCGTTCGTGAGCGTGTTCAGCCCGACCCCTCCCGCGATACATATATTAGGGAGCGCTGTTTCCCGGTACAACTGCTGGGCACAAAGAACGCATACCGTTTCAACGACCTTTTGCAGACTGGCCGCAAGGTCCTTATCACGAGCGGTTATTTCACTTTCAGGGACCCTGGGCTGACCGTATCTGGCGATGAATTTCTTATTGAACATCACCATTTCATAGTGATACCCGAAATAATCCATGTTCAGCATGAAACTGCCGTCGGGTTTTACATCGATGAGTTCTTTCATCATGTCATCAAAATAGACGGGCACCCCGTAGGCCGCAAGCCCCATGACCTTTCCTTCCCCGCCGTTCACTTTAAATCCCAAAAAAGCCGTGATCGTACTGTATAATAATCCAAGGCTGTGCGGGTAGCGAAGTTCATGCGTAAGCTCTATCTGGTTGCCATTGCCGCTGCCTTTTGTCAGGGTTGCCCACTCCCCTACCCCGTCAGCGGTAAGGATCGCGGCACGTTCGAACCCTGAAGCGAAAAAACTGCTCGCTGCATGGGCATAGTGATGATCAACGAACAATATTTTTTTCTTATAGTTGAGGGCCTTGCGTATCATCTGCTTGATAAAAAGTTTATATTTGAACCATAACGGCATCGCCGTACAGAACTGCGAAAGACCGCGAGGATAATGTTCCAAATGCATCATCATGATGCGTTCGAACTTGAGCAGGGGCTTCTCGTAAAAAACGATATAGTCGACCTCGTCAATAGAGATCCCCCCCTCCTGCAGACAATATGCGCATGCTTTCCCCGGGAAATCCAGGGAATGTTTTTTCCTGGAAAAACGTTCTTCCGCCGCAGCAGCGATCACGATACCGTCCTTGATCAAGGCAGCAGCAGAATCATGATACATGAACGAAAGCCCTAAAATATTCATCGGACGTCCATCATCCCTCTCCTCTCCAAGATCATCCAGAGCATCAGAACTGGTCTTCCATCCCCTGCTCGCTCAGGTCCAACGAAGCCCGAGGCCTCCAATAACTTCCGCTCCCAGGTGAAGAGCCCCTCCGGAGGAACGAGCACATCAAATACTGACAAAGCGCGCACAATCCGAACCCGAGCATATAGATCAAGGACAGAACAAGAACGTTAAGCACTGCGACCAGGCGCTTGAACACCTTGTTCATACCGTAAAAAGGTTTAAAGATAGTATCTCTCATGTAAGGACTTCCTGTAAAAAAAGCTGCACAATATTTCATGAAACCCTGACAGGTATCTTATTATGTATGAAAAGAAAAATACAGGGCATGTATGCCCCCTGTTCGTACACTATGCTTCGAACCTGCTCGCATCTCCATTTTTGTATCGCGGTCCAACATGTTCGGCACACCATGTAAAAACACCGCACCTTGTCCATGCGTTACACTGCATTGTATAATTTTTTATGACCTTCACGGAGAAAAGATCCCGCACATGGATACATTACGCGCTGCTCGGATTGCTCATTGTGCTCGGACTTGAACTATCGCTGCACATGCTTCTTTCCCGACCCTTTCTGGGCAACAATCCTATAACATTCTCATACGCACCTGCCGTGGATTTCAGTATGAGCGATTTTTCCCACGCACGCTCGCAATCCTCCTCATCCTCCAATGCCCAGATATGGTTCTTTGGGGGATCCGCAGTGAACGCATTTTACGCATCAGACCGGAACAATATCGTCTGTGGCATGCTCCCCGATGAATTCGCCAAAATACTGCAGAAAAATCACAAAGGGTTCTCCGTATATAATTTTGGTTGTGCCGGGTACAACTTCAACCAGGAACGCACCCTGTTCTTGGAACTGCTCCGCCATAATCCCGCGCCAAAACTGGTGATCTTTTATACCGGGATCAATGACGCTCAAGGCAACTATCTCTTTCCGCAAACAAGCTCAGCATATGAAAAGATACTCCAAGGACCTCACCAGAGAGCTCGTCTTCTGCTCGAAGCACGTTCGGCCCCCTTTAAGACCCCTGCCTTATTCTCTGTACTGCTGTCATACCTGTGGCACAGAACGGACCGGGATTATAATGATAGGACGTTCTTTCTGATCGACCGGACAAAGAATCCCCCGTTATCAAAACAGGATAATTTCCGTTACAACAAAAAACTCATCGAGAGCGTCTGCAATGATTTCAACATCAAATGTTTTTTTATCGTTCAGGCCTACAACTTCTCCGGAGCGCCAGCTACCGACAACAAAGTGATCACGGATATCCGTTCTTTCTATGATTTTCTGGAACATGACCGAGCGCTCAATAAAAAAAAGAATTACCTCTTTTTAGGGAGACTTTCACACTTCAATAAGAGATTTTTTTTCGACCCCATACATATCGATCAAAGCACTGTGGGGAACAAGCTCATCGCCCAGAAGATATATACCTTTGTTTTCAAAAAATAAGCCCCCTGTTCAAGGACACGATGCTCCCTCACCGGAACAATACCATGCCATCGTTCAAGAACAGGAAAACAGTGATAGTGCACATCCCGACATAGGGATACAGAAAGATATCGCGATCGTCGCGAGCGATCCTCCGCAGCTGGAGATATGGGGCAGCACCCGTTGTTGCGTTGACAACTCTCCCATACCTAAGGCATACTGTTCGCCTGCATTTTAGCAGCTGTGAGATATTTGATATTTAGGCACATAGACGCATCCCCTCAAGGGAGATCGCGCACAAAGTGACAGGTTGAACATAGTTTCCTGTCCGCAGATCTTAGATATTATTAGCAAGTATGGATAAGGGCGCATCCCTCAAGGGGACCGCGCACAAAGTGACAGGTTGAACATGGTTTCCTGTCCGCAGATCTTAGATATTATTAGCAAGTATGGATAAGGGCGCATAGCTCAGTTGGTTAGAGTACTAGCATGACACGCTAGGGGTCACTGGTTCGACTCCAGTTGCGCCCACCATACTTTTGCCGAAGGCAAAAGAGCTCGCGTCAGCGAGCAGCTCCGCGTAGCGGAGTAATGGTGTAGTCCCATCAGGGACGCCCACCCAATACTTCCTTTCAAATATTATCAATATTTAACTTTTGCCGAAGGCAAAAGAGCTCGCGTCAGCGAGCAGCTCCGCGTAGCGGAGTAATGGTGTAGTTCTGGAATGTGCTGCATATGTTCCTTGCAGCACATGAAATGCAGGAGGTCACAGAACTCCTGCAGGGACGGCCACCCGACACTTCCTTTCCTCATCTAAAATAAGTACACTATATGTCATGGAAGAGCTCACCTGTCCAAATTGTCATGAAAAGTTCAAGACCGATCCCGACAGGAAATACTTCGATTGTCCGCACTGTCATTTTGAGTTCGCGGAACGCGACCTGAAAACGACCCCGTCCTCGACAGTACCTGTTCAGGCCATGTCCTTATTGGACAAGATCAAAAATGCCAAGAAAAACCGTTAGACTTATCCTTCTATTCGGCTGTATCGCCTTCATTGGACAAGCACTGTACGCTGCCATTCCAACACCGAACAAGAATGTGAACAATAAAAAGACCGCACAAACTCTGGTCCCCGTGCGTTTGGATAACGAACAATTCTCTATATCTGCGACGAACGTCTTTCCCGGAACGGATATCATCATCTTGGCCCGGAGCGGAGAAAGACCGCTCAGGACCATCGACGGAAGACTGGTCATCAAAAAACAAGTGTTCGAATATCCCGCCTTTCAGGATGAGACCGGAGCGTTCAAGATCATCATCCCTATTCCGCCGCGCATGCCATCAGGGAATTATCGTATCGAGATCGACAAGCTGTATGACGGGTCACCTTCTGAGACCGTAACGTTCAGCATCATCGTAAATGATGCGCCCTTGTAGCCAATTCCCCGGGAACAAAATCACCCTTTTTTACGTCTTATAGTATGGTATTATTTGAAGGGGAGTATCCATGAAAAAGAGCTCATTGGGCATAATAGCAGTAACCGCCATCGTGCTTCTCGCCTGTTCATCTCTTACAAGCCTGCAGGCCAGCCTGCTTGATACACCGAGCCCATATTGGTCACAGAACCATCCTCTGGGACGTAATCCGGCACGTGCGGCCTACTTAAAAGAACAGAACAGGCTCAATGCCAGCTATACGCTCGGTACCCAGATTAATTATACAGAGGACCTGCTCCTTTCTATTGAAAACCCAAACTGGTACTACAAACGCTATGAAAGTGAAGTCCCCGCTCCGTACACGAATACATTTTTTAGCACGGCATTCCCCTTATTTACTGATAATCTGTATCTCGGTCTTGTATACAATAATGTAGCTCAGAGCAGAAGGCTCGATATAGTCCCCTCAACAAATGTCCCCGATCCAGGCGTTGTACGATTAAAAGACTACGAGGATAATAATTTTTCTGAGATCGAGAGCGGGATCGCACTGTCATTTCCTGTCCTGAACAATAAGATATATATCGGCATTGAAGGCTTACAAAAAACAGAACTGTTCGAAAATTATTCATATGAAGACTTCTATGAATTTGACGGTACCAGCAGTATTTCCGCTTATGATCGATTCACGACCACTATTCAGAGCGATCCCTATAATGTATATACTTTAGGAGCGCTGTTCCCGTTGAGACCAATAACATTGGCCCTGTCACATACGATCACAAATCCTAAACACCTTATCTTAACGGACAAATCCCGTTACCCTCAGGACCCCGATTTTAATGTCGATACGGATGAAGAATTCATCAATTATGACCCTCCCATAACAGGACTTGGCGTGCTTTTCTCGCCAACACAAACCTTTGAGGTCGGTCTCGGCGCTGAATTCTTTGGGACTGGAGAGATCTACGACTATTCTCACAGCGAACAGAATTATATGCGGACAAAACCATTTACACGCTTTTGTTTCGCTATTGAAACAAAACCTGTTCCGTTCTTTTCATTCCGGACGTTCGGCAATGTAACAAAAGAAAGGGATGCGCGACTGAATAAATACGACCGAGAACTTCTCGAGGATAATATCCTCCATGCATCGACCGACGAGGGGGGAGATTTTGATAATCGATATGTCTTTGACCAGGAAGAAATTGGATTCGACCTGGAATTCACCGCAGCCGAAAAATATTCCGCGGTCATCGGCGCCTCAAAAAAGAATTATATTTTTCCCGGCAACCAGGGGCCATACGGTATTTCCCTTGCCGTTGAAGATTTCCGCACCTATTTCGGCCTTTCGATCATCGGTATATTCGAAGGGAATGCACAGCCTGAGCAGAAGAAGACCAAGCCGGTCTCTACTAAGTTCGAAAAGATCCCTACCGCGGACAAGAAGCTCCCGGACCGGGATACTGAGAATGCGATAACCCCTCAAGAAGGCACCCCGAACGCATATACGACATTCAAGGAAGAGGTCTATATCTCCGCACAGAACGTGTTCCCCGGAGATAACCTCATCGTTACTGTGAAAGAAGGCAAAGCCCCTCTTTTCAAAGCGACCGTCGGATATGTCGTAAAAAAACAGGAATACCGGTATGCGCTGTACCAGGATGATGCGACAAAAACATGGACCGCGACCGTTCCTGTTTCACCGCTCACACCGCCCGGGACATACACGGTGAAGCTCAATAAAATATACGACGATACCTCTCTTGAGGTCTCAACATTTACGGTCACGGTAAAAGCATTGCCTAAAGATCAACAATAACGGCTCCCTACCTTCCACCTTCCCCTATGGAACGCATCGAAAAGGTCATCGCGCACAACAGCCCCTGCTCCCGGCAGGAAATAAAGAAGCTCATCCGCGCAGGACGTATCTTCGTCAATGACGTTCCGGTCAAAAGACCAGGGCTGCAGGTAGACCCGGGGACGGACCGCATACGTATCGACGATATAGCTATCGAGACCAGGATGCAGGACACCATCATCATGCTCAATAAACCTTGCGGATATATCACCAGCCGTCACGACCCCTCAGGATATCCGTCCGTCTTTGACCTGCTCCCCGAACAGGACCGTCAAAAGCTGCATGCAGTAGGCCGGCTCGATGTCGACAGCTGCGGATTGCTCTTGTTCGTGAACGACGGGGCGCTGACCCACAGGCTCACCCACCCGAAACATCACATCGAAAAAGAATATGTCGTCTCGCTCGACAGGACCATGACCGACGAGGCGAAGCATATGATCGAAACGGGTATCATGCTGGACGGAGAACTGACTAAACCGTGCCGCATCTTCAATATCACCAATAAGGACGGGAAAACAGCACTGCATATCGTGCTGCAGGAAGGCAAACACCGCCAGATCCGACGTATGTTCGACAGGTTCGATCTGATCGTAACGTCCCTGAAGCGTATACGCATGGGGACCGTACACCTTGGAGAGCTTCCCGAAGGACAGTGCCGCTCATTGTCCGAGCATGAACGCACGGCGCTTGTCACTAGTTCATGACCTCTATCGCACAGACGTCCTTTCGTCCGGTTTGCATGAAGCATGTCTTCTGTCGTAAAATGTAAATCATGAAGAGAACATTCTCCACAATAAAGATCTGTACCGTGCTTGCAATGCTGACGCTGTTCATGAACGGATGCCTTCAGCCCTCACCGCCGACCATCGACTATCGCGGCGTGGACGTATCGTTCCTCTCGTTCCAGGAACTGAAGACGAAGTTCAATTTCAGCATCGATAACCCGCATCCGCTGCCTGTGGACGCGACGCTCAAATACAGTATCTCGCTGAACAATAAACAGTTCGTCAATGCAACAACACCGGTCAGCGTGAAAGCAAAGGAACGAACGAACTTCGCGCTGGAATCGAACGTCAGCCTCCCGGAAACGTTCGGCATGCTCCAGAACATGCTCGAAGAGATCAAGAACGGCAAGCGTTCCATACCCTACTCGATCAAAGGAACGTGCAAGGCCACTATCGCCGGTATCCCGCTCGAAACACCGCTCGTGGCCAGCGGCGAACTGCCATTGCCTATTATTCCGGAGATCGAGGTCACGAACGTCTCGATCGCATCACTTGACCTGAGCGGCGCATCGCTCGTCCTGAAGACGAACATCGCGAACAGCAATGATTTCCCGCTCAATCTCGATTCTTTCATGTACACGATGCGCAGCGAAGGTAAGGACCTCGTACAGAGCAGCGCAGGCCAGATCCGCGTGCCGGCACGCGGGAAAAGGACCGTCGATCTTTCCGTTAAAGTGAGATTTTCAGAGTTCGATGCGAAGTTCATTGAACAGATCAAGAACGGCTCGTTCAGGCCTGAGTTCAGGAACGATATCAAGGCGATACACTGACCCCTCCCAGTTCTGATCAACACGATATATACGTGCATTCTACCCTCCCCTGATCAGGGGAGGGTAGATATGTTCTGCGCTATAATGAATGACTATCGAGAGGGGTCAATACAAGAGCCCACACCTTAAGGTGTGGGCTCTTTGTGTTCGGGTATCACAGAAGCTATTTGCGACGAGAGATCTTCTTGCTCTTTTTCTTTCCTCTATTCGCCAGGAACACGCCCGCAGCTATGACCGCAAGTATCACTAGACCATATTTAATGATGAGGTCGATATACGTGCTGAGGAACACCATGATAACGCCCGCGATGGTCGTACCGAGCACCCCGGCGATCAAGGCCTGCCATTTTTTCATACCGAAGAGGTACGCTGCGAACGTCCCGGTCCATACTCCCGTCCCCGGCAGCGGCACCCCGATAAAAAGGACAAGCCCGATGAACTCCAGCTCTTTTATCATCTGGCTCTTCGAACGAGTACGTTCAAATACTTTGTCCAATAATGAACCGAGCGCTTTAGACTTCCGAATAAAAGGCTCAACATACTCCAATAAGAACAAGATCGGAAATACGGGGAGAATAGAGCCGATCACGCTGTATATAAGCGCCTCCACTGCCCCCATTTTGAACGAAAGCATCGCTAACGGAATAGAGGCTCGAAGCTCCAGTATCGGTACCGCCGCCACGAACATGGTGATAAGAGCTGCTTTTGTAATGAACATCTGTTCCCCCTTTTTTGATCCTTACATGAACGTGTAGTACCCCTGCTGATGAACGAAAGGTCCGTCTACTTTTTCTCCCACTTCACACCCTGAGGGGTGTCTTTCAATATGATACCTTTCGCGAGCAGTTCATCGCGTATAGCATCTGACGTCTTGAAATCCTTGTTCTTGCGGGCTTCCTGTCGTTTGGCGATGAGTTGTTCGATCTCTTCCGGGAGAATGTCCATCTTTTTTTCGACCTGCAACAGACCAAGAACACCACCCAGCTTCTTTAAAAGACGAGCACCTTTGGGACTTTTTGTTTTATTTGTATGCGTGGCTATAGTAAATAATGCACCTAAAGCTCCCGCAGAATTAAAATCATCATCCATATAATTAATAAATTCATTTTCCTGTAAACTGTAATCCGTCTGGTCATCCATCTGTACATCAATGTTTTCACGAACTGCCGAATATAATCGTTCAAGACCTTTCTTCGCCTCATCAAGCTGCTCATCACTGTAACTAATAGGACTGCGGTAATGCGTTGATAGAATGAAGAACCGTATCACTTCCGGGTCGTATTTTTTCAGGACATCACGCACTGTGAAGAAATTGCCAAGGGACTTGGACATCTTTTCTTTATTAATGGTGACGAACCCGTTATGCATCCAGTATTTCGAGAACGGCTTGCCGGTATACGCCTCTGATTGTGCGATCTCGTTCTCATGATGCGGGAAGATCAGGTCCTGCCCGCCGCCATGGATATCGAGCGTCTCGATACCGGCCTCTTTGAGCGACATGACCGAGCATTCGATATGCCACCCGGGACGGCCCTTGCCCCACGGCGAATCCCAGAAGGGCTCCCCCTCTTTTGCCGGCTTCCACAACGTAAAATCCAATGGATTCTCTTTGTTCGTATTGACCTCAACTCGGGACCCGGCGTCTTGATCGTCCAATTTGCGTTTAGATAACTTCCCGTACCCGGTGAACTTTGTCACACGGAAAAAGACCTCGCCGCCAACTTCATAGGCATAGCCTTTATCAATAAGACCGTTGATCATCGTTATGATACCCTGCATGTTCTCGGTCGCCTTGGGATAGACCTTCGCATCCTTGATCCCTAAAGCTCTCATATCTTCATAATACGCATCAATAAAGGTCCCTGTGATCTCGCTGATCTGCTTTCCATCCTGGCTGGCCCGCTTGATTATCTTATCATCGACATCGGTGAAGTTCTGGATATGATTGACGTCAAAGCCTTTGAACTCCAGATAGCGGCGTATCATATCAAAGACAACATAGGCCCGCGCATGACCGATATGACAGTAGTCGTAGACGGTGACCCCACACACGTACATGTTCACTTTCTTTTTTTGCGGATCAAGAGGGATGAACTCTTCCTTCTGCTGTGTGAGGGTATTATAGGCAAAAAGTGTCATCGCGCTTTTTCTTCCAATCGTGCGATGCGCTCGCGAAGTTCGTCCAGGGTCTTGCCGACCGGGTCCGGAAGATCAATCCAGCTTATCTCGTCATCCGGGACGCGCACACCTTCTCGGCTCACATAGCGGGCCGGATTGCCGACGACCGTGGAATTAGCGGGAATGCTCTTTGTGACAACAGCACCCGCACCGACCTTGCACTTATCACCGATCGTGATATTACCAAGGACCTTTGCTCCTGCACCGATGACACAGTGGCTGCCGATCGTCGGATGGCGCTTACCCTTGGTAAGGCCCGTGCCACCGAGCGTGACCTGATGATAGATGATGCAGTGTTCGCCGATAACGGCCGTCTCACCGATAACGGTACCCATGCCATGATCGATAAAGAAGAACTTTCCGATCTGGGCACCGGGATGTATCTCAATCCCCGTCAAAAAACGGCTTATCTGAGAGATGAACCGGGGAACGATCGGGATATGCAGTTTGAAAAGCAGATGCGCCAAACGATGGAACCAGATGGCATAGAGCCCCTGATACATCAGCACCTCAATGATGTTCTTTGCGGCCGGATCGCCGTGGAAAACTGCGCGGATATCATCGATGATCATCATATGCGGTATTATCGTTTCACAGAGTAAAAAATGTCAAATGAGTCCTTAGGCAACGGCCTAAAACACCGACCACCATACGGACAAGAACAGACCTTGCGAAAAAACAAAATGAATGAGCTGCCTATAACTTTCGATATCTGTACGGCAAGAACGAACATCATAAGGGAAGCATATGTTCTATAAAGTGATCGGAACACACCCGGAGGAGCTGACTGTACACATTTTTCGTGGACGCATGCCGTCAGTCATTAGTAACGATTTCCTTCGGATCGTACATGACCTCCACCGCACTATCACAAAAAGGCCCAACACGGACAGTACTGAGGGCGCCAGGCTGGCCCTCCGCCTTGAAGCGCTCATGAAAGAACATGCCCCATCAGTGCATATACCGTTCGTTCAGGGTTCAGATCTCCTGGCGGAGAACGTCAGTATAAATGGATTGCCCTGTCGAAAAGGGACCCAACTCGTGCTCCGTGAATTACGTGACGTGTACGAGAAGTATATGTTCTTTTCGACGATTCTAAAGAACAAACAATACCTTGCGGCCGCGACCATCGACCGGGACATTTCACGCTGTGGAGATCTAGAACTCCCTCTACCCGCTGGGACATCATTACTTTTGACGCCTATCGGCATCCCTTGGTTCATACGAACACCCTATCCTGTTGAACTGCCGACCATGACAGGAACGACCGTGACCGGGACCCTGTTCAGGACAGAACTTGACCATACCGGTGCTTACGTCCTCTCATGCCATGACGGATTATGTGAGCAGACCTTATCGCACAAAGAAAAAATACCTATCCCTGCGGAAGACCCCCACAGCTTCTTTCTCACCCATGATCTGCGGACCGGATATGCCGGGATCAAGAAAAAAAAGATCATGTTCGCCAATGGTACCGAAGTAACGATCAGCCGTTCCAGGATAAGCGGCACACTGGCACGTCAGTATACCTTCAGGCACAACAGGATCGACCTCACACTGCCAATGAACTCGTTCTTTTCAGCACAGCTATCAGAGAACGGCGACATAGCACATATCATCTCTTTTGAGACCATCCTGTTACAGGACCTGGCCATGGGGCTCCTTGACCTGAACGAAAAGCACTTCTCGTTCGCATATGGAACAAAAGTATCCGGGGATGAGCAGTTCATAACAGGTACCCTGGCCCACAGGAAAAAATTCGAATGGAAAGGGCGTGAGGTACAGCTCGATGCAGGGACCGTGATAACGATGGACACCAGAAGAGGTACGGGAGTGCTGCACTCTTTTCAATGATCGGAAAGAACGAACTGAAGCTCAGAACGTCTGCTCCGGGCCAGGGAACTTCCCCTGTTCCACTTCGTTCTTGTAGCGGTTGACCGCGCCTGATATCTCTTTCCTGAGGTCGAGATACTGCTTAGTGAACTTCGGTGCACGTTCGCTCAACCCCAACAGATCGTTGATGACAATGACCTGTCCGTCGCAATCCGGACCGGCACCGCAACTGATGATCGGGATAGAGAGCTGTTCCGTGATCTTTTTACCGAGCGCGCCGGGGACCATTTCAATAACGATCGCGAATGCACCGGCATCCTGCACCACCTGCGCCTCGGCCATGAGCCGTTCCGCGGTGGACTGCTCCTTGCCCTGCACTTTGTACCCGCCGATCTGGTTCACCGATTGCGGCGTGAACCCAAGGTGTCCGACAACAGGGATGCCTATGGATACACATTGACGAATGGCCTCGGAAACGACCGGTCCCGCGCCTTCCATTTTGACGGCAGCGGCTCCGGCCTCTTTTATGAAACGTCCCGCATTGCGTACGGCCTCTTCCACCGAGACCTGATAGCTCATGAACGGCATGTCCGCCACGACCATGGCATTTTTCACGCCGCGCACCACGGCTTTCGTATGATGGAGCATATCCTCCATCGTGACCGAAAGCGTGTTCGCATGACCGAGAGCGGTATTACCCAGGGAATCGCCGACCAGAACAACGTCGATCCCGGCAGCATCAATGAGCGATGCGAGCGCGGCATCATACGCGGTAAGCATCGTTATTTTCTGCTTCTGTTCTTTCTTTCTTTGAAGGGTGAGCTTTGTCGTTGCGGTCATGGCTTAATGCTTCTTTTTACGCGAAAGTTTCTTGATAGGATGCTCGGGACGGGTCGGGAACAGCCAGCGATTGAGCGGCGTAAGCTCTTCTTTCACGCCGATCTGATAGAGCGTCATGAGCTTTTCTTCCAGGACCTCGATGGTCAGGAACCTGTTCAACGCACCGTTCTCGGCGGTCGATATCGTGCCCGTTTGTTCGGATACGATGATGATGAGCGCATCCGTCATCTCGGAGAGCCCGAGCGCCGCCTGATGCCGCGTTCCCAGCCGTTTGTCAGGCAGGACCGTTTCCGAAAGCGGAAGAAAACAGGAGGCAGCAGCGATACGCTCGCCCTGTACGATCATCGCACCGTCATGCAACGGGGACTTTTTCTGAAAGATCGAGATCATCAGGTCCGCATGCACCTTGGCATCCACCAGAGCACCCGCTTCCATGAACTCATTGAGCCCGGTATTACGCTCAATAGCTATGATAGCCCCTGTTTTCGTACGTGAAAGTTCTTCGATCGCGTTCACTATCTGCTGTATGATCGTCCAGCCCTCTTCCTGCCGGGGGAAGAACAAACGGTTCATGAGCTTCCCGCGACCTAAATGCTCAAGGGCCCTGCGCAGTTCCGGCTGAAATACCACGATAAGACTGATCACGATTATGGTCGCCATCTTCTGCAAGAGCCATACGATGGTCGTGAGCTGCAGCAGTTCCCCGACGATATAGAGCCCGAAAATGAAGATCAGCCCGCGCAAAAGCTGCAACGCCCGCGTACCTTTGAACCAGGTAAGGATCTGGTACAAAAGATAGGATACGATCAGGATGTCGAGCACATCGATCAATGTGAAATGAAAGGGAACAACGGACGGCATGACCAGATCAATGTTGAACATCTTCATGAAACATACCCGCGATGATGACGAGCAAGGTCCTCGTACGTTTCACGTTCAACGATCTCCTGCACCTTGCCGCCCTTGACCAGGACCATGGCCGGACGCAGACTTTGATTGTAATTGCTGGCCATCGAATAGTTATATGCACCTGTCGCGAAAACGGCCAGGACGTCCTGCGGGTCCGGATGCTGGATCTGGATATCACGCATCAGGATATCGCCCGATTCACAGAACTTGCCGGCAACGGAATAGATCTCTTTTTTCTTTTCACCTATCTTATTGGCGATCACCGCATGGTATTCCGCGCTGTACAGTGCGGGACGAATATTATCGGCCATACCACCGTCGACGAAAGCGAACTTGCGTATGCCTTTAAGCTCCTTGGTCGCCCCGATGGTGTACAGCGTCATGCCGGCGCTGCCGACTATAGAGCGCCCGGGCTCCACGATGATGCGCGGGACGTTCAATTTGAATTCACGTGCTTTGAACTGGATAGTACTGCTGATCGTTTCGGCCAAGGCCTGCGGGAGCGGAGCATTATCTCGCTCCAGATAATTGATCCCGAGCCCACCGCCCAGGTTCAGCTCCTCTATCTCTATCTTTAGACGCTGCTTGATCTCATTGAGTATATTGAAAACGACCTCGGCCAGGACCGAATACGGTTTGATCTCCAGTATCTGGGAACCGATATGCACATGAAGACCTTTGAACGCGAGGTTCTTTTTCTCCTGCACGAGCTTGATGACATTGATGATCTGGTCGGGATGGATACCGAACTTTGAATCCAACTGCCCCGTCTGTATGTACTCATGTGTATGCGCTTCGATACCGGGCGTCATGCGCAACAGCACATTGGCGACTTTCCCCGCTTTCTTCGCGGTACGATCGAGCAGATCAACCTCATACGGATTATCGACGACATAGTGCCCGACATCACAGTTCAATGCTTCCTGGAGCTCTTTTTCGGATTTATTGTTCCCGTGGAACCAGATCTTTGCACCGGGGAAACCTGCCAACGTTGCCATATGCAATTCGCCGCCGGAAACAACATCGATCTCCAGGCCTTCCTCGTTGATCACTTCAAGCACAGCACGGACAGAGAGCGCTTTGCTCGCAAAGACCACGCGTGAGCCGGGGAACGCAGCTGAAAAAGCGTCGATATAGTTCCGGCAATTCTGACGCAGGGTCTCCTCGTCCATCACGTACAATGGAGTACCATAGGTGCCCGCAAGGTCCACCACATCACACCCGCCGACGCACAGATGTCCTTTCGTATTGATCTCGACGGTCAACGGCATGTTCCGAATTTCATTAGCGTATTCCAGCATAAAAACTCCTTAATGCTCAGAAACAAGTTGCGAGAAACAAGACACAAGAAAGGTTCAAGTCCAGTTTCTTGTTCCTCGTCTCTCGTTTCTTGTTTCTCTATTTCAAAAGCTTGTACTCAATACTATCCACCAAGGCCTGCCAGCTCGCCTCGATGATGTTCGAGGATACCCCGACCGTGCCCCAGGTCTCACCCTGCGCGTCCATGGATTCGATGATGACCCGTACCTTGGCGGCAGTACCATCCTTGCTGTCCAAGACACGCACTTTATAATCGCTCAGATGTATCTTCTTGATGGCCGGGAAGAACGCTTCGAGCGCTTTGCGCAATGCAGCATCGAGCGCTCCGACAGGACCATTACCTTCGGCCGCAGTATGGATCTTCTCCCCTTTTACGACGACCTTCACCATCGCCTCGACAGTATCCATATTCACCGTCTCGATCTTTTGAGAGGACACATAATAGCCGTCCAGTTCAAAGAGCGGTTTGTATCTGCCCAAGGCTTTTTTCAGCAGCAGTTCGAACGAAGCTTCCCCTTCCTCGAACTGATATCCGGCATGCTCCATCTTTTTGATCGTATTCAGGAGCTCTCTGGTCGCGGGACTGTCCTTCCTGAGGTCCACGCCGAACTCTTTGGCCTTGTAGATCAGGTTGCTGACCCCGGCCATCTCGGACACGAGCACGCGCTGCTGGTTCCCGACGAGCTTTGGATCGATGTGCTCATACGTGGAGCTGTCCTTCAATACGGCACTGACATGGATGCCGCCTTTATGCGTGAACGCACTGCGTCCGACGTACGGCTGGCGGTCATTGGGAGTGACGTTCGCGATCTCGCTGATGTGATGCGAGAGCTCGGTCAACCGTTCCAGCTGCTTTGCCGTCAAGGCTTTGAACCCCATTTTGAGCACAAGGGACGGTATGATCGAGCACAGGTTCGCATTGCCGCAGCGCTCACCGATCCCGTTGATGGTCCCTTGTACATGCCGGGCGCCGGAGCTCACGGCCATGAGACTGTTGGCAGCTGCGGTATCGCTGTCATTATGCGCATGGATACCGACCGTGATCGTGATGACCTTCTTCAGTTCGGCCATGATCGCGGGTATCTCGTGCGGGAGCGTGCCGCCGTTGGTATCACATAATATGATGGCATCCGCACCGGCCTCCTGCGCAGCCTGTACCGTCTGCAGGGCATAGGACGGGTTCGCTTTATAGCCGTCAAAGAAATGCTCGGCATCATAGAACACTTCACGTTTTTTTGACTTCAGGAACGAGATGGAATCCGAGATGATCTTCAGGTTCTTCTCGAGCGATATGTTCAAGGCATTGGTGACATGAAAATCCCAGGTCTTGCCGAATATACAGACCGCAGGTGTTTGAGCCTCGAGCAGTGAAGCGAGACCCTTATCTTTTGATGCAGGAGCGTCCGCGCGACATGTGCTCCCGAACGCGACCATCCTGGCGTTCTTCAACTTCAGCTTCTTTACTTCGTCGAAGAACTCCATTGCCTTGGGATTGGAGGCAGGAAAGCCGCCTTCGATATAATCCACACCGATATCGTCCAAAAGACGCACGATCTTCAGTTTATCATTGACGGTAAAGGCGATCCCTTCACTTTGTTCACCGTCCCGCAGCGTTGTATCGAATATGACGAGTTCTTTGCTCATTTTAAGCCTCATGACCGCAAATTCACTAAAAATGAGCTGCATTATACCATATGAAAGCTGTATTGACGCTCAAAACAGGGAGTTGTATGAGAGAACCATGGGTCCACCGTGAAGTGAGCGCTTTGCGCTATACTTTACGGTGGCAGGGCCCTCCCGGAAAGAGAGAGATTGCGGATCGCAGGAGAGCCCCGTGTTAAAAAAAATTCCAAATACCAAATTCCAAATACACAATAAAAATATCAAATTACAAATCCCAAATACCAAATCAAACACCCTTTGGAACTTGAGATTTGGGACTTGGAATTTCCCTTGGTATTTGGAATTTGGTATTTGCGTATTTCTTCATGACCATTCTCCTTGCCTTACCTAATGACCAGTATCTTCACTTTGCCGAGCAGCTTGCCCTTATCCGACATGATGTGCGCGATATAGACGCCGTTCGCGACCATGTCATAGAACCCGTCATTGCCGTCCCACCATACTTCGTTATACCCGGTACGACCGCCGTCCGAACCGGAACTGATGTCCTCCTTCCATACCCGTTCGCCGACGATACTATGCAGATAGATCTTGATGCCGGTATCGTTCGTCAATTGATAACAGATCTTCATCCTGCCGTCGGTCGGGTTGTAGGGGTTCGGATACGCCAATATCTCCCCGACGATCTTCACTTTGTCAGTGATGCGGCCAATGATTTGTTTACTGCCGAGCGCTCCGGAAATATCCCGTGCGGAAATAATGAACACATGGTCCCCGTCGCCAAGAGTTGCCGGCACTTTGTAGTACATGGACACACCATCGAAAGTGATCCCGCTCGTGGTCGCGACCCCGTCTATCGAGATAGTGATCGACGCGGTATCCACCCCATCCGGATCGAGGATGCGGGCGGTAATGAACGGGCTCCTGCCGATGTAGTCCTTGCTGATCATCGGCACACCGTCGAACATGATATCGGATATGACCGGGCCGCCTGCGGACGGCGTCACCGTCGTTGAAGCCGTGTTCGTCTCGGAGACGCGCATCGGACCGCCATAGGTGATATTATTGGAACCGGTATATACCCCAAGACCGGAAGCGGACGCACTGACGGTCAAATTGACCGTCCCCACCACATTGAAAGAGGCCGGGGAATACAGCACGACAAAGAAACGGTAATCCCGTGTCGGAGGGATATCCAGCGATGATGGTACGACCACGCTCTCTCCCGTCTGATAGATACCGTCACGATTGGCATCCTCGATGAGCTGCACGGCCCAGCCACTGGTCACATTGGACGTGATCAATATGACGTTCTCCGTCGTATTCCCGATGTTCGTTATCACCTTCGGAAAATAAGCGGCAGCTCCCGGTAATATGGTCTGAGGTGTATTGGTGTTGAGGTCTATCCCGTGGACCTTGGCGACGGTCGTTTGCACCAGATTGGAGTTACGGGTGATGCCATATTCTCCCCCGGAACCATCAGGCAACTTCGCGTACAGTGTCGCATAGTTCGAAATGATGCTGCCCGCTATCGTGATCGAGCTGCCTCGCTGTATACCCAGCAGCAATAGCAGGAACAACAGACCGATAACGATGTATCTTTTCTTAATTGAGCGGAACATGATACTCCCCCATGGACCGCAACGACACACTGTCGTCTTCGACCGCCCCGGCATATCCTGAAGTTCTACCGGATGCCGCTTCCTCGTACGCACTGCACAATTCCTGTTCTTCCTGGTGTACGATATCCAATTCTTCGACCAGCTCGATCGTTCCTTCAGAGTCAACGTTCACGACCGGAGCTTCACTCTGTGTGCTCTCCGGAACGGCCGGAACATCAGACACCTCGATCTCTGGAGCTGAGGGACGTTCTTCCGCGACCTCTTCGTAGGTCTGGTCGAAGCTGTATACCGGCGCCTGCGGTGTATCAAAGGTATATCCGAAGGAAATGAAATGGGTGGTATTCTCCAGAAGACCGTAATATGGCTGATACGCATAATCAACGCTGAACCCATTGACCATAAGGGAAAGACCGAAGGTGATATGGTCCGTCGTGTCCTGTCCGATCGCATCATGGAGCTGCTCCCAGCCAAGACGTATCGCAGCGAATGTGTCGAAACGATACTCGGTCCCGAAATGGAACAAGCCTTTTCTTTTGTTCAGGAACGAGCCGTCATAATCAAGAAGGACCTTCCACTTCGGATCAACGGTATAGCCGACGCCGAACGTGGTGTAGGAAACAACGCCATCGCTCGCACCGGTATCCCAATTTATGGAACCGATGACACCAAGAGAGGGGATGATATTCCTGAAACGAAGACCAAAATCCCAGGTCTCGTCCATATGATAGAGCAGCCCGACGTCCGCATTGGTCCCTCCACCTGCGACCAGACCTTGCACACCCTTATGGAAATATTTAGCGCTGATCCCGCCGTATATTTTTCCGGGGATCTCCGTCTTGAAAAGACCGTTCACGTACTGAGTGACAGGCATGCCGTAGGAAAGGGTCCATATACCTTCAAAATAAGAAACGGTCTCCGTAGTACGAGGACGACCGTCGGCGTCCAGTTCGGTCAAGGCGATACCGTCCACATAGCTCTGTAAAAGTGAAAGCCCTATCGTCCCCGGACCGAAAGGCATGATCCCGCCGAAGGTCAGGTAGTTCACATCGTTCATGAGATTGGCCTGCATGCTGATAAGCTGGGGCTTCTGGACCTGGGCCAGCCCTGCGGGATTAAGGAACATGGCGGAAGCATCATCAGCAAGTGCGACATACGCTTTCCCCATACCCATAGGACGCGCACCGATACCGATCATGGAAATATCAGAGGATGACGCAGCGAACACAGGCATCGCCTGTGCGGTGAGCACAATGAGAGTAATGCCTGTGATGATATTTTTAAGATGTACGAACATCTTAACTCTCCCTTTCCCTTATCCGGTCCTGACCGGATACCGATCCGCATGTTCTGAAGGCCTTGCTCCACAAGCTCTCTCTTTCTTGTGAAACGCCTATATCTTTCATTATGGATATACCCACCTTGAGCGATTTTTATACCTGGGAGCATGAGCATGGAGAAAGCGATACCCTTGTCAAGGGAGTGAAATACCTGCAGTGTTGTTCAATTGAGCTGTAATAAAAGTCAGGGACTTTGGGGAGAGGAACAAAAGCCCCTGCATTGCTGCAGGGGCTTCATTTGACCAGAACTGTTCAGGACGATATTACTTGATGACCGCGTTCAAAGTGACCGTGCCACCACTGCTGCCTGAGACCGTACCGATCGTCCACTTCACTGAAGCGACCGTATCATCGACAGGAGTTGCAGGAGAAGCGATCACTGTACCGGAAGCATTATAACAGGTCTGTGCGCTGCCGCCCGCCGCTGATGAATAAGCGGTATTGCCGGGTATCGTATCAACGATCTCGACGCTGTTACCGGCGACCGAACCATAGTTATAGTAGGTCAACGTATAGACCAGTGTCGCACCAGGGACAGGGTCTGTCGCAGCGCCGCCAGCAGAAACGTAGCTTGCCGGGGCCTGTACCGTCACGTTCTTTGTGACATAGATCTTCGGGGCACGGACCTGGAAGGTCAACGCCGTCTGCACATTACCGCTGGCACCGTAGGTATAGCTGTTGGCGCCGGTATACTGCTTATAGAACGCGCCTGAGGTCGTACCGTTGATGGAGACCGTCAGACCACCGATATCACCATCTTCAGCGGAAGCATCCGCGGTCACATACAATGTACCTCCAGTGTACTGACCTTCGCGGGAAATAACGATGTTCGAAGTATTAAGGGAACTGAGCCATGTACCGGCAAAACCGCCCGTTGTACTCACGATGCCGGCAGCGACCGCTTCCGTGAAGTTACCGCTGTTCACCACAGTGAACGTATAAGAATATCCTGTTCCAGCATCGATATTGTTCGTGGCCGGAAGGTCCGTCCAGGTCGATGCGGTCTGTTTGATACCGCCGTTCTTCAGAACGACCGCTGAAGCAGAGACCGCGGAATTCGTGTTCCTGGTCGGTGCTGAACCGACTTTATACGAAAGCGTAACGCTCGTACCGAGCGAATTAATGGTAACGCCGGATGCCGTATTCTGATACTCGGCCAACGCGCTCCCTCCGATCAAACCGATGATGAGCACAGCTGTTATCAATAACCTTTTCATATCAACTCTCCTTATTAGTATAGAAAATAAAGAACTGAACAAGAAACTTTTTTGATTATTATGCACACCTCCAGTGTTCAATAAATATCATGTGTAAGCGTTTAGAAGTATTGCACATTACAAGCTCCAAAGTCAATCGGGCGTGTGTTAAGCATTAAGATACATTCAGTACATCATATATATGTAAATATATCGTCAGACAACTTTCAGGATTTCAACTATTTTTTAGAACGCCTTGACCTCCATGATCTGCACGAACTTCCATTTTGGATCACGGACCATATACGGACTGCCCTTTTTCATGAATATGCGCAGGTATTGGGTCCGCACATTCTTTAGATCATACTGCATGACGAGCATCGGATCACCGCGCGATGAAAAACAAGGGGTACCCGAAGCCGCATCCAAGCCCGAAAGGACCGTCTTCCAGTTCTCAGCATCATCACTGATATCGACCTGATAGGCCTTACTGTATGCAAGTGCCCGCCAGAAGATGAACAGCACTCCGACAGGCGTTTTTCGCTTCAGATCGAACACGATGTATTGATCCTCCGTATCCGGTTCACGGGACGTGACCATCGATGTGAAATAATTATCATCACCGTCATTCACACGCACCAGAGGATTACCCTCCGCTTTTACATAGTTCGGATCGTCCGGCTGGAAAGCCGTGAACGTACCGTCGACCGGACATCCCCGCAGAAGATTACCCCCTCGTGTCCTGAAGATGAGCGCATCCGAGGAGGACATATCACCATGGAAATCGGTATAGTCCATACGGAAACGATATTCGTGCCCGGGGAGCAGTGCATGCGCGAACACGGCATGGTCCCGTGTATAGACCCCTGTCGGCAGTTTTTGAACGACATTGCCTCCATCGGTCATATCTTCCAGAGTGATCGTGCCGGTGAAATCGAGATTGGACTTGAGGCGCAGCAACGCTTCAGTATCCGTAATGATCGGAGGCTGTTCCGCCAATGCCTGCGGCCATACGTCCATATTGGCATAGACCTCTATCTCGGCGATACGTATCGTCTCCCCCCGGGACATCCCGCGCGTGAAATTGAACCGCAGCGAGCGTGCAGGCGCATTATCAAGCTTCACGGTCACGACCTTGTTGCCGGCGTCCGCAGGATATGTGGCGGGAAGGACCCCTGCCTTCAATACCGAACCGGAAAAAGCATCGACCTTGCCGTCGATCGAAAAACTGGTCGGATATGCCCCGTCCTCAAAATAGACCTTGATCTGTCGTATATATAACCGAGCCTTCAGCTCTATCTCGATGAAATTATCGCTCTGCAGAGCATTGCGCACGACCGCATAGGTATGCAGGTCACCGTCCGTCACACGGCCCATATCCTCGAAAGAACCGCCCACAGAAAGCCCCTTAACGATATTATCGTTACTGGTCGGCCTTGCCCAGGAAGCAGGCGAGCACAACAACAGAAAAAGAAAGATGGCACTAACAAAAGATAGACATGACCCCTTACGTCGCTCACCTGTTCCTCTACAGATCGTTCCTGTCATGGTGCTCACCTCGTTGAAAAATACAGAAAGCGCGTCTGATATTGCTTTTCATTGATATCTTTGGCGAGGATCTGATACGCGTACGTGACCTTCGGCGTGAGCCCCTGCAGAACGACACGATGTTTTGTTTTCGGCGTTAGATCGGAATAAACGCTATCCATCTTATTGGTATAGATGAAATCAAAATTGGTCGCATAGACCAGATAGGTGATAGAAGGCTGAACTGTCTCATATTCGATCGCCACGCTCTTTTTTCCCCGCGTCTCTTCCGGAATGCGCACGTTCACGATCTGCTGCGAGGCCTGAGCATCGCTGCGTTCGAACGAGAAAGAGGATATATTGAGCGATGACCCGCGAGACTTCATACCGAAGACCAGCTTCACATATTGCCCGCTGTTCGTATCGAGCTTCATACTATACCGGTCTCCGGACCGGGAAATCGACGCCGTAACCCGTTGCCATTGCAGGATGTTCTGCCCGGAATAGAACACAAGTTCATTCTCGGCAACACCACTATCGGACGAGATATAGAACAAGACCTCCGAGAGCGCCACCGGCTTCTGCATATCAATGATCAGGAACTGGTTCAACGTGCTCGGGACGGCAAGTACCGCGTACTCTTTTCCCCCGCTGTTCTGAAGTATCTTCTCCGTACCGATGAATGACGACGTCGAGATCAGCTTCAATTGCCCGGTGATATCTTCCGCACCTGCGGTCGAGAACAGAATGAACAGAGAGAACAGAAGGGAGCATATAAACGCGTGAGGTCTTCCGGGAACGTCCATGGCCGGTATTGTACTACGACACGGATAAAAGCTGAAGATTGACGCTTTTCAGGAACGCGTTACAGTTCGCTCCTTCCGAGCGTGAGCGCCGCAGACCTCCGGAACGTACCCTGCGGTTCACGCACGACCGGAGGGACGTTCAGATATGTGCGGGTCTTTTCCGGGACCTCGACATCCTCGGCGATCCTTTTCTTCTTTGACTGGCCGATGACACGAAGATAACAGGCACCGCTCTTGTTCAACACGTCCGGAGTGAGCACCCGCATATTGTTCACTGTTCTATCCCCCAGGTCCACGGAATATTTCCCGTTCCGGACGACCAGCTGGACCGGCTCCGTCTCATGGCTCTGCCAGAGGACCGTACCCTTTTTATCCACAAGCTGAAAACGTACCGGAACAGTGCCGTTGGCAGGAATACCGTCCGAGACAACAGTCCCGTTGACGGGTAGTATGACCGGCGCAGCAGCACCGTAGGCAAGAACAGGCTGCAGCATAATGAGCAGTACCACAAGATAACGTATCATGTGAGCTATCCTTTCTTAATTGACGGTAAGATTCATCGTCGCATATCGTGTGACGTTCACGGGCAACGAGGAGGACAATACCCAACGGACGGCAGTGATCGGAAGTGTCTGGCTCGTATTAAAAGTACCGCCGACCGTATGTTGATATGTGTTCACTGCCGTCACCGAACAGGAAGCGGATCCCGTTACGAACGTGGTACCCTCCGGTATCAGATCACTGAAATCAACGACATCCGCCGCCGCTTTCCCGGTGTTCCTGAACGTATAACTGATGATAAGAGTCGCCCCCGGAACAACATCTGACGAACCGCCGCCTTTTGCGACATAGTCCGCAGGGGCCTGGACGACCATGTTCTTGGTGATAGAGACCCGCGCGGCCGGCGTTGTTTCAAAAGCTCCCATATCTGTCGTCACGTTGAGCGGACGAGAAACTCCGTCATGATCGACCTTCGGCGCTCCGGTGTTCGTGCCGGTATCCACACAGTCAGAGAATTCATACAGATGGTAATCCCCGCCGGAAACATCCGTAAATTGAGGATCGGTCGTGATATTCCCCGCGCCGGTATATGAGCCATCCAGACGGGAATACGTGACGACAGGTACCGTACTGGTACTGAAAGGAGAAGACGAACCATAGAGTATGCTGTTGGTTATGTACGGAGTACCTGTGATGCGGTACAGGACCTGCCCATAGGTGGCATCATTATTAACGAACGTACAGTTCATGAACGTGTTCGCCACGCTGGAGTAGATGACCCCACCGTACGAACCTCCGTCATTAGCAATGAACAGCCCGTTCGATATCGTTGCCAGCGAATAATAGAACACTCCGCCGCCGAACACCGCACTGTTGTTCTTATAATATGACCGATTATCACTGACCGTACAATAATTGAAGACACCGCCGTTATACGCTTTGTTCCCTTCGAATCGGGACCTGTTTATATTGATCCGATAGTTCGTATCATTTGAACGAAAACAACCGCCGGTCCCGGACGTAAGGTTCGCCTGATTATTATAGAAAGTAGAGTTATTGACCGTACTGGTACGCGTCAACGTGTTCGCGTACAGCACTCCTCCGCTCCCGGCCACTGCTTTATTGCCGGAGACAAAACAATTATTCAATGAAACGCTCGTGGCGGCAAAGACCCCGCCGTTGGTCCCGGCCTGATTAGAGATAAAAGCACATCCGTCATACATCGCATAATACCCTTGGTCGACCGCACCACCGTTGGCCGCCAAGTTCGCATTGAACGTAACGTTCGTGAACGAAATCGCCGCCGTATCGTTCAATCGCACCGCGCCGCCGTCAGTCTCGGCGTCGTTGGCATCAAAGACCGTATCGTTCACGGCCAATCTGGTAGCGTTCGTATCAAGAAGATATATGCCGCCGCCTTCACCGACCGTCGTATAGTTCTTTTTTATCACGGAATCACCGATCGTGAGCTGTCGTTGATAAAGATAGATGCCCCCGCCGACACGAGCATTATTCGAAGCAACGGTACAATTCATCAGGGACATATTATTCCCGTAAAAATAAATACCGCCGCCAAGGTCTCTGCTCGTATTGGCCTGATATGTAGCGGTATTGTTCGTTACCAATACCTGATAGAGATATAAAGCGGCAGTGCCTGCCGTATTATATATCGTGATACCTCCGCCATATCTGCGACCTGTAGGCGAATTCAGCCTGTTCCTTCCGCCGCGTATCTGGACGTTCTGTACAGAGAGTGTCACCGAATTACTGCAGTAAATGACCTGGGACGCATTATTGCCATTGATGATGCAGTTGGCGCTGCCGGCCTCATCATGCCCGCGCAGCATAATATTACTGACGTTCGGCCAGGTGAGGTTCTCCGTGTATGTACCGTAATTTATCTGAACGATATCTCCTGCAGAACAGGCATTGAGCGCGGCTTGGATAGTGTTGTAACTCGGCACACCGCCATACCCCAGAGGAACGTACCGTATCCTTCCGCTCTGTACATAGATCATATTTATTTTGGAGGCGTTGTAACATATCGCTTCAAGCTGCACGTTCGTATAGGTCGACGGCGCCGTGTAGGTCACATATGCGTTCCCGGAAGCGTCCGTATACGTGTTCGTGGTACTGATCGTACCTGTACCCGCAAGTTTATTGATCGTGACCGGCACGCCGACCGCTGGCCCTCCATAATTAGCGGTGACATTGATGGTCAGCGTGAGCGTATTGCTCGGTGTTACGATCTGGTCCTCCGGCTGCATGTCGATCCCATAGACCAGACTCACGGCGATCGTGGTCGTATCGCTCTTGGTATCGGCGGTCACACGCAGCACGGTCTGCGTCGCGGCATACGGCGCTGTGTATATGACACTGGCACTGCCGACGACATCCGTATAGAAGTTCTGCGTGGTCAGTGTCCCGCTCCCGGAAAGCATGGTCAGAGTGCACGGGACCATGAATATACCGGTACCGACCGAGTCCATCGCGGAAATATCAAGAGTGACCGAGGTGCCCGCCGGTATGGTCTTGGCATCAGGCTGCATCTCGAGCGTCACAAGGTTCCCGACATTGATGGTGACGGACACCGAAGTGTTGTCACAGATCAACCGTACGACCGCTCGTGTAGCAGAACCGGGGCCGGTATATCTGACCACTGCACGGCCGGATGCGTCAGTGGTCAGAATGGTACTGCTCAAGGACCCGCTGCCGCTGGTGATCGTGACCGTGACCGGAGCCCCTTCCACTCCGTCACCGATAGAGCCCGAGACGACCACATTGATCGTCACAACGGCATTGAGCGGTATATACGCGCCTACCGGCGTGACATTGAGGGTCGCGACCGTACCGATGGAATAGGTACAGAACTGCTCCGTATAGAACTGTAATCTCTTCAGGTCGGACCGATAATTATACGAACTGACATGCGACAGATAGGCTGCGGGCAAGCCGTTCTTTACCGTCCCGCCGTACGTGGTTATTGTCCGCAAGGCCGAACCGGAATTCGGGCCCAGCATGACGAGCGGCCTTGTATCGCGCTCCAGATTGAACTCAATCAGGACATCCTTCGTGGGATGGTTATTGATCCAGGCCCCGAACGAGTTATTTGTACTGGGCACGATCATCATCGGCAGATCGAACTCGTTCTTGGTCACGATGATGCCGGAATAATCTTCCGTGTACAGGACCTGCGCCGCATCCCCGTCTATCTTGATCTTGCCGAGGTACAGTTCGTTCATGCTACGGCGAATAACGCAATTACGGACAGATTCCCCGTTCTCCATGTACAGATCGTCCACCCACAGGATGCTCATGACCGGATTGAGCGTGACCGCAGGTGCTTTGCCCGCTTCAGCGACCTTATAGAAATCCAGCTCGTACAGTTCGTAATACATACCGTAATTACTGGCCTTATGAAAGCGTATCCTGGCGCCGGATACCGAAGCCGTGGGGATGACATAGATGACATAGGTCTTATTGGAGGTCGTTCCCTGAAAAACATCTGTCCACACCCCATTGCTCAATACGTCCAGATCGGCCTGATCGACCAGTCCGTCGATACGGGCATTGAAGCGAACGGCATTGGCAGTTATCGCATCGTGCGACAAATACATAAAGGCGCTCCAGGTGGCCGTATCACTGACAGAGGTGAACGCTCTCGCATACGTGTCCAAATAATCGTCATGAGCATAGGACCGGTTCTCCCACACGTTCGACGTATCCGTTGTTCCTGTCGGAGATATCCAGCCCTTGTTCGGCTGCTTCGCCCAAAAATAACGGTCTTCGCCATATGAAGTTCCCGCACTGTTCTTCAGCTCGGCACGATAATGATAGTACTCGCCGATGATCAGCCCCTGGAGCTGGGCAGAGAAATTATCATCCGTTATGAGCTGCCCGGACCAGGTCGTGGCAGTACCGTATGCAGAGGTCAGGCCGTACTCGAAACGGAACTGACAGGTCTCATTACCGTCATCGACCACCTGCCCGTGCAGGATACCGCCGCCGTCATCTTCGGAAGTGGTCAGTTTGGTAAGGACCTCCGGGGCTACCGGCGGCACACCCGCATCCCAGACATCCATCTCGTAAAGCCAGAACACAAGATTGGAAGCGGTATAATGGTAACGGAACCGGACCTGGGAAATGATCCGGGCATTGAACGAGACATAGCTCCAGGCTCCGTCCGTGATCGAACCGACCAATACGGTGTTCCAGCTGGAGGTCGAGGAATTATAGACATCGATATTACACGTATCGACATTACCCTGCCCGAAATCGGCCAAGATCCTGAGCTGATTACAATTAACGGTGCTCGAAAGCGTCAGGGTAACGTACGCACCCCACCCGGTATTTGAGAAATTATCGCTGGCATAGGTCGACGTATTCCCGTCATACGCATTGGCAACGTTCGTCCAGTTAGTCCCGCTGCCGCCGGACGGAGATATCCAGTCCGCCGAAGCAGCCGTTGCCCATACTAAAAGCACAAGAATAAGTATTGCGCGGGCCTTCTTGAACATTAAAAACCTCTGTATATCGCACAGAACATTGCCAGAATTATATACTATTACATATATAAAATGGCACAGGGGCGATACTGTCAGAAAATTGACCATGATCAATAATAAAAACAACGATATTCATATATAATGAAGTGATACGGAGGAAGATATTACTTATGGAAAAAAGACAGGTCTATCTGGACAATAACGCCACCACCCCCCTGCACCCGGAGGTTATCCGGTACATGCGGGACCTTCTGCCGCTCTACGGTAACGCTTCAAGCATGCACAGCTTCGGCCGTGCTGCCAAAGAAAAGATCGACCAGGCCCGGACCAGCATCGCACAAGCGCTCGGGGCAACATCTCCTGACGAGATCATCTTCACCTCCGGCGGTTCCGAATCGGACAATCTGGCCCTGAAAGGTATCGCATTCTCCAAAAGGGACAAAGGAAATCACATCATTACGTCCGTTATCGAACATCCGGCGATACTCAGCACCTGCAACTATCTTATGAAGAGAGGCTTCGAGATCACGTACCTTCCTGTCGACCAGTACGGTCTGGTGGACCCGAAAGCACTGGAACAGGCCATCACACCGCATACGATACTGGTCAGCATCATGTTCGCCAATAACGAGATCGGCACCATTGAACCTATCAAGGAACTGGCCGCTGTCTGTAAAAAGAAGAACGTGCTTTTCCATACAGACGCGGTACAAGCCGTTGGCAAAGCCCCTATCAATGTACAAGAAATGGGCATAGATCTGCTCTCACTTTCCGGGCACAAGTTCCATGGGCCTAAAGGCGTGGGCGCGCTATATATAAGGAAGGGCATCAAACTGGAAACACAGATACACGGTGGCCACCAGGAACATGGGATTCGCGCGGGGACCTATAATGTCCCTGGAATTGCGGCCATGGCCAAGGCCCTTGAGCTGGGTGTCAAAGAAATGGGCACTGAGATCAAGAGACTTACCGAACTCCGTGAGCGACTGTACCAGGGCATCATCAAAAACATCCCGGACGTGAAGCGCAACGGGCATCCAGAGAAATGCCTACCGAACACGCTCAATGTCTCGTTCAAATACATAGAAGGCGAAGGGATCCTCTTGCGACTGGACTACGAAGGCATCGCCATCTCTACAGGATCAGCATGCACGTCCGGCTCGCTTGAACCGTCACACGTGATGCTCGCCATCGGGCTCCCGCACGAGGACGCGCACGGTTCGATACGGTTCAGTATGGGACCCGACACGACGGAAGCAGATATCGACTATACTATTGAGAAGGTGACGAGCGTCGTACAGACATTGAGAGAGATGTCACCGTTGTATGTAAAAAAATAGGACCTCACCCCTGCCCCTCTCCAAGACCCCTCTGTTATACTCAAGGCGAACATGGGGTCTTGGAGAGGGGTGGTGCGAAGCACCGGGGTGAGGTCAATAAGCGAACTATGAAAGAACTATCATTTATCAACTCGGAACTCCAAAAACTCCAGGACGAGTCCCTCCTCCGTTCTCTCAGAACGAGCGACACACCTTCCGGTAGAACCATCGTCATCAACGGCAAGGAATATCTGAACTTCTCCTCGAACAACTATCTCGGGCTCGCCGATCATCCGGACGTTAAAAAGGCCGTCCAGGACGGTGTGACCCGCTGGGGCACCGGGGCAGGAGCATCCAGGCTCATCTCCGGGAACATGGACATACACATACAGCTCGAAAAAGAGCTGGCCGCGTTCAAAGGAACTGAAGCGGCGCTGGTATTTCCGACCGGGTTCGCAGCCAATCTGGGAACGATCACAGCGCTCGTTGAAAAAGAAGATACGATACTTTGCGACAGATTGAACCACGCCAGCATCATCGATGCCTGTCGACTCTCCGGCGCGAAGCTGCTCGTCTACCCGCACAAGGACATTGAGCGTCTGGCGGACATACTGAAAAAGCAGCGAAAAAAATACAGACGCGTTCTGATCGTTACGGATTCCTTGTTCTCCATGGACGGGGATATCGCACCACTGCCCGAGATAGTGGCACTCGCCAAGAAATACGATGCAATGACCATGATCGACGAAGCGCACGCTACCGGCGTCATGGGAAATGATGGCAGAGGCGTTGCCGAACATTTTCACCTCGAGAAAGATATTGATGTGATCATGGGAACACTGAGCAAGGCCATAGGCGTCCAGGGCGGATTCGTCTGCGGGAGTAAAAAACTCATCGACTATCTCATTAACAAGGCCCGCTCTTTCATATATTCAACGGCACTTACCCCATGCCTTGCCGCCGGAGCGGTCAAAGCACTGGAATTGATACGAACACGGCCGGAATTGCGCGAACAACTCTGGAAGAACACAGCCTATACAAAAGAAGAACTGCAAAAGAAAGGATTCAATATCGGGGAGACCGAAAGCCCGATCATTCCTATCATCATCGGAGATACGAAAAAGACCCTCGAACTATCTGAACATCTGTACAACAAGGGAATATTCGTGCCAGCCATACGTTTTCCGACCGTTGGAAAAAATGAAGCACGACTGCGACTGAGCGTGATGGCGACGCATACCAGAACAGACCTCGATAAGCTGCTACATGCATTGAGCTAAGGACAATATTTGGGACCAGTTGACGGCAATGCATGAATGACCTATATGCTAAAATCCCCGCATGAAAAAACTGACCTTGACCGAAAAGGATAAGCAATACCTTTGGCACCCCTTCACCCAAATGCAGGGCTGGTGCGCAGAAGAGCCTTTGATCATTACCAAAGGCAAAGGTGTCTATCTGTATGACAACAAAGGTCGCAAATATATCGACGGCGTATCCTCGCTCTGGGTCACCGTGCATGGTCACCGTCACAAAGCGCTCGATAACGCACTAAAAAGACAGCTCGGCCGCATCGCCCACTCCACCCTCCTCGGACTGGCCAATGATGTTTCTATAGAGCTTGCCGAAAAGATCATCGAGATAGCGCCGAAAGGACTGACCAAGGTCTTCTACTCGGATAACGGGTCCACCGCGATGGAGATAGCAGTGAAGATGGCGTATCAGTATTGGGAGCAGGCAGGAACAAGAGACAAGAGACGAGAGACAAGTGGCAAGAAAAGATCAAAATTCATATCAATGAGCAATGCGTATCATGGGGATACATTGGGGTCGGTGAGTATCGGAGGGATAGACCTTTTTCATAAAAAATTCCAGAAGCTCATATTCAAGGTGGACCATATCTCGACCATTGAGCAATTGGAAAAACTCCTGAAAAAACAGAGCACACGCACCGCGGCCGTCATCATCGAACCGCTCGTACAGGGCGCGGCAGGTATGCTCATGTGGCCAAAAGGTTTCCTCAAGACCGTCCGTAAACTTTGCGATAAGTACACTGTCCTTATGATCTGCGACGAGGTCGCGACCGGCTTCGGCCGCACCGGCACCATGTTCGCCTGTGAGCAGGAAGGCATCACTCCCGATATCATGGCCATCGCCAAAGGCCTCACCGGCGGGTACATGCCGCTCGCGGCAACGCTCGTTAAAGAAAAGATATACAAGAACTTCCTCGGCAGCTTCGAGAGCCGCAGGACGTTCTTCCACGGCCATACCTATACCGGCAACCCGCTCGGCTGTGCCGTGGCGCTGGTGAACCTCGCCACGTTCAAAAAAGAACGGACCATAGAAAAACTGCAGCCCAAGATCGCCTTCCTGACCAAGGAACTGAAGAAGTTCTGGACGCTCGAACATGTCGGCGATATACGCCAGAAAGGGTTCATGGTCGGCATAGAGCTTTTCGAGGATGTCAAAACAAAACGCTCATACCCGACAATACAGCGTATAGGCCATAAGGTCATCATGGAAGCCCGTAAACACGGCGTCATCGTCCGGCCGTTGGACGATACGATCATACTTATGCCGCCGCTTGGGATCTCCGTCGCTGAATTGAGAAAATTATTGGAAAAAGTATACGCATCAATTAAAGACGTGACTGAGAAAAAAGAAACAAGAAACGAGAGACAAGAAACAAAATAAGAACGGGGGTTCTCCTTGTTTCTCGTCTCTTGTCTCCCGTTTCTGAAAAGGATCATGCAATGCACGGCTTCTTCATAACAGGAACGGACACCGACGTTGGCAAGACCGTCGCAACTGCGGCACTTGGCCTGCTCTTTCAGGCGAAAAAGAAAAAGGTCGCTGTCGTCAAACCTGTCGGCACTGGCGGCATTGATATCGAAGGGCGCCTCTATTCCGAAGATGCCATCTTCCTGAAAAAAACACTGAACCTCGATCTGCCGCTCGAGCTTATGAGCCCTATCTGCCTCAAACATCCGCTCTCGCCAAAGACCGCCGCCGACCATGAGAAAAAACAGATCGACCTCGCAGCCATCAATATCGCCCTGCAAAAGGTGAAGGATACGAAGCCGGACGTCACGCTCATCGAAGGCGTGGGCGGCGTGCTCGTCCCGCTGCGCCACGATTATCTGGTCATCGACCTCATTAAAGCGCTCAAACGCCCGGTCATCATCGTGGCCCGCACGGGGCTTGGGACGATCAATCATACGCTCCTCACGACCAGCCTTTTAAAACAGGAAAAGGTCCCGATCGCGGGCATCATCTTCAACCATAACCATCCGGGAGAAAAAGGAATATCGGAAAAGACGAACCCGAAAGAAGTGGAACGGCTCTCAGGCCTGAAGATATTAGGTGAACTGCCCTATCAGAAAGATATATCGAAGCTGACCTATGAACAGGTCAAAGACCATATCGATATCAGCACATTGTTATAGCTCGCCCTGAAAAAGCATGTCTTGCTGCATGAACCGGTCCGTCCTGTCCTGGGGGATAAAATCCGGGACAGGCAGCGCGATATCCCGCCCGAAATGGTCCGCGAACACCCTTTCAAAGAACTCGTACAGCACCGTGTTCTTGTCCGGACCGAGCTGTTTCTTGTCCCTGGCCGCGGCATCGACCATGATCTTCCAATACTCGCGCAGCATCGCGAACGCAGCATATGCGTCCGCAAAAGCTTCTTCGACCGGATCGCAGTTCGGATTGCCGATATACGGTGCGGTAAGGTCATAGGTCGTACAGAGCTCGCTCCAGCGAAGACGTTGTTCCGGGGAAAGGAGCAGAAAAGCCACATGACCGAGCTCATGACAAGCCGCATGATATATATGATTGTCTGAACCTTTTGAATAGAGCTCCATGATCATTTTACCGGGATGCGCATCGTCAAAATAGATCTGAGCCTCCCGACCGTCCGGCGCCGATACATCCTTATCGAAGATATCGACCCGGCTTATCTTATCGAAATGCGTCCTCGGGATGAAACCGTTATCGATCTGATGAAAAACACTGTCTATCACAAGGGCCCTGTTCTTCGTGTAAAAATCCTCTATACGCAGGTCGCGCATTGACGGATGCACATCGACCGGGACCATGTACATACGGAACAAGGCCGGAACATCATTGACCTGTTCAGTGTATTCCTCGAACTCCCTGGCCTTATCAGGGGCACCTGTCACATAAAAATGCTGGCACAGCAGTTCTTTCGTGAGCGTACGTATCTCGGTATTGTCCTGTTCTCTGGCCATGCGGATGATATGTACCGCCTGCCGCTCCAACGCAGCAGGGTCGTTCTTCTGACAGAACAGATCGAGGATATGCAATCCGTTCTTGAGGTCATCCGGACGCATACTGCTGATGCCGTTCGCGATGTGATAGGCCTCTTCGATCCGGCGAGCCATCGTCAAAAGCACCGCGTACTGCGAGACCTCTTCATATAATTCGTTCGCGAACGCTTCAGCACCTTGCCGGGACAACGCGTTGATCAGCGCTTTTGCATTATCGATCACGGCTTCACCCTGATACAGCTCGAGCCCACGTCCATAAAGATATGTCAGGTATTTCTCCGTCAATACTAGGGCGAGATCGATCTCGTTCTTTTTCGTGGCCTTCGCTATCTCGGCGCGGACCTGCTGTTTCTGCTCATTACTGCCGGTCATCTGCAATTCCCGCAACAAGGCATCAAACTCTTTTATGACGCGTTCCTGGTCGTCCTGCAGCCCCTGTTCATACGCCTCCCATACACCTGCAGGCAGGTCTTCTTTGCCGGAACGCTGGACCACACCCTCATCATCCTCAAGTCCTTGAAGCCCGCTCTCATAGAGCTCACGTATCCCCTCAGGCAGTTCCTTTTTATTGGTACCCTGAGCCATGTTCCCCGTTGCTCTCTGGTTCTGAGCCTTGATCATGTCCGAAACGATCTTCGGCGGCGTACGTATCGAGTTCAGGCTGTCATCAATATCTCCCGCGGCCAACCGTGCCTTTATCGCCGCAAGATCTTTACCGGACGAGGACACACGGACAGGCATACTCTCCGGAACAAAACGATGCACGAATACTGCGCTGTCGCCGTCCAGCGGTACATATTCATAATGACCGGCAATGAGCTTCCTGTAAGCCATAGTACCCCTCGTATTGATATCGAAATTTCACGAAAATAGTTGCACCTCTAAAAGTTTGAAATCAGCCCCTCATAACTTACGATATATCTATGTCCCTGGGGAGCAGGGGCAAAACAGGCGCCACAGGCACAATAAAGGGATACATGATGTTCTTTTTGCACAATATACGCGCGATCAATGAGCCATGGCCGACCCTCAAGGTACGCTTTGACATCAAAGCCCCGACCTTGCTCAGGGACCTGGAACATGCCGATCTTTTTGAATACGATACCATCGTGTTCACCCCAGAAGAGTTCAGCGACATCGTCAACAATATCGCGGAACTCCTCCGGCAGAACGATATCGTCCGGAACAACCCGTATCACAACAGTGTTCACGCGTTCGAGGTGTTCGATCGGACAGAAGCGCTGACATCAGAATTATTGTTGAGCCCCGGAGATACCCAGCTCCTCCTGATCGCGGCGCTGTTCCATGATTTCGACCACTGCGGCACCACCATCCGGAAAGATGGGACCGGCCTCACGAACGAAGAGGTCGCAGCAAGCCATGCGGACGCGTTCGCCCAAGAGATCGGGTTGAACCTGGAACAGAGAAAACTCCTCTATCAGCTCATCATCAGCACGACCTATGGTGACGCACAGATCATCCCTGTGACCAAAATGGAGAAGATCTTGTGCTTTGCGGATATTTCCGGGTTCACAAAATCGCTGGATGAATGGTTGGATGAGACCATACGTGTCCTCAAAGAGATCCCCAAACAACATTGGCCGAAGACCATTGAGGAATGGGTGATAAAAAAGATCGAGTTCCTGGATTGGGCCCAAAAACGCGCACCCGCCGGTATCGGAGCACACTGGTTCGGCTCATTGGAAGAAAAACTTAAGATCCTCAAAAAGGACCGTGAGTTCTACATATCACGCATCAATGCTCTGCTTACGAACCAATAACAGCGCGTCCTTCTCTATGCTTTAAAAGAACGAGAGCCCGAACGCCACCTGTACATCGGTCACGGACGTGATGTCCACGAAATGCGGGATATAGATGGACTGCGTGCCTGCGGATATTTCAGCGAATACCGGCCCCAGATAGAACGGAATACCAATGGACATATATGAACCGGACAATGTCGAGGCCTCACTGATGCCGGTCCCGGTGCCGGGTACCCGCAGGTCCCCGTCCAGGGATATCGTCCCCTGCTGCGTACCCGCATGAATGATCGGCGTGATCAGGAACAGGTTCAATTTCGCGAAGACACCGTAGCGCGAACCTTTCCAGGAGATGGTCCCTTCGTAATCGACCTTCTGCTTCGTCGTATCATCGGTATAGGTACCTTTATCGGTATAGGACCAGGGGGAGGACGCCATAGAACCTTCGACACCAAGATCAAGGACCACCGGAATGACGTTCATCGAGAACCCGAGCCCGACACCTGTCCCCATCGTGTTCGCCTGGGTCTGCACGATGATACTCGCGGAAGCCGCCGTCACCGAGAACGCTATCACCAATATCGCCAGTAGTATCTTTTTCATGAAGACCTCCTTATGCTCCGGATATTATCGCATATGGCCGGCCATTCACAAAATTTTAGCGCTCAATGGATACATTTCAGAACAAATATCGTTCAAATATCCTAGAATTGTACCTAAAATCTGAGGGGGCTAAGTGATAATTCAATTTCGTGATCCAGAAATGATCATTGTATTCTTACTCTGACCTCAGGATCAATAGGCCATCTGTCAGGTCCTTTACAGATCGCGTTCATCTCTTCCCCGAAAACATCTATGAGCTGCCACAGGAACATTTCCGTCCATCCGTTCCTATCCTTTTCCAGGGACACACCTACATGACCATCCCATATCTTTTCACCGGCAGCCGTTACTTTAACAAGGACCTTTTCGTTCAGGTCGATCCTTTCGGAACCAATTCTAAGACTTGGCTCAATAGATAATACCGAGGTTGCCTGATGCTGTGCCCTCCAAAAAATAACAACTGCGTTCCACAGAAGCATTTCCGTCCATCCATCTCGATCTTTTTTTAGACGCATGCCTTCCGTACGCCTATGACCGCTCCACAGCTTGTTCCTGGTCGTTACTTTAACAAGGACCGTATCGTTCAAATTCATTATTTGAAAACAACCGTGATACTCCTTAAAAGGTATCATCTTACGTTCCATATCCCTCGACCTCTTTCTCGAACGAGTACACCGTCATTCACCTGTATGTTATCTACATGTACATCGTAGAAAGAAATGAATAGTTGCAGGGGGCTATGAGCGGTCCGGAGATGATCAGAAATTCTGTGATGGCGGCTGTATCGGGATACTGCTGATCATGGATGTGTCCACACCTGAGGGAAAATACTTATCCGCGAGCTTAAGACAATACTCCCGCTTGTGCTCGGGCTCGACCTTGATGTATGGGACCTGGCCGGAGACCAATTGCTGCCGTACGACCATGTTCATCCGCTGGAACATCGTGTACTTCTTGCTGACCTCCCCGATGACCAATTTGATCTCACTGAGGATCTTATTGATGTTCATGAGCTTGTTCCAGCGGCTCTGCAGATACACCGTGAACATTTCATCCAGGTCCGGGGATTCGCCGCGACGTACGATCTCGTCCATATAGGTCATGAACGAGCGCATGACACCCTGGAAATTATCGCCGGCATTGTTCAGGAGCTTTTGAAAATGCCCGGAGCTCTTTTCCTTGGCCAAGTACTCCTCCCACCGCAGAACAGAACCGATATTGTCATGTTTTGGGTCTCGAGCCATTGCACCTGTCTCCTTTACGGACGATATATCATATCACAGAGCATTACCCGGGTAAGCTCAAGAAGAGACCGGCATTTCTATGGACGGGCTTTATACCCTGGACATGTAACACTGCACTCTGCCACATGCTATATGCCGTATGCTCTCGGCTTTTGACTCCCACTCCCTCTATGCTACAATAATTGAACGTTCCACTCAAAAACGCCAGCAAGGGGGGCTTGTTCAATTGCTTGACGAGTATAAGGAAGATTTTGGCTCAGGAATAGATGATCTTCAATTCGATACCCCCGAAGATACGTACGGTTATCAGCAAGAGCCTGCAACAGAGCAGTCTCATATACCGCCCGTACCATCGCCACATGTGCAGGGGCCGGTAAAACGCCCTTCTCAGCCTCTTCCGCATCAGGTACAGCAGGAAAAATATATCCCTCAACAGGAATATCAACCGGTCCCCGCTCTGTCGCGATCATATGCCGTTCCGCTCCAGCAACAGGTCGACCCGGTCCTCTATGATCGCGTTGCCCCCCCGGCCGCTGATGTCCCGGGCATCGGGGATATCTTGAAGAGCAGAGAACCGAAGCTCGGATGCCTGCGCGTTCTGGTCCTGAGCCTGGTATCGCTCGTTGTGATCGGTGTGACGTTCTGGGGCAGTTTTCTCCTGGGACAAAAGATATTCACTCCGCCGGTCAAAGAGAATTTTCTGAAAAGGACCGCTGAACAGGTCCCGGATTTCCTGAACCCTGCCACACGCAAGCCGGTCTCACTGCCCCTGCCGTCCAACCCCGTCACGACATCCGAGCCTGAAAAGATCTTCGTACGATCGACCGGACTGAAACCGCACAGGCCGGCCGTGACCGCCGGCACTTACCAGCCCGCCAGAACGGCACAAGTGAACAAGACCATATACCGTGTCATCGCCGGAAGCTTCACTTCTAAACAGAACGCTCAGCTCGCCATGCAGCAACTGAAAGAGGACGGGTTCGATGCCTTCATCGCCGCTAAAGGGACTTCGTACCAGGTACAGATCGGTGCGTTCTCGAGCAAGATCACGGCCCAGCGTTTGCTTGAAAGAGCCTTAAGTTTCGGGTACGAAGCGTTCCTGGCCAATTGACCGTCATGTTCACCGATATCAAAGATTTCCTGCACCGCAACAAGTACGTTCTTGTACTCGCTTCCGGTTCTCCGCGCAGACGCATGCTCTTGAAAAAGACCGGCATGCCGTTCATCGTCCGCGTACCGAACTGCCGGGAACACTTCGCAGAGAAGAACATCCGTCAAGAACTTCTGCAGAACACATTGAACAAAGCGACCTGCGTAAAAACACCACCGCGCGCGCTTATCATTGCAGGTGATACTGTTATCGTTTATAATAACCGCGTTCTTGGCAAGCCAAAAAGCAGACGTGACGCAAAAGATATTTTGCGCACACTGAGCGGGAAAACTCACTCGGTCTGGACCGGGATCGTGGTATACGATCCGCGCACCGTTCAAAAAAGGGCAGCGATCGTACGGACGCAGGTGACCTTTCGGCAGCTATCGGAACACGAGATCAATTCCTACCTTGATACCGGAGAATATAAGGACAAAGCAGGAGCGTACGGTATACAGGGACACGGTTCACTGTTGGTAAAGAAGATCAACGGGGATTACGAGAACGTTGTCGGCTTTCCAATGAACACCGTCATTGAACTATTGAACAAAATCTGCAGGGAGGAACACTAATGGCTTTTTTCGACATGATATTCGGGAAATACTCGCGCGATCTCGGTATCGACCTCGGCACTGCGAACACCCTCGTCTATGTAAAAGGCGAAGGCATCGTCCTGCGCGAACCTTCCGTTGTCGCCATTGAAAAGAACACGAACCGCGTCCTCGCTCTCGGAGAAGAGGCAAAGGTCATGCTGGGGCGTACCCCGGGGAACATCATCGCCATCCGCCCGATGCGCGACGGTGTCATCGCTGATTTCGAGATCACCGAGACCATGCTCCGACACTTCATCAAAAAAGTGCACAACCACAACCATCTCGTGAAGCCGCGTATCGTCATCGGCGTCCCCTCCGGGATCACCGGCGTTGAGAAACGCGCCGTACTTGACGCTGCGATGCACGCGGGCGCGCGCGAAGCATATCTGATCGAAGAACCGATGGCCGCTGCGATCGGTGCCAACCTTCCGATATCGGAGCCGGCCGGCAGCATGATCGTTGATATCGGCGGCGGTACGACCGAAGTGGCGGTATTGGCCCTCGGCGGTATCGTTGTTTCCAAGTCCATCCGCGTCGCCGGCGACGAAATGGACGAAGCGATCGTCGCGCATTGCCGCAAGAACTACAACCTGCTCATCGGAGAACGCACTGCCGAACAGATCAAGATCGAGATCGGCTCCGCCTATCCGTTCGAAGAAGAGTGCTCAATGGAAGTACGCGGTCGCGACCTGGTCACAGGGCTCCCGAAGACCTTCACTATCACGTCCGCGGAGATCCGCGACGCGCTCTCCGAGCCTATTTCGCTGATCGTTGATGCGATACGCATGACGCTCGAGAAAACACCGCCTGAGCTCGCTTCTGATATCATGGACCGTGGCATTGTCATGGCCGGCGGCGGCTCTCTTCTGCACGGGCTCGATAAATATATCAGTCAGGAGACGGATATGTCCGTCTTCGTCGTAGACGATCCGCTCTCCTGCGTGGCCTACGGCGCCGGGAAAGTACTGGAAGAGCTCGACACGCTGAAAAGGGTCCTGGTTTCCAATCAGTAACGTACAGGTCCAGCGGCAAGGACAAAGGCGTTCACACACGCCACGTGCCACTCGGCACATGTTTCTCGTGAACATGCCTGAACATTGCCTCCGCCTTAAAATTCAGCTATAGTATGTGCAGGGGGAATCATCATTTTAAAACGTTTTGGACTGGGCGTAGCCATATCTTGTGGCGTGCTTTTGCTGTTCTGGAGCTTACGCTTCCTGCCGCTGCACGTGTTCCCGTCCTTCCTCTCCGGAACAATGACGACCCTGCAACGGTCAGAACAAAGTGTGGAGGAGTTCCTGGTCAACACATATGACACGTTCCTGACCATCAGCACATTGCGGGACCGGCAAAAAGAACTTTCACAGGAACAGGCCTTGCTCAAAAGCAATGAGCATCTCCTGGCGTCCGCAACATATGATAATCAGCAGCTGAAAAAGATGCTGGGCTTTGAACGGTCGACACCGCTATCGCTCAGGGCGGCCACTGTCATTGCCCGCAGCGCCGAAAGCTGGTTCGCCTCGCTCACGATCGACCAAGGGAGCGAGGATGGGGTCCAGGTGAACATGCCTGTCATCTGTGAACAAGGGCTCGTCGGCAAGGTCATCCGGGTCGAGCCGCATTCAAGCATCGTACTATCGATCACCGCCCCGCAGAGCAAAGTGAACGTTACGGACAAGGATACCGGGGATGAAGGTATCAGCGTCGGCAGATTGCACCGCCCCATGCTCATGCAGTACGTGGAGAATACCGCCACGATCGCGGAAGGTGATACGATAATCACCTCCGGTATCAGTACGCTCTTCCCGAAAGGGATCCCGGTCGGCACGGTCAAAAGCGTCCGCAAAGATAAGTATCAGGTCTTCCAAAAGGTCGATATCACGCCGAGCGTCACGTTCGGTACGCTCCACTACGTGTTCGTTGTGACCGAAAAGAAAGAGACCGTATCATGGCCGGAAAAGAACTGAACAGACCGCTGCTGCTCATATGTTGCGGACTTCTGTTCATGGTCCTGCAAACGACCTGGCTCCCCCGTCATACCCTGTTCGGCGCACGGCCGGACCTCATGCTCATATGTATCTGCTGTCTGGGCTTGAGCCGCGGGATATCGACAAGTATCCCTGCAGGCATCATCTGCGGCACCATGTACGGAGCGCTCAATGGGCAATTTCTCATGACCCTTGTTCTCTGGACGATCGTGAGCGCTGCGGCAGGCCTCAGTAATAACAATATATTCATTTCATCACGGCCGCTCGCCGGGATGATCACTGCCGCAGGCACGCTCCTTTCCTTTTTTGTGTATGGGATCTTCGCCGCGCTCTTCCTGAAGGAGCCGTTCTACACGGCATGGGAGACCCCGCTCATCACGATGATCGTGAACGGAGCCCTCGCCTACCTGATATATCCGCTCTTTGCTTTACCGGACACACGAGTAAACCCCTATGAATAAGACCAGGCAGGAGCAGGCGCTGATCATCGTGCTCATGGTGCTTTGCACGGTATTCCTCCTGAGGCTCACGTTCATTCAGCTCGTAAAAGGTGCCGTGTACCGGACCACCTCCACGGAGATACGGGCCCGCCTGATCCCGGCTTCAGCACCGCGAGGCATCATGTATGACCGCAGAGGCATGATCATCGCGTCCAATAAACCGTCGTATGCCATTTATCTCATGCCTTCCGAACTTAAAGATAAAGAACGCACCTTGTCCCGATTGTCCGTCATTGTCGACCTGCCGGTGACCAAGCTCAAAGAGAAAATGGCCGCAGCGAAATACCCGTTCGAACCGGTGCTCATCATGGACCACGCGCCCTACCGCATGATCGCCCTGATCGAAGAGCTCGGGACGGACCTTCCGGGTATCACGATCGCGAACAAGACCGTCCGGTATTATCCGTACGGGCGGACCGGCGCTCACGTGATCGGACATGTCGGGGAGGTATCCAAGGAACAGCTGTACAGCGAACGGGGCCGGGGCCTGAGGCTCGGCGACATCATCGGTCTCTCCGGAATAGAAAAGACCTACGATCGGTATCTGAGAGGGCTCGGCGGAGGCGAACACATCGAGGTCGACGCACAGGGGCGACCGGTCAAACGCAGCCAGCCGCTCGCCTCCATCCCGGGCAAAGAGGTATACCTCACGCTCGATATCGAGATGCAGAAAGCAACGGAAGAGTTCATGCAGGAGCGCAACGGCGCCTGTATCGTCATGGATGTATCGACCGGAGAAGTATTGACCCTGGTCAGCCGCCCGGGATTCGACCCGAACCTTTTCACCAAGAACCTTTCCGACAAGGATTGGAAGGCCCTTCTGAAAGAAAAGGACCCGTTCCACAACAGAGCGCTCACCGCCTATCCCCCCGGCTCCACGTTCAAGATCGTGACCGCGATCGCATCACTGGAAGAGAAGATCGTGACACCCGTCAAACAGTTCTTTTGTCAGGGATATATGCAGATCGGAAGACGCTCCTTCGCCTGCTGGAAAACGCACGGACAGATCTCGTTCTTTGACGCTATCGTACATTCCTGCGATGTCGTGTTCTATACAATGGGCCTGCAGCTGGGCCCCAACACCATCAACCATTACGCGACCGCTCTGGGACTGGGGACCCCGACAGGCATCGATCTGCCGCAGGAATCCTCAGGGCTCATTCCGTACGAAGAATGGAAAAAAGAACGGTTCAAACAGGACTGGTACCCGGGAGACTCGCTCAACACCGCGATCGGTCAGGGCTTCGTACAGGTGACCCCGCTCCAACTGACCGTGCTCATGGCAGGCGTCGCCTCAACACATAACGCCCTTCCCAGACCGTATCTCTGTCAAAAGATCGTCAATGAGAACAACAAGACATTGTTCACCAATTCCCCGTACGAACTCAGCAAATTAAGTTTCTCGGCGGGAACGCTCGATATCATCCGCGATGCGTTGGCCCAGGTCGTAGTGCAAGGGACCGGCCGTGCTGCGCTCAATGATAAGATATCGATCGCAGGGAAGACGGGAACAGCGGAGGACCCTCCGCGTAAATATCCGCATTCCTGGTTCGCAAGTTATGCACCCGTCAAAGACCCCAAGATCGCCGTCGTTGTGTTCCTGGAAGGCGGCGGGCACGGCGGAGATACGGCGGCACCCATCGCCCGGAATGTTATCATGTGGTGGGATAGGTATCGGCACGAACCGAACGTAAAGGATAAATAGGAGATATATGTTCCTTCAAACACGCCTCTTTAAACGTCTGGACTGGCACTTATTACTGAGCGTGGGGCTTCTGATCATCATCGGGCTCTTTGCCTTGTACAGCGCAACGGTCGATCAAAGTATGGTCTCCCAGAACACGCTCCCCTACCTCATACGCCAGCTCGGTGCGCTCGTACTGGGCCTTATCTGTATGTGGGCCATCACCTATATCGACTACCACAGCCTGGAAAATTACGCGGAGATCATCTACGGCGTCGCGCTCGTCCTCTTGCTCATGGTGATCAATATCGGACATACCGGGAGCGGTGCTCAACGCTGGCTGACCGTAGGACCATTGACCTTCCAGCCGTCCGAGATCGCAAAGTTCGCCGTTATCTTGATCTGTGCCAAATATATGACATTGAAGAAAAGAACAGCAGCCACTCTCGCGGACATACTTCCCGGACTTATGCTCGTGCTCATCCCGTTCCTGCTCGTGTTCAAACAGCCGGACCTGGGGACCTCTATCGTTTTCCTATTCCTGTTCTATGTCATGAGCTATTGGTCAGGAGCGAACACCCTCCTGCTCTTTTTCCTGATCTCGCCTATCATCACGATATTGATACTGCACGGCATCCCGTTCATGCCCTGGTTCGTGTGGACCGTGTATCTCCTTGGACTTCTCGCTATCATGCATTATAAACAAGTGGACCTGGTGGATTCTGTCGTGTTCTTCATGACCAATCTGGCAACAGGGTTCATCACCCCGATACTATGGGGCTCGCTCAAGACCTATCAACAACAACGGTTGCTCGGTTTCCTGGACCCCACGATCGATCCTCTGGGACAGAGCACCAGATATCATGCGACAAAATCCGTGATCGCGATAGGCTCCGGACATGTGTTCGGTCAAGGATTCCTGAAAGGTCCGCTCACCCACCTCCAGTACATCCCCGAGAACCATACGGACTTCATATTCACGGTGCTCGGCGAAGAACTGGGACTGCTGGGCTGCCTGATCGTGCTCGGATTGTTCTGCTATATCATTTATCGGGGGATCCGTATCGCAGCCTCTGCACAGGACGAATTCGGCAGCCTGCTCGCCGCCGGCGCCACCATGCTCATCGCCTTTCAGGTGTTCGTGAACATCGGCATGACCATCGGAGTTTTTCCCGTGGTCGGCATACCGCTCCCGTTCCTGAGCGCAGGAGGCTCCGCGCTGGTCACTAACCTTATCGCAATCGGGATCATTGAATCGGTGGCGATACATCAGAAGAAATTATTCTTTTAAAAGGACCGAGGACCTGGAAGGTATATACAAGAAGGATTCTCCTTCACAGGCGCTTCATTGGATCACTGGTCGTTCCTATGATACAACATACTGACACCTAACTACTTCTTCTCTAAAAATATCCTGCTCTCCACTTCTCCCAACGCCCTGAAAGTATTATCCTTCAGCGAAACTGCGGCCTGTTCAGCGGATAACCAGGTGCCATCATCCTGTTGAAAGCGAACATTGCCGAACAGCCGTATTTCCTGTTCTTTTTCCAGATAATATGCACGATCACCATACGCCAACTTACCCTTCTGACTGACCCGAACAGTGCCTTGCGCAAAAGCATCTTTGGCGTTTATCTTGATGCGTATCATATCGCCGAGCATCGTGGTCTGTTTGGAGAATGTTTCACGGGTCTTCGGGTCCTTCAGTTTTTTGAGCGTTTCTTTATCGAGCAGCCATTCGGTACGGTCCATGATCAGACCGGCCTGCCCCGTGGACCCCAGCTCGCCCGCATTAACACTGACCGATGTCCCGGGCTTGCCTCGGCGCAACTCAACAAAATCCTTCTGTTCATCGTACGTGCCTGAATCCGCGAACGCTTTTTTACCCTTCTGCAGTACGATGACACGCCCGTACAATCTGGCAAAGACCTTATCATGTGCCATACGGCTGTCTATCGTATCGGCCTGTATCTCGAGGTCCTCTTTCTTGAACATGATCTCACGCTCTTCGATATTCTCAGTATCGATACGCTGTCGCTTACGGATGATCTTCGCCCGGCCTTCGAGCAGGAAGCGGTCATTATTCAGATAGGTGGTGAGGGTGCGTGCCGTGAGAAAGACGTTCTTCTGTATGACCTTGAACGGTTCCCGGAACGTGACGGTATCTTTGTCATGATCGATATCTGCGGAATCGGCGTAGACCTGCGTATCCTTACGGAACAACCGTAATGTACCGGAGACCTTGGACCTCTTATCCTGTCCGGAATAGGTCATGTTCTCCGCCCAGACCGAGACCGATTCATCCTCCGTATCTCGTCCTTTTTTTCTGCGCAGCACCGTAGCTTTAACACCTTCCTGTGCCACCAACTGCTCTATTTGGGAGTTCGCGTACACACGCCGCGCTTGCAGGTCCGCAATGACCTTTCGGCCATTATCATAGGCGGAACCGTCCGTGATATCTTCGAGCGTCGCGCGGTCGGTCGTCCGGGGGGACCAGACGTACCGCGCCATGATCTCGAACGTCCGTTTTCCCTTCTTGAACCCGATAACAGAAACATCCTCCATCTCCACCATCTTCATCTCCGGAGGACCTACTTTCAGAAAATCATCGCGCACCGGATAGAATATAAGGACCAAAAAGAGCAGAAAGAGAACGACCGCGGAGCGTATCCCTATCTTCTTCCATTGTTCGGCCGTTAGCTTACGCATCGTGATGCACCGCATCTTTCATGTCGGAGGGTACGGGCCGCTCATGCGGCGCACGCAGCAAAGAAAAGGCCGAGACCGTGAAAGGGCACCGGAGACGGACCGTATATTGATTATGCGCCGACGACAGCACGTTGTTCTGGTCATCAATGATACGCTCGACGGTAAAGGAACGGATCTCCGCCTGGTGCGGATCAATGACATCAAGGACATCACCCACACGTATGCGATTGCGTACCTGCACCAACAGCGTCCCGTCCGACTCGTCGAACTGGGCGACCGTTCCTACAAAATCATACGTTTTTATATAGCGCGATGTTGATTCTTCCTGCAGTGTCATTTCGCCTTTCTCGGTCACTCCGTTCCCGAAAAAGAACCCTGTCGCGTACGGACGGTGACTGATGTTCTGCAGTTCATTGAGCCATGAGGGGGCAAGCACATAGGAGCCCGGCCCGGTACAATAACGGTCAATGGCCGCCCGATATATTTTGGTCACGATCGCGACATAATAGGCCGACTTCATCCGTCCCTCTATCTTGAACGAATGAACACCGCTTTTGATCAGCTCCGGGATATGTTCGATCATACAAAGGTCCTTGGCATTGAGGATGTACGTCCCGCGCTCGTCGGCATCCACTTCTAGCACGCGTCCTCTGTCCTCGTCCTCGGTCAGATGATATTTCCAGCGACAAGGATGCGTACACTCACCTCTGTTGGCGGCCCGACCCGTGAATTCGCGACTGATGAGACATCGCCCGGAATAGGCCATGCACATCGATCCGTGCACAAAGACTTCGAGCTCAACGTCCGGTACCGCCGGTGCGATCTCACCGATCTGCAGCAAATTCAGTTCCCGGGCGAGCACGATCCTCGAAACGCCCTGATTCGACCAGAAACGCACGGCGGACGTATTGAGCGTATTGGCCTGGGTGCTTAAATGGATACGTATGGGGAGCCCGCGCGACCGGATCTCATGGACCATCCCGGCATCGGACACGATGACCGCATCGATCCCGAGCGGTATCGCCTTTTCAAGGTACGCCATCATATGGATGACATCCTGGTCATAAGGCAGGATGTTCAGCGCAAGATAGACCTTCACCCCGCGTTCATGGGCAAAACGCACCCCTATCTCTATCTCTTCAAGGGTGAAACTTGTATCGACCGTCCGTAAACTATATTCGCCACCGCCGATATAGACCGCATCGGCGCCAAAACGCACCGCTGTGCGTAATTTTTCCAGGTCGCCTGCAGGTATCAATAATTCAGGGATCTTCATCGACGGATTATACCACACGGTTTTTGTCCGTATTCAGAGGTGTCCGTACGGAAAAGTCAGGACAGGAGCTGCCTCACGTGCGCATTGAACGACCCTGGCGCGACAAGGAACGGCACATGCCCTGACTGCAGCAGGTATATCGTGGCACCCGTGACAGCGGCGGCCATATACTCCGAAGCTTTCGGATGACATACCGCATCATAGGCTCCGGCAATGATATGTACCGGCAGGTCCAGGCGCGGCAAGAGCGGTCTTTCATCTTGGACCAGGAACTCGTCAAATAGGTCCTTTGCCATCTGCAGATCGGACCGAAGCCCTGAACGTATCAAGGCCGCTTCGATGCGGCGGTCCGTATCCCCCTTCATGGTCTCTTGTCTGAACAACGCGAACGTAGCGACAGCATCACGATCGAGCCCGCGGCGAAAACGCCTGGCGACCGCGAGCGGCATGCCATGATCCCACCCTTCACGCTGTACAAAGGAGGGTGTACTACATACAAGGACAAGGCGTTTTACCCGCGTTCGCTCTTCCGTACAATAACGGACCCCTATCTCACCCCCCATGGACCAGCAGATCAACGTAACATCGTACAAAGAGAGAACGGCCAGGAGCTTTCTCAGCACATCGGTATATAATGCGAAATCATAATGTTCAAAACGTGAGGACTGCCCGCAGCCTGGGGGATCGAAAAGTATGACCCGATGGTCTTTCTTGAAGTGCTCTGTTTGCCCCGAAAAGACAGTATGGTCCATGGTCCAGCCAGGAACGAACAATAGCGGGCTGCCTTCGCCGTGCACTTCATAGTAAATATCCCTGCCCGGAGCATATTCAAAGAACATCGATGATCATCCGCGGGTGAACACGTCACCGCCGGTCGCGTCGTTGGCCACGATAACAGGGAATTCCTTCACGGTCAGCTTCTGTACGGCCTCAGGGCCGAGATCGGCGTACGCGATGACCTCGGCATGTTCGATACGTTCTTTCAGGAGCGCAGCCACACCGCCGGTCGCGACAAAATAGACGGCCGTATGGTCCCTGATGGCATCTTTGACCTCGGCACTCCGCTGACCTTTACCGATCATACCTTTCAAGCCTTTATGCAGGAGCGGAACGGCGTAAGCGTCCATACGGCCGGACGTCGTCGGGCCGACGACACCGATGGTATCCCCGGGGCGCGGTGGTGTCGGGCCGGCATAGAATATGACCTGCCCGGCGGGATCGAACGGCAGATCGCGGCCTGCGGCGAGCGCATCGACCATACGTTTATGTGCGGCATCACGCGCCACATAGATAGTGCCGGAGATCAGGACGCGTTCACCCGCTTTGAGCGTACGTACGACCTCATCAGATAGGGGTGTCGTCACTGTATGTATCGTTGCCATGGGCGCTCCTTCCTTTACAGCATCTCGGCTATGATACGCAATCCGTGCAACGTGAGTTGCGGATCGATATGTTCGATCTTTTTGGGCAGGACTTCATTGATCAGCCGTGCATATCCGCCGGTGGCGATGACCTTGATGTGCTTCTGACCGTACTTTCCCTGCAGTTCTTTTTTCATGGAACGGATCATGCCGTCGACCATATGGCCGTACCCGAGCACGATGCCGGACTCCATGGCGGAAAGCGTTGAATCACCGATGACCTTTCTCGGCCTATACAGATCGATGAGCGGGAGCTTGGCCGTTTTTTCATGAAGAACGATGCGTGACAGATTTATGCCCGGAGCAATGGCCCCACCAAGATATTCTCCGCGCTCGGTCAGTGCACAGAAGGTCGTGGCCGTCCCAAAATCCACGATGATCGCAGGTCCGCCATAGAGCGAGTATACCGCGGCAGCGTTCACGATGCGGTCCGCTCCGACCTCATGCCTGTTCTTCAGTTTGATCGTAATGACCGGGATGTTCCGGGACGTAACGAACACTATCGGTCTTTTGACCGTTCTTTTCAATATCCGGTCGACCGCAGGAACAACGGACGCGACCATGACCCGTTCTATTTCATTCCAAGGCAATGCCGGCAGCTTCTTGAACCCGATGGTGCTCGCCCTCAGTTCCTTGATGAACTTTTTACCCCGGAACAACCCGAGAGTAAGGTTCGTATTGCCGACGTCTATCGTTAATAACACGATGCGATCTCCTTGTATGGGCAAGAAACGAGGGGCAAGACACGAGGGACAGGGAACAAGGAACAAGACAAAAGGACCGTGTTTCTTGTCTCTTGTCCCTTGTTTCTCGTATCCTGTATCTCGTTTCTTATCCCCTGCCTCACCACGACTCCCTCCAGGCCAACCGCACATCCGGTCCGACGTGCAAGGACAATTTCTTCTCCTCCGCGTCAATGAGCCGATTGTTCTCCAGGGCCAGTCCCACTGCGTCATAGATGCTCCAGAGCCAGATAAGACCGCCGAGCATACCGAGCGTTTCACGCTGCTGATACACCGTGTCCCTGATCTCCGGTTCGGCGTTCACATATTTTTCCGTATCGGAATTGACGATACCGATAAGGATGAGCGTCTCCGCGCCGACGATCATCCCGAACTTATTGTAATGTTCAAGATACCAGTGCCCCCAGCCGGGTAACAGGATGGCTTTCCAGGAAGCCTCCGCGACCGATTTACGCGCAGGCAACGCGTATTGCTCATCAGCGAGCACGGGGGCATCGACCATTTCTTTGATCTGTTCCGGGACCACATCCCGTGAAACGGTCATAGCTGCCGAGGGCTCTTCGGTCGGATCGTACATCTCGGCCCAGAGCGGCTGGGTACAGAAAAAAAGACAGACAAGAACGACGAACGTGCGCATGAGAGACATTATAATCGTTCAGATGATTATTTAGAACGGGGAAATGAAGGTCAGAACGACGGCCTGATCGAATATTCCATCCACGCTCCGGTCCGTGGATGTTTAAAACGTAAAAAATACGCGCACAATTTCTGTCCGTTCCCTTTTTTTCTCGCATAGACGGGGTCGCCCACGACCGGGAACCCCAGATGATGCATATGCACACGGATCTGATGGGTGCGGCCTGTCCCTAAGGTCAGTTCAACGCGTGTCATATTGGTGTTCTTGAGATGTTCCAGGACCTTGAAATGAGTCACCGCATCACGGGCACGTTTGGTGTTCACCGCCATTTTTTTCCGATCGCGGGGATGTCTGCCTATCGGCAGTCGTATCGTCCCTTCATTTTTCGTCATAAGCCCCTGCACGAGCGCTATGTACTTACGCGTCACTTCCCTTGCCTTGATCTGTGAGGAAAGGGCCTGATGTGCAAAGTCGTTCTTGGCGATGAGCAGCAGACCGTCCGTATCCTTATCGAGCCGATGCACGATGCCCGGTCGCTCCACCCCGCCGATACCGGACAGGCCTTTGAGCTGATGCAGGAGCGCATTGACCAGGGTCCCTGAATAATTGCCGGGCGCGGGATGCGTGACCATCCCGACCGGCTTATGGACCACTGCCAGATCGGCATCTTCGTAAAGGATATCGATCGGAATGTCCTCGGGGGCCAGGGTCATCTGTTCTGCGGGGGGGATGATGGCCTCCACGATGTCCGCATCGGATACCATATGACTGGACCGCGCTTTCACGCCGTTGACCGTGACCGCCCCGTGAGCTATCAACGACTGTGCTCTGGAACGTGATATGCCGTATTTTTTTGCCGTGAATACATCAAGACGAGTGCTCATACTGCTGTCCTTCTTTATATGATACGCACGTCGGAACAGGAACTACCGGACAAAGATGAAGATCAGTGTCGCCAGGATATCGATAACGAACCAACCTTTGACAAAGAAGCTGATGCTCAAAGGATTATATAAAAGCGCTATCAACGCGAAGAGAACGCTTTGTCCTTTACGCTTGCTGAGATACGAGACCGTGAAAAGATATGCGGCCGCAATGAAAACGATGGAGCGGCGATATTCCGGGAACGTATACGAATCAGTCCATAACCCTTTGATATAGAACAGGACAAGGGCGATGGCCGCCACTGCCGCCATCATCATCCCGACATGATCGAGTATCGTACGTTCTTTTTTTGCGGACATAGGCCCCTCTTATTGCAATAACGAACGTTCTTTAGAACGCTGATAATATATCACACCGGACACCGCAAGAATAAGGATGGATATCCACTGTGCCTCACTGAACTGCCCGTACACCGGATTGATACGCAAGAACTCCACGCAGAACCGCTCTATGGCATAGAGCACCAGACCGAGAAGGAAGGTCTGCCCCGGGAATTTTCTGTAGCGTTCGTTCCAATATCTCAAGGCGAAAAAGACAGCGACGCCGAACAGGAATTCATAGAGCTGTGTCGGATGACGCCATTCGCCCGGATGATGCGGAAAAATGACCGCCCAGGGCACGCTGGTGACCGCGCCGTAACAACAGCCGTTCAAAAAACACCCCAGCCTGCCGACCCCGTAGGCGATGAAGCCGACCGGCATGATGAAATCCATGAACTTCCAAAAATCGACAGCATACTTCCAGCAATACCATATCAGATAGACAAGACCGAAGATGAGCCCGCCATAGAACACGAACCCTTCCCGCTGTGTGAACAGGAGTATCGCCGCCCAATCATTATGGAATTCCGGCCAGAACTGAACGACATAGAACACGCGAGCCCCTATCATGGAGACGATGATAAGGAACGTCGCAATGCTCAGGATCTGGTCCTGAGAAACCGCGAGCCCGCTTTTTGTGACCATACGATAGCAGTAATAGATCGCAAGACCGAACGCAATCGCGACCATAACACCGTATGAAGGCAGCTTAAAGAACGGAAGATCGATCAAAAGCGGATGCATATCACTTCCCCTTTCGGGCCGCCTTTATATTTTTCTGCGGCCGTGATGTGGACTTCTCGACACAGAGCACATGCCAGACAAGCAAGGCAACGCCGACATTAATTGCGATATCGGCGACATTGAACGTCGGCCACGCATGACCCCAGAAATTAAAGTCCAAAAAATCAACGACATATCCCTTGGTGATACGGTCGATCAGATTGCCTATCGTACCGGACAAAAGAAGTCCCAGCGCCGCGAGCACGAGCGGTTCCTTCGGTCTTTCTTTATAGAGGAACCAGCATACCCCGCAGGCAACGATCATACTGACCACGATGAGGAATGTTTGCTTCCCGGGCAGGATACCGAACGCCGCCCCGCAATTCTGCACATAGGTGAATTGAAAAAAATCCCCGATAAGGGACACGGAATGGAACGGCGGGAGCAAAAGCACCGTGACATATTTCGTTATCAGGTCCAGGATCAGTGTGATGACGAAATACGCACAGAATATAGGCATGTCCTATGGATGCCCTGAAGAGACCGCCGCGGCAACGAACGAGACGATAGCGTCCACATAGCTTGCCAGATACGGCAGGTCCAGTACTTTTCCCGCCAGATACAGAACAGCAGTGAACATGATGAGCACACCGCACATAAAACCTAAGCCCTGAACGACCCCGCGCCAGAACGACGTAAAAAAGGACAGTTCGCGGACCGGAGCTTTTGTCCTGACCAGCACATCGTTCTTCTGCGGAACGGTCGGTCCTTCCGTGATCTCCGCTTCGATCACCGGCAAAGGCCGAAGGAGCGATTCCTTGGCGGCGACCGCCTCCAGGATATCCTTCAGTTTTTCTTTCTTTTCCTGTTTCTTTTTTGCTGCGATCATAGCTTATTTGTTCTGCAAGACCGCGATACCCGGGAGCTCTCTGCCTTCCAGGAACTCCAGAGAAGCACCGCCGCCGGTCGAGATATGAGTGATCTTATCGGCGACCCCGGAACGTTCAACGGCCAAGGCACTGTCCCCGCCGCCAATGATCGTTATCGCATTGGTACCGGCAAGAGCGCGTGCAACGCGGTTCGTGCCCTCGGCAAATCGAGGGAACTCGAACACGCCCATCGGACCGTTCCAGACGACCGTCTTTGCTTTCTTGATGATCTCCTCGAACTTCTTGACGCTCGCAGGACCGATATCAAGACCTTCCCAATCGTTCTCGATCTTATCTATCGCTACGATCTTGCTCGGGGTATCCGCTTTAAAATCCTGCCCGACCACCACATCCGTCGGGAACACGACCTCGGTCTTGCTGTTCTTTACCTGATCAAGGAACACTTTCGCTTCATCGAGAAAATCGTTCTCACACAATGATTTACCGATCGTATAGCCCTGCGCCTTAAAGAAGGTATAGGCCATACCGCCGCCGATGATAATGGTATCCACTTTATTGATAAGGTTCTTCAGGACCGCGATCTTTGACGAGACCTTTGCTCCGCCGATGATGGCGACAAAAGGACGTTCCGGATCGGTGAGCGCTTTACCCATGAAATCCAGTTCTTTCTGGATGAGGCAGCCGGCATAAGCCGGGATATAATCAGCAACACCAGCAGTTGACGCATGGGCACGGTGCGCTGTACCGAACGCATCGTTCACATAGAGGTCGGCCAGACGCGCCAGTTTCTCGGCGAACTTCTCGTCGTTCTTCTCTTCTTCTTTATAAAAACGGACGTTCTCGAGCAGCACGATATCACTGTTCTTCATCGTTGCGACGGCCTTCTCGACGTCCTCGCCGATACAGTCATCGAGCTTCTTGACCGGGGTCTTCATGAGCTCGGAAAGACGGGCCGCGATCGGATCGAGCTTGAGCTTATCGTCCTTACCTTTCGGGCGGCCCAGATGCGTGACAAGTACCGTACGTGCTCCGTTATCCTTTAGATACTGGATAGTGGGCATGGCGGCACGGATACGGACATCGTCCGTGATAGCGCCCTTGTCATCCATCGGGACGTTGAAATCCACGCGGACAAGGACACGCTTGCCTTCAAGTTCTTTACGGGTAAGGTCTTTTACTGATTTTTTGCTGGACATCATGTTCCTCCTCAATAAAATACGGACAAATATCGTGAAGTCGCGCGTAGCATAGCATAGAATAAAAACCAAAAAAAGATATTACCTGACAGAAAAGGACTGGGACCTTCAGAGCCCGGAAGACCGGAGGACCCGGGCCAGGTCCTTCATTGCGTTCTTCTTGTCACCTTCAGCCCAGTACGCCTTTGCCCGAAAATGAAAAGATTCGATATCATCACTATCAAGTTCGATCGCTCGCGTCAGGTCCCGTATCGCCGACGGATATGTACCAGCTTCAAAGGCATAGCGGCCGCTCGCAGCATAGGCCCGTGCATAGTGAGGATGACACGCTATGGCCTTTTTTTGCTGTTCGAGCGCAGCGATGATATCCCCGATCCTATGGTACGCAAGGCCTTTGTAATGATGTGCTTCCGCCAGTCCCGGACGGAGGGCTATCGCCCGATCAAGGTCCTCCATCGCCTGCTCGACGTCCCCCTTGCGATATCGTGCCGCACCCTGCACAAAATGGACAAAAGGGCTGTTCGGCTCTAAACGACCTGCTTCTGAGGCGAATGCCAACGCTTCATCGTACAGGTCCGTGCCATATAAAAGCATGGCACAATTACACCACGTGGCTGCCGCAGAGGGATCATGCCCGAGAGCATGTTTGATCCCCGACATCATCTCTCGAACCCGGCCGTGCTGCGCATGGACCAGTGCATTCATATACCATAGGAGACCACGCATGGCCGTCATTGACCGAACGGGATACCAGACCCCATAACGCTCCAGATAGGGGGAATCGTCAAAAAAACGATCTGACGTTGTCTCATAGTTCATCTTGAACTGTCCGCCATCATCCCAACGCACCATAAGATGCGTCCCGAGCACGACAGGGATGAGCGGCCAGTGCAGTTCATGTGCCACGGCCAGATAGACAAGAGAGCGCGTTTTACAATCGAACGCTCCGTTCATGAACGATTCTGTGAGCAGTGAAGATTGACGATACGCCGATGGCATGTACGAAGCGAGCGCTTCCAGGTCACGGATGCTTTTACGGTCCTGCACCGTGTGCTCGACCTTTCCGACCAGATCGTTCACCTGCTGTAGCACCATACCCCTTTTTGACTGTGACGAGAACGGCAGCTCAACGATATCCATGAAGTCCCAAAGCGGGTTGCCCTCGGATAGTCGTGGATAACGCAGATGCTCCGGCAACATCGCTTTATGGAAATACACTCGTTCTTCCGACAGTGCTTTTAGCATACGCATATCTATCGTAATGGGACGTTCAGGTTCTCACGGCCCGTTCTGAACACCCGTTATGCCCTATCTCCACCGCCTCAATGCCTTTTCCTTCGCCCCCTTGATCATAGATTCGTTAGTGAGCAAAGACAGGGGATAAAGGGCCATATACAAGAACAAAGCCCCGGATCGCTCCGGGGCCATTGTTCTTGTAAAAAGACCTGCAGGATATTATCCCTTGATCATCTTGTTAAGAAGGTCGACAACGCGGTTTGAATAACCCCACTCATTGTCATACCAGGAAACGATCTTGAAGAAACGCTTTTCACCCTTCAGGTTGTTCTGAAGAGTGGCCAGCGAATCATAGATCGAGGAACGATCGTCATGGATGAAATCCGTGGAGACGACTTCTTCGTCCGCAACGCCCAAGATCCCTTTCAAGTAGCTCTGTGAAGCTTTCTTTAAGAGGGCATCAATCTCTTCGATCGAGGTATCTTTCACCGCACGGAAGGTCAGGTCAACAACGGAAACGTCCGGTGTCGGAACGCGGAAGGACATACCGGTCAATTTGCCTTTGGTCGCCGGGAGCACTTCACCGACGGCTTTCGCGGCACCCGTGGTCGACGGGATGATGTTCGTTGCTGCCGCACGACCGCCGCGCCAATCCTTCTTGGAAGGACCGTCAACGGTCTTCTGGGTCGCGGTATAGGAATGGATCGTGGTCATGAGCCCGGTCTCGATACCGACGCCTTCCTTAAGGAGCACATGAACGAGCGGAGCAAGGCAGTTCGTCGTGCAGGATGCGTTCGAAACGATATTGTGCTTTGCGGCATCATATTCGTTATCGTTCACGCCCATAACGATCGTCTTCACTTCACCTTTACCAGGGGCCGAGATGATGACCTTCTTGGCGCCGGCAGCAAGGTGACCTTTTGCTTTCTCAGAATCCGTAAAAAGGCCGGTGGACTCGATGACATACTCAACACCGAGATCTTTCCAAGGGAGCTGGGCCAGGTCTTTCGTAGCAGCGATACATTTTATCTTGCTGCCGTTCACGACGAGCACATCATCTTCAGCTGCAGCAGGACTGCTCTTCTCTGTGGAGACCGTACCTTTGAAACGACCATGGACCGAATCATATTTCAATTGATATGCGAAATACTTCGCGTCCGTGCTCATATCGACCACACCGACGACATCTATCGCTTTGCCCAAGAGCCCTTTATCGACGAGAGCCATGAACACCAATCTGCCAATTCGACCAAAACCGTTTATCGCTACCTTCGTTGCCATGTTCTTTCCTCCTAAAAAAAATTCCCCATCTGCAGGCGATTATAGCGATGAACGGAAATTCGGACAAGAGCCCGGGAAGCCAAATTAAAAATACCAAACTCCAAATACCAATAAAAACACACAAATAACAAATTCCAAACACACAAAGTCATAACAAGGCCCCTTGGATCGGCCTGTAAAAATGACACCCTGGTCTTTTTTGCTATTTGCCATTTGAGATTTGGTATTTCTCTTGGAATTTGCGTATTTAGTATTTTCTTCACACCCCTCTTGTACAAAACCCCTCCCGGTAGTAGTATGAAGCGGTCCTGAGTTATATCCAACTTGCGGGGACGTTAAATAAACCGCTAAACCGGAACCAGTAACTTTTCCCGTTTAGCGTTACCAGCAAAGTGACAAGAGACAAGTGGCAAGAGACACGCACATGCCACTTGCCACATTACACTCGTCACTTAAACAAGGAGCGTATCATGAGCAAAATAGCGACAAAACACCTCTTCACATCGGAGTCAGTATCCGAAGGGCATCCGGACAAGGTCTCGGACATAGTTTCCGATTCTATTTTGGACGCATGTCTTGCCCAGGACCCGATGAGCCGGGTCGCCTGTGAAACACTGGTCACGACCGACCTGATCGTTGTCGCCGGCGAGATCACGACCAAGGCCAAGGTGGATTTCGAAAAAGTGGCCAGACAAGCTGCCTGCGATATCGGCTACACGCACAATGATATCGGTTTCTGCTCGACGACCTGCAAGGTCGATGTGCATATCCATCAGCAGTCCCCGGACATTTCCCAAGGCGTATCGGAAGGGCAAGGTCTGTTCCAGGAACAGGGTGCCGGCGATCAAGGTATGATGTTCGGCTATGCTTCCGATGAGACCCCGGAACTGATGCCGATGCCTATCGTTTATGCTCATAAGATCGTGAAGACCCTGGCCGATATGCGCAAGGCCGGAGAGCTCACCTATGTACGCCCTGACGCGAAATCACAGGTCACCATCATGTACGATAAAGGTGTCCCGCAATACATCGATACTATCGTCGTCTCCACCCAGCATTCGCCTGAAGTGACGTACGAAACGATCAAAAAGGACATGATCGAAAAGGTCATTCCCAAAGCACTTCCCTCAAAAATGATAACGAACCAGACCAAGTATTTCATCAATCCGACCGGTCGTTTCGTGGTCGGCGGTCCGAACGGCGATACCGGGGTCACCGGCAGAAAGATCATCGTTGATACGTACGGCGGCGTCGGTTCGCACGGCGGCGGTGCGTTCTCCGGGAAGGACCCGTCAAAAGTGGACCGTTCCGCGGCCTACATGGCTCGCTACATAGCCAAGAACATCGTGGCCGCAGGGCTCGCCAAGAAATGCGAAGTGCAGCTGGCCTATGCTATCGGCGTCGCAAAACCTGTTTCTATCAATGTCGATACCTACGGGACGGCCAAGATCGACGAAAGCAAGATCTATAAGCTGGTCGAAGAGAATTTTGACATGACCCCTAAGGGCATCATCACGACGCTGGACCTGCGCCGCCCGATCTACAAGAAGACCGCAGCCTATGGTCATTTTGGTCGCAATGAAGCTGAGTTCAGCTGGGAAAAGACGGATAAGGCTGAAGCGCTCGCAAAAGCGGCCGGATTGAAAGTGCCGGTCAGAGCATAATATCTGCCCGTAGTCAGTGTTTTAAAAGCGGCCTCTTACATGAGGCCGTTTTTTTTATTTGAACTGCCTTTGCTGCAAAGAACAAGAGGCCGAAAGATCGATTTTAGTTTGTTCCTCATATCCATACCGTATATAATGAACATATGGAACGCCGTTCTTTCATTCTCATAAGCTTCATTCTGCTGTTGAGCCTTGCCGGCTGCAGTCAGCGCTATTCCCGCTCGTACGATCCGGCGACCTCTGACCATACGATCTCCGGCAATCTGTACCAGAACACCGCATACGGGTTCATTCTTGTCGCACCGAACAGCAATTGGACCTATGCCGGTGTCCCGTCACGACCGCTCATTGTCCGCACCGATACCGGAACGGTCGCGAGATTCACGCGAGAACTCACCCCAACGGTCACCGCTTTTATAGAGGTCGCGATCTGGGATATCTCCGGGACGGTCACCCCGGGGATGTTCACCGCCGATGTCGCGAGCCTCAATGCCGACCTGATCTCTGCGGACACCGATCGTTTTCCGAGCTATAACGCCCTGTCCGATGTCTCCGCGAACCCGTTCAATGACATCTATGCCTATGAACATGAGTTCACCGCCTATGCCACGACCAACATAGAAGAAGAGGTCATCCAGAACAGATATCGTTGTGTGAGTTTCCGCTCTCAGACGGACGACTTTGACAGGCTCTTTGTGATCATCGGCGGCACAGAGGCCGGCGATTGGGGGAGCAGGAGCGCCGAGATCACCAGCTATATCACCAGTTTCCACTACAACTGACGGACTCAACTCTATCCGAAATCATTTTTTTTTGGTTTAATAGCACCCATGAAACCAAAATACTGGCCAGGCCTTATCAACGCATACAGAAAGTATCTTCCGGTGAACAAAAAGACACCTGTCGTAACGCTCAATGAAGGCAATACGCCTCTCATCAAACTCGAGAACCTGCCTCAAGCGCTCGGTATGGACCTGGACATCTATGTGAAATATGAAGGCCTGAACCCGACCGGCTCCTTCAAGGACCGCGGCATGACGCTCGCGATCACCAAGGCAAAAGAGGACGGCTGTAAAGCGGTCATCTGCGCTTCCACGGGGAATACGTCCGCCTCCGCCGCCGCCTATGCGGCCAGAGCAGGACTGGACTGCATCGTCATCCTTCCGCAGGGAAAGATCGCGCTCGGCAAACTGGCACAGGCAATGATGCATGGTGCCAAGGTCATCGAGATCGAAGGGAACTTCGACCAGGCGCTCGATATCGTGCGCGAGATGGGAGAGAAATATCCCGTCGCCATCGTGAACTCCATCAACCCGTACCGCATCGAAGGCCAGAAGACAGGGAGCTTCGAGATCTGCACCCAATTAGGTAAAGCCCCTGATTATCATGCCATCCCGGTCGGCAACGCCGGCAATATCACCGCATACTGGAAAGGTTATAAGGAATGGAAAAAGGCAGGGTTCATCAAAAAACTTCCGAAGATGATCGGGTTCCAAGCCGCAGGTTCGGCCCCCATCGTTGAGGGCCATCCTATAGAAAAGCCGGAGACCATCGCAACCGCGATACGCATCGGGAACCCCGCGTCATGGAAGCAGGCCGAGGACGCACGGGACAGTTCAGGCGGGCTCATTGAAGCTGTGACCGACGAAGAGATAACTGACGCTCAAAAGCTATTAGCGAAGCATGACGGTATCTTCTGCGAACCGGCCTCCGCGGCATCTCTTGCCGGTGTCATCAAGAAATACAAACAAGGTTATTTCAAGAAAAAAGCGACCGTGGTCTGCATCCTGACCGGGCACGGGCTTAAAGACCCGGACCGGGCCATCTCGATCTGCGAAAAGACGGTCAAATTGCCCGCATTAACGGACGCTGTCGCAAAATATCTCGGTTATTGATCTTCAGAGAATACACCGGGGAACACACAGTTCTCGTTCGAACCGTTCGCATATCGTAATTGTCATTTTTCTCCCGGAGGAGGCGTTAATCTTCCGGGAACACTGCGGTCATCCAGGTATAACGGCAAAGTACGCACACCATCATCACTTTCGCCGGGGATATAGGGGGCCGTCTTGAACGCATATGTATCTCCCAAGCTATTGGGCGAATACGGTGCATGCTCGAAAACTATATCATCCCGCTTATCCGGAAGGACCTTTAAACCGGTATCCGGCCTTACCGGATCGAACACAACGCCCACCGCCTTACCCGCGGTGATCATCGCTTGTTTCATATCAGGCACCGCACCCTTGAATATCGAGAATATCCCTTTCCAGACCAGTTGTACTTCATGCGGCAGCAGTTTCTTTTGCTCTCCCTGCTCAACCTTGTCCATGATCGCGCTCAGTGCAGGATCGACCGCAAGTTTGTTCTTCAGGTTAGACCCTGTTGCCGCCATGTTCTTCAGGAACAAGAACAAAGATTTAACGTCATATCCGGCATGTTTCGTGAACGCTGAGGATAACCGATCGACATTCCCCGCTCCTCCTGCAGCCATTACATCTCCGCCCATATAGATCACCTCGTATTTTCCCAAAAGCCCGTACAGGCCTTCTTCATGGATTCAATACCCCGATAGGGGGTCATACATACATCGATTATTCCTGGTGCATTTTTTAGTGTTCCACTATGCAACTATTTTTCATTTTTTACGATATCTATACAGGAATACTTGAGAAAGGCCGTGCATTGACATGGAAGTAAAGGTCATTTCTGAGAACGATCATGCTTTTTCAAAAAGTAGCGGGATATCCTTCATCAAAAGCCCCTCCCCGGTATCCATATTAAGTGCGAACGCTGACCCAAAAACAAAAAGGGACTTCAACAAGTCAGCATACAACTCCCTTGTCTTCAGGATACTGACCGGGGTCTTCCCGGACGATCATCCGGCAACACAGTACGTGCGAACGCTCTTTACGCGGCTGCAAGTCTCCGATATCGCCAAGCACTGTCGTGTATTCGTCTGCGACGGGATGAACGATATCAATGCCTGTGCGTTCTTCAATGGCGATATATATGTCAGCAAAGAACTGGTGCAGTTCTGCGATTTCGCAGAGGAACTGCTGTACGTACTTGGGCATGAACTGGCGCACATCGAGAAAGAACACGAGAACGCCCTCAATGACCCCGCGCACAGTTCATTCCTTTCGGATATCGGTGCACTGCGCGCCCGGGAATATCGGGCCGATGTCTCGAGCTTTTTGGGTCTTGATCAGTGCGGGGTCAATCCTCATGGGGGGATCATTTTCTGTCAAAAGATGGTAGCCCGGAGCAAGCTCGATCCTGCGGGCCCCGACATGGCACATGGCTCGGACCTGGACCGCCTGGTCAATCTGTTCTGGAGCACTCGATATAAAGACCTGCCTACTATCAGCTATGACACGAACGATCTCTCACCGGTCCCGAAGAACATACACGGGCTCTGCGCCCCTCCCCCGAAACAGTACTTACTCAAGACAGGTAATTCCGTCATCCAAAAAGATATACGCCACCCGAAAGACCTGACCGAAGCTATCGTGCTCTATCATGACCTGTATCATCGGACATTCTCCTATTCGAGAAAGGCTGAAGAGGACGCCAAAGAACGATTAACGGTCCTTGAGGCCTATATCAAAGAGAAACTCACACTACTTCTTCCTGCATCGGGATACACGCAGGAGCTCCTGAACGCCGCATTCTTTATCATCATGGACCTTACGTGTGAGGACACCTATCTTAACAACAGGTACGACCCTTCTTCCGACACATATAAAAAAGTGTTCAAACAGGTCAGGGAACCTATCCTGCTCATTGACCTGCTCCGAAAGGACATCATAACTGCCCTTGGATTGACCCATGAAAAGACCCCAGAGACCGTTTCGGAAACAATATTCCACGGATTACTGCAAGGAACAGCTTTTGAGAATAGCCGCGGCAATTTTAAGATCAATGAATATCTTTCATTTTGCCAAGAGTACGTCACTGCCATGGGAGATATGTACGACCAACACGCTTCTGTCGAGCTCAGTCGGACAGAGCTCTTCACAGAACTGACAATGATAGCCCTTAATGTATCAGGACTGGTAGCAAAGGCCTTTGTGAACAAGGTCAAGAAAGGGGCCTGGGTATTGTTCGATGAGGCTCACGCCCTGGATATCCTGACCGACGAATTTGATGATGAGCCGGAAGCCGACAAGGGTTCATCACCCCGGGAACAAGAAAAAACACTGACATACTTGCAGCGCATCGATACAGCTCAATTGAACAACAAGAAAATGGTCTGCGAACTTCTCAAGAATTTCCATCGATTTCTCAAGAGCTCTCCGAAAGAGTTCAACGCCCAGCACGCTTTTCTGCTCGCGCACGACCATACACTGCTTTCCACTCTTATGTCCCTCAGCGCAACGGAATTAGCCTCTGTACTGCCTTATTGGGAGCTCTTTTACACGGAGGCAGAGGAACAGGATATCTATTGGGATTCCATCGATACGATCCCTTTCCGTAGGCACTTTTACGAGCGCATTGTCCGCCCGACCGTACAGAACATCCCGAACGCAGTGCACCTGATCGGCACTCTAACGAACTATAATGAACTCTACGAACATGATATTCATTGCTATATATATGACGACCCTTTAGATATCCTGCATATCATAAAAGATCATCGGGCCCTCTGCGAATTGACGAACGCACTTGCTGCCAACAAACACGCATATGAGTTGAACGGCCTCCTGCTTTTCGCGTTCTACCATATCACTGCTTCAGATATCGCGAACGGAACGCTCTCGAAAGAGGAATGCTTTGAAAGAGTGTCCTGGGCGGCACAGAACTTGAAGATCATGCGCGATGAACAGGTGTCCGATACAAGATATATGCAAATATGGGGTTCAGAAATATCCACCGCACAGTTCAAGACGAACATGCTCAGGACCGCGAACTATCTGTTCCTGAACACCTTGCTCAAGACCTATACCTGGGATATGTCCGATACGGAAGAACATGGCCGCTTGCTGCAACTCGTGGACCTCATCTATGACCGGACCATCGCATATAAAGTAAAGAACCATGCCCTTAAACTGTTCGCCCAAAAAGGCACCTTCGAAGATATCCGCACGCTCATATTCAACAAAGGAAGCTATGATGCCGAACTTTTGGACCATTTCATCGAGGATATGTCACGAACCCCGGCACAGCTGGAACAGGTACGAGAAGAGCTACAGGACCTCGAGAAAAAAGAAGAGCTGTTCGAGAAAGGAGCAGGCCTCTTGATGCTGGAGCAAGCGTTCTCCAGTTCACTGTATATGAACAAGATTAAGCTGCTCACTATACTATTGGGCACACATATACAGGACGAAGATATAAAAAAGGTGCTCTATGAGCTCATCAAGAAGAACAGGTTCTCTCTGGAAGACTTCACTGAAGAACGTGCTCCGAACAGCTGGACACCTGCCATACGACAACTGACCGCTGAAGATTATTTGATGGACCTGTACAACACCTCCGACCTTCAGAAGAACGGACTGACACGTATGCTGCTCATCGAAACGAACGGGATATTGCTCAAAAAAGAATCCCGAAGAAAACTTCTTGAATACATTTTAAGTGACCTCATCGGCCACGGCTCGAACACCGAAGAAAAGGAACTCTTCAAGATCATACAGGAGGTCCTTGAAGCGTTCTTCCTGCACGGGAGCACTGAATTACTGTATCTGCTCATAGCCCCGCTCATCTCTAAATGGCTGTTGATCCCCCCCGGCAAGAACGGAGTGACCGAATGGGAGAGCATCGTTCGCGCGGACATGTTCCCTGATGCAGGATACTCGTATGAAGATGATGAGACCGAGTATATAAGCGACGAAGCCTGGTCAAAATTCAACGATATGCTCGCGGCATGCCAGCATACACCTGACAGTTTCTATACGACCGAAGATCTTGTACATAACGATATCCTCATGGAACTAACAGGGAACTCTCCCCTCCGTCCGAGCGATACTAAGAGGGAAAAAATGTCCCCCGTTTCCCTCGTAGTGGAGATCGCTAAGAACTTGGGCTCGCTCGGTGTCCGTTTTCTTCAGGTGCTCGGTCAGTATGTGCACATCCCGGACGCCTATCGTGAAGAATTTGATAGTGTATATGATGGCGTACAGGGCCAGGTAAAACTGACCTCTTACGAGACACTGCTCAGAGAATGGCCGACATTCGCTGAGGAAGTTTCAGAGATCTCGGCTTCTATCGGCGGCGGGTCCATGATGACCGCGTACCGGGTCACGTTCCGGGATGGACACACAGAAGTAGTGAAAGTAGCGAACCCGAACCTCGTATATACGACAGAGCAGTTATCGGCAGAAATGAAGAAGATATTCAAGGTCCTCATACAAAGAAAAGGCGCTGCATATGCGGTCGCGGAAGTAGTGCTCGACGATATCACCGAATGGATCAAGCAGGATTTTTCATATGAGCATTTCCTCCCGGAGAACCAGCAGTTCTATGCCTCCCAGAACGGATATCGCCATACTCACTCGGACCGCTATCAGATCAAGGTCCCGCAGGCGTACGGCCAAGACAACCATTATCATAAAAGAGAGGAACATATAGAAGGCATCGGTCTTACAAAAAAACACGAACAGGACCTGCTCGCCAAAGGTCATGACCTGAAGCAGATCGTGCGGGCCATCGGGCACTCCTATATCAAACAGATACTGGATGGACGCGTCCACTCCGACGTGCACATCGGTAATTTCCTCGTAACGGATAATGACGAATGTGCCATCCTGGACAGGAACTTCTACGTCGAACTGGACAACGCGGACAAAGGGTTCATCTTCAATATCGCGCTCGCGCACACCGACACGGCCAAGACCGTTGATACGGTCATGAACTACTTCATGCCGGACACGGACGGCACACGTTCAGAAGAAAAAGAGACCTTAAAGAAAGAACTGCAGGAGCTGCTGCTGCAAAAGGCCGGCGCGGACATCCCGGAAAAACTCTCTGCCATGATGGTCTTCCTGCACGAAAAGAATATACCGATACCGCTCAAGATAACGCTCCTCGTCAAGAACCTGAACGGCCTGGATAAGATGGCCAAAGCTGCGGGGTATAACGGACTGATCGATATCCTTTTATGATCCTGTCGACCATTTGAACTGCAACTATTTTTCGTTTTTTTCGATATCTATACAGGAAAACTTGAGAAAGGCCGTGCGCTGTCATGGAGCTGAAGATAATACTTAATAATGGTGATGCTCTTCAAAAAAGCAATAGCATCACTTTTCAAAAGAGAACATCGGCTTCTGCCATATTGCCCCCCGATGCCGGGCCGAAAATAAAACAGCTGTTCAACCAAGCAGCGTACGAATCCGCTAAATTCTCCGTAGAGAACGGCGTATTACCGGAAGATCATCCGCTCACCTGCTATATCAGAGAACTTTTTTCCCGGCTTCAGACCACTGAAACAGCACAGGAATGTCAGGTGTTCGTATGCGATAAGAACGAGATGAAGGGGATCAACGCCCTGGCGTTCGCGAACGGACATATATATACAAGTAAAGACATGATCAGCTTTTGCGAATTCGAAGAAGAGGTCCTGTACGTCCTTTCTCATGAACTCCAGCATATTGAAAAACAACATCTCAACGACGCTCTTGCCCAAGACAGCGGAGCATATTTGGCACGCTTCGGCTCATCCCGTTTCTACGAATATCAAGCTGATATATCAGGGTTCTTGGCCCTCAACGATCGCAAGATCAACTCCCACGGAGGGGTCATTTTTTGCCAAAAACTAAAAGTCAAAGAAAGCGGGACAGACCTGACACACGGCACGACCCTCGATCGCCTTATCAATCTGCTCTGGAGCACCCGCTTCAAGGACCTTGAACATATCAGCTGCGATGGATCAGACCTAACTCCCATCCCCCAAGCCATCCATGACATCAGCAACTCCAAGCTGACAACAACGCGAAAGACCAGAGATTTTTCGCAGATATATCGGACAGGGAAACTGATCAAAGCGATCGACGATTATCATACAGAGCTGTACATATACACCGAAAATAAACATGACAAGATCGAACATCTTCGAAAATGTGAACGCCTTGAACAATATATAAAAAAGGAACTCAAAGACCATCTCCAGTTACTGCAGAAGCACCCCGGCCTTGCTGACGCCACTTTCTTCATTATCATGGACCTGAGCTATAAAGACCCGTATCTGGACAAAAGCACCTACAGCTGCGCCAGGGAATATAAAAGAACGTTCGAAGCTGCCGGCGAGCCGCTGCTGCTCCTAGAGCTGCTCCGCAAGGATGCTCTTTCGTCGCTGGGATTGTTCTATCAGAAGGGACCAGAGACCATTACTGAGACCATTGTTGCCCTGTTGATAAAACAAGGCATTTTTGACGATGCAGAGGGCGACCTGCGACTGAACGACTATCTGCAGTTCTGTCAGGACCTTGCAGAGTCCCTGTCGGACATCTATGCACAACATGCCTATGAGCCCCTGAACGAATCCCGCTTCTTCACGTTCCTGGCAGTGATCGCACTCAATGCCTCCGGACTGGGGATCAAATCCTTCGTGAACAAGCTGAAAAAAAGCGCATGGCCACTGTTCAATGAGCGGACGGCTCTCACATTACTGAAAGGTGCACTGGAGGATGAGGACTTATCAGAAAGGCCTCAAACACCAAGACGATACATCCCGAACGCCACAGATCTATCTCAAAAGGAACATGTTCTAAAAATGTTCATCTCCTTCGAACAGAGGTTCCGGGACTCTGAATGGGAACTACAGGAACAGCTCACCTTCCTAAAAAACAATGAAAGAACGCTCCTGCCTGTGATCATGCGCCTTGACGATCAGGAGATAATTGTCGTGAACCGCTATTTCAGCAACATCCGCAATGGAAAGGACTTTCAAAGTAATTACACGAAACGCTTTTCAAAACGTACCTGGGGCATCCGCAATGACAATAAAGATGACTTTATCTATGAAAGTTTGGAAGACAACATCCCTTTTACACATCTGCTGAGCTGTCGTCATATAAAAGCGACCCTGCACAATATACATATCGCCGCCTATCTGCTCCAATATCTTTCCTCTGACTTAGAAGAATTCCTGAACGACTTTCTCTACGATAGACCTATGGACATTCTTAAGCTCATACCTGATTTTCGGTCGCTCCGTGAAGTGGTAAAGACACTCACCGAAGATGAACACAAAAAGGCCCTGAATGGCATACTCCTGTTCGCGTTCTACCATGTCACGGTATCAGACATCAGAAAGGGAGGGCTCTCGAAAGAGGAATGTTTCGAACGGCTCTCCTGGCTTGCACAGGAACTAGAGATCGTTCATGTCGAAGAAGTATCATCTACAATGCGCAAACATATATATGACCACAGACCATCCGAGGCAGAAGCAAAAGCAGGTCTGCTCAAAACCGCCAATCACCTCTTCCTGAACACCGTGCTCACGACATATCCTTTCGAACTGCAAAATACAGCGGACAAGCTATATCTGCTACAGCTTGTAGACCTGTTATATGAGAGGAACATCGCAGGCATGGTCATACATCAGATCATGACGCTTATTTCACAGGAAGACAGTTTTGATGATATCCAAGGACTCCTATTCGAAAAAAATCGGTATAACACGGACCTGCTGGCCAAATTCGTTGAGGAAGTATCCCGTACGCCAGCCCAGCTAGACACCGCTCGGACAGAACTTGTGAACCTGGAAACAAAGACTCAATTCTTAAAAAAGGTCTCCGGCGGAATGATGATAGAAGAAGTCATAGCTCAATGTTTCAAGGAAGAAAAACTGACATGGCTCATAACACTATTGAACACTCACACTGATGATTCTGATATCAAAAAAACACTTTACTCCCTATTACACAAATTCCAGAGATTCCCTGCCGTGCTCCCCGGTTTTTCGCTTGTGATATATGATCGGCTTGAAGAGAGGCCAAGATGCATTCGTGAAAGTTATCTTGCTCAGCTTCCAGATGCACTGCCGCTTCGGCATATGACCGCCGAAGAGTATCTATCAGGGCTCTATAACCTGTCATATCCGGAAAAGACGGCATTGACTCGTCTGCTGCTCATAGGGAATAACGGGGTACTACTCGACCCAATGGGACGAGCAGCGCTCTTGAGGTATTTCCTGACCGAATTCATCGCATCCGGCACCACCACTGAAGAAAAAGAGCTGTATGATGTTATAACAGAGGTCCTTGAGGCGCTATTCCTTCATGCAAGTACAGAAGTACTCTACTTGCTGATATCTCCTCTCATCACCAAATGGATGCTCGTCCCGCCAGAAAAGGAAAGACAGACCTCATGGGAAACCATCATTTCTGAGCACATTCAAAGTCGCAGGGGATATCTTAGAAAAAACTACACAGAAGACCGGATAAAACAAATGCAATCAGAAGCCCTTGCCGTATGCCAGCGCACCCCGAGCAGCTCATACTCCGCAGAAGATCTCGCTTACAACGATATTATCCTGAAAATGATTGGCAGCGACCCGCGCCAACGACACACCGCAGACCCAGACAAGATCAGTCCCGTCTCACTGGTCGTGGATATCGCACGAGACCTCGGCTCGCTCGGCGTCCGTTTCCTGCAGGTGCTCGGGCAATATGTACATATCCCGGAAAGCTATCGTGAAGAGTTCGATAACGTCTATGACGGGGTGCAGGGACAATCGAAATTAACAGCCTATGAGACGCTCCTGAGGGAATGGCCAACACTCCCTGAAGAAGTAAAAGAGATATCCCCCTCGATCGGCGGCGGCTCCATGATGACCGTATATACAGGCGAGTTCCAGGACGGACATACCGAGGTCATAAAGGTCGCCAATCCCAATCTGGTGTACGTGACCGACCAGCTCGCCTCAGAGATAAAACGCATACTGGCCATCCTGGCGAAAGAAAAGGGCTCCGGATACGCTATCGCGAACATTCTCATCGACGATATCACCGAATGGATCAAACAGGATTTTTCCTATGAACAGTTCCTGCAGCAGAACAACCAGTTCCATGCCGACCAGAACGGCTATCGTCAAAAACCGGAAGATCGCTATCAGATCAAGGTGCCCCAGGCGTTCGGTACTGAGAACAAGTTCCATAAGCGTGAGGAATATATTCGAGGCATCGGCCTTACAAAAAAACACGAACAGGACCTGCTCGCCAAAGGTCATGACCTGAAGCAGATCGTGCGGGCCATCGGGCACTCCTATATCAAACAGATACTGGATGGACGCGTCCACTCCGACGTGCACATCGGTAATTTCCTCGTAACGGATAATGACGAATGTGCCATCCTGGACAGGAACTTCTACGTCGAACTGGACAACGCGGACAAAGGGTTCATCTTCAATATCGCGCTCGCGCACACCGACACGGCCAAGACCGTTGATACGGTCATGAACTACTTCATGCCGGACACGGACGGCACACGTTCAGAAGAAAAAGAGACCTTAAAGAAAGAACTGCAGGAGCTGCTGCTGCAAAAGGCCGGCGCGGACATCCCGGAAAAACTCTCTGCCATGATGGTCTTCCTGCACGAAAAGAATATACCGATACCGCTCAAGATAACGCTCCTCGTCAAGAACCTGAACGGCCTGGATAAGATGGCCAAAGCTGCGGGGTATAACGGACTGATCGATATCCTGCTGTGATCAGAACATCTCCAGCATCACTGCCGTAGAAAAGGCTTGCCGCTGAGTGCTGTATGACGCCTGCAGGACCCAGCCGCCGGAGAACATCCAGCCGAGATAAGTCGTAGTATCCACGAGCTGGTCGAGCACGGTGTCCTGCAGGAACTTTATCCCGATGTGATACTTTTTCTTCCCGAAGCGAAGACCGTACAGGATATTATCGTTCGGGACCCTGTACTTTTGATCGAAAATGAACGGACTGCCGCCTTCATCATAAAAATAATGGGTATATTTCGCATGCGGCAGGAACAGCCAGAAATCCTTCTGCCACTCAACAGAGCCATAGATCATCTGCCAGGTAAAAGGTTTCAGCGCATAATCGGAACGCTCATACCCCAGCACCCAGGTGAGCGGATCAACGATCCAGACGGGCTGCTGATATGTAAGATACTGATTGGAATTCGTGCGCATGGCCTGTAACATCGTGGAATACTCATATATCTGTCCGCTGGAGAACGTAAGGTCCAGGCCGAGCTTCGGAGTGAGCACGAAATGCCCCGTGTACCCGAACTCGGGATCACGGTCCACTTCCTCATCATTGATCTCCTCGCGTTTGGTGACCGTAACCCGGATATCACTGGAATCCAGGTCCTTGACCCGCATATTGTAATCGAGCATCTCCTCGAAGGTCATACGACGTTTACGCGGCGGCAGCTTCAGAAAACTGTGATTATATTCGGCACGGAGCTGGGGCTCAGTCATCTGCCAGAAGTCCCCGCCGAGATAGAATTGGTCCTGGTCATTGAGCCGTACGATCTGCCCCAGACCGACCATAGCGCCTTTATATTGGGAACCGCCGAAATGAGTGAATCCGTAGAACATCGGATTGAAATAATAATGGGTGTTCCAGGTCCAGAAATCACCGCGGTATTTGGTCGTACCGATCTCGGGGAGCGGGTACGGTATCTGAAAAGCATTACGCCTGTTATCAATGACCCAGATCGGGATGTGATAGATGCGCCGTTCGAACGTTTCCAGGCCAACGCCCTGTACTACGCCCCAGCCGGGATATAATGTAATATGATCGAACGCGACGGCCAGATCAATGACCCTCAGACCGAGCCGCACATCAAAGAACTGTATCGTATCCCCCTGATACTGAAGGCGAGAGGACTCGAACGTCAGCCAATCGGAAGTGAGCACGATATCTTTACCGTCGAAATGATTGGTATCAAAATCATAGAGCAGCATGTTCCCGGTGAGCGTGGAGTTCTTGAACTGCGCATCGAACCCTCGGCTAAAGCTCACGGCATTCCCGCGTAGTACAGCGCGCTGGGCGCGGAAGGACTGCTTCCCGTACAGGACCCTCACCTGCCTTTGACGGACGGAACGAGAGTAACCGACCACACCGCCGTTCACATACTCAATGACCGGGGCACGCATGATCAGTCGTTCTTTTTCGATCGTGCGGGTATACGTCGCTGCCCGACCGGACACAGGCAGCAGGAAAAGGATATATAAGGTAACGAACGTACAAAACAGGCGGATATTCATAAGAGTGAATGATACCACGGGCAGCGGCCTTGCATGCATACCGGCAAAAAAAGTGAAATTAAGCGGAAAAACTCTCGATAACGATGCAAAAGAACAGAAGAAAGGGGACCATGTCCATGCACAAGCTCATCGCTCTTCACCAGGCCATTACTCCGGCATCTACTGAACAGGAATTACTGACAGAATATGTACAGAACTTACAGTATGAAAAAAAAGCCCTGGAGAACATCTTGTCATCTCTCGCTAACGAACAGAACAAGGTGAACAAAAAACACACTCGGAGACTTAACACCAGTACACAGGTCAGGCTGAACGCAGTTAACGGCAAACTGATGCACTCACAGGATATCCCGACCTATAAATTGACACCATTGATCTCCGATAATTGTCATGAAGCGATCTCGTTCTATACGCTTTTTTGGCTGAACGTTCCAAGGATCGAAAGGACCAAGAAGGTCGACCAGCTTGTGACCCACCTGTTGAAAAGATATTCCGACAGCAAAAGATCTTTACCCCAAGGCTACACTGAACGCAAACGCAGAGGGACCATTATCGGCACACTATAGTGTGTTGCCGCCCTTACCCCAGAGCGTCCGCCCCGTACGTATGAATTCCTTGCAGAACACCGCATGTATTCTGCTGTCACGACCAGATAGTATGCAATTCTACGGAAATACCTGCGACATATTAACGAGAGGGCCAAGGAAGAATATCATATGCTCAATCAAAAACATCTTGCTGATAATACGTGGCACATAACAGCACGTGCGCGAACACCCATCTCCCTGAGACATGTCGATGATCTCAGCATAAGTCATGAGGGTCCACACAAAGGGCCTCTGCGGGTAACCGCAAAAGAGCTCGATAAAAAACCATTATATCAGGAACTTGCTGAAGCCCGTGCCTCACGTAACGGACGGCATTGAACGATCGGAACAAATACCGTGATCAACAGAGCTTACGTAGTAAGCGTCGACCGGTTCGCTTTTTTACTTCGTTGAAAATGTAAGGATATGTCCTGGTGCGCATCGCCTTCCCCTCGACTCTGCTCGGGGCGAGCGGCGATACAACCCCACTGCGCGCTCCGCGCGCCGTTCGCTTCGCTCACCCCTGAAGCGTGCCGCAAGCACTGCTTCAGGGTGTGGTGCGGCGAGAGAGACTCGAACTCTCATGGATTGCTCCACCAGCTCCTTAAACTGGCGTGTCTACCAGTTCCACCATCGCCGCACGTAAAACGTCATTTTTCCAAGATACAACGAATATATTGATCGGATTATAGAACTAGTCTAACCCAACAATACCAATGATCGCGGAGAGCACCATAAAGGTGATCGACAATACCATTGTGATCTTATCCAGTCCGTCCTCAAGTCCTTTCTGTGTGCCGAACACTCGGGCCTGAGAACCGATCGCACCTAAGCCTTCGCCTTTTGCGGAATGCAAAAGCACTGCCCCGATAAGGCCGACACCGGACAAGAACTGCAAGAACAACAAGAACTTCATTTGTACGCTCCTCGATCGATACGCACCATCAATAACGGACGCCTATTATAGGTAGGAAAGGAAAGAGCGTCAATGACTGGAAGAAAGAAAGAAAAGAGAAACAAGAGACAAGGGCCAAGATAGATCAAAAATGATACCTACCCTGTTTCTTGCAACTCGTTTCTTGTCTCTATTGGAGTTCTCTATTCCTTCCCGAAAAGCTATACTGTCCCTGTCATGCAAAAGATCGCTATCGTTTGCGGAGGAACAGGAGGGCATATCTACCCGGCACTTGCCGTGGCGGAACATCTTCCCAAGAAAGATATCTTTTTTCTCGGTACCGCAGAAAGACTGGAAGCAAAGCTGGTCACCCGCGAAGGCTATGCGTTCCATACGATATGCTCGAGCAGGAACGATCCCCTTACCATATTAAAGGGTCTGCTTCAGGCCGTTCGAGTGCTTCTCACAGAACGACCTACGGTCATACTCTCGACAGGCGGATATGTCACTATTCCCGTGATACTGGCAGGCACACTGCTCCGTATCCCGATCTACCTGCAGGAACAGAACATCCTCCCCGGGAAAGTGAACAGACTGCTTTCCTTCTTTGCAAAAAAGATCTTCTATGCGTTCCCCGGTTCGGCGAAATATTTCCCAAAAAAAGGCATCCTGACGGGCAACCCCGTAAGGAACACGATATCTGTGATCGACCGCTCCGCTCGGGCCCTGGCTCCTGCCACCCGCCACTTTGAACTTCTGGTGATAGGCGGCAGCCTTGGCGCACAAGCGCTCGATGAAGCCGTACAAAAGATCGATCTCGCTGCGCTCCACTGCACCCTCACTCATCTCAATAAGAACAACTATGTCCATGATATGGCCGAGCTGTATAAAAGAACGGACCTCGTCGTCTGCAGAGCAGGCGCGACAACGCTTGCCGAGCTCGCCGTCTGCGGCATACCCGCGATACTCATCCCCTATCCTCTGGCCGCCAATGACCACCAAAGACTGAACGCGCAGGAATTCGCCGAGCATGGCGCCGCGATCATCCTCGAACAAAAGCGATTGTCGCCGGAATTGTTAACCAGTATAATAAAAACCGTCCTTGAAACTTCTGGACAATTACAGAATATGGCAAAAGCGATGAAAGAGCTCGGCAGACCGGACGCTGCGGCCGTTATCGCCCGTTATATGAAAGAAGAGACCCTGCATGCCGCTCAGTAAAAAACTCACCGATATACAGCTGGAAAAAAAGGTCCATTTCGTCGGTATCGGGGGCGCCGGCATGAGCGCTATCGCCAAGATCATGCTCAAGCTCGGGTACCGCGTTTCCGGGTCAGATGCCAAAGAATCCGCCAATACCATCTGGCTTAAAGAGCTTGGGGCCCAAGTGTTCATCGGACATGAAGCGAGCAACATCCGCGGCGCCGACCTCCTCGTTGTTTCTACCGCTATCCGCTCGAGCAATCCGGAGATCATGGAAGCCCAGGCGACCAATGTGGCCATCTACAAACGGGCGGAGGTCCTCGGGTGGCTCATGTCGAAAAGCAAGACCAGTATCGCTTTCGCGGGGACGCACGGCAAAACGACCACGTCCTCGATGGCGGCACTGCTCTTCTCTCGTACGAACCTGGCCCCCACCTTTCTGGTCGGCAGCGAGCTCCTGGCCCTCGGCACGAACGCTGAAAAGGGCGACGGTCGTTTTTCTCTTGCCGAGGCGGATGAAAGTGACGGCTCCATCCTGTTCCTGGACCCGACGATACTGGTCATTACCAATATAGAATCGGACCATCTTGAGCATTTCGGCACGTTCGATAAGATCGTGGAATTATTCGTGGAATGCGTGAAAAAGCTGCCTAAAGACCGCGGCGTACTCATCACCCAGGGTGATCAATGGGGCGTCAAAGGGTTCCTGAAAAAATTACGGGCCGAGAACGTACTGCCGAACAAGGTCATCACGTACGGCTTCGAGAGCGACATGGATATCCGGCCCGCAAATATCCGGTTCAAGGAACAGGGATCGAAATTCACCGTATTCCATACAGATAAGCAGCTCGGCGAAGTGGAGCTCTCCGTCCCCGGGATGCACAATGTCCTTAACTCGCTTTCCGTCATCGCCTGCGGAATGGAAGCCGGGCTCACGTTCTCCCAGATCGCGATGCAGCTCAAGACCTTCACCGGGACCAAGCGTCGCTTCAATTTCGTCGGCGAAATACACACCGTACAGATCTATGACGATTACGGCCATCATCCGACCGAGATCGCGGCCACGCTCGCCGCGGCACGGGCCGGCTGGAAGGACCACCGCATCATCTGCATTTTTCAGCCGCATCGCTATTCACGCACCATGTTCCTTGCCCATGAGTTCGCGGAATGTTTCAAGGACGCGGATGAGGTCATTCTGACGGACATCTATGCGGCCCACGAAGACCCCATCCCGGGGGTCAGCACAGATTCCATCATCCGGCTCATGAAAGAAAAGACCCCTGTCTATATCCCGAAGAAGGAAGAGATCAGCCCCTATATCGTGGATATCGTCCGCTCCGGTGACATCATCATCACGATGGGCGCCGGAGATATCTACACCATAGCCAAAGAAATAGCGAACCGCCTGAGACAAAAAGAAGAAAAAGGCTGGCAAGAACATGTACACACAGCACAAAGGACCGCTTAGTTCGCTGACAAGTTTTCGCATCGGGGGCCCGGCAGATATCTATACCCCGCGAACGATCGAAGACCTCAAGTCATTGCTCACGTTGTACCCCAACGCGCTCATTTTGGGCGGAGGGACCAAGCTGTTGTTCCCGGACGAAGGCATCTCAGAACCCGTGATACTCATGACCTCCCTCAATAAAGCCGAGGTCCGGGACAAAGAATTCCAGGCGGAAGCAGGGGTACGCCTGGCCAATCATTTTGACTTCATCGCTGGCGTGGCCGCGACCGCAGGAGGAGCGCTCCGCAATAACTTCGGTGCCTACGGCTATGAGATCGGGGCCTTTGTAAAAAAAGTGCGTGTCGTTTCAGCGACCGAGGACAGCTGGCTTTCCCGGAAAGAACTGTGTTTTGCCTATCGTACGAGCTCTATCAAAGAGAAAAAGCTCGTCGTCGCAGAGGTCGTTTTTGAAAAGACACAGAACACACATGCGGGGCCGTACCTGCGTCAACGCAAAGAGTCACAGCCTCTCACGCTCGGTTGCGCAGGGTCCATATTCAAGAATCCCGCGGGAAAACATGCGGGAAAGCTCCTTGAAGAGTGCGGTCTCAAAGGTACAAAGGAAGGCGGCGCCGAGATCTGGTCAAAGCACGCGAACTTCATCGTGAACAACGGCACGGCGACCGCAGCGAACGTACGGGACCTGATCACGCTCGCACGCACAGCGGTCAAAAAGAAGTTCAATATCGACCTTGAACTGGAGCTTCAGGTCTACGGGGATACCAATGGACTATAAAACAAATGTCATTGGCGTGCTCATGGGCGGCCCTTCACGGGAACGTGAGATCTCTCTCCGTTCCGGAAAGAACGTACTGCAGGCCCTGCAGCGCAAGGGGTATACCGCTGTTGATATCCTTGTTGATGGGAATAACGCGCAGCTTACCAAGGAACTGAGGGACAAGAAGATCGACCTCGCGTTCAACGCCTTGCACGGGATATACGGAGAGGACGGCCAGGTACAAACACTGCTGCGATCGCTCTCCATTCCCTACACCGGTTCAGGCCCTGAAGCCTGCCGCATCACCATGAACAAGGTCCTGACCAAGAACGTTCTGCGCAAGGCCACTCTGCTCACGCCGGAATTCCAAGTGATCCATACGTTATCCGACCTGACCATGGATATCCCTCTTGTCATCAAGCCGGCACTCGAAGGCTCCAGTTTCGGCGTATCCATCATCAAGGACAAAAAGGACCTGCTCCCGACCCTCAAGACAACGCTCAAGGATTTCTCCGATGTGTTCGTAGAACGATTCATTAAAGGCCGTGAACTGACGGTCGGTATCATCGGTACGGGTCCTGCAACAAGACCATTGCCTGTTCTGGAGCTCGTACCGAAGAACGAGTTCTATGATTTTGAAGCGAAATATACTCCAGGAAGAACATCGTTCCTGCTCCCGGCACCGCTCTCTGCGGAACTCACAAAAAAGATACAAGACCACGCATTGGCCGCCCATACCGCCTGCGGCTGCGACGGGGTCTCGCGCGTGGACTTCATCCTCGATGATAACGAGACACCGTGGATCACGGAGATCAATGCCATACCGGGCATGACCGACCAGAGCGACCTCCCTGCCGAAGCGAAAGCGGACGGGATCCCCTTCGATGACCTTGTGGAAACGATCCTTTTCACCGCACATACCTGACATGCACACATTCATACGCCGGCTCGTTGTAGTTCTGGTCCTCTTCCTGGTATGTCTGGAAGCATGGCAACTCTTCGTGCATCTTCCTTTCTGGCGACTGTCCGACGTACATGTCACCGGGAACCTCTATTGGACGCAAGAGACCCTGCTTGCGGACATCAAGGTCCCCCAGAAAAAGAGCATCCTGCTGATCGACACGGCCGACCTGAAAAAACAGATGTCCCTGCTGCCGCAGGTCAAAGCAGTGAAGGTATACCGCAAACTGCCTTCGACACTGGTCTTCGATATCGTGGAACGTACTCCGTGGGCCAGGACCATGGTCAACTCGGAAACGCTCATCATAGACCGGGACGGGAAGATACTTAATGTGACCGGAGTACAGGTGATCACGACGGACAAATTGATCGAACTGAAAGGGATAACCACGATCAAAGACCTGGAACCGTTCACCAAGAAGTTCAAATATTCTCTCGAAAAGATCAAAGCTGTTTTTCCGGACCAGCCTATTGAAGTGACCGCGATCGGACCGTACGAGATCAATGTACGCATCAATAAACAGCTCCTGATCATCTGGGGGACCGAAGATAATGTTGACGAAAAAGCAAAGATAGTGAAAGCTATCCTTCCGGTGATACAAGGGCAATGGTCGAGCATAGGGTATATCGACACCCGCTCACCGAAAAATCTCGCGATACGGTATCTCAGCCGCTGACCGTTCTTTTAAGGACATGACCATGAGGCCAAAAAAGATCATTGTTACTTTTGATGTCGGCACTTCAAAGATCTGTGCGGTCATCGCCGGATACTTCGGCGAACGTGAGGGGTGGAAAACGCTCGGTACCGGGTTCGCACCGTCCGCAGGTATAAAAAAAGGCCGGCTCATTCAGCCGACCGCTGTTCAAAAAGGGATGGAACACGCCCTTGCACAGGCCAGAGGGACCGGACAACTCTCCCCTTCCGAGGCCGTCATCGCCTTACCCTCGAGCGTTTGCAAGACCCTATGGCATGAAGAGACCAGGGCTTTCTATGCTGAACGCTCAGTGAACGATAATGATATCAAGGAACTCACCGAACGCTTCCCGCGCCTCCCCAAGGACAGCAAGAACCGGCTGCTCAAAGCCGTGATCCATCAGTACCGCTGTGACAAGGGCCCGTGGACCCCTTCGCTCCCGACAGGGTTGCGGGCACGTGCGGTCTCCGCCGCAGGACAGATATTCTACCTGGATGAAGCTGATGCAGTGCAGTGGACGAGCACACTGAACGCGTTACCCTTCGCTAAGATACATTTCGGGATCGCAAGCGAAGCCCTTGCCGCACATATACAAAAAGAACATGCCTCGTTGACCGACTGGCTGCAGTTCGACCTTGGCGCAGGGCTCACGCAGGCAGCGCTCATCGAACGCTCTCATGTTGTACGCCAAGGGGCTACCATCGTGGCCGGAAATCATATCCTGCACGACCTCATGTACGGGGTCAATATTGACCTTCCCGAAGCCCGCCGCCTTCTGCATGAACAAGGGCACGCTGACGGAAAAGCATCGGAAGAGGACATAGTGCACATACTGCGCGAGGACGGCTCGGAAAAGACCGCCGTTTCCCGCGCCTATGTGTATCGGATCATCAATGCACGTGTACGAGAGCTCTTTGCGTTCCTTCAAGATGAGATCTCGCACTGGACCAAGGAAGGGTTCACGCTTCCCGACACGATCGTACTGGAAGGCGGCTTAAGTCTGCTCCCCGGCATCGACAGTGTCGTACAAAAGCTCTTTAATAAAAAAGTGCACCTGTTGCATGCGACCAAGAACATCGCCGCCCACACGGCCGCAGGGCTTTTGACCGCGGAACGTCCTGTGCTCACACCAAAAAGGTCACGCATAGAACGATTCGTGATGGCCGTCGGACGCTGGTTCAAAGAATTCGCCTGACGGACGGCCATGTCCGGCCGGAACACAGACACCCCTTCAATTGTGGGGCTCAACAATTGATGATAAAATGCTTCATCTCAACGGTACCTTTCGAAAGGTTTTAACCTATGAACGATATGTTCTCGTTCGGTGGCAGGATCATGATGGCAGCAGCGGTATCCGCCCTGATATTGGGCGGTGTCCATTCCGTCGCTACACCGCTCATCACCGGTCAACGGCATAAGGAACTTCAGTCCTCCCTGCAGAGACTGCTGCCCGAGGCGACAACGTTCAAGACCATCATTACGTCCGGTAATATCCCCGCATTCCACGGGCTCGACACAAAAGGGGAGCTCAAAGGCTATATCCTGCAGACCTCAGGGAAAGGATACAGCAGTACTATCACCTCTCTGGTCGCCGTATCTCCGACAGGCACGATACTTGGCGTGGAGGTCCTGGACCAGCAAGAGACCCCCGGGCTCGGCACACGCATCACCGAGATCAGGTCCGGTGAAAAACAGCCCTGGTTCACTGCACAGTTCATCGGAAAGAAACGAGAAGAGCTTGCCCTGAAAAAGGACGGTGGACACATCGATGCGATCACGGGAGCGACGATCTCTTCCCGCGCAATGACCGCCATGCTTGATAAGGCACTCAGAACGATACCAATACAAAAAAAGGAGAGACCATGAAGACCTCACATGCACTGATATCTGCCATCTGCGGCATCCTGCTCTGTCTTTCGCTGTCCGGCTGCGGAGAAGGGGACCAGGTCTCACGTACCGGATTCTACTTGTTCACCGTATTCGACCTGAAGATGAATCCGCCGCGCAGCATGTCCGCTGAAAGAGCGGAAAAGGTCATATCCGGAGCATTGGACAGTATTCGGGACCTTGACCGCAAGATAAATGAGCTGGACCCGATCAGCGATATCAACGCCATGAACGACTATGCCTGTGAACGCCCGGTCAAAGTCAGTCCGCAAGTCATTGAGCTTATGGAAAAAGCGTTAACGGCCGCCGAACTCACCGACGGTATTTTTGATCCGACGATCGCCCCGGTCTCTCGTCTTTTCAAGAACGGCCGTACTGCAGGCGCCGGTGCCGTTCAGGCCGCAATAATGAAGGTCAACTATAAGAACATCAGTATCGAAAAGAACTTTCAGACCGTTCGTTTCCTGCCTCCGGTATCCCGCGTCACGTTCGATCAGCTGAAGCACGGCTATGCGCTCGACCAAATGGCAAAAGAACTGCGCAAGACCGGCGTATCGCAGACCATCATCAGGGGCGGGACGACCGTCCTTGCGACAGGAACGTACAAGGTACCCGTTGACATCTATCATCCGCGCGAAACAAGCAAGAAACTCACAACGCTCAAATTGAAAGGCAAGGCCTTCAGCAGCATCACGACCGCCAAGGACGGCTGGTACAAGGACGCGCCGGTCTGGCTCCCGGTCATCCGCAGCGCCCACGGCATCACAGACAACATGGTCCCCGAATATGCGGCTGTCATCGCACCTAATGCTGTGACCGCCGAAGCCTTGGTCTATGCGCTCTTTGTAATGGGCCCGGCTAAAGGCATCCCTATGCTTAAAGGCTTACGGTACGAAGGATGTATCATTCAGCCGGACAGCACCGGAACATTGCAGGTATACGCAACGGACGGTCTCAAGCGAAGGATCAGGGTGAATTAAAGCAACAGGATAACACACTACTGTACTGCAGGACGACCGCCAACAGGGTATGGCCAAGTAAAGCCCCGCGTAACAGCGGGGATTTTACTTGAGAGAACTCATGCCACATGAACTTCACCAACGACAAGGTCCTATGCATACGCGAACGATGTTCTCAGGGAAAAGAATATTTACTGGGATTGTGCGTTTATCAGCTGTGAGGATACTACAGCGCCGCTCGCGATATCTATCAGGACATAGAGCATGGATGAGGACCCCTGGTATTTAACGAACCATACACCCCTTTTTTGACGCGTATTCGGCACTTCGGTCACAAGCGAGATATAGATCTTAGCCTTGGGCTCCTGTGCCAGGAACGTACTCCCTCCGGCCTCATTGGCCTTAAGGATAGCTGCCGAAGAATCGACCTGCCAATTCTTCACCGAACTCAGGACCGAATGACTTTCTTCTTTAAGCGATATGAACCCGCCCTGGAGCAAGATGGTCGCCTGTTTGTTCGCTTCCGGAGAATCAAAATAATATTCCCATTTCCGAGCCTCACCGTCCATGTTCACTTCCGTATCATTGATACCATAGAACACCACGCTCGGCCGCCAAAGTTTTGCCTTATACTCGATATAGGGGAACCATTTTTTAGCCGTACAATAGTACGGATAATCTGTCTGAGAACTGCCGCGGAACAATTTGCGGAGCAGCCCGCACCCGGACAGCAATACACTGCATATCACCAGCAGCGCGCACAGTACCGTCAGTCGGCGAGAAATATCGGAGACCTTCATGCGCGAATGATAACGCAGCTTACTGGCAAAATCAATGAAGCATCGCCAAAGCCCCATATGTCATGAGACCACTGTTCAATTCTCGAGCAAGAACGCGTGCATTGTGCCCGTGGAACGTATTATTTGGCCCTTTTCTCTTTCATATATGCAATGACATTCTGCAGGTCCTCGCCGCTCCAGCGCTCGAATGACCTCGGGAGCCGTTTGTCTATCACGGACCCGTCAGGGAGGGACGCTCGAAGCAAAGAGAGCATATCCCCGGAAATGAACGTCGTCGCAGGTACTGTGAACCTGCGGAACTCCCCCTTCGACACGATGCGCCGCTCCTGTAAAAGATATGTATATTCCCAGAAAGAACGGGTGAATGGAACATGTATCGTACGCTTCATGAACATCCAGGCCCGCGCAAGCGGCATCGCCCGCAGGAACTTTCCGCTCCGCGGGTCCGGGATAATGACCAAAGACTTGAGCGACACAGGGAGCTTTTCATTCAGGAAATACAGGCTCTCGATACTAGAGCATACGACATACTGGTCGCGGGCATGCTGTTGCAGAAGAGCGAGCCCCTGCTGGATCGCGACCGTGTGCGCCTTGATGATCAGTTCGGGGGACTGTTTTTTCAACGGAGCGAGCGGTAAACAATAGACCGCATATCCCTGCGCATATAAACGCTCCGCAAGGTCTTTCATGTCCGTAGGGGCATATGCCTGCCCTGCCAAAAGCAGGACTCCCGCACGTCTTTTATTCCCCCCGCCCAAGAGGAATGGCCCTCGATTATATGAAAAATAATTATAGACCAGCCTCGATATACGCCCTAATGCATTGGACTGCTCGACCGCCCCCATACGACCTTCGGACAAGATGCACAGGATGTAGTGCCGCTTGAACAAGGTCACGATACCCGCATCGTTCATCACGTTCCCGAGCAATCCTGTTTTATGTCCGATGGAGAGCGCCTTGGGCAGATACCGGGGCATCTCATCATTGAGCGTCTGCTGCTCCAAGAGCCGGACCATACGTTCGGTCTCTTCCGGAGAGAATTGGGCCCTATCAAATATCAGCCGGAACAGTTTTAGCATCTCTGAAGCGGTCGTATAGTTGGTGCGTTTTTCGTCCCCGTACCAGGCAGGCAGGTGGCTGCGCAATTGTGTCTTATCGCACCCCCATTGCGCAAGAGAACGATTGATCAGTTCAGGACGCAGCACGCGCATCAGGATCCGCGTCGCATCATTATCGCTGATGGTGATCATCCAGGTCAGGAGCTCGGAGAGCTGAAAGCGTGTGCCGAGAGGATAGCTTTGCACCTTACCGAACCCGCCGGTCTGGTCGACGGCATTATACGTAACGCGTTGGTCCATGCGTATGCGTCCGTCCTGGAGTTGCCTGGAAAATTCGAGCATGATCGGGACCTTGATAAGACTTGCCGCCCGGATCACTTCATCTCCATTGATGACAAGTTTCTCTCCGGTATCCATATCATAGAGCGCGATCCCGATACGGCCGTTGAATTCCGAGACCTCCTCCATCAACCGGGGAGCAAGATAGGTGCTCATCTGCTGACTCCCCTGTACCGGTCCGCTCCGCTCTTCTCTGACAGAGGTAAGGACCGCCCTGCCAAGCAAGGCCGCCCCTACGCACAGGATACCGACAACAATAAAAAGGAATACCCGCACACGCTGCATAAGAAGCATTATACTGTGAGCTTCATTATTATTGTAGCACTATAGGTGTTGTGTTATAATCAACGGCCCAATTAGCAGAAAATCATTAAGGAGGAACACATAATATGGCAAGTATTGTTTCAGTAAAAGGCAGAGAGGTCATCGACTCACGCGGTAATCCTACGGTAGAAGTGGAGGTCGCTCTTGCTGACGGTTCAGTAGGGTCGGCTATCGTCCCCTCCGGCGCATCCACCGGCACCCGCGAAGCGATCGAACTGCGCGACGGCGTGAATAACCGTTACGGCGGTAAAGGCGTCCAGAAAGCAGTGAACAATGTGAACACGATCATCGCTAAAAAGCTCATCGGTATGGAAGCGACCGAACAGACCTTGATCGACCAGGTCATGATCGACCTTGACGGTACCGACAACAAAAAACGCCTCGGAGCTAATGCGATACTTGGCACATCGCTCGCTGTGGCAAAAGCTGCCGCCGCAAGCCTCGGGCTTCCGCTGTACAGATACATCGGCGGGACTTTTTCGGTACAGCTCCCCGTCCCGATGATGAACATCCTGAACGGCGGCGCACATGCGGATAATAACGTTGATATCCAGGAATTCATGATCGTCCCTGCCGGCGCCAAGAGCTTTAAAGAAGCATTGCGCATGGGTGTTGAGACGTTCCACAGCCTGAAGAAAGTGCTCAAAGGAAAAGGGCAGAACACTGCTGTCGGCGACGAGGGTGGTTTCGCTCCGGACCTGAAGTCCAATGAAGATGCACTGCGTGCCATCATTGAAGCCATCAAAAAAGCAGGATACGTGCCGGGCAAGGATATCTTTCTGGCCCTGGACGTTGCCGCAAGCGAACTGTACGATCCCCGCAAGAAGAAATATATCCTCAAGGGCGAAGGGGTCGAACGTACTGCGAAAGAAATGGTGAAATACTATGCGCACCTCATCGACCTGTACCCTGTCGTCTCCATTGAAGATGGTCTTTCTGAGGCGGATTGGGAAGGGTGGAAACTGCTGAGCGAAGAGCTCGGCAAGAAGGTCCAGCTCGTCGGCGATGATATTTTCGTCACGAACACGAAGATCTTCGCGGAAGGTATCGAGAAAGGTATCGCAAACTCGATCCTTATCAAGGTGAACCAGATCGGGACCCTGACCGAGACCTTGGCCGCCATCCAGATGGCCAAAGAAGCGGGATATACCGCAGTTGTTTCCCATCGTTCCGGCGAAACAGAAGATACGACCATCGCCGATATCGCCGTTGCCACCAATGCAGGGCAGATAAAGACAGGATCACTGTGCCGCACGGACCGTATCGCCAAGTACAACCAGCTGCTCCGCATTGAGGAAGCGCTGGGACCTGTTGCCGTGTACAAAGGAAAAGAGACCTTTGGTATCTCTAAGACCAGAGCATACTAGAACGTCACTGGATCACATGAGCGCCGATAGCGGCAGAGTTCGGCTCGAACTTTTCGCTGTCGGCATCATTGTGGTCTACCTCCTGTTCCAGGGGACACGGGGGCTCATACGTCAGTATCAGATGAATGAACGGTATCGATCGCTGGAAAAGCAGATCGCGGCCGAGGCGGAACTCAAGGCCCAGCAAGAACAGAAGCTTGAACGGTTGCATGACCCGAGATATATAGAATTCCTGGCCCGGGACAGGTTGGGGCTTGTTAAACGAGGCGAAAAAGTATATAAATTAGCTGAACCCGAGCGAGGTGTAGTAAAGTAACGTGACCGAAGAGCAGCAACCAACACAACCAACAATACCCGCAGCAGAAGAAGATCTCACAGGTAAGATCGTCGAAGGAACGGTATCAGGCATCACCAGCTTCGGCGCCTTCGTTAAACTTGAGAACAATATCGACGGTCTGGTCCATATTTCCGAGATCGCCGATTCCTATGTTAAGAACGTCGCAGATTTCGTTAACCTCGGAGATAAGGTCAAGGTCAAGGTCCTCGGCAAGAACAAAAAAGGTAAATACGACCTCTCGATCAAACAGGTGGAAGGCAATAAACCGCCGGCAGCGGCTGCGACCCCCATGGGATATCCCGGCGGATATCAGCGTCGCGGCGGATACGGCGGCGGACGCGGTAAACGAGAAAAACCGGCACCGAATTCCTTTGAGGATAAGATCGATCAGTTCTTGAAGCGCAGCGACGAAAAACAGCTCGACTTGAAACGCAATATTCAGGGCAAACAGGGTGTCAAGAAGCGGAAAAAGATGGTCTAGCGGACCGCACGCCCAGCTCGGCTCATATCAAGATTTCGCCTTGTCGCGAAATCTTTTTTTTAGTAGGGTGTATTATTCTTAAGCGCAGGTTAAAATACGTTCGTAAATATAGTATCTTGGTATAGTTAGCCGAAGTGGTGGAATTTGGTAGACACGAGGGACTTAAAATCCCTTGGGCCTCTAACGCCCGTGCCGGTTCAATTCCGGCCTTCGGCACCAATGATCAACTGACTACGACCAAGCGGTTCAATTCCGGAGCGTGCTGCTATTTTCCTTACAGCACGCGGAGTGCAGAAGCCACCAAGGCTTCTGCCGGCCTTCGGCACCATACCGGACGGAAGTCGGCTTCGGTTGCTTCTGTTATTAAAACATGATTAAATAAGACTGTTAATCTTGGTAGGAAATACCTACCTCTGCTTCCCGGGTATATCCCGGGAAGTCACCTGAGGTTAATCCATGAAAAAAGTTGCGTGCTATATTGATGGATTTAACCTTTATCACGCAATCGACAATCTTCAACTAAATCACTATAAGTGGTTAGACTTAACAAAATTGATGCACGTTTTTATTGCACCAAATACTCAAGAAATAGTTTCAGTTCATTATTTTTCTGCATATGCCTACTGGAAGCAATCCTCCATAAGACATCAGCAATATGTACTCGCACTTGTACATGCCAGCGGAGTTGTACCAGTCTTAGGCAAATTTAAAAATAAAGATCGAGAATGTAAGCGTTGTCACAATCAATGGATTGGACATGAAGAAAAACAGTCCGATGTTAATCTAGCTCTTCATTTAACACATGGGGCTTTTTATAAGAAATATGACGAAGCATTTATCGTCACCCAAGACAGTGATTTTGCTCCAGCGTTAAAGATGGTGAAATCAATTAATCCTGGGATAAAGATAAAAATCATTACCCCTCCTAATATCAATAACAGTCGTGAACTTGCACGAATTGCAGACAAAACAGTTAACATTCAAACAAGTCATCTTCAAAAATGTCTCCTTCCAGAACATATTTATGACAAACAAGGGAAGCTTATAGTAACAAGACCAAAAGAATATGCACCCCCTTCCAATTAAACCTTCTATTTACTATTTCTGCCCTGACCATAACGTACCCTCCGGCGGCATCAAGGTCATCTACCGCCATGTTGAATTCCTGCGCGATATGGGCTTCAACGCTTTCGTCCTTCACCAAAAGCCGGGATTCATGATCTCCTGGTACACCGGAAAGAACGTTGCCTTCAAGTATTTAGGGGACCCCGCCTTCACTCTCTGCAAGCACGATATACTGCTCGTCGGAGAGGACATCACCCCGATCCTGCGTATCGTAAAAGATCTGGCATGCAGAACGATATTGTTCGACCAGAACTGGCATTATGGTTTCAAGGCCCTTAAATCGTCCGAAAATCTCACCATAACCAATTTTAAGACCTATGGCATAGTACAAGCACTGACACCGTCAGCGGTCATCCAGGATATCCTGGAATACACAATGAACATACCGACCACGAACGTCAGTATGTATGTCGACAGGACACTGCACTACTACGATAAGCCCTGCAAGACCGATCGTATCTGTTACATGAAGCGCAAGAACAGTGACACGGAATTCGTCGCGGCCATATTGAAGGAACGAGGGTTCGCCGCCCGGCTCGAGCCTTTAGACGGGGTCTCTGACCATGATTTTGCACGAGCATTGCGTACGGCAAAAGTATATCTGATCACCAGTATGCAGGAAGGATATCACCTCTCGGCCCTGGAAGCCTTGGCGTGCGGATGCATCGTCCTCGGATACGGAGGTGTCGGCGGACTTGAATTCCTTCACGACAAAAAGAACTGTTTTCTGGTGGAAGACGGCGACTATGTGTCATTGGCCAGGCTCATCGAAGAAAAATGGCCGGCGATCATTGCCGACAGACGTGAGCTCCGCACGGTCCGCCACAACGCATTAAGGACCGCACGTGCCTATTCGGAAGAGCACGTAAAAAAAGGATTGAAAATATTCTTTGAGGAACAGCTCGTATTGGCCAGATAGTCAGGCCGCCTTCAACTCCAGATATCCGAACTTCAGCATCCATAGTACATGGCGCATCAATTCATCCTCAGTTAATCCGTCAAAGATCCGCTGCAATGTCCCGAGCAGGTCGGTGACGTGCATCGGCACGTCCGTGCTCTTAGCGATCGCCTTTATCTCATCGGCGAACAGGAAACCTTTCAATTCTTTATATATCGAGACCTGGCTCGCAGGTTTACACAATGCCCTGCCCCGTTCAGTACATTGGACAACGGCACGCAGGCTCAAGACGTTCGTCGGATAATGCTCAAAGAGCCGGAAATAAGGAACGACATAGAATGAATCCTTCTTGTCCTGCACCGTATCCTGCTGTGCCTGTTCATACCTCACGGACCACACTTCTTCGTAGGAACGAATGATCTTTTCCCAGGAATAGTTCTCAAGAGCATAGGCCCGTGCATTCCTGCCCATCTGTTCGCGCAAAGCATCATCGCAGATCAGAGTAACGAGCGCGTCCGTATATCGGGGAACATCCACGGCCACGGACTGCCCGAGCTGCATATAGGTCTTATGGATCCCTTCGAGAAAACTGGTCTCATCGACATAGGAAGCACAAGGATGCCAATACGTAGGGATACGATACCCCGTCTCGCCGTCACGTACGGTCTCCTTATATCCGTCCCAATCCGAAACAACGACGGGAAGACCTGAGGACATGGCCTCGACCGGAGTGATACCGAACGTCTCCTGCACATGATCACAAGGGGAAACGAACAGGTCGCACGCGGAATAATATGCAGGGATATCCTTGTTCTTATGCTTTGAGACGAACCGGACACGCGCACTGACCCCGAGCTTTTCCGCTTCGGTCCTCAACAGCTTTAAATAATCTTTCTGTTGTTCGCGTCCAATGATGTACAGATATACGTCCGTACGCCCTGTCCGCTGGAGCACCCCTCGAAAGACCTCGAGCAGGGGCACCAGGTCCATTTTATTCCAGGCTGTGACCCTGCCGATATATCCGATGATCAAAGCGTTCTGGGGGAGCTTCAGCTTCTTGCGAACGCTCTTTTTTGAACGCGGCTTGAAAAGGTCAGTATCCACACCGAACGGCACCGTGCACAGTTCCCCGCGGAAGGTATCGGGTATCTGCGTGATCTCCCGCGTCCGGTCGAACAGTTTTTGCACCGCGGTCGCCAGCGACCTGGTCGGACAGAACATGACGTCATAAGGCTTGGTGTTGGCCAAAATGGTCTGTACAAAGGTCGACGCCGTCCAATTGCACGAGACCGTATGGACAAAACAGGATATCGGGAAATTGCCGAGCCCGAGCTGCTGTCGTACATAAAAATAGTTGCTGTTCAGCGGGTCCCCGTGATGGAACACACAATAGCGATATTTCTGTGCACATTCCCTGATGGCACTGAACGCAAAGACCTTTATTTTCCTGAAGTTCTTCTCCTTGCCATAGACCTTTTTGAACAAGCCTTTGACCTTGGCGACCTGTGCATCGGACACGAAGACATGACATCCGGCCAGGACACTGAACCGTAAAAAAGAACTGAGGAATTGATGGTTGGCCACCTGTAATCCGTACATATCCTCGGATACATTGGTCAATGAATCGTTTATCGCCGCAAGATACATCTTTGAAAGATCGATCATGGTACTAAAATTGTAGCATACCGGAACAGAGATGGAAGCAGGTAACAGCACCCCGCTATCCTGTATACTCCATTCCAAGTGCTATATACTATAGCGCATGCACACATCAACACAAAAAGGATCTGTCCTTGTGACCGGCGGCGCGGGGTATATCGGCAGCGTTACCGTTGAATCCTTATTGCAGGAAGGATATCGGGTGACCGTTCTGGACGATCTCTCGGAAGGACATCGCCAGGCCGTTCCCGGGAAAGTGCCGTTCTATCAGGGAAATATCGGGGATACGGACCTGCTCCATACGTTGTTCAGTGAACAGCATATTGATACCGTGATGCATTTTGCGGCGCTCGCACTGGTCCGAGAATCGGTCAAAGAACCGGAACGCTACCGAGAGAACAATGTCACTCGAACACTGCGGCTCCTTGAGAGCATGCAGGCACATCACATCCGTCGCTTCATTTTTTCGTCATCCTGCGCGATATTCGGAGAAGCCCGGTATGTGCCGATAGACGAACAGCACCCCAAGATACCGATCAACCCGTACGGAGAGACAAAACTCGCCATTGAAGAACATCTGGAACGACATGCTGCGGAACTCAGCTACTGTATGTTCCGTTACTTCAACGCGGCAGGAGCGACCGAGCTCAATGGCGAGGACCGCAAACTGGAGACCCACATCATCCCGCTGCTCCTCAAGATCGCCGAAGGTGCCGTGGACACCTTTGACATATTGGGAACGGACCACGACACTCCGGACGGCACGTGCATCCGCGATTATCTCCATGTCCGGGATATCGCCCGCGCTCATGTTCTGGGCCTGCAATACCTGGACATGCACACGCACGGTGCGTTCAATCTCGGGAACGGTAACGGTTTTTCTGTCCGGGAGGTCATTGCCGCGGCCCAAAAGGTCACCGGGCGTACGATCAAGACCAGGGAACGCCCCCGTGCTGCCGGCGATCCGGCACGGCTTGTCGCAAGCGCAGCACGGGCACAAAGCACACTTGGCTGGCAACCTGCATACCCTGAACTTGAACGGATCATAGAAAGCGCCTGGAAGTGGCGGCAGACCCACCCGAACGGGTATACTATGTGACATGAGCATCCATCAACAGCTCCAAACACTTTGGCTGTCCCGATACGCACAGGGCCCTGTATCCCCCGCCCCCTCACACGGGGTACAGAATAAAATGACCACAAAATTCCAGTTCAAGGACGCGGTACAGTGCTTCCGCTGCTCAATTACAAATTGCCTGCAATGCTGCTGCCGCAATCAGGGGCAGAAGATCAGGCTGCTCCTGCAGGACCTGGCCGTATTGCTCGATTTAGGGTTCGCCGATATGATCGAAGGGACCTATGATGACGCAGCAACGATAAAAGCGTTCCTCGACGCTCCTACACCGGACAAGGTCTACCGCACGCCGTATTTAAAACGAAAAACGGGGAAGGACGGGAAAGAGGAATGCGTCTTTTTGTCCGAACAATGGACCTGTTCGATCTGGGAACATGCCCCCTACATCTGCAAGACCTATCCGCTCATCCTTGAACAGGAAATGACACCTGACACGATGCTGCTCTCGTTCTCTCTGGACAAGCTGTGTTCCTGCACACGCCCGGACCAGCTGGCGGCACCGCAGCCCAAAGAGAACACGGAACGTCTCATCAATAATTCCATCGGGGAACGTATCGAAGCCGACCATACATCAAAACTTCTTTGCTATCACAGGGATGACCTTAAAAAGATCGGCCTCTCAGCATACCTCTGAACGAACGGCCCTTATACGACCATCGCCACTCCGCCAAGCGAGGTGCGCAAGAGTTCTTTGCGCTGTTTTTCCTGCAGCGCCTGCATGCGGATGTCCTGTTTTTTCATGTGCATGGCCGGAGTATCGTTCTGCAACCCTATGTACGCCGAGGTCTTTTTGAGCATGGTGATCCCGTCCGCGATCTTCTCGTCAGCGGCTTTCTCGATGACCTTCATATCACGTCTCATATCCGCCACCCTCTTCTCCTGACCCCGCATTTCAACGATCTTCTTATTGAGCTCAGCGGTCCCTTCATAGACCTGCTCCATCACTTCATGGACCGTACCATGGCCGAAATTCAGTTTCGGGATCTTTGCGTCGTACACGAATATCCGTAAACGCGCATATTCGTCAGGATTGACCTCGTCCTGTGCGCTCTCTTCTTCCAGTGCGGACTCGATCACATCGCCGACGGAACGACCCTGCAGGACTTTTTGAGTGTCCTCAACATAGGCCAATAATCTGTCTTTATCCAGCGTCCGTTCAGGGTTCTCTTTCTTATATTCAAGCGCGATGCCCAGTCTCTCCAGATCGACCGGCTTATCGCCTTGCCGCAAGGTCATCAGCAGGTCACAGGTATCGGACAGGCTCATCGAGAATTCCTGTCCTGCCGTATACAGCGCCTTGATGCTGAGCGTAGACAGGTTCTTGGACCCGATCAGCAGTGCGGCCATGACCTCTCGGGGATCGGCCAAGGCCACGCGCGGGACATTGAGCCGGGCGGAGAGCTGTTCCGCGACCATGGAGAATTTCTGCCCACGGAACAATTGCGCGATATCCTTAGGGAGTTCTTTTGAGATCATCTGGGAGAGCATGGTGAGCAGTTCTTTCGGTTCGAGCGACCGCTTGCCGGTAGCGACCGCGATGATATCCTCTTCCGAGTACTGTTTCGGGGAGATGATGCCTGCAGGCGCGCCGTTCTGAGCAGAAATGCGGATCGAGGGGTCTTGATAACGTTGCGTCCGTATGTCGTTCATCCCTGTTCACTCCCTAAATAAAAAGGGGGAATAGCCGTTGCCGGCACATCCCCCCATGTATTCACGAACTATATATCGGTATTTTCAGGAGAAAACTTGCATGTAAAGATCAGACGGACATCTGCAGGACATCCCGTTCATCCTCGACCGAAATACCCAGATCATCCTGGATGCCGGCCTCGTCTTTCAGCCGGCCCAGGAGCTGTACCAGCTTCTGTTTTTTCGTCGCCAAGAACGGTGCGTTGGTGGCCTTGGAGGCTATCGTCGTGAGCCGCAGCTCCCGTTTGGACACCTCAAAAACGGTACGGTCCGCATTATCCCGCAGAGCATTGAAATCCTCTTCCGTGATGTCCATCTCCAAGCGTTTGGCATTGCGCAGCAGCCCCGTCAACTTGGTCGTAATGAGCGTGTACGCCGGACCTTCCAACCGGTACAGGGTGGCGCGCTCCAGAAGCGCTTCTTTGATCATCTCCATGATCTTCATCTGAGCGATAGTGTTGGCCTCGGACTGTACCTGCTCATTGACGTCATTAGAGTAGATACCGAGCCGCAGCATGCCGTTCTTGACACGCCTGATCTTGAATTGCGTATTTATTGAAGTGAGCCAGTCATCGCGGAGCGCTTTACGCAGATAGAGCGCACGCAACCGGTTCACGAGCATCTCTTCTGTTGACTCTTCGGGCGGTTTGTATTTGCCCTGTTGCTGGTCGGTGCTCGTCCCCAGGTTCAACAACGTCTGGTCCTGCGGGGCATTGAAGATGAACAGACCTTCATTTATCTTGTCTTTCTGCCATTGTTTGACATAGGCATCCAGATCGAACCCGATACGCCCGGCGACCTGTAACAGGTCCTTGAGCTCCTGAGTGACCTTCTCATTGGTCCCGACGAGCTTCTCCGTCATTTTCGCCTTTAACGCTTCCGTCAGGAACGTCCGCATCTCCCTGTTCGTATCGTCCACGACCTGGTCCATCGCACCCTGCAGATCGGTCTGATAGCCGCCGAACTCCTTACCCCCCAGTTCTTTACTGTTCCATACCAGGTCAAGGATATTATTGAGCGAGCGGGTGTTCATGCCCCACTCCACGACCATTTCCTGGGAGAGCACGCGCTTGGTGAACGCGTCCTTGATCAGTTGCACGATCTCACCGCGAAGTGAAGCTTTTAATGAGAGCTTCAGTCCGAGCAGGTTCTGCTGTGATACTCCCCGTTGCATGAGCCTTTGCTCAAGCTCATCGATACGTTTTTTAAGGAGCGGAGAGTCCGTCGCCACGAGCCCGGCATATGCATGAAGGTACTGCTGCAGAAAATCCGAGGTCTCCTGATCGAGGACCGGCATATCCCGCTTACTGGAAGTACCTTTCAGGTCCTGTTTACGCTGTATGGTCTGAGCTATCTTGGAGAGGAGGGCCTGATCATCGATATCATCGAGCGAAGTATCTTTGAGGTCCGCGAACTCTTTTTCAAGCTCGCTTTTCACTTTCTTGTCGAATACTTTGGAGAAGGATGACGTTTGCCCGGCACGGGAGAGCGCATCCGCGACCACCGACATGCCGCGCTCATACGGATCTGTTTCCTCGAGCATCTGGCTGATGGTGCGCGCAGCTCCTGTCTGTTCTTTGACCTGCTGCAAACGGTCGAGCATGTCCAGCGGTGTCAATTTATTGACAGAGCTATCGTCGTCCTGTTTGTTATACGGGTTTATTTTTGAGACGACCATATATCCGACACCTGCACGTTATTTTTTACCTATCTTGATATTGTTCTTTTTGTACTCTTCGCTTGCCCGGCTCATGGTCGCCTGCACTTCCTTCGCGGAACTGTTCGAGGCCCGAATGTTCGCGACCTGCGCCTTATGTTCGCTCGCGCTGACCTTAGGTTCTGACATACATATCCCCCCTTCCGTACGTATTCTCAGCTCATATCGTCCTGTCCGACAATACCGTCCTTTTCGCCTGGATGCCGCTTATCATCTCGGAATCCTTCTGTGCCATCCTTTTACGTACCGTCTCAAGTTCCTGCGTATAGCGTTTTACTCGTCCTTCGATCTTCCGCACATATCCCTGTATCTGCTCCAGCTTGATGTACAGTTCCGTTAATTTATCGACAGAATCCTTATCAAGCGCTGTCACCTTTTTTTCATTTTCACCCATATACGGTTATCTCCTTCGCACGTATGCACGTCCATATCCCGTTACGACAGATATTCCAGTTCATATTTCAGATTGGCCTCTTCTTCCTTGAATTTGTAATAGATATCCTGTGCGACCTTGACCTTCAGTTCAAGGACCCGGTCCTGGGAATACATATCGCCGATACCAAGCCTCCGGGCCTGGGTCAATATCTGTTTCTGGACCTCTTCCAGAACGACCTTCTGAGGCTTCCCCTTCTTGCCGCTCATCCCGATGATCTCCAGCAGTTCCATATTATACAGATTCTCCTCGAACAGCGCTTTGTTCTCGTTGACCGCAAGGTTCAAGGCTCGTTTCTGGAGCTTCTTTATATCCTCGGAACTTAAGCCCAGCATCGAGAGCAGATGCCCGAGCGCGGCGGTCTTCACTTCTCCCAGCTTTGCCATGAGCAGATTATGCGAGCGTGATTGTACCCAGCTTTTCAGGTACGTCTCGATCAGGTTCGCGGATTGTTTTTGTATATCGATCTTATATCCCAGAGCTTTGATGACCATCGGCGCCTTGACGGACTGCTCATGCGTCGCGACCTCCGTATAGTCCGCCTGTGAAGACAGCGTCGTAACATCGATCGTATACGTGGTCTTGCCCTTGGCGTCGGTCGTCCGCATCCACATACCGCGATTATTCACGGCCTTTTCCGTCAGCTGCTGCTGCAGTTGCTTATAGTAGTCGTGCGTCTGCACGTCCTGCGCCCTATCGCCCGGGACCCTGCTATTGGTGATATTATCGATCGTGCCCTGTACCATCGCTCGTTACCCCCACGCGAACATAGAACACATCACCGGCCGCGCTTCTTGTTCTGTTGGACCATCTTGGCCAGCGTCTGATTGTATTGTGCGGACTGCGTGGAACGGCGCTGTGTTGATTTTTGGGACTGAGCCACTGAGAACTTCTTCGCGTTCTGTTTTGAAGAGGACTGTACCCGCTTCTGCGCATCCCCGAACACTTTCTGGAACGCTTTCTTATTGCGCTCCAGAGACTGTTTAGAGTTGTTCGACAGCTGTGTTTTTGTCGCCTTGAACCCTTGGGTCAGCCGCTTTGACGTCTGTTGTGCCGAGGCTTTCCCGGAGACCTTCATCTTCTGTTGTAAGCTGCGCTCCTGTGACTGTTTTTCGATCTTTTTCTTGGCCAAGGCCTGTGTGATCGCGGCCCGCTGCTCCTGGTCCGCTTTCTTTGTCGACGCTTTCTGCTTCATTTCCGCCTTTTCTGTTTCCGCTTTACGCTGCGCTTTCATTTTCTCCTGATACTTTTCCGTCTGCCTCTCATCCCATATTTTTTGATCATATTCTTCCTGCTTTTCCTGGAACTCAAGGTTCTTTCTTCTGTTGCTTATCGAGATCGAAAGGTTCTCGCCGATATACGTATCGATCAAACGCTGAAAGACACCCCGGATATGAGTACCCCATATCTGATCATAAGGATTCCCCTGGAACACCGTACCGTCAGGCCCTTTGATGCTCTTCGAGACCTTTCGCAATCCTTTATATTCGGAGGCCAGAAGGCCTTTGGTCTGGTCCACCACCTGCTCGCTCTCCGTCCCGTCCTCCTGCATCAGGATATTGCCCGGGGTCGTTGACCAATCGTACCCGGCATAGCTCGGATATGCGTCCGGATCTTCCGCCGGAGCGACCCACTCGTCCCAGAGCTCCCGCACTTCATCACCTGCATCTGTCGCCCCCAGGCTGTCCGCATATGACATGACCTTTGCCTGGAGCGCTTCAAAGAAGGCGGAAGTACGCTCCGTATCCTCAAGGCTCATATACGCGCTCGTATCGCCGTAAAAACCGGCCAGACGATTGGTGAACGATTCCTGGGTATCGAGAAAAACGGACAAGAGCGATATGTTCTCCGGGTTCAATTCATTTTCCGCGGCCGCGACCCACCCGTCAATGATGGCGATGCGCTTCTGGTCGTCCGTTTCATCGAACTTCCCGAAAAGTTCTTCCATTGTAAGCCATACGCGCGTACGGCTCTCCAGCATACCGACCATCAGTAAAAAAGCATCTTTATCTGAAAGATCGCTCAGGTTCCCGCCGTGCTCCATGGCGATCTCGTAATAGCTCTTGTTCTGCCCTTTCAGGAAGGCCTTTGTTTCTTCCCACAACCCCGCCGAGATGTTCGACATGGAACTTTTTTCGGCATCGAACAGGAGCGTACTTTTGAACCCGCCCTTTTCAGCATCGATATGATTGAAATCCCCCGCTTCCGAGAGCAGGTCTATCTCTTCGTAGCTCTGCAGTGCGCCGTACCCGTAGGGATTGCCGTCAGCTTGCAGGTCCCTGACGACATTGCCGTAATGTCCTACGGTGCTCTCTTCTTCGCTCGTCCGTGCGATCTCCCCGTACGAATCCCACTCGTTCTTCACGTCCTCATCATCTTCCGAAAGACCGGCATACCCCGCGCGTTCAGCATCGGGCATGAATTTCATCATTTCCGCGAGATAATTGACGCGTTTCTGCATCAAAGAGAATTGTTCGGTCTTGCTGAGATCAGAAGGCGCAAGGCGCGCCTCGCGACGGGTCCCGAGAAGAGGCTTCCCTGGCTTGGGAATATCCGGATAATAATCAAAGAGACTCATAGGTCTTCACTTCCTCACTGAGCGCATTAACCCAGCATCTGACGCAGGCTGTCCTCGATCTTTCGGACAAAAGCGACCATATTGAAGTTCTGGGTGTTCAAGGTCTCTATTTCCGACAACTTGTTCTGGATCAATAATTGACCGGAGGCCGTGGTCTTATCGACCTTTTTGCCGTCAATGGTCACATAGTTCGTGGTCTCATCCGCGAGCTGGGCGGAGATATCCTGCAGTTCGTTCTGAATGACGCGGGCGAACCGCTTGGCATCCGCGGACTTCTTCGTGAATTTTGCACGGGGGTTCAAGATCAGCTCATATATCTCTTTTGTATCGATACCCATAAGGACCCCTTTCATACAGACACTACAGTGTGAGCACACCAGACTCCCCTGATGTCCTCACACCGGACCCTGTCCCGGAAGCTCTCCGGGACAGGATCAAAGCACAATGCGATATCATTACGACATTCTCGACTGTACGTCTTTCTGAGCTCTATTTTCAGCCGCTACCAGCTGAGCTGCAGACTGTTCCATCGTCGCCAATTCCTGCAATCTGTCGTCAAGGACCAAGGCGCCGGCACCTGTCGAAATATCGACGGAATGCGATGTGGTACCCATATTGATGCTCACAACATTGCTCCCGCCGGAAGCCACTACCGCCACCTGATTCATGATGTTCTCGCGTTCCGCTGAAACCCTCTGCACGGTATTTAAACCTTGTATCTCAATATCTCCTGCCATAAAACTCACCTCCTTATATCCGTAAATTTATATTGTATCAGATTTACAATGCGTATGCCCCCGCAGTTACGCATAGCCCCCTTTCATTAACAAACCGTGTATTTATTGATCAGTTTTGATTTATTATCACATTGCTCAAAATTTATGCTCAGCGCAGTATCCATTGTGATCTTTTTTGTCGTCGCCCCGGCATCCGGCAATTTTACTGAGTTCTGGGCAGCCGGTCCGCTGTTCACGTTCTCTGTCAATCTCTCCTTATAATTCTTCAAAAGATCTGCGAGTTCCCCTATATTGGACTGAGTTGCTCGGGCTAACGGATTATTATTTATTTCTGACATGGCACATTCACCATTCCTTTAACACTAGTATCGTCAAAAACAGCTATAAACTTGTATAAAATATGAATTGATCTTTACACCATCATTATCGCCAAAAAATCCTTTTAAAATGTATCGATATATTCTGGTATATTCCCTTCTCCAGACCATAAGAACGGCCTTGAGCTATACACAGAGGTCATACCCACTTATACCGGTTTTTATACCGCCTCTTCCCGCCTATCGTTTTATGGGCAGTTGTGCGATATCATCTGCGGGTCATGCCTGAAGAAAAAACGATCAACCTGACCATCGAACGCCTGGCCAATACCGGAGAAGGTATTGGACACCATGACGGTAGAACGGTGTTCATACCCTATGCATTCCCGGGAGAGACGGTCACTGCTATTATCCCCGGGACGAACACAAAGAACGTCATTTTTGCCCGCCTTCTCAAGGTCCAAACCCCGCTTCCCCAGCGCATTGGGGATAAGCTCCCGTATCCCGGATGTGACTGGCAAAACCTGCCATACACGGAACAGTTGCGGCACAAAAAGATACTGCTCACAGATGCACTTCGTTATTACGGAAAACTCTCCGAGAATGACATCCCACTGGAGGATATCGTTCCGGCTCCGGAGCAATGGCATTACCGCAACAAAGTCACTCTTTCCTGTGACAGCCGGGGCATAGGCGTATACGAACCGAATTCACATACGCTCATATATGACCTGAAAAATCCTTTGATACCGGGCCCCATACAAGACCTGTGCAGCATGACCGCCGCCCTGATACTAAAGCTCGGTATACCCCTGTATGACCGAAAAGCCGATAAAGGGCACATACGGCAATTATTATTTATGTACAATGAAAAGAACGAAGTGCTCCTCGGTATCGTTACACGAACAAAAGAACTCCCCAAAAAAGAAGAGCTCATTTCAGCCTGCGCCGCATGGGCAATACCCGGCATCAAGCTCATCGGCATCGCACAGAACATCAATAGTATCCCCAGGGAGAACGCGCTGGGATCCCGCACGATCCAGCTCTTTGGAGCTACGACCATAGAAGAGGTCGTGCACGGCCTCCGCTTTACCCGCGGCCTTACATCTTTTTTTCAGGTCAATCGCGGTATCGCCGAAAAAATGCACGAGCTCCTCGTTCAGAACGTTGAAAGAGCCCCCGCAGACACGCTTTTTGACATATACGGAGGCATAGGTTTTTTAAGTATACCGCTGGCCGGACATTTCAAGGATATATATATGATCGAATCCTCTCAAGAAGCTGTCGAACTGTGCCGCAAGAACTGCGAGAACAACGGTATACAGAACTTACATCCCGTCAAAGATGACGCTGAACACTTTTTACTCGAGAACAAGCGCTGTCCGGACGTGGTACTCCTGGACCCCCCGCGCAGCGGCTGTACGAAGAAAATGCTGGAAATACTGATGCAGATGCGTCCGCACCAGATCGTGTACATATCCTGCTTCCCCGTGACAGTATCCCGGGACCTGAAGATATTGACCGAAAAAAATGAGTATCGAATATCGAAGATCATACCGCTCGATATGTTCCCGCAAACACCGCATATGGAAACGATGGTGTTTTTGGAGAAAGGGACAAGTGACGGGATACAAGAAAAGAGAAAGTAAGCTTTATTTCTATCTATTCACTTCTCTCTCCACTCGTTTTTCGCCCCTACATCTTTATGCTCAAAAGAACATGCGTGCTCTGACCCACTGCATCGGGTCCACCCGCACATTACCGACGCTCAATCCCCAATGCACATGAGGCCCCGTTGAGATACCGGAGGTCCCAATGGTCCCGACTATCTGTCCCTGTGCCACCATATCCCCTTCTTTGACCTTGAACTGCCCTACATGCGAATAGACCGAAATCACCCCTTGCCCGTGATCGATCATGATAACGTTGCCATTAGCGACGAGTTCCCTCACCAGAATGATCTTTCCGGCATCGGCCGCGACTATCTCTTGTACCCCTTTGCCGGACAGGTCCACCCCCCGGTGCTGCCACGTACTGACAAGCGCCCCGGACCGGTCGACATATTTCCGATTAAAACCGAACGCAGACGTGACCGGATTAGGCACCGGGAGCACGAAACGCGCATGACCACGATATGCGTCGGTACGCACCTCTCTGAACAGCCCGCCCAAAAGACCTGCCTCATCTACCAGCGCCGGGGAGGTCGCAAGCTTCTTTTTTTGCGGAGCGAGGACAATGACCTCGGACTTGAACGCCTTCTTTTTGACAATGATAGAACAGGAAGCTTTTGCTGTATGGCCGTCATAGACCGTGACGTTATATGTGCCGGATACTTGGTCGGAGCGAACACCCATCGGCAATGTATATTGAAGCGGAGCATAGGGATACAGTCGGTGTTCTTTGTCGAACACCTTCAGTCTCAGCCCCGAAGCGTCACGACCTTTCGGCACCGTGACCTTGAACACAAGGGATTCTCCCTGCATGACCGTCGTGCCCGGCATGACCTTAATGACATATGCCTCTTTTTCCGCAGTAACACCTGCACACATCAATGCGCCCCATACGACACACAACGCAATAGCTCTTTTCAACCGTGAACGACATGTTTTTTTCATACTATTTCCTCTACAATACTAGAAACCCTTGCCACTTCTTCTGTACGCCACTGCCTCGATCTCAACACTGACGCCAAGCGGCAGTGCTGCGACCCCGACGGCCGACCGCGCCGGCGGTTCATGAGAGAAATATTCTTTATACACATCGTTGAAACGGGAAAAATCGGACATGTTCGTCAAGAACACATTGACTTTCAATACTGAATCAAGCCCCGAACCTGATCGTTCAAGCAACTCCTTCAGCTTGTTCAATGCACTTTTTGACTGTATCCCGATATCGGCTCCTGCCTCTGAAACGTCAGGTATTTGACCGGAAGTGAATATCAGCCTGTCATCAAATATGACCGCAGGAGAATATGGGGCAATAGTCTTACCGGAAACCACTTTTTTCATAAAAAACCTCCGTAATTATTAAAAAAGTATATTAAAATATATAAAAATATCTATATATTTTAAATAAATACATAATAAATCAAAATAAACACCATTTTAATCAAAATATCAATCAATAATACAAAAAGTTTCACATATTGAACAAAAATTCTGCATTTTTATGAAATATAAGGCTTTTTTGTGCATCTTTTAGCGGAGAACGCTCAAGAAGATCAATATGTTCCTTAATATCACCCCAGGGAGAATCAGAAGCAAAAAGTACATTTTCCGCACCATGCTTATTCACGATACTGACGAACTGCTCCATAGCGATGTAATGAGCGACGAAAGCCGTGTCAAAATAAAAATCCCCACCGGCGATCTCCGCCTCAACAAAGTCATGCATAAGGTTCCCGCCGAGATGCGCCAGGACCATTTTCAATTTTTTGAACCGCGCACGAAGCTTCACAAAATCTCCGGGGTCCGCTTCGCAGATATCCCCCTTGATCTCATAGCCGGCATGAAAGATCACAGGGATACCCTTCTCGCTCAAAAGAGCATACACATCGTCCATGGCCCGGTCATTGACCCGGAAACTCTGAAAGAAAGCATGCATCTTGAAGGCGACCAGACCGCTCTCTTTTGCCTTTTCAATGATCTGCAGATTGTCCTTGAACCCGGGATATAACGCCCCGGTCGGCAAAAGTTCAGGATGAGCAGCAGCTGCTGCTGTCAGAAAAGCATTAATAGAATGCACCTGGGACGGTTTGGTCGCGACACCGAGAATGAGGGACCGGGAAACACCGAACCGCTGCATCTGCTCGCACAGCGTGCGGACGCGTCCGTCCGCATAGGATACTATACCGTGAGATACACAGACCCCCTGTACAGCTCGATCGGCCAGGTCATCCGGAAATACATGAGCATGGGTATCAATGATACGAGGCGTATCCGTACCGTGCTTGGACAGTACGTTCATTTACGGAGCCTGAAACCCCTGACCCTGCTGATCATCTTTTTCTCGTAAGGCGCAAAGACCATCAGCACAAGAAAGACAAGAAATGTCGCTATGGCCGCGATCTTATACAGGCCAAAACCGACCAGTGTTCCGATGGCCGCAACGACCCACACACCCGCAGCGGTCGTTAATCCGCCGACAGAACCTTCTGATCGCATGATCGTCCCGGCCCCCAGGAAACCGACACCGACGACGATCTGAGAGGCCATACGCGAAACATCGAACGTGCCGGGAAAGGTTTGCCTTAAAATAATGGAAAGCATCGAATAGATCGTTGCACCGATCGCGATCAGAATATGGGTCCTCATGCCCGCGGGCTTCTGGCTCAGCTCCCGCTCAAAACCGATCAAGCCGCCCAATACCGCAGCGACACACAGACGTATCGATATCTCGACCAGGTCATGTTGCAACATGTATTATACCTCCCTGAAACCGAATAATGAGAACAAGGCCGCCCCGGCCCCAAAAAGCGCTGCAGCCATAAAGAGCGGACCGCCGATATGTGGGATGAACGTGAGCGCCCACAACACCATCAATCCCAATACTATCTCGAACCAGACCTTATCTACCGGAACATGTATATGTTTGCGCACGAACTTACCGATAACTATCGCAACAGCCGTATACCCCTCAATGAACGATACTGTCAGCGGCAATACCAGTATGAGCAGCCCCGGAAGCCCCAACGATGAGGTCACAATGCTCAACCCGAGCACCGCGAACGCCAAAAGACCGAAGAGCATCGAGAACAATGACCATACAGGCCTGGCATATACCGTGAACGCGACCCGCAGGAATTGTCTGGAAAAGAACATGTACATCAAAGAACAAAGGAATAGGCCGGCAAAAGAGATAAGACGGAACTTGTGTATGACACGGACGATGCGTTGATCATTGATAAAGGAAAGATCGACGGCTCTTTCCACCCGGAACGACCGACCGACATATTTTTTTACTTTTCCCTTATGAACGCCGCCCTTTGCAACAAGGACCTCGGAATCCATGCCTGTCATGTCCGCAAGCAGCTTTCCCTTTTTCTCAACAGACACCGTACTGCTCCAGGCAAATATCGGAGCGGAGACCGCCGCTTTCTTTTTAATGATCAAACGGGAACGAAAAAGGACAACAGGCTTTGTGAGCATACCATCAACGGCCACGGTCGATCTGACCGCGCACAGGACCTGCGGGATACCCTTCTTGGCCGTAAGCTCCGCATCTGAAAAAAAGAACCGGACATGGGACTTCGCGTAAGTATGAAGATAGGTGCCACCGCCGAGGAACAGGAAAAGGACGACCGATATGGACAGAACACGGACGATGATCTTTTTCACCCCGAAGCCTCCTCTGTGCTGGTCGGTATATAGTATCACATCGACAAAAGAAACAAGAAACAGGAGACAAGAAAAGATAAAAAACCTAAGCCCACATAGTCCCTTGTTTCTCGTCTCTCATCCCTCGTTTCTATTTCCTAAGTTTCTCGAACCATTGCAGGATCTGTGCGTTCTCCGGCCGCCAGTGCTGATGTCCCATCTCAGGGACCTCGACAAAGACCGTCGGATACCCTTCTCCGTTCAGGAATTTCGCGGAAAGCCTGCCGTATTCCACCGGTATCATCGTATCTTTATCGCCGTGGACCATATAGACCGGGCGCCTTTTGTCGGGATCATCCTGGTACTGGATCAAACGCGAGGCACCTCCAAAAAGAACTCCCATGAACACCGCGATGGCGTCAAAATCCTCATAATGATTGATCCCCAGATATAAGGCGAACTGTCCTCCGGCCGAAGCGCCGGAAAGCAGGGTCCTCTTCACCTTGAATGACCTTTGAAAAAAACGGACCCGTTCCAGGACCCGCTCCACGTCCTCCCCCGACCAGCCGTTCATGTCCATGGAATTAACGGCAAGAACGATATAGTTATTGCTCGCCGCAGCGGGCAGCCAGTTCTCTATATACCAGGATGCACGTTCTCCGGAGCCATGCAGGGCCACTATCATCTTATGGGCGTTCGCCGTCGGAACAAAGATCGAATAATCCCCCTGCCCTTCAGTGAAATGATGGAGCCCGGGAGACAAAGGTTCCACAGCAACGGAGGCCGCGCCGAGCAGCAATAACACTAACACACACAGAATGTTCCTTTTAAGCATGGGTCTCCGATCCCGGGATCACACTACTATTTTTTTCCCGCGAAATATAATACCATCTATCCCATGAACAAGAAAAATATCTTTATCACGGGTATCAGCGGCTGCGTCGGTCATTATGTATGGGACGTGCTCAAAGACCGAGAGGACTATCACCTGTACCTGCTCGTCCGCAAACCGGACCGGCTGCGTTTCAAAGAAGATGCGTACAAAAGGTCCAACGTGACCGTCATAGAAGCCTCTCTTGACCATCTCCCCAAGTACGCCGACCTGCTCAAGACCATGGACATGGCCATACATATGGCCACGGACTGGGGCGGGGACATGAACTATGAGCACACCATCGGGCTCTTTAAACTGCTTGACCCGGCACGCTGCCGGAAAGTGCTCTATTTTTCAACGGCAAGCATCCTCGGACCGGACAACAGGCCGATACCCAATGCACATGAGGTCGGGACCTCTTACGTGTGGCGCAAATGGGACGCCTACAATGACCTTAAAAAGCTGGCTATCTACCCGAACATCACGGTATTGTTCCCGACGCTCATACTCGGCGGTGATGCCTCCCATCCGCTCTCCCATGCGATAAGCGGCCTGCCCAAAGCCTTGAAGTTCGCCAGCCTGTTCCGCTTCCTGGGATTTGATGCGAGCTTCCATTATATACACGCTGCCGATATCGCGCTCATGGTGGCCTATTTACTTGATCATGGAACGACTGAAAAAGAGTTCGTTATGGGGCAGCCGGCCTCCTCGTTCAACCAGATCATCGATGTGCTCTGCCGCATCGCCCATAAACGCCAATACTTCCGGATCACCATCAAACCCAGCTTCGTGCTGCTGCTCGCCAGGATATTCCGTATCGAGATGAACTCCTGGGACAGGTACTGTCTGGAACATCCGCACCTGCGGTACAAAGCATCGACACCCGAGACGTTCGGAGAACGATCGATATATCCGGACATTGAGAAGATATTCCAGGACGCCTTGAAATAGCCTGCAACACGTCCCACCTGCACGCACAAAGCTCTTTACTGTCGAAGGCTCACCAGCGGTCAGCATCCCCTGAAAAACCAAGATCGTTCCTGAACTGTCGCCCGTAAGATGTCCGTGCCTGATAGTCTTTGCATGGCGAGCCCTGCCTCAGTTGCAGCCCCTTGTTATCAGGATGCGTACTGTTCTCGAACAACGGGTCAACACTGATATTGGTGCTGCGCAGCGCCTGATCGTCCAGGTCAAGACCGTTACCAAAAATATCATTATGCCGAACAGAACTTACAGATCGGCTTTTTACCGTGCGCTGCAGAGCATACGAACGATTGAACGCGATGATATTACCGAACACACGCGCCGAACTTTTATCGTCCAGGTCGAGCCCGATACCTTTTTGCCCGGATACGATCGTATTATTAAGGATGTTCACCGTGGAATCACGCACATCAATGGCCAGGTCCCCGGCCCCGGAGATGATATTGTTCCGGATATGCACCGGCGCGCTGTTACGAACGGCGATAACGGTCCCCGTGTGCGCATTAAAAAGATTGTTTTCGATGGTCCCCGCAACATCGTCAAGGACTATCGCACTGTCATTTGACCTGAACACATTGTGCTCGATAATGACGCCATACGCCTTATCCTCGGCATGCACGGCGACCTGATCGTCCTCGAACACGTTCCTGTGCACCAGGACCGCGCTGTGACGGACATACAGGCCGTCGCCGATGCCTGAAAGATGCCGGACCGTGAGACCGGAGACCTCCGCCTCGCGCACATCATGAAAAGAGATCGCAGGCATCGTGTCGGGAGAAACAAGCGATACGACAGCAGCAGACACGCCCCTGATACGAACGGATCTATTCCTGACCGTTACATGTTCGGCATACTCCCCGGCCGCGACCCGAACAGTATCCTCATTGTCCGCCGCATCAACGGCCGATTGAATGGTGCGAAAAGGCCGCTGTGCCGAACCATCACTGACACCGGTATACGATCCGTCAACGAACAAGAGCCGTGCCGCGTTAAGCGAGGGCGAGATCACAAGGATGCAGACAAGACAAAGATATAGATATCGGGAACGAAGTATCTGCCCGTGCTCTTTACATGAAGAGAACGACATCAAAGAGGCCGCTGCAATTCCGCATGAATGACCCCGCGCACGGCAGCGGTCAGTTCATCGACGGAAGCATATTGCTCAGGATCTATCACGTCATGCACGATAAGAGCTCCTTTTTTGCCCGAGAAAAAGTTCGGCAGACGTTCATGCCGCGGATATATCTCATATGCACCTTTAATGGTCACCGGGATGATCTTTTTATTGAGTTTTTTCGCGAGGAAAGCCGTGCCGACCCTGAAATCTCCGAGTTCCCCGTCGAACGAACGAGTACCTTCCGGGAAAACAATGAGGGAGCACCCCTGTTTGAGCACGTCGGCCCCACCCTGCAGCGAGGACAAGGCATTGCCCGCCTTCTCGACAAAAATAACGGGAAGCCCCGGGAATATCCAGGCCAGGAACCAGAAATCTATCTTGCCGAGCATGAACACCTTTGAACGACGGGCATGCGGAATGCTCGCCAAAAGCCAGAGGATATCAAGGAACGACTGATGGTTCACTGCGATGATCACATTCTCCGTCATCAAGTTCTGCGTATTGACCGCCGTGAACTTCCAGCATACTTTCGATATGCTCCGGATAAGGGACAGCAGGATATCGTGCAAAGGATTAAAAAAGGACCAGACCTTCGTTTTAATGGGGGCGGAGACGATGTCGAACGCGTTCATGTCCGTCCTTTTTCCCGGACAACTCCCCAGATACCGGACCATCTCTTCAAGGTCCGCGGTCCGAATGAGCTTATCGGGATCTATCGAGATCTGGACCCGTTCTTCAAGGTCAACGATAAGGTCCAAAAGCTTCAGTGAATCTATGCCCAGGTCCTGCATCGTATGTCGAGCATAGAGCGGTGCTTTCGGGAAACGCTCATGCATCGCTGCAAGCACGGCCTCTTCCTGAGCGTTCTTCGGCAGAATGACCTGGGACACGGAAGCCGCTGACGCCGACGCCTCCTGGTAGCGACCTTCGTTCAGCAGACGTTTGACCTCGCGCACAAGCACCTTGCGGGATGAATTGCGCGGCAAGGGTTCAAGCGAGACGGAGAACCCGGATATCACCTTATAAGAAGGCAAACCTCTGTTCAGTTCATCGATACGGGCCTTGAGCCGGTCCCGGGCCCCCGCGTCAGTGTTCTTCGGCATAATGACCGCATAGACCGTTTCCGCCCCGTTAACGGTACGCCCGAACACCGAGATCTCGGCTATTTGATCGCACCGTTGCAGATAGTACTCCTCAAGTTCTTCGGGATAGACGTTCTTGCCTGAATCGAGCACGATGATGTTCTTGGTCCGCCCGGTAATGAACAGGTCCCCATCCCGATCGATATAGCCGACATCACCGGTATTGAACCAGCCTTCCGCATCGAACACTTCCCGGTTCGCGGTATCGTTCATGTAATATCCGGGCATGATCACCGGGCCTTTGGCCCATATCTCCCCGATCCCGTCCGCGCTCTTGTTCTTGATCCTCACGGCATTCCCGGGCAGCGGCTTGCCGACCGTTCCGATCTTCGGATTATCGGGCTGTGAAGCGCACAAAGGACCTGTTGTCTCGGTCAACCCGTACGCCTCAATGATCGGGAACCCCATCGCACGGTACGCTTTGAAATAATTTTTCTTGATGGCGGCACCGGCGCTCGCCATGAACATCATGTTCTTTCCGATCACAGCATGGACCGGGGCGAACAACTTCCGGGGGATACCGCCGAGCCCGAGACGCTTAAGGACCGGAGCTGCCGTGAGCATACCCATAAAGATACGATACTTGAGCATGGACGCGGCTTTAAGCTTGGACGTGATCCCGTCGAAAAAAAGCTCCCAGAGCTGCGGGACCGCCGGGAACAACCGGCAATCTATCTCGGAAAGTTTTTTGATGATGTCCGGTCCTTTGAGCGAGCGCAGAAAATAGATATGACTGCCGACCAGTATCGGTATCAGAAAATTACCCATCATGCCGTAAATATGGTACAGAGGGAGCAAGGCCAGCATTTGCGTGCGCTCCGGCAGGTGCATGTGCTCCGCAAGGCCGTATGCGGCAGCTATGATATTGGTGTGCGGTATCTGGACGATCTTCGGGTCCCCGGTGGTCCCGGAAGTGAAGAAAAAGGACGCGATGGCCGTTCCCGGCAACTCCTCGGCGGTGAACCGCTCCGGATCACCCATAATGTGCTCAAGCGCCGTACGGAACACGGTGACCCCCGGCAGATCGCACATATATTCATCGGACACGAACATATGCTGACAATCAACTAGGGCTAACATCCGGGGCAGATTCACCACAGGAAGATTAGTATCGATCAGTACGGAGATAGCGCCGAGCGACGTGATGGCCATATAGGAGATACACCATTCCGGAGAATTCACGGCCCGTATCGCAACGACAGTGCCTTTCTTGATGCCGCGTTCCTGCAGAAAAGCTGCACGGCTCCGCACCATCCGCAGGACCTCCCCATAGCGCATGACCCCGTCGAACATCGGATCGTTCGCGTACGCGGTACAGCACTTTTCATAGAACGAATACAAGTACTTTTCCATTTGATTATTATAGTAAAGAAAACAAAAACAAGGAACGAAAAAAATAGCGGTACAGGTCCGGCGAAAAACACCGAAAAGTGACAAATATCCTGCCACCCTCCACCTCCCACTTATTTCCACTTGTGCTATAATCTTCCCTGCTCACACGTCATTATTCATCAAATGGAGGTCCACTATGCTGTCACTGCTTGTCGGAAGTGCAATGCTCCTCGGTCTGTTCATCGGCGTCTACTTCGGTTTCCGTCATCAATACACCGCGGCCGAAGGAACGCTGGCCTTATTGCTCCTTGAAGTGCTTTTCATCGGTATCGCTCTGGTCGCCTACGGCATCATTCAGCAGGTGGCCTGAACCTATGACAAAAGGATCGCTCAACGGCAAGACCAAGATCATCGCTCTGTTCGGTAATCCCATAGCGCATACCGCATCCCCTGCGATGCAGAATGCGGCCCTCGCAAAACTGGGGCTTGACCATGCCTATATTCCCTTTTTGGTGCACCGGTCCAAGATATCGACCGCTATCGAGGCGATGCGTGCGCTGCATTTCCTGGGCGCCAACGTTACGGTCCCGTTCAAAGAAAGCGTGATCCCGTACCTCGACGAGCTCTCGGAAGAAGCCAAGCTTATCGGGGCCGTGAACACGATCAAGAACGAGGACGGAAAGCTCAAGGGGTACAATACGGACGGACTGGGGTTCATCGAAGCGCTCAAAGAAGTATCAAAAAAATTCACCGTCAAGAACAAGAAAGCCGTCATCCTTGGGGCCGGCGGAGCATCACGTGCGGTCAGCGTCGCGCTCGCCCGCAAGAAAGTAAAACAGCTCGTCATCGCGGATGTCGATGAAGATAAGGCGAAAAGCCTTGCCGCCACGATAAAAAGCAAACTGAACGTGGACGCTCGCGGCATGGCCCCGAACACGATGCAGTTCTACGGCTTTGCGGACGAAGCGGAGCTCATCGTGAACGCAACGCCCGTCGGCATGCACCCGAAAGAGACGGAATGTCCGCTCTCGAACATCAGTGTCATCCATCCTCGGCAGCTCATCGTGGACCTGATCTACAACCCGACACAGACCAAACTGCTGAAGCTGGCTAAACGCCTGGGCGCAAAGACCCAGAACGGGCTCGGCATGCTCTTGTACCAGGGCGTGCTCGCGTTCGAGATCTTCACCGGAGAAAAAGCGCCCATCACTGTCATGAAAAAAGCGCTGCTCGAAGCTGTCGGGCAGTAGCACGCCCCGGGAGGCACCTATGGTCAATGAAACGATAGTCGAGCAAAACACCGCAGAATACATGCGCCAACAGGGATTCACGCCAAAGACCGTGCTCGGCCATCTTTTTCTTGAACAGAACACGTTCGCCTCGTTCATTAACGGCGCGGCAACAGCAGTGACCATCGGCCTGATATTCGTCTATCATATCGTATGGCCGTTCCTGGCCTGGCTTGTGGTGATATTCCTTCACTCGTTCATCAAGACCATATACTGGGGCGCTAAGATCAAACAAGCAGATAAAGAGATAGATCGGCTCGACAAAGAACTGATGCAATTGACCCAGGAGATCAATAAAAAACAAGCCTATTTCAGCGGTCTTCAAAAGAAAAAAGGGGCCAAGGGGGATATCTCCTCGAATTGACGACAGCCTGCCACGTTCCCTGGTTTCGACAAATGCTGCCCCTTACGTATTACAGTTTTTACTGCACCTACAGAAAAAACTGGTGTCTGGCACCAAAAGTGCATCCCACTCATTATCATGGGCAGAAAACCCCGAGAGATAATAAAGAACGGGACCTATCATATTGCGGTCCGAGTAAATGAACATCATCGATGGTTCGAAAAAGATGACGTATGTAAACTATATCTGGCTACCCTGTTCAGAGAAAAAGTAAAGAATAAATTCAAAGTATACAGTTTCTGTCTTATGCCAACACATTCGCATCTTATCCTCCAAAGCAATGATGAAGTTGCAGCGATACATACGGTCATGCAACAAATGAACGGCATCTTTGCCAAGAAATTTCATGAACTGTACGGGACACGAGGCCATTTCTGGCGAGCACGCTATTTCAGTAGACCGCTGCGAACAGAGAATGAAATGCTCGGGGCCTTGTGCTATATAGCAAATAATCCGGTGAAAGCTCACCTTGTCTCTGACCCTTTGGCTCACACATACAACAGCATTCGCATATTGCAGGACAGAGCTGTATTCAGACAGCTCTTAAGCGACCTTCCTCCGAACATCAAACAAATAATGACAGAACAATATAAGATATCCTCGATCAATAGCACTTAACCCCCGGCAAAATATATCGTTTTTTTGCATACACATCAACAAAAAGGGTGCCTGACACCACGATAACTTTATGTATAAAAAACATCTTTTCTGGGCATATATATATAAGCCGGAATGTATCGATACATTTTTACATGTACCGGCATTGGCAGGCATGCATTAAGAACGAACATAAGGAGCATGTATGTTCTCTATCCATGAATTCTACAAAGGATACTGTGAGGATTCGCATGTTCCTCATGATGTCAGCGAAACGAACAACCGAAGTTCCTTCATCAGCAGTTACTACAAAGCCGACGACACCGTCCAGAAGAACTTCGACCAGGCATACACCGAAGCGTTCGAAGGATCATCGGGAACTATGTCGAAAGAGAATCTGCTGAAAGCACTGCTCGAACTTTCCAAAACACATGCCTTGCCGACAGACCCGAACGATCTGAAGACGCTCCTGCAGTTCCTTGATAAAAAAGGAGGCGTGCTCAGTTTTAGCGACTATGGTCAGATGCTGACGGCCTGTAAAGTAACCATCAAAGGCCAGCCGGGCCCGTACACATACAATGAAGGAGATACCTCGATCACGACCGGCAAAGGCACGTATACGCAAGAGGCTTTTGAAGCCCTGCATTCTTCCGACGGATATTCCACCCTGAACCTGTTGGGCGGGGATACCGACCATGCCATTAAGACCATGGATACGTACGCACAGATACAAATGACCAGCAAGGAAGACACGTCACTGGAAGCTGCCGAACTTGAAGAATATATCACCGGATACAATCAAAGCACGCAATTCCTGAGCGGGAACGACGTGAGCGGTACGCCCAAGGAAGAAAAACGCAGGGTCAAGAACTGGAACAAAAGCGACACACCTGTTCAAGGATTGAAGACCTCAACAGGGGAAACGCCTTTCACTGCCTGCAAGAACGGTACAGAAGAGGTCTTCCTGACGGAGAGAACGGACGGCACCTATGCCGTATATAAAATGGACGCCGAGAACAAGCTCGTGCCTGCCGACTACGTCTGCAGGGCGGACAGCACGGGCGCGCTCTGGATAGTCGAAACCTCGGTACAGAACGACGCGACCGCCTTTAACGAGCGTATCGCCACGGACTATGCGAGCCCGGGGGCGGAGACCAAAGCTGTCCGCACGGAAATGCTCAATACGTTCAAGACCTCACGAAACAAGGGGACGGCACAAAAGATCATACGAACGCTCGCCGCCATGGACAAAAGACGTGCGGCGGAACTTCTCCAGGGCATGAGCAAGGAGGAGCTGCTTTTGTTCGCCGAGATCATGTCCTTTGCCGAAACGCCGTACACCGAGGCCCTGGGGACCATGCTCACCACCCTGGCGAATTTTGACTCTCTCGGCTCTTCGGACAGCACCGCGGCATTGGCCCTGCTCAAAGCTATCGCCGCTACCTCTCCTGAGGTCGCGGCCAAGGTCTACACGAGCATGGATGCCTCGACCGCAGCACATATCCTGGAAAAAGAAGACAGCGCTGCGGCCTTCCTGGGCGTCAAGAACGGCAAGGACCTCATGAGCGTGCTCGCCCCGGCGATCAAAGAAGAGCAGGATGTCGTAAAAACAGGCAAGATACTTGAAAAAAGCGTGAGCGGGGACATGTTCTTTCAGAACAGCGGCACGACCTCCGCAAAAAAAACAATATTGGCCATGGAGAAGAGCGCTGCGCTCAAGGCACTGCTGGCCATGGACCCGCGCCAGGCCGCAGAGATACTGTACAATGCCACGCCGGAAGAATTGGACGTTTTTGCCCAGATAGTCGCACAAGCGTCCGATGACGACCTGAAAAAAATGGCCGCGCTGCTTTCCGTCATGGCCCGTCTCGATCAATTCGGGAAAAAGAACGGAGAAAAGATCGTCAGGTTGTTCGCAGGCGTCAAGGATAAAAAGAAGCTCGCTCAAATACTTTCATATATGGACCAGACCGAAGCGGTATATATCGCAAAACTGCTCGGCCATGACCTCAAGGACATCGTCCTGAGCGTGAACGTTCAGGACCGCATCCAGAAAGAACGGATGGCGGGCATCATGAACGCACGCACGAAATCCGATCGTGCAGACCAACGGAACGAGATGTACGGGACCACGAACGGTGAAGGGACAAAACAGGCCAGAGAAGCACTGTTGGGACTGGCCGAAAAAGACCCTGAAGCCGCGCTCAAGATCCTGTGCGCGATGAACCCCCGCGAAGCCGCCGAGGTCCTGCAGGACGGGGATTTTAATATGTTGTTCAAGAAAGCCTCGGAGAACGCGGCATATACCCGTCAACTGGGACTGATATTCACTGAACTGAGCGCTATTGACCAGCTGAAGCCGGGGACACGTACGAAGGTCCTGCAGTACCTGAAAAATATGGAGCCCGGTCTCGCCGCCCAGATACTTGCCCAGATGAGCCCTGCGGAAGCGCTGCGCCTTACCGAGAAAATGAGCACGGACCCCGAGGGCTACAGGGCCATCATCACCGCGCTCTGCAAGAACGCAGGCACGGACGGCCGCGCCGCGGCCCTGCTCAATGCCATGGTCGCGAACGATACGTTCACGCTGGATACCGCAGGAGGCCTGGTCAGAACAGCGATGCTCAAGGGCACAAAAACAGGGACACCGCCGAACGAGACCGTCACATACAGCGTTGATACGGATGCGCTGGCCGCGCTCGGAAAAATGAGCCCGGAGAACGCGTGCCGGGTGCTCGCGGAAATGCTCGAGCAGTGCAAGGGACAGCCGGAACAACAAAGATCACTTTTGATCTCGCTGGCAAAACAAGGTGCCGGAGGGGCCAAGGTATTGGAGCAGCTGCTGCTCTCCGATTGGGGGCAGAATGAGGAAGCTCAGGCCGTCTTTGATATGATCGCAAAGGCTGCGACAGAGAACACGACCGAGAGCAAAGAACTGCTGGCAAGCTGCGCGACGCTCCTCGCGGCCATGGACAGCAAAGCGAGTGCGCGTTTCATCCGCGGATTCGCCAAGAC
>CAZZFK010000002.1:0-469461 GCA_964653455.1 uncultured bacterium
GCCATAAAGAAAGTGACCGGGGGCCCGGGGCGAGGAGTCCCGGGGAACTACCTTTGCTGTGTTTGACGCCTCTACTTATAATGCAATCTTACACAGAATCACTTTGCCTGTTCTTCGTCCATCCATTAGAATCATCCCATCATGCGTTTAGCGAAACCGACCATTAAACGGCTGACCATATACAAACAGTTCCTGCTGGACATGCAGAACGCCGGCATGCGCTCCATCTACTCCCATCAGATCGCCGAGAAACTGGGGCTCACCGCCGCCGTCGTGCGCAAGGACCTCTCGCAGATAGAAGCCCCAGGCGCGATCAATGAAGGATATGCCGTGGACGAGCTCATCAACCGGATCACCACGATCCTTGGCACAGGAAAACATCAGAAGGTCGTGATCTTCGGCGCGGGGAATATTGGCAGAGCATTGCTCGGGCATATGGACGGGTTCCTCTCGAAAGGGTTCATCATTGCCAAAGCGTTCGATAGCGATCCGCACAAACAACATAAGACCATTGCCGGCATTGAATGCTTGCCGCTCAAGGCCGCTCCTGACTATATAAAGAAGAACCGCATCAAGATGGCCATCCTCGCCGTCCCGAAAGAGACCGTGGATGCCCTGGCCAACGACCTGGTGCAGTACGGCATCCGCTGCTTCCTGAACTTCACCCCCAAACGTCTCACGCTCCCCCCGGACGTGTTCTGCGAGTCCGTGGATTTCTCCCGCGAACTCGAGAAGCTTTCGTATCATATTAATAATTGATATCTTGGCTTAACCCCACCGCTGATAAATAACTCACCCTCAGTCAGCGATTCTTTTAACATTCGCGCGATACCTCTCCCCTCTCTCCCCTCGACCCCTCAAAAATCTCGGGGCTCGGGGCAAGCCGAGAGAGGGGGGAAGGGTCATTGGCTTAGCGCAGTGAATAATAGAGTCGGGGTGAGTTTGAACAGGGCACCCTGGATCGCTCAAACACAGACATGAAACTTTATTTTGTCGTCATACTTTGATGGTTTAACTCACCCCTAGGCAGCAAATCTATTAACATTGTTCCGGTACCGTACCCCTCTCTCCTGAGAGAGGGGAGAGGATCATTGGCTTGGTATAGTGAATGATAAAGTCGGGGTGAGTTTGAACAGGGCACCCTGGATCGCTCAAACACAGACATGAAACTTTATTTTGTCGTCATACTTTGATGGTTTAACTCACCCCCAGTCAGCGATTCCATTAACATTGTCGCGGTACCGTACCCTTCTCTCTAGAGAGAGGGGTACGGATCATTGTCTTAGTGTGCTGAATAATAAAGTTGGGGTGAGTTTGAACAGGGCACCCCGGATCGCTCAAACACAGACATGAAACTTTATTCTACCGTCATACCTTGATGTTTTAACTCACCCCTAGGCAGTTATGCTTTTAACACTGGCCCGTTACCTTTCCCCTCTCTCTAGAGAGAGGGGAAAGGGTCCGCAGCTTGGTGTAGTGAATAATAAAGTTGGGGTGAGTTATTCCAAGGCGCTTGACAAACCCCTAAAAAAGCAGCAATATTGTGATTATTTTCACTGTGATTTTCTTCACAGCATAGTAATTCAAAGGAGGACGTCATGCACGACTACATCTCCGCGCTCAATTCCCTCAAGGATCAGAACATCAAGGTCGTCTATCTGGACCAGCTTTCAGAACAAATGCATATCGACCAGCACACTGCTGAAACAGAACTTAGACAATACCTCACCGACCCGCACGTAAGCATTTCCGTATCAGGCTTGCTCCGCTCCCTTCAGAACAGCACGATCATTACTGCTCAATCAAAGACCTTCTATGCGGATAGGCGCAAGACCATGAATGCTATAATGACCAGAGAAAGAGGCCAGCATGAAAGTATATATCGTCGGTGGCGTCGCAGGCGGAGCGAGCACCGCAGCCAGGTTACGCAGGCTCAGTGAAACAGCGGAGATCGTTCTTCTCGAGCGCGGTTCCGAGATATCCTACGCGAATTGCGGCATTCCCTATCACATAGGCTCGGTCATTTCTGAACGGGAAAAGCTCGTGGTCGTTACGGCTGAATATTTTCGCAAGACGCTCAACGTGGACGTGCGCATCAATGCTGAAGCGATCGCCATCGACCCCGCACAAAAGACCATCACGATAAAAGACCTCCGCAAAGGAACGTCCTCTACGGAAAAGTACGACGCATTGGTCCTCTCCCCCGGCGGCGCACCCATGCGTCCTCCGATACCGGGCATCCAGGACGACCGGATATTCACCATACGCAATCTCGAGGACATGGACAAGGTCATCGGGCACATGCGGAACAAAACGCCGAAACGCGCCGTGGTCGTGGGCGCAGGGTTCATCGGGCTTGAGATGGCCGAGAACCTCGCGCATCTGGGCCTGCAGGTCTCTATCGTGGAGCTCGCGGGCCAGGTCATGAACCTGCTCGATTACGAGATGGCGACCATCATCCATCAGCACTTAAAGGTGAAGAACGTCGGCGTGTTCCTCAATGACGGCGTCAAGGAGTTCAAGAGCGGCGCGAACGTTGACCTGATATTGCAGAGCGGCCGCACGCTCTCCGCGGACCTGGTGATACTTTCCATCGGCGTGAAGCCGGAGATAAAGCTCGCCAAAGACGCGGGGCTCACCATCGGGCAGCTCGGCGGTATTGCCGTGAACGAGCACATGCAGACCTCGAACGCTTCGATATATGCGCTCGGTGACGCCACGGAAGTGATCGACAGCGTGTGCAATTGCCCGGCGCTGATACCTTTGGCCAATGCCGCGAACAAACAGGGCCGCATCGTGGCCGATAACATCATCGAGCCCGGGAAGCGCTCATACAACGGGACACCGGGAACGGCCATCGCCAAGGTCTTCGACCTCACCGTGGCCATGACGGGCAGCAGCGAAAAGTCGCTCAAGAAAAAAGGCATCGCCTATGATGCCGTTTATCTGCAGCCTTCCTCGCATGCGGGGTATTACCCGAACGCGATGCCGATGTTCATGAAGGTCATCTACGAAAAAGGCAGCGGCCGGGTGCTGGGCGCGCAGATCGTCGGGAGCGCGGGCGTGGATAAACGCATCGATGTCATCGCGTCGGCCGTGCAGAACCGGCAGACGGTGCACACGCTGGCCGAACTGGAGCTGGCCTATGCGCCGCCGTTCTCTTCCGCCAAAGACCCGGTGAACCTCGCCGGCATGATCGCCATCAATCAGCTCGAAGGCCGGAACCCGGTCATTTACTGGCAGGAGGTCAAAAAGTACAAGGACGCCGGGGCGCTCTTTATCGATGTGCGCACGGCCCTGGAGTTCCAGCTGGGACATCTGGAGGGCTCGATCAATATCCCGCTCGCGGACCTGCGCGCGCGATATGCGGAGATCCCGAAGGATGCGCCGGTCGTGTTCTATTGCAATCAGGGCAAACAAACATATTTCGCCTTAAGTTTCCTGCGCAACATAGGGTATACTCAGGTCTATAGCCTGAGCGGCGGGTACAAGCTCTACCACATGACGACGCTGCCGCAGGAGAACACGGACGTCTTCGAGAAGACGTTCATCGATAAAAGGGACGACGTGCACTCTATGCCACAGAACGGATCAAAAGAGATACAGATCGATGCCTGCGGGCTGCAATGCCCGGGGCCGATCATGCGCATTTCCAAAGAACTGCCGGGCCTGCATGACGGCGATATCCTGGCCATCAAGGCGACCGACCCGGGGTTCATGAACGACATTTCCGCCTGGTGCGAGACCACGGGCAATACGCTGCTCGAAAAGAAGGCGGACGGCGGGTTCTATTCCGCGAAGATACAGAAAGGCGGGCCAAAGCCGCAGGCGCTGGCCGGCGAGATCCCGCACGACAAGACCATTGTGGTGTTCAGCGGCGACCTGGATAAGGTCATCGCGTCGTTCATCATCGCCAACGGCGCGCTCGCCATGGGCCGCAAAGTGACGATGTTCTTCACGTTCTGGGGCCTGAACGCGCTGCGCAAGACCGGGCATGTAAAAGTGAAGAAATCATTTATCGAAACGATGTTCGGCATCATGATGCCGCGCGGGACGAAGAAGCTGGGGCTCTCGCGGATGAACATGCTGGGCTTTGGCGCGCCGATGATACGTTATGTGATGAAATCGAAGAACGTGGAGTCCCTTGAAGGGCTCATTCAGGCGGCGATGCAGAGCGGTATCACGATCATCGCCTGCCAGATGTCGATGGATGTGATGGGTATCAAGCAAGAGGAGCTTATTGACGGTGTTTCCATCGGTGGCGTGGCGAATTATCTGAATGCGGCGGAGAAGAGTGATACGAATTTGTTTATCTAAAATACTTTATTTATATTTGTTTGATTAATTGCAGCTTCAATTAATGCCTGATCAATTTCTTTTTTATCTAAATTTGCAGCACTTCTAGCTGCTGTTTCAACAACCCCTTCAATAAGGTCAGCACAACTATATTCATTTGTAATATTAGCTAAGTATCCAAAATCAATATTGCTGTCATATGGCCTGCCTTCTAACCCTAGCTTAAACAATTCTTTACGAGCTTCATAATCTGGCTTTGAAACATAGATTTTCTTGTCAAACCTACCTGGCCTAAGAACTGCAGGATCGATTCTTTCAATATAATTTGTTGCACCTACCACTAATATGCTGTTGTCAGCAGCATCATTTAGCTGTATAAGAAATTCATTAACTTCTTCTTCTTTATGAGATGAGGTTTCATGCAAATTTTTTCGATCTGGGACTAACCCACTGATTTCATCAAAAAACAGAATTGCAGGCGCATTCTGTTTTGCAACACTAAATGCTTTGCCAATATTACCGACGGAACCATGTATATAAGGAGTAGCAAGATCAGAATGCTTAACCTCAAAATAGTTATAACCTAATTCTTCAGCAAGCTTTCTAACAATAAATGTTTTTCCACAACCAGGGGGGCCATATAAAATAATACCATTAGGTATAGATACCTTAAATTTTTGAAATTTCTCTGGGTTCGTTAAAGGGTTAATAACATCACTAATTAATTGCTGCTTCAATTCTTTCATGCCAGCTACACAATCAAGCCCTTTTAGAGTTGTTAAATCTTGAATTATTGTTGCAAGAAGATTATTAGAGTGTTCCTCAACAAGAACACCTATGTATTCATCCTTTTCAACTTTTACTCTAATAAGTTCATGCTTATTTCTGTTTATTACAATTTCATTTGGGTTTATATTAAGTAATAAATATAGGTATTTCTTATTTGTAGTTTCATATACTTCCGTAAAATATATTTTTTCCACACGGTTTTTTATTATTAAATCCTCTTTAACTATATATCCGTTATACAACGTTGGCTTAATGTTAACTGCCATTTACTTTACCTCTGAATTGAATAATTATATTGCCTAACAAGCTCATTATATCTAGCAATATCTTGGCGAAATTTCGTTGCTTTTGAGCTATATTCATCTATCTTCATATTGTATTGGTCAATCTCGTATTGAGACGTAAATGCATTAGTATTGGTCCCTTCAATTTCATTTTTTAGAGACATTAGTACAGTTTCTTGGTCATCTAACGCGCTTTTTAGACCTTCTATCTCATTCTTTGCTGCAATATTAACTGAATTATTGTTTGCCTTATACTGAGAAGAGCTATTTGAGGTACTTGAATCATTACTTGAGAAGAACGTCCATAGAATAAATACAACAAACACAATGCCAAATATTGATTGGATAATACCTTTCAAATGATACCCTTTGGAAGGGAGATCTATTTTCGATTGTTTTTTTATAACACCACCTGTTTCATATGTGTTATCATCTAAAAAATCCAAGTCTAGCTTTAAGTGTTTAATACTATTCATATTATTTGCTTTTCCTTATACATTCTAAAACTAATTGCGGAATCAGAACTGCATTAGCCTCACTCATTGGGATAGTAATGAAAGTAGATGCCTTGCCTTGCGTATTTTGTGAAAAAACAACAGCATTACCTTGCTGTAATATAGGCTGATAATTAATATCTCTCCACGTTAATTCTTTTGTTCCCTTAATAAACTTCTCTTTACAAAGACCTTTTTTATTTAAAAATAATTCACCAATTCTAATTGTATTGTTTTTAGTAAATATCTCAGAAACAAGTTTTTTTATAACAATAGGTTCTAAAATATTATTTGAAATAGACACAAGCCTCCCAAAAGCTATATTATGTTCGTCTTTTGCTCGAAAAGTTGCAGAAAATCTAATATCAATAGAAACTTTTCCCGATTTCGCCTGAAAGAAGAAATCTTGCCCAGAAGGAATGCCATTTATTGACTTTTGTACAGAATACCAAACAATTTCATTTATATCTTTGAATGGAATTATTTGCTTGCCGTACTGAAGAGAGAGATTCCTAAAAATAACCTTGTCTTTACTAAATCCTGGAATTTCGATTACTAGCTGGACATCATTATTTGTTTGAATTGATTTTCCAATTTGTTCTAATTCCTCTTCTAATTTGTTTTTCATGCTATCCGTCCCGCTAATAATAATGGCGATTTCTAAAAGTTTTTTTGCAATATCCATTTCGCTAAGATTGTTATATATATCTAAGACGATTGTTCTAATCCCATTAGCAGCACGATCACGGATCGTCTTAGTCTGACTATCGTCATATAGACCTAAATCTATGAGCTTGTTTAACTCTGACTGAAATATTCTTATGCATTTCTTTACCTTTTTCTTTTCGGAGGGATCAAACACTCCATCTTCACTAATATCCATTTTTTCAAGGTGGTCAATAGCTTTTAGTATTTTTTGAAATACTGGATCTAGAATAGTTTTTTCAACAATTTCCCCTTTTCTTGAAAATGCCTCTTGAAAGTTAGTAATATACGAGTCGTTTTCATATTTTTTATGTAGTTGTGCATAAAAGTCAGACAAGTTGGTAGAAACATTGTCCTTGAATGAATTTATTATTTCCTGACTAGTGCTGACATCATCATGTAGTTGGTATACTTTTATAAAATAGTCCCAAAATTTTTGCGTGTTTATTAACTCCTTCCATATTGATATAGAATTATTTAAATATTCTTTCGTATCTTCACTTGAAAGCAAAAAGCAATATAATATCGCTAGATTTTTTTTATAATTAAATGATTTTGAATTATTTGGGGCAGAAGCTTCTTGCCATATATTAATAGCTTGCTGATAATTATTTGCCTTTAATTGGACAAAAGCTTTTTCATCAATAGCATCATTGATTTGGAACCAGAAAAAATATTCAATTATCTTCTTTTTCGGCACCTGTAATCTTTGCAACGCTTCTTTTACGGAATCTATACTTCTAATTTTCCTGGGTAGATTAAAGTCAACATCATATGTTGGATAATCGTCAATTTTTATATGGCTTAAGATTTCTTTTGATCTTTTCATTAAATCCTTTTGAGTGGCAGAAGGATCCAGCCCTAATATTCTATATGCATTATTTTCTATAATATTTATCATTTCACTATTTTGTAATCCCAGATATTGTTAGTCTGACAGAGTTTTGTTCTTCTGTGGGCAAAAGTGACATTAAATTTTGGACACATCTTCTTAATTCGTCAAAATCGCCTCTTTCTACTGCTTCAAGTCCTTTGGTTTTGAAATAATTAGCATCTTTTTCATTCGTAAAAACATGCTTTTCAGTTACTAGTTTATTGAAATGATATAGCCATGTGGCTGGGTTTGAAAATACTACTTTAGCAATTAGCTCCTGTATTTGTTCATTAATTCTAGAAAGAAGAATTTTATCTTTATCCTTAATAGCTTTTTGTCCTTCGACTTTAATCTTTGATAATTGCTCTTTATTAATCGCCTGCTCCTGTTCACTCGAAAACTCATTTATAATATTCTCAGCCTTTTCCATAGACACCTTCAATTCTTTTTCCAACATTGGCAATGCTTTTTCGGACTCCAATACGTCAAGTTTAGCTTTTAGCTCCTTTATTTGTTTACTTGCCTTTCGTTTCTCATCTTCATCTGTTCTGGCATTTTTTACGCTGGCTTGCGTTGAGCTTATGGCGATCTCAATATCATCCTTTTCATCAGACGAACAATTATCAATAATTCGTTTTGCCTTTTCAGCTTGTATGCTTATCTCAAGCTCTAGATCTTTTACATTTATACTTTCATCCATAATAGTTGATCTTCCATCTATATGTAAGTCTATTAGGGGTATATACACTGTAACAAATAATTCCCTAGACTCATTTAAATCAACAGTTATTTCTACTTCGGTGCCTTCAGGCAAATCATGTGGCAAGTCTTTACCATTAATGCCAAGGCTACATACAAAAGTATTTCGATCTGGAATATCTGATTCACCTTCATCAACAAGAATTTGAAGAGGATTATCTTTTTCTATCTTTTTTAATTTCCGTATGGTTCTATAGGTGTCGCTATGTTTTACGGGTAAGATTGTACCTTTTTCGAAGATTTTTTCACGCACATTGCTAAAGTCAAAGCTATTATTAATGCCTTTTTTAGCCAATACGATGCCTATTGAGTGCGGCAGAGGAGTGCCTGCAATAGACAATCCATGGGTTATTGAAAAAGAATCTGGCTCTAATTTAATTGAATTCCCTTTTTTATCAAAAAGATAAAGCCAATAAAGATTTGTTTTATTTCTTTCAACGGTGACCGTGTCAATAAACTTGCCATTTTTTAGTTTTATTTTACTACCACTATAAGAGCCACTGTCTGATTGAATTTGTATATAATACTCATCCTCTGATTCGCGCAAGGATTTAATAATGCCACTTACAGTTTCTTCAGATTCGGAAGTTAAGTTTTCGTGATTAATCTCCAATAATAAGATATCTTTTTTCACTTTCTTATGAGGAGTAAATTCTTTTGGTATAGCCTTGCTAATAGCATATATGCTGGCTCCACGTGCCACAGCAGTAAGTGGATCAACAGAACAATCCACAGAAATGCCAATATCTGATTCTAGTCTTGTTTTTATATATGGAATTTGTGTCGGACCTCCAATAAATATTATTTTTTCTATGGAAGCTTTACTTATGCCAGCTTCTTTTATGGTTTGTTTTGTCAATGCTATTGTACGGTCTACAAATGGCTTTAATAATTCATCCAGATTGGCGCGCGAAAAAGGGAAAGACAGGTACATTTCGTTGCCGTTTTCATCTTTTCCTATGCCATCAATTTCCACAGTAGATTTTGTATATTGTGAAAGATATATTTTAGAAGTCTCAGCAATATATTTTAATTTTGCAAAAATACTTTGGTATTGTTTATTGTCCCTGCTAAAGCCCGTCAACTTGAATTTCTCATTAATTTTAGGGACCAATATTTTGTCCACTATTTCATAATCAATATTCTTTCCCCCTAAAAAATTATCTCCATTATGGCTCAATACAGACAAAATCCCTTCATTTGAAGATATTAAAGCAACATCAAATGTCCCACCCCCAAGATCATAAATAAGCCATTTTTTGTTTTTTATTTCCCCAAAACCATAAGAAACAGCAGCTGCAATAGGCTCTTGCAAAAGAACAACATATTCAAAACCAGCAAGATTGCCTGCCCTTTTAGTAGCCTCTGCTTGTAAAACAGAAAAGGCTGCAGGAACGGTAATAACAGCTGCTGCACTGTTAAAATCGGGATGTTTTCTAAGCACATCCTCTTTTAGGCTTTTTAATATTTCTGCAGATATCTCCTCAGAAGACATCTCTTTGTTTATTCTTGAGAAGTAAGTTTTTTCTGCTGTTCCCATTAGTCTTTTAACCTCAGCTTTATTATTTTTAATTTCTTCTTCTGAAGAATCTTTATACAAGCGCTCATATGCTCGTTTCCCTACTATCGTATTCTTTGCTTTATCAATTCCAAAGACAGAAGGAGTATACTCATCCCCATAAACATTCTTAACAATTTCAACATCCCCATTAATATTTATTGCTACTTCAGAATTTGTAGTGCCTAAGTCTATTCCTATTTGAATTACTGGGTTTATCATAAATACAATTACCTTTAACTTTTTATCAAAATGATTTTAGCCTTTTTAACAACCTGCCCTCTAAACATTACTGTAGGTTCAATAGTTTCTTTTACAATTGGAACTTTGGCAGATTGATCATTTTCAATGGCTAAAACATCCAAGTTCATCCCATCGTTATATTTTTGATTAGTATAATCAATTAGAGCAATGTCATTCTTTTCATATATTTTCTTGAGCTTTTGAATTGAATTGTAAACGCTATTTTTAATATTGTCTGGCATTAAGCTTATTGATTTTGCTAACTTTTGTTCTAATCGCCATACTTCTATAGCATATTGAACGAAATCTTCGGTGCTTGGCAAAAGGCTAATAAACTTAGGAGTAATTGAAAAAGATATATCTTCTTTTATCTTTTTATAATTGCTGTCTATAGAAAATGAAATGTGCTTTAGTCTAATACTGATAAACAGCGACAAGGTGATAAATAATATTATTTCTGTAATTACCGCAACTGCGCTCATTGATTACATTCTAACAAAAATAAAATTAAAATAAATAACAATCTTATATTTATTGTAATGAACCTAAACTGTCACTTTAACTTTTCTCAACCAATAGAAACAAACTATAGAACAATAGCAAGCATTTCCGTAAAACTATTTTAACATGGTTATTTTATCCTTCTTAGGCCTGCCACTGATAAGAGCGCACCAGCCTACTTAAGTTGTGCCATTAACCATATCTTGCTGACAATAAACACTCCTCTACTATAGAATACTCTTTATTCTTACACTCAAACCGCTCTACACACGTCTAAAAAGCGCCCTCATCACCCCGCTCAAAGCCATGCGCCTGCGATACCTGCCGCTTTTGTCTGTATATTTCACCTACGGCGCGTCGAGCATCGGCGGCATCTCGATTATTACTGAAATATAATATATTCATTTTTCTGTTTAATATATTTTAGAATGTATAAAAACAAATGAAGGTGGGAATGTATTAATTGTTGAGGCAAGCAATAGAGAAAAGTTATAGCACAATAGGGAGTGATAGCAATGGGAGATATGCAAGTTAAGCCTTTAGGAAATAACGACGGTATCATTGGTGGGAACAATACGAATGCAAAAGCGATCATAGCTGCAGCTGCAAGGGTATTAAAATGTGAATCTGATGATCTAGTTGATAAAAATGGGATCATTACTTATAAAGGTGCAAGAATTATCATAGAGTCCGACAAGAATGCTCATCCTGCCGTTCAGGAATTTGTTAAACACTCTTTGAATAAAATCGCAGAATCTGGGGCACACGCATTGATCTTTAATGATCACCTTCAAACTTTCGAGGCTCTAAAAGAGCTTTATAATAAATAAAAATAATTTTTGGCGAGCAGTTCAGAAATAGCCATAAAAGTACTCAATACTTACTGACAACGCGCTGTTATCTACTATAGAATATCCATTATTCTTACACTCAAACCGCTCTACACACGTCTGAAAAGCGCCCTCGTCACCCCGCTCAAAGCCATGCGCCTGCGGTACCTGCCACTTTTATCTGTGTATTTCACCTACGGCGCGTCGAGCATCGGCGGCATCTCAATGTCCTTCTGGATCAAGGAAGACCTGAGCATCTCCGCGATGCAACTCGCATCCATCGCCATTTGGGCAAGCATGCCCTGGACGGTCAAAATGATCTGGGGCCAGCTGGTCGATAGCGTCCCGCTCTTCGGCAGCCGCCGCAAAGCCTACGTGTATCTTGGCGCGCTCTGCAACGCCTTCGGCATCGCCATCATCGCCTCCCTCGCCGGCCACCACCACTGGGTACACATGTTCGGCGGGCAATATTCCACGTACCTTGTCGGCGCCGTCTTCATGGCCTTAGGCTTTGCTATCCAGGATACCGCAGCAGATACGATGAGCACCGAGGTCGTGCCGCGCCTCAATGAACGCACCGGCAAGAAACGCCCCGAAAAAGAAGTAAAAGCAGACCTCGCCATGGTGCAGGTGCTCGGGCGCCTGGCGCTCAGCATCGGCATCCTGAGCGTGGCCAAGCTCAGCGGCGTGCTCGCGCAGTTCGCCCAGGCCGGCAAGACCATGACCTACGAAACGGTATTCTGGTCCATGCTCGCCCTGCCACTGCTCACGGTGCTGGGGACGATGTTCATCAGGTTGGACGAAGACAGACCTCTCCCCGCCCTCCGGGCACCCCTCTCCGCTTCGCGGAGAGGGGAAGGGGGAGCGGCGTCCTTCGACCCCGCCATCTTCTCCGCCGCGCTCATCCTCGGCGCCCTCACGATATTCTTCGGCTTCCTGCGCGTGGCCTACGACGGCTGCACCTGGACAGGCTTCTTCAGCGATGAACTGCTCTTCATCACCTCGCTCTCGATTGTTTCCTGGATGGTCTGGCGGCTCACCAAAGAACAACATAAGGACTACCGCCACAAGCTCTACTGCATGCTCGCAGCGCTGTTCCTCTTCCGCGCCACACCGGGAGTCGGCGCCGGTTTTTCCTGGTGGATGATCGATGTACTGCATTTTGATCCGTCGTTCTTCGGGACCCTGAACCAGATCAGCGCGCTCGTTCCGGTCATCGTGCTCTGGCTGCTCTCGGATACCATCGCCCATAAGCCGGTGCGCTCGGTGCTTCTGTTCCTTATCTTTATCGGAGGAATTCTTTCCATACCCGATCTGGTCCTTTATTTCGGGGGGGCAGGCATTCAAGCGCACGCACGGGAGATCACGGTCATCAGTACCGCGCTCGCCAGTCCGATGGTCCATATTTCCATGGTGCCCTTGCTCGCGCTCATCGCCTTCTACGCCCCGGCACACCATCGCGGGACATGGTTCGCAGTATCGTCCTCCCTGCTCAATCTCGCGCTCACCGGCGCGGACCTGGGGACCAAGACGCTCAATAAAATATTCATCGTGACCAGAGGAACTGTCGATGCGGTGACAGGCGCCACGATACCCGCGGATTATTCACAGTTGGGCGGACTGTTGGTGACAGCGATCGCGATCAGCATCGTTGTGCCGTTGATAGGCGTGGTGGCGTTGCTGCCGAAGAAGGCGGCGGAGAAATAACTCATCTCCCAGGACGAAACAACTTAATACCCTAGTTATGGATTCAATATAAAGACATCAAATACACAGCAAAGGAAGTTCCTTGGGGCTCCTCGCCCCAAACCCCCGCCAACCTTTCTTGTCTCCAGCAACAAGAAAGGCTGGACAAAGAAATGCCGGCGGGGCACTGCCCCTGCACCCCAAGAGCACTAACCCCCTCCCATCCTCCCCCAGTAGTAATATTTTTGTTGAATTGTTTTAACTTGTTGGGGGAGCCGTGCCCCCATCCCCAACCCCTTCCCGTCGGGGGAAGGGGCTATACGGACGCAACCCCTAAATTCATTTACTCTAAATATCTCAAGGTAAAAAACACTAAAAATAAGACTCTTCTTCCATATAAGGCGTTCTGTCTGAGCCCCGCAGAACGAGCTCCGCGAGTGAACGGGGCGAGTTAAAGCCGTGAGGGAGATTCTTAAGAACCGTAGGTGCTTAAGTGGCCTTCTTTGGTTACTTTCTTTGCCATAAAGAAAGTGACCGGGGGCCCGGGGCGAGGAGTCCCGGGGAACTACCTTTACTGTGCATAAGGGATCAAACAAAAGCCCCTTCTTTCAAAGGGGCTTTCTTTTTCAAACTGTGACAGGCTGTATTACTTGTTCATCTTCGCATACACCATCCCTGCCAGCACGCCGGTAATGAACACGCTCACCGTCCAGCTCAACACCATTCCGAGTGAGATCTTGAAAGAAGCGTACGACATGATCATCCCCGGGATGACCGTCAGCCCGTATACCAGTCCAAAGTTCACGCCCTTCTGCAGTCCTTTGCCTTTCACGCTCTTCTTCACAGCATCCCATACCCAGGCCAGAATGAGACCAAGCACGAACGGCTGCACATAATACAGGTTCATAATGGAGTCTTTGCCGGAACGAAAGATGAAGAAATTATTGTATTCGCGCATCAGGTCGGGGAACAGCTTCACCGTCACGATACTGACCACTATGCCGACCAGGAACATCACCGCACCAGAGACCAGACCGGGAACGACGACTTTTTTCATACGGACCTCCTTACATTAATATGGAAATAGTGTAGCGCATGAACATGATCACCGCGAAGCAGCGCTCATGGATGAAAAGGTATGACTGAACGGACAAAATATTTCAGCTGGACATGTTCTTTGCAGAAGTTTTTACGATCATTTCCCGTCGCCAAGCACATAGCCCGGCTCTTTTCCACGAACCCATGCCCTGCGTAGCGACACTGTTATTCTTGTTGATGTCCGGGATGCGTTCAACGGCCACTGAACGTTCCGATCGATATCACTCCGTGACGAGAACGTACTTCACCAGGCATCCGTCCTCATCGAAGACCGCGACCCGCACTTTTGCCGACGAGCCGTCGGGCAGCTGCATGGTCGGATAGTCGTTGAAAAAAGACCTGGTGAACTGGACCATGCCCACGATCTTGCCAGCATTGAAGGTGATCTCTCCTTCGACCAGCCCTTCCTCGCCGTTCGGCATGGTCATCACGACCGGCTCGCTCAAATGGACCGTCCCTTCGATCTGTCCGGCGTCATTGAACTGCACACGCCAGGAGAGCGCGGCTTCGACACCGTTCGGGAGCACCATGTCGTCATAGGCGAACAAGAATTTTTTCAAGCCGGCGCGTGTGATCTTCCCTGTACCGTCGAACCAGAGCTCGTTCACATTGGTGCGCACTCCGTTGGGCAGCAGTACTTTCTTCGGCGCGTCAAAGAACGTCGAGACGCGCGCATATCTGAGCTTCCCGGAACGATCGAACATGATACCGGAAACGAAGGCTTCATCGCCGTTCGGGAGCTTCATCCAGGTGTACGCACAGCTCACCCATCCCTCGATCGCCCCCGCCCCATTGAACGATACGGTCCATACCTCTGCGGTCGCTCCGTTCGGCAGCACCATGAACACCGGGGCTTCGAGACGGGCACAGGAGATCGTGCCGTCCGGATGAAAGTTCAATTCTTTGCTCCTTGCGGTGATACCATTGGGGAGCTGCACTGCGACCGACGTGGTCAGGTCCGCAGCGGTTATCCGCCCTTCAGCATCGAACCGGAGCTCGGATGCGTCCCCGGTGATGCCGTTCGGCAGGACCACCGCTACCGCAGGATGCATCTTCACGTACGAGATATGTCCGTTCTCGTCGAAGGTGACCTCTTCCACGTGCGCTTCAACACCGTTGGGCAGCTTCATGGTGACCGCATCATAGAGCTGAGCGCTCTTGATCTGCCCCGAAGGATGGAACGAAAGGTCGCCCACCGCCTGGACCGGGATACCGTTCGGCAACAGCACGGTCACCGGCTGGGCCAGGAAGACCTTTTCTATGTTCCAAAAAGGATCGAAATAGATGCTCCGCGAAACATACGCATCCACGCCGTTCGGCAAGCGCACGTTCGTTCGACCGGCAAGCTCCAGCTCCTCCACATAGTCCCCGGTATAATGCCTGACCGCCTGTTGGGCCAGGATGGTCTGGCCTGAACGAAGAAAATAGATCTTGTGCTGTTCGAGCACATGATGGCCGGCGATGGCCAGCTCGACCGCGAGCGTAGTGTTCTGTGCAATAAGTTCTTCGGTTTTTTCCGGCTCCAATGATCTCCGGCGTTCTTTTATCTCAGCATCGATACGCTCATATTCCTTGATCACGGGCTGCCACTGTTCACGTCTTTCTTTTTCGACCCTCAGGGCCGCGGTACGCAACTGCGGGAGGTACACCCGTTCCACCTCGTCAAGGACGATCTGTTCCTCGACACATTCATCCTCAATGACCTCCTGTACCTGATGTATGACAGGCAGGTGAGGCACCCGGTTCACCACGAACTCAAGTACTTCTTTCAGGTCGGTCCGCCCGTTCTTGTTGGTATCCGGGACCACTTCTTCTTCCTGAAGGCCCGTCTTCCCGTTGAACTCCACCCCGTACAGCCCTGTCTTCCCTGCCGGACGTATGATCCCTTTTTGCTCGAACGATCGTATCAATGTCATATAGGTCATCTCCTTTCTGTACATATCACGCAGAACGTGCACGATATTTATATGCGCTCCCCTGTCAGAGCATCCAGCTCGAGCAGCAGCGCGTTATCGCCGTAACTGCCTGCGGTCGTCCCGTTCAAAACGATAATGCCCGGGAGCCCGATGCCGAACCCAGTGAACGTACCGCTGTCCTCCTCGAACACCTGTTCCCAGAGCAGATCATTATCCGCAGAATACCGTTCTACATGGGTCTTACCGGAAGGATGGTCCCTGTACATGAGCGCAACACTGTCATCATCGAGCAGGAGCGCATCGACGAAATAATCGCTCCCGGTGCTACCCCGGCAGTACTGGGCACGGATAGTGTCACCATCCGCAAAAACGATCCAGATATCGCCCCCGCCATGGTTGCCTGCGACGTCCACATCGTTAGAGCTCGTATAACCTATTAACACGTACGTGCCGTCGGCTCTTTTGAAGGCTGTCCTGAAATTATCGGCAGCCGTTCCGCCGTACTGATGATCTGCGACGACAGTGAAGCTTTCGTCCAGTTCAATCACAACAGCATCCTGGTCGGCACCTGAAACTGATGGACGCAGTCCACAGACCAGATAATGCCCGTCAAAGGTCTCAGAGATACTGAGCAATGCCCCGATCGTTCCTGCGGTCTTCTGTGAGAGCTGTGTCCCATCGCTCCCATAGGTCGTGGCCATGACCGTGGAGCCGTTCATATGGATGAAGGCATAGGAGCCGTCATCAAAGAACACCGTTCTGTATGGGATGAACATGCCGCCGAGGTCGTGCGCATGGGACCAAAGCGTGTTCCCTGTACGTCCCAGACATTCCACATGAACGATCCTGTTCGCGGTTGCCGGGTCGATCTCATAATCGACCAGAACATAATTACCGGAAGCCAGTTCATAGAGGGATAGAGGGACGTCTGTGTTCGCGGTGCCGACCGTTTTTTGCCACAGGACATTCCCGCTGACCAGATCTATCTTCATGAGCAGGACATCCCTTCCGCCGTGATTACCCACCGCATTCCCATCGGTAGAGGACGTATATCCCGCGAGCAACAACGCCCCGTCAGAAGTGATGAGCGCAGGAGCGGCCTGAAGCTGAATGTACTTGCCGAAGAACCAGTCATAGTTCGATCCACCGAACGTACGTGAAAAGAGCAGGTTCATCTCGTCATCGTACACACACACCAGGATGTCCGAGGTGTCTCCTGTCGTGCTGTATTGCGCTGCATTGCCGATAGCGCAATACCCTCCTGCAGGTGTGCGCAGTACTAGGTCGAACCGTTCGTTCAAGGGACCCTTGAATACCGTGCCCATCGCAACGTCCGAAACAGGTGCATAATATACGTTGGTAGAATCACTGACCGAGCCGTCCGAATAACGGGCCCGGGCCTGCAGCTGATAGGTATTCCCTTTCTCGACCGTGATGTCTGCCGCTCCTCCCGAAGGGATCTTTTGTACCGTCCCCCATGAGGTAGTAAGAGCGCCTGAATTTGAGACCACGATCTTGCCGAGCTGGTACTCAATGTGCGAGATGGTCTTGTTCCTGTCCGTCTTGACCATGGTACATGAGACATTGATGGTCGTATCATCGTACGTATAGATGTTCTTTTTAGAATAGGAGTCGTCCACAAGACTATTGGTGATCTCTATGCCGTTCGCCTCGGTCTTGATCGAGATGTATGGGGCCTCATCGTTAATGGTGAATTCCGTACGTGAGGTCCGTTCTTCTCCGTTCTCATATTTCGCTTTCAAGGTGAACACATGGGTCCCCGTGGTAAGGGAGATGTTATAGCGCTTCAATTCCGCAGGAGTGATGATCGTCGGGTCGCCGACATAATACCCTCCCCAGGAGGTCGGAGAGTTCTGATGCCATTCACTTTTGACGATCCAGTCCGAGCTGTCGATACGCCACGAATAATTCACATGCTCCTGACCTTCCGGCTCGCTCCAGGAAATGGTCGGCAGGAACGTGGTGCTCCCTCCGGAGGAAGCGGGATCGAAGGTCGTATTATCCGCATTGAAATCGTACGCGACCGTTATTTTCGGGTCTGGTATCGATGTGCTGCCGCTTGTCGGCTTGCTCCCGCAATAGCTCGTGGTCGCAATGACGGCGGCCAAAGCGACGTTCCGAGCTATTTTCAAATAACTTCTGTCCATCCGTTCCGCTATGACCTTTGTTTTATGATTCTTCATATACAACACCTCTTTCTTTTTTGTTCCCCCGTTCACGTTCGTTCTCTATCCCCGTCCACACCTCCGCGCGTTATCCTTGAAGTACGGCCGCTTCGGACCGCCCCCCACGCGCTCGTTCATTTCTTTTCTTTCAGCGTCACGTTGTATTTCCAGAGGAACGTCCGGTCGCCCGCATCCGTATCCGCGATCATCTTCGGCATAATGACCGTGATGCCGTACTCGCCGGAGATGAGCTTCTCGAACATAACGAGGCCTTTCCTGGTCTCTCCCGGTTGGACCGTAATGAACGGCCCGAACAGTTTGGACTGCATGGCCGCGGCCTTGAGCCCTCCCGCGATGCCCCCGCCGATCGCCCCGCAGAGCAGCCCCGGGGCCATGGTGTCCGCCGAGAACAATTCCATATTGATATATGAGGTGCTGGAATATTTTCGGCCGAACATGTCCTCGATGAACGCGTCAAAGAAAGGGGTCAGAGTGATATTACGGGTCGACTCATTGACGACCTCAAGCAGAAAGGAATTGTTCTGGGTATAGAAATCCTTGCCGTACTGAAGTTCGGCATCCTGGGCCTCGGTATATTTCTGGAGGCGTACCAACAGTCCGTCCTTCTCTATCACCATCGGCGATGTCGGCGCGAACGCGAACGCGTCCGGAGAAGGGATATCGTCGCAGCCGGCGATGAGCATACAGATGCCCATGACCAGGGCCGCCTTCACGACACCGCCCACGCTGTTCTTCTTTGTTCTCCTGTTCTGTTCCGAACCATGTGTATGACCGATCATATGTATGCTCCTTTCTTCGGGTTATTTCGCTTTAAAGATCTCGAACCGGTACGTTCCGAACGGTGTATTGTCCGGCAACACAGGGTTCAGGATGCCTTTCATGTCCTGTGAAATGACGCCCTCCTGGGTAACGACCTTCTCCTTCACTAAAGGCTGTTTTTTGACCTGTTTCTTGAATTCCACCTTTTGCTGAACTCTTACAGGGTTGACTCGTATCATGTTAGTGCTCCTTTCAGACTTGAACGTAATGACCTTTACTGATTGATTATCGATAAAGAGTTACAAAATTGCTGGAGCAAAATACGTCATATCGATTTTTTATTTCAGGTATGAGCATTTTTTGAGGGATTTTTTCCCGTTCAAACTGTAAAATAGTGTAAAATTTTAGGGTGCAACGAATTCCGGGAATATACGATATAGATACAGGAGCGCACTATGGGTGAAACGGCGACCATTCAGGACGTTGCGGAAAAGCTGGGCATATCCACGGCCACGGTCTCACAGGCCTTTCATAATCCCTGGCGGGTGAGCTTTGAGATCCGCGAGAAGGTCATCATCACGTCCAAAGAAATGGGCTATGTCCCGAAGTTCATCAAGAAGAAAGCGGCGTACGGGAACGTGGGGCTTTTGATCGACAAGAACCGCGGGCCGTTCGGCGAGTACTATTCCCATATCATTCTCGGCATCCTGGAGCGTGGCAAAGAGCTCAAATGGAACATCTCCATCGAGACCTACGACAGCTTTGACGTGAAGAAACTGCCCCCCATGCTCACCGAGAAACGCGTGGACGGCGTGATACTCCTCTCCAAACACGATGACGATTTCATCAGGAAGCTCATTGAGCGAAAGATCCCCTACTGCGTGGCCGATTATGTCTCGGAAACGCTCAAGCACAACTATGTCATCCCGCAATGGCAGGCGGGAGCCTACGCCGCGGTGACCCATCTCATCGAGGAAGGCCACCGGCATATCGCCATGATCCATTCGCCGCTCAATAAAGGCCGTGCGTCGCTGGAACGTGTCGCCGGGTTCAATCAGGCGCTCGAGGACTCCGGCATCCCGTTCCACCCCGGGTATATGGGCGACGGGGAGTTCAACCGCGTGAAAGCGTACGAGGTGTGCAGGCGGCTGCTACAGTCCCACCCGCGGCCGACGGCCATCTTCTGCGCGACGGATGTCATGGCACTCGGGGCCTACAAAGCATGCAAGGAAGAAGGCCTTTCCATCCCGCAGGACATCTCCATCGTCGGGTTCGATCATATCGACTATCCGTATTATATGGAGCATCCTGAGCCGGAGCTGACAACAGTAAACGTGAATAAACAGCTGCTCGGCGCGGAGGCCTTGAACATCGTGCAGAAGTCCATCGTCGATAACGATTTCTCCATTATGCACAAGACCATCCCGGTACAGCTCATCAAGAAAGGGTCCGTTTCATCCCCGAAGGCGATGAAGAAATGATACGGTATGGAACAAAAGCTCATCGCTTCGCGCAGTTCCTATCATAACGACACCCGGAACGATCACGGCAATGAGAACATGATGCTCACCCGCATCATCGAGCCGCTCAAGGACCATGTCTGGCGCCCGCCCTACTTCACGAACGTCCATCTGACCAACCGCACCTGCTCCCTCAATTGCAAGTTCTGCATCAAAGGCAGTTCATTCGTTGAGGAGAAGCTCATCACGGACCCGATGCTCCTGGCCTCCACCATGCATTCGCTGCTCGGCCTGAACTCGGATAACGGAACCTATTGGATCAATGAATTCCATTTTGACGGCGACAGCTCAGACCCGCTCATGCCGCGCAGTATCCCCACGCTCGCCGAGGCGGTCCATATGATCAAATCCTTCCCGTTCGGGCCCAAAAGGCGCGTGGAGATCATCACCAACGGGGTGAACCTTATGGACGAACGGTTCCGCCTCCTCCTGCCGCACATCGACCTCATCAACGTGAGCCTGAACGCCACCACGGCAAAGGAACACGCGGATATCTCCGGACGCGACGGACAGTTCGAGACCATAGTGAAAGGTATCGAAACGCTCGGAACGGACATATCCTTGTTCAGGTTCAATACGCAGATCAATGTCTCGCATGTCATCTCCCGGCTCCGGGACGGCACGCTGAACCTGGGGAAAGCCGAGGACATGGCGGCCCGGCTCGCCCGATACGGCGTTAAAAAGTACCTGTTCCGCTTCGACCTGCGCGGTGAAAGTTCTTTTGTTAAAAAAGATGTCCGGAAAAGGCTCGAGGCCGCCGAGAGGAACAGCCCTCTCGACCTGCTCGTAAAACCGGTGGAGGACACGCACTATCACGACAGCTGTGTTGCGCCGCTCCTCTGGCTGAACATGCTGCCGAACGGCCTGTACGGCAAGGGCTGCGCGCACAATCTTAATGCCGTCTCCGCCGCCGAACATTACGAAAAAAAAGCGCTCACCCCGAGCGACCTGGCCATGATCTGCCATAAGCATTGCCCGTCGTTCATGGGGCTGCAGAACGACATATATCATGAACAGCGGCGGACATTCCTGAACGGGTTTGAGGCCAAGTATTCTGAACTTTTATCTGCCTTGTTCGGCAATCCAGGTGATAGAACTGCATTACCCAAAGAAGAAAGTTTATTTGAAGACATTCATGATATAGACATGCCTAGGCTTCTGGGCGTGGCCAGACAGAGCGGGGATGATCTGCTGCTCGGCCCGATCTCGACCGTCATGCAACAGGCGGACCGCACTCTCGGCACGGTATCAAAAAATGACCTATTTATCACGGACCAGTTCGGGACGATCACAGGCATATCCTTTAAAAAACTTTCAGAGTACTTTGGAATGGAATATTGCAAAGAATCAAAAAAAAGACATGAGACCGATTCCCTTAAGCTGCGAGACCTTGTGTGGCAACCATTCTTCACCTTAGGGAACGGGAATATAGTTGTTAAAGATATGCGAAGCATGCCAACGGAGCGGCATACCTCTTGGGTCATGTTCGATCTCCCCAGGCAAAGGAAGGATATTCTCCCTGTAATAATGGTCAAACATGTCGAGAAAAAAGGACAAAATACTTTTCCACCCCACATACGGAACGGTATCGAGCTCTTAGCAGATAGAGCCCGGTATTTTTCAAGCTACAAGCTCCCTTGGCAACCCTTAGCAGGCGAATACATCGACTTCCTCAATCAAGAGATCTCGGAAGGCAATGCGGTGCTCGACCTGAATGAGGTCGACACCTACCTGAATCGACTTGCACAGGTCCTGCATGCATACATGCTGGAAATGGATGCCCCCGTTGATACGCTCGAGTTGCGCCCGATACAACGGATTGATCTTGCAGGCACGATCCTTGATTTTGATCATTTCTTGAAAAAGAATGACAGGGCTGTACCAGGAGCATACTTTCAACATAAATGGTTCACTCCCGAAAACATACTAACTGGAGATACGCTACAATATCTTTTCTGGATGAAATGTTTTGGCAGACATGCCCTGTTCTTACAAGGCACCTACCCCAAGCTCACCACAGGGTCATGGAGCATCCGCCTACTCGTTGCCGCAACACTAACGGCCATATATTATAAAAAATCAACAGCCCCTCCATATAGCATTCTGAAGGCGCTCCTGAACACGACCTATGACAAAACGACACAATGGCTCTCTTTGCTGAGAGAGACAGCAAGGCCTATCCTCGAAGAGTAATAACATGCAATAAAATCCGCAAATAATCGATATCTTGATAAGGGGCAGGAAGCCCCCGGCAAGGGGTATCGGCATGTACCGGAAGAACATTGCGTTCAAAAGTTATTATGATGACGGATTGAACGATCATGATAAAGAAGATATCGCTCAGACCCGCATCATCGAACCGCTCAAATATCAGATCTGGCGCCCGCCATTCTTCGCGAACATGCATCTGACCAACGGAGAATGCTCGCTCCGCTGCCGGTTCTGTATCTGTCAGAACCCGCGGGTGGAGGAACGGCTTCTGGAAGAACCGTATCTCCTGGACAAAAGATTGTTCGAGCTGCTCTCCCTCAATTCGGATGACGGTAAGTTCTGGATCAAAGAATTCCACTTCGACGGGGACAGTTCAGACCCGCTCGAAGAACGGAGCATCCAAAAGCTCGTTCAGGCGATAGACATCATCAAGAATTACTCGCTCGGTCCCACAAGACGGGTCGAGGTCATCACGAACGGCATACGGCTCGGGGACCGGCGCTTTCTGGAGGGCCTTTTCAATATCGACCTCATCAATGTGAGCCTCAACGCCACCACCGCCGAAGAGCACGAGTTCATCTCGCGCCGGGCCCGTGAATACGGATATTTCAGACAGATCCTCGACGGCATCCGCACGATCAATGATATGAAAAAGGCGACGGACCTCTCGGGAAAGGTACGGAGAGGACCTCAGATCAACGTCTCTCATGTCATCCACCCCATAGGGACCGGCAGCCTTAACCTCTCCGAAGTGGAGAGCATGGCGCAACTGCTCGCAGAATACGGCGTCAGTAAATACCTCTTCCGATTCGACCTGCGCGGTGTTGACGCTCGCACCCGTATCAAGGTCGAGGCCCGGCTGGAAAAGATACAATCCGCGTTCGGACATGACAGCCCGTTCCAGGTGCACATCAAACCGACAACAGAGACGCAGCTCCATGACAGCTGCGTGGCCCAGATGATCTGGATGAACATGCTCCCTAACGGGTTCTTCGGACAAGGGTGCGCGCATAATCTGAACAGCGTTACGGCAGCGGAACATTATGAGAAAAAGGTCCTGCAACCGGGAGATCTGGCGACTATCTGCCATAAGTATTGTCCGAATTTTTTAGGATGTTCGAATATGAACTACCACAAAGATCGGTTTTACAATTTTTCCGGTTTTTATACGGAACTATCTGAGGCACTACAGATATTTCTGACCGGCAAGGACCGCTATGGCCTGCCTGTATCAGTCGGTATTGGCACAGAGAACCAGGGACTGACAGCTTTTCATAAGACAATAGAACAGCCTTTACTTGTGACAAGAAAAGGGAAACAACTTGCCATCATTCCAAAAAACTGTAATGGAGTCAGAAACCTTGATGGGGACATACTTTTTGAACAAATAATACCTGTTCACACTTTGGAAAACAACAATAATCATGAAAACACTCCTGGCAATATCATCCATGACATCTTGATCTCCCGCAAAAAGACCAAATATGGGTATACAAAAGGAGAATATTACTTAAGGGACAACAACAATATGAAAATTTCCACTGTCGAACCATTCACACAAAAACAAAAGTTGCCCGAAACCATCAAGAACGGAGCAGACCTTTTAGCCTCTAAACTCAAATTACTGTCAGAACAAACTACAAACCTACACCCGATATCAACTGAATTACTCAAAAAGCTCAACCAATTAGCCATACAAAAAAAAGGCATTAAAACAGAGCAAGATCATATTCATTTCGCTTTACGGAACCTCGTTGATAGGCTTGATGACCATCTATTTCAAATGGGGTTTATCAGCACTCCCGCTCCCTCCCCTTCATTTTATTTGCCTGGAACTTTACTTGATTTCGAGTTCTTTAAAAAATATTTTTCAACATACAACCCCTCACCAGATATACCCGAAAGAAAACCCAACACACCCTTTACCTGTGAAGCTCCAATGAACTTAGGGAATGAGTTCGACTTCGGCTCATGTTTTGATATTTTTAATTTGAACTATGTTTTTTTTATTAAACAACTACTAGAAACTCCTCCGTCATTTTTTTTCAATGAAGATATTAATACCTTCAACTACCGCGCCACCATCGAACCAGTATTGGAAAACATTTCAAAATGGACCGAGTTCATCATTAAATTTCCGCAAGAATATGAGGGATATATTGAATATCGTCCGGACCTTTATGAAAATATTTTTTTCTTCATTCTTTATGTTAATGCTCGTTCGCTAAAAAACCCACCTCAAATAAATGAAATCAAAAAAAGGCCACTATTCAGAGAAGGCCATGAAATTCACGATTATTATGAGCCATTTTATCCGAACAATAATAATCGAAGAACACAAGACGACAAACAACAGAGGATAAAGGAACAAAATAAGGATTAATCCCACTCGCAATTAGCAAAAAATAATTATTGCTCCATTCTAAAAAGGAGTTGCCATTATCTCCCCGCCCTTCTCGACCAACTGCTGCACATCTTTCTCTATCCCGTTGATCTTCTTGAGGCACTCCGCGCCGAGCTCCATGCCTTCCTGATAGAGCTTCATCGCGTCATCGAGCTCCACTTTTTCGGCCGAAAGTTTTTGCACGATCTCCTCAAGGCGATCGATGTTCTGTTCAAAGGACTGTTGTTTTTTGGCCATATATAACTCCTTTCATTCGAAGAAACAAGAAACGAGAGACAAGATACAAGGCCTCTCTTCCATCAGGCTTTTCTTGTTTCCTGTTTCTCGTTTCTCTCAACTTTGCTTATGATTGTCCCATCCGTAAGCCGCGTTTCAAGCACATCCCCCTTCTTCACCTGGGCCACAGACGTCACGACCTTCCCCTGCATAAGCGTCAGGCTGTACCCCCGCTTGAGCACGAGCAAGGGATTGAGCAGGTTCAAGCGCTCCACCGCATGCGTGAGCCGGTCTTTTTGCCGTTCAAGATCGTACTTCAACTCTTCTCCGAGCTGATGGACGGCGTCCTCGATGCGCTGACGCAATTCCTGCACCTGCTCGACGAGCGAACGATTGAGCGTCTCCAGCAGATAATTGACCTTATCCTTGAACACGTTCTTATCCGGCACGACCATCTCGGCCGCAGCGGACGGCGTCGGCGCGCGTTTATCCGCGGCAAGGTCCGAGAGCGTGATATCCACTTCATGCCCGACCGCGGAAACGAGCGGAAGCTTTGAAGAAGCTATCGCCCGCACGACACGTTCATCATTGAACACGGCCAGCTCTTCTTTGGAACCGCCTCCGCGCGCCATGATGAGCACATCGATGCCGGGATACGCGTTCCCCTGGAATATCGCTTTCGCGACACTATCCGGCCCTTCAAGACCTTGCACGATGGCCGGAATGACGATGAGCTGTACGGACGGATCGCGCCGTTTTACGACCGTGATGATATCGTGCACTGCGGCCCCTGAGGGCGAAGTGACCACGCCGATCGTCTGCGGGTACGGCGGCAGAGGACGTTTACGTTCTTCTGCGAACAAGCCTTCCTCCGCGAGACGCTGCTTGAGCTGCTCGAAAGCCAGAGCCTCGGCCCCCACACCTTCGGGCTCCATGAAGAAGACCTGCAGATTATATTCGCCGCGTTTTTCGAACACGCCGACCTTGCCGCGCGCGACGACCATCATGCCGTCATGCGGACGGAACTTTATCTTCGGTGCGACGTTGGCGAACACGACGCATTTGATCTGAGAGGTCTCGTCCTTGAGCGAAAAGTACCAGGTGCCGCCCATGGCGTATTCCTTGAAGTTCGTGACCTCGCCGCGCAGGATGACGCCCGAGAGGACCATGTCGCTGCTGATGAGGTTCTTCAGATAATGGGTGAGCTGTGAGACGGTGATGATGGACTGCGTCATAGGAGGTTAGCGTAGCATGCAAAATGGACAGGCTCAAATACAAACTCACCCCCGTGCGAATAAAGGTTTGACAGTATGTCTCGTTACCTTCCCCCCTCTCTTTAAAGAGAGGGGGGAAGGTCCTCAGCCATTGAATTATCAATATCTAAAACAAGGGGGTGAGTTATTGTTTAAAAACAGATCAATTTACCGAAAGAATTTTGTGTAACTGCGGGATGACGCGGACGTCGTCGACCAGTCCGCGCGCCTGCTGCAGGATATCGATCAGGTCCACCGCCGGGACCTTCTGGCCGGTGACCGGCTGCAGATAGACCGATATCGCCCGGTCGATATTGGAGACGACCTTCAGCGCCGGAACGATATGCTGTATCATCGTCATATCGAACACGATCTTGATGAACAGCTCTTTTTCCATTGCGATCTTGATGAACTCTTTGATGCTCTTGGCCTGATGCGGCCTGATGATCTGGTCGAGCTTGATATCCATCGCGACGATATCCGTATGCGCGATAACGGACATGAGCGAGTTCGGGTTCATGCCGTTGGTCTCAAGAAAGGTCGTATATCCTTTTTCTTTGAGCAGCGGCATCAGCTCGAGCAGGAACGTGTCCTGCAGCAGCGGCTCGCCCCCGGTGAGGCTCACGATCTTCCCGGGATCGGACACACAGATACGTGAAAGCGCATCGATGACCTGTTTTACGGTCAGGGGATTCTTCATGTGCAATGGGTCCCTGCTCCCCGGGATGACCTCGAGCAGACAGGTGTCCGTTGCCTTGTGGTCGGTATCACAGTATGAACAGGAAAGGTCGCAGCTGCAAAAACGCACGAAATACATAGGAACGCCGGCGTACTTCGCCTCGCCTTGTATGGAATAGAATATTTCTTTAACGGGAGCGGTCGCCACTACGGTTATTTCACTCCGCGGACCTTGGTGCGGGCGCCTTCCATGATAGAGAACTCCGTCTGGAACTTCTGCAGACATTTCTGCGCGAACAGTGCCGGGTCAAGCCCGTAATCGGCGAGCCCTCTGGTCACGACCGGGGTATTGGAACTTGTGACATTGATGCCGATGTGGATCAGGCTTGAGACCGGCGAAAGCGTCGCAACGGACACGGTCAATTTATGCGCATCATCATAGAGATCGTTCCCGGAGCGCGAGAGCCGCAGTTCGGGAAGCGCATCTTCCAGCAGCTCCTTCAGACAGGCAATGAACACATGCTGCAGCGCGATCATACGCTCCAGGTTCTTATCGAACACCTCGACGATAAAATGGAGCATATCATCGCTGTGAATGAACGCTTCCAGCTTAATATCTTCCTGGTCGACCATATGCTCACGCACGTCGCACGGGCCGCGGAACGCGACGATGCTGTTCCCCTGTACGGAGGTGACATTGTACGCGAACAACGAACGCAGCTCAGCTCCGGTGTAAGCCATAGGTCTATCGATGTAACAGGTTTTCATAGTATGTCTCCGTTTCAGACCCACCCCAACCCTCCCACTCCCTCCCTTCCCCTCCGCCAGATCTGGGGAGGGGAAAGGGAGGGCCGGGGTGGAAAGGGGGAGGGGTCACGCAAATACGTTCTCTTTCCTGAACTTCTCCCAATATGAATTCTCGGTCAGCGCGCGTTTCAAGCGCAGGCACGATTCACATTTCCAGCACATTCTACCCTGTCCTTCGTAACAGCTCCAGATGTACTGCAGGGGCATTTTTTGTTCAAGAGCATGCTGCACTATCTCTGTCTTGGTGAGCTCGGAGACATAGCTCTTCACCTCGACCAGGTTCTGGGTCGAGAAGCTCAAGGACCCGTTCGCGGCCTTCATGAACTCGGGGGAATTATCCGGGAACGTGGCCGCTTCCTCGCGATTGAACCCTACGACGACCAGCCCCGCCCCGAGCGACTCCGCATGTGCCGCCGCGATATTGATGAACACGCCGTTGCGGTTGGGGACCCAGACCGCTTTCGCGGAATCCAGGTTCTTGCCGTGCACATCGTCCAGCTCCGTCTCACCGAGCGCAGGGAGCGCTGTCTTCGTGTTCACGAGCGCGGTGTTCGTGATCGCTTTGAGCCAGGGCAGTTCGATGATCGTATGCGGTAACCCGTAGTGCTGGGCCAACAGCTTGGACGCTTTGATCTCCTGCGCGGCGGCACGTTGCCCGTAATTGAACGTGAGCACGAGCTCGACCTTCGTTGCGGAGAACGCGCGGTGGAGTGAGACCATGGAGTCCAGGCCGCCGGAGAGAACGATGACGCTTTTCATAGGTACCTCGATGGGAAAAACATTAACATAAAGAGACTATACGTCCAAGTAAGTAAAGAACTATATTAACAATAGGATCGATGTCGCTCTCGGGGCTGCTCGCCCCGAACCCTCGGTCAATTTCTTTGTCTCCAGTGACAAAGAAATTGACGAAAGAAAACACCGGCGGGGCAAAGCCCCTGCACCCCACGGCACTAACTCGCTCCAGTCACTCGCAAAGCTCGTTTTGTGGAGCTCGAACAGAGTGCCTTATAGGGAAGAAGAATTATATTTTTAAGGCTCAATATTTAGAAATTAAAGAGGAACCAGCTCATGGTCATGCCGGCGAGATTGAGGCCGATGTGGCCGGAATTGAAGTCGTTCTCGCCCGCCTGATCTGCGATCTCTTTCAGGACGCTGAAGGCCGTGATGGTCCAGAATGTTTCCCAATACCCCATGCCGTTGGACTTGCAGACCTGGGTCAGGGCCATGGAGAGCGGGACCATCGTCGCCGGGTCATCGGTGAGCGTCATCGCCTGTGCCGGTACAACACTGCACAGCAGGGCAAAGACCAGCGATAGCGCAACACAGGTTTTTCTCATCCGACCTTCTCCTGGATCTTGTCGATGGCCATTTTTTTATAGTAGCGCCATTTTTCGCCGTGAAAGAAGAGCATCGCTTTATAATGTCCCCACACAAGCCCGCCCCAGATGAGCCAGACCCAGATGAACCAGATATCCCGGAAGGACTTCAGGAACATGAGATTGATGATCATCAGCAGGATACAGGTGAACGCCGCAAGCGCCGCGTTCGTGAAGAACAGGAGCCACATGGTCCAGGATAAATTACTTTGGTTCTCTTCGGCCATACGGGGATTATAACGTAGGACGGCGTTGATACAAAGGGCTGGGGATGCTCAAAGAAACAAGAAACGAGAGACGAGAAACAAGCAAATAATATTACTCGTTTCCTGTTTCTTGTTTCTTGTTTCTTAATTCTACCCCACAGGTAACAGGATGTACTTTATACGTATTCATAAATCTTGTTTTAAAGAACACATACGCCTTCTCGAGCGCTTCATCGGTCTCGAACAGTCCGAACACGGAAGAACCGCTGCCGGACATGAGGCTCGATGTCGCACCCTGCTCTACCAGCTCCGCTTTCAACGTCGCGACCTCTGGATACTGCGGGAACGTGAACTGTTCAAGGTCATTATGCAGAAGGCCTGCGATGCTCTGTGTCCGGAACATGATCGGGTCTTTCTGGTACGTCTTCGGGATCTGGTTATAGACCCACGCTGTTGAGACCGGGATCGGCGGCGTGATGAGAAGTATCTTGAGCTCAGCAATGAGGTCCTTGCGTTCCGGCCCGGACTCGATCTTATGGACCGGCGTCAGGTGTTCACCGCGGCCTTCGGCGAGCATCGTCCCGCCGACCAGGCAGAACGGCACATCGGACCCGACCGCAGCGGCGTGCTCCAGGAGCTGCTCCGCCGTAAGATCCAACTCCCACAAAGTGTTCAGGGCGAGCAACGTCGCGGCGGCATCGGCACTGCCCCCGGCGAGCCCCGCACCGAACGGTATCGCTTTATCGAGCGTGATCGCCACGCCTTCTTTGACGTTATAGGTCTTTTGCAGAATATCCGCGGCTTTATGGACCGTGTTCTTGCCGTCGCACGGGATGGCAGCTTCGGAACAAGTGAGCGTGATACCGGACGAAGCCGGAACGAAGGTCAATGTGTCGTAAAGCGAAACGGACTGCATGATGGACTGCAGTTCGTGATACCCGTCCTTACGTTTATGCAGGATATGCAGCGCGAGATTGATCTTGGCATAGGCTTTGGCGGTCAGCGTCATGGCTTAGAAGCTCTGCAGCCCCGAGGCGTCTATCGAGACCGAGGTCTTTCCCTTAAGCTCGGCGACGATGGCATCGAGCTTTTTATTCTGCACCTCACGCAGGAGCTGTTCACGGATGGCTGCCTTCACCTGAGCAAGGTCCTTCTGTTTGGCCGGTTCACGTCCGGTCACCTTGATGATGTGATACCCGTACTGGGTCTTCACGGGCTGCCCGATCTCCCCGACCTTGAGCGCGAACGCCGCTTCCTCGAAGGGCTTTACCATCTGACCTTTCTCGAACCAGCCGATATCGGCGGAATCCTTGCCGCTCGGGTCCTGGGATTCGGTCTTGGCGAGCTCGTCCATGCTCGCACCTTTCTTCAGCCGGGCAAGTATTTCCTGGGCCTTTTCGGGAGTATCGACGAGGACATGGCTCGCGCGCACGCGCTCCGGAGAAAGATATTTTTCCGGATGTGCCGAATAATAATCCTCTATCTCTTTATCGGAGACGGTGATGTTCTTCAGCGCACGGCTCACATAGAAAGACACGATGATGTTCTTGCGGGCGCGATCGATCTCTTCCTGTACGAGCTGGTCCTTCTCCACACCCTGTTCCATGGCCTTCAGATAAAAGAGCCGTTCCTGAACGAGCTGATCGAGGAACTTGGCCTTCCCCTGTTCGCTGGAGTAATACCCCCGGAACTGCGCGGGAAGCTCTTCGAGGCGGTCTTTAAAGTCCGCCACGGTGATCTTTTCCGAACCAACGGTCGCCAGGACCTTTTCCTGGGCGTAGGAAATACCGCATAAAGAAATGACCATCAGGAACAGAACGGATAGTTTTTTCATAGAAAACCCCCTTTAACAGATGCGGGGGGATTATATCACACCTCGCCTCTCCCCCTTCCCCTCTCCGGCTTGCCCCGAGTTGATCGAGGGGCGGCAGAGGGGTCTTAAGTAGAGCAGACCACTTAACCTTTCACACGGCCGGCAGTCCGCCGGAGGGAACGCTCTATGAACCGCAAGGACCTGTCGCCCAGAGCAAGGGACGTGAACCCTTCGACCCAGAGAACGGCCTCGTCAAGCAACGCATCGATCCTGCTGCGTTCGCCGTTACAGGCAATGAAGTCAAAGGCCAGTACCGTTACAATGCCGACACGTTCGCCCTGCGGCAAGGGAGCCAGGGCCTGAGCCAGGCGCACCGCGGTCACTCGCAAATGGAACGGGATATCCTGCGGCGTCTCCGCACAGTGCACAACGATCTCGAACAGTGCCTGCAGTTCATCAAGGGATGTGGCGCGGGTCAGGTCTTCCACTTTAGCGAACAGCGGACGGATACCGTTATGGACCACATCGCGGATATCGGCCTGTTTTTTCTCCGCACAATAGTACAAGAAATTCAGGAGCGTCCGATGCACATCGCGCTGCTCCGGCCGCAGGAGGTCCCGATGGCTCGCATAGAGCTTTTTCATGATGTGTTCCAGGGAAAGCGGGCGGCCCGCATCTTCGAGAAATACCCGGGGAGTGTTCACGACGTTCAGGATGGCAAGGGCTTCCGCCAGTGTCGGTCCCTGGTCGCTGATGATCTTTGGTTGTATGTACATGAAAGAATTATACCTGACAGGGCAAGCCGCTCCCCCTCACCCACTGCTCACCCGCACACCGCTCCTTCTGCGCTGACACCGATCATCGGCAGCGCCGGGCCTTTTGTATGATCGGATACAATTCTTCCGCCATTCGCCTGTGCCCGGCAGGCGTGAAGTGTGCATTGTCCGGTAAATAATATGCACCCGGGATCAGCACTCCCTTCAAAACATCCGGACCGCGCTCACCGACCAGACCCGGAAGGTTCTTGTGTCCCTGACGGACCAGGGAAGGGGACAACGAGCCGTTGATATCCTGAACAACAATGAAGATCATATTCTGCCGTCGGCAATATTCGGCCATATCCCGTAACAACACCCTGAAACAGCGGTCAAAGTACTCCTTGTTCCTCCCCGCATGGCCGGAATAAAAAAGCGGCCCCAGCCTTAAAAGAAAGAACTTATATGCGGACGAATACCTGAACAACGGGTTCGTCATGCCCGAGACGACCCGGCCTCCGAAAAGCACATGGTACAGGAACGGGGCATAGGCACTGATATACCCACGGTGCATCTTGTCGCCTGCATATCGCTTATCTATGTGGATCATCGGGAGCTGGTCTTCCCCGTGATACACATATACCACGATCCCTGGGCGACATCTCTTCACGCTATACCAGAACAGCGCATGGACCTGAAAGATATTGAACCCCGGACAGGCCATGTTCAGCACCTGATAGCCCGGCATCTTTTTTTGAAGCACGGCCGTAAAGATCTTTCTTTTATCTTTAACGTACGAGCCATAGGTCACTGAGTCTCCCAAGAACAGCAGCTTCGGCCGAGCATCGAGCGGCTCATCTAAAGAGATGATGCCTCCCGCGCCCTCGTGGAGAAGCGCAATCTGCTGAGGATAGGTATACTTGAATAGTTCCGGAGCGCGCAATCTTCTTGCAAGGTCTTTTTTATATCCGACAGAACAGTATGAACGAAAGGCAGGATGGAGTTCATCCGTCCTGTCCAAAGCGATGACCTGCCCGTAGCAAGCACGGACAATGATCTCTGCGACACCAACAAGCATGGCTGCCGAACACAAAAAGAACAAGAAATAGAACAGGGGCCTCTTACGGGACATGATCGCTGTTGGGGCCAAGGTTTTTCCGCAAATGCCCGCGTTCCTGCTGCACTATGGTATAGACCTGCTCCGCCATGAGCGTATGCCCGCGCACATTGAAATGGTCCATATCCGCGTAGGCCGAACGAGGCATGGGAATGATCCTGACGACATCCACAGGACACCCCTGCAGCAACTGTCCGAGACTGCTCCGCAGCCGTTCCTCGGTCAGAGACGCGTTCACGTCGGTCAACACAATGAACACGGTCCCGCTGCGCCGGCACAGTTCTCCCATATCTCGCACAAGGACGTTAAAACAGCGCTCAAAATAGGCCTGCCGGGAGCTCTCATTCTCCAGTCCCCGCAGCTTGAGCTTCATGCCGAACCTGAAAAGGAACAAACGATACGCCGTTGACCAGCGGTAAAGCGGGTAGCATATCCCGGAGAGCACTTTCCCGTTCTTCAGCCCATGGTACAGAAAATCCGGATAACAACAATTATATTCATGTCTTCTTCGGGGGTTTTCCAAATAGACCATCGGAGCAGCATCGCCATCGGCATAGTGATAAATAACGAAGCTTGGCCGGGCCAAAGCGAACGCATGGTCGAACATCGAATGGATCTGATAGATATTATATCCTTTACGCGCGAAATTCAGGACCTGATGGTCCGGCATTTTTTGCTGGAGCAAACCGGAAAAGACACGGGTCTTGTCATCAATACCTTCTCCACAGGTCACCGAGCCCCCGAGGACCACTATCTTTGGCCTCCCATCCATTGGAACACCCAAGGAAATGATATCGTCCATTTTTGAGGAAGGGGAGAGTATCTGCGGATACAGGAACGCAAAAAGTTCCGGAGAGTGAAGCCGACGGGAAAGAAAAACCTTGTACCGGACCGAGTGATATTTTTTTATGTCGTCCGCACCGTTGATCCGTGGGGCTATGACAAAGACCTTCCCATAGACCATGCGAGCGATAAGCCCTAGGACAAGCAGTGCGATGACCACACTGCATAACACATTACCGACGACAGCAAGTTTCTTCCTGCCGACCATTGTTCCCTCCGGCTAAAGGACTTTCTGCAGCGGCGCGTACTTCGGCATCACGAGCTTCACGCCTTCGCCGGAGTTGAACTTCACCTGCAGTGTTGTGGAGGCTCCAGTGCCGTGCACATTGATGACCTTACCCTGCCCCCATTTATTATGCTGCACGATATCTCCGTTCTTAAAATCAAAAGAAACCTCAGCTTTGGGCTTTTCATACTGATCGACAACTTTCGGTGTGGTCGAGAACATGCTGTCCGCAAATGAACGGTCTTCGTAACTACTGCTCTTGCCAAATATGCCGCCAAGTTCGGGGCTTGATTCTTTATCGATCAACTCCTGCGGCACTTCGCTCATGAACTGCGAGAGCTCGCACAATTTGAAGCTGCCCGCTCCTCTGCGCTGATACGCCGAGAGCAGATACAACTGCTGGCGGGCACGCGTCATGCCGACATAACACAAGCGGCGTTCCTCTTCGAGCTGCATCGGGTCGAACTGCGCGCGGAAATGAGGCAAAAGACCTTCTTCCATGCCCGGCATGAAGACGAGCGGAAATTCGAGGCCTTTGGCGCTATGCAAGGTCATGAGTGTGACGGCCTCGTCACCCGAGCGCCAATCGCGCATATCGGACATGAGCGCAATTTCTGAAAGGAAGTCGAACAGCGGCTGTTCTTTTTCTTCAGCGATAGAGATCAATTCCTGGATATTCTCGAGGCGTTCCATATCCTCATCTTGTTTGGACGCCATGAGCATCGCGCGATAGCCGCAGGCGGAAATAACATGGTCAATGAGCTTGGCGAGCGGTATGGTCCCGACCTGGGCTTTGAGCTCATTGATCATCTTCACGAACTCGGCCACGTTACCGCGCGCCCTATCCGGGATGAGCAGCGGGTTCTGCAGTATCGCCCAGACAGAGAGCCCCTGCTGCAGCGCCGTGGCGGTGATATGTTCGAGCGAGGTAGCGCCGATACCACGCGCCGGCGTATTGATGATACGCAAAAGCGACGTCGTCTCGTCGGGATTATTGAGCACGCGCAGGTAGGCCAGAATATCTTTGACCTCGCGGCGTTCATAGAACTTGAGCCCGCCCACGATGCGGTACGGGATGTTCTGTTTGATGCACAGTTCTTCAATGACACGCGATTGCGAATTGGTGCGATAGAAGATCGCAGCATCGCTATAGGACTTAAGGTCGCCTGTCTTTTTCAGGAGCTGCAGCTTTTTGGCGATGTACGACGCCTCGTCATGCTCATTGAGCGCGTGGTAATACACGGCCTTATTGCCGTCCTCGTTATTGGTCCAGAGGTTCTTCTCTTTGCGCTGGGAATTGTTCTTGATGACCGCATTGGCGATCGAAAGTATCGTTTTGGTGGAGCGGTAGTTCTGTTCGAGCAGGATGGTCGTGCAGCTGGAATAATCCTCCTCGAAATCCAGGATATTGCGGATATCCGCACCGCGCCAGCTGTAGATGTTCTGGTCGCTATCGCCGACGACGCAGATGTTCTTATGCAGCTTCGCGAGCTCGCGGGTAATAAGGTACTGCACGTGGTTGGTGTCCTGATACTCGTCCACCAGGACATAGCGGAACTTGTTCTGATAATGCGCGAGGATCTCCGGTTCCTGCGCGAAGAGCCGGACGATATTGCAGAGCAGGTCGTCAAAATCCATCGCGGAGCTATCTTTGAGCGCTTTCTGATAACGCGTATAGCATTCGGCGACGACATCCTGATACACGTCATTGGCCTTCTGCTCGAACTCTTCCGGGCCCACGAGCTCGTTCTTTTGCTTGCTGATAGCGCCGAGCACGCTCCAGGGATCGTATTGCTTATGGTTATAGTTGAGGTCCGTCAGGATCTTCTTGATGAGCGAGACCTGGTCGCCGGGATCGAAGATGACGAACGTGGTCGGGAAGCCGAGCTTATCGGCATGGCGGCGCAGGAGCTTCAGGCACATCGAGTGGAACGTACCGACCCAGGGCATGTTACGGCCCAGGCGGTGCTTCATTTCTTCGGCGGCCTTATTGGTGAACGTGACCGCGAATATCTCTTCCGGGTGCACGCCTTTTCCTTCGAGCAGATTTTTGATGCGGTGAATGAGCACGCGCGTTTTGCCAGAACCGGCACCGGCAACGATGAGCAACGGGCCATCGGTATGGAGCACTGCTTTTTGTTGTTCAGGATTGAGGCCGGCGGTGAGTTCGTTGATGTCCATTATGAAGTACTCCAGTTTCTTTTCAGCATTGTAGCAAATTATCGGCGGAACAGGCCCTAGAACAACGGACACATATACTATCGAACTTCATCGGTGAATATTTCAGGATGAAGAGAGAGGATTGTAGGGGAAAATAGAGGGGAAGTCGAGGTGCCCTTTTTTAATTATTTTTTTTAGTTTTTTGAATATATTTACTTTTGAAATTAATCTGATACTGAATTCTCTTTGTCTTTATCAATCGTTCGGCCTGTGCCAAGGTCAGTAATGTATATGATTTTGCCTGTGGATGAAGGCACACAAAGCAAAATAAATATCTGCCCCTCATCTTTCGGGCAAGTTTGAACTCGTTGGCTGTCGCGCCAAAGAAAAAATCATGCGGATTATGCAAAAGCTTCTTCCTTGTTGTCTTTAACTCCACCAAAATGATGTTTCTTGGGTTTGATATCGATAGTTGCTTGGCCTTTGGTTTCTTATTTCCTTTGATAAGTATGAGATCAAATGCTCGCGAAAAACTTTTGTTAAGCTTTAGCATGCTCAAAATCTGTTTGCGGCTTTCTTTATCCGGAAGCATGAAGCCTTCGGAAGTTTTCAGAAGGTAGCTTATGCCTTTTTTCTCAGCGCGGTTATTGCTTAACGTTATGGTATACGAGCCTGCGTGTCCCATGAGTTTATGATCTCACATTCAAAACCAAAGATCTATTGTTTTTCAGCTATAATAGTTACATGCAAACAATGTTCGATCCTACACTCTCAAAAGAGTACAAAAGTCATTCGCAAATCATTCGCGTATTATCAGAACAATGGGTTAAACAGGAAATATACTGTCCTTCCTGCGCATCTTCGCTCCAAAAGTATGAAAACAATCGTCCCGCAGCTGATTTCTTCTGCCCCCATTGTAAAGAAGAATATGAGCTAAAAAGTAAAAAAGATTCTATGGGCAAAAAGATCGTAGATGGTGCATACACAACAATGATTGAACGGCTGCAAAGCAGCAATAACCCTAATTTTTTCTTTCTGAATTATACGTTGAAAGATTACTGTGTCATCAATTTTATGGTTATTCCGAAACATTTTTTTGTGCCCGAAATTATTGAAAAACGACCTCCTCTTACTGCCAGCGCCAGACGCGCACATTGGGTGGGCTGTAACATTATCCTTAAGAATATCCCTCAGGCGGGAAAAATCTTTTATATTCGAGACGCCCGACCCGAACCTCAGAATCTAATTATGAAAAACTGGCAAAAAGCTTTATTTTTGCGAAAAGAAAAAAAGATTGAATCACGGGGCTGGCTTCTTGATATCATGAAGTGTATCGATTCTCTGCCAAAACAAGAATTCACTCTTGCTGAAATGTATAGTTTTGAAAAGGCTTTATCTAAAAAGTACCCCGAAAACCATCATATAAAAGACAAAATCCGGCAACAGCTGCAATTTTTGAGAGACATGGGCTACTTGGAATTTGTTAATAAGGGTCTGTACCGGACTACATAACCTTTTATATGTTTACAAGCATCTTTTCAAGCAGCGACAGTTTTCGTCTTTGAAGAACGGTTGGGGTTTTTATTAAAATAATCTTTAATCGCAGCATCAAGGTTGCCAAAAGCAAATTCGGCACATTCTTGTATGGACGCATAGTCTATTGTTCGATGAAACTCATTCATAACAAAATCAATAAATTCCGTGCTATTCATCAACTTCTCTTTTTCGCATTCAGTCAGTTGCATAGAATAAATTATTGATCAATGATTTATAAAGATCAACTTTCCAGTTAACCCTCGCCTCCACCCTTTCTAACTAAAACTGTACTTGGCATCCCGATTGCAGGTATATAGCGTCGCTCCCCCTTTATCCCCCTCTCCGCTCCGCGGCAGAGGGGGGGTATGTTCAAAGATTGGATGTCGCAATTTGCGATATCCAATTTCACTTTCATCTTGAATATGCTATTGCCGTTCAAGGTCACAAATTGTGACCTTAAAATCGCGCACCTTTTCTTTAGTCATATAACCTTGCCCCCCCCCGGCGTGGGACCTCAAGTTGGCATATTGATTGCATGTTACTTAAGAAAGGATGTGGTCATACATGAAAGAACTGGTGCTCCAAAAAACAATAGAAGAGAGGATCTATATTATTCGGGGCAAAAAGGTAATGCTCGATAGAGACTTGGCGGAATTATACGGAGTTGAAGTAAAAGTAATGAATCAAGCCGTAAAACGAAACAATGAAAGATTTCCGGAAGATTTTATGTTTCGCCTGTCACCCCAAGAAGCAGAACGTTCAAGGTCACAATTTGTGACCTTGAAGCGAGGCACAAATATCAAATACTTACCTTATGCCTTTACAGAACAAGGGATCGCCATGCTCTCCAGTGTCCTGAACAGTAAAGCCGCCATCCAGGTGAATATCCAGATCATGCGCGTGTTCACAAAGCTGCGGGAGATACTTCATACCCATAAAGAACTGCAATTGAAGATCGAAGAGATACTCCGCACCCACGGCGGCCGGCTCGACGCGCTCGATGGCAAGATCAAGGTGATCTTCGAGCTCCTGGACCAGCTGCTGGAACCTCCGTCGCCGGAAGAGAAAAAACAGTATGGGTTTCTGGCAGAGAGAGATAGAAAAGATCGTCCATAATGTTCCATCATTAGATCATAGGTCTTCTTGTTAGTTCGGCGGTGGACCCCTCCGAGTTTTTCTTTGTTGTAATTGTTTTTATATTGCGCCCTCCCCCGATAGCATAATGATATACGCTGGATCAGGACGGGGGAGGACATCCTAACCAAGATAAAGAAAAACAACCCCTCCCCCAACCCAGGATAGTGATGGCCATCGCCCATCGGGGGAGGGTGGCTCGCAGTGCGAGCCGGGAGGGGTCTCTAGCTCCATACCACCAAAGCTATTCTTCAGTACATGAGCTATAATCCCCCCATGGCCCTCAACTCGACCGTCTATAAAGCAGATCTGCAGATCTCCAATATGGATACGCACTACTACAACCAGCATAAGCTGACCGTACCGAAGCACCCGTCAGAGACAGACGAGCGCGTCATGGTGCGTATCGCGGCGTTCGCAATGTACGCCCAGAAGGGCCTGTGCCTCGGTAAAGGCGTGAGCGAAGACCTGGTCCCGGCACTCTGGGTCAAAAACCATCAGGGTGATTTCGACCTCTGGATAGAAGTGGGGCTGCCAGATGAACGGCGTATACGCAAAGCGTCGGGGATATCAAAGCAGATCGTCATCCTCGCCTACGGCGGCCGCGGCGCCGAGCTCTGGTGGCAGCAGAATAGAAAAGCGTTTTTGGACAGACCCAACGTGACGGTCTATATGCTCCCCGCGGACGCGACACAAGCGCTCGCCAAGCTCGCAGGGAAAACGATGCAGTTCTCCTGCATGATCGAAGGCGGCGAGCTGAGCATGAATAGTGAAGCGGGGTCCGTCGTTTTAGCGCCCACACGACTAAGATAACTGCCGACTCAGGCGGCATCTCAACACCCCGATACCCCATGCTACAATACCTTCATGAAAGCCGCGCCACGTACTATCGACTTCGCCGTTTCTGCCATATGCTCGAACAACTGTATCTTCTGCACCGACCAGCCCCAACCGAAATTAAGACCCGTACCGCGCACGGTCATCGAGAAACGCTTGCAGTCCGCCTATAAAAAAGGCTGCCGCATGGCGGAGTTCAGCGCGATGGAGCCGACCCTGAACAAGGACCTGCCGGACCTGGTGCGTGCCGCGAAAAAGACCGGCTATGAAGTGATACACGTCATCTCCAACGGAGTGCGCCTGCAGGACCCTGCCTATGCGGAACTGCTGGTGAAAGCGGGTGTGAACAAGGTCACGATCTCTCTGCACAGTGCGGACGCGCGCACGGAAGCGTACCTTTCCGGGAACCCGCTCGCCTTCGAACAGAAACTGCGGGCGCTCGCGAACCTCGTCCGTCTGCGCAAGACCCGTCCGCTGTTCCTTTCTATCAACACCGTCCTGACCGCCCGTGCCCGGATGCAGGCGGTGCCGGTCATCGAGCTCGCGGGAACGCTCGGAGTGAAGCAGGTGAACATGTACGCGCCCAAGATATGCGGCAATGCGAAGAAGAACCTCGCGAAGATCGTCCCCCGCTTCCGTGCGCTCCGCCCCGAGCTGCGGAAAGCCTGCGACGCGGCAGAGAAACACGATATCGTGCTCACTTTCATCGATATCCCCCCCTGCATATATCACCGCTCCCCGGCACAATACGGAAGACGGTTGCAAAAAGAGGTCGTCGGACTGAAAAAAGACAGTGCCCGCTTGAACAGAAAAGAAAGTGATTTCATGAAGCAGCGGTCTTTCGGGACCAAATGTTCCTCGTGCGCGTTCTTCGGTGAATGTGACGGAGTTGAAAAGGCCTATACCAGGCGCTACGGCTGGAATGAATTCAAGCCGGTCATATGACCCTGCACACCAGGCACTTCAGGTACTCACCTTCCGGATGCGCGTGATTGATGGGGTGGTCCGGCGCCTGACCCCGGAATTCTAATATTTGCAGATCGCGTCCGGCATCGATCGCGGCATCGTGCACGATCTTCTGGAAAAGCATTCTATCGATATGATGTGAGCAGGAACACGTGATGAACAGTCCGTTCTTCTCCACGAGCTTGATGGCCTGCAGGTTCACGTCCTTATAGCCGCGCGCACCGGGCATGATCGTCGCCTTGCTCTTCACGAACGCCGGCGGGTCCAGGATGACGAGGTCGAACTTCTGCCGGTCCTTGCGCGCCGTGCGCAGATATTCGAACGCGTCCGCTGCGATGAACTGATGTTCCGCGCCTGTAAAACCGTTCAACGAACAGTTCTCACGCGCCAGGTCCACCGCGTCCTTGGAAATATCAACGCTCACCGTGCTCTTCGCCCCACCCGCCGCGGCATAGACCGTAAAACCGCCTGAATAACTGAAACAGTTCAGCACACGACGTCCGACAGCGAGCTCTTTTACTTTAAGACGATTATCCCGCTGGTCGAGAAAGAACCCGGTCTTCTGGCCTTTTAACAGATCGACCTTGAAAGAAAGCCCGTGCTCGAGCACGGTGACGTTCTCCGGGACATCACCGGTACGGTACGGGGCTTCAGGGACTATGCCCTCAAGCTTGAACGAGAGCGCGTCGCTGCGTTCGATGATGCTTTTTGGCCGCAGGACCTCGGACAGCACCTCCATGATCTCGCCCCTGCGCAGGTACATGCCGAGCGTCGAGAACTGCACAACGCAATGACCGGCGTAGGTATCGATGACCAGCCCGGGCAGAAAGTCCCCTTCCCCGTGCACGACACGGAACGCGTTCGTCGTCTTTTGCTCGATGAGCATCGTCCTCAGCTGCAGCGCCTGCTCGATGCGCGCTTTCCAGAACGCGCGGTCGACGACATCGGCTTCATTGAACGAAAAAAGACGGACAAGCATCTTGGAGTTGGCGTTGTAGAACCCGCGGGCAAGGAACGTGCCGTCCTGCGCGCGCACCTCGACGATATCCCCGTTCGCAGGGCTTCCTTCGATGTTCTTGATCGATCCCGAGAACAACCACGGATGACGGTTCTTGACGGACTTTTCACGACCGGGCTTTATGATGACCTCTGACATGGAGCGGATTGTAACACAAACGGTGTTTCACAATAGTACACCCCCTGCAGCAAGGAGCGTTTTTCCTTGCGCCCACGATAAAAACAGGTGTCAGACACCTATTGTGATATGCTACGATAAACCGCACGTTAACAAAGAGCTGCCCCATGGATGCACATACTGCAGAAGATCTGACGAGAGAACTGATGGCTTCTTCTGCAACAGCATACCTGACCACCCTGGATGAACAGGGCTTTCCTCAAACACGGGCCATGCTGAACTTGCGCAACGGAACGCAATTCCCGGGACTTATTTCCTTCCACGGCAAAAAAGGCTGTGAGGTTTATTTCACGACCAATACGTCCTCGATAAAGATCGGGCGGATCAAAGAGAATAACAAAGCGTCAGTGTACTTTTGTGTCCCCGAGGAGTGGCGAGGGATATGTCTTGCCGGGGTCATCGAGCTTGTCACTGATCACGCAGTAAAAAAAGAACTCTGGCAGAAAGGCTGGGACATGTACTATCCGGGAGGCATTGCAGACCCGGACTATGCGGTGCTCCGGCTCAAACCTGTACAAGCAACGGGCTACCGACAGATGGAAAAATTCACTTTCATTTTTGAAAAGGATGGGGCGCTTACCTGAACCGCGCAGCAGTATATTCCTTCATCTTTTCCCCGATGAACGACCGATACCTGCGCAGGAATCGCCACGCCTCATGCACATAGAGATACATAAGTATGTCCTCACTATATTTGCTCTGCTGGCTTGTGGGTGCATCAACAAAACCAAAGCAATGAAAAGTACCGAGCTCATAGGCATACGGCGATGCTTTCAGCCGGAGCGCTATTTTTCGGGGCGCACTGTCGGGATAGAACCTGAAAAAATAGTCGCAGGCCTGGGCTATGGTGAAGAGCGCAACGCCTTCATACGGCGCTTCAGTATCTTTTTTCCCGAAAGGATCCGCATAACAATGATCTATAAAGATATCCTTGTAGCGGTCCCCCGGCGCAGGGACCTCGTTGATCATGATGTTATGCCCCAGGATATCCTGAGGCAGGATCTCTCCTATTTTTTTATGGGACAAGAGCGAGATGCCGAAATTCCATCGTTCAAAAAAAGTGAACGGACTGCTGTCGAGGACACCGCTCAAGAGGTGTTCCCGGGAACGTTCTATCATCAATCGGTAATCAGGCTGAGGGAGCAGTGCGTTTATCAAAGAGGCATGCCCCGGCAAAAGAGCATACAGCGGGTACACATATACCGGAACGACCTCTTTCTCGTTAAAAAGGAACGTTCCCGGCAGTGGCTGGGGTATAGAGATGATCTTCGTATAGGTCATGGTCAACGCTCCCTTAGTATGTGCACATCGTACAGCCGTCAGTAATGATAAAGTATTTTAACGAACACGCCCAGCACTGAACGGACATGTTGAGATCGTGCCCGTTCCCGTACGATATATATCGTACGCCGGCACATTACATTTCGCTGTGGGCACGGAATAGCCGCAAAAGGGACCGCATGCTATGTTAACTAAAATGATATCACTGTACGGTGCGGGCACCATTACCGCACGATCGCTTGTAGAACGCATACAGAACAAAGAGATACACCTTGTCATCTTTGACTGTGACGGTGTGCTCGCCGTCACTGAACCATTCCATGTTCAGGCACGCAAGATCGCACTCGAAAAAATGTTCGGCCCGATCTCCCTGACCGAAAAAGATATATATCGGCTAAGTAAAGGCCTGCATAACGAGGACGGCATGCTGATCCTTCTGCTGAACGCACCGGAGACACATGAGCGGTTCGCACTATTGGAGAACATCCCGGGCTCAACATCCCTCGATTCTCCCGGCATTACAGAGGAACAACGTTCGCTTTTGTCGATCGTTAAAGAGCTCAGTCTGGATAAGCTGGAGGATTTTTGTGTGCTCATGCGGACCGAACCCCTCGCGGAACTCCCGGGGCTTCGTCAGTTCCTTGAGACCCTGTATCGTTCCGGTGCCCGGACCGCCCTCGCTTCGGCCAACGAGGACGCGTATGAAGTGGTCCGTTCGCTCGGTCTCCAACAGTACTTCGACGAGGAACGCGTCTTCACCGGCCATCAGCTCGGCACGTACGGAGAGCATATCCGCCGCATCATGCGTACCAAACAGGACCTCTTCGAGGAGCTTATGCTCATGGAAGGATGCATTCTGGAGCAGGTCATAGGTTTCGAAGATTCCCCTGGAGGCATCACTGCGTTCCAAGAGCTCGGCATCACCGCCGTTGGCATCGATACCGCAGACACCGGGGAGGTCGATCATGCCGATCTGGTCGTGCGCTCGTTCAAGGGGTTCATATGAGGTCGAACGTCCTCGTTCGCGAGATACGAAGAACAAGGGTGTTGGGATCTTTCCGCTCAACGTCCGATATATGTACACACGTAATAAGGAGCCCGGGATGATCGCGAAAGTGATCCATGCGAAAGAAGGCCCCCGGTGCCGGGGCAAAGACATTCTGGCAGCCATTGAACACGGCGCATATGACCTTGTCATAAGCGATATCGATGGCGTTGTCGGCGATACGGAACCGTTCCATGTGGCCGCCCGAAAATGGGCGATCGAAAAATATATCCTGAACGAGGGGGAGACCGTTCGGCTGTCGTACCGTGAGATGCTCGATCTTTGTAAAGGGAAGAACGTCGATGTCGGCACACATGCGGTATTATTGCGCTTGCCTGAGACCTGTGAAAAATTCCGGCCATTGCGCGACATCCCAGCCCATATATCTCTCGAGGATGAACGGCTCGACCCGGTACAACGCGAATTGCTCGGGAAGATAAAATTCTCGAGCAAAAAAAAAGGTGAGCGGTTCCGGGAACTATTGCGAACAGAACCATTTTCCGGCAATCCGGGGGTCGTACGCTTCTTTTCCTTCCTTGCCGAACATGACGTACGCATCGCGTTGGCCTCATCCAGCAAAGATGCGCTCCATGTCGTACGAGCGCTCGGCATCGAGCATTGCTTTACCCCTGCGCTGATCTATACCGGGGACCGGTTCGGCACTGTCGGGGAATGCTCGAAGGTCCGGATCGATACAAAAAAGGACATGTTCCGGGAGGTCGCACTGGCAGCGAACGTCCGGCCGGAAAGGATCATCGGGATCGAGGACGCGGGACACGCCATCACCTCGTTCCAGGAACTGGGCATGTTTGCCGTCGGCATGGACACAGAAGGCAGCGGAGAGGTCAAGCATGCGGACCTGGTGCTCAAGACCTTCAATGATATTTTCGACAGAACACCGAACTAGAACGTGCGTGTCGGTTTCGGGATCTTGCGCAGACGGATCGATTTCGGCGTCACTTCCACGAGCTCGTCATCATTGATATATTCCAGGCAATCTTCCAGGCTCATATTGCGCGGCTGGTCGAGCACCAGATGTTCGTCAGCCAGTTTTGAACGGATATTGGTGAGCTTCTTCGCTTTGCACGGATTGATGGTCAGGTCATTGTCACGGCTGTGCTCGCCGACGATCTGCCCGGCATAGATCTCAACGCCGGGGCCCATGAACATCTGCCCGCGCTCCTGCAGCGTGAACAACGCGAACGCGACCGTCGTGCCCTGCTCCATGGAAACGAGCGCACCGTTGATGCGGTTGCGCATTTCGCCCGCAAAAGGTCCGTATTCCAGGAACACGTAGTTCATGACGCCCATCCCTTTGGTCAGGGTCATGAACTCTGAACGAAAGCCGAGCAGGCCTCTGGTCGGTATCTTGTAGGAAAGCCGCACCATCCCGCCGTCGTTATGGACCATATCGAGCATGATGCCTTTGCGTTTGCCGAGGTTCTCGATGACCCCGCCGGTCATCTTGTCGTCAACGTCCAGGGTCAGTTCCTCGTACGGCTCGAACATCTCGCCGTTCGGGCCTTCTTTAAAGATGACCTTGGGCCGCGTGACCTGGAACTCATAGCCTTCGCGGCGCATTTTTTCGACAAGGACCGAAAGATGGAGCTCACCGCGGCCGGACACTTTATACCCGGACGCATCAGGCAGGTCCTCGACGAGCAATGCGACGTCCGAGAGCACTTCCCGGGCCAAACGCTCGCCAATATGGCGCGATGTGACGAACTGTCCTTCACGTCCGGCGAAAGGAGAATTGTTCGCGATGAAGTTCATCGAAAGCGTCGGCGGATCTATCTCGGTGGCAGGCATCGGCATCGGATTCTCGGGGTCGGTGATCGTCTCGCCGACCGTCGCTTCATCAGCGCCGGCGACCGCGATGATCTCCCCTACGCCGGCGTGTGAGATCTCTTTTTTTGCCTGCCCTTCGAACCCGTAGATCTTGGTGATGCGTGTCTTGAAAATGATCGTATCGCCTTTGGTCACCGCCACTTCCTGCCCGACCTTGATCTTGCCGGAGGTGATCTTACCGATCGCAAGACGCCCCAGGAAAGAGGAATAATCCAGCGAGCTGATCAGCATCTGTATCGGTCCGTGCTCGTCGCCTACAGGCGCCGGTATCTTCTCGATGATCTTGTCGAAGAGCGGGACCATGTTATCGTTCTTCACCTCGAGATCGCTGGTGGCATAACCGTCCTTGGCGGAAGCGTACACGATCGGGAAATCGAGGATATGGTCAGGCGCGTTCAGTTTGATGAAAAGGTCGAACACCTGGTCCACGACCCAATGACACCGGGCCAACGGCTTGTCTATTTTATTGATGACAACGATGACCGGCAGGCTCAAGGCGAGCGCCTTTTTGAGCACGAAATACGTCTGAGGCATCGGGCCTTCGGACGCGTCCACGAGCAAAAGAACGCCGTCGGCCATCTTGAGCACGCGTTCCACCTGGCCTCCGAAATCGGCGTGCCCGGGGGTATCGATGATATTGACGAGATATCCTTTATATTTGAAGGAGCCGTTCTTCGCGGCGATAGTGATGCCGCGTTCCCGTTCCTGGTCCATGGAGTCCATCATGCGCTCAGTGACCGCCTGATTCTCCCGGAACATCCCGCTCTGTTTGAAGAGCTGGTCGACGAGCGTGGTCTTCCCGTGATCGACGTGCGCGATGATGGCGATATTTCTTATTTTCTTATGAGGCATGGTCTCGAACTCCTGAACGAACTATTTCTTTTCTGCGCACAGGGCACGCAAAAAGATACTTGAACTCTTTATTCACAGCCCTGATCCCTCGATGAAAACCTACGGAATGATAGAGAATTCAGCTCCTGTAGATGAACCAGAACGCAAGGAGAGCAGTATACGGCAGATGGCCCTGTTGTGCAATGCATACGTGAGGCGTTATTTCGTCTCTTTCCTTCCGTGCAGGAAGTACAGCCCGATACAGATGGCAAAGATACCGAGCGCAAGGTACAGGATATCCAGAGGCGCTTTGTATTGAAGGAGCAGGACCTTTTCGAAGAACTTGACGATGAGCACGATGATGATGACGTTCGTGAGCTTATGTTTGAGCTGGTCCAGGGACGTGACCTGCAGCGCCTCGACCTCCGAACTCCCCTGCGCTATATCGACCTTGGAAATAAAAAGCTCGTACATGCCGAAACTGAAGATGAGCAGCACGACACCGATGAGGTACAGGTCCACGGTGCGGATGATGGATATCAGTATCGTTTCATGGAAGAGGTCCGCTCCGGAGACGCCGTGAACGAAATGCTCGTAACAGTACTGCAGGACCTTCACGACGTCCGCGCTCGCTACGCAGAACAGGATGACGGAACAGATGAGACCGAAGACGACGGAGAGCAGTACGACGAACCGGGTGTTCCAGAGGAACATCTCGAACATTTTTTCCAAGAACATCTGTTTTATAGCAGGCTTGCCGGTCCTCATGATGTCATATTATTGACGGCGACCGCCATGGCCGTCAATGGAACATTGACAGTCGGAACGACCTGCCCGTAGCATATGTTCATGGAGGTCTGTGGGCATGAACGTTCTGCGATCATTTCTTGTGTGCGTGTTCTGTACGATAGTGAGCGCAGGCCTCGTTCATGCGGATAGCACGGATAACTTCGGTATAGGCATCTCTATCGGCGAATATGGTGCTCGTCGACTGATCATCCCCTATACGGCCATACAGCTCTATATGCGTTCCTTTGCCGGTACCGGGAACATCCTGAGCGATTGCGGGCTTATCGGCAAGGTACTGGGCTCAAGGTCACAGGCCGAATGGAGCAGTAATGATGTACCGTATTACCATGATCTATATGGGGTAGGCATTGAATTGATCAAACCAGTGCTCGGACCTTTGTATGTCTCTATCGCAGCAGACCTTATCAATTACCGCATCAGCAATCCTCTTGAACACACCTTAAAATCCGGCACGAGCGTCATCGGCAGTGCAGGGCTCGGGCTCGCGGCACAGCTCGGGAACATCGTATATATCTACGGCGGCTGCTATACATCCCAAGGAGAAGCAGGGATCATGGGGAAGGACGGGCATCCTGATACGTTGGACGAAACCATCGACTTCACACGTTCGAACAATTATCGGGCGGGCGTCGTGCTTTTGTTCTGATCACTCTTCAGGCATCAGTATCTTCTGCAGCTCCCGTATCAGTTCGTTCCAGTACCGTGTCGTTCCCCACTCCGGGAAATGGTCCGCGAACGCTGGCTCGCGGCTCTGCACCGCGCACCAGGCCGCGAAATGCACGATGCGCATCCCGCGCAGCGCGGGGATGAGCTGCAGCGAACTGCGCTTGAGGCTGCGGAACGTGTGATAGCCTTCAAAGAACCAGTCGATCTCCTGTTCACACTCTTCAGGGGCCCCCGGCAATAACATCCAGAGGTCCTGCACCGGCGCCCCCATGCAGATATCGTCGAAGTCCACGATGAAGATGCCCTCGCCCGGACGTGAGATCAGGTTCCCTTTGTGACAATCACCATGGAGCAGGATACGTTCCTCATGCTCGAACAGCGGGTCCATACGCTGCATGAACATGTCGATCGTACGGATAAAGGCCGGCTCAAAGTCCGGCGGAAGATATTTCCCGTTGAGCAGAACGTCCCGATGGTGCTTTGTGGCCGCTCCCGGACGCCAGACGATGCGCGACACGGACGGATGCGTGGCCCCGACGATATGCATGCGCGCGAGCAGACGTCCTATCTGTATCCAGCCTTCTTTATCGAACTCGTCGAGCGCCCTGCCCCCTTTTTTCGGATAGAGCGCGAACGGGATGTCCCCGAAAAAGAACAAGGTGCTGCCCTCTATGACGAGCGGTGGAACGACGGGGATCTCCTGCGCATGCAGAGCACGAACGAACACATGTTCCTCGCGTATCATGTCCGGCGTCCAGCGCTCGGGGCGATAGAACTTCACGATGAAACGTTCTTTTGTATCCTTCTGCTCAAGTTCAAAGACCCGGTTGATATAGCTGTTGCGCTGTAAACAGAGGTTGCCGAGCGGCCGGCCCAGCGTCTTTTCAACAGTGGTGATGACCGCGTCATAGGTAAGCGATGACCATAGATGTTCCATGAGGACATACTAATGCTTTGCTGGATATAAGACAAACTCAATGCCTGCACTCCATACGCTGTACTGCAACTGACAGAAGCAGCATACGATATATATAGGGAACTGGAGAGAACGATAATGTATACAAAGTTCGTCAGCCTGAACGAGGACACTATCCGTGAGATGGCCGTATTCTTGAACAAGTATTTCAATCTTGAAATGGGGGTCTTCAAGGATTCTGTGCTCGCGGGCGAACGGCTCTATGAACAGGCCAAAAAAGAAGGCCTGCTCGTGGTCATCAACGGATATGCCCGACTGACCGACAAAGGCAGAGGCCTCGTCAACATCCGCGCCGTGCCGCGGCCCTTTACGGAGGCCGAAGAGGCCAGGGCTGAGAAGGCTAACTCGGAACGCCGCGCTCGTGAGTCATGGGTCCCGACACATCCGCTGTATCAGTTCCTGAGGGCACATTGTAATCATTTAGTAGGATCATCTACGCTGGGACATGCCGTAGGGACATCGGAATTCGAAAGAAGCCGACATGAAGGGTTGCTCGAGGAACGCAATGGCAGGATCTCGTTGACCGAAAAAGGGTGGGATGTTTATTTTGACAGGGATGGTTTTTTCAAGCTTTTTCATGATGCTTTCGGCGGCCCGATCAACGAATCCTTGATAAAACAACATGATTATTATAAAACTGCGCAAGTGCGGGGTCTGGTCGTTGTCGAAAGGACCGACAAGAACGTTTTTGTACGACTCTCTGATACCGGGAAGGTCTTGATGGACGATCTGTTCTATTTCGACCGTCGCACGGAGCACATTCCTGAACATTGAGGAACATGTTGCAATGGCTTGCCATGAAGTTTCGCGGAGCGAATACTTCATGGTGGGCATGACAGGAATCGAACCTGTGACCTCTCGGATGTGAACCGAACGCTCTAACCAACTGAGCTACATGCCCGTCTACGTCCTCGCTTCGCTCGTGACTTCGCCGGGCTTGCGCCCGAGCTAAGGCACGGTTCGTGAACGTATCTGATCTAACAAGGTACTGCTTTTACTCTCTCGGCGCCAGCCAGGCGTAGCTACGAGGGCTATGCCCGAGAGCGAAGCCTGGTGGAGATGAGGGGGATCGAACCCCTGGCCTCGTCGTTGCGAACGACGCGCTCTACCAACTGAGCTACATCCCCTTGAACAATACTATCCAACATCTGCGACCAATATCTCGGCCCAGGATACACTCCGGGACAAGAGGGGACATTGTACAAAAAAAACCGTTTTTTGGAAAACGAAGAAAACGCCCTACCCCGCCCGAGGAGCAACGACCTTGAACCGTTTCCAGATACCGGTCATGTAATATCCGACAGAAAGGACCAGCCCGAACCCCCAGCCGATGACAAAGCTCCACCAGATACCGGCGATACCGATATGATGGGAAAGATAGCGTGCGGCCGGTACGCGGATAAGCCACATAGAGAACAAGGTCATGATCATCGGCATGATCGTGTCCCCTGCGCCCCGGAAGAACCCGCCGAACACGAACATCACGGCGAACACGATATAGAACCAGCCGGCGATATGGAAATAGCCGAGCCCGTTATGGATCAACACCTGGTCCGCAGTGAACCAGGAGAGCATCGCTTCGCCGAACAACAGGATCACTGTACTTATCAGGACCGAAAAGATCGTCCCGTAACAAAGCCCGACACCGATCCCGCTGCGAACACGCTGCCAGAGCCCTGCCCCGATGTTCTGCCCGACGAACGTGGAAACGGCCAGTGAAAGGTTCATGGCCGGCATGAGCGCGAAGGTATCAAGACGTGAGGCAGCGGTAAAGCCGGCGATCATGTCCGTCCCGTAATTATTGACCATGCGCGTGATGGCCATCATGCCGAGAGAAACGAACATCTGCTGGACCCCGGCAGGCATACCGATGAACAGCATCTTCTTGAAGAGAGGCATATCGAAACGCATGGCGTTCGCCCGGACATGGAGCAGCGTGTTCTCCCGGCGGTTCACATGCCGGACCAAACCAAGAAAAGAGAACCCTTGCGCGAGCAATGTCGCGAACGCGGACCCGGCAATGCCCCAGTGGAAGCCCACGACGAACAGGATGACCAGGATACTGTTGATGACCGTGGAATATATAAGGAAGACCGTCGGGGTCTTCGAATCACCGAGCGCCCGCAGCACCGCACTGACCGTATTGTACCCGAAAGCGAGCGTTATGCCGTACAAGTATATGTCGATGAACGTCTTCGCCTGCGACAGGATATCCTGAGGTGTATGCATCAGGGTCAGGACCTTCGTGCTCACCAATGGCCCGAAGATCGTGAAGAGAACGCTCACGGCGAGCATGGAGATATAGAGCGTATCGATGGTCCGTTTCACTTCGGCATGCTTCTTCGCACCGAAGTACTGGGAGATGACCACGCTCGCACCCATCGTCAATCCCATGATGAGCGAGACGAGCAGGAAGATGATCGGGAACGAAGCCCCGATCGCCCCGAGCGCTTGTTTGCCGATATAGTGCCCGACCACGATACTATCGATGATGATATAGAGCTGCTGGAACACGTTCCCGAGCAGGAGCGGGATGGTGAAGTACAATATCTCTGACCAGGGATTACCTTTGGTCATGTCTTTCATGTATGTCTATCCTTTAAGACCCCACCCCTGCCCTCCCCTGATCAGGGGAGGGAGAGGGAGGGGTCGACGAGCTGTCGAGGGAACCCTAGTACCGGTAATGCTCCGGTTTGTACGGCCCTTCCTGCGGGACGCCGATATAATCGGCCTGTGCTTTGGAGAGCTTGGTCAGTTTCACGCCGATCTTTTCCAGGTGCAGCTGTGCCACTTCTTCGTCCAATTTCTTGGAGAGACGGTACACACCCGGCTTGTACGTGTCCTTGTTCTTCCAGAGATCGAGCTGTGCCAGGGTCTGGTTCGAGAACGAATTGGACATGACGAACGACGGATGACCGTTCGCACAACCCAGGTTCACCAAGCGGCCTTCCGCGAGCAGGAATATCGAATGCCCGTCCGGATAGATGTACTGGTCCACCTGCGGCTTGATGTTCAGCTTCTTGATGCCTTTCCAGGCATTGAGCTTATCGACCTGTATCTCGTTATCAAAATGTCCGATATTACAGACGATGGCCTGGTCCTTCATTTTGGACATATGTTCGGCCGTGATGATGTCGCAATTGCCGGTCGTTGTGACATAGATGTCCGCGATACCGAGCGTATCCTCAACGGTCGTGACCTCATACCCGGCCATTGCCGCCTGCAGCGCGCAGATCGGGTCTATCTCGGTGACCATGACGATAGCGCCGAGACCGCGGAGCGCCTGAGCACAGCCCTTGCCGACATCCCCGTGACCGCAGACGACCGCGACCTTGCCGGCGATCATGACGCCGGTCGCGCGCTTGATGCCGTCGACGAGCGACTCGCGGCAGCCGTAGAGATTATCGAACTTGGACTTGGTGACGGAATCATTGACGTTGATGGCCGGCACGAGCAATTTCTTCTCTTCCATCATCTGATAGAGCCGGTGCACCCCGGTGGTCGTTTCTTCGGAGACCCCGCGCCATTCTTTCACGACGCCATGCCAGTGCTTGGGGGATTCTTTGACGATCTTCTTCAGCAGGTCCTTGATGACCCCTTCTTCGGTACTGCCCGACGCTGAATCGACCCACTTGTCGCCGTTCTCGAGCTGATACCCTTTATGGATGAGGAGCGTTGCGTCTCCGCCGTCATCGACGATGAGCTCTGGGCCTTTATTGCCCGGGAAGGTCAGCGCCTGATACGTGCACCACCAGTATTCCTCGAGCGTTTCGCCTTTCCAGGCAAATACAGGTATACCGGCAGCGGCGATCGCGGCAGCGGCATGGTCCTGGGTCGAGAAGATATTACAGGAGCACCAGCGGACGTTCGCGCCGAGCGCTTTGAGCGTCTCGATGAGCACGGCCGTCTGGATGGTCATATGGAGCGAGCCCATGATACGGACATCTTTCAGCGGTTTTGCAGGCGCGTATTTATCACGAATGGCCATGAGCCCCGGCATCTCTTTTTCGGCTATCGTGATCTCTTTGCGACCCCATTCAGCAAGGGTCATGTCCTTTACCTTATAATCTTGTACTTGTGTGGCCATGAAGGCACCGTCCTTTTCTCTATTCTTAAGATAGGTCATTACTATAATACAGATTATTTATAAGGGATAGTCTACGGAAAGACAGCTTGCCTTGTGGTCAAGGAACCAATATGGATATCACATCCAACACCATAGCGCATGACCTCAATGGCTCTTGCCACACAATTCACACGCTCTTTTCCGTCAAAAATAATTCCTGTCGTTCCATGAACGGACATATTCTTCTTGTTCTCTTTGCGACATCCCGTCCCCCCACCAGGGTTGATTTGACACTTCAGTAGAAGCTATGCGCGCCTGTTCCCGTGCCGCTTCGTCATCCCGCTTTTTCTTTATGATCGATGCCCATGTTGCAGGAGGCATTATTTCCGAGAATTTTTTTATCATTTCCGATTCAGGCACATATTGACTGCCGAGATCGATCATGGAAATGACCTCTTCCGCTGAGATACTCAGAACATTGATGGCTTCGTAATTCATGATCTGATGTATCACGTGTTCAGAGGGTTGGAACGAAGAATAGTTATTTACTGTACCCCTAATAATGTGGCCGAGAAGGTCATTAGGATCTCTATTAAAATTAAAAAGAAAATTTACAGTATTATCATCATATTTCCCATATTCAATATTATTTAAAATAAAATCCTTGATCGATCTGTAAGGGATCGGCCGCTCTTCTGAAAAAATAGCACCTAAAATCCCTAGAACAAACTCTTCGTCATCTCTATTGCTACGCACAATCTTTTTTAATTTATCATCAGAGGGGGCGAACACATAGTCAACGATATCTTCTATAAGTCCTTTCACTATTGGACTATGCAACAGATGATTTAACAGTTTTCGTGTAATGCTCGAACAGTTATTCTTTTCATAAAGCTCGTTCTCTTCTTTGCTTCCGCCTGTTAATGCATCAATAAACAGGGCTACATGTATATTATTAACAAAATATGTCACCAATAAGGGTTTTTCGATTGCTTTGAGGATACATGCGTGAAATCTATCAGCGGCCTGGCTGGCAGTTCGATCTCCTGCATTCCTGTGAGCAAAAAATGTCGTTTTTTGGAATCTCTTATATTCCTTTAAATAATCATTGTTCCCGATATTGTCTAAAGAGTTATTTACAAGAGCCCATAAGATCTTATCGTCTATAGTGTCTATTATAAGCCTCGTCAGGCCATTTTCTTTCTTGTCTAATATTTTTAAAAGCTTTTTAAAAAGAAGTACGCCATTCCTGTTCTCATAAAGACCTGTCACTAACGCCGGCACGCCTCTTTCAAAAAGAATATCTACTAGCTTACCGTGTGAAATATTTTCTTTTGTTAAATGTATTGGCTCGATATTGTTTAATATTATTTTTTGGAAATATGCCCTGTCTGCTCTCTCAAAGAATACCGTCCTGTACGTATCTTTTGAAATAGCTTTATAATCCGTATAGGAGAACAGATCGTGAATGCGGTCGTAATAAGATGCTTCTCCTGTGATTCTCACATACGCTTCTGTGAAAACATTCTCGGCAACAAGGCTTGATGAAATATTATCTATCAGAAAATCAAATATTTCCTTATCATATACACCATACCCTTTTTTCAATAGTTCGCCTAATTCCTTTGAGCTTTTCACGTTATCCAGCGCTATCGTGAACCGGGTACGCTGAGACCGCATAGCATACTGTGCGATCGCCTTTAGTCCTTTGAACGGATCTATTCTCGTACTCCCAATAGCTACTATTTTAGTGTTCATATATATCCCTCCTTGAATGTCTGGGACAACCGCTGCATGAGCGATTGTTCAATGAACTCTTTTCCTTTGTAACACATCGTCCAGCACCTTCTCCGCATCAGAGAGAAAAGGGTCGAGCTGCAATGCTTTTGTCAAATAGACCACAGCCTCTTCATCCCGGCTCAGGTATGCACACATGACACCGGCCCCTTCATACGCTTTTGCATTATCTGGGTCAATGGATATCGCCGCGATAAAGTTCCGTTCTGCGGACCACCAATCCTGAAGAGAGCAGTTCCACGCTCCAAGCACGATATGCAGCATGGACCTGTCTAGGGCTGTCCGGCGGGATACATGCACATATCTGTGCAGTTCCTCAATGATCACTTGTAATCCTGGATCTTTCTGTGCAAGATGCGTACATGCCCAACGCTGCAAGATGTCATAAGCTTCCTCATACTTGGCCTGTCCGCACAGGACCTGTACCGCGAACGTGATCAAGCTTTCGTGGTCAGCGCCAAGTTCAATGGCTCGGCAATAGTGTATCGCTGCGTTTACATAATCATCGTCGCATTGATATATACCTCCCAATATATAATGACATTTGGCGTCCTGCGGTTCGACAACGACTGCTCTTTTAAGTGCCTGCTTGGCCATCTCCGTATTACCGGCACGAACATGCCTCATGGCCTGATCAAAATGAGCATTGCCCTTGCCTTCATCAGAAATGATCTTCGTATACATGATGGACCTCCTTAAGAATTTCTTCTGATACTCCGCTCAGATCGTATGCTCCTCCCGGAACGTGAAGATATCCTCGATATGCTCGCCGAGCCCCGCGTCATAGGCCAGGAAATAACCCACCTTGCAGCCGAAATCGCGGGTCGCCCGATTGATCTCCGCGACGAAATGGTCGTCATAGTCATTGAAAAAGTCGTAGGTGCGATTGCCCTTGAGCATGATCTTGATCTTGAACTGCTCGGAGCGAGGGTCCATGAAATGCATCATGCTCGCGGGGGCCATGATGTCCCAGAACTTGATGACATCCTGGTAATACACATTGATCTTACGTTCAAAAAAGCTCGCCAGATTGGTGCTCGCGCTGAAGTACATCTGGGGCAGCTTCGGCGCGTGAAAATAGGCCGCCACTTTCCGCTGCCGCACCAGCTCGGACTCCTTGTACGTGACATCATATTCACTGCCGAGCAGCACCTCTCTGGCGTTCTTTTCATAGCGGACCGCCTCCCGTTCGCCGGTACGGAGGTCCACCTTTTCAACGTGTCTGCGGGCGGAACATCCGACATAATACCGGGAGCTGTTCGGCATCCCGAGCACGGCGATGAGCGGGGCCCCGTTCTTCACAAGGCTGATGTTGAGCCCTACGTCGCGATCATTGTCCTCGACAAAGTTCAGGGTGCCGTCCACCGGATCGATGTACCAGACATGGTCCTGAGCACCGATGAGGTCCTTCGCGCCCTCCTCTCCGATGATCTTGTGCCCCGGGAAATTACGCGTGATCCAAAGACGCAGGAGCTTCTCGATGCCTTTATCGATATGCGTGACCAGGTCCTTGGGCCCGTTCTTTTCGCTGATACCGAGCACGTCCGCAGCCCGCCCCTTATACTCGCTGATGAACCGGCAGAATGTCCTGACGAGCACTTCAAGTCTTTTGGTGACCAGCTCTATTTTATGCGGGTCCGTGTGCACGTCCTCCGGATCGAGCGAAAGCGGCTCCCGCCAAGCGCTCAAGAACGCCTGATCAACGGTGATCGAGATGTTCTGATGAAAAGCCTCGGCATCGAGCTCGGGTAAATAGAGCGTCCTGCCTTTAATGATCCGCTCCATGAGCGGTATCTCAGTCCCTTCCTGCTGAGCGATGATCTTCGGTCCCATATCGTTCCCTCCCTTATGCTGTATTTCTTCCGGCGAAAGCGGTCTTGCCGTTCGCGTATCGCGAGCACCCGTCCTTTTCCGCCCCCGTGTCCCTCTGCTCTGCCCTTTCAGCCCGCGTTCCTCACGCGCAAAGGAGCCCACGTCACACCAGCCTGTATGTGCCGAGAACATCGACCTCGGTGTGTTGCCATCTCGTTTCAAGCCCCAGCTGGAACCTATCGACATGCATCGTGACGGGGGCGACCTCCCTGAAGGTACGGCTGATGCGTTGAAGCCGTTTGAGAGTCGGTCCGTCGAATTGCTGTAGCGGGCGGAGCAGGGAGATATGGATCATGTTCTTCTCATGCATGATCAGGTCCGGCCTCAACAGATGTGCTATCGGCGATTCGATGGCCGTACGCAGTTCACGGATATCCAGTCCGTGCGCGGTAAAGACCGCGATGGTGGACCCGTCAAAACTCCCGAACCGCAGACCTTCCAGGGTGAGGTCGAACGCAGGGACCTTCACAGAAGCAAGCTTCTCCTGGGCCTCTTTGATCTGCGCAGGCCCCAGGATACTGGCCTTGAACTTGTCCTTCTCCATGTTCGCCGGACGGATGTCGTGCAGCATGACGAGCGAGATATGGAACGCTTCTTCGGGGACACGGTAGACATCCGCGTCGTGCGGATATTCGGCAAGGACCGCGTCCGTAAGGTTGCGGAGCATGCCGAGCATGGTCTCATCCGTGATCGGGATGTACGTTGTCAGGACATTACAGGCCCCGGGCGTCCGCACACCGTTCACCAAGGGGATGTTCGCGTTCATATCGGCGAGCTTGCCCGGCCTGAGTATCTCCGGACTCTCCGGATCCAATGCCATGAACTCTTCTTCCATCGTTCGATAGAACTCATGGAGCGCGGGACGTTCTTTCAATATCTCGGCCATCGCGATGAACTTGTTCTGCATGATATCCTCCTTGATCCACTCGAATTGCTTCTATGAGTGTATCGGCAGAGGAACGGTTTTGTTGGGAGAAGAATAATGCTGCCTTATTTTTTATTATAGCTAAATGAAAATATCGTCATATTCACTGCGTCAATTTTTGTAAAATAATGTAAAACAGGATGCGCGGAGGCTTATAAATGCCTTACTGTATCAGCACGACGATATGCGTATTGCTCAGCTCCTGTAGGTCGAGGACCTGGGCGTAGAAGGAGTCGAAAGGGTGGATGTGTACATCCAGAGCTCCTAATCGTCTCTATAGTCTTCTAAAGAAATAGAATTATCCTCGGTATAATAATCCAGATAATTATCAGCAAAAATAGACCAGGTCAATGGAATAGGAATTCCTTTTGCATATTGTTGATCTATGCCGATCGCAATACGTGATGCCAGAAAGGCATCAAGCTCCTCTTTGTATCCGATAAGTTTATGAGTTGCTTCTTGAAATGCAGGAGCTTGTCTCATGAAACATTTCATATAATACAGATAATTTAAGTTATGTAGTGTAAATTCATTGTTCGGATAGAACCATGAATAAAAAGATCTTTGAATAAGCTGTGTATTTCCTGTTTTCTTTAAAAAGAAAGGATACTCAAGGATCGTACTTTTAAAAGCATGTCTGCTCAACGAAGGGAGGTCTTCGGCACGAACAACATCAACAGGATGACCTAGATTGATCATTAATGTGTTCAAAGAGGCTGCGACATGGTGTAAAAAATATGACGAGATATGGCTTTCAGGAAAATTCAAATGTTCTTGATAATGGAACTCTTTATGGTATATATCATTTAATGCCTTTATAACTTTATTCGATATAGGGAAAAGCTCTATAGGATGGCTGGAAAAGTATTTCGCTCTGGACACGAGCAGGTCATTGCCATTATGCATATACTCTGGGAACACCTTTAGGCCCTTTTTCTTTTTGCCATTACTGGACCCCATAAGCCGCTCACCTTCTTTAAGAAGCAACTTTCGTGCCCTGACTTTTTCACAATATTTCGGCCTGGTCGATCGAGCTATGCTTTTTTGTACATATTCAGAGAAATCTTTTTCTTGTATATTGCGTTGTCCAACATGAGCTTTATCAATCTGTCCTCCACCCTTAAGGCTCACCTTGTCACCTGGGCAAGCATTGTCGCTCTCTTCATCCGGCTGTATGATGACCTCGTTATAATCTTTCGCATAATATTTCAAGACCATGTCCTTTGGTTCATCATTATCGATCTTATTGGCTGCAATATGTGCCTCCATTGCTACAATATTTTTATACGTATCCAGAAGGATTTTGCCGTCCCTTGAGCGATATGCGATCTCATTTTCACCTCTGTAAAACACTGAAACATCTCCCTCTTGCAAGGAGGCATTATTATGCTCTTTCATGAATGTAGTAAATAACAATGGATCATAATAAATGCTTCGAAAATGTTTATCATAGGGATCAAACGCCCTTACCATGTCTGTGAAATGGCCGAGGGTAAGCTCTGGCTTGATCAATAGCCTTGCAAATTCCGAAGGCTTTCCCATATATCCCTGAAATACCTTCGGCCCTTCGTCCAAGTCCATCATTTTGTTCAGAAGTCCGATAAAGCTCGGGCATGTGCGAGCACAGAGCATCTCCACATCTTTGAGCGTGAACGGTTTCTGTGAAATGGGTTCAAGCATCGTATAGTCGCTGGCATTGTGCGCGCACCCGGTAAAACTCCCGTCGGAGAGCAGGGTGTTCCACATCATCGAAGCCACACAATGGTCAAGAAGCTGTGCTTCCAGCTGAGAAGTGAACGGTTTAATGACCATGCGACCGCTATCATCAATGCCCGACGGCCCGCTGTCGAAGAACTGCCTGTTGTTGAATCTTCCGCGCGGTCTTGCCATAAGGCCCATGTGTGCCTTTATAGCCTCTATTTTCTTCCTGGTATTCTTGATGAACTGCATGCTCTTTTCGTTCATGTCGAACCGGAACACATAATTATCGACCCCGGGAAGCGCCAATAGTTCTTTTGCGTGCGCTTCGATGTTGCCGAGGAACGTATCCCCGTAATAATATTCATCTTCGATCAGCTTAGCTCGCCGGTCGCGGGTGTTCCTGCGCGGGGCCAAATGCTCCCCGGCCCCGGTCTTGGCCGCTATTTTGAACTCAGCCACTTTGGCCCGCCGGTTCCAGAGCACATGCGAGATGTTCATCCGCGTGGCATAGTGCCCCTCCGAGATGAGCGCCGAGACCCTTTTTATATTGGTCATGATCTCATTGAAGGTCTTTGTTCCCGAGACGAACTCATGTTCGGCGGCCGTTGTGGCGTTCAGGCTCACCGTGACCCTGTCCACCAGATGGATCACCTGCAGGAGCTGCGCGTTCCCCAGATTGATGCCGTTGGTGATTATCTCCACATTGCGCCCCGCCGCTTTGATCATCTTTATACCTTCAACAAGACACAACATGTTCCGCGGCATGAGCGGGTCTGAGCTGTCGCCGTCAAAATGGAACTCCTCGATACGGTACTTCCCGTCCGCAGAACGGAGGTCAAGGAGCTCTTGAATTCGTGTTTTGAACGCCTCAACATCTTCTCTGAGCGTCTCGTGGTAGATCTTCTGGCTGCCTCTGACACAACCGATGCATTTCGCATTGCAGGTCTTGTTGGAAAGATGGATGTTCATATAGTACGGAGGACGGTAGATACCAAGCTTCAACGGTTCGATGACGCGCTCCCACAACATGGTACGCACATCAACGTACTTGGTGTAATAATTGCCGTTAGCGATGGTCTTCCTGTGCATCACGACACCTTTTCAGGGGCCTTGCAGGCTCCTTATAGATATCGAAATATCGCATTTTTTATTGCATCGCCGCAAATGCTGAAGAGAATGTGGACTAATCTCCGTACTGACTTTATAATCCGTACATGAACAACGTACTTATTGTCGGCTCCGTCGCTCTCGACTCCATCAAGACCCCGTTCGGGGAACATGAGAACATCCTCGGCGGGTCGGCCGTGCATTCGTCCGTTTCTGCCTCGTTCTTTTCGCCTGTGAACCTGGTCGGCGTGGTCGGCGAGGATTTCCCGCAGAAGCATATCGATATGCTCAAAAAGCGGAACGTGGACCTTGCCGGGCTGCAGATCGTCAAAGGGGGAAAGACCTTCCACTGGAAGGGCTACTACGAGTACGACATGAACCAGGCTCATTCGCTCGATACACAGCTCAATGTTTTCGCGGATTTTGACCCGGTGCTCCCCGAGAGCTATAAGAAGACCCCGTACGTGTTCCTGGCGAACATCGATCCGGTGCTGCAGCTCAAGGTATTAGCGCAGGTCCAAACACCGAAACTGACGCTCCTCGATACGATGAACTTCTGGATCAGCAGCAAACGTGAAGCGCTGCTCGAGGTCATGAAGAAGGTCGATGTCGTGCTGCTCAATGAAGGCGAGATACGCCAGCTCATGAACACGCCGAGCATCATCAAGGGCGCACGAGCGTTACTGAAAGAAGGGGTGAAGATACTCATCGTCAAAAAAGGAGAACATGGCGTGCTGCTGTTCCACGGGAACACTATCTTCGCGGCGCCCTCCTTCCCCATTGAAGGCGTGGTCGACCCGACCGGCGCCGGGGATTCGTTCGCGGGCGGATTCATCGGCTATCTCGCCAAGACCGGGGATATCTCCGAAAAGAACATGCGGCAGGCCATCATGGTCGGCTCGACCATGGCCTCCTATATCGTTGAGGATTTCAGCAATGACCGGTTCATGACGCTGGCCCACAAGGATATCTCCGCACGCTTCAGCGAGTTCAAGGCTCTCTGCCATTTCGAACAGTTGACCTTCTGAGCGCACAGCACACTGACCATTTCCTCGAAACAACAAGGTAAAAGAGCGTACGCCGGATACGCCTCACAATGCTCGGTTTTATGACGGGATAACTGCTCTTATGCGTGCGGTACGTTCGGGTTCACTTTTTCGATAGTATTCTGTTTAAAAGCCCCTGTGCGTTCGGTATAGGGCACGAAGGTGAGATGCGCGAACTCCAGATGATCCTCTTTCATTTTCATGCCTGCAGCCTCGATCACGTTCCCGATCACGTTCCGGGTCTCGGCGCTGCTCATACGGCTGACCGTTCTTTCCGAAAGGTCCTTCCCTTTCTTCCAGTTTATTTCCCCGCCGTTCGGTAATTTATTCGATTGTACGGCCCTGATAGACATATAGCTCACGCTCCTCTGATGATCTTCTCCCCTGATATATGCCCATATTCATGTTTTTTTATACCTCTTACCTTACGCCTCCGTCACCGAAAAGTTCTCACGATATCGGCTCCTCCGGCCCATGCCCCAACAACTAAAAACTCATTCCCTGTGAAATCCGCAGAAAGAGCTGCCGATATATGTACGGCCTTTTCTCCCGACCACACAGGGACAAGGACAAAGGAGAGATCATGCAGCATAAATTACTGGCTGAGTCGACGGGAACAGATGACTTCCTGGACCGAACTTCGAAGGAATTCGTTAAGGACATCATGGGGAGGATGCGCGCAGGAATGCTCCCGGAGATCATGTCCTTTACCGACAAGAGCAAGGACCTTATGTCCTTCAACAAGGAGGTACGTGACACCGCAGAAACGTACGGGATATCAACATCGGCCGCTTTATTCTTCCATGCCAAATTTCAGGAGCCAAGGACAACACTGGACCGGCTCTCCTTCCTTGCCAGGTATTCGTCGAATAGCGCGGACAAGTCCGTTCTTTTTATGGACCTGCTCGATACCATTCAATTGAGATATGAGCTGCAGATGAACCATATCCTGAAGCTCGCCGCGCGGACGCATGTGCCCATGAGCGAGCTCGCCGCAATGGACCTCAAGGATTTATGGAGAACCGAACTGGTATTATTGAACATGAAGTAGCCGAAAGAAAACTCAAAAAAAAGAGCACTGAACGAACCTTATAACCCCACGCTCGCATGGGCCTTAACGAATGAGCAATATCATCGAACAACCCCGCTGAAATCTTCTGAAAAAGCTAACGATAGATCAATGTCCCATGCAGGTCATGCCCTAAAAAGGAGCCGCACGTGCAAAAAAAGATCATGGCCACCACTGCCTCCATCGAAGACCAGTTCTTCATGATGCAGGATCATATTCTGCGCTTCCATATCCTGCAGGCATTAAAACTGATCGCGTCCGGACAAGTCATAAGCCAGCCGACCAGTGCAGATGCACCGGATATTCTCCTGTTCAGATCAGAACAACTCTCTAAAAAATACGGGATATCACGCACTGACGCCCTGTTCTTTTTGTTCCGATTCAATGATCCAGAAAAAGTACTTGATCAGCAAAAAGCTTTTGCATGGTCCACGTCTTCACATCCTGATAATGCACACGACTTCTTTTTGAAGAACATCTTTACCTTACAGGTCAAATTCCAAGTATGCTATGATTTTGTAGCAAAAAAAGCGATGGAATATAACGCCCCCTACAAAGACGTCCTAGACCAGGTGATCGATATCGAGCAAGCCCATTTAGACAGTTTTCCCGTCTAGACCGCTCACAGCCCCACGCTCGCGCTGCAGCTATGCTTCGCTCGTCAAATACGGCTCCGCCAGCTTTCCGTCGAACATATTCAGAAGCAGCGGCACCTGTTCGTTGACGGGGCTGCTGAATATCTTCTCCTCGTAGAACTGTTGAACTGCATTATGCACGGCCCGCGCGCCCATGAGCATTTCCGCGCCGCGCCCTCTGATGCCCGTCATGATCAGTTCGACATATACTTCTTTTTCGCGAGCAGTGCTTTTTACGTACATTTCGTACGCGTCGATCTCTTTTCTGACCATTTCCCGAAGATGTTCTTCCCCGAGCGCATGGAACGGTATTATCGCCCCCATCCTGTTCACCAGCTCAGGCAGGATGCCTTGTTTTACGAGTGCGGCATGATCGATATCGTTCGCAAAATTCGTATACTGAGTGAGCTCCTGGAACGCACCGGCGAAAACAAAAAGCACATTACTGAAGTCAAAAGAATCACACGACGCGTCTTCATGAAATAATGCAGGCATGCTGCCGTAGCCTTCCACAATGCTCAGCAGGTCCCGCTGTACGCCGAAGGAAGAAACCGCGTTCCTTTCGTCGTGACCGGCAAGCTTATCTATCTCATCGATAAAAACAATGCCGTACTGCGCACGACGCTCATTGAACCTTGCGGCGCGGCTGAGCATGGTCCCTATATCGAACGCATGCATGCCCCCTCTGTATCCTCTTTCTACGAGCGACGTGGCCGAAAAAGAGACGACCGGAAGGTCCAGGATACGGGCCAACGTATGTATCATGAAGGATTTTCCGCAGCCGCTCGGACCTATCAAGAGACAATTGGTCTTCCGCATATCATTGAGCTTCCGGATGTATCGCAGCTGATGCTGATAGAGAATGACGGACAGGCTTTTTTTCGCTTGTTCCTGTCCAAGCACATGTTTGTCCAGGACCCGATAGAGCTGTGCGGGATGAAAAAAAGACAGTTTGTTTTCAGGAGATAATCTGGCTGCGCCTGGCGGACATGGCATACGACACCCTTCCTTTATGTTCGTTATGGAAGGTATATACACCGGGAGAGTGCCAATAACAGGCACGGTGACTGTTATTTCTTGAGCGACGCAGCGAGCGTATTGACGATGTCCACCATCCCCAGGGTATCCAGACAACAATATTCCTCCAAAAGCCTCCGGACCTCCGCCTTATCCGCATTGTCCTCAGTGAACGTGATTCGGAAGTATTCTCTGGACGCCGTCCCGCCGTCCCCGATCTCCATCCCCTCATACGACTTCCCCGCAAGCGCAGGCAGCACATACTTCAGGGAATTGCTCCCGTCCTGCAAATGATGATGATACGCAAAGGCCTTGAAGGGATCGAGCAGGTCTATCATACGTTTTTCTATCGAGCTGACCCAGGCTTTATACCCGGGAAGCGCAGCAGCACATTCTTTGAGCCTGTCGCGCTCAAACCTGGCATTGAACGCCACAACAGAGCCCCTGGCCCCCATTACTTTTTTCAGTTCTTTCATGAAGGCAGGGCGCGGATCATCCGTGCCGTCGACTAAAAAGGAATAATGTTCAGGCGCAGCTCCTTGTTTTTTGACCACATGCACCGAGAACTGGAACGGGACCTGCTGGTAGGGGCGCAGACCGTCGAACAGAGGGATCGCGGTCATCCAGGTCTCAAAATCCATATAATACACGGGATACTTGATCCCCCCGAGGAATTTCTTGAGCTTTTCCTTGTCAATATACGGCTTACCGGTCCTCTCGCATTCCAGCTGTATCTTTTGTTTATCATTAAGCGTGCAGGTGCCCGGTATTTTTTTAAGTTCCAGGATGCCTTTCTTAACGAGCTCGAACGCAAGCGTTCTCCCGCCTTTCAGGAGGAACACATTTCGCTCCGGCAGGAACGCCCAGCATTTTTCAGTCAGGGGACATTCATACGGATCACTGCACTGCGCGCCGATATCAATGGCAGGCGCACCGGCGGCCCCAATGACCGCGAGCATGTCTTTCACATTGTTTTCGATAAGCCGAGAATATTCCGTTGTGACCTCTTTCGTAACGTCCATTTTCTTGAACAGTTTTTTTGGGTCTATCTTTCCTTTGCGCACATACGTATTATCAATGCACATCAGCGAGCATTTCGTGATCTTCAGCCCGGCCTGCGTGTATACATGATACTGGAACCCGATATCACAAAGGTATATATCTTTCAGCGACGTGGCACTTTTCACTTCAATAAGTTCCCAGGCATCCCTGCCCGAAGGGACCAGGATATCGGCCCGGGCATAGGTGTTTTTATACGCCAGCGCCGCTTCAAATACCGGCACTCTTTTTTTTAATATCTCCTGCGTGCTCTGCAGCCCCTCCGCAAAGGTCCTGCTGTTCGAGTGGTCCACCTCAATGCCCTTCGGGAACAATTTTTTGGCATAGGCGCCTATTTCATGTCCCTGTTCAAAGACAGCTTCCGTTGCGTCATCAGGCTTGGGCAATTCCTCTTTGGCGTTGTAGATGTACCAGAGCAGTTTCGGGCACTGCAGGCCGTTCAGATATTTTGATTTTGAAATGGTGACAGGCATAATATATTTTACCATTATAATTCATCAGGCATTGCCGGAATATTTTCGAACCGCACTATTTCTTTATTGAACTGCAGGACCGCTTTCCCGACACACCCGTGCTTATTCCTGGCCAACAGGATATTGGTGTTGTCGTATTTCAGCGTAGGGTCGGCCGAATGCAGTCTTTGCATTAGCCAGATCTTGTCGGCGATACTTTCCAGAGCCCCGTAGCCGCGCAGGTCTGAAAGTTGCGGCACGCGGGCATCGCGCAGCCCGTTGTAAGGCAGCGCTACCGTGATAATGACCGGGAAGCCATGCTCACGCGCGATATCTTTCAATGAACACGCGATGTCCGTAAATTCCTCTTCGCGACTGCTGTATTTTCGGGCATTACCATACATGTATTGAGCATGATCTATGATCAGCAGCCCGAGGTCCCGTTCCATGCCTGCCCGTGCGGCTTTTACATCATCAGGAGTAATGCGCAGTTTATCGACGACATGCACATCCGTCTCCGCCAGTACTGACAGCGTTCTGGCAATGTTCTTCCAATCGAGGTCCTGCAGGTCCTTGGCCTTAAGCTTTATCGGGTCTACTCTTGCTATCGCGCAGATGAACCGTACCATAAAAGCCGTGTCGGATAATTCCGTAGAGAAGATCAGGGCGGACTTCTTGTTGTTATAGACATGTTCTTCAAGGATCGTTTGTATGAAAGAGGTCTTCCCGGAAGCGACAGGCCCCGCGATGACGATCAATTCCCCGGGCTGCAGAAGCCCCAATTCATCAATATCCGGGAACCCGATAGATATCCCTTCCGGCTCAGGGTGATCATACCCCTGCTCTACCTTTTTCATTGTTTCATCCAGTAATTCCCCGATGTTTTTTGGCCTAAAGTACGTCGGGGTTCTGCACTTTTCTCTGGTCTCAAGCTCTGCGCGGATCATCTTTAAACAGGCGCTGGCTTCCCTGGCGATAGGCTCCACCCCGTCGATACGCTCAAATTTGAGCATGTCCCTTTGAAAGCCTTCCACGGCTCTGTGCAGATACTGCAGTTTTTCTGTGGAAAGTTCTTGAAATCCTTGCGTTGTATCCATGAGCTCCGATCCTGATGTGATACTGTTTGCTATTGATGGATATCCTACGCGCTCAGAGTGCCGGATATAGGCACTGATGGTCGCTAGCCCGCCTGCGCAGCGATCCGTTTCCGGCAATATGCTGTTCTTTTCTTATGGAATTCGGAGCCGGGCTGCAGTAATAAGCATTTTTCATGCTCACGGATCGCCTTCTCATAGTCCTTTGTCGATTCATAGATCAAGGCCTTATTCCCATACACAGCATGGCAGGGGCATATCGCTTCGGCGATATCCAAGCAGCGCAAGGCCTTTCTGCTCTCCCCTCCCCAGAAAAAACAAAGGCCTCTTCTAACATATGCTTCCGCAAGAGCGTTCTTTGAGTGTTCGGGAGTTTTTCTCAACGTTCTCAGTATATCCCCATATTCTTTTGCGCCATCGAGATAACGGCCCTTTAAGGCGAACACCATAGCTTTTGCATTGCGCACCGGAAGCTCCGGGCATGTCACTGCTGCGCGCGTATAGTATGCAAGCGCCTTATCCAATGCCTTGCTTTTCCGGAATAGCTCTTCCCGCCGGGACAGCTTTCTCGTTGTGGACCAGACCGTATAACAGGCATATTCTTCATACTGAGCGCCTAAATAGAATAATACACCAGGAGCATCGGGGTTTTTGGCCAATGCGGTACGGAGGTTTTTTATTTGCCGGCGGCAATCGACGAGCTTTTTTTGATATACTGAAGCGCTCATGCTCCAAGGATATTATCCATGAGTGCCAGATATAGGCACTTTTATTAAGATAGTAGCGCGCTGATCTTTTTGTCAATGTCTGTATTTGTTTCAATATCCTTTTTGATTTTTGCTTTTGTTCCTCGAGTTGACGCAGTCCTTATATCTGATTCCTTCTTTGAAAATATTATCAATATCTTTTCCTGTAGTTCCATAATTTTTTCCAATTCCTTCAGCTTTTTATTGTGATTGTTGCACATTAATACGGCTAATAATGTTTTTGCCTTTTTATTACAATCGATCTTACGGTGTATGTACACCCGTTGCTCTTCATTATATTTACCACAAAACAAATCATCTGAATCAAGCAGGTCAATATCAACAGAGAATTCATCTTGAATATGCTTTTTAATGTCTTTTGCCAATTCCTTAAATTCTTTCGGCTTACCCTCCCAAGTCAAATGGTCTTCTGAACCACGGATAAGCTTACCTGTCGCTACTACTGGCAGAGAGGTAATGCTCTTTGTTTTTATGAGCACAGGTCTTTTATAATAAAATAAATCAACCATACTGATGAATTTCTCATATTTTGTAAGGGGAGTATTATTTTTCTTAAGTTCGGCAGCCCTTATCCAGCCACAATCTAATTTAACTTCGATGATCGCCTTTAGTTGCTGTGTTTCCTTGTCAATTATCACAATGTCAGGGTAAAGGACTTTTGCTTTTTTCTTTCCCTTCATACCTGTTATTGGGCAATCAACAAGCACTTCATATTCGTTTTTATTTCTAAACAAGCTTTCTGCCAATTTATACGGAAAAACACTCCCCAAAGAAAACATTCTTCCTAGATATACATTTGAATTATTCTTTGTGTTTTTCCTATTATTCTCCGCTTCTTCCAGCGTAGCTTCTACAGCCTTCCATACTCTTTCTTGATATTCTTCCATTTAATAACTCCCGTAATTACCAATTATTATTATGTAAGTATTATCAATATTGTTTAATGATATTTTTTGCCTCCGCTTTGACTCGCTCCCCCAATTCTTTCGGCTTTATCACCTTCACATTGCTCCCGTAGCTCAATATCCACCAGAAGACCTCATCCAGCCCATCGACAGTGAGCGTCATCCGCATCATACCCTTTTTATGTTTGGTGATCTTCTGGGACGTATGCCATTGTTTCTCCTGTAGAAATACCGCTTGCTCCTCCGTGAACTCCAATACCACTTCTGTTTTCTTGCCTTTGATAATGCCCCAGGCGTCCCCAAGATAGTGTCTGGCATCAAAAACTCTCGGAGAGAACTTATCAGGCAATAGCTCGATCGCTTCCATTCTTTGAACTGCATATGTCCTGAAATCCCGGCTGTATTCGCTCCAGCCGAAGAGATACCATTTCCCCCTGAAATGCAGATGATACGGTTCAAGGATCATCTCCACCGCCGTATCCCTTCCGGGGACGTTATACGAACAGCGTATTTTCTTGTTCTCCCCGAGCGCCTTGAGGATCAGCTCGATATTTGAGACGACCTGTGTATTGAGCGCAGGCTGGGGGCTTCTGCAAAAAGAGAACGCTTTGTCCGGAGCGATCCTCAGCTTCTTCTTGAACATAACGCGAAGCTTCTGCAGGCTGGGCTCTATCTTTTCCGCCAGGTACGTTCTGTCCATCGCATTCACGAGCTGTTCGGCAAGGATGACCGCAAAGAGGTCCCCTTCCGTCAGCTCAAGCTCCGGCAATTTGAACGTATGCCCCTGGAGATAGGAATAGCCTTTGAATTCACGCGAATACACCACCGGCGCGCCCATTTTTTCCAGGGCGCCGATATCCCTGAACACGGTCCTGCGCGAGGCTCCGAGTTCGTCCATTAAATACCGGAGCGAAGTGTATTTTCTGCTGCGCAAGCATTGATCGATGAGGGCGATGCGGACCAGGGGCTGCCTTTCCATATGAGCCATTATATCAGACTATCCGAAACGAGTGCCAAATACAGGCACTGCCTCTTCAGTCAAAAATTAAGAATGGACCTGCTGATTTTTAGACATATCTTTCTCCGCTCGTTTATAATAGGCATACATGGATTTGAAATACCTGAACAATAAGTCTTGGTCCGGGATAACGCGCGAAGAAAGATATTTCTGCGCGGAGCTGTTCTTCGAGCTGCGCAAAGATCTTCGCCCTTTCCTGGGCCTGATCGGCCGGGCCGGTTCCCCGAAAGAATATGAGGTCGGCTACGAGGCCTGTTTCTACAGAGACGTTTTGAAAGAATACGGGAAAAGCGCGCACGAAGCGAAACTTCCGCAAAAACGTACGTTCGATCTGTTGCTGCTTTCCGAGGACGAATTGATCATCATCGAGGCAAAGGCCTTTCAGGGCTTCGACAGTGCACAACTATCCTCAATAGAACGGGAGCAGGAAGTCATTACAAAACTTTTCACCCTGATCGGGCACCCTGTGCCGAAAGTTTCCATGGTCGCGATCTGTTCATCCGGATACACCCCTAAAGAGAGCACCACAAAATGTTTTTCATACATCATACGGTGGGATGAATTGGCAAAAGTGTATAAGCACTCCTGTGATATTTTCAAAAGGGCCGACATGATCTATGAGAAGCGGCCGAACACGATAGACCGACAATAACTACAGTGCTGTTCCCTCTCCGTCTTTCAACTCCAGTACCGGATAGAATACTTTACTGAAAGAAGCAGGATGCTCGGTATGCACCGGAACGGTCTTCTTCGGCCGCATGCTCCTGTGCAGCCGCATCAGGTCGGCGACATAGGCATGTCCGCTGGTATGGATATGTGTGACCTCAACGCCGTATCTTTGCCAGACCTCTTTATCCAGATATCCGCTGTATTGCGCGTAAATAAGCCCTGCCCCGCGTAACGCCTTCTGGTCGTTCAATATCTTATGCGTCATATATGAATCTTTGATGATCAGGTTTTCTTTGTTTTTGAGCATTTCAGCAAGCGTGATCTTGGCAGATTTGAACATATATAATTTCTTAATATCTTTTTGAGCAATTTTTTGCGTATTCCCCTTTGGCGAAAAGAACACTTTAATGTTCTTCCAATCGAACTGCGGGATACTTTTAGAGACACTGCTTTCGCGTGCTTTATCGAGCATATATGCCGTATACGGATCGATAACGAACGTTTTTCCGGTAATGACACAGGCCTTATAGATCGAGACCAGGTGATCAATATTCTGCGAGGAGCAGGAAACAAGCGTAAGCCTCGAATTCTTGCGCATATATTTAACTAATTCTTTTTCCATATCCTTTTCTGTTTTTATCCTGGGGATTCCCCTGCCGAATTGGGTACCTTCTACAATAAAATAGTCTATATTCTTTGGCGGAGTTTTTACTAATTTCTCGAAAAGCACGGTCTTTCTGCCATGGGCCCGCAGGTCCCCGGTATAGAACACTTTTTTACCGTCGCAGGTGATCTCATACGCAAAGGCATCGAATGCAGAATGATCGACCAGATACGGTCTGATCGTGTAGTCGCCGAACGAATACTCTTTCCACGGCTTGAGCAAGCGGACCTTCTGCGGGTCAAAGCCGGTCTGTTCAAAAAAGTACGAGCACTCGATCATGCTCTTGGTGCCTGCGCTCATATATATAGGGATGTCGGGATGTACAAAGGATAGCAGGCCATAATGGTCCATATGGTAGTGGGAAATGAACACTGCGCTGACCTGCGGTGTATCTCCGACATACAAACCTTTCACGTCCGGAAGTATCTTGTGATTGAGAAGATGCTGCACGGTGCTTTTCTTCAGGGCGTTCTTTTCTTCCGCAGGGGTATCGAGCGGAAGCCCGAGATCAAGAATGATCCGTTGCACATTAGCAGACTTCAACTCGATACAGCTGCCGCCTATCTGATGGGTGCCGCGGTGGATAATTATATTCATGTATATTTTAATAATAATTGTCGGATGTTTTCTTTTAACAGTTTTTCTGTTTCATGTACCGCTGAATATTTCATCAATAGTTTCGATGATAGTGCGATGTTTTTTATTCTGACTGATTTACTGCCTTCTTCGAATATTTTAGATATAACATCGAATGTTTCGTCACTAATTGATTCTGCTTCATCTTCATTATCAACTGCAAACAAACAAACATCTATCTCTTTTAGCTTGCTTTTTTGTAATTCTGCCAAACCATAGCAAATAACTTGATAATAATCAGCATTTACATTATTTTTAGAGTGTTTCCATTTAAAATCAATTATTGCCTTTGCCTTATTATCTGCTTTCTTATAAATAATCAAGTCCGGTCTAATATTAATATTCTTACCATCGCACAACTTATTCGCATGTTGATCTTTTATATACAGAACATCACTTAATGCGGAATTATCTTTTATGGTTTCATAAAAAAGATAAGTTAAATATTGCTCAAACACCCAATCCATATCAATAACAAAATTAACGCCATAATTAATAGCCGTATTGGCATTGGTAAAAGAAAACAATGAATTGCCTAGAATTGCTTTGCAGATATTCAGCAGATCAATGTAATGCGTAGGCACATTCTGGGTATTTTTATCCAATATATCTTTATATGTTTTTGGTATTAACTTTATTTCTTCAGACAAAAGAGAATATTGTTCTCTTAACTTATTAACAATATAACCAGAATTGTTGTTTATTTGCCCGCTTAATATTTTTTGAGTTTCTCTAAGTAATTTATGGATACACCATAATATTATCTGATTCTCTGGATTATCAAAAGTTAATTCATAATAAGTACAAGGAATTGTCGAATAATCCCAAGGCTTATCCCTAGATAATTCTGCAAAATTAATCTTCCCTTTGACCTTCTTTAATCTACTGGTTTTTTGTATGTATTTTTTATAAAAACCTTTTTCAATTGCTCTTGAACAAAGAGATGCCAAAGAAACTGCTAGAAGTGGAACAATATTCACTCCTCGCGGCAATTGAATTATTTGCTTAGGGTCAATGAATACTTTTGAACTAAATTTATCATAATCAGAAAGAACGTGAAGCATCCTTGGTAGAAATTGCCAGAAAGATTCATTTGCACCATCCTTATCAAGTTTTGGGCGTAATTCTATACAATGGCTTTTAAACTCAATAATCCCCACATTATTGCCAGCATTAGCAAGGTGGGCAGAATCTTTAAAATATATATTGCGATTTTCTAAATTTCCAATTGCAGAACGTACACTAGCCTTTTGATAATTCTCAAAATCTTTATATATATTTCCATCATTTATTTTAATGATTTCATATTCATGTACACTGTGCTTCATTTTGCGATATTTAAATGATTAATAAACTCCATTGTTCTTGAATAATCCCATCCCGAAGCTTGCTTATATATGCTGTCTGATAGAACTTCGAGTTGACCTCTATCAAAATAATAATATTCTTCTAATAGCGGCATTATTTTGTTTTTCCAAGCATTAAATAACTGACTTTCATCTTTAATGTTACACATGAACGCATGTCCGATTTTTTTATCTTTCCCTATGTCAGGATTGTCTCCAAGCGTTTTATTTAGTACTTTAATTGCATTTACGGAGGCCGCAACATCATATGTTGTGCCAAATGATGCCGGAGACCCCAATAATTCATCTAATTTCGGGGGCATTTCGATAAAATCGAACCTTCGCCTTAATGCAACATCAAGCAGCGCTAAAGAACGATCAGCAGTATTCATTGTCCCCATAATGTATAAATTAGCAGGAACACAGAATAATTCCCTGGAATATGGAAGCTCAACAATAATTTGATTATCGCACCCAAGTCGCTTGTCTGATTCGATAAGCGTGATCAACTCCCCAAATATTTTTGATATATCACCTCTATTTATCTCGTCAATAATAATTACATATTTTTGGGGATTGCTTTTAGTTTTTATTTGGTTTGGATTTTTTAAGTATTTTAAAACTGTTTCCTTTTTATCCTCATATGTTAAAACAGTCTTTATCGTATCAATTTGTTTATAGAAGCTAATTTTTTTCAAAATAACAAAATAATAACTACTCAAGCCTTCAAATTGGCTGGTTCTTTTGAATAGATCTCTAGGAGTTGCAATGGGCGTTTCCTTATCCATTAAAAACATTTCCTTTAGTGGTTCATATGAAATAGAGTAAATATTTTGGCCACTTCTTGGTCTAATTCTTATTGATTTCTCAGTATATTCCTCAATAGAAAATTCAGTTTCATTAACCGTTTTTAATATACTTCCTACTTGAAACTCCTCCTGGAAATTCTTGATCAAATTTTTAAAATCGATATCTTCAGTATTTGTTTCAAGTTCTAAACTATCATAAGCCGCATTAATGGCCATTTCCTTAAAAACACCATCGTTAACAATAAAACCTTGCCCTTTTTCAATATCTGGTCGAATTCCTTCAATAAAATCTTCGTAAGAATAGGAGGGGTGAAAAGTTATAAAACTAATTCTTCCCTGAGATAAATATTCATTATATTTTGTTTTAATTTCTTCTTTACTAAGCATATTAAAATCCTCCTTCAACTAAATTTACTGCTTGTTCTTTAGTAAGATACGTTTTCCCTGTGGCCGGTGGACCATACAATATAATATTTTGTCCATAGTTATTTTGCGTTTCGCTATTGGCCTGAGCCCTTATTCCTTCGACTTTTTTTAACATTTCATTGAAATCCTTTTCGGATATAAAAAAGTCTCTTACTAAATTAAACTCTGCTATTAGTTGATCTGCATATTTCTTGAAACCGAAAACATAAAAGGATAAATTCTTAAGGTAATCGTTATCAGAAAAATAGTAAGAATATTTTCTATCTTCAATGCCAATCTCTTCTTTAAGTCCCTGCTCAATTAAATATCCACGAAGCTTATTATAGAAATCTTTGTGCTTATAATTGTCATCTGTTTGATAGGCCAATTCAATGCCATTACGCATATTGTCAAAAGTAATAAAAAAACCAATCGTTTTTGTTTTGTTTTTATCATCACCTTTTTTATACAGAGGTAACGACAAGTAATCGTCCGTCCCTAAAAACCAATAGCCATTTTTTAGCCTACTACCCTTCGACTGACTTGAATCCCTATTTCTCAACCAAAATGTAAGTTCAGGGTAATCTTTTTTGTATCTTAATAACTCCGCAAGTATTCTTTCATGATATACGCCTGGCACATTTCGCGCATCTCTCATATTATTACTCCTCAAGAATATTTATGGCCATTTCTTTAGTAATATATGTTTTGCCTGTCGCAGGTGGACCATATAATATTAAATTATTTGAATGCTTAATGTTTGTAAAAAGATCCGTGTTTGACAAAGCGTACACTATCTCATAAAACTCTCCAGTATATTTTCTTTTTAATTCATCAAGCAAATCTGAATATTGTTCAAAAGATGATATGCCCTCGCACATCAAGCCCCCTGCCAACAATGTTTTCTGCAGTCTTCCACTTAACGGGAAATATTTAGTAGGTCGGCATAAATATAGCAATTGGGTTAAAGGAATGATTGTTTTCCTTTTCCCTTTTGTTAAAATATTATTGAAGGCTGTTGAAATATCTTCATTGTTAAAAATTAAATTATATAAAACATTTACTGACTTTTTATCAATATCATCAAGGAACGTATTTCCTCCATAAACTGCCACAAAATCTATTGGGACAGCAGCTTGGATTTTAAATAATTCTTTTAAATATTGAGCAACTTCGATTGATTCTAATATCCGTTCTTCGGTTCTAGCCTTTTCGTCGTGTACCTGCCAATGCATTAATTGCCCAAACATATATGCAGGATGTGTCGCTATAGTAAGATCACCAAATCTTTTCTGCAACTTTTTTTGAATATTTTTATTATTAGCAACTTTAATTGAATTGTTAAACAATTCTTCAAAAAATGGGATCCAAGTAAACTTTTTCCCATTTTGTTTTTTCAAGAAATCACGGGTTCCCCTTGCTAAATATTTTTTGAAAGCTTTTATAAAATTTTCTTTCATCACCCACCCATCATTAGTGTTAGGATACTTCCACAGTATAGAACCAATCCAGCCATCTTTTTTTATAAGAGCTTTTTTATTAATTTTAAGAAAATCTGCTACTTTAACTGCAATCCTCCCAATAACCAGATTTGCCGCCTTGCCTTGATTAAGTTTTAGTGTTTTTGCTAAAACCGTTTGAGAAATACCATGATTTGGATGCTCGTACATTAATTTAATAACGTTTATTTCATCTTTAGATAAAATTCTTAATGCATTTTCAATTTCTTGAACAGTTAACACTAGTAGTAGTCTCCATTAATTAGTATTTTACGTGCCCCTCGTGCATCAAAGAGAGATACAATACATTTACTGCACAGTCATTCGGCAAAGCATTGCCTTCCCCTCAAATGCTTGATGATATCTGCCGCTTCTTTTAGATCATTCATCTGCTGGTTCCCCCCAGGCGATCATGCATATAAGTATATACCTGCATTTTATGTTTATCCATTATGTAATAATTTTTTAATGATCTTCTCCGCTTCCCCGTTCTCAATCAGTGTATCAATGAACGCATCTTCATCCTCACAAGGCGTCGGGAAAAAAAGGTCCCCGGTCTCCGTCAAACAAAGCAATAAATTGTGCTTTATCCCCGGGTCTTTTGGGTCGGCCTTATACGCTTTCAGTAAAGCTATTTTTGCTTCCGTTTTATTGCCCAAGAACGTACAGACCAGACCATACAGCGTATATGCTTCTGAATTATTCGGGTCGTCCTTCAGCGCTTTTTGCACATAGGCTTTTGCGGTATCGTATTCGCCCTGGTCGATATAATGGTTCGCCAGCGCGTTATAAAGAAATTCGTTATTGAAATTAATATGCTCATATTTTTTGCATGTATTATAGTAGCGTATCGCTTTCTTCGGCTGATATTCCCTGTCATACGCGATGCCGGCCCACACATATGCGGAGACCAGATACCGCGTTATATCCCACCAATGGCCACACGCCATAGCCGACGCTTCCGCCTCAGGATCTTTTTTGAGCTTTCCCAGGGTTCTCTTTAAATTCTTCTCCCATTTCATGATCTCTTCTTCCAGGATATCGATCATCTTTTCATATTTGCTCAGACTATTCAGGCAATACATATAATTATTGAGTATTTGCCAGTCATCTTCGCATATCTGTCCTTGGGCCTTTAACAACGTGAACGCCTTCTTGTTATACATAATGGCCTTCGCTTTTTCCCCCTTAGCCAGGAACGCGCACCCGGCATTAGAGCAGGTAGAGATATCTTCAATGAGCCCCACCAGCAGCATATTGATTCGATTCTGCTCATCATATTCATTTTTGAGCTCATATAAAGAGAACAGTGTATGCAGTTTTTTTATGAAAAAGTGCTCATGCGTATTGAGCACTGCCTTATGCTTTCCTGCTGTTCTATCCAGAATGGCACAGCCCTGAGTATAAAGATCATTGTTATCCTGAACGGCATTCAGATCCAACTGTCTGGCAAAAACATGCCTTATTTCCTTCGGCTTCAACTTGAACACCGCCGCCTTGCAGTCTTGAATGTATTCCTCTCTGCTTTTCTCCATAGCCATAACCTCCATATTTTTGAAAGCTGTTTTCAATGCTATGGTAATAAATTACAGTGCCACATATAGGCACTCTTCTTTAGATAATAATAAGTATGTTTTGGATTGCAGTCTAAACCCGGAAGACTATTTCCCTATCCCATTCGAGGGAGGGCTCAATATCTACGGAAAACTAAAAGGAGGGGCCAATAACGGCGCGTGATCACAATCCCACGCTCGCCCGCGCTTCGACGGTGAGCGGCGCGAACCGCTTGTTCTTCACCTGATGATACGCCGCGGCAGCGATCATCGCCGCATTGTCCGTGCAGTATTTCATCGGAGGATAATGGACCGTGATGCCTTTTTCTGCGGCTTTTGCCGTGATCTCCTGCCGCAGCAAGCTGTTCGCCGCAACACCTCCTGCTAAAAAGATCAGTTTGCAGTTCTTTTGGAGCGCCGCCTTGATGGTCTTGTGCACAAGATAATCTATCGCCGTGCGCTGAAATGATGCCGCCACGTCTTCTTTCTTGTCCTCAGGATGTTTCTGCACACGATGCAGCACCGCGGTCTTGATGCCGCTGAAGCTGAAATTGAGATCGTCGCTGCTGTTCACATAGAGCTTCGGGAACGGTATCGCGTACGCATCGCCGGTCTTGGCCACTTTATCGATGGCCGGCCCGCCCGGATACCCGAGCCCCAGCACGCGCGCCACTTTATCGAACGCTTCGCCGACCGAATCATCCCCGGTGCGCCCGATGATCTCGTATGTGCCATGATCATGACAGTGCATTATCTGCGTATGCCCGCCGGAAACGACGAGCGAAAGGAACGGAAAGGGGAGGGCGTTGATCTTGAATTTGTCCGTATCAAGGAAATTAGCATAGACATGTCCCGCGATATGATGCACGGCGACAAGCGGAATGTTCTTCGTGTACGAGATCGCCTTTGCGGCCGTGAGCCCGATGAGCAATGCACCGATGAGTCCGGGCCCGTACGTCACAGCGATAGCGTCGATATCTTCCCAGGCGACCTTCGCTTCTTCCAACGCCTTCGGAAGAATGACGTTCAGGACCTCCGCATGTGCGCGCGAGGCGACCTCAGGGACCACGCCGCCGTACTGCGCGTGCAGCAGGACCTGGGACGAGATAAGGTTCGAAAGAACGTGCTGTCCGTCGCGCACGACGGCGGCCGAGGTTTCATCACAGGATGTTTCAATGGCCAGAACGATCACGGGACGAATTGACTGGAAGAGGGGACTATCGGCCCTTGCGTCAGAAGGCTCAGGAAGCCCGAGAACGCACCGATACTGCCTTTATAACTGTACAGTACCGTATCCCCGCGTTTTGAGAACGAGGCGTACGCATGAGGGTCCCGTATCGAAAGCACCTCGGTCGCTCTGTCGACATTCACCGTGACCGCTTGCCCGTTGGCACTGACCCACAGTTCGTTCTTCAGAAAATAGGCTCGCCCTGTGATCGCGGAAGAACGGTCGGCGTCGAACGCGACAAGCACCGTATCGGTCGCATCAGCGGAAGGCGGGAGCATCGGAGCACGGCAGAGGGCAGGGGATTGGCGCGTCGCGCTTCTCCATTCCTGCATGAGCCCTTCATGGATCTTATCGGAAAGACCGATGCGCGTCAGCTGTCCGTCCGGCAGGTCCACCCTCCAGAAATAATTACGCGAAGAAAAGAACAGGCGGTCTTTGTCATAATCCCAGAAATGTTTATTGCGGGAGAAATCACCGGTGGCCATGAGCGGAAGCTCGTACCAGACCGAGCCGTACTCTATCTGCAGGGAATACCCGTCCTGCGCTTTGGCGAGTTTTTTCGGGTCGAGCTTCCCGTGCAGCCGCTTGCCGTCGCACAGCAGCCGTACTTTTTTGTTCGTGGTCTCCGCGAGCTTGTACTGATCCCCGGTGGGGACCTGCGCCCATCCCGCATCGGCAAGGAAATACCTGCCAATATAGACCTTGCTTTCCACATCGAACAGCAGACAGTAGGACCCGGACGGATTGATCTCCGGAATGGACTGCCGCATGACCAGGGTCTTGCCGTCCTGCCACCCGTAAAGCGTCAGGGAGCCGTACGGCGGCTGCTTCAATATAAAGACCTGCTTTTTAGTGAGCTTTTCCGGGTCCACTTCAAAGAGCGCGTCGCCTGAAAGGTAATAGAATGTGCGCTCGAGCGGATGCCAGATACAATCGTTCATGTCCCCGCCGACGGCATATTCCTGCGCGGAATACCGGTCCTGCGCCATAAGAGAGGCCTCGTTCATTCGTCCGTTCTTCCATGTGGTGCGGACATACGAGACGAACCGACCGCTCTGCGACATGAGCGGGGCCATATCATAGTGCACGACGGACTGCTTGGGCACGGAAGAACAGCCGGAAAGCAGGAGCAGGGCACTTATAATGAAGCAGGACCTTTTAACGTTCACTTTTTCTTGCTCTTCTTATATTTTTTGACCGCAGCAACAACGTCCTCCGGCTTATCAACAACGATGAATATGTCCAGGTCAGCCTTTTCTATATAATCGTTCTGCACCATCTTCTTCTGCAGAAAGGAGACCATATCTTCCCAGAAATCGCGCCCCACAAGAATGACGGGGATGCGGTCCGCACGTCTGGTCTGGATCAGGGTCATCGCTTCGAACAGTTCATCGAAGGTGCCGAATCCTCCCGGAAAAATAACGAACGCCATCGCATAGCGCATGAACATGACCTTGCGGATGAAAAAATAATGGAAATTGATCAGCGTCTTGATGAAGGGATTGGGCTTCTGTTCCATCGGGAGCGCGATGTTAAGTCCGATCGATTCGCCGCCCGCCTCGAACGCGCCTTTATTGGCAGCCTCCATGATGCCCGGCCCGCCGCCGGTGACGATGTTATAGCCCTGTTTCGCGAAGAGTTTCGCGGTCTTTTCGGCGATACCGTAATATTTATTCGCCGGAGTCGCTCGGGCGGACCCGAAGAAAACGACCGTAGGACGAAGAGGGGCCATCGTTTCTATCGCGTCCGTGAACTCCGCCATGATACGGAATATACGCCACGGTTCCGTTTCCATGAAATCCTCAACGTGATATCCGTTCTTCCTAGGCTTTTTGTTCATGCATGAGCTCCTTTGCGACCTCGACCGCTCCGACCGCATCTTTTGAATAATGCGCTCCGATGCGTTCAGCATATCCGTCGTTGACCACCGCTCCACCGACCATGATCCGGGCCTTTGACCCGGCCTCCGCGAGAGCTTTCTTGACCTGCGGCATCTCCGTCATCGTCGTCGTGAGCAGCGCGCTCAGGCATACGATATCCGCCTTCTCCTTCAGCGCCGCTTTTACCACCTCGGCCGTGGGGATATCCTTACCTAAATCTATCACCCGAAAACCGTGATTTTCAAGCATCATGGCCACGATGTTCTTGCCGATATCATGGATATCGCCGTGCACGGTACAGATGACCACGGTCCCGAGATAGGACGTTTTTTCAACAGGGATATCCTGTTTGACGCGCAGGAACGCTTTTTTCATGGCGTTCGCCGAGGCCACCATCTGCGGCAGGAAATATTCGCCGGATTGATAGAGCACGCCGACCTTCTCGATGCCGGCAATGAGGGCGTCCAATATCGTTTGAGGCGCGTTCGCCTTCAACGCTTCTTCCGCCTGCCGCACGATGTGCGTGTCGTCCCCGTCCACGACCGCACGCGATATCTTTTCCAGCACCGAGAGTTCCTGCACCGCCTTTTTGACCGGACCGCTTGCAGGTGCGTTCTTGTTCATGGCCGCGATGTACCGCTGCGCGCCCTTATCCGTGCCTGAGAGCACGTTCTTCGCGAGCGTGAACTCTTTCGTTCCCTTTTTATAGAGCATCGCCGTCGCCGGATTGACGATGGCGGCCGTGAGCCCCGCCTTGACCGCGAGGGTGAGGAACGCATTATTGATGACCGTGCGTTGCGGGAGCCCGAAGGACACATTGCTGACCCCCAGGGACGTCTTCAGCCCAAGCGCCGTACATTCCTTGATGACGGCGAGCGTGGTCTTTGCCGCCGTACTTTCCGTGGCCACGGCCATCACGAGGGCATCAACGAAGATCCGCGAGCGAGCGACACCGTGTCCTTCGGCCGTCCTGACGATACGCTTCACGATCTTCATGCGGCCGTCGACGGTTCCGGGGATACCCTTTTCATCCAACGCCAGCGCGATAACGCTCGCGCCGTATCGCTTGACCAGGGGGAGCACGCTCTCAAGAACATGTTCCTTGCCGTTGACGGAATTGACCAGGGCGATCCCGGGGTAGTTCTTGAGCGCGACCTCCAGGACCTTCGGGTCGTCGGAATCAAAGCAGACGGGAAGGGGACAGGCGTTGAGGAGCGTCGCGGACATCTTCCTCATGAGCGCGACCTGGTCCATCTCCGGGACGCCGACGTTCAGGTCTAGCAGATGCGCCCCTTCCTGCTGCTGCTTGACCGACTCCTGCTTCAAGAAGTCCGTGCGGTCTTCTTTGAGGTCAGCGGCAAAGGCCTTGCGGGCGGTCGGATTCAATCGCTCCCCGATGATGAGATAGTCGCTCTTCCCGTCCAGGACATAATGAGCACTGCGGCTCGTGAAATACACCTTTTGTGCAACATTTTTTGACGTTGAAGCTTTTTGGGGTCTTTCCTGCAGTTTTAAGGCGGTCTGTTTGATATGGGCCGGGGTCGTTCCGCAGCACCCGCCAAAGATCGAGAACCCCAGGTCAACAAAAGCTGACGTAAGTGTACCGAACTCCTCCGGCCGCATAGTGTAGACCGCGGTCCCGCCCTCAAGAACAGGGAGCCCCGCATTAGGCATGATCATCAAAGGTATATGGATCAGGGCCTGCAGTTGCTTTTTCATGGGCGCAAGGAGCGCGTACAGTTCCTGAGGCCCGTTCCCGCAGTTGGTACAGAACACATCTGCCCCGAGGCCCTGACAAGTGAGCGCTGCCGTAAGGTAGTCCGTTCCTGTCAGCGTACGCCCGTTCTTATCGAACGTGAAGCTGCAGATGACCGGGAGCTTCGTGTTCTCTTTGGCGGCGATAAGCGCCGCGCGCATTTCCTGCATATCGGACATGGTCTCAATGATCAGGATATCCGCGCCGCCCTTAGCAAGCGCTTTTGCCTGCCTCGCGAACGCCGCGTACGCATCATCAAAGGACAAAGACCCCATCGGCTCCAGTAGTTTGCCGAGCGGACCGATATCCCCGGCGACCAGCGTTCCGATGCCGGCAACGCGCCTGGCATTTTTCACGGCAGCGATATTGAGCTCTTCGGTACGGTCTTCCAGCCCGAACTGCGCGAGCTTCAAAGGGGACGCACCGAAGGTGTTCGTCTCTATGATATCCGCGCCGGCCAATATATATTCCTGATGGATGCGAGAAAGGACTTCCGGGCGCTCGACGTTCAGGAGCTCAGGGCAGTTCTGGGTGATGCCGTAATTGAGCAGCATCGTCCCCATGGCCCCGTCACAGACAAGATGCCCCCTTTTTTTCAGCAGTGCGTACAGCACGTTCGTGTTTTTCATGGGCGGATTATACCATTAGCAAGAATAAAAGAGAGCGTGCAGTCCGCAAGATATTTCAAGATATTTTTCGACTGTTCAGATTTGACCAGTAGTATATAATCTCAAACAATACCAATAAGAAAGGACGGTCCACTTATTATGAACGGGATCTCATTATCGAACAGGATACAAAGCACAGGAGCTCTATGGCAGGCATGTCCGTGCAAAAAGACGGAGGGGCAATACTCTCGTCTGAGCCCGAAAGGGACGATCACGATCACCTACTCCGATTATTACGGGATATCCAGTACTCGGAATTTTGCCAGTCTTTTCATGAACGAGATGAGCTCGATGAGCGACACGGAAGCGGCACGTGCATTAGCGGATATCATCTATAAAGCACCGGGGACCGTAGCGCTGGAGAACATCGCCGAAGCCATCGGCAATATCTGCCGCTTCATGGAAGAGCCCTGTGACCCGCGCCTTGGTCTGCGTCCGGAACTGCAGGAAAAACTCGGCAGGATCTTTTTTCAAATGAAAAAGAACGAAGGACCCGCATTTGAAGCATTGATGAAAACGTATACGTTCCGTCCCAGCATGGTCGACCGTATCAACCTCTGGGTATCTGAAGCTCAGTACAACATCTTGGAATCCGGCAGACTGAAAAAATGAACGGTGCCGCGGCATAATTAAGAGAGCGTGCGCAAAAAAAGCCCGGCAGTTCTGCCGGGCTTTCGTTATTCTGTTCTCTGCGCTCGGGACTATTCTTCTTTTGCCCCTTCATCTTCGCGCACCAGCTTGATCTTCACTTTCGCGTCAAGGCCCGGGTAATACTTGATGGTGACCTCGTATTCGCCGATCTTCTTGATGCCGACATCAACATGCACTTTGCGCTTATCGATCGGAAGTCCGCTGACCGTCTTCACGACCTCTGCGATCTGCGCATGAGTGACCGTGCCGAACAGTTTGCCGTTCTCGGCCGCTTTCACCTTGATGGAGTACACGCCGCTCTCCAGTTTCTGGATATCGGCTTTCTTCTCTTCACGCTCGCGCGCCACTTTTTTCTGCTGCTGTTTTTCGATGGCAGAAAGGTGCACCTTCATCGCGGCGTCCACTTCTTTGGCCGTCCGTGACGGGAACAGGAAGTTGCGGGCATATCCGTCGGAAACGGTGACGACCGCGCCTTTCTCTCCCAAATGTTCATGATCTTTCAATAATACAACTTCCATGATTATCGACTCCTTCGGACTTATTCTACCGTGTACGGTGCCAGCCCCATGTGACGCGCGCGCTTTACCGCACGTGCCGCTTCACGCTGATGCTTCGCACGGCATCCGGTCATACGTGCCGGGAGGATCTTACCGCGATCGCTCATCAGCATACGGACCTTGTCCAGGTCTTTATAATCCAGGACTTCGATCTTCTCTTTAATGAAGACCGATGCCTTTTTCCGGCGTTTCCTGCGTATTACGTCTTCTTTTTCTGCCATGACATATCATTCCTTTCTAAAATTGTTCGCTATACCGACCCGTCCGACCTAGCGTTTATACCTAAATATCTTTATTGTTCTAGAACGGGGCCACCGCGTCCGCTTCACCGGCGAGCGCGCCGACCTCTGAACCCATTGCCGGCGCTGTGTCCGCGCCGCTCGCAAAAGAACCGCCGGACGAATGTCCGCCGTCCCCTTTACGCTCCAGCATCTGCATGCCGTCCGCCACGATCTCCACCATGGTCTGTTTCTCTCCGTTGCGCTCCCACGAGCTCACCTGGAGCTTGCCTTCGATCTCAACGAGACGTCCTTTTTTCAAGTACTCTCCGCAGACCTCGCCCAAACGACGCCAGGCGACGACACGCAAAAAATCCGCCGTATCACCTTCTGCACCCTGCGGCTTAAAGGTACGGCTCACTGCTACGGTAAAACGACATACTGCGATGCCGGACGGTGTATACCGTGTTTCCGGATCGCGTGTCAGTCTGCCGATTAAAAATACTTTGTTATACATTATATATATCTGCCTTAGAAAGGGATGTCTTCTTCGACCGCTACCGGCTCTTGAGAGAACTGCGGATCCTGCACGTTCGACATGTCCGCCGTCCCGCCAAAGGCCTCTGCGATATCCTGCGTACGGTCCGAACGTTCCTTTGCGGCCCCGCCGCCAAGGAACACCACGCTGTTCGACACGACCTCGGTCGCCCATTTTTTCGTACCGGCGTTATCGTTATACGTACGCACCTGGATGCGCCCTTCTACCAGGACCATCTTCCCTTTAGTGCAGAACTTACCGACATTTTCAGCCTGCCTGCCCCAGGACACGACATCAATAAAATCCGTCCCTCCCGCCGTTCCGTCCGGACGTTTGGGCCTGTCGACCGCCAAGGTGAACTTGGCCATGTTCGATTCCGGGTTCGCTGAGCGCACTTCCGGGTCCGTGGTAAGTCTTCCGATCAATATGATCTTATTGAGGTTGGCCATGGTCCCTTACTTAGGCAGCCGCAGGTTGACGACGGCTCTTGTCACACACGCTCTCGTAGGTGGAGTTCATGAACCGGATCACCGCATCGGAAAGTGTGAGCACATGCTGCATCTCTTCGAGCGCTTTGGGCGCGGCCTTGAACTCGATCTTGTAGTAGAACCCGCTGCGCATTTTCTTGAACTCGGTCGCCAGCTCGCGCTTCCCGAGACTCTCGTTCGTCATGATCTCTGCGCCGTTATCGGTCAGTGCCTTCACGAGCTTCGTGCGGAACTGTTCGAGCTTCTCTTCCTCCCAATCGGTGCGCAGGATATAGAGCAATTCGTATCTTTTCATTTTTATTCCTCCTAAACAATATCAAAAAAGGGTCACGATAATATCACGCGATATAGGGTTTTACAACCCAGCGTTTCCGCACCGCATTACATAAATATACGGTTTCGGCACGGAAAAGGTCGGCCCTATTCAGCACCTTTTCCGTCACCCGCCCCTGGGCTAACAGGTGTTCCCGATAGACGCCGGCCAGAAGTCCGCACCTGCGCGGAGGGGTGTACAGGCGGCCGCCAAGCTCGAGGATGACATTACTGATGGCCCCTTCCGTCAGTTCTCCGCATTCATTGAAGAACAGAATATCATCGAAGCCTTTTTTGACCGCTCGCTGATATTCCTGTTCGTAGCGCACACGGTGCGTTGTCTTGTACTGCAGAAATAGGGACATGCTGTCCGTCCTCTTCCTCGAAACGAGGACACGGCTCGAAGAACGCCCCGGGGAAAATCCCGCAGATGAGACCACAACATCCCCGCTCTCCGACAATAAAAGTCTGACCCTATAGCACTTGTCCCGGGGAAGATCTGCGACCGCCGCCTGCAGCTTCTGCAGAACAGCGCACATATCAACGGGATAACCGAAATGATCGGCCGTGCGCTGCAGACGCTCACAATGCAGGTCAAGCAGAAAGAACCGTCCGTGCTCATACAGCATGGTCTCTATGATATTGAACATCCCTGCAGGTCTACCCAAGAACCTTCCCTTCAATAATGCTTCGTCATATTCTGATCCAGGGTCAGACCCCCAGGTTATACCTCCCCCCACCCCTATGTCCCCCTGGAATACCCCGGCATGTTTTTTCATCATTTGTACAGTACGTATAGCAACACTGAACACGGCATCCCCGCTCGGTGCCAGACACCCGATAGTACCGGAGTAAACCCCTCTATATCCTTTTTCAAGATGAGCGATCATGTTCATCGCTGCTTTCTTTGGGGCCCCCGTTATTGATCCGGACGGGAATAGGTGCGCAATAATATCTTTAAACTGAACACTTCGCAGTAATGTTCCTTTAACGGTAGAGGTCATTTGAAAAAGTGTCGGATGCTTCTCCACATCAAATAGCGGGGCCGCTTTTATGGTCCCCGGGACACAGACACGTGCCAGATCGTTCCGCATCAGGTCAACGATCATGATGTTTTCCGCCCGGTTCTTCTCATCGGAAGCCAGTTGCTGAGCAATGGACCTGTCCTCACGCGCATACAGGCCCCGAGGAGCGGTCCCTTTCATCGGCCTGACGATCAGCGTACGGCCTTTTTTTTCAAAAAAGAGTTCCGGAGAAACACTTGTTATTGAAAAAGCCCCTGCCTGTATACACGCCCCATACGAAACCGGCTGTCTTTTGCGTAAGAACGTATACAGCCCGAACGGATCACCATGAAAAATGAGCTTCCGTTTCATCGTAAAATTGACCTGATATACAGAACCTCTGGCTATATGTTTTTTTATCAGCGTTACAGCACGCATGTAGCGCCCTTTAGTATTGCTGAACTTTTTTAAATATATTTCCGGCGATACAATAGGAGCATATTGACTCAACTTGACAGTTTTTACAGTTTTAAATATTCCAAACCACAACAACGGCAATGAAGTTTCGCACAGTCTTGCGGTTTTTTTGCTTTGAAGACCGGGAATGAACACAGTCCCTGCTTCATAGCTGATAAAACCGACAGACCAATAGCCTTTTGACTGATACTGCTGTACAGTGAACAATGCTGCCTCAACTTCATGCAGTACAGTACAGCTGACAATGGCAACAGGCCTTGTGAACTCTTTGCGAACAGAATTGAAATCAAGAACAATGTGAATATCGTCCACGATCCCACACCTTTTTGAAGCACCAAGGAACAAGAATCATGTGGTAAGAAATTTCTTGCCACATGACACTCATCATTTGCCGCTTTTAGTACAGGCTGGGATGGCCCCGACAGGACCTAGTACATAGCCTTAAGATCTATCGAATGAGCTCGAGCAAACGCTCCAGATCATCCTGAGAAAAATACGCTATCTCTATCTTGCCTTTATTATCACTACCGCGAACATCGACCTTGGTAGAAAAATGTGTCGAGAATTTTTCCCGTACATCGCGCATTAACGGAGTCTGCTCTTCCGCTCCCGAAACGCCGGAAGACTTCTTCGTTCTTGCCTTGGCAGAGCTCGCTATGCCTTCCGCATTCCGGACCGAAAGACTTCCGGCCAATATGTCTTTCCACATCTGTATCTGACTGCGCTCATCGCCTGCGGACAAGATCGCCCGGGCATGTCCTGCGGTGATAGCACCCTCGCGAATACTTGCTTTTATCTCGGTCGGCAAGTCCATCAACCTCAGCGCATTGGCGATCGCAGACCTGCTCTTCCCGACCTTTTGCGATACGGCTTCCTGCGTCAGGTCGAACTCTTTCATAAGCAGCGCATAGGATTCCGCCTCATCGATCGCGTTAAGGTCCTCGCGCTGAACGTTCTCAATGATGGCCAATTCCAAAGATTTTTCATTGGATATGTTCTTGACAATGACCGGGACCACTTCCAGGCCAGCAAGCTTGGAAGCACGCCAGCGTCGCTCTCCGGCGATCAGTTCATACTTATCCTCGACCTGCCTCACAAGCAACGGCTGCGCCACACCATGCTCTTTAATTGAGCTGGCAAGCTCTTTTAAAGAATCCTCATTGAAGGTATGTCTGGGCTGTCTGGGGTTGGGAACGATATCTCGAATAGGGATGCTCAGCACTGTCCTGCCGGAGACCAGTGTAGTTTTCTGCGGCAATAACGCCTCAAGCCCTTTACCCAAACCTCGCTTAATTTCGGCCATTTTGCAGTACCTCCTTGGTCAATTCCTGATACGCCATGGCCCCTTCGGACTTCTTGGCATATATCGTTATTGGCTGCCCAAAACTCGGAGCTTCACTGATGCGCACATTTCTGGGGATAATGGTCTTAAAGACCTTGTCATTAAAATGCTTCTTTGTTTCTTCCACAACTTCACGGCTTAATTTAGTACGATGATCGTACATGGTCATGACTATGCCACCCAGCTCAAGTTCAGGATTAGCCTCGCTTTTTACCATTTCGATCGTGCTCATAAGCCTCCCTAAGCCTTCCAGCGCATAATACTCGCATTGCACAGGGACCAATACCTTCGTAGCCGCAGATAGTGCATTAATGGTCAGGATCCCTATCGAAGGAGGACAATCGATCAAAATATAATCATATGAATCTTTTATCGGATCGATCGCCTTCTTCAACTGATATTCCCGCTCTTCAATATTGAGCAGTTCAACAGAAGCGCCAGCGAGATCGGAATTAGCGGGAATAATGTTCAAGTTCTCTACCGATGTGGGGTACAGAACATCCAGTATCTCTTTTGTTCCGCAAATAAGCTCATATAGCGTACCTGTGATCTTTTCTACGGCAAGCCCTACCCCGCTCGTCGCATTCCCCTGAGGGTCCATATCAACGATCAAAACACGTTTGCCATGGTCGGCCAGAAAGGCCCCAAGGTTCACAGTGGTCGTAGTTTTACCGACCCCGCCCTTCTGATTTACTACTGCATATATTTCTGTCATGAGAACTCCCCCTGCATAGTATCAAACACACATCCACCGCATCTAAACTTAAACCGTTCTATATGTTCAATTATACCCGACGTCTTTTCATGATGTCCAGTCCTGTATAAATGTTTCACGTGAAACATTTATCATAATGGCTTTCTTGAAGGCATGCCTTCTTTTCTTGGATATTCGGGTGGCGTGTTTTTTATCTTTTTGATAAGGACCAATGAACGACCATTCACGCCGATAGAGAACTTTTTTATGTCTATATTTCCTCCCCCAAGTTTTTTTATCGCCCCTTGTGCAGCAGCAACTTCCTGATCACAGTCCGCACTCTTATAGAGCACTGTACATCCGCCGACCTTTATCAAAGGCAATAGGTACTCAACAAGAACTCTTGTTTCAGACACAGCCCTGGCTACGGCAATATCGAAGGCCTCCCGAAGACTAGGGTCATGCCCGACAATTTCAGCCCGCAGCGCGATACAGGTAGTGTCTTTCAGCCCAAGAACTCCTGAGATCTCGGAAAGGAACTTAACCTTCTTCTGCACAGAATCAACAAGGGTCAAATGAATATTCGGGAATAACAGCTTAAGTGGAACACCGGGGAAACCTGCACCAGCCCCGACATCGATCATTGATATAGGATGACCAAAGGTTTTCGGGCTGACAATATTCAATATAGAAAGTGAATCTATGAAGTGCTTCTCGATTATCCCGGCCTCATCGGTTATGGCAGTTAAGTTCACCTGCTCGTTCGCTCTTTGCAGTACTTGCATATATTGACGGAACTGCTCCAGCTGTTCCGAAGATATCTGCACATTATACTGACTCAAGTATTGGGCAATGCTATTCATTTCTTTACTCTTTTCTTTGTTCGACCCGACTTACCGCTAATATGCTTTGGCTTTAGCTTTGTTTCACGTGAAACATTTTTACCAACACTTCGCCCTATAGCTTCGAGGTATATTAAAAGCACGGTAATATCAGCGGGATTAATGCCTGCTATTCTGCTCGCCTGCCCAATAGATAACGGCTGTATCTTACATAGCTTTTCTTGAGCTTCCCTGCGAAGACCCTTGATCTTCTTGTAATCAAGCCCCCGCAGCAATTGCTTGTCTTCCAAACGCTTGAACTCCGCTATCTGCTCCTCCTGACGCTGGATATACCCTTCATATTTCAGTTCGATCTCTACTTGCTCTATGACCTCGGCAGGCAAAGCCTTTCTCTGTTTATCGAATACAGCAAGCTTTTCGTGATCAAGGTCTTTTCTGCATATAAGCTCCGCAAGGGTCATCTTCTTTTTTAGTCCTTCCCCTAGAGCGGCCATAAGCTCTTTATTGCCAATATCCGGAACAACATATGTGCTCTTAAGCCGATGTATCTCCGCTTTTATCTTTTTCACTTTATCCTGATATACGTCATAGCGCGCTTTATTAATAAGGCCAATAGCATACCCCAGAGGCGTCAGGCGCTGATCAGCGTTATCTTGCCTGAGAATAAGCCTGTATTCCGACCTTGATGTCATCATACGGTACGGCTCTTCTATCTCTTTAGTGACCAGGTCATCAATGAGCGTGCCGATATAAGAACTCTCCCGCCCCAGTACGACCTGCTCCCGTCCTTTTACCTTACAGGCGGCATTGATACCGGCAATAAGACCTTGAGCTGCGGCTTCCTCATAACCGGACGTCCCATTGATCTGCCCGGCAAGGAACAGTCCTTTGACTTTCTTGGTCTCGAGGGTCCGCTGTATCTGGCTCGGGAAAACAAAGTCATATTCAACGGCATATCCCGGGCGCATGATCTCGACCTTTTCGAGGCCGGGCATTGTCCTTAAGAATTTAAGCTGTACATCTTCAGGTAAGCTCGTGGACATACCTTGCGTATACATTTCATTCGTATGCCGCCCTTCAGGCTCAATGAAAGAATGGTGCCTGTCCTTATCCGGAAATCTGACCACTTTATCTTCAATGGAGGGGCAATACCTGGGGCCTACCCCTTGGATCTTTCCTTGGAATAAAGGTGATCGGTCCAGGTTAGCCTTTATAATGGCATGGCTTTTCTTGGTGGTATAGGTCATATAGCAAGACATCTGCTCCGGATCATATGCCTCCGGATAGAAAGAGAACCTGTATTTCTCTTTTGCCCCGGGTTCTTCGGTCATTTTTGCAAAGTCTATGGTCCTTCTGTCAAGACGAGGCGTTGTCCCCGTTTTAAGCCTGCCAAGCTTTAGGCCGGCTTTTGCAAGACTTTTTGACAACTCAACCGAAGGGAATTCCCCCATACGTCCGGAAGGCATATGCTCCATACCGACATGGATCACCCCGTTAAGGAACGTACCTGTCGTGATAACCACCGTTCTGGCCAGGTATGTAACACCGAGCCTGGTATCCACTCCGACGACCGCACCTTTATTGAGCCGAAGGTCCGTAACAATGGCCTGCTTAATATCAAGGCCGGACTGCCCTTCAAGAACAGACTTCATGTACGTATGATATGCTGCTTTATCGGACTGTGCCCGCAAAGAATGTACCGCCGGACCTTTCGAGAGATTGAGCATCTTCATTTGCAGGAACGTCGCGTCCGCTGCTTTTCCCATCTCTCCGCCGAGCGCGTCGATCTCGCGGACCAGCTGACTTTTCGCCGGACCACCGATGGCCGGGTTACATGACATCAGAGCAAGGGTATCGAGGTTCATTGAAATGAGCAGTGTCGCACACCCAAGTCTGGCGGAAGCAAGCGCTGCCTCACAGCCGGCATGGCCGCCTCCCACAACGATCACATCATATTTTTTTTTGTATATCATCCGTGCATCTCCGCAGACGGAGTACGATAACAGCAGAAAATTTATTTGTAAATTACGATCATGTCAGGGACGCGTATCCAAATAAAAAGCGAGGATGTTCTCCTCGCTTTTTTGTTCTTCTCCGCTAGCAAGAGAAGATATGTGGTCGAATGTGCTATGCCGCGACCGCAACGGCTTCTTCTTTCTTCTGTCCGCTCTTGTGCCGCAGGAACGTGAAATTCTCGGCGACTATCTCCGTGATCCATTTGGTCTCGCTGTTCTGCTCGTATGAGCGCGACTGTATACGGCCATCGACCAATATGTCTTCGCCTTTTTTCACGTACTCGCCTATGACCTCGGCCAGTTTGCCCCAGGACACCACATGAAAGAAATCCGCAACGGATTTGCCGTTCTGGTCCTTGTACGGACGATTGACCGCAAGAGTGAAGGTCGAAAGTTTTCTGTCTTCACCAACGGTCTTAGTCTCGGGAGCCGCCGTCGGACGACCGACGAGCATTACATGATTATAATCTGCCATTGTACACCTCCTTTACGTTATATTTCTTCAGCTCAGTAATGCGGGGAATCACTAAGCATGAATTCATCACTATACGTATAGTATACCCTATGATCATAGATTTGTCAACTTTGTTTCTTTTGATGTATTTTGTGTATGTTTTTTGACGTTCTTGTTTAAAAAAAATGGCCCTAACTGAGTTTAAAAGACCCTGCGATCTTCAATAACGTATCCTTGGCGCCCGACCAGGCCTGAGAGGAAGAAAGCATGGAAACGATATATACATATCCGTTCTTGACATAGTACTTTTCCGTGACCAGTATCTTTATTGCACCGCTGGTCCTGCTGAACACGTTCTTCGAATACATCACCAGGAACCCGTCGGATGCGTTCGCGTTACTTATCTCCCAGCCCTCCATCTGGCGTCCGCCGATGTACATCCAGCTGTCATACCCTTCCACTCGGGCGGTCGCGACCTGTTTGGCCGTAGAAGCCCTGACCGTGGCCATCGGGATCACATCCAGGGAGACCTCACTGATACCATCGCCGGCCTTGAACACAACGAGCTTTTTTTGCTGTACCGTATCAGGGGCCCATCCGTTGCCGCTGATCGAGCACCCGTACCGGTCGTTGGTGTAAAAATCGCCGATAAGGCCTGCCTGTACGCAGGTCATCATCAATGACATAACGACAATGCTCACGATCTTTTTCATGAAAGTATTATACCGACACATGCACCGTATGCGCAATGACCGGGACGCCGCGTTCATCGGACACTCCTGGTCACAACAATATCAACGCCAAGGCCGAGCACATCAGGGATAACGATATCGCCAACGTTCATCGGCCGGCGGACCCGCGCTGACAGGACCTCCCCCATCACGCTCATGAGCTTCTCTTTAGGGACAGGGCCGCTCGTCTTTATCGGGGCCATCTTCATTTCAAGACCATCTGTCAGGACCGAGGACGTAAGGATGCGCATCGGATGTTCAACTTCCAGCCGTGCGTATTCCTCCCCTTTTGAGCAGCGATTCCCCGTGACCCCGACAACGCGCCCACTGTCTATATCGACCAGCAGCTGACAGCCGCGCGGACATTTTGTACAGGTCATCTTCTTTATCATGGGTGCGCCTTTATCCACTCCGCCGCCATAACGCCGGCCAAAGTACTGTCTTTCGTGACCGAATCGACCAGATCATACACCTTGTAGCAATTCCCGCAGGCAAATATGCCCTGTATCGACGTTGCATTCGTGGTCGTGCTGACGGGGGAGTTCGTTCGGGTATCTATCGCGGCCCCCGTCATTTCCAGCAGTTCATTTTCAGGTATCAACCCTACGGACACAAGTACGGTGTCACAAGGGACCTCAAATTCCGTCCCGGGGATAGTGTTCATATGCTCGTCCACTTTTGAGGCCGTGACCTTCTCGACCCGGGCCTTCCCGTGTATCGCGATCACCGTATGGTTCAGATACAGCGGTATATCAAAATCCTCGAGACACTGCACAACGTTCCGCACAAGTCCGCGGCATTGGGGCTGTATCTCGAGCACAGCTTTGACCAAGGCCCCCTCAAGCGTGAAACGACGGGCCATAATGAGCCCGATATCACCCGACCCGATAATGACCACTTCCCGGCCCGGTAAACACCCTTCAATATTTATGAGTTTCTGCGCCAGCCCCGCAGGGAATATGCCCGCTGGACGATCACCGGGGACATGGATCATCTCCCTTGTTCGCTCCCGGCAACCGGTGGCTAATACGATCGCCTTTGCGCGCACGCGCTCCGTCTTCCCAGGCTTTAAATAGGTTAACACCTTATCATTTGTCATATTAACGACAAATGAACGCGTACTTACTTCTATACGCTCTTTCTCCAACATAGCAATAAAACGTTCGGCATATTCCGGCCCTGTTAACTCTTCCTTAAAATATTGCAGCCCAAAGCCGGGATGTATGCACTGATTGAGGATACCGCCAAGATACTGATCTCTCTCCAGGAGCAATATATCTTTAATTCCCTGTTGTGAAGCGGATATCGCGGCAGCAAGCCCTGCCGGACCTCCGCCGACTATGACCAGGTCCCGTTCGATCATATGCCGCCTCTTTCTTCCATGACGATCTCTGAACCTTTCCCGCGTTTAGTTATTGAGGACATAGGCAAGCCAAGCTCTTCTCTCATGATCTTCATGATCCGTGTCGTACAAAACCCTCCGTGACAGCGCCCGGCCTGTGCACGTGTCCTGAACTTGATACCGTCAAGCGTACGTGCACCGCGCTTTATAGCATCTCTGACTTCCCGGGCGGACACCATTTCACAACGACACACGATATCGCCATATGCTTTATCTTTCCGCATCAAGCGCTTTGTCAGTGCTAACGGTACCGCAAAAAGATGCGTTGTGGGATTCCTCTTGCGTTTAAAGAACAGTTTTCTGCGGAGCGAGACCCCTGATCCTCTGACAAGGCCCGCCACCATACAGGCGATGGCCGGCGCCGCCGTCAGTCCGGGGGATTGAATGCCTGCGACCGTCACCATGCCGGGGACAGAAGGTTCATGACGTATGATAAAGTCCTCTCCGGCGACCGGGCGCAGTCCGGCAAAATACGCGATGATATCTCTCTCCGCAACGGTCGGGAGCATGCGCTTGACGCTGGTCAGTACCTTTTGCAGCCCGGCCTCCGTTGTCGCAAGGTCTTGTTTATCTTCGATATCCTCCGCGGTAGGCCCTATCATCGGATTGCCATCCGAGGTCTTGATGACCAGTACTCCTTTGGATGCCTTGGTCGGCAGCGGGAACAGGATGTGGTTCACGATATGCTCGCGCTTTTTATCCAGCAGATATTCCTCCCCTTTTCGAGGCTTGATGACAATATCATTGATACCGACCATACGAGCTATGTCATCGGCGAACAGGCCGGCCGCATTGATGACCGTTACCGCACTGACGCTCAGCCCCTGTTCTGTCCGGACAATGAAGCGGGGCATAGCACCGTGTGCCCCCGTGCGTTCTATCTCTATGACCTTCTGCTCCGTTAATATCTCGACACCGTTATCTTGGGCATTCTCGGCCAGGTCATAGGTCAACCGATACGGGCTTATGATACCGGCCGTGGGCGCATAGAGCGCCGCAACGACATCGGGGCCGATGTTCGGTTCATGTTCAAGGAGCCATCCGCGGTCGACGATCTTGAGCCCGGGCACGCCCAGCTGCTCGCCTTCGCTTTGCAGCCGCCGCAGGGCCTCGCGGTCCTTTTCATCGAAGATCACAATGAGCTCCCCCACCTCCAGAAAATGCACCCCCAGCTCTTTTGCGATGCGGCGCATGAGCCGGTTCCCCTGAACACAGAGAGCCCCCTTCAGGGACCCGGGGCGGTTCTGTGTCCCCGGATGAACGATGCCGCTGTTGGATTTGGACACTCCGAACGCCAGTTCCGCTTCTTTTTCAAGCAGTACCGTCGAAAGACGATACCGTGAGAGCTCTCTGGCTATCGCGGCACCGGTAACACCGCCGCCGATGATAAGAACATCACATTTTTTATCCATGGAAGTAATTATAGGGTGAACCGAAGGGCATTAAAAGGTCCCGGACCGGTCTTATACGCACAGCACCTTGCCGACCTCTTCCGCCTTGTTGCGGGCCCAGGCATGGTAATACACGATATCTTTAATGTGCGCGTCCTTTACGGTCGTATGCTCGTCCATGACCTTTTCTATCAGAACAGGGATCTCGGTCAGCTTTATCTTTTTCTCAATGAAAAGTTCTACGGCCCGTTCATTAGCGGCGTTCAGAACAGTAGGCATCGTCCCGCCCTCGGCCCCCGCCTCATAGGCGAGCCGCAGCGCCGGGAATTTGTTCATGTCCGGCTCATAGAACTTCAGCTCGGATATCGCATGCAGGGCGAGTTTTGGCCAATGGGACGGGAGCCGCTCCGGGAACGAGAAGGCATACTGTATCGGGAGCCGCATGTCCGGCGTACCCAGCTGCGCAATGACGGACCCGTCCACGAATTCCGCGAGCGAATGAACGATACTTTGAGGATGGATGATGACGCTGATCTTTTCGTACGGCACATTGAAGAGCCAATGGGCCTCTATGACCTCAAGCCCTTTATTGAAGAGCGTCGAAGAATCGATGGTGATCTTCTTCCCCATGTTCCAGGTCGGATGACGTAAGGCATCATCAACGTTCTTATACTGGAGCTCCTCAAGAGGCGTATGCAGGAACGGACCTCCCGAAGCGGTCAGGATCAGGCGCTGCAATTCGCTGACATGATAATCCAGATACCCCTTCGTATGCACGGTCGGATGCAGGGCCTGCATGATGGCACTATGCTCGCTGTCGACAGGGAGGAACAGCACTCCGCGCTTATTGACCTCTTTCATGACCAGATGCCCCGCCGAGACCAGTATCTCCTTGCTGGCGAGCGCGATATGTTTCCCCTGTTTTATCGCTGCGATCGTAGGACCGAGCGTCGCAACGCCCGTAACAGCGACCAGGACCATGTCCGCGTCCGGGAACGTGGCAAGCGCTTCAAGGCCGGCATCCGAAGCAAGGATGTCTATTTTTTTTGAGCGATACAGCCCCCTGAGCTCCTTTGCTTTCTGCTCGTCCCCGACCGAGACGATCCTCGGATGAAAAGTATCTATCTGCTTTTTGAGGAGCTCGATATTGCTCCGCGCCGCAAGCCCCACGACCTTGAACCTGTCCGGATGTTGAGATATGACATCAAGTGCTTGCGTCCCGATCGACCCGGTGGACCCCAGAACAACTATCTTCTTCATAACAGTTCCTTTTTCAAAGGATATGGATCAGGATGAAATAATACACCGGGACCGATAATATGAAACTGTCCGCGCGGTCAAGGAACCCGCCGTGCCCCGGGAGCAGATTACTTGAATCCTTTATGTTCGAAGTGCGCTTGAACAGGGATTCCAGAAGGTCACCCCCCTGGGCCAGAACGCTGACCACAGCTCCCAATATCACCGCCTGCTCCCTCGTGAACCCCAGACAATGGCCGAACAAGAACGCGAACAGTATCGTACCAAAGAAGCCCCCCCAGGCACCCTCAACGGATTTCTTGGGGCTCAACTTGATGTTCAGCCGGTGTTTCCCGAACTTAAGACCTATGAAATAAGCGAAAATATCGTTGCACCAGACGGCAAGGACGATGAACACCGTATAGCCGAGCCCATGTACCGGCAGACTGCGGACCAATACCCAGAACGACAGGAAAAAGCCTATATAGACTATCGCACGGATATTATCGAACAGTGCAACACCCTTGAAATAGACCTTTTCGAAGATGAGCTGCGAAAGAAAATAAAGGATCATGAGCACGGAGAATATCTTGACAGGCAACAAGTGCCAGACACCTTTTGTTTCTGCCATGAACGCGCTCACGATCAAGGCGAGCGATATCGTATGTACAAAAAAATCATACCGATGCGCTTCTTTATCTTTACCGCGCATCATTTCAAGGAATTCATTAAGACAAAGGATAGCGACCAGAACGACCATGATCAGGAACGGGACATCGCCGATATAGGCGGCAGCAAAAACGATGGGGCCGGCGATGAGCGCGGTCAATAATCGGGCCTGTAATTTAGTATCAGACCACATCAAGCTATGTCTCCTTTGCGTCTGTTCCGTTTTTGATATTCTATCACAGCCTCCACAAAATGGTTCCGGCGGAAATCCGGCCACAGGACATCCGTAAAATAGAATTCAGAGTACGCCGCCTGCCAGAGCAGAAAGTTGCTGAGCCGCAGCTCTCCGCTCGTTCTGATGAGCAGGTCCGGGTCCGGGATGCCGGCAGTATATAAGCGCGCCTCTATGTCCTTTTCCGTAATATCCTTTTCACTGAGCTTCCCGGCCCTGGCATCAGCGACAATGGCCCTGACCGCGTCCGTCAGTTCCGCCTGTCCACCATAATTGAGCATGATATTGAGCGTGAGCCGCGAACAGTTCTTGGTAGCCTCTTCAGCGCTCCTGATGCCGGCACGTATATCCTCCGGCAGTTCGCTGATACGTCCGAGCATCCTGATGCGCACATCATTGGCGACCATGTCTTTCATCCATTTTTGCACGGCCATTTTAAGGAGCTCCATCAGGGCTTTCACTTCTTTTTCCGGCCGTTTCCAGTTCTCCGTTGAGAAGGCGTAGACGCTCAGATGCTTGACCCCCAGCTCCGCGGCGGTCCTGACCGCGACCCGCAAAGCTTCCTCACCTGCAGCATGACCCGCCTCGCGAGGCAGCCCCCGGCGCTTTGCCCAGCGGCCGTTGCCGTCCATAATTATGGCCACATGCTGAGGGATATTAAGCGGGTCCAGCTTTTGGGGATCTTTTTTGCGGTTGAACAGCTCGAACACGGGACACCCTCTATGCGTATTGAAGAAGGACAGAGAACACTGATCGCACTAGATCTCCTTGATCTCCTTCAGCTTGTTCTCAAGCAGTTCCTCGATCTTCGCGGAATATTTGTCCGTTACCTTCTGGACTTCGGTCTGGATGCGCTTATGATCGTCCTCCGAGAACTCCTTGTCCTTTTTCGCTTCATCAAGGACCTCGCGGCGTATATTGCGCAACGAGATACGGCCCTCTTCAGCTTCCTGCCGAACGATACGGTCAAGCTCTTTGCGGCGTTCCTCATTGAGCCGCGGGAGCGGGATACGGATGACCCTGCCATCGTTCTGCGGGGTCAGCCCGAGGTTCGAGTTCATTATCGCTTTTTCAATGGCACCGATCGTTGTTATATCGAACGGGCTTATCATGAGCATCTGCGCATCAGGTACCGTGAGCATTCCCAGCTGATTGAGGGGCATGGTCGCTCCGTATGCCTCGACCATGACGTTCTCCAAGAGCCCTGTGTTCGCGCGCCCCGTACGGATACCGGCGAACTTCTGTTTTGTACTGGCGATCGACTTTTCCATCCTGTCCGAAGCTTTTGCTACCAATTTTTCCATGGCTTACCCTCCTACGACCGTGCCTACTTTTTGCCCGAGGACCGACCGTTTCATGTTCCCTGGTTCTTGCATGTTGAAGATCATGATCGGTATCTTATTGTCCATACAAAGGCTCACTGCGGTCATGTCCATCACCTTTAATTGTTTGTTAATGACCTCCATGAACGATATCGCTTCGAACTTCACGGCGGTCTTGTCCTTGGTCGGGTCTTTATCGTAGCATCCGTCCACTTTCGTGGCCTTCATGACCACGTCGGCATCTATCTCCGCGGCCCTGAGCGCGGCGGTCGTATCCGTCGTGAAATACGGGTTGCCCGTCCCTCCCGCGAAGATAACGACACGCTTCTTTTCAAGATGCCGTATCGCCCGCCGCCTGATGAAGGGTTCTGCGATCTTCTGCATCTCGATTGCGGATTGGACCCGTGTCGGGGTCCCGATCTTTTCAAGAGCATCCTGAAAAGCGATAGCGTTCATGACCGTCGCGAGCATACCGATGGAATCTGCCGCGGTCCGGTCCATGCCGTTCGCTGCCGCTGACATTCCGCGAAAAATATTGCCCCCGCCGATGACCAGGGCCACTTCAACGCCCAGGTCCGCTATCTCTTTGACCTCTTTTGCTATTTTGAGCGTGGTCTCGGGATCGATGCCGTATTGCCGGGACCCGGCCAGGACTTCTCCGCTTAATTTCAATAATATCCTTTTATATTTTAAGGAGGTCATAATGCCCTGCATTGTACAATAATTTGAATTATGAGTATATCTTCTTATCAGGGACATCACTGATCCGATAGCTATATATGCACTTTCAGTAGTATCATATCGATGAACAGGTATGCAGATAGATCACGATCGTTTCATCCAGGATAGCGAGTGCCTTGAAAAGGTGTTCTCATACGCCCCCACGGCGCCCTCCCGTCCGTACACATATACTGAGATCCGGGATTCCTGGGTACAGTTCATAAAGGACACCCGGTCCCCGCGGCTCAGCCTGTATATCCATATCCCGTTCTGTGCGCATCGCTGCCGGTACTGTTCCTATTTCTCCACTGAAGTGACCGCGCCTGCCGAGCTCGAGAAGTACCGTGAATACCTTTTCGCCCTGATAGACTTCTTTTCGCCTGTGTTCAAGGACCGCCTCTTCGAACATGTCTATATCGGCGGAGGAACGCCGACCATTTTCCCTGAACACATGTTCAAGGAACTGCTTGAGAAGATCTTTTCCTCGTTCTCCTTTACACGGAACAGCACCCGGTCCTGCGAGATCAATCCGATCACCTCAACACCCCACAAGCTCTCCCTGCTCGAACAGTTCGGTTTTAATTACATCAGTTTCGGGGTACAGACCTTCACGCCGCACGCGCTGAAAAAAGCCAACCGAGCGTATCAGGACCGGCGGCTGCTCAAAGACTTTGTGGCGCAACTGCACGCCAAACACTTCAACGCCGTCAATGCCGACCTGCTCTACGGTCTGGTCGGGGATACGCCGCAAGGGTTCCTCGAGTCCGTCAAAGCAGTGATCGCTCTGGGCATCCCTAAAGTGACCGTCATTCGACTGGTCCCCACCGCAGAATACCTGAACGTTCATTTCGGCGGGGACCAGGGGAAGTGCATCGAACATCTGAACTCTTTCGCCGAAAAGATGTTGCCCTCTGCCAGAGCGCTTTTTCAAGGCAACGGATACATCGATCATAAATGCATGTCGTCGTCAGCCGAAGACCACACTTACGCCTGGATCAAACCGACGGAGAGCAGCCCCGGAGCTCCGGGCTATTTTTCCGACTGTTCGCTTCTCTACGCGTATTCGGATATCCCCTCTCAAGATCTCTCCGTACTTGGGCTCGGCCCAACGGCACGGTCACACATCTTTTGCCGGCTCGATTATCAAGCACTGCAGGCCGCGGAGCTTCCGTTCGCCCCCGCACACGCCGCTTTTAAGGGGAATGAGGTCGGGCCTCGCACTGCGATGTTGCGGACCATGTGCATCGCGTTCAAAGAACGTGGACGTATCGACCGGAACGGGTTCAAAGAGCTGTACGCTCGAGATATTGTCGATGTGTTCGGGCCGCGCCTCGCAGCATTACAACGAGAAGGACTGATAAAGGTCAGCGACAAGGAGATCGAGCTGCTCCCGAAAAATAATCAACAAAAATTCCATACACTGCTCCGGCTCATGGGCGATACCGTACGGATCGTCCCGACCATCGACCTCAAGCTCACTGCCCAGGGAAAAGATATCTTCCTCCATGCGGAACTTGAAAGAAAAGACCAGCGGTATATTGCACGCCGTGAAGGATACGGCATGTTCCTGCCGGCAGGAACATCTGCAGACCCCCGCTCCACAGGGCTTGCAAAGCTCGTGTTCCTGCGCATACTCCCCTTACTAAAAAAGCATTCCGCATGGCCGGACCGGGCCCCGTTCAATACCGCGCTCAAAAAAATATTTACGCATTTCGCGGCACAGGGGATCTCCGTAGTCCGGGGACGTCCGTGACCGACGGTGTCCGGCGCATGCTTGGTCTTTTTCATATAATTATATAGAATAGCCCCACAATGAACGAATTTATCCTGTGTTTTTTCCCGCTCTTCATCGCCGTCGATGCGTTCGGCGTGCTGCCCATGTTCATGAACTTGACGCACGGTCTTTCAAAAAAAGAGCACCGCAAGGTCGTCATCCAGTCCGTCTGGACCGGACTGGCCGTCTCTATCATGTTCCTTGCCATCGGGCAGGGCATCCTCAAACTGCTGCACATCACCGTATCCGATTTCATGATCGCGGGCGGCATATTGTTGTTCGTCATCGCCATGAGCGACATGCTCAATTTCGACAAGAAGCATCACTCCGCTGATCGTGACGCTCTGGGGGCCGTACCGATCGGCGTACCGCTCATCGTAGGTCCCGCCGTGCTCACGACCTCGCTCATTCTCATCAACCAGTACGGCATCCTGCTCACCGGCATTTCCGTGCTCATCAACGTCCTTTTCGCCGGTATCGTTTTCTGGTTCTCTGGTGTCATCTACAAGTTCCTGGGCAAGGTCGGCGCCAAGACCATCTCCAAGCTCGCCTCGCTCCTCATCGCGGCCATCGCAGTGATGATGATACGCAAAGGCATCTTCCTGCTTTTGCCTTCACTCACAGGTTTTATGTGAGCCTCCGCGCATGACCTTTCCTAACGGGCCAAGAACAGAGACGGCCGATATATGCTGAATATTTTATACACCGATCTTCTGCGCGACTGTGAGTGCCCCGAACGAGCTGTCGTATATGTGTCTGACATCACTCGCCTGGCGCTTACACATGACGATATAATGCGCCACTGGCAAGCGTATTTAAGGAAAGGGCAACGCGATCCGTTGAGCCTGTACATACATATCCCTTTTTGTGTTCAGCGCTGCTCGTACTGTTCATATTTTTCTGAACGGGCCGATTCATACAACGACCTGCTCAACTATAAAAAATATCTGTACCAGCTCTTCGAGCGTTATGCGCCTGTATTTCATCGTGTACGGTTCCAACATCTATACATTGGCGGCGGCACCCCTACTATTTATAACGAACAAGATCTTGCCGAGATCATTGATCATATACATGACTCCTTTCATTTCACCCGTAATGCGAAAAAAACTTGCGAAGTGAACGCGCTTACCGCAACAAAAGATAAGCTTCTGGTCCTGCGTACAAAAGGCTTCCAGAACATCAGCTTCGGCATACAGACCTTTTCTGCGCAAGCGCTCGATAAAGCCAATCGTTCCTATCAAACGGTGAATGACGTTGACCGGCTCATGACCGATATCCGTTCCCTGGGTTTCAAGGAGGTCAACATCGATCTTCTGTACGGTCTTAACGGGGACACCCCGGCCTCTTTTCTACGCTCGTTCGTGCGCACGATGGCCTTGAAGCCGTCCAGGATCACCCTATATCGCCTCGTCCCGACAAAATCGTACATTGCCCGGACCTCTGGCGGCAACATTGAGGATGTATTGCGCCATCTGAACATGTTCGCCCGAAAGATATCCCCACGGCTGCGCTCACTCAGCCTGCGCAACGGATATTTTTCCCGACAAAAGATTGAAGCTCCATTCGAAGAACATTCATATTCGTTCGCCCGTTTTTCATGGCATACATTTTTAGGCCCGTTCTTCTCTGCCATACCTTTTCTTGCACATATCCCTGGATATACTGATATCCCCTCCGATCGCAGATCGCTCCTGGGCCTGGGGCCTACGTCCCGCTCTTTCATCTTCGGGAAGCTCTCCTATTATGCGGCACGCGATACCGCTTCAGATCCCCGCAAGAACATCCCCGCATATGAAGGAGAAACAAAAGAACTTCATCATGAAATGATCAAGTATCTGCTGCACTCTTTCAAAAGGGACGGGAAGATCGCCAAGGCTGACTTTCGCCGAGTGTTCCACAAGGACCCACTCATCGTTTTCCGCCGTTCTATCCGGGAGCTTATCTCCGCAGGCCAGCTTCATGTCACGCCTTTTCATCTTACGCTCGTACCCAAAGATAACCTGCAGCGTTTTCTTGCGCTGCTCCGCTTCATCGATCCAAAGGTCATAATTCTTCGTTCAATGCAATTGATAGTACAGCTACCCGGGACAGAACCATTGACCGTACGTATCGAACCGAAGCTTCCCTACAGGTCCACATCCTTTATTTTTGAACGGGGAGGGTATGGGATGTATTTCGTCCCCACCCCTCACTCCCCTGCAGAGATCGATGCTGATCAATGGCGTGCGTTGAGGCCATATCTGATCAAAGCCTTCACTACGCTCGGCACTATCAACAAGTATATGATAACGAATACAGGGCAGACCATGCATGGCGCACATGAAGCCGCGATATCCCTCACCGATTCCTGTTATCCCGCGGTTAAGACCGTCACTCTCATGTAATGATCAAGATATCACCAATTGTCCAATGACGGGTCTTTACTGTACAATTTTTTCATGAACACACTTTTCAAGAACGCAAAATGTCCCTATTTCGGCTCATGCGGCGGCTGTTCGCTCCAGCATGTCCCGTACAAGACACAGGTCGAACAGAAGAAGAACTTCGTGCTCTGGCAGCTCATGACCAATATCGTGGAAGTCCCGAAGGACGTGAAGGTCTACACGGCGGACCAATTCGGCTATCGGTCACGCATGGATTTCGCTTTCTCTAAAGAAGGTCCGGGGTTGCGCCGCAAAGAGAGCTTCAGCGATATCATTCCGATCGAGCAGTGCCCTATCTCTCAGCCAAAACTTAACGCACTCCTGAAAGAAGTGTGGGGATTCTACAATCGAAACAAGAAAGAGCTGGACATCTTCGACCCTCGTTCCAAACGAGGGACATTGAAGTACGCGACAATTCGAACCATGAAGAACAGCGGGGATTCGAGCATCACGTTCATCGTGAACAGCGAAAGCCCGAAGCTTATCGAACAGCAGGACCTTATCGCCGCCTTCGCCGCTGCCACCTCGGCCGCCAATGTCATCGGCGGCACCGTCGGCGCGCGGCAGGACCTGAGCGTGACCCAGAAATGTCATCCGCTCAAAGGCACCCCGTTCCTCGAGGAAAAGCTGCTAGGCAAACGTATCCGGTTCCACAGCCAGGCCTTCTTCCAGAACAATACGGCCACGGCAGAGAAGATGCTCCAGCATTGCCGTTCGATATTCAAGAGATACAAGACGGCGGACAAAACGCTCGTGGACCTCTACGGCGGAGCAGGGACATTCGGAATAACGCTGGCAGATATGTTCAAGAAGCTGCTCATTATCGACAGCGACGGGGCCAATATCAAAGGCGCTGCGGTGAACCTGGACCTGAACAACATCAAGAATGCCGAAGCGCGCTGCGCTGACGCACGCATCATCGGGGAAAGCGAAGCGAAGGACCTGATGCTTGTCATCGATCCGCCGCGCGCGGGCCTGCACCCGAAGCTCGTCAAAAAGATATTGGACCTGAAAGCGGAAGTGATGGTCTATGTTTCGTGCAATCCGTCACAGATGGCCAAAGAACTGGCACAGTTCCAGCAGCAGTACACGATCAAGAGCCTGGGGATATTCGATCATTTCCCGCAAACGCCGCATATCGAGGCGATAGCGGAACTGGTATTAAAAGCTAAATAAAAATCCTGCGGCCCCAGTACTTTCCGTATGCTCGATGCCTTAGTCTGAGCTCTTTTTAAGCCCATCCTTGACCGTTATAAGTCGTAACTTGTACCGGACCAGGAGGTCCCACAGGTCCAGGTCGTTCGTGCGGTCACCTTCTTCATCCAGTACCGTTATCGTCCTTTCAACATCCTGAGGATCACTCACGGTGCTCGCGATCTGCTCCAGGACCTCAGGCAAAGTCGGAACATCTTTTTTGGCCTTGATCTTCTCCCCATCGTCCATTTTTTTATTATGGTTCGCATCGATGTAGCCCCGGGATATCTCGGGATATATCGCTTTTAAATTGTTCATCACGTCCATACCTGTTTCTCCTAAGGACCTGCAATTATATGTTCCCTTTACACATACACCGCATATCGAAGCGTTAGCCTCCCTGTCATTGCGCTAACTGGATAGCGCTCATATCTTTCTATTTTGAGAAGTATTTCGTATGCAATATCGATGCTTCTTCCGATATTTCATACAACATATCATAAAACTTCTTTCTGTCATCAGTCGAAAGCGCTTCAAGATCAGGATATCTGCTGAGAAGCGCATGATATTGCGAATCAAGCCGCTCAACCTCGTCGGTCAGCTTATATATGTATTCATCACCTTTCATAGCGTGTATCCAGTGGCTGACCCAAATACACATCCCTTTTAGCCCACGAACGTCTTGCTCAACATCACTATGACTCCTTTTCTTCCAAATGATCTTTGGTATCTCATCCTTTTCATCGATCAACGTATATTCATCATTAATGCTGACCGTTGCACCTTCCGGGACCTTTATGCTCTCCACTTTATCTGACCCGCTGCGGCTACCCATGATCGTTGAGGTTTTAACAACAACGCCATGGACAACCTCCGTCAGCGTTCCATTCTTCATAACAAGTTCATCATTGGAAATAGTGAACTTTACCCCATCAATTATCGTAACGACCGGTTCCGGCCAATTCCAATTAGAGATAACGAAATGCACGTGATCATTCTTGATCACAAGCTTCTCCCCCTTTTTTGTCGGCCTGTCTATCCTTGACTGCAATACACTGAGATTTGAATCTTTCGGAAATGTATACGTGATAACAGGAAGGACAGGCTCATATCTGTCCCCATATGTAACGGAAAGTACGGCTCCCTCAGGAAAAACAAGACCGCATATATCCGTCTTTCCGGACAAAGTGATCGACGTTATCTCATTTCCCTCGATCTTTACGATGGACCCTTTCGGTATCGTATATCCGAATATCGTCTGATCATGGGCGCATATCGCTTCACAGATCATCGTCTTCTTGTCTGTTGCAAGATACAGTCTTGTGCCGGGAGCACAATCCACCGCGTGCTCATTGAGCATGGGCTTTATCTTTGCATATGTTGTATCTCCGACATATGCCGCGTACTTCTTTACGACTTCTTCAGTAATGAATTGGTTAACGTACGTATACTCCGGGTCCGTGAAATAACCGTTGCGTTCCGTCAGAATTCGTTTGAACATCGCTTCATCAATTGCTGATGGCCTATATGTTTCAGAGTCTCCATGCTCGCTGTAATGGTTTTTGCCGATCCGGAGCAGCCCATAGTAATATTTCATTTCTTTCTTAAAAACACCGTTGGTCGTAGCAAATAACAAGTTGCGGCTGTTCGGCGCATAGCTCAACCCATCATCGTCGAACAAGAAATCTTTGACACTAACACCGCGTATCATGAATTCTCTTTCGCTGATGATCGAATATCCGTGACGATATGAAAAAAAACCGTTATCGTAAATATTGTAGTCATAGGAATACGTTATCTTCTGTCCTGGCTCTATCTCAATATCAAAAAACGTGATCTGCTTGTTGGGGGATAAATAATACCCCTCGAAATCGTTGACGATCGTCCCGGCCGGCAGATGAAAATCCCGGAAATCAGCGTCTTCCGCCAGAACACCGTTCACTTTATGGTCTCTTTCTAAAAAGGACCCGCCTTCTATTCCTTCCGTATCAAAAAATGTCCCTGCACTGTATTTGACCTTATATTCATCACTGCCCTGCATAAGATATCCGTCTTTAGCCAAGGTTCCACTTTTAACGTATACGCCCTCTTCGCGGAACAGCACGGAAAGAAATGTTCCTTTTTTAAAGGTCAGTTCCCCCACCGTCGTATCTTCAAGAATGATGCCTTCGCAACAGAAGCCATTGCCGAACAGTTTTGAGCCCTTATCGAACAAGATATTGTTCACTCTACGAGGAGAGGAAAGGATCTCATCACAACAGACATCAAAGAGCTCCCGCACATCCGTAAGTACGTTCTTTTCATTATGCATTTCAAACACTTTCTGATCGAGCTTTTCTATGTAACCTTTTTTTTCAGAACTTTCAGGTTCTTCGTTTTTTATAATGCACTTAACATCAAGGATATCCGGCAGAGCGGTCACCGTATTCACGATGGTCTCCAGGACCGCAGACACCTCATTGCCTTTATCTTTAACAACGATCTCTTCGCCTTTATCTTTCTTTTTGTTGTGGTTCGCATCAACATATCCTTTGGATATTTCAGGATAGATCTCCCGCAGTCTGCTGATAGTTGTCATATTTCTTCCTCCTTAACAATGCTCCGCAAAATTAATTTCCACAGACACCGCACATCGAAGTGATAGCAGTGCTGGTGATAAGTCCCTCTGGGTTTTAATCCCTTTGTTTTTTATTTTCTTCCTTTTCTATTTCTCTTAATTCATCCCTGAGCTTGATCAAGTCTTTTAATACTTTATCATCATGTTTCACGTCAGTAGGTATATAGCCCAAGCTAAGGCCAACACCAGCTTTTTCTTCACTCTTTTTATCGTGCCATCCAAGTCTACTGATAGTTTGATCTTTATATCGTTTCCGCATCAATATAGCTGCGTCATCTGCGATCTTATAAGCTTCTGCACGGAATTCAGATGCTGTGTTTCTTTGGATCTTTTCGGCGGCGTTCTGGAGCTCATCATATATATGCCAAAATTCATCTGCATAGAAGATACGAGAAAGCTCTGTTTTACCGTTCAAAGTATCTCCGTCAATGATGTTGTATTCAATGATCGAGCCTTTTGTTATCTCTTCGCCGTTAAAAACAAAATCCTCGTCAAGTTTTATTGCGATCTTCTTTACTATGTTGCCGGTCTTTAAATATGTTATCGACCTCCCGGGGACCCGTGCCCCATTAATCTCTATGAACTCAGACATTGTCCCGGACAGAACAACATCCCCATCAGCAAAGAAGGCTGCGCGCGCCCCGGCATGTACCTCAATACTCTTGTTCAAGAAACGTATGGAATGCGGGGTTATTGTTTCCCCTTTCCCAATCCCCTTTGTAAGTAACGTCAGCTCTAATTGCTTGAGATTATATCCTGCAACTTCCACACCATCGCCTAAGCTCAGCTCAAAACACGCCACTTCCTCTCCCGAGATCATTTTTGCAGAAGCACTTAATACCAGCCCCGGCCGATACGCGATATGATAATCGGGAAGTATCTCTTTTAATTGAGCCTCATTGCGTATACAAAGCGTAAAGCCATCCTCAAGACATTCTTTAACATAATCACCCTTTTTCAGGGTAAGCCACTTATAAACAACATTTTTTGATAATCTGAACACACTTCCTTGAACTCCCGTTTCCAGCACATTGCTTTCCAAAACGCTGTCCTGGGGGATATTTTCATACTTTTCAGCCAATATCCCCGCGATTATTACTTGTTCGTTGGCCGATATTTTGAGCATAAGCTTCCCCGGCCTGAACTTCATCCCATCAGACTCTTCCGTTTTGTTAGATATCACATTGAAAAAAACGCTGCCTTCCGTCATGTGGATGGTTGTTCCGGCTTTGACCGTATATACATCTTTTTTACTAAAGAACTCTTTAATTGCTTTGGGAGCTTTGCCGTTGAAGTATCCATCAATGTCCGATGAATTCACAAATTGTTTGATCCGACCTCGATCATACATCCCTACATCTGCAATATCATCAAAAAACGGGAATACATGCTCTTTGCCAAGGATTCGGGAAATATCATCGTACGACACAGTGCCTTTGTAGAATTCAAGGTCTTTATTGAAAACACCGTTAAAAGCTATTACCTTTCCATCTTTATCATATACGGCATCCTTAATGTCCACGTGATCTAATATACGTTCGACCCCGTTAGCACACATTATGGCAATGTATTCTTTTTTTATTTTAACCGCATCCTCGTTTTTTTCTGTATTCAATACATTCAGCACCTTTTCAATTTTAGGCATGTCTTTCACGGAATAAACGATCTTTGCCAGCGCTGCTGTCCCTGCGCTAACATCTTGTTTAAAATATAATTCTACTTCGCCCGTTTCATTGACGACCTTGCCTTTTAAGATCTCTTCCCCTGAATCTTTGACATTATTATTGTTCGCATCGATATACCCTTGGGATATCTCAGGAAAGATCTCCTTTAGCCTGCTGATAGTTGTCATAAAGCGCCTCCAATAATATTTTATTAATTTTAAAACAAAGCGGGTGTTCTATATTACTTAATCGTAGCGGTTTTCTGAGAATTTCAATGAGTTTGTTCAGAGCAAAAGGACGCAAAAATCGAAATTTCGCTGATCTTACAGGGATAAATTCAGGTCTTTCAGCAGTTGCACATCCTGCTCCGGGCGTCTGCCTGCCGTGGTCAGATAATTCCCTGTCATAACGCCGTTCGCGCCGGCCCAGAACACCACGCTCTGCAGGTCACGCAGGTTCACCTCGCGCCCTCCGCAGATGATGATATCCTGCTTCGGCAGCACAAAACGGAACATGGCTAGGGTCTTTAGTATCTCCCGAGGACTGATACGTTTTTTTATCTTCCCGAGCGGCGTGCCGGGTATCGGGTTCAGGATATTGAACGGCACGGAATCAACGTCCAGTTCACGCAGGGCCAGCGCGAACTCCACCCGTTGGCGGGGCGACTCTCCAAGCCCGATGATACCGCCCGAACATATCTCGAGACCCGCAGCTTTGACGTTCCTGACCGTCTGAACACGTTCATCATAGGTATGTGTCGTACATATCTTTTTAAAAAAACTGCGAGAGGTCTCAAGATTATGATGCACGCGCTGCAGCCCTGCCTTTTTCAAAAGACATGCTTCTTCATATGTCATGGAACCTATCGACGCGCAACGCCGTATCTTCTTTTTTTGTGCGATGCTTTTGACCGCCTCAAGTATCCGTGAAAAGTCGTTCCGTGCGTTCGCGCTCTTGCCGCTGGTCACCAGCCCAAAATGACTGCAGCCTGCTTCTGCGGCTTTATCGGCGGCCTTCACCAGAGCGGCATGGCCCATGAGCGGGTAGGCCGGGGATGTTGTCTTATGGTGCGCGGATTGCGCACAGAACGCACAATCCTCGCTGCATACACCGGAACGAGCGTTCACGATACTGCACAGGACCGTCCTCTTCCCCTTGAAGCGGACGCGTATCTCGTTCGCTGCTGCCATCAGATAAGGAAGTGTGTCGTCATTCACGGCAAGAAGGGACAGCGCTTCTTTCGCAGATACTTTTCCGCCGTGGTCGAGGACCTTATGCTTTAACTGCTCTATCTTTTCCTGGACTTTCATGTGCACCCATGGCTCCTGATATATCACGAACATATCGTCAAAAAAGCATAGCACGCCTTTTCAACCGCGTCCGCAATGATATAATCCTCACACCATGGCGAACAATACCGGACCGACCTTCAAGGGACTGCAGAACATCCGCATCGCGATCAAATCGTGGTGCCTGCTCACGATGACCCGGCTTGTCGCCTCTACCTGGAAAGTTGAGCTCCATGACCCGGAGAACGTCATTGCGCGGGCGTCCCGCAAAGAGCTCAAGGTCCTGTTCCCTGTGTTCCATCATACCTATCTGGTGTGCTTTCACGTGACACAGCATCAGGGATATGTGACCCTCACCGCCGATAATGAAGCAGGGGAGGTCCTCTCCCGCATGATACATGCCATGGGGTTCACCACCTGCCGCGTCTCCGCCGACGATAATGCCCGCTCCGATGCCCGCGCTGCCATACGCATGATCGATGCCATGCGCGACGGCGCGTCAGGGGCTATCGCCGTGGACGGCCCGTCTGGTCCCGCCGGTAAAGTGAAACCGGGCACGTTCACTATCGGAGTAAAGAGCAGCGCGCATATCTACCCGGCTGCGACAGGCAGCCGCAGGGCACTTGTTCTGGAAAAACGCTGGGACAAGTTCCGCATACCGCTCCCGTTCACCAAGGTCACCGTACTGGTCGGACCGGAATTCATCCCCGTGCAACCGATGACCGGTGAATCCCTGCAGACGGATTGTGAAAGACTGGAAAAGATATTGAAAGACCTGAACGTGAAAGCGGAAGCGGAAGCAAAGAATTGACTTCAGACTTTAGACTTCGGACATACGACTTTTATTCCACCGTGACCGACTTGGCAAGGTTCCTCGGCTGATCGACATTACAACCTTTGGCGACCGCGATGTAATACGCGAACAGCTGCAGTGGGATAGAAGCGAGCAGCGAACTCAGCATTTCCGTAGTATGCGGGATATAAATAATATCATCGACCTTATCGGCCAGGTCCTCATTGCCTTCCGTTGCGATACCGATGACCTTGCCGTGACGGGCCTTCACTTCCATGATGTTGCCGATGATCTTATCGTACCTGCGACCTCTGAACGCAAGGACCACCGTCGGCATCTCGTTATCGATGAGCGCGATCGGACCGTGCTTCATCTCCGCCGCGGAATAGCCTTCCGCATGCACGTACGAGATCTCTTTCAGCTTCAAGGCCCCTTCAAGAGCGATCGGGAACCCGACCCCGCGTCCAAGATATAAGGCGTTCTTTTTCTGAACATACTTCATGGCGATCTGCCGTATCGCGTCCGATTTCCCGAGCACTTGCTGTATCTTGTTCGGCAACTGGCGCAGCTGCTCGATCATTTCGCGCGCTTTATCCTTGGTCAGCGTCTTGCGCAGTAAGCCAAGATATATGGAGAACAGGTACAGGACCACCAATTGGGTCGTGAACGCTTTTGTGGAAGCAACGCCTATCTCAGGCCCCGCATAGGTATAGATGACCGCATCGGATTCGCGGACGATGGAGCTGCCTTCAACGTTGCATATCGCCAGCACTTTCGACTTACGGGACTTCGCTTCGGCGATGGCCGCAAGCGTATCCGCCGTCTCCCCGGACTGACTGATGGCGATAACAAGGTTCTTCTCGCTGACCAGCGGTTCGCGATATCTGAACTCAGCGGCGTACTCGACGACCGTCGGTACCTTTGCGTACCGCTCAATGAAGTATTCGCCGACCAGTGCCGCATGCCAGGACGTTCCGCAGGACACGAACGTGATCTGCTCAACGTTCAAAAGGTCCTGATCGGTCAGCTTCATCTCGTCGAACGTGATGCCGTCGAGCGTCTTTGAGATACGCCCCTGCAGGGTATCCTGTATGGCGTAGGGCTGTTCGAATATCTCTTTCAGCATGAAATGCGGGTATTCACCCTTTTCGATCTGCTCCGAATCGAACGTGAGCTCCGCTATTTGTTTTTTCTTTTCGACACCGTCAGGGTCCGTGAACTTTACGCTGTCGCGCGTCAGAACGCCTATCTCATAGTCCTCCATATACACGACCTTGTTCGTATGCTTGATGAAGGCGGGTGCATCGGAGGCGATGAACACCTCATGTTCCCCCACGCCGACAACGAGCGGGCTGTGTTTTTTCGCGACAATGATCTTGTCCGGCTCTTTTTTGCAGATGACCCCTATCGCATATGCGCCCTCGACATCCTTCAGGGCCTGTCGAACGGCCTCATATATGTCATTGATCTTCGCATAATAGGTGCCGATCAAATGCGCGAGCACTTCCGTGTCCGTTTCGGACTTGAACACATGCCCTTTATCCTGGAGCGAGCGTTTGATGATATCGTAATTCTCGATGATGCCGTTATGGATGATGGCGATATCCCCGGACTGGTCCGTGTGCGGATGGCTGTTCATTTCCGTGACCCCGCCATGCGTGGCCCAGCGCGTATGACCTAACGCTATCGGCCCCTTTATCGGGTCCTTCTTGTACAGACATTCAAGGTCCGCGACCTTGCCGGTACATTTATTGATATGGATGCCTTCTTTATTGAGGACAACGACACCTGCGGAATCATATCCGCGGTACTCAAGACGACGCAGCCCCTCGATGATCATCGGGACAGCGTCCTGGTTATTGCCTATATAGCCGAATATGCCGCACATAGAAAGGCGATGATATCACACAGGGTTGGTGAATTCAATTTTTCAAAGGAACGTGCCGGAGAAAACCACGGAGGACTGTCGCATCCCGTCCATCCAAACTACGCTCACCGAAAAATGGACAATATCCCTTTGCCCTTTTTTGGCCTGTCCGCGGCAAGCTGCATGTTCATAATGTCCTTTGTTTGAACGAACCCGTTCTTGATGTCCCTTTCGAACCCTTCCGGCATCAACCCATAAAAAACAGTTCGTGTCATTATCCTGTCGATCTGTGCATCCCCATGTGTGCTCTTTGATAGTACAAGATATGCAAGAGCATCTTTCATGCCATCATCAGCAAATTGACGATCGGCAACCGCAACAAATATCGTATGCCACCCATTGGACAACATGAGCACCGCATCTTTCCGATGATCAGGGTCTTTTTCGCCGCCCCTCCATTGACAATGCAGCGTATGAACGTTCTGGATATGGGCCCAGAAGCGGTCCTCGGCCATCAGACCGTCCACAAGTGCACTATATGGCAGAATACGAACTATACGAGTTCGATCTTTCTGTTTCCCGATGACCACCTCAACGATCGAATTTTGTTCGGTGGTGTCAACATGCTGCGCGATCACCTTATACAACATATCTGCTCCTTTAGTGTTGAATCACTTTCTGCCTCGGGAATATATCGTCCCTGTACAGGGAAAATTTCAATGAATTTCATGTGCACATGAAAGATTGCTGTTGTGGTATATCGAACGCGATCTTAACGCTGCACAAAGCTCACAAGCTGCCACCCGCCTGATGAATACCGTGCAATTATGGCCACATGACGGGACGACCGGACCTCATAGGTGAGCACGCCTTGTTCGTTCTTTTTGAAACAAGGCCCTGCCTGAACAACATCCGGAGCAGGGATGGCCAGGACCTCCTTCAGGAACTGAGCGCCCTTCATATTGCCATCCTGCAACATAGCGACGATACCAGGGACATCCACGTTCATTGTCGGGGCCTTTTTCAGGCGGACCTCTATGCCGTCGCCAATATACCGAGATATCGCGCCGCTATCTGGCGTGGCACACGCTTCTCGGAGCCCGGAAACAAGGCCAGCCAACGCGGTCAGCTTGTCCGCCTCCGTGCAGCTTTCAACGAACTCCGTATTGCCTGAGACGAGGAGCGTAGCGTTCAATACGGCAAGATCGGCATAATAACACCGGGGTCCGTTCTCATACCCGAAAACATCTTTTTTATATCTGTTCCGCACCTGATCATAGTATTGTCGTGCTTCATCATACCGGCCTTCCCGCGCGGCCATATTCCCGAGGCTGATCAGGACCTCAGGAACGAGCATGCACCGCAGAGGCTCATTGGCCATTCTGCCCCGCACACGCGAGATCGGCTTGTGATACAAAAGCTCGTTCCGATACTTTGAGAGCAGTTCCTTATAGATGTTCTTCGCTGCAAGAGTGTCCTTCACGCCGATATCCTGCAGCTCCGCGATCGTGAGGCGCATGGATACCGTGTTCTTCAGGTACTCTTCATTGCTCTTTATGCTGTCGATAGCGGACATATAGATCGAAGGGATATCAAGAACGAGCGCCCGTACAACGACCGGAACGATAAGATCGTTCGACTCCAATGGCTCGGGTAATGCCCGTTTTTGAGACTCGGGAGCGAGCAACAATCCAGCGAACAGCAAGGCCGTACATACACCGACCGAAACGGCACCTATCGCGAAGATCTTTTTGCCTCGGCCTTTCGCTTTAACCGTGTTCGCCTTTTTGGGCATCTTCGCAGTTCTTTTCTTTTTTGGCACAGAACGCTCCTTCATCCTCTTTTATGAAAAAAGTATACCATAAATTATTCCGGGAGATTTATCCGTGCATGCCCCGCCGGAGATGCGGGACTATGAAGATGATGTCCTGCTGGACTCGGTCACCGATGTTGCTTTTTCGAACTGATATATCGCGGTCTTTTGATAATTACGCTTCGTCTCGCCCCTGAACATGTTCACGAACTTTGAGGACATGCTCTTGAACGTTGAGGTCAGGATGTAATAACTTGCCGTTTGCAGGGATTTTTTTCTCTCGCTCGCCAGAGGGTCATCGGTCTCTGTGCTTTCCGTGGAACTGTTCTCGCTCTCGACCCTCGACAATGTGTCCAGGGGATCGCTCGAGTTTTTTTCGCTGGATGAGGACTTCTTTGTCCCTGAACTTGTCTGGGTCAGGACCTTTGCAGAGGACTGCTTCATCAGACTTATCGCTTCGGCCGCGATCTTTTGCTCCTGTTTTTGTTTGATCACGGGATCGGCCTGCTCGCCGGCGATCGAGATCGTATTGGCGGCGGAACCCACGATATGCCGAGCCTGGATCAGGGCCTCTGTCTTGCTGAGCGGGGTGGCTTGCGTTACTTTATTTGTTTTCATTTCCGGCCTCCAATAATAAAGGGACCCCTCAAGGTCCCCCATATTTTAACCCGTTTACACCTATATTATCGGCAGATAGAGGAAAAAACTTGCATGGTATTTATCATAAAAAGGGCAGGTCACGAACGATAAAAATATGATAAAATGCCGGCGTTTTTGCACGTATCAATAATTCAGGAGGAAGATCATGATCCCGAAAGACCTTCAATACACAAAAGAACACGAATGGGTGAAAATGGAAGGCAATACCGCCACGATCGGTATCACGCACCATGCCCAATCCGAGCTCGGAGATATCGTGTTCGTTGAAACACCTTCGGTCGGTTCAACGGTCACCCAGATGAAAGAGTTCGGCGTCGTTGAATCGGTCAAGACCGTGTCCAATCTGTACGCTCCCGTTTCCGGTACCGTTGAAGCGGTCAACGAGATACTCTCCAGCAATCCTGAAACGATCAACACCGACCCGTACAAGAACGGCTGGATCATCAAGGTCTCATTGTCGGATACCGGTGAACTTAAAAATCTATTGTCCGCGGAAGCCTACGAAAAAGTGATCAAGGCATAACACCAAGGACAGCGCAGGAGCTCAACGTACGTGCCATATCTTCCTCATACTGAAGCCGAACGCAAGGTCATGCTTGATGAGATAGGCGTGTCCTCTATCGAGGACCTGCTCTCGGATATCCCCAAGGACCTTCGCGCAAAACCCGTTCAACTGCCTAAAGCTGTTTCCGAGCCGGAACTGCTGAGAGAGATCGAACAGCTCCTTTCCAAGAACACAGGAACAGGATTAAGCGCTCCGACCTTCCTGGGCGGCGGAAGTTATCGTCACTTTATCCCTGCGGTCGTCCCGCAGTTGGCCATGCGCAGTGAGTTCTACACCGCGTATACGCCGTACCAGCCGGAGATAAGCCAGGGAACGCTCACGGCGATATTTGAATATCAGTCCATGCTCTGCGCACTGACCGGCATGGATATCGCCAACGCTTCGATGTACGACGGCGCGACCGCGACGGCTGAAGCTGCGGTCCTTTCCTGCGCACAGACCCGAAGATCAGAGATCGTGCTGGACAAGGGTCTCAATCCGAACTACACACAGGTCGTACGTACGTATCTTTCCGCGCGCGGTATCGCCATAAAAGAAATGAACGTCCGTACTGACATATTGCCGCCGACCTGTGCAGGCGCGGTCGTACAATCCCCGGATTTTTACGGCAATATCCTCGACCTGAGCGGTGTTGCCGAAAAAGTGCACGCGCTCAACGGACTGCTCACCGTCGTGTACGACCCGCTGTCCCTGGGCGTGCTCAAGACCCCGGGAGAATGGGGCGCGGATATCGCGGTCGGAGAAGGACAGGCCCTCGGCAACCCGCAATCTTTCGGCGGACCGGCACTGGGGCTGTTCACCGCAAAAAAAGAGCTCCAGCGTTTGATGCCCGGGCGTATCGTCGGCAAGACCCGTGATGTTGATGGGAAAGACGGGTACGTTCTGACGCTGCAGACCAGGGAACAGCATATACGCCGCGAAAAGGCGACCTCGAACATCTGCTCCAACGAAGCGCTCTGTGCGCTGCAGGCCGCGATATATCTGGCCTATATGGGACCACAAGGGTTAAAAAAGCTCGGTGAGCTCCTGCTCAAGATCAATGCCTATGCAAAAAAGACACTGTCGTCCGTTCCCGGGTTCACGGTACAGAATACCGGGGCCACGTTCAAGGAATTCGTACTTGTCTGCCCGAGACCGGCAAAGGACATCAATGCCCTCATCTCCAGGAGCGGGATGACCGGCGGACTGGACCTTGGGACGGTCGACGCATCCCGCAAGAACGAACTGCTCATATGTACGACCGAGCTGACGACCAAGGCTGACATCGACAAATTGGCCGAGATACTGAAGAAAGGCTAGGGAAATGGCAGAACCGACCATATTCGAATACAGTAATTCCGGCAGAAGCGCGTTCACGCTCCCGGATTTCGAAGGGACATCCGTAGCGCTTCCCGCAGCCCTGGTCCGCACGTCCACGCTCGCACTCCCGGAGGTCTCGGAGCTCGATCTGGTCCGCCACTATGTAAAGCTCTCTCAGCAGAACCATGCCGTTGACACGGGGTTTTACCCGCTCGGTTCCTGTACGATGAAATATAACCCGAAGATCAATGAAGCTGTTGCGGCCCATCCCGGTATCTGCGGTCTCCATCCGCTGCAACATGACGCAGATGTTCAGGGTATATTGGAACTACTCTACAACTGCGAACAATATCTGTGCGCCCTGTTCGGCTACGAACGATTCACGCTGCAGCCCGTCGCCGGCGCGCACGGAGAATTGACGGGTATCCAGATCATGCGCGCCTATCATCTTTCACGTAAAGATACAAAGCGCAGGAAAGTGCTCGTGCCGGATTCCTCTCACGGGACCAATCCGTCGACGGCCACTGCCGCCGGGTTCGAGACCGTGGTCATACCGTCAAATGCTGACGGGAACGTTGACCTGGAGGCGCTGAAAAAAGCGCTCGGCGATGATGTCGCAGGGCTTATGCTCACCAATCCCAATACGCTCGGCCTTTTTGACGAGAACATCAAGGAGATCGCACGCCTGGTTCATGCTGCAGGCGGCCTTGTGTATTACGACGGTGCCAACGCCAACGCCACGATGGGTATCGTACGCCCCGGAGATATGGGCTTCGATATCTGTCATCTTAATCTGCATAAAACGTTCTCGACGCCTCACGGCGGCGGCGGCCCCGGCTCCGGACCGGTCGGCGTCAAAAAAGAGCTCGTGCAGTTCCTGCCAAGCCCTCTCATCAATAAAAAAGGTGACCGTTTCGAGCTTGAAACGGACAGACCTCACAGCATCGGTAAAATGCACAGTTTTTACGGGAATGTCGGCGTTGTTGTCCGCGCCTACTGCTACATACGCATGATGGGGGCGGAAGGGCTCAGGCGCGCGAGCGAGGACGCGATACTCAACGCGAACTACATCATGGCCCGGCTGCGCGACCATTACGATATCGCCTTCCCCAGGGCCTGCAAACATGAGTTCGTCATCTCGGCCAAAGCCCTGAAACGGGACCACAACATCAAGGCCCTCGATATCGCCAAAAGGCTGATCGATTACGGCTTCCATCCGCCGACGATCTATTTCCCGCTCATCGTGAGCGAATGTCTGATGATCGAGCCGACCGAGACGGAAACGAAAGAAACGCTCGATCATTTTTCAGATGTCATGATCACGATAGCCAAAGAAGCAAAAGAACATCCGGAGCTGCTGCACGATGCTCCGCATCATACGCCGGTCCGCCGGCTCGACGAAGTAAAGGCCGTCAAAGAGCCGTGCCTGTGTTACTGCGAGGATTGAGCGGCCAGTTCATCCTGCCTCCCACACTATATGCAAAAAGACCTGCCGATACGCTCAAGGCTACGCATCCTGGCCACTAAACATATCTCGGACGGCCCATACCCCGTCACGGCGGCGGGTGCGGTGACCGTTCATCGATTCAAGGACATATTCTCGCCGGTCAGCAGTATCGTTCTGGAACAGGACATGACCGTCCGGACGGTGAACGGCGGTACCCTTGGCACGTTGGAACATCTGGACATGCTCAAACCGTCCCACACCTGGATCGTGGTCAGTGAAGAGCACATCGAGATGGTCATCACCCTCCGCAACGATATGCCCAGACATGTCCCGGTCATCAGAGAGAAGATGCTCGACATGCCCGCACAATGGCACGACCTCCAGTTCCTGGATATGCTGATACCCGAAGGCCATTTCTGCGGTCATACGCTGTATGACCTGTCCGCCGTTGGTGTATCCGGAGAACGTATCCTGATCGCCCCGGACAATACCATCGCGTACATCGTCCGCACGTAGCCGTTCACTTGTGATGCCCCCCTGCTGACGGTACAATCCGCACATGCTGAACATCATCATTGACGCGGCCGCGGCCGGCGCCTTCAACATGCAAAAAGATCTTGAATTGTTCGCTGCCCGTGAGAATAACAATGAACCGTCGCCGACATTGCGCATCTACCAGTGGCAGCCGCAATGTATCTCTCTCGGCTACGGCCAGAACGAGAACGCGCTCCTGAACGTCGAGGCCTGCCGAAAGGCGGGGTGGGACATCGTGAAGCGCATCACGGGCGGCGGTATCGTGTTCCACAATACCGACGAGATAACGTACAGTTTGTTCCTGCCGCTCGATCACCCGAAGCTCCCGCAGGGCATCATCCCGTCGTGCAACTTCATCTCGAACCTCCTGATCAAAGCACTGCACGATATCGGTGTGGCCGATGCCCGCCTCGCGGAGCATGCGGGGGTCGACTCGAACCGCGGAGTGGCCGTCTGTTTTTCACGCCCGACAAAATACGAGGTCGTTGTCGGAGATAAAAAGATCATCGGCAGTGCCCAGAAACGCGGGCAGAGGACCCTCATGCAACATGGCAGTATCTGTGTTTCACGGACAACGGACATTGCCGCTCTCGTCAAAGAACCCTTCGAGGATACCAGTATCGGCCTGGTGGACATCCTGAATGAACGTTTTTCTGTGCCTTCGCTCATTGCGGCCCTGACCGCTGCACTGCAGGTCCTGTAAATATGCCCGCTGCAATAAACTAGTTCTCCTGTCGATCAATTATCAGAAAGGGACATGTACATGGACATGAAGATCATTGCATCGATACCGACCATGGACCAGGCAACTGCGTCCCCCGTCGCGTTCGAATATGACCAGGTCGCCCGGGAATTCATCGATATCATCCACGACCATGGGATCCGCGACCATGAGCTCTCTTTGTTCCTCGACATACGTGCGACGACCCAGCAGCTCATTGGCCATATGCCGAACGGTCGTAACGCGTCCTTCCGGCGCTCTGTTCTCACCCCCTCTTTTTTCATGAGCTCCTCCTGGACCGCTTTTTGTGCGTTCTCCGGGGTGACGCCCCATGTCCCACTACTGTTCACGGCAGGCACCTCTTTCGGTATCCTTCTGTTCCTTTTTTGCGGAGCGGCATTGCTACGCAAGAATGGCGAACAGCTCCTGTCCCGCATCGTTCAGGACCTCGTCGAGGTCATCAAGGAAAAGGACAGTGCACTAAAAGGCGTCGAACCCACGCCCCGCCGCTCCTATCTGTCCGCGGTCCGGCAGATCAAGGAACTTGTCCGGGGGCGGGGGGTCGTTCTCTCGGATGACATGCAACGCCTCATGTTCAAGCAGGCGATTCTGCGCGCGGACAGGGCCTTATCCCTCGAACAGATCCGGGTCCTGCTGCACGACTGCAGGCTCGAATAACGGCACAGAGCCCGCCTCTCCCCGGTATTTTTGATACAATACGAACATGAAGCTCTCAGACAAGCTCAGCACGCTCCCGGCCAGCCCCGGCGTCTACCTGATGAAAGATAAAGGCGGGAACATCATCTACGTCGGCAAGGCCAAGTCCATGCGCACGCGGGTGCGTTCCTACTGGCGGGAACAGGATTCACCCAAGACGCAGCATCTGGTCTCAAAGATAAAAGACCTTGAGGTCATCACAACGCCGACAGAACTTGATGCGCTCGTTCTTGAGAACACGTTGATAAAACAGTATCAGCCGTATTACAACATGCGGCTCAAGGACGACAAGCGCTATCCGTACCTCAAGGTCACCGTGAACGAACAATATCCGCGGCTGATGATCGTCCGGAAATACCAGAACGACGGCGCGCGCTACTTCGGACCCTACACCGGGCGCAACATGATCCTCTCTGCCTTGCGGGAGCTGAGCACGGTCTTCAAGCTGCGCGACTGTACCTGGCCGAGCAATAAACTGCCCAAAAAGACCTGCCTGCAGTTCCAGATCAAGCGCTGTATGGGCCCGTGCGAATTCCCGGAGACCTCCGCCGAGTATCGAAAAAGTGTCGATGATCTTCTGCTCTTTCTCGAAGGCAAACAGCAACAGCTGCTCAAACGGCTGGAAGCGGACATGCGCAGTGCCGCCGCTTCCGAACAGTTCGAAAAGGCCGCACTGCTTCGGGATAAAGTGGCCAAGATCGTTGCGATATTCCAGCGCCAGGGCATGGTCATCCCGACCGAAGCGGACGAGGACTATATCGTGTTCTTCGAACAGAACGGGGCCCCAGGTATCGACGTGCTCCAGGTCCGCGAAGGCAAGGTCCTCGCGAACGAGGTCATCTTTTTCACGGAAAGCCTCGATGACGAATCCCTCCTGGAGCGTCAGCTCATATCATATTATGAACGTAAGGGCAGTGTTCCGGACACGATCGTGACCGACCGACCGCTCTCCGATATCCCGCTGTTCGGAGAACTGCTGCAAAAACAGTTCAACAGAACGGTCTCGCTCCGTCACGAACCGGAACATGAGCTCATCCGGATGGCACAAAGGAATATCGAGGTCGTGAAGATCCGCAATATCAAGGTCGCGGACGAGAACGCGCTCGAGGAATTGCAGCAAGCGCTTGAGATCGACTTTCTGCCCCGATACATCGAAGCCTATGATATCTCCAATACCGGAGGGTCCAATATCATCGGCGCAAAAGTGGTGTTCAAGGACGGCAAGCCCTGGAAAACGGCGTACCGGAAGTTCAATATCAAAAGTGTCACGGGAGACCCGAACGATTTCCAGTCCCTGCATGAAATGCTGACCCGCAGGTGCCAGCGCCTCGCGGAACAGGAAAGGCCGGAGGAAGCGGACAATGCTGCGCTCCCCCGACTTTTCCTGATAGACGGCGGCAAAGGACAGCTCGGCATCGCCGAGAACGTCGTCAGGACGTTCAAGCTCGATATCCCGGTCATCAGTATCGCCAAAGAGCATGAAGATATCTATTACCAGGGCGGCCGGCTCATCCCGCTGCCCAAGAACTCGGCCGCACAAAAACTCCTGCAGCGTCTGCGCGACGAGGTCCATCGCTTCGGGATCACCGCCCATCGTCAAAAGAGGGCAAAGACGTCCTTCGCCTCCGTACTCGACGATATCCCGGGGGTCGGGCCGTCCGCAAGGACCGCCCTGCTCAAGAAGTTCACGGACATACACGGCATCTCGCGTGCCTCTCAAAAAGCCCTGGGGGAGGTCTTAAGTGCAAAGACCGCGGAAAGGGTCTATAATTATTTTCATGGGGGCCCTTCTCTCTGACCGTCACATACAAGTTCGCAACACCAGGAAGACCGCGAACGGTCTTCTTGCGGGGCTTATGCTCATGCTCATCTTTTCCGTACCTGCACTGTGCCGGGCAGAAGAAGAGGTGGCCCCAAAGCGTCAGGAATTACAACAAATCAACACAGAGCTTCAACAAAAAAGGCTCGCACTGCAGCAGCTCAAACAAAAACAGGACCATACGCTGCGCAACCTCGCGGTCATAAACCGCAGACTGCAAAGCACCCAGCACGAATTGAGCTATGCGGACACACAGCTCAAATACCATGAACAGCTCATCTCGCACAGCCAGAAAGAGCTTCATGACCTCAAGGAGAACTATGCGATGCGCAAGATCCTGCTGGAAAAGCGGCTCCGCGATATCTACAAAGAGAACCGCATGGGGTATCTGGTTCTGCTGTTCTCCTCCTCATCCATGAGCGACTTTATCAACCGGTCCTTGTACCTGGAAAAAATACTGGGGCAGGACGTCGCCATACTGCAGCAGCTCTCGTCCCAGCAGGACCAGATATCCCGGAAAGAAAAGGACCTCAAGGTACGTTACTCCCAGATAAACGAGATCCGCAGCGTGTTCAAACAACGCAAACAGCAGTTCCAGTCCCAACAGGCGCTCCAGAGCAAGGTCTACTACGATATCGCGCGTAAACGGCAGGAGTATGAACGGCAGATAGCGGAGCTTGAGCGCAATTCCAAAGAGATCGAGAACATGATCGTCCGGCTGCTCTCTATCGGGCAAGGCTCCGCGGTACGCGGCAGCGGACAGTTCATTTGGCCGGTACGCGGACAGATCACCTCCGGGTACGGGTATCGGAAGCACCCGATATTCCGCTCGATCAAGTTCCACTCAGGCCTTGATATCGGAGTACGCTACGGCACCGCGATCGCTGCGGCTGACGGCGGCAAGGTACTGTTCACCGGGTGGTGGGGCGGCTATGGCCTGGCGACGATCATCGACCACGGGAACGGCTTCTCCACGGTCTACGCCCATCAATCGAAGACCTACATAAAAAAAGGACAGCAAGTGCAGAAAGGGCAGACCATCGGCGCCATCGGTTCCACCGGATACAGCACCGGACCGCACCTGCATTTTGAGATCCGCAAGAACGGAGCAACGACCAATCCCTTACGGTTCCTGTAGCGAAGGGGCCGCACCTGTACAAGCGCCCATGTCGATCTTCGCTGTATTTCCGTGTTCTCTTCCGTTACAATCGGACACATGGAACATAAACTTGTCTCGTTCCTGCATGATCCGGACCTTTCTCTTGAAAAAAGAGCGCGCAGGATATTGCGCATACTGCTCGAGGGTTCGTTCACAAAAGAATTCGTTAAAGAGCTTCGGGCCGCATATCACGATCCACGGCATACAGCCCTGTTCGAACAGCTGGGGCACGAACTGTACTTAAAGAACCATGTCTGTCCTGCGAACCAGGCAAAGATCATAACCCGGTTCAATGACATCATCGGACCAAAGGGTTAAGGGATGCGCCTCTGTGCCCGCACCTGCCGGACCCTTCTCGCTTCCCGAACTAAATGTTAGGATAGAGCGGACATGAACAACAAGATCAAGATCTCGATCGCCATCATCCTTCTCGTCATATCCGGAACGCTGTTCGGTTCCTACGTCAACACGAAGCTTGAAGCGGCCCCGACAGAAAGCAACTGGGGGCTCATCTATCAGGTCCTCGACATCATCAAGACCCAGTACGTCAAAAAAAGCGTGGACGATCAGCAGCTCATTTACGGCGCGATCAAAGGCATGCTCAAAGCGCTCGAGGACCCGTATTCCCGGTTCATGGAGCCGAAAGCTTTTGAAGAGATGCAGATCCGCCTCGACGGAAAGTTCGCCGGCGTCGGGATCCAGCTCGGGATCAAGCAGGACCATCTCACCGTTATCGCCCCGATCGAAGGGACCCCTGCGGCCAAGGCCGGCGTAAAAGCCCTCGACCGCATCATAAAGATAGACGGCGCCAGCACCGACGGCATGTCGCTCGAAGAGGCCGTGAGCCGCATCCGGGGAACACGCGGTACGGTCGTAACGCTCACCATGATGCGTGCGACCAAAAAAGAACCGTTCGACCTGCGCCTGGTCCGCGATACGATCAAGATCAAGAGCATCCCCAAAGTGAAAATGGTGGACCCGCGTTACAAGATCGGGTACATACAGCTCGCCACCTTTGAGAACAAGACCGCGCCGCTTGAAATGGAAGAAGCGCTCACCGAGCTCGAAAATGACGATGTGCGCGCCCTCATTCTCGACCTGCGTAATGACGGCGGAGGGCTCCTGCGCAATGCCGTCGATATCGGGAGCATGTTCATAAAGAGCGGGGCTATCGTTCACACCGTTGATCGTGAAGGGAACAAAGAGACCCTCGAGGTCGTAGCCGTTCAAAAGACCTGCTATAAAATACCCCTGATCGTCCTGATCAATGAAGGCAGTGCTTCCGCTTCCGAGATCCTGGCCGGGGCCATTCTGGACCATGGCCGCGGTACCCTGGTCGGGTCCCGCTCTTTCGGGAAAGCGTCCGTCCAGAACATCCGTCCGCTGACCGACGGGTCCGCCGTGCTCATCACCGTAGCGAAATATCTGACCCCTAAAGGCATCAACATAAGCGATCACGGCATATCACCGAACGTGTTCATCCAGGTCCCGACCGCCACTATCGAAGCGGCCATGAAGGACAACTACGAATATAAAGAAGAGATAGATAACCAGCTGCAAGAGGCCATCAAGATCCTGCGCAAGAAGCTCCGGAAGCCCGTGGTCTCATCAAAAAAATAACGACTGCTGCGCCGACCGCACCGTGCGCATACTCGATGAAATTTCCTGTACGTCGGTCCGATAATACAACATAGTTCTGAGCGATATATTTCAGAAAAGGAGCCTACGCAATGTTCAACAAGCTCATCAGTGATACAGGAAAAGAGACCGCGCTCACACAGGACCTCCTGGAAGCGCACACAATCGCAGAGAACATGCGCAGAAGAACATCTTCCGAGTGCGCGCTCATCCTGGAAACGCTGCACACAATGCCGCACAAGGCCAACATGGTACTGGGGATGCTCGACCCGAAATTCGCCGGAACGGTCCTTGCCAAGTGCACCCCGGCCTTTTGCGAACGGTTCTGGTCCGCCACGGAATTGAACGGAAAAGCGTTCCGCCTAGAATTCGCGCTGGGACCGGACACCGTGACCCTGTTCCTGAGAACGGATCCCGCCCTCTGGACCGACCTGATCAATACCATGTCCGAACACACGGCATCGTTCCTGATCAATCATATCTGCTGGAACTATCGGGAACATGTTGACGCCATGCGTGCCGTGCTATTGGCTCTTCCTCAGCGTAAAAGGACGCTGCTCGCGGAACATTGGATCGACGGCACCGTTCTCCCCCTGCTGTTCAACACGTTCAATACCTTTCAGTTCAACACCCTGCTCGGGGTCAATGACCCGAACAGCCGTCTGCCGCAAAAAAGAAATTATTGAGCTATGTCGGGCTCGGGCGTGAGACCTCGATGACATCGGACACATTGGCGCGGATGCGCTTCATGATGTCCTTCAGGTGTGAAAGATCTTTTATGTCCACGACCAGTTTCGCTATGACGACGCTGTTCGGGAGCGTACGCGCCGAGGCTTCCCGCAGGTTCGTTTTTGCTTCGCTGATCTGATTAAGGATATCCTTCACAATACCGACACGGTCGAACGCCTTGATCTCTATCTCGACCGGGTACATTGACGTGCTGTTCGACTCCCATTGTACCGCCACCTGCTGAAGATCGTTCTTGTTCCTGATGTTCGGACAATTGGCGCGATGTATCGATATGCCATGACCCTTGGTGACGACCCCGATGATATCGTCGCCCGGGAGAGGCGTGCAGCACTTCGCGAGCCTGGTCAGCACATCGCGGACCCCTACGACCGCCACGCCTTTAGCGCTCGCTGCGGCCGGGGCCGAGATATCCTGCTTTTTCTCCAGGAGCTTTTCATCTACGGTCTGTGCCGAGTGCTCAATGATCTCTTTTAATGTCTTGGCCGCCAACAGCGGAGAGATCTCCCCGTGCCCTATCGCCACGAAAAGTTCCTCCGGGCCTTTGAGCCCGAACCGCCTGGAGAGCTGCTCCATATTCTCGTCCGTATACTGGGATTGGTCGAGCAGCACGGTGTAGCCAGCTTTATACAGCGCATCCCTCCCCAGCTGCATGTTCTCGTCCTTTTGTTGTCGATGGAACCAGTTCTTGACCTTGGTACGCGCGCCGCTGGTCACGATGAACGAGAGCCAGTCGAGGCTCGGTTTTTCCTTATTGGAGGTCATGATCTCGATGATATCCCCGTTCTGAAGCACGTGATCGAGCGGCTGCATCTTGCCGTTCACCTTTGCGCCGATACAGCGATGCCCGACCTGCGTATGGATATGGTACGCAAAATCGACCGGCGTAGCCCCTGCCGGGAGATTATGCACGTCACCTTTCGGAGTGAACACGAACACTTCGTCGGTGAACAGGTCCACCTTCAGGTTCTCCATGAAGGTCTTGGCGTCCTCCTTCTGCCAATCGAACAGCTGCCGGAGCCACGCGAACTTCTCCGCCGCCTTTTCACTGGCGGTGACCTCGCCTTCTTTATATCGCCAGTGCGCCGCGATCCCGTACTCCGCGACCCGGTGCATATCGTGGGTCCTGATCTGTATCTCTACAGGGCGTCCCTGCGGCCCGATGACACCGGTATGCAGTGACTGGTACATGTTCGACTTGGGGACCGCGATATGATCGGCGAACTTGTGTTGAATGGGTTTCCAATGCTCATGGATGATGCCGAGGACCGCATAACAGGCCCGTACATCATTGACGATGACCCTCACGGCCAAAAGATCGTACAGGGAGTCGAAAGAAAGGTTCTGGGTGCGCATCTTGCGGCAGATACTGTAGAAGTGTTTCGGCCGACCATACACATCGGCAGCTATCGCGTTCCGGGAAAGCAGCGTTTTCAGTTCCGTGATGAACGCCTCCAGGTAGTTCTCGCGCGCTTCACGTTTTTCGGCGACCTTGCTCTTGATATCTTGAAAGGCGTCGGGTTCAAGATACCGGAAAGAAAGGTCCTCAAGCTCCCACTTCACGGACCCCATGCCGAGCCGGTGGGCGAGCGGCGCGTAGATCTCTTTTGTCTCAAGGGCGATGGAATGCTGCTGTTCCGGAGAGAGATAGTGGAGGGTCCTCATATTGTGCAGGCGGTCGGCGAGCTTGATGATGACCACCCTGATATCCTTGGCCATGGCGATGAACATCTTCCGCAGGTTCTCCGCCTGCTGTTCTTCACGGCTGGCAAAAGAGAACTGGCTCAGTTTCGTGACCCCGTCCACAAGCTCGGCGATATCTTTGCCGAATTCCTTCTCGATCGCGACGAGCGGCACATCCTGGTCCTCAACGACATCGTGCAGGAGCGCCGCCGCTATCACCGTGCAGTCCTGGTCCAGCTCAGCAAGGATCAGTGCTACCTGCAAGGGATGCGTAATGAACGCCTCTCCCGACCTGCGCTTCTGCCCGCTGTGCGCTTTTTCCGCGAAAGTATATGCACGTCGTACGAGAGCCTCGTTCGGGTCTTTTATATAGGCCCGTACCTTTTCGAGGATGATATCGACGGTGATCTCAGCCACGTCAATAATGGATAAAACTGGTGAGCGGCATGTTCGGCAGCTTTTTTCTCGCGCTCAAGAAATCAAGTTCTATAAGGAAGACCCCGCCGGCAACGGTCGCTCCCGCCTTCTCCAAAAGTCGTGCCGCCGCCCCGACGGTCCCTCCGGTCGCGAGCAGGTCATCGATGATGACGACCTTTTGCCCCTTGCTCACCGCGTCCGTGTGTATGGTCAATGTATCTGTCCCGTATTCCAAGGCATAGGTCTCTTCTATGGTCTTATACGGAAGTTTTCCTTTCTTCCTGACCGGGATGAAACCGAGCTTAAGTTTCTCTGCTATCGCCGAGCCGAAGATGAACCCGCGGGCCTCAACGGCGGCTATCAGGTCCGGCGCATAGGCACGGCAGCCTTCCGCCAGGAGCTCCACGGCATGTTTGAACGCCTTAGGCTCTTTGAGCAGCGGAGTGATGTCCTTGAACAGTATCCCCGGTTTCGGATAATCCGGGATATCGCGAATATACTCATTGAGGTCCATGTTCTACCCCTTTCGATCGAAAGATCACCGCATAGTGACCGGCTCAGGTGTTGCTCTCGGGGAACCGCATATCGATCAGGCTCAACTGAGGCCGTTTCTCCCCGTTCCATTCATTGAACTCGAGCGTGAACGCCAGCTCAAGTTTTTTCCCCGTACGTACGGAAAGGATTTTAGCATATTTACCCAGACCGAAACCTATCGAATCAAAGGTCTCATTGCCATATGCGAACGTGCATTTGAGGTGTGAACCGTCGCCTACCTGCCTGAAATCAAGAAGGTCCAGCGCGCTCGAACAAAAGACCGGAACGCTATTGCCCTGGCCGAAGGGAGCCAGGCGTTCGAGCTCATGGACGAAGGACGTATTGATATGTTCCCCTGGCAAGGCCATATCGATCGATAATTGCGGGGATAATGCCTGGGGATCGACGGTCCTGTTCATGGTCCCGATGTAACGGGTCTTGAACACCTCAATGTTCCTCGCGGGGATCTCGAACCCTGCCGCTTCCTGGTGACCGCCGAAATTAATGAAAAGATCGCCGCACTCTTTCAGTGCCGCAAAGATATCAACAGATTCAGGGCTTCTGATCGAACCGCGTGCATTCTCGCCTTCGATCGAGATCAAGACGATCGGCCGATTATAGGCACGAACAAGCTGGGAGGCCGCAATGCCGGTCACTCCCGGGTTCCAGCCGTCCTTGCAGAGCACGATCACCTTATCGTTGAGCATGTCCGGCGCCGCCTCGATGAGCGCTTTGGCATCTTCGAATATCTTATTGCTCACTTCCTGCCGTTTTTTGTTCAGCACGTCCAATTGCGCCGCATACGGAGCGGCCTCTTCCTGGCTCTTGGCAAGCAGTAGTTCGACCGCGATCTCGGCTTTCTCCAGCCGTCCGGCCGCATTGATGCGCGGGGCCAGCATGAAGCCGATGCTCCGTGTCGAGACATGTTTGTTCTGTTTAAGCCCCGCCGTTCTCTTCAGGGCCGCGATCCCCGGCCACACGGTCTGCGCGAGCCGCTTGAGCCCGAAATGGACGAGCGTGCGGTTCTCGCCGATGAGCGGGACCATATCGGCAACGGTGCCCAGCGTCACCAGGTCCAGATATTTCTCGGTCTCCGAGAGCTCATGCCCAAAGGACAGGTACAGCGCCTGTGCGAACTTGAACGCGACCCCGACCCCCGCCAAAAAATAATAGGCCGTCCCCGTCCGGCCGCATTTCGGGTCAATGATGGCGTGTGCGTTCGGCAGTGTGTCCGGGCTATTATGGTGGTCCGTTACTATGGTCTTAATACCTTTTTGTTCGGCGTAATTGATCTCATGGGGATCGCTAATGCCGCAATCGACCGTGACCATCCAGGAAACACCTTCGCGGGCCAGCGCATCTATGGCCTCCGTGTTTAGGCTGTATCCTTCATGATAGCGGTGCGGGATGTAATAGCGCACGTCCGCCCCGAGTTCGCGAAGGGTCGATACGAGCACGGCGGTCGCGGTCACCCCGTCGACATCATAATCCCCGTAGATGCATATCTTTTCTTTATGGCGTACTGCTTCGGACAACGCGGAGACCGCCTCCGCGATACCGGGTATCGTCCTGGGATCGGACAGTTCCGCCATCGAAGGGTTCAGGAATTTTTCCGCATGTTCGGTCGACGTGATCCCGCGCAACGCGAGCAGCGACTGCACGGTATCGGACAGGCCCAGGCGTTCGTCAAAGGACGGGGACACTGCATGATTGCCGGAACGTATCTGCCACTTTTTTTCCATGAGGTTTTATTCTCGTCAAAAGCACCGGTCCGTCCAAAGAGAACTGAAAGACCGCCGCGATCTGTTTATTATTTCGTCCGGACCAGCATAAGCACCTGGCCGAACTCGACCGGACTACCGTTGTTGACCATGATCTTTTCTATCGTACCGGACACGTCCGCTTCTATTTCATTGAACATTTTCATCGCCTCGATGATGCATACCGGCGCACCTTTACCGACATCTTTACCGACATCAACGAACGGCGGCGCATCGGGGCTCGGGGAGCGATAGAACGTCCCGACCATCGGCGATTTGATAGGCACCAGGTTCTTATCAGCTTCTTCTTTTTTAACGGTCGCAGTCACAGCCTCTTGTGCAGCGGCCGGTGCATGGAGCGGCTGCACATGGTGCTGTACCGGAGGGGCCACCACGGCACCGACATGCGCGTGAGGCATGACCGACATCGTTTCTTTTTTGATCTCGATCTTTACCCCGTTATCTTCGATAGCGAGCTCGGATATCTCCGCGCTCTCCACCAGCTTGATGAGTTTTTTAATATTGTTCAGGTCCATGCCTCTCTCCTTACTACAGTACTGTGGTGAGTATTGTACCGAACAGCGCGGGTTTGTTCAATGAAATAGTACGTTCCCAGAGCGTTCCTGTGCCCGCCCCGCAGCTAGAAGCCCCTCGACGCGCCTCCGCCCCCGGACATGCCGCCGCCAAAGCCCCCGAAACCACTGCCGCCGGAACTGCCGCCGAACGAACCGAACCCTCCGCCAAAGGAGCCGTACCCGCTGTAGAACGGTCCGCCCACAAGGAGCGGGATGAAGCCGAACCTGCTGTTCAGGACGAAAAGCACGAACAAAAGCACGAAGAGCGCCTGGAGCACGCTCGCCGAACCGTCGTCCTCTTTCTCGACAGGGAAATACGCACCGTCGATCGTGACGTTGTATTTCGCGGCGATGGTCTGCGCGATGCCCAGAGCTCCGTTGTACATCGCTTCCGAATAATTACCGTCCCTGAGCTTCGGCATCACGTACGTATCCAGGATCTCTCCTGCCTTACCGTCCGGGATGATCTCCTCGATGCCGTATCCCGTCTCTATCTTGATCTTCCGTTCGTTCAGCGCAAGCAAAAGAAGGACCCCGTTATCCTGCCCCGCCTTGCCGATATGCCAATTGGCGAAAAGACGCGTCGCATATTCGAGGTGGTCATACGGGATCGTGGACTTGACGATGACGACCGCCATCTCGACCCCGGTCAACTGCTCCACGCTCCTCGCCATCTGCTCTATCTTGAGCCTGGTCTGCGAATCGAGCAGGTCCGCATAATCAGAGACGTAGCCCTGGGGCTTCGGAAAAACGAAGGTGGTCGCGCCAACAACGCTCACAAGCGAGGCGAGCAGCATGGCTATGCATAGCAAGATACGGGAAGAACGTTTCATGCGCGTGCTCTGAACGTATCGATCTTTTCGATGAGCTTCCGCAGTTCTTCCACATAATGCTGGAACACAAAATGCAGCTCCTTGGTGCGCAGCATGACGCGTACATGGCGCAACCCCAGAGCCTTGATGAACGGCTGAGGGTTGATCCCGAACAATTCAGCCGCCTGCAGCACGACCTCCTCATGTTTGAGCGGGGCTTTATCTTTTTTCAGGTGAATGACGCTGCGCAAAAGTACCGCGATCGCCCCGGCCGACATGGCCAGCAGCTCTTTGACCTGTCCAGGAGAGCGCAGATACCCCTGTCGCAACAGGACCAATTTACTGCGCAGTCCGTGTTCGCACTGTACCCGCAGCGCCTTCGTGGAAATTTTCAGCTTTCGGAATATGTTCTCTCCGTAGATCCAGATGTGCTTGTCCTGCATCTCGGAGAACTCTATCGGGAACACGTCCAGGGACTGCTGTATCTCTTTTTTCGTCAAAAAAAGCGGTTCGACCCTGAACTGACGGGCCCAACGCCTGGTCCGTTCGGATAATTTGGTGAACGTCAGGGTGTCCAGAGATTCCAGGACGACCAGGAAGTTCAGGTCGCTCTGTGTCGGCAAGAATTCTCCTGTAGCGATGCTTCCGTACAAAAAGACCGATAACAGATTGCTGCCCAAAAGGCTCTTGAGCTCTTCGGCGAACAGCTTGGCCGTTCTTTTCGGGTTCGTTATTCTTTTGAACATGGCATCCTCCGTGGCATCCCTATCTTAGCACGTGAAAAATCCTCGACAACACGCTCATTTCCCGACACAAAAATTCTCGAAAATATGGTCTATGACCTCCTCGGAGACCGTCTCACCCGTGATCTCCCCGAGCGCGATGACAGCGTCCTTCACGTCGATCGAGATGAGGTCCGGGGGCGTCCGGTCATGCAGGGCATTTTGAACGCGCTTGAGCGAACTGTGCGCCGCTAATAGCCTTTCTTTGTGCCGAAGCTCCATCAGCAACGGCGATGTTCCGGTCGTCCTTTCTTTCCAGCCGGCTATCCGCAACAGTTCCGTTCCCAGCACGGACATGCCGACCCCTGTCTTTGCCGAGACAAGAACGTCCGCGATATCGGGCCCGTTCCGTCCCGGAACAAGGTCCGCCTTGTTCCCGGCGACCAGCACCACGAGTCCTCGCGCGCGAAGGTCCTCGATCTTTTTTGTTTCTTCTTCGGATACCGGACGTGTCGCATCCACCAGGAACAGCACCACGTCCGCGGTCTCCACATGTGCGAGAGTACGCTCGATCCCGATACGTTCAACGATATCCTCGCTGTGCCGCAGCCCTGCCGTATCGACAAGGCGGACCGGAACGCCCTTGATCGTGATGACCTCTTCCAGTGCATCACGTGTCGTCCCCGGGACATCAGTAACGATAGCGCTCTGCTCCCCGGTCAGGTGATTGAGAAGGCTGGATTTACCAACGTTCGGTGCCCCGGCGATAACGACCTTCACGCCGTCCTTCAAGAGCTGTCCCTGCCTGCTCGTATCCAGCAATCGTTCAATATGTCCGAGCGCGGAGGCAACGGGCCGCAAGACCCCTTTCGGCGAAAGCTCCTCGATCTCATCCGGGAAATCTATAGCAGCCTCGATGCGCGCGAGCAGTTGCAGTAACTGGTCCCGTATCGTTCGTATATCTTTTGAGAGCACCCCTTCAAGATGGAGCAGGGCAGCGGAGAGCGTCGACGAGGCCTGAGCTTCTATGACCTGAGAGATCGCTTCTGCCTGCGTCAGATCAAGTTTGCCCGCAAGGAACGCACGTTTGGTGAACTCGCCTTTATGCGCGAGCCTCGCCCCTGCCTTGATCGCTGCCTCTATGACCTGGTGAACAATGATGATATTTCCGTGCGTACTTATTTCAACGGTATCTTCGCCGGTGTAGGTCTTTGGCCCCTTCATCGCCCAGACGAGGGCTTCGTCTATCTTTTTCTTTTGGGCGTTGAATAGCGGCGAGAACTGTACCCGGTGCGACCTGATGGAGGCCGGCTTTTTTCGCGTCAATGCATGAACGACGGAAAAGGCTTTCGGTCCTGATATGCGGACCAACGCGACCGCGCTTTTTCCTGGCGGCGTTGCCGGGGCGACTATCGTGTCCCGCAGATGAGACACCATAGCGCTCCTTTAGGCCTGTTGTTCCTGAAGTGCTCCCTCAGGCTGGCCGTTCTCTTGCGTTCTCTCCGGAGCGGCACCGGGGGCTACGATGATGCGGCGATCGCGCATCTCGCCCGTGCTGTAGGTATGCACATCTTTCCAAGAAGAAAGTTCATCATGGATGAAGCGTCTCTCTGCGGCCGTCATCGGTTCAAGCTCGACAGGCTTCTGCTGCCGTATCGCCATTTGCGCGGCATCACGGGCCATGCGTCTCAGCGTCTGTTCACGGCGCTCACGGTATTTATTGGCATCTACTTTAACGAACACCCGTCCGCCGTTACGCTTGCTCATGATGCTCCCGAGCAGCTGCTGTAGCGCATTGAGCGTATTGCCTTCTTTGCCGATGAGCCTGCCCATATCATCCCCTACCAGTTCATAGAACAACGCATCTTCTTTTTCCTGTGCGCGAACGGCCGCCTCAAAACCCATTTTTGTGATGATCGTCTTCAATACGTCCGCGCCTTCTTGCGCCCGTGCCGAGACGTCACCGGACGGTCCTGCCGCCTCGCTGGACACATCGCCCTGGTCCTGTATCTCTTGTTCAGGGGCGACCGGCGCACCTGTTTCCTTTTTCCTTCCGAATATCCCGAAAAACTCTTTCATCGAAATTCCTCCTTACAAAAAATTATTTCTTTTTCTGGACCTCTATCACGGCCACTTTCTCGAGCACCGGCTTTTGCCGGGAAAGCACGAATTGTTGCGCCGCGGTGAGCAGATTCGACGTCACCCAGTAAAGCAGCACGCCCGTCGGCAGGTTCGCGCAGATGAACAACATGAATATCGGCATGAACATCATCATCTGGGCCTGTGAAGGATCGGAGACCGTCATCGTTTTCTGGGTCAGGTACGTCGATATCGCGATCAGGAGAACGAGCGGCGTCACGAACTTGAACAAGGGGCTCATCGCAACGAACGCCTGCATGGAGAGCTGATGGGCTTCGCTCGCAGCGAAATTGTCGAGCCAAAAGAACTGGCCCGCGCTCCCTGCCGCCTGCATGACCTTCTGGACCAGCGGACTGCTGAGCGTCGCGAAAAGTGCGATGAGCACCGGCATCTGTATCAACACCGGCAGACACCCTCCGAACGGGTTCACTCCGTGCTCTTTATAGATCGACATGAGCTCCTGCTGCATGCGCTGGGGGTCCTTGCTGTGTATGCGCTGGACCTCTTTGATCTTCGGCTGCACCTTCTGCATGGCGGACATTGATTCGTACTGTTTGACCGTAAGAGGATACATGACCGCTTTGATAGCGACCGTGAGCAATATGATCGCCCATCCGTAATTGCCGCACATCTGAAAAAAGAACTGCAGTGCCGGAAAGGTCAGGTCGATGAGAATATTCCCTGTTTGCATGGATAACTCCTTTTTCCGAAACTACTACGGCACCGGGTCATGGCCGCCCGGATGCCAGGGATGACAGCGCATAATGCGTTTCATACCGAGCATGCCGCCTTTGATGGCCCCGTACCGCTCAACTGCGATCTTTACATACTCCGAACACGTCGGATAGAACCGGCATGCCGGCCGAAGGTGCGGGCTGATGAACCGCTGATATCCTGTGATCAGCATGATCAGCGCCTTCTTGATCATGTGCGTCTTGCTCGTACTCGATCATCAACGATCTTGAGCGCGTTCAAGATATCCTGCATTTTTTTATCCCGTATGGGCGGCTGCGCCTTGAGTACGATCATCCCGGGGAGCAGGCCCCGCTCCGCGACCATCGCCTTGAGCGCCTCACGCATCAAGCGCTTGGCACGATTACGGGCAACTGCATTCCCGACATTTCTGCCGGCAACATATGCGCACTTATTCTCGTCGGCCGGGAATATATAACAGGTGCATGGTCCGACATTGAGCTTCCTGCCCTGCGTATAGATCTTGGCGAATTCGCTTCTGCGTACACGGCCGTAGCTCATACGCGTCCTTTTTGGCCGTGATGGATTATTTTACTGCTAATCGCTTTCTTCCCTTGGCACGTCGAGATTTTATGACGCGTCTTCCGCCGACCGTTTCCATACGCACTAAGAACCCGTGCGTACGTTTTCTTTTCCGTGAATTTGGCTGATATGTTCTCTTCATTTCCGTTCAACATCCTTTCCTGATTTCAGGCGTGAAATTATAAACGACACCCCCGCTCCGTGGCAAGTGAAATATCTTGTGGCCTTGTCGCCCCGGAAGAGGTTTTTCACGGTATGAGCATACCCGATCTCTGGCTTTTTAATGTGTAGATAGGGGACCAAACCCTAGAAAAACCCTCTTTATGTCCGGCGTAACAATAATTATTTATGCGCATAGATCTACCATCCTGGAACGGAACAAGGATATCACCATCTTTTTACAAGTATTTTATTATTTTACGGTACTTATCAACATATCAATAAAAAAATACACCTGTTGCCTTAAAATATCATATGTATATATTGTGGATAATATAACTATTTTTATCTTCATTATATATATTTTCTACAACCGCTTATGTTATATTTTACTTAACTTTTAACATAAATATATACCATAAAGTCAGCACAAAATCATGAAAAATAACCTACTTTTAAACATTTTCTCCACACCCTGTGCACTTCTTGTGGAAAAGATGTGTAGATATTGTTTTTTTGCGTAATATGTGCTATTTTTAACACCTGATTATTAACAAATATTTTTATTTATTTTAATTTTTTATTGTTACTATAAAGATTTCAGATTATCCATATTATCCACACAATCTTGTGGACAATAGGGATAATAAGTGGATAAATACCATAAACAAAAAGGATTTTTCATTATGAACTCACATTTATCTGATACCTGGAATAAAATAGTGGATAACTTAAAATCTCAACTGAGCACACCAGGATTTAAAACCTTTCTTTCTTCGGCAAAACCGGTATCACTTGAGGAAGGCATACTGACGATCAGTGTCCCGAATGATTTCACCAAGAACTGGATCGTTGAGCGATGTGAGATACTTATCAAGGATTTCTTAAAACAGGATATCGGCCAGCATATCATGATCAACTATACCCTCACCGGAGAAGAGGTCGCTCCGGAAATAGCCGAAGAGGTCAAAGCACAAGTAGGAACAGAACCGGCGGCTTCCGCCCAAACAGCCGACACTGCACCGCCGACACTGGCGGGGACCTACCTGAACCCAAAATATACCTTCTCAACGTTCGTTGTCGGCCATAATAATCGCTTTGCTCATGCCGCCGCTCTTGCCGTCGCGGAAACCCCCGCTAAAGCGTATAACCCTTTGTTCATTTACGGAGGTTCAGGGCTGGGAAAGACGCACTTACTGCAGGCTATAGGACATAAAGCGCTGCAGATAAATCCGAAGCTCAAAGTGCTCTATGTCAATTCAGAGCACTTTCTTAATGACCTGGTCAATTCCATACGCGACGATCGCAGTGAAGAGTTCCGTAACCGGTACCGCAATATCGATATACTTCTGGTCGACGACGTACAGTTCATTGCCGGAAAGGAACGCAGTCAGGAAGAGTTCTTTCATACCTTCAATGCACTGCACAGTGCGAACAAACAGATCGTTCTTTCCTCGGACCGACCGCCGAAAGAGATCACAGCGATGGAGGATAGACTGCGCACCCGTTTTTCATGGGGATTGCTCGCCGATATCAGGCCCCCGGAACTTGAGACCCGTATCGCGATCCTGCGGAAGAAAGCGGACCGCGAGTCACTGAACATCCCGGACGAGGTATTGCATTATATCGCCTCGCAGATCCCTTCCAATATCCGCGACCTTGAAGGCGCGCTCATTAAGATCGCCGTCTATTCATCGCTCGTGAACACAGAACTCGATGTCCCGCTCGCCGCCGAAGTGATCAAAGATATCGTTTCGCCTCAACAGGATAAACCGATAACTATCAGCGCCATCAAAAAAGCCGTCGCGGAACATTTCCGTATGGACGTTGACCTGCTCTCCGCAAAATTACGCACAAAAGAGGTCGCGCTTGCTCGTCAGATCGCCATGTACCTTGCCAGAGAATTAACGACCTCCTCACTCCCGACCATCGGCACTAATTTCGGTGGACGCGATCATACGACCGTTATGCATGCGTGCGACAAGATCAAAGAAGAGATGGCAAAAGATTCACAGATCAATGATATGGTCAAAAGTATCATGAACAGCCTGAGCAAGTCCGATCTTTAATATGCACTGAACAGACGGTCTGTAGAAAAAGTTATTAGACGTGTTTGTTGATAGAGATGTTGATAGAAGGTTTTTACGAAAAGCATAAATTTTATTTGTGGATAAAATTTAATTCATGTACAATAACCGTCAAAGTTATGAACACGTTATTCATATCGGTTCTTTGAGTTTTTTGGTCGTGTGGTCTGTAAAATGAAAAATACACACATATCCACAGGCCCTACTACTATTACTACTATTTTTTAGATATACAGAAAGGATTAGTAGATTATTATGGAGTTCAATTGTTCAAAAGAAGAATTGGTCCGGGGAATACATATTGTTGAGAAAGCGGTCGCTGTTCGCAATACACTTCCGATCATCGGTAATATCTTATTGGAATCCACAAGTAAAGGTATAAAACTCGCAGCGAATGATCTTGAGATCGGGATCGAAGCGATCGTGGATTCCCAAGTGCTCAAGGATGGCGCGATACTCGCACCCGCGAAGACCTTCTCAGGTATCATTCAACGCCTCCCTGAAGGAGAAGTGAAGATCAAGATCGATGAGGGTAATACGATCAAGATCAGCTGTGCGCAATCAAAATTCACTATACACGGGCTTCCGACCGATGAATTCCCGATGTTACCGAAGATCAAGGACGGTCATGAGTTCGAAGTACCGGCATTACTCCTGCGCGATATCATCAAACAGACCATCATTGCGGTGTCCATGGATGAGAGCAAACATGTGCTCAATGGTGTGCTCCTTGATATCAATGATAAAGAACTTATCTGTGTTTCCACGGACGGATATCGGTTAGCGCAACGTAAGGCAACACTCGAGCATAAAGTGAACTTTAAAGGCAGTGTGATCATCCCGACCAAGGTCCTGACCGAGTTATTGCGTGTCCTACAGCAGGAAAGTTATACCGACGCCGTGCGCGTATCGTTCTCTAAAGAGCAGATATCTTTCAGTTTTAAAGATATTTATTTTGTGTCACGTCTTATCCAAGGTCAATTCCCGGATTATAAGCAGGTCATCCCTAAAAAGACCGAAGTACAGATGACGATCCCGCGTACCGCACTTCAGGAAGCGGCAGAGCGTAGTTCTATTATCGCCAGCACGAGCGCGAACATCATCCGCCTAGAGACCATGGATAATAAATTACATATCACTGCCAACACTCCTGATGTCGGTAATGTGAGCGAGTTATTGGATGTCATAATAAAAGGTGCAGAAAAGAACAAGGTCGCGTTCAATGTCCGTTTATTATTGGATGTCCTACGGAACATTGAAGATGAGGATATTATCCTTGAGTTGACCGGGACTTTAAGCCCTGGAATAGTCCGTTCGCCATCCACGAGCGATTATCTCTATATCATTATGCCGATCAGGACTGCAGAATAGATCATAAGTTCTCATAAAATTCTGTTCTATACTTCCTTTGTTGAAGTTTTAATAATCCACCACGGATGATCTCAAGGATCCTTTGTATGAACACATCTTTTGTGATATGTGTATAATTAGTATCAACCGCTAGATACCATAATTGTGTGTCAAGAACATGATTTTCCCCGTTCGGTATATAGTCATTCATTAATTGTGTGGAGAGTAACTGCTCTTTGTTATATCCCTGATATTTAAGCTGTACTATCTGTTCCTGGATGATCTTTGAGCGTTGCCGATATAAAGTGCTAAATAAGCCCATAAGTACTGAATTCTCACAATACGTATTATCCCATAACTCTCGTAATACAGTATCTTGCATTGATAATAATTTTTTACTTGAGTATTGGCCGGTTTTTAGAGCCTGATCGATCATGGTGTATGTTGATTGTGTATAGTATCTGGCAGCGACATTTCCCATATTGAATTGATCATTGCTAATATCCATAATGAGCCGTTTATAAAAGAACCGTGCTTCAGGGACCGTTAATTTACTATTCTTAACAAGATCTTTTAGTATTGTGTCGATCTGAACTAGAGAGGGATGTTTTGAAAAATTCAACACCAGGAGAGGCACATCATTCTTTAAAAGAGTGTATTGAGAGTCGACAGTATTTTCTATTGATGATTTTTTGATCTGGCATACAGAACCATCCCCTGAGAATTCTTTTACAAGCATGTCATCCTGAGTACTTACAGAAGAAATAATAATAACAGATACAGGGCCATCATCACTGACATAGGAAAGATCGAGCGCATGTTTTTTTCCCATGACAGCAAGTACGGTCCCTTTGCGTGCATATGTGCTGATACGGGTCGTCATAACGGCCGAGCGATGTCTGATCCAATCATCATCTTTGATCTTTTTTGCGTTCTCCGGCTCATCCATCCCGATAACAGTGTTCTTTTTGATGATCTGTAAGGCATAGAAAGGGTCTATGATGGGGTCCCAGTTCTGGATAATAGTTATCTTTTCACTGTCGGTAAGGTCAGACCGTGAGGTGAAGAAAAGGTCCATGCCTGCGGAAGTTCTTGATGCGTCGCTCACACCCGATCCGCCTTCGTTGAGATAGATCGGATCAAGAGGTGTTAACCGTAAGATATCGGCCAGGATCTGCCGACGTGTTCGCGCGGATGCATGAACATCCTCAAAAATAATAGCAACGTGCTCACTTGATCCGAAATGAGCATAGGCGATACGGTCCTTAATGGATGATAATATGTCTTCTGGAATGCCGTATGCTTCGGCGATCCTCCCGATGTCATCTCGGTCAAAGGAGTTGTACGGTATCGATAGCTGAGGATGGAGCGCCTGGTCTTGATATATCTTTAAAAGCCGTGCCTCATTGTCTTGAAGATTTGAAGGGTCGTAATGGGTGCTGATGAAATAATAGACGAGAGAAGAGCCGAGCACGGCCGTGGTCGTGATGGCCGGATATATATATTTCTTCATGATCTTTTTTAAGAGCCTGTCATGTGTTGTTTGCAGCGTGTTCATACGTTGTTTTGCCTGTGTTTTTTTCTTGGCGCTCTTCTGCGCATCCACGGCCAGTTTTAGTTCACGAGAGACATTCATGAATTCTTTGATATCTTCAGGAATGAACGAAATTTCTTTATGTGTTTGAATGGGCAGTACTTTATGTAGCATCACAATACCTCCTGAGCGATAAAGATCGCTCAATAAGATATCGTAAATAGCGGTTTTTTCTCCCATGTTCAGGGCGTTCGCGGATGCATGGACCCCGGACATAACGGGGGGTACAATGCAAGCCATGCATGTGAAAAAACTGGTGCTTGAGGATTATCGGAACTATCAAAAACTTGCGATAGATATTGCACCAGAGCTCACTTTTTTCTACGGTAATAATGCCCAAGGAAAGACCAATATCCTTGAGGCTTTGTATGTTCTTAGTACGACACAATCCCCGCGCACATTGAAAGCGCAGGACCTGGTGAAATGGGGAAGTGATAGAGCGCTCCTTGAAGCGCATATTGCGACCCGCACTGGCGACCATGTCGTCATGATGGATATAAAAAAGAACGGCGAGAAGACGATCAGTATCGATCATCAATTCCTGAAACGTTCGAGCGACCTGCTCGGCAAGTTCCCGATGATATTTTTTTCACCTGATGACCTTGAGGTCATCAAGAAAGCACCACAAGGTCGGCGTCATTTCATGGACCTCTTGTTCTCCCAGACGAACTCGAAATACGCATATTATCTGCGTCAATTTTTCCAGGTCATAAAACAGCGCAATGAATGTCTGAAGCAGATATTTTTACGGCGTACGGACGCTTCGTCTTTGATACCTTGGAACGAAGCATTGATCGAAACCGGATTTTATATCGCTGACCATCGTCGCAATGAACTGCCCAAGCTCATCACAGCTGCCGAGGATATACACGGGCAATTGACCGAAGATAAAGAAAAACTGACCTTGAAGTACATATCGTCTTTGGATGGCGATAAAGACAGAGCCCGGCAAAAATTAAAAGAGAACCAGGACCATGAGATCGCATCGCAACGGACACTGTTCGGGCCGCATCGTGACGATCTCCTGATACTCGTGAACGAACGGGAAGCAAAAGCCTTCGCCTCGCATGGACAGCAGCGCACCGCGATGATCTCGCTCAAGATGGCGGAGATACGGTATATGGAACAGGAGTTCGGGGAGCGACCGATCGTGCTTTTGGACGATATTTTATTGGAGCTAGACCCGCAGCGTTTTCAAGCGTTACTTCAGACATTATTCGAGAAGACGCAGACGATCATGACCGGGACGGAACAGCATCGCTTTCTGCAAAGTAAGGGAGCGGAGGGGATGTTGTATCAGGTCGATAATGGGAAGATCATGGAGATGAGTGACAAGTGACAAGTGGCGGGTTGTGGTTGATCCTGCTCCACGGCGCTAGGCTAGTTCTTTCTTGCCACATGCCACCTGCCACATTGCACAGTAACCCTTGGAACCGCTCCTAAACAGGAGTATGATTGACACCCCTATGTTCGCCGAATCGTTGAAAGAGATACTCGAAAAGCTTTCCACAAAGAACGCGCTGCTCCGCAAAGGGAGCGTCATGTCGCGCCTCGAGCTCTGTTGGCCGGAGATCATCGGCACGGAACTTGCTAAACAATGCTCTCCGGAAAAACTGCAGTTCGGAACGCTCTGGGTCTCCGCCGTGCATCCCGGCTGGGCGCAGCAGATACATTTCTACCAGAAACAGCTCATAGATAAGATCAATAATTACTTTCACCAGAACATCGTGAAGGCCATTCGTTGTGGTGGGGTCGGGGTTGAGGGTGCAGGGGGAAGGAAAGAGGTCGTTGATGTAGCGGCCACGTCACCTGCCGTACTGGATATTCCCGGGGAGGAATTATTGCAGGCGATGGATGAGGATGTATCGCCGGAACTGCGGCAGACGTTCGCGAGCGCATGGAAAAAGGCGCGCGGGTTCATGCGCGTTTCGCAGGCGCGCGAGCGGGTGTGCAAGGTCTGCGGGAAAAGATATCGCGGAACCCATGATGCCATTTGTCAGTTTTGCGAGGAGAAGGAACGCAATGTGAAGCGCGGGCAGGTCGAGCGATTATTACAAGAAGCACCCTGGGCGAACTTCTCCATGGCCGGTGAAGAAGTGAAACACATCGGAGAAGAGTTCTTCCATGAAGTGAAATCGCTCCTACTGCGGAATACGACGGACGTGTTGCGGCGTGAATCATTCCGGTATCTTGATGCGCCGACCAAAAAAGGTGCCGATGAACTGAAGAAGCTCATTGTTAAGTACGTATCGCTGCGGAGCGGGTTAACGCCGGACAAGATACATGCTAAAATAATCGAACAAACGATAGGTCAACGTCGTTTTCGCCTGTTGCGTATGAAAGGGGTCGGCTTTTAACAGTGGTAGAAAGAACAGTTCAAGCACATTCGTACGACGCTTCCACAATTAAAATACTTGAAGGTCTTGAGGCCGTACGGCGCAGACCCAGTATGTACATCGGGTCCACCGATAAGCACGGACTGCACCATCTCGTGTACGAGGTCGTTGATAACTCCGTTGACGAAGCGCTCGCCGGGCATTGTACCGTCATCAAGGTCTGTATCAATGCGGACGGGTCCCTGACGGTCATAGATAACGGCCGCGGTATCCCGATCGATATGCACAAAGAAGCGAAGCGTCCGGCGGCCGAGGTCGTCTTGACCACGCTGCATGCGGGCGGCAAGTTCGACAGCGGTGGCTATAAAGTGTCCGGCGGTCTGCACGGCGTCGGCGTCTCGTGCGTCAACGCGCTTTCCGAATGGCTGGAACTTGAGATCCATCAGAAGGGGCAGGTCTACACCCAGCGTTTCGAGCGCGGCAAGCCGAAGAAAGAAAAGGTCGTTGAGGAAAAAGGACAGAAATCCACTGGTACGCGTGTCACGTTCTATCCGGACAGCGAGATATTCGAAGAGATCAAGTTCAACTATGATACGCTCTCTCATCGTCTGCGCGAGATGGCCTATCTCAACAAAGGGCTTTCCATCACGTTCATCGATAAGCGCGGTAAGGCCGAGCGTCGGGAGGAGTATTGTTTTGCCGGCGGGATCATCGAGTATGTCGAGCATATCGACGAGAACAAGGAACCGCTCTTTAAAAAGCCGATCTATCTTACGTCCGAAAAAGATAATGTCGAAGTGGAAGTGGCCTTGCACTATAACAAGGATTATTACGACGAGAGCGTGCTCTCGTTCGCCAACAATATCAAAACGCCCGAAGGCGGCACGCATCTTTCCGGGTTCCGAACCGCGTTGACCCGCGTCATCAATAATTTCGGCCGCAAGCAGGAGCTCATCAAAAAAGATAACGAGACGATAACCGGTAACGATGCCAAGGAAGGCCTCACCGCGATCATCTCGGTCAGGCTGAGACATCCGCAGTTCGAAGGTCAGACGAAGTCCAAGCTCGGTAATTCCGAGGTCAAAGGTATCGTCGACTCGCTCGTTGACGAAGGCCTGACCAATTTCTTCGAGCGTGAGCCGTCCGTCGGCCGCGCTGTCGTCAATAAATGTATCGCGGCGCTCCGCGTGCGCAACGCCGCACGCCAGGCGCAGGACCTGGCCCGCCGCAAGAACGCGCTGGAATCCTCTGCATTGCCGGGCAAGCTGGCGGACTGTTCCGAACGAGATTCGTCCCTCTGTGAGATGTACATCGTTGAGGGTGATTCGGCAGGCGGCTCCGCCAAACAGGGTCGTGACCGTACGTTCCAGGCGATATTGCCGTTGCGAGGCAAGATCCTGAACGTCGAGAAGGCGCGTATCGACAAGATCCTGGCCAACGAAGAGCTGCGCAATCTGGTCACCGCCATCGGTCCGGAAGCCATCGAGAACCTTTCCGAGGGCGGGCGCGAGGAAGAAGAAGGGTCCTCCAAAAAAGTAGGAGAGGCCCAGCAGCAGCAAACACTGCAATACCTGCGCTACCACAAGATCATCATCATGACCGACGCGGACGTCGACGGTGCGCACATCCGCACGTTGCTTTTGACGTTCTTTTATCGGCATGCACGTCCGGTCATCGAGGCCGGCTGTGTGTACATCGCCCAGCCGCCGTTGTTCCTGATCAAGAAAGGCAAGAAGGAAGAGTACGCGTTCAATGAAAAACAGCGCGATGCGATCCTTAAAGAGGTCGGCAAAGAAGGCGCGCTCGTTCAACGCTATAAAGGTCTCGGTGAAATGAACCCGCAGCAGCTGTGGGATACGACCATGAACCCGAAGACGCGCACGCTCCTGAAAGTGGACATCGACGATGCGGCAGCGGCCGACGAGATCTTCACGATGCTCATGGGAGACCAGGTCGAACCGCGACGCGACTTCATCGTGAAGTTCGCGAAAGAAGTTAAGTGGCTTGATATTTAGCGCTTCGCGCGAGTGGCAAGGCGCAAGTGGCGAGAGACAAGAAAAGACAGAGTATGAACGAGAGATAAGGAAAAAAGGGAAGACTAATGGCGAAGAAGAGCGACGATAAAGAGAATAAAAAACAGACGGGCGACGCAAAGGAAGAAAAAGCTTCTTTCAAGTCCTCGAAAAAAGAACAGGCCCAGCAGCTCGGGCTCACGAGCGCCGCTGCCGCCAATGTCGTGAATATCGACATTGAAGAGGAAATGCGCACGTCGTACATCAACTACGCGATGTCGGTCATCATCGGTCGCGCGTTGCCCGATGTGCGCGACGGTCTGAAACCGGTACACCGCCGCATCCTTTATTCGATGCATGAACAGGGCATGACCTACGGTAAGCCCTTCAAGAAATCGGCCCGCGTGGTCGGTGACGTGCTCGGTAAATACCATCCGCACGGCGATTCCGCCATCTACGACTCTTTGGTCCGCATGGCCCAGGATTTCTCCCTGCGCTATCCGCTCATCGACGGGCAGGGTAACTTCGGTTCCATCGACGGCGACAGCGCCGCGGCGATGCGATATACCGAAGCGCGCCTTTCGCTCATCGCCAACGAAGTGCTCGCGGACCTGGACAAAGAGACGGTCGAATTCCTGCCGAACTTCGACGACTCCCTGAAAGAGCCGTCGGTACTGCCTTCGAAGATCCCGGGGCTGCTCGTCAACGGTTCCTCCGGTATCGCGGTCGGTATGGCGACGAACATCCCGCCGCACAACCTCGGCGAGATCTGCGACGCCGTCTCCGCGATCGTCGATGATCCGGAGGTCACGCCCAAACAGCTCTTGAAGATCGTCCAGGGTCCGGATTTCCCGACCGGCGGCATCATCCGCGGTTCGCAAGGCATCAAGGATGCATATCTCACCGGCAAAGGGTCCATCACGGTACAGGCTGCGGCGACCATTGAACCGGTCCCGGGCAAGAAGGACCGTGAATGTATCATCGTCAACGAGATCCCGTACCAGGTGAACAAGTCGCAGCTCATCATCCGTATCGCCGATCTTGTCCGAGATAAGAAGCTCAACGGCGTGGCCGACCTGCGCGACGAGTCCGGTAAAGAAGGTCTGCGTATCTACATTGAAATTAAAAAAGGCACGCCGGCGCAGTACGTTCTCAATCAGTTGTACAAACACACGCCGCTGCAGAACACGTTCGGCGTTTCGATGCTTTCCATCGTCGACGGCGAGCCGAAGACGCTGCCGCTCAAGGATATGTTGCAGTGCTTCATCGATTTCCGCTGCGAGGTCATCAAGAAGCGCACGGAGTACGATCTGCGCAAAGCGAAAGAACGCGCGCACATCGTCGAAGGGCTGCTCATCGCGCTGCACGATATCGATGCGGTCATCAAGCTCATCAAGTCATCGAAGACCGTTCAGGACGCCAAAGAAGGGTTGATCAAGAAGTTCAAGCTTTCCGAGATACAGGCCCAGGCGATCCTCGACATGCGTTTGCAGCGCCTTGCCGCATTAGAAGTCCATAAGCTCGAAGAAGAATATAAAGAACTGAAGAAATTAATAGACGATCTCGAGGACATCCTGAAGAAGAAATCACGCATATTTGGTATCGTCAAAAAAGAAATGGACGAGGTCAAGAAGGCCTACGGGGACCAGCGCCGCACACGTATCGTTTCCGAAGAGGCCAAAGAAGTGACGCTCGAGGACATGATCCCGAACGACGAGGTCGTGGTGTTCCTCTCCAAACAAGGCTTTGTGAAGCGCATGCCGCTGCTCACTTTCCGCAGCCAGATGCGCGGCGGCCGCGGAGTTGCCGGCATGGAAATGGCCGAGGACGACCGTATCGACCAGATCTTCATCACCAAGACGCACAGTTATCTCGTACTTTTCTCCGACAGGGGTAAAGCGTACCGCATCAAGGTCTACGAAGTACCGGATGCCGGCCGCGCGAGCAAAGGGCAGAACATCCGCAATTTCATCACGCTGGCCGACGGCGAAGAGATCACGGCCGCGCTCGAGCTCGAGGATTTCACCAAGCAGGGCGGTTTCCTGCTGATGGCGACGCATCAGGCCACGATCAAAAAGATCGAGGTCGCGGAGTTCGAGAATATCCGCAAGAGCGGTGTGCTGGCGATATCGCTCGATAAGGGCGATGAGCTCGGCTGGGTACAGAAGATCGCCGATAATCAGGAGATCGTCTGCGGCACGAAGCTCGGCATGATGATCCGATTCAAGAGCAAGGATGTCCGTCCGATGGGCCGCAACGCGGCCGGCGTGCGCGGCATGACGCTCGATAAAGAGGACCGCCTCATCAGCATGGACGTCATCTCCGATCCGGACAAGTCAGAATGTCTGATCATCTCTTCGGCGGGCTATGGCAAACGCACGAAGGTCTCGGAATATCGCCTGCAGTCGCGTGGCGGCAAGGGCGTTATCGCCATGGGGCTGCGCGAGAAGAAGGGCGATGTGGTCGCCAGCTTCTGTATCGTGGACGAGGACGACGAGATCATGCTCGTGACGAAAAAAGGTATCGTGTCCAAACAGAAGGTCAGCAAGATATCGCTGCAGAAACGTGCGGCAAAAGGTGTGACCGTACAGCGCATGGACGGCGAAGATGAGATCGTCGACGTGGCCAAGATCGATAAGGAAATGAACGTCCAGCAGCCGGCGGCGGCGAAGGCGGAAGGGTAGCCCGTTCGAACGTTTTAAGGTGTTCCTTCAAGACCCCATCGAAATTCGGTGGGGTCTTTAGTTGGAGCCCCATTTTTATTTTTATAAATAATCTTTTTTGAAAAGCAGCGCAAAAATTGCTTTTTTTATGATAATTAGTGTATATAATCTTTCATGATTAAAATAACATTTGATACCTGCTGTTTCCCTTTAACCTGGATTAATACAGAGGTCACCTTGGGGGATAAATATGAGATTTCCTATAGTTCTGTTACACAAAGAGAGCTGGAGGGGACAGATATTTTGCAAAAGATTAGTCAATATGAAAAGAGGATGGAAACATTTGTTTGGGGTGAATCAGTTTGGGGTAGTTTTGTATGGGGAGGGCAAAAAGCAGAGTCTTTTGCGATTGGAGAGTCTCCAATAGGGGTGGGTTGTATGCCCAAGAATGCTTTCAGTTTGCTATATGAAAAGGTTTTACAAATAATTAGTGACAGGTCTTTTCCTGAAAGAAGCAAACGAGACAATCTTTCTAAGGGTCAGCGAAATCAGTTGAGAGATGCAATGAATTTGTTAACCCATATTCAGCACAACGGTGATTGGTTTATTACCCAAGATTACAAAGGTTTTGGCAAGGACGGCTCAGAGAAAAGAAAAAAACTAGAAAAGCTGACAAACACCAGGATATTAAGCAAAAAACAATTTTTGGATGCTATTGCCCAGTAATGGTCAATCCGCCTTTCGTAATGGGGTCGGAGGAAATAATATCTGGGACGCAGGCCGAGAATGATAGCCTTCTTGAGGACGTAAAGAGAAATTATACGCAACGCAATTCAGATGCCAAAAGTGAGCGGGAAAGGGATTAGAAGTTCAACGGCCTATGTCCCCGTTCTAGTTGAACCCGCCGCCCTCGGGCCGGCTTTCCCCTCCCAAGCCCGGTCCGCGGTCGTTCTCCCGCAGCTGCTGCTTCTCTTTCTTGTCCCCCGCTTTTTGCCGTTCAATGTTCTCAAGGAGTTTTTTGTAATTATCCAGGCCTAGTATCCCACGGACGTTGAGCTGGGCGTCGATCTCTATTTGCCCGAGGTCCTGCTGCAGCGTGGCTATATCGTCATTGAGGGAGACAAGCAGATCTCTGTTCGGGCTGGGGCTCTTCAGTTCGTTCTGTATCTGTTCTTTTTTGTTCCTGATGAGCTCCTGGTTCGCCGCGGTATGGTCGATGGAATCGTTCAACAGCTTCAATGCGATCGTTCTCTGTTCCTCTGTTGCCGTGATGCCGTTCCCGTTGAATATCGTGTAAGAGAGTCGTTCGCTCATGGCGAACGCCGAGCTCGAGCAGAACAGGCAGACACAAAAGATCAGGGACAGCATATTTTTCATGGTGCGCTCCTTGTAAGTGATGATATTGTACATGTGTTATACATGTGCGCAAAAGAAAAGTTTCACAGAGCGACGGACAGGGACAGAATTCTTGTTCGGCGCAGGGGTCTTTGTGTTTTCCGCCAAAATATTAAATATTTTTGAGAAAGTCTTTCCTCGTGGTATACTACAAGACCTTGCATCACGTTATGTAGTCGTTGGGGGAACTGAAGGAGTAGTCGCGTGATCGAACGGTTTTCTATGCTCAAGAAAGCTGCCGCAGGCCTGGTCCTTGCTTGTCTTGTTACAAGTGCCTGGGCCGCCAACGATGTGCGCACCATTCAATACCGCTCTCAAAAGAACTCATCCTATAAAGGCGAAAAGGTCATCACGGAGACGGCGGTGTATCTCGACGGGAAGAACGTGAAGATCCAATATCTTTCTCCCGAAAAACGCACGCTCATGCTCAAAGGTGATACGGTCTATGTGGTCTCCGAAACGGCGGGCAAGCCCGAAGTACAGTCGGTGCCGGTCTCTGAGGTCCCGGACATGACCATGCAGATGCTCGTCCCCACTATCTTTGGTGCGTCCTCGTTCCTTGGCAGTATCTCCAAAGGTTTTACGGTCACCAAGCAGAAAGACCTGGGCGGCGGCGCGGGACTGTATGTTGCCGTTCCGCTTAAACCAAAGAACATCTCACGCATCGAGTATGTGCATAATACAAAAAAAGATCAGGTGCAGTATTACAAGATCTTCAATCGCGAGGGAGGACTGCTCTCCGAGGTCCGTTTTGAAGGGTATCAGACCTTTGAAGGGCGTTTCGTTCTGCCGACGAAAATAAAGACCCTGGTTTCCGGCCGTGAAGGGCTCATCGAAGAGACGGAAACGTTCAAGCGTATCAAGGTCGACCAGCCGGTCGACAAAGCAGTTTTTGAACTTTAAAAGAAAAGGGGGTGAATTGATAATGAAAAAAGTACTCGTACTTATGCTGATCGCGGCATTGATGCTCCCGACCGTTGCCTTCGCGGCAAAGGGCGGCGTGGCACCGTGCCTCGCGACATGCTGTCTCGGGCCGCGTACCGGTCTTGAAATGAACGAAGGGAGTTCCATCCGTTTGACGGAATGGCTCCGTCTCGTTCCTTTCGTGAACCAGATCGTCCCTCTGTATAACGCCTATGAAGGGTATACCGGGAAGACCATGGCCAAGGTCGCTGCTGAGGAGCGTCTTGGCGGCGTGAGAGTGCAGGCAGTTGCTCCGGCAAAGAAAGGTGGCGTTGTCCCCGGTCTTGTCGCGTGCTGCTTCGGACCTCGCGTTGGTCTTGAAATGAACGAAGGCCGTAAGGTGAGAACGATGGAATGGATCGGACTTGTTGTTCCGGTCATCCCGTCGGCCATCATCGCGTATGAAGCGTATCAAGGGAAGACCATGTCCCAGGTCGCTGCAGCGGAAGGTCTCGACAGATAAGATGAGGAACGCAACAGCGTTCTTTTTCACAGACGGGAGAGCAGTACTGCTCTCCCGTTTCTTTTTTCATCTATGATATACTGTTAAAAATTAATGGAGGGCGTTGCTCATGTTCAAGAAGATATCCTTGCTCCTTGTTCTCCTGTCCTTTTCTTTCCCCTTGTTCGCTTTTGAGAAAGGCGGGCTGACCCCATGTCTGGCGTCCTGCTGTATCGGTCCGCGGATCGGCCTGGAGATAAACGAGGGGTCGCGCATGCGCGATATCGAAGGGTTGACCATTCTGACCGGCGTGGCCGGCAATACGGTGCTCCCGCCCCTTGGCACGATAGCGATGTATACCCTTGAAGGGTATCAAGCGTTCGAGGCGTATAACGGGAAGAGCATGAATGAGGTCCGAAAGGAAGAACGATTGGGAGGAGATATGATATCGGCGAACCGGACCACGGAAGTCGGGGGGCCGCTCCCGTTCGTAGCTTCCTGCTGTCTGGGGCCTCGCGTCGGCCTTGAAATGAACGACGGACGGAAGGTCCGGTCACTGGAATATCTTCGGCTCATCCCGATCTTCGGCTACATCCCGCATGTCATGATAAGTATCGAGGCGTATAACGGGAAAACAATGTCGGAGATCGCCAAAGATGAAGGGCTCGACGAATAGTTCAACGGTTCGACCGGCCCTGTAAAAAAAGGAACGCGCACGGCGGTCCTTTTTTGTTTTATCGACGACGAATGATATTCGTATCTATTCTGTGAGAAGTTTCCCCGGATTATATTCTTGTTCCAGGACCTCAACGTGTTTCAGCTTCACGTTCTCATTGTACTTTGATGCGGAATTCCCCGCAGAGTAGACGCCGCCGAAATACCATGCTGTTTCCAATGTGAACCATATCAGTGCTTCCCCTGTCCGGTTGTTCTGCAGCGAGTTGCACAGAAGCGATATGGTGAGCGCGTTGATCAGGAACGAGACGGTCGCGTCCCCCCAGTTCTCGGCATAGAGCTGGCCGGAACCTGGGATGATGTACGAGAAGAACTGAGCGAGGCCGGTGTTCTTCTGCGGCAAGTCCTTGCCTTTAAGAGCGTGTCCTTCGAGCTGGAGCGCAGCGGTCTGGTATGGCGAGTTCGTTCGGTCCTTGAACAAGCTGAACGCATGTGCCGCTTTCTCGTATTGATAGTCCTTCAGATATGCCCAGCCGGAAAGATACAGGGCGGTATCCGCTTTGTAAGAGTCGCCGTAATCCTTGAACTCGAGCGCTGCGAACTCATAGTTCTGCTGTTCGTAGTACTGGGTCGCGAGCGTCCATTGCGCTTCTTTTTTGAACGAGCGTCCTTTCTCGATCAGGTCGTTCAGGAGCGTTTCTGCGTCGGTGTATTGCTTTGCGTTGAAGTACGCCCGTGCGAGGCCGAGCTTCGCTTTTTCCGCTGTAAGCGGATCCGCCGCGTAGTACAGCGCGCGTTTGTACCCTCCAATGGCGGTGTGGTAATCCCCGTTCGAGTATTGTTCCTGGGCGAAGCCAAGCTCCGATCGATCGCTCCACGCCGGCGATGTCATAACGGCAAGACCGAGAACGATGGTCGCAATGGCCGCTTTCAGTGCCGCAGGGACGTTATTAGTTGTAGATGTTCTTTTCAGGCGGATCATAGAGCCTTCCTTCCTCGGTGTGCGGGTATCCCGAAATGTCATGACAGCTGTGGCAGCGCTGCAGCCGTTCAGATGCCATCACGGAGCCTTTCACAATGCCGTACTTCTTTATCGCCAGTTTCGCATAGCCCGCACATGTCGGGGCATATCCGCAGCGAGGCCCGTCGACAGGCGAGATGACCGAGCTCCAGAACTGCAGCAGCAGCATGCCACCGTTCGTGACCGTATTAGTTCCTAGTTCATCCGTGAGCGCTGGCGCTGCACAGAGCACGATCAATACACTAAGGCAGCTCAATATCTTTTTCATAACGGATCTTTTCCTCGAGCATTTTCAAGTACGCGTTCTGCGGGTCTTTTTTCCTGGCGGCGCGTATCTCTGCGAGCGATTTTTCTTTATCATAACGTTCTTTAAGGTAATTTTCATCCGCGGCTTTTGCTCGATTGTAGAAATAGAACGCACCGGGAAGGTCCATGGATTTGAATCGGATGACAGCGATGTTCGTGAGCGCGCGGACGTTCTGTGGGTCCACCTCGACGGCCTTTTGAAAGTATTTTTCAGCTTCGGCCAAATCCCCTTGGCGGTAAAGACTTGCGCCCATATTGACCAGCGGCAGGACAAAATCTTTCTTTAATTCTATCGCTTTTTTGAAGAATCCCTGGGCCTTCTCATGCTGTTCGAGCTCCAGATATACGAAGCCCAGCCCGTTATAGGCATTGGCAAAGCGAGGTTCAAAGGAGAGCGCTTTCTCATAATGAGCGACCGCCGCCGTATAGTTCTTGACCTCTTCAAAAGCATTGGCCTTCTGATAGTAAGAAAGATAATCCTCTGCACGGGCTGTGGCGGTAAGGAGCATGAGTGAGAGCAGTATGATACGCGCGCGCATCGGTACAGTATAGCAAGCAGTGGGAGAAACGCCAGGGATGCGCGGATTATTGTGGCAGTGCCACGTAGAAGAACAGGGTCACGAAATGACAGACGGACCCGAGCAGAACGAACACATGCCAGAGCTCGTGATAGCCGAACTTCTTGAACAGATTCGGCTTTTTTATCGTATAGATGACACCGCCGATAGAGTAAATAACTCCTCCCAGGGCCAGCCAGAAGAAGCCTAGAGGAGGAAGGTTCGCGAGCAACGGTTTTATCGCTATAACGATCAGCCACCCCATGGCGATATAGATGGTCGTCGTGAGCCAGCGCCAGACATTGATATAGACGGCCTGTATCGTTATGGCCGCGATGGCAAGGCCCCAGATGATGCCGAACAAGGTCCACCCCCACGCGCCGTTCATGGTCACCAGACAGAACGGGGTGTACGAACCGGCGATGAGCGCATAAATGGAACAGTGGTCCAGCTTGCGGAAGACCTGATATTTTCCGCCTGCATGTTTGGGCAACCAATGATACAGCGTGCTGAAGAGATAGAGCAGGATCAGGGTCGCTCCGTAGATGGAGAAAGAGACAACTTTCCATGGAGAGTCGTGTCCGAACACGAGCAAAAGGACGAGCGCGGCTATCCCGAGCAGTACTCCGATGAAATGGAGAAATCCGGACATAGGTTCTTTCAGTGCTATTTTCATGAGGATAATTTTAATGGGGTCGGAGGTTTATGGCAACCAGCTGCGCTGGGAACCGCTGACCCCATGCCCAGGAAAAACCGCCTTATCCTTGCTCCTGGGGATACTTTGACCTCCGCCCCCATTTCATATACCATAGAAAAAAAGGAGCACTATTCTATGGGTTTCTCTATCGGTATCGTTGGTCTTCCGAACGTCGGAAAATCGACACTTTTTAACGCCATCACCAAGCTCGGCATTCCGGCGGAGAACTATCCGTTCTGTACGATAGACCCGAATGTCGGTATCGTGACGGTCCCGGACAAGCGCCTGGACGTCCTGTCGGTCCTGAGCAAGACCCAGAAGGTCGTGCCTACCGCGATAGAGTTCGTGGATATCGCAGGGCTCGTGAAAGGCGCGAGCAAGGGTGAAGGCCTCGGCAACCAGTTCCTCGGGCATATCCGGGAAGTGGACGCGATCGCGCACGTGGTCCGCTGTTTTGAGGACACGAACGTTGTCCATGTGAACGGGAACATCGATCCGGCACGCGACGCCGACATCATCAATCTGGAGCTGATCCTTGCGGACCTCTCCATCATCGAGAAGAAGGTCTCGGGCGTAGAGAAGAAAGCCCTGACCGGCGATAAAGAAGCGAAGGTCAATTACGATATCTTTAAAAAGATAAAAGACGCCCTGGACAAGAATCTGCCTGCGCGTTCGGTCAAACTTTCACCTGAAGAAGAAGTTGTTCTGAAGCGGGAGGTCCAGCTTCTGACGAGAAAGCCGATACTGTATGTCGCGAACATTGGAGAAGGGCAGATAAAGGACAAGAACGATCCGCATGTGGCGAAGCTCCGCGAAGTGGCAAAGGCCGAGAACGCGGAAGTGGTCGTTATCTCTACGAAGATAGAATCGGACCTCTCCGAGCTTTCTCCGGAAGAAGCAGCGGAGTTCATGAAAGACCTGGGGATTGAGCATTCCGGACTGGAGCAGCTGGCGCTTGCCGGGTATAAGCTTCTTGACCTCATTACGTACTTAACGACCGGAGAAAAAGAAACGCGGGCGTGGACGATCAAGAAGGGGTATAAGGCCCCGCAGGCTGCCGGCGTCATCCATACGGATTTTGAACGCGGCTTTATCAAGGCGGACATTGTTTCTTATGAAAAACTCGTGGAGGCCGGCTCCTGGAACGCGGCCATGGACAAAGGCTGGGTGCGTCAGGAAGGCAAAGAATATGTGATGAACGACGGCGATGTCGTCATCTTCAAGTTCAACGTATAGGTCCCCGTACTGTTCCATAGCGCTCATGCTCAACGTGTCCCATTAATTCGGGACATCTTCCCTATATAAAATAATTGAAATCGAGAGCAACACGTTCCGATATATTCTTGTTCCCGTTAAGGAACGGGCACACGATCAAAAAAGAGGAGAAGAATTATGTATAAGAAAATCATCGATGTAATAAAAGTGGATTACAAAGACCCGGTTTCTGAAACGATAGAACAGCTTATATCCACCATTACCTCCGGAGGAGATGTCCGGGCGTTCGCGAACACCATCGAGGACAAGAACGTCCTGTATGTGGCTTTTACCACCTCTCGTGTTAAGGAAGCGCTGAAAGCGCACGTAGAGAAGGGAGGCAGGATATATCATTTGGAGAACCAGACTGGAGCGAACTTCAAGACAGATACAGCATTGTTCCTGCAAGCTCTTCAGGTGATCGCCTATCGTATAGCGTTCGAGCACGGACATGCGCCGTCGAACCTTACTGTGGCCCCTTCGGCAGCGTTAGTTCCATGGGCGGCCGCGATGTTGAGCGGGACAGGTATACAGGTCATCGCTCAGGATTTCAAGGCCCCCGGGTGTCCTGCTTTGACCGGGGAGATGACCGGTTCCGCCTTGACCCTCAAGCAGCTTAAAGAGTTGGGCATTCATACGGCCATAATCATGCATTCCGAACTGCGACTTGAATATAGGGCCAACGCGCTGAGGAGTAACGGATATAATATTCAACAGGCGCGGGAATTGGAGAACATGATCACTGCAGCAAAAGTAGACCAAGCGGTGGCGGCCGGCATAGGGGCAAAAGTCTGCCTTGGAGAACATCATTTTGAGCGGTTCCTTGGAGGGCGGTTTGAAGGCGAAAAATATTTGAGCAAGCATATTGACGGCAACGAGAACCTGAGCGCCGTCAGGGATATCATCGAAGCGCAGCTTTTTAATGCGTTCTGGCATATTTCAGAAGAACGGATGATGGGCCATCTTCTGTCGGGGCGACTGATGGAGGTTGCAAATGAACCTATCTGGGCGATCTCAGGGTTCGGCGGTAATGGGGCGACCAACGAACAGGCAGAATATGTGAACAAGCTCATCACGCTGTGGCTCATTGAAAAGTTCGGCGCTCTCGCGGCATTGATCCCGGTCACGTACGGCGGGTCCGTGAAACCTTCGACCGCAGCGGGGCTTATACAGCTCCCGACGAACAGCGGATCTCTGGTCGGGAGTGCGAGCTTTGACGAACAGGTCAAGGCCTTGTACAAGGACCTGTACTCGAACGCATCGATAGTCGACCTTATGCGGATGTCCATGGCCTATGAAGTTCTTTCCCCGTCCCGGCTGTACGGCGAAGTATACGCAAAGCTTGATGCCGAGTTCGGCAAAAAAGGTATCGTCCCTTCGATCTTCCAGATCGCGGACCAGAACAACGGTACCGTCCGCTAAAGATCCTCGCTGCTGCATGGTATACTTCGTATAGAGGTGTGCCATGCAGCAGCTTATCGATCTCGTTAATTCCCTGATCTCCACAAATATCTTCGCCGCGTTCTTTCTCTCGTATCTCGGCGGCCTGCTCACGACGTTCACTCCGTGCGTCTATCCTATGATCCCGGTCACGCTCGCGATCACGCTGGGTACGGACAAGGGCAGCGATAAAGATAAGTGGAAAAAGCTCTTTGCGCCGTTCATGTACTGTCTCGGTATCACCACGGCCTATGCGTTGCTCGGGGTCTTTGCGGCCGCTACCGGCACGTTCTTCGGAAAATGGGCCGGCAACCCCTGGATCTATTTCGCGCTCGCTGCGGTCTTCGTCGTTCTGGCGCTCAACGCGCTCGATATCGTGCACTTACCCACACTGAACGTCAGATACAAGGCCGACCGTGCCCATGTCCTTTCCCTGTTCTTGTTCGGCGCGCTCACCGGCCTGGTCTTTTCTCCGTGCACCGCGCCGATGATGGGCATCTTTTTGACCTATGCTGCGACACAAAGTCTGGTCGGCGGCGGGTTCCTCTTGTTCGGATATGCGGCCGGTTTCTCGTCCCTGCTCCTGGTCATGGCGTGGCTCAGCCTGTACGCCAAGGACCGCATACCGCGGTCGGGCCAGTGGATGACCGGTGTGAAATGGAGCATGGTCATGCTCTGCATCGTTATCGCGATGTTCCTGTTGCATACAGGGATCGGTCTGCTTTCCCAGAAGCCTGTTTTTTAAGAACGCAAGGGTATTAGACGAGATTATTGAACTTTGGCGGTTCCAGTTTCGTGTACGGGGATCTTTTTTCTGCCGGCAGTTCGGCGTCCGTTTTGACGTCCTTGTTCTCGGAGGTCTTGTGCTTTTCCTCTTTTTTCTTGCGATCAAGGAGAATATGAGGTATCACTTGGGCGATAACAACGATAAAAAGCGCAAGGATGGCCTGTTGATCGCTGCTGTGCTTTTGGCCCGGAAGGTCTTTCGAGATATTTTTAAGCACCTGGCGCACCATATCTGTGAGCAACGCCTCTGCAGATGTTCTTTTCTTTGAGATCGAGCCGGTGCCGGACAATGAGGCGAATATGTCCATGTATTCTTTGAGGGTTTTCAGGTCCATCTGAAATAGTGACTCCGTGATCTTCCCGGTGTTGATGACGAGCTGGGGGTGACCGTCCTGGGTCACGATATTGACCATGCTCTGAGCGTCCGGGAGTTCTTTCAGCACCAGGGTCAGGACCTCTTTGATCTCTGTAGGCAGAACATGCATGCTCTCTGCGCGTTGCTCTTGTCCGGAGATCTGCTGGTGATGCGGGTCGTGCACGCTTGCTTTTTGCGTGAGCGTATCCATGATCTCCGAGAACCCTGCTATGAAAGTCTTAATGATCATGCCCGGGTGTTCCTGTCCTGATCCTGTGGCCTCTTTCGAAAGCTCAATATGTTTTGGTATGACCAAGGTAAGCGGGACCTTCAGGCTGTTGGCGTTGTTCAGCGGCTCGTCCGTGCTCAGATATTCAAGCAGGTTGGGGACAGAGATGTTCTTGTCCGTTTTCGTTCCTTGTTCGTCTTCCTCCCCGGACTCTTTGATCTTTTCCTCTTGTTCGAGGAGTTCTTTTTCGTCAACAGCGTCAGGGGTCTTGTCAAAGGTCCGCATGTTCACGGTCTTAAGCTGCGGATGAAGTATATCTTTTGTCGTGTCGGGTTTTACCGTGTGCGGATCGTTCTGTTCTGTGCTGGTCTTTGTCTTGTCCTGCTCTTCCAGTGCCTTTTGCAGGCCTTCCGGTACAGTGAGCTTTTGCCCCGGGTTTTTTCTCTCCCAGGTCGCAATGAACGTGCCTGTGCTCTCAAGTAATTTTTTGCGGGCATTAGTGCAGGATTGTACTGCGGGATCATCGCCAGAGGAATTCTCTGCCGAGGGAAGTGCGTTGAGCAATATGTCAGAGACCCGGAGTATCGTTTCGGCATCAGCTTTTTTTATCTTTTGGGAACCGGTGTCCAGCTTGACGGTGGCATTGTCCATACGAATGACATATCCGTTCACAAAGTTGGCGAGCTTTTCTTTACCTTTGTTCTTGTTCGAAAAAACAATGATATGGGTCTCAATTTTTTTCTTATCCTCTCCTCGAATATTTTTATCGGAAAAAAGGGAAAAACACATTTTTCCTGCCTCTTCTTCGTTCCCTTCATCGAGCTTTTTCAAGATCGTTGATACCGAGAGGTTGGCCCGGTTCTCAAACCTCTTATTCGCGGGGGTAATGCCAAGATGCTTGTCCCGGGGGCCTGCGGCGCCAAGCACTTCGCCGCTGAAGGCAGGAGCTGTCCCGTCGTGTGTTCTATAAAAAGTATGCGAACGTTGTTCTGATGACAACATGATACCCCTCCCCTGCATAACGTGACCTGTATCCATAGTATGCCCACTTTCAGGCTTTTTATACGTTTTTTGAGACCAGTGCAATCAGGCGCACAGGGATACGATATATAGTCATGCAGTCAAAGATCATGTCTGGAGCCCCAATAGTCCGGCAACGCAAGAGCACTTCAGAGGCGCTCCTTGCCTCGTATGAACGGACGCCCCATGATCATATATTGATCAGGAAGATCATGAACGTGGCGCGGAACCAGACAGATTTCGACAGAATGCTGAGCTTCTATGATCGGGTCCTGTTCCATAATTCCCATGACCCGGACACGATGAACGTGTTCTTTGCGTTGGTCGGGAAGCTGGAAAGCGGCGGGAAAAGAGAAAAATATGTTCGGCTCCTTGTAAAGTATTACGGCGATGATGTTCGATACACTGCGTTACTGCTCAAAAAGATCTGGAGCGTTCATTCTGAAGTATTGTGCGTGCCTGAGAACATGAGCGGCCCCTTCCATGCAGCCGTGGCAGGCTTGTTGAACCCGCGGTACGAGCCCGACGCGACGGATGCTCCCCGCTTCTATTGCTATGGGCTGGAACATGGCTTTAGCCTGTACCCACAGCGATATATATATATCTACCGGGACCACGACCTGCTCGAGTGCATTGCCGCGGTCGCAGAACACCGCAAGACCTGTGCCATGTGCGGCGATGCCCTTTTTGCCATATTTCGCAGGAATGAAACGACCTCTCCCGAGCTCGCATTACGGGCGTTCACGCTCATTCTTGATCATGCGCCCGCAGAACTGAAGGAACGCGTGGTGCCGCTGGCCATGACCATGGTACGGAACAGATTTTCGACGGATGTCCCTTTTCGTTTACGTTGGTATGCGGAGATCCTTGCCCGGGACCCGGACAATAGTCTGGTCTTTCGTGCGATAACCAAAATGCTCCAGGACACATCGAACAGATACCGGACACTGAAATTGGAATTGCAGGGGACGGCGCGGTGGGGAAAGGTACGGGAAGAACTGCTCGTCGATAAGGAGCACATCATCACGGCCTTGCTCAGGTATCGCAGGACCAACGGGATATTGCCGGCGATCGAGGAACACATTCTCACGGACCATGACGATGAGCCGACCCTGATACTGGAGCTTTTTGCACTGCAATTGAACTTGTCGAGCGATACCGTGCATCTGGTCCGCTATATGATGGGGGCGGTACAGGAGCATCCTGTGGCCGCGCCGGGGTTTCTTGACGCATTTCATGAATTGCTGCTGCATTATGCGAAAGGGCCTCAAACCGTACAGGTCCTTAATGAGATACGGTCCCGGGCCCATCATACCTATAAAGGACTGACGGAGAAGCTTTCCGTATACGGCGCGATACTTCGGTTCGACCCAGATAATGAACATGTTCCGGTCACGGTGTATAAGATATATGGGAACGCTTCTTTTGAAGAACAGGAGGCCATCAGGGCGTTCCTGGACCATGCGGCCTTTGAAAGAAGCTTCATTGAAAAAAAGCTATTATCGCCGGCGTGGCATTTTCAAAAATTGATGGGACGGGATATCGACGGCCCCTGGGAGTTGCCTGGAGGGAGAAGTCCCGGCCTGTAACGCTCATCCTCGGGTCTTTCATTGGCATACAGCATGCACGCTTCATGATATAATTTTTTCATGCCGATATGTGATTATTCTGATACCGATTATGAAAAAGAGTTCTGGAAAGGGACCGGACGTGAGTATGAGGATGCTGCGGACAAGATCGCGGTCCTGCGGTTACTCCCAAAAAGCGGGGGGACCATCCTGGAGCTTGGTGCTGGGTTTGGGCGGTTAGCGGAGTCGTACCATCAGCGTTTCCAGCACATCATTCTGTTCGATTATGCACAGAACCTGCTCGACAAGGCCAAATGGCATTTTGGCGAGAATCCCAAGTTCAGCTTTGTGCAGGGGAGCGTGTATAAACTCCCGTATGATGCCTTGAAGGCCGATGCGATGCTCATGGTCCGGGTGTCCCATCACCTTGAACATATCGAGAATATGCTCGATGAAGCGGCACGGGTGCTTAAACCGAACGGCATTTTTGTCATGGAATATGCGAATAAGCGGAACTTAAAGGAGATCATTCGCTGGCTGTTCGGGCGATCACATATGAACCCGTTCCAGGTCTCTGTCACGGACCGGACCCAGAAAGGTTTTTATAATTATCATCCTGCGTACATTGAAAAGCTCGCGGAAAAAGCAGGATTTCGTATCGAAAAGGTATTGAGTGTTTCTAATTTTCGCTTAAATATGCTAAAAAAACTCATTGGGGTTAAGGCGCTTTTGACGCTGGAAGCTGTATTGCAAAGACCATTAGGGTTTGTTAGGCTTGGCCCTAGCATTTACTTGAAATTAAGGAAACGGTAGTCCCCATGCCAAAGCGTACAGACATACACAAGATCCTGATCATCGGTGCAGGACCCATTGTTATCGGCCAGGCATGTGAATTCGATTACTCCGGAACACAGGCCTGTAAGGCTTTGCGCAATCTGGGATATCAGATCGTCCTCGTTAATTCCAATCCGGCCACGATCATGACCGATCCGGTCATGGCGGACGCCACCTATATAGAACCCCTGAACGTGAAGACCCTGGAAAAGATAATCGCCAAGGAACGGCCGGACGCGATCCTTCCCAATCTGGGCGGACAGACCGGGCTTAATCTTTCTCTGGACCTATATAAAAAAGGTATTTTAGATAAGTACGGGGTCAAGGTCATCGGCGTTAATGTGGATGCTATCGAACGCGGTGAGGACCGTATTATTTTCAAAGAGACCATGGCCAAGCTCGGTGTGGAGACACCCAAGAGCGAGCCCGCGCACAGCGTGGAAGAAGCTGAGAAGATCGCTGACAACATGGGCTACCCGGTCGTCATTCGTCCGGCCTTTACCATGGGCGGCGCGGGCGGCGGGCTGGTCTACAACAGAGAAGAGCTGCAAGTCGTGGTCGCACGCGGGGTCTCCGCCAGCATGATCGGCCAGGTATTGGTCGAAGAATCCGTACTGGGCTGGGAAGAGCTCGAGCTGGAAGTGGTCCGCGACGCCAAAGGGCAGAAGATCACGGTCTGTTTCATCGAGAACGTTGACCCTATGGGTATCCATACCGGTGATTCCTACTGTACCGCGCCGATGCTGACCATCAGCAAAGCGCTGCAGGAACGGCTGCAAAAGCATTCCTATGATATCGTCGATGCGATCGGCGTCATTGGTGGGACCAATGTGCAGTTCGCGCATGATCCGAAGTCCGACCGCGTGGTCGTCATCGAGATAAACCCGCGCACCTCACGCTCCTCCGCGCTCGCTTCAAAAGCGACGGGGTTCCCGATAGCGCTGGTTTCAGCGATGCTCGCCTGCGGGCTGACCATGGATGAGATGCCCTACTGGCGGGATGGCAGCTTGGAGAAATACACGCCCTCCGGCGATTATGTCGTCGTCAAGTTCGCCCGTTGGGCGTTCGAGAAGTTCAGGGGTGCGCAAGATAAGTTGGGCACACAGATGCGGGCCGTCGGCGAAGTGATGAGCATAGGCAAGAACTATAAAGAAGCGTTCCAGAAGGCCATACGCTCCCTGGAGACCGGGCGCTACGGGCTGGGGTTCGTCAAGAACTTCAACCAGCTCCCGCTCGAGCAGCTGCTGGACCTCCTGGTCACGCCGAGCAGCGAACGGCAGTTCATAATGTACGAAGCTCTGCGCAAAGGTGCGAAGGTCGCGGATATCGAAGCGCGCACCAGTCAGAAGGCCTGGTTCATTGAACAAATGAAGGAACTGGTGGAGCTCGAGGAAAAGATACGGACCTACACAGGCAAGGCCTTGCCTGACAAGCTGTTGATACAAGCCAAGAAGGACGGCTTCTCGGATAAATATCTGGCCAAACTTCTGCAGGTCCCGGAAAGTACGGTGCGCGACCAGCGTATCGGTCTGAAGCTCACGGAAGCCTGGGAGCCGATACTCATCAGCGGCGTGGAGGATGCGGCCTATTATTTCTCCACGTACAACGCGCCGGATAAAGTGGAGACCAGCGAACGGAAAAAGATCATGGTCCTGGGCGGCGGTCCGAACCGCATCGGACAGGGGATCGAGTTCGATTACTGCTGTGTGCACACGGCCTTTGCGCTGCGCGACCAGGGGTATGAGACGATCATGGTGAACTGTAACCCAGAGACGGTCAGCACGGACTATGACACATCGGATAAGTTATATTTTGAACCGCTCACTGTGGAAGATGTGCTCAGTATCTATGCCAAAGAAAAGCCGGAAGGCATCATCGTACAGTTCGGCGGACAGACGCCTCTCAATATAGCCGAGGAGCTTGAAAAGAACGGCGTGCGCGTCCTGGGGACGACCACGGCCTCGATCGCTCTGGCAGAGGACCGTGACAAGTTCCGCAAGATCATGGACAAGCTCAAGGTCCCGCAGCCGGAATCCGGTATGGCCAGTTCCTTCGAGGAAGCACAACAGATCGCGGCCCGGATAGGGTATCCGGTCATGATCCGCCCGTCCTTCGTGCTCGGCGGCCGGGCCATGGAGGTCATCTACGATGAAGAATCGCTGAAGCATTATGTGTCCAGGGCCGTCGATGTGTCCCCGGACAGACCGCTCCTTATCGACCGTTTCCTGGAGGACGCGATGGAAGTGGAGACCGATGCCATCTCTGACGGGACCGAGGTCTTCATCCCTGCGATCATGGAGCATATCGAACAGGCCGGGATCCATTCAGGTGATTCCGCATGCGTGCTGCCTCCGGTCAGTATCGCCCAGAAACACCTGAAGACCATCAGGGAATATACCGAACGTATAGCCAAAGAGCTGCGCGTGGTCGGTCTGATGAACGTTCAGTACGCTATCGCCCAGGATACGGTCTATATCCTTGAAGCGAACCCGAGAGCTTCCCGTACCGTTCCGCTGGTCTCCAAGGTCTGCGGCATCAACATGGTCCAGATCGCTAACCAGCTCATCCTGGGCAAGAAGCTGAAGGACCTGAAGCTCGATCATAAAAAAGCCCCGCATTACGGTGTCAAAGAAGCGGTGTTCCCGTTCAATATGTACCATGAGGTCGATCCGGTGCTCGGTCCCGAGATGCGCTCAACCGGCGAGGTCCTGGGGATGGCGGATTCTTTCGGTCAGGCGTATTTCAAGGCGCAGGACGCGGCGAACGCGTGCCTCCCGCTTTCAGGCACGGTACTCTTCACGGTCTCGGACAGCGATAAAAAGAAAGCGGTCAAGGTAGCCGAGCATTTTTCACGGCTGGGGTTCAAGCTGCTGGCCACCCGCGGTACTCAGGCGCTCCTGGAAAAGAACGGGATCAAATCAGAGCTCATCTTGAAGATACAGGAAGGCCGCCCGAACATCGCGGATGCCATCATGAACAAAGAGATCCAGATGGTCGTCAATACCCCTGAGGGAAAACAGAGCCAGTTCGATGATTCCTATATACGTAAAGCGGCCATCAAGCATAAAGTTCCCTATGCGACCACTATTGCGGCGGCATCAGCCGCTGTCATGGGTATTGAAGCGGCACAGAAAAAGCCGGCAGAGGTCAGGTCCCTGCAGGAATATCATAAGGACCTGATCAAGGTCCCGGTCGAACAACTCAGCAACTGAACGGTAGGAGCAGAGATATGCCGAAGCGCACCGACCTTAAAAAAATTCTTATCATAGGGGCCGGTCCCATAGTTATCGGCCAGGCCTGTGAGTTCGATTATTCCGGTACCCAGGCCTGCAAGGCGCTCAAGGAAGAAGGGTACGAGGTCGTACTCATCAACAGCAACCCCGCGACCATCATGACCGACCCCGAGTTCGCGTCAAAGACCTATGTCGAGCCGCTCACGCCCGAGGTCATCGAGAAGATCATCGAAAAAGAACGCCCTGATGCCATACTTCCGACCGTCGGTGGGCAGACCGCGCTCAATCTCGCTGTTGCCGTCGCGGAAAAAGGCATCCTGAAAAAATATAATGTCGAGCTCATTGGCGCGAAGCTCGAGGCCATCAAAAAGGCCGAAGACCGTGAGCTGTTCAAAGAAGCGATGCAGAAAATCGGGCTCGACATGCCCCGCAGCAAAGAGGTCTATACCGTCGAGGAAGCGCTCGAGGTCGTGAAAGACCTGGGGTATCCGGTCATCCTGCGTCCGGCGTTCACGCTCGGCGGCACCGGCAGTGGTATCGCGTATGACCAGGAACAGCTGGAGAATATCGTACAGAAAGGCATCGATGCGAGCTCTATCGGGCAGGTCCTGGTCGAGGAATCCATCATCGGCTGGAAAGAAATGGAGCTTGAGGTCATGCGAGACCTTAAGGACAATGTCGTCATCATTTGTTCCATCGAGAACCTCGATCCGATGGGCGTGCATACCGGGGACAGCATCACGATCGCGCCCATTCAGACCCTGACCGACCGCGAGTACCAGCAGTTACGCGACCATGCCATTGCGGTCATCCGCGAGATCGGTGTTGATACGGGCGGTTCCAATGTGCAGTTCGCCATGGACCCGAAAAGCAAGCGCGTCATCATCATCGAGATGAACCCGCGTGTGTCCAGAAGTTCCGCGCTCGCCTCCAAGGCCACGGGCTTCCCCATCGCTAAGATCGCGGCCAAGCTCGCCGTGGGCTATACGCTCGATGAGATCCCGAACGATATCACCAAGGAAACACCGGCGTCTTTCGAGCCGACCATTGATTACGTCGTGACCAAGATCCCGCGTTTCGCGTTCGAGAAGTTCCCGGACACGGAGAACGTGCTCAATACGCAGATGAAGTCCGTCGGCGAGGTCATGGCCATCGGGCGCACATTCAAGGAGTCGATGGGAAAAGCCATGCGGTCCCTTGAGATCCAGAAGCCGAAGATCGATCTGGATACCCTTGATAAAAAATTGATGACCCCGAACAGCGAGCGGTTGTTCTATGTGTTCGAGGCGTTCCGCCAGAAATGGACGCGCGAGAAGGTCCACCAGCTCACGAACATCGACCACTGGTTCCTTGCGCAGATAGAGGACATCGTCAAAGGCAACGACAGCGCGAAGGAAGCGTTGGACCGCAAGCTTCCGCGTGTGTACAAGAAAGTCGATACTTGCGGTGCGGAGTTCGAGGCCAAGACACCGTATTACTATTCGACCTTTGATATCGAGGATGAACCGGTGGTCAAGAAAAAAGACTGCATCATGATCCTGGGCGGCGGGCCGAACCGCATCGGGCAGGGTATCGAGTTCGATTACTGCTGTGTGCACGCGTCCTTCGCGCTCAAGGAAGAAGGGTTCGAAACGGTCATGGTCAACTGTAATCCGGAAACTGTGAGCACGGATTATGACACGTCCGATCGGTTATATTTCGAACCGCTGACGTTCGAAGATGTCATGAACATCGTCAGGCGGGAAGCCCCGAAAGGCGTTATCGTACAGCTCGGCGGTCAGACGCCGCTCAAGCTCGCCGTAGCGCTCGAAAAGGCGGGGGCCCCGATCATCGGGACATCGCCTGCGAACATAAACCTGGCGGAGGACCGCGGGGAATTCGGTGCTCTGCTCGATAAGCTCCAGATCCCGCAGCCGGCAAATGGAGCTGCCATGTCCATGGACGAGCTCAAGAAGATAGCCAAGAAGATCGGATATCCGGTGCTGGTCCGTCCGTCGTACGTCCTTGGCGGACGTGCAATGGAGATCGTATATGACGAGAAGAGCCTCGAGAAATATGCCAAGATCGCGATAGAGGTCTCAGATGAACATCCGGTGCTCATCGACAAGTTCCTGGAGGACGCACAGGAGGTCGATGTGGACGCGCTGGCTGACGGTGAGACGTGCCTTATTGCCGGCATTATGGAACATATCGAGAAAGCCGGTATCCATTCCGGGGACAGTGCCTGTGTGCTGCCTCCGTTCTCGCTCAAGCCAGAGGTCATCAAGACCATCAAGGAATATACGTACAAGCTGGCCAAAGCGCTCAATGTTGTCGGGCTCATGAACATCCAATATGCGGTCCAAAAGGACAAGGTCTATGTGCTCGAGGTCAATCCGCGTGCCTCACGCACGGTACCGTTCGTGAGCAAAGCGACGGGTGTCCCGTGGGCGAAGATGGCGGCGCGGGTCATGTCCGGTCGCAAGATCAAGGACCTTGGGCTCAAAGAGGTGGACCCGAAATACTATTCTGCCAAAGAGGTCGTGCTGCCGTTCGCGAAGTTCTCCGGACAGGATACGGTCCTCGGTCCCGAGATGAAATCCACCGGTGAGGTCATGGGTATCGATCCGGACCTGGGGCTCGCGTTCGCGAAAGCCGTGCTCGCCGCAGGTGATGCGTTGCCGCTTTCCGGACTGGTGTTCGTTTCTGTCGTTGACCGGGACAAGAACGAGCAGCTGCTGGACGTGGTGAACAGACTGAAGACCATGGGGTTCGAGCTTATCGCGACCGGGGGGACGGCGAAGTTCCTGCGCGGGAAAGGTATCGAGGTCAGGGATGTTTTCAAGATCAAGCAGGGGACGCCCAATATCGTGGACCTTATCACTCGTCGCGAGGTCGCGATGATCATCAACACCCCGTCCGGCAAAGGGCCGCAGGTGGACGACTTTTATATCCGTCAGGCCGCTCTGCGGCATAAGGTCTATTGCACCACCACGCTCGCAGGGGCCACGGCCGCGGTGAAGGGCATCGAATCGCTCAAGAAGCATGCCACGATGCACATCGCTCCGCTGCAGGAATATTATCGTACGTTCCATGGCGTGAGAGGATAGTCCCCATAACTTTAAAAATTGTATTAGCTTCCTGTTTTTGTTACTATTCTTTTAGAAGGTAATCATATGCTCTGTACTCAATGCAAGACCACTAACGAAAAGGACGCGCAGTTCTGCAGCGAATGCGGGGCCACGCTTTCTTCTGCGGGCACAGGGGCGGTCTGTCCCTCGTGCGGAGAAGCGCACGGCGAGAAGGATGCCTTCTGTCAGAGCTGCGGGTATGTGCTTTCGGAAAAGAAAGGTCCGAAGGCGAAGACCTCCCGAGGCAAGCTTACCTCCCGTGATGAGCGATATCATCAGGCCAGACAGCTTGCGGTAAAAAAGCTGAACAGACAAGATACGAGCGACAATATGCCGGCCCCAATCATCTATATCGGTGAAAAGATCTAACAGCTCATCAGGATCGGACGCAGCATCAGGAGCCTACCGCTTAAGGGGTAGGCTCCTTTGTTTTTTTTCTCTGCTGTACATATGCGCAGCATGCCCGTCCTATGCCTTAGGGCCTCTCGATGTCATGGACCGCTATACCGGGACGCGTGCCATGGGAATGGGGGCGGCGTTCACGGCTGTCGCGGATGACCTGAGCGCTCCCTACTGGAACCCTGCCGGCCTCGCGCAGATACGGTCCTTGTGGTTCGGGACATCAGGCACCAATTTTTACGGTATGGCGGACCGCTTCAGTCTGGACATGGCATGCTTTATTCCAGGCAGCAAGATCACCCTGGCCGGCAATTATGTGCAGGAAGGGATGTCCGATATCCCGCGCACGTTCGATGTCGGCGGCAGCGGCATTCAGACCGGCACGTTCGAGGAGTTCAAACGTGTCGTGAACGGGTCTTGTGCGTTCCCGTTGTCCGAGAGGTTGGCCCTCGGGTTCAATGTGCGTTTTATCAACAATGTCATCGATACCGAACATGCGTTCGGTCAGAGCGTCGATACCGGGGTCTTGTGGAGGATGTCCGATGATATATCTTTCGGGTGTATGGCCCGAAATGTCATTTCCCAACTCGAGTGGACCACAGAGACAAAAGAATATTATGACCGGTCGCTCATTCTCGGTTCGGGGGTGCACCGGAACATCTTTTCGATCCCGATGTTGTGGACGCTGGACCATGAATTCCATCCCTATTACGGATATCGCTGGTATACGGGGCTGGAGCTGTGGCTGGTCCCAAAACTGTTCGCGTTCCGCATCGGGACGAACAGTTATCCGAGGTGGACGCTCGGGCTCGGGTTGCGCTATGCGGACCTTGTGTGTGATGTTGCGTATTGGACACAGGAGTATCTGGGGGACCAGTTCATGGTCTCTCTCGGATATGTTTTCGGAGAGAACACGATGAAAGGATTGACCCGGGCAGCACCTCCGTTCATGCCGGTGATCACTCCGCGTGAAGGTGTAGTGCAGGAGGGCGGCGTCCTTGAGGTCGGAGTATCCGATCCGGGGGCCCGGTTCCAGCGTGCGGCCGTTGTGTTCCCCGGGGAAGAAGCCATACATATGCAGCGTGAAGGGGATCGGTTCGCGCTGGCCCACACCGTGAACACGGTCGGTGCCGGGCAGGAGGCACGGGTCTACGTACAAGATAATGCCGGGGACGTGTTCACTCAGTCCATTCACTATACGGTGACCGCAAGACCGTCCGTTTTGGCAACAGAGAATATCCGATAATACTGTATATAATATGACGCGCTAAGAGCATGCGGGGCCTTTCTGGCGTATGACTGAGCACATCCCTTAGTGCTTGGCTTGATTGGCACATCAGTTGCACTTCTGTTCCTGTAAGGAGGTGAGCATGATGTACTATAGTTCGGACAAAGGCCCGATCCATGACCTGTTACAGACCATGGAGGATCCTATAGAGGAGCTGATGTTCACTGAGGATGAGGTCGTTGTGGACCAGTGGCTTCAGAACATGCCGAAGTGGTGATACACGCGGCGTTTATGCACCTGCTGCCGTGAAGTGTTCTCAATAGCGGGGAGCAGTACATCGATAGAGCCTGCCTGATTTTTTTTCTGTCTTTGTCCACGTGCAGTCCCGTCCGTGGTCACGACCGAATGTGTGGTCGGCTCGAGCGTTCTGCCCGGGTCCAGAAGGGTGCCGAAGAGTTTTGCGAACAGGTTCATTCGCTTTTTTTGCGTATCCTGCACAGGCCGTGCTTTTTTTTCGGTGATCGTTGCCGTGCTCTCTTGCAGTATCCCGGGATCTGTCGGCCGCTCTCTGATCGTCCAATCGATATCCCGGTCGTATGTGCGTTCGCTCATCTGGGCCGGTTCGTTCATATCTATGTCCCCGAGGACGTGCAGGATGCTGTCGGCAGTGCGACCATCTTCTCCGCCAGCTCCGTTCCCGAGCAGATCGCCCAGCAGTGACGTATCTTCCGGAGAGAGCTTCATTCCCTCGGTCTTGCCGATGTCCTCTACGGTGAACGGCCTGCGTGCAGCCTTTGAGAAGATGAGCTCCAGTTTGTATATGTACCGTTCGAGCGCCTGCAGTTCCAGGTCGAGCGCCTGCAGCATCTGTTCGGAGGCGGTCTCGGTCAGATCATTGGCGGACATACGTGTGAACGTGTTCTGGGCGAGCGATTCGACGAATTTAAATTTTTCACTGGCCCCTTTCAGAAAGGGCTTGACCTCGAAGGATAAGGCGCTGGCAGGTCCTCGCCGCTTCACTTCGCCGGCCATGTCGCGCAGTCTCGGGGTCAGGTCATGCTGCAGGAACTCGATCTTTTTTTTAACGGCCACGAGCATCGCTTCTTTTTTTGAGAACGCTTTAAGGTCTCCTCCGGGATATCCCTTTATGGAGACGGACCAGGTCCTGCCGTTCAGAGGGACCGAGAGGGCTTTACTGACAGGGGTGTCAGAGGAGACCGTATCTTCAATGATATCGCGGGAGGCCCCGTACCGTTCAAGGACCTCCAGGTCGATCGCAGCAGTGGTCAGGATGCTCGTTGCGGAGAGCGCAGCGGTCCTCTTTTTTTCCAGATGCAGTAAAAAACCGGCAATGGTCTTTTCCGTACAGGCAAAGAGCCTGCCTGAGGTCTCTTTTATCCGCTTGCGCCATTCCGGCGAAGTGTCCGCGAGGACATCTTCTGCGATCGTGAGGGTATCTACGCCAAGGGTGGGTGTGCGGAGCGTAACGGAGCGATGTACGAGCTTGAGCGCCTGGCGATACGCGGTCTGCGGGAACATGGCCGCGATGAACTCGGCCAGGCTTTGCCGTATAAGACCCTGCAGGAATTCTATGGAAAGTTCCGCCTGTTCTTGTGCTGCCCGGTCGTTCTCGATACGTTCCAGAGCGTGTATGGAATAATCATTTATCGAGCTGCCCATGATCTCCCCTTATAAATTGTACCACACGGGATACACGGTATCCTTAAAAACCATCCCGCCTTGGGTTTGGGACCTCTGTCTTATTATCGAATGTAATCCTGCTCAAATTCAGCGAATATCGGTGTTCGTATGAAGGAACACATTCCCTTTGTGAAGGCGGTCTTTTTTCTTTGGCCCGTCCTTTTTTTATGATAAACTTTCACACAGTCCGGGACCATGTATGCAAGGAGGTCTTTATGCCAATAACTGCCAGCAAGCTCAAGTCCGGGGTCGTCATTCAATGGAACGGAGGGCTCTTCAAGGTCCTTGAGACCGAGTTCCGCGGTACGGGCAAGAGCGGCAAGATGATACAGGCAAAGATGCATGACCTTGCTAAGGACAGCAATGTGGACCACCGTTTTGATGCGGACGAGAAGCTTGAGAATATAGACCTGGATAAACAGGACCTGCAATTCCTCTATAGTGACGAAGGCGTGTATTACTTCATGGATCCGAAGTCCTGTGAGCAGGTCTTTGTGAACGAGTCCCTGCTCGGGAACGCGGCCCCCTACCTTAAACCGGAATCCATGATCCAGGTGGAGCTTTTCAACGAGAAGATCGTGAACGTCGTTCTCCCTGAGTTCATGGAGGTCAAGGTGGTCACGGCGCCGCCGGCCATTCGCGAGAGCGGGAGCGTCACGCTGAAGGAAGTAACCCTTGAGAACGGGGTCGCCCTGCTCGTTCCTCAGTTCATCCGTGAAGGTGATACCATCCGTGTTGACTGGGCGAACAAGAAATACGTCGATCGCGTGAAAGATGAGAAGAACTGACATGAAGAAATTGATCCTGCTGCTATGTGGCGTGCTGTTGGTCTCCTCCCTTGGGTGCGGTCTGACCTCGAAGGATACAAAGCCTTCGACCAATGCGTCGGAACAGGTCAAAGTATATGCGGCGTCAGGGAAAGGGCTGGCATACAGCCCGGACAGCGGGGTCAGCTGGCAGCACTTCGCGAAGTCCCGCACCAACGGTCTTGCGGACGAACATTTCAGCTGTGTTTATTTTGTGAGCGACAAGAACTATTACGCGGGAACGACCCGAGGTCTTGCGATGACCACGAACAATGCGGAGTCCTGGGTGGTCTATACCTCCGATGACGGGATGGCGGGGAATGAAGTGCGCTTTGTGCAGAAGTTCGGGGATGTGCTCTATGTCGGGACCAATGGCGGCCTTTCGGTATCGACGGATAATGCCAAGACATGGCATACGGATACCATGGCGGACGGCCTTCCAGTCAATGATACCACGGCAATACTACAGCGCGGAGGCATGTTGTATCTGGGAACAGCGGCCGGGCTTGCGATATCTACGAATAATGCTCGCAGCTGGACGTCCGTACCTGTGTCCGGCAACGGGGTCAATCGTTTGTTCGAAAAGGACGGCAAGATCTATATCTCCACGACGCGCGGGCTGTTCGTGATGCTGCCTGCTGCAACAGGCAATATCGGGACCGTGGAGCGGTTCGTAACAGAAGGCTTTGAGGACCTGTTCGAAAGGAACATTAATTTTTTTGTGATCGATACCGACGGATCCTGGTGGTTGGGAACTGACCGAGGGCTCGCGCGCAGCAATAATAAGGGTATCGGCTGGCGGAGGTTCGATCAGTCCGACGGCATTGATGCGTCGACCATCAATGATATCGCGTTCAAGGGCCTCATGGTGTTCCTGGCGACGGACAAGGGACTTTCGGTCAGTAATGACGGGGGGGATGCCTGGGTCACGTATAATAAAGACGACGGGTTGCAAAGTCTTACACTGAAGCAGCTGGTCCTCCGATGACCCGAAAAGGGCCCACAAAACTGTTTGCCGTTTAACGTTTTTCATGATACTTATTAACACTGCAATTGCCGTCCCGAAAGGCAATAAGGCATTGTTTTGTATAAGATGGTGCAACGTCGGGGTGTAGCGCAGTAGGTAGCGCACTTGGTTCGGGACCAAGGGGTCGTCCGTTCGAACCGGATCACCCCGACCACCATGAAGTATTTGCGAGCATTCAGTATCTATCGTTAACAGGAAGGTACTGCCTGGCTCTCAAAACTTCATGGTTGGTCATAGCTTTGATATCGAGCAAATCACTGCATGGACCAGCGCCGGAGAGCCGGCGCTGGAAGTACCCGAAGTGCTGCGGCGCGAAGGGTGCGACCACTATTTTAAGAAGGAACGAGAGCTGAGGAACAAGGCGTAAGAAGTTTTTCTTGTTCCTTGTCACTCGTCACATTTTTCTTGGCTGTATCGGGGTGTAGCCCGCTTTCGCTCAAAGAGCTTCAGCGGACTGCGGACAAAGTATCATGTTGTTACAATGAGCTTAACGCTGAGTCTATGTCGGTGTAAAGTTGGTATCGGGGTGTAGCGTAGATGGCTAGCGCACTCGCTTAGGGAGCGAGAGGTCGTCCGTTCGAGCCGGATCACCCCGACCACCATGAAGTATTATGGTGGGAGTATCAATAGCGTTACAGCGCTGAGGATGCGACCAGGAGCTGAAGACGTTAGTATAGTTGAGTTGTCTTGGATTTGTCGTTGATTTATCCCCGGAAGCATTGTTATATCCATGGTGTATTACTGCAGGGAAGGTGTAAATATGAAAAAGAGGCTCTTGGTCATATTGTTCATGCTCTGTACGGTCACTTCCGGCGTTCATGCAGAAAATGTGGATGGTATCGGTGGTGGGGCGATCATTGGAGGTGCTGTAGGGATGCTGGCTGGCGGGTTTATCGCGATGCAGTCCCCGGTGCCAATTGTCACGATACCGTATTCAGGAGGGAATATTATCGGATATGCAATGGTTTCGACGATCGCCCAGGGAGTGGTCGGAGGCCTCGAAGGTATGCTTGCCGGGGCGCTGCTTGGCGGCGTGATAGGCTATTTTGTTTGTCCTGCGAATGAGGCGGTTGTGTCAGCGAATGTACAACGTGCGAATTAAAATATGCGGCATTGAAGAATTCACGAACATACCATGCTTTGACCACGACGATACGAAGCAACGAGCGCTTCAATAATTGAATTCGTCCTTAAAACCCTCTACAATAATAAAACAAGGGGGGACTTTCATGAAAAAGCTCATTATTACTATATTATTGGTGGTATTTTCACTGAGCTCCGCAACATATGCAGCTGATTGGAAAGGAATAATCCCGGGCGTTGTGCTTGGTGCAACTATCGGAGCGTGGGTAGGAGGAGCAGGGGGTATCGCGGCCGGAGCTGCGGAAGCAGGCCCTATAGGTGCCATCGGCGGATTATTGGGCGGGGTCGCGGCGGGAAGCCTTGTTGGATGTATCTTAGGGGGAACAATAGGTTTTTTTGTGTGGCCTGACGAGCAGCCTTCGACCGCTCAGCAGGAAAATCAAGCCCCGCAGCCGGGGGAGCAAAAAGATATAAAGGAAGATGCCGGGGGCCCGGAGATATAAGGCTGTCCGTTCTAGTGACAAGATTACTATAATAGGAATACAATACCTCACGGTCCGGTATTTATATAAGGGAGCAGTTTTCGCAATGGTCCATCAACGTCCAAATCCGAAGCGCAAGAAGTTCTTTACATTCCTGGTCATCCCGCACAGTTCGGCGCACAGGATCTTCAGGGTCCAATTACCTGAGTGGTTGGCCAATATTCTGTTCTCGTTCCTTATCATTGTCGCCTCGCTGATCATTCTGTCACTGTTATACTCAACGCGTCTTACCGCCAAGCTCATTCATTACTACGGATTGCTCGCGGAGAACCACAGACAGGCCGGGCAGATCGAATATTTCCTGAAAGAGACCGAGCGGTTGAAGCAGGATATCGATAAGCTCGAAGAGAAAGACCAGCAGCTGCGTGAAATGCTCGGGCTCCCTCGCCGCGAAACGATGAAAAAGGGCCTGCCTGCGGACCCTAATTCCCGTACGGAAGTGCAGATCCAGAACCGTCTTGCTCTGGTCCGTAAACAGACCTACATGGCACAGAGCAAGCAGTATGAACTGCAGGCCGCTGCAGAACAGGCCAGCGTGCGTTTTGCGGTCGTGCCGTCGACGTGGCCGGTGGCCCCTGGCCCCATCCGTTCAGGGTTCGGCATGCGTATCCATCCGCTGTTCGTTCGTCCTGAATTCCACGCGGGGATAGACATCCCTATCTGGTATGGGGCGCCGGTGCGGGCAACGGCCAGCGGCAAAGTGACCTATGCGGGGTTCGCCAAAGGCTATGGGTTCACGGTCATGATCGATCACGAAAAAAAATATCAAACGATATACGGGCATAATGCACAATTATTGGTCGAGGCCGGGAATATGGTCGTGAAGGGGCAGGCCATCGCGCGTGCGGGTCAGAGCGGCTGGGCGACAGGGGTGCACAGTCATTATGAGATCAGGCGTAACGGCGTTGCGGTCAATCCGGTCCCGTACCTTGATCTGAACATCCGTACCGCCAGTTATTATCAATAAGCTTTCGGGTTCCTAAAACAGGGCGGCAGTGCTAGAATAAATCGTTCACTAGTCCAAAGGAGGCAATGTACTATGTTGCTTGGCAAGAAAAAAAGATATCACTCGGACGGCGGTATTGTGCATTCCATTCTCGGGAGCGAGACAAGCTTCCGCGGCACCATTGATACTCAAGAATCGATACGCATTGAAGGCTCTTTTGAAGGGCAGATCAATTCTCAAGGAGAGGTCTATATCGGCGAAGGCAGCGTCGTTAAAGCTAATATTTATGCCCGTCGTGTCGTTGTGTCCGGCGAAGTGAACGGCAGTGTCGAGGCCATCAATGGTCTGGAGATCACCTCCACCGGCCGTGTGTACGGCGACATCACCGGGGATCGTCTGATCATCGACGAAGGTGCGGTCTATAAGGGAAATGTCAGTATGGACGTCATCACCTCCAAGCGAAGCTATGAAGAAGAGAAGCTTGGAAAACAAGGGCGCTAAGCCTGAGATAACAGCCCGTCCCTTACCCGGAACGTTATATATATGTGCCACCCCTATCGGCAATCTCGACGACGTTTCCGTTCGTCTGCTTGCGACGCTGAATGCGGTCGATCATATCGCGGCCGAGGATACCCGGGTCACCTATAAACTGCTTTCTCACTACAAGATAAGCAAACCCCTCATCAGTTATCATGATTACAATAAGAACAAGGCGGGAGGCACCATCCTTGAATATCTTGCTCAAGGAAAGAGCGTCGCCCTTGTTTCCGATGCAGGGACCCCTGGTATCTCTGATCCGGGCTATCATGTGCTTGGGGAGGCGCTTAGGCAGAACATAAAAGTAGTGCCGATACCGGGGCCCTCGGCCATCATCACGGCGCTCTGTGCCTGCGGCCTGCCGACCAATAATTTCATCTTTGACGGGTTCTTGCCCCAAAAAGAGGCGGAGCTCATGAACTATCTCTCGTCGGTCCTGCATGAGAAGCGGACGCTGGTCTGGTATGAATCTCCGCACCGGCTCAACCGGTCGCTCGCGGCGTTGCAGCAGGTCCTCGGGAACAGGCGCATCTGTATCGCGCGGGAACTGACCAAAATGTACGAAGAGTTCTTCCGGGGAACGATCGCAGAAGCGGTAGAGCGTTCGAACAAGGTCGTGCCGCAAGGAGAGTTCGTTCTTATCCTTGAAGGAGATACCGCAGCGATGCCTGCCGATGTCGAACAGGCCGTTCCTCTGGCACAAGACCTTTTGGATGCGGGGCTTTCTAAAAAAGATATTGCCAAGATAGTGAGCAAGCATTATTCTCTTGCAAAGAACGACGTGTATGAGCGGTTGTTGGAACTATAGACCCCTCCTGCCTGTGCCTCGCCACGCTCGGCAAGGCACCCTCCCCCGATCGGGGGAGGGATGGGGCGGGGTCAGAAATGATGTGCCATGAATAAACCTTTTTACATCACCACACCCATCTACTACATCAACGATGTCCCGCATATCGGCCATGCGTATACGACGATCGCTGCGGACGTGCTGGCCCGGTATAAACGTGACGTCAAAAAAGAACAGGTATACTTCCTCACGGGGACCGATGAACACGGGCAGAAAGTGGCCGATGCGGCCGCAAAAAAAGGCATGGACCCGAAGTCCTTCGTGGACACGCTCGTGCCGCACTTCAAGAATGCCTGGGAAAAACTGCAGATCACCAATGATGATTTCATCCGTACGACCGAAGAACGCCACGTGCAGACCGTTCAGAAGGTCTTTTCCAAGCTTTTGGAACAAGGGGATGTGTATAAAGGCGAATACGAAGGCTGGTATTGTTCGGCCTGCGAAACGTTCTGGACGGAAACACAGCTCGTTGACGGAAAATGCCCGAACGTTGAATGCAAGCGCGATGTACAGAAGCTCAAAGAAGAGAGCTATTTCTTCAGATTATCGGCCTATGAGCAGAAACTGCTGGCTCTGATCGACGCGCAGCCGGACCTGATACAGCCGGAATCACGCAAGAACGAGATCGTGAGCTTCATCAAGCAGGGGCTCAAGGACCTGAGCATCAGCCGCACGACGTTCACCTGGGGCGTTCCTATCGCTGAGGATCCGAAGCATGTCGTCTATGTCTGGTTCGATGCGCTCATCAACTATATGTCCGCGCTGGGCTTTGCTCCGGCGAACAATTCGTTCAAGAAGCCCTATTGGCCGGCGGACGTGCATTTGATGGGGAAAGAGATCGTGCGTTTTCACGCGGTCATCTGGCCGGCGATGCTCATGGCCCTTAATGTCCCGGTCCCGAAGCTCGTGTTCGGGCACGGCTGGTGGACGGTCGAGGGTGATAAGATGAGCAAATCCAAAGGCAATGTCATCGATCCGCTGAAGCTCATCGAAGAGTTCGGTGTGGATGCGACACGATATTTCCTTTTGCGCGAAGTGGCGTTCGGAGCGGACGGGGATTTCTCGATGGCCCGCTTCAAGCAGCGGTTCAATACGGACCTGGCGAACGATATCGGGAACCTCTTCAGCCGGTCGCTCAATATGATCGACAAATATCTGGCCGGAACGCCGTTCGTCGTCGAAAAGGTGTTCGCTGCGGCCTGTCCGGACGCGGACAAGGCCATCATCGATGCGGCGACAGAGATCGAAGGTCTGCTCTCCGTACTTCCCGAGAAATATGACCGGCTCATGACATTGCTCCAGTTCTCTTCCGCGCTGGAGGCCGTCTGGGAGATCATCGGGAAGACGAACAAGTTCATCGAGGTCTCGGCACCGTGGACGCTGGCCAAGAACGGACAGGAGAACACGCTCAAGAACGTGCTCGGGCTTCTGCGTAAGGTCATGGATATGTGTGCGGTACATGTCTCTCCGTTCATGCCGGGTACGGCGGAAAAGATGCAGGCCCTGCTCACGAGCGGGAAAAAAGGCGAACCCTTGTTCCCTCGGATCGATCTTAAAAAACAATGACGGGGCTGATAGACACCCACGCCCACCTCAACTTCTCCCAGTTCGCGGATGATACGATCGAGAACATCCTTGCCCGCGCGAAAGCTGTCGGTGTTCAAAAAGTCATTAATGTCGGGGCGGACCTGACTTCTTCAAAAGATTCTGTTGCGCTGGCTTCAAAACATGAAGCTATATATGCCAGCGTTGGCATCCATCCGCACGATGTCATGACCGTCACGGATGAGCATTTGAAAGAGCTGGCAGAACTTTCCAAAAGCCCGAAAGTCGTGGCCATCGGCGAGACAGGCCTTGATTATTTTAAATATGACGGAGACAGGCAGAAGCAGCAGGATATTTTCCGGGCGCAGCTGCGATTAGCAAAAGAAAGAGCCCTCCCCGTCATCATCCATGACCGCGATGCGCATGCGGATGTTCTGGCGATACTCAAAGAATTCGCGCCGCTCAAAGGCGTCATGCATTGTTTTTCCGGCGATGTTGCGTTCGCCCGTTCCGTACTAGAGCTCGGAATGTTGATCTCGTTCACGGGGAACATCACATTCCCGAAAGCCCAGAACCTGCGCGATGTCGTCGCGGCCATTCCGCTCGAAAAGATGATGGTCGAGACGGATTGTCCGTTCATGGCGCCGGTGCCGTACCGGGGGCAGCGCAATGAACCGGCGTATGTCCTAGAGATCGCCAAGAAGATCGCTGAGGTCAAAGATCTTGCGCTCGACGATGTGGCGCGTATCACGACCGCGAACGCGAAAACGCTCTTTTCTCTCTGAACGAGCATGTGCTCTTTGGACGCTCGTTCAATGACCATGGTACAATCTCTCTCACTATGGACCTGAAAACAAAGCAACTGGGCAAGTTCATTCCCGAAGATATCCGCGAGATCGCGACGGTGTTCGCGGACAACGAATTTTCGTGCTATGTCGTGGGCGGTGCGCTGCGCGATCTGCTCATCGGTAAGAACCCTCATGAGTACGATCTTTCCACCAATGCAACACCTGAGGTCGTACAAAAGCTTTTCGAGAACACGATACCGACAGGCATCAAGTACGGGACGGTCACCATAAAATATAATGAAGCGCTGTACCAGATCACCACGTTCCGGACGGAGGCTGATTATACGGACGGCAGGCATCCGGACACTGTCGAGTTCACCAAGGACATAAAAAAAGATCTGGCGCGGCGGGATTTTACGATCAATGCGCTCGCCTATAACCCCCTCACGCTCGAGATGGCCGATGAGTTCAACGGTCTTGAGGACCTGAAGGCCAAGATCATACGTGCGGTCGGTGATCCCGTGAAGCGGTTCGAAGAGGACGGTCTTCGCGCTTTTCGCGGCATCCGTTTTGCGGCGCAGCTCGGGTTCACGATAGAACCCGGGACCGAGACGGCCATCGTCCAGTTCGTGAAGCATTGGCAGGGTCTGGCCTCGAAAGAGCGGATCCATGACGAGCTCATCAAGATCCTTCGGACGGATAAGCCTTCGCTCGGGCTCAAGTACCTCGATATGCCGGATGTGGACGGATTCGACAAGGATATCCGGCTTGCCGCGCTCGTGAAGGAGCGGCCCGAGCTGATGGAGTGGGTCATCACCAAAGAAGAGAAACGGTGGGTCTCTCGCTTGCTGAAATATGACCTGAACATGAAGAAGGCGGCGCTGGAAGTGAAGGACCTTAAGCTCGACGGCATCGATCTGATGGAGCTGGGGCTGCGCGGAGAGAAGATCGGCGAGATGCAGGAAAAGCTGCTGGACCTTGTCGTTGAAAAACGCTCGCTCAATAAGAAAGATGTGCTTCTGGGTATAGCGAAACGCATCATTGCCGGGGAATCGGTAACGGCAGGAACGATCTAGTCCCGCGCATGTGCGGGACGGGGAGGTCATCATGAAATTCACCTGGAAACATCTGTTCATCATCGTCATCGCTGTCAGTGCCCTTGTCGGCATCAGTGCAGGACTGCTTTTTACCAGCAGGGACGTTTCTCCGCGACAGCTCATCGCGACCCTTTTCCAGAAGAAGCCGGTATTGAGCGGGCCGATGAAAGCCGCAGGCGATTATCTGACCGCGTGGGAAGGGATGAAGCCTGAGGACATGTACGAGAACATCTCCCGCACGGAGCAACTGGCGACGAGCATCACGGTGTACACGAAAGAGTTCGGTGAATTCCCGTTGCGACCGATAAAGCACCAGGCTATTTCCTGGCAGAAGGCCGGAGAGAACAAGGCGTTCGTGAAAATGCTCGTTACCTGGCCGACGCTGGAGGGCGGAGAGTCGCAGAAAGAGGAGTTCATTACGGTCGTCAAAGAGGCGAACGGCTGGAAGGTCATCGAGGCGGAGTCGTTCAAATAAAGGTACGTGGGCCCCGGCAGCCCCTACAGGGTGTATCGTAGGTCTTTCTCTCAGTATTGAAAGCTAGACGGGTTCCGAGGCCTTTTCATGTGTCCTGAAAAGCGCCCGTACATTAACGGTAAAGCGTTCTTCTTCCCCGGCCAGTGTATTCCGACAGAGTATCGTGAGCGTCGGGTCGATATACAGGAGCCGGACATATATCATTTCTCCCGTTCTCTCATACATAGGTGTTTTTTTATGTTGAATGAGCACTTGCTTCGTAACGGCGATGTTCTGCTCCCATTGGTTCTTTTCAGGAAAGAACCCGTTCGCAGCACCGCCTGCCAAAAGCAGGCACCGGATACGATGCTTCGGAACGTTCAGGAGCAGGTATGCATCGAACACGTTCTGTATGATGGCCCTGGCCGGTTTGATGTGCGGACTTGCGTTCTGGCCGCTGCCGGTGCTCTTTTTTTCTTCGGCATGAAAGATATGTGAGATCGCAAATATCGGCCGGTCCCTGAGGTCGTCCCAGCCGCAGAACACGGGCAGGACACAACTTCCGAGAGATATTGACGAGCGTTCCGTGAAGAACGAGGTCTTGCTGAGCGTCTGCGGCATGGCATGTTTTTCGACAAGAGGGGCACAGGCAATGACCTTTGAGGACAGACTGAAGGCCCTGACGGAGCGTGTGGTGCGGGGTGCGTACATATGGTCGGGATATCCTATTTCGCTTCCAGCCAGTTGTTCCCAGCGTTCACATCGACGACGAGCGGGACGTCCATATGATAGGCGTTCTCCATGGTCTTCTTGATGAGCTCCGTAGCGCGGTCGACCTCGTTCTCGGGCAGCTCAAAGACGAGCTCGTCATGGACCTGCAGGAGCATTGTACACTTCAGTTTCTCGCGGCGGAGAACGTTGTCCACGGCGAGCATCGCCAGCTTGATGATATCGGCGGCGGCCCCCTGTATCGGCGCATTGATCGCGGCACGTTCGGCGAACGCGCGGATGCGTCCGTTCGGATTATTGATGTCGTGAATGTAGCGTCTGCGCTTGAGCGGGGTCTCCACGAAGCCGTCCTTTTTCGCTTTGACAAGTATGCCGTCCATATATTCTTTGATCTTCGGATAGCGGCTGAAATAGGCGGTGATATATCGCTGCGCTTCGTCGGGGGTCACGCCGGTGTTCTTGGCGAGGCCCATGGCACTGATGCCGTAGATGATGCCGAAGTTGACGGCCTTGGCGCGGCTGCGCAGCTCGTTGGTCACGTCCCCGAGCGGGACCTCGAATATCTCCGATGCTGTCTTTTTATGGATATCCTCACCGCTCTTGAAGGCCTCTATGAGGTTCGTGTCCTGTGAGACATGTGCCAGGATGCGCAGTTCGATCTGAGAATAATCAGCAGAAAGCAATTTCCATCCCTCATGTCCCGGAATGAACGCTGCACGGATCTTTCGACCGACCTCGGTACGTGCGGGGATGTTCTGGATGTTCGGCTCAGAGCTTGAGAGCCGGCCTGTTGCGGTCGTGGTCTGATTAAATGATGTGTGTATGCGCTGATGTTTGTCCTCCTGGGCAAGAGCGGGCAGTGTATCTACATAGGTGTTCTTGAGCTTGCTGATCTGCCGATATTCGATGATCTTTGAGGCGATAGGGAACTTTTCCGCGAGCGTTTCCAGGACTTCCGCGTCCGTCGAATAGCCGGTCTTGGTCTTTTTGATCACGGGGAGCGATAATTTTTCAAAGAGAATATGGGCCAATTGTTTCGGAGAGTTCAGGTTGAACTCTTCTCCCGCTGCGGCATAGATGTCCTTTTCGAATTCCGAGAGCTGTTTCTCCATTTCCCTGGACATCTTTAAAAGATACGGGATATCGATCTTGATGCCATGCTGCTCCATTGTCTCCAATATATCGCTGAGAGGCAGTTCCAGGTCCGTATAGAGCTCAAAAAGCCCTTTATCCTTCAGGTCCTTCTTCAGGTCATCGATGGAGAGCACGTCCTCTGGCGTGATATCGTCGTTCGTGAGCGCCCGGTCCGGGTTCAGAAGATACTTCATAAGCCGGACTTCCTTGACCTTCTGTTTGTCGACCTCGGTATTGTGCGCGGCCGGGGCGAGGGCCGCAAAAAGATCCCCTTGTTCGGCCGCTTCATGATGTTTGGCGAGCGCTGTCAGCTCGAGCTCTTTGAGCACAGGGACGAGCTTGTCCCACGGGATGCCCGTGAACACGCAGTCGGACGGTTTTTTAGGCAGCGGCATGTCGGTCTCGATCGTCGTGAGCGAACGGGACATGAGCAGCTGTTCTTTATGTTCGGTCAATTTAGTGCGCAGCGATTCTTTGCTGATCGTCGGCGTCTTCTCTATCAGGGTGTCCACGTTCCCGTATTCCTGGAGGAGCGCGACAGCGGTCTTGTCGCCGATGCCGGGAACCCCCGGTATATTGTCGGACGGGTCACCCTTGAGCGCTTTATAGTCGATCAATTGCTTCGGGAGCAGTCCGTATTTTTCGACGACCTTTTCTTCATTGAAGGTGATCGTTTCCGAGATGCCTTTTTTGGGGAGCATGACCGAGATGTGCGGAGAGACCATCTGCAGGATATCCGTATCGCCGGAGATGATAAGACAGTTAAAGTCCTCCTTGGCGGCTTTTGTCGAAAGAGTGCCCAATATATCGTCCGCTTCATACCCCGGAGCTTCGAGCACCGTGATGCCCATGGCCCGGCAGACGTCCTTGATGAGCGGGACCTGTGAGCGGAACTCTGCAGGTGAAGGAGGCCGGTGGGCCTTGTATTCCTTGTACTGTGTGTGACGGAAGGTCGGCTGGGGCGTATCAAAGGCGATCGCGATCGCCGCGGGCTCCTGGTCCTCGATCAGCTTGAGCAGCATGCGGGTGACGCCGAACACGGCGTTGGTCACGACACCCTTGGTCGTGATCATGCTCGTCGGCAAGGCATAGAACGCTCTATATGAGAGACTGTGGCCGTCTATGAGTACAAAGAGCGGCCGGGTCAACTAAGCTCCCAGTTGATAGCGGGAGAAACGGCGGACAACGATGTTCTCTCCGATCGTGGCGATCGCGTTCTTGACGATATCGCTGATCTTTTTGTCCGGGTCCTTGAAGAACGCTTGTTCCATCAGACAGACCTCTCCGAAATATTTATCGATGCGGCCTTCGATGATCTTCTCGATGACCTGGGCAGGCTTGTTCTTGTTCTTTTCGTCATTGGCGAGCTGCTGCTTCAATATGTCCTTTTCTTTCTCGATAGCGTCCGCAGGGACATCTTCGCGGGAAACATACAGCGGATTAGCAGCGGCGACCTGCATCGCGATATCCTTGGCAAGGACCTTGAACGCGTCCGTGCGCGACACGAAGTCGGTCTCGCAGTTGACCTCAACGAGCACGCCCAATGCGCTGGTGTTGTGGATGTACGCTTCAATGACCCCTTTTGAGGCTACGCGTCCGGCGCGTTTTGCCGCAGAGGCAAGCCCTTTTTCTCTGAGCACGACGACCGCCTTTTCGAGGTCGCCTTTCGCTTCAACGAGGGCTTTCTTACAATCCATCATGCCTGCAGAGGTCTTTTCTCTGAGGGTTTGTACGAGTTGGCTGGTTATTTCTGTCATGGGGTGTTCTCCTTGGTAAACCGCCGCACCCCCTCGCTCCCCCTCTCCGCTTTGCGGCAGAGGGGGAAGGGGGGAGAGGCTTACAGTTTTACTTTTTCTTTTTCGAGGATGCTCTCTTCTTTTTCGATGGCCGCGATAGTTTCCACCGCTTCATCGAGCTCTTTTACATCTTCTTTGGTCACATCGCCGGCCTGATTGAGGTAGATCTTGTTGCCTTCCTCGCAGGCGTTGGCGATAACGTGGCAGATGAGCTTGATGGCGCGGATCGCGTCGTCATTTGCCGGGATCGGATGATCGATCTTGGTCGGGTCGCAGTTGGTATCGACCACACCGACTATCGGTATCTTCAGGATGTTCGCTTCGTGCACCGCGATCTGTTCTCTCTGCGTATCAACGATGAAAACGATGTCCGGGTTCTTTTTCATGTTCTCGATGCCGGAGAGGTAGAACTCGAGCTTAGAAAGCTCTTTGCCGAGGCCGGACACTTCTTTGGTCGGCAACTTTTCCCAGAGGCCTTCCGCCTTCTGCTGCTGCATCTTCTTCATCTTACGGACGCTGCGGCGTATCGTTTCCAGGTTAGTGAGCATACCGCCCAGCCAGCGCTGATTGACATGGTACATCCCGCATCTCTGTGCTTCGAGCGCGATGGATTCCTGAGCCTGTTTTTTCGTGCCGACGAAGAGCACCTTGCCGCCTTTGGCGACGGTATTCTTGATGAACTCATAGGCGTCGGTCGCCAGTTTCAGTGTCTGTTGCAGGTCGATGACGTGGATGTCGTTGCGGGAGGTATAGATATATCTCTTCATGCGGGGGTCCCAACGTTTGGTCTGGTGACCGAAATGCACCCCTGCTTCAAGTAATTCGCGCATAGTGATGACTGCCATGTTTTTTCTCCTTTTGTTTTTCGTCCCGGACGGTCGCGTGTACCGCCCTGGTGACCCTCTGCCTTTTTTCTTTCCATTTCCGGATCCCGGAGAGGCAAACTCGCGGAACACCCCGAAAATGGTCAAAAAGGCATGTGTAATATCCCGATGTGGCGGCCGTGGGCCGTTCAAAGGGGTTAGAAATGTATCATTTTTGAGTAAAAAGTGTCAATGGGGCCTGGGTCAATTCCGGGAGAGGTTGTTTGGTAATTCGTGATATTGCGCTTGAGGTGCGATAGTGATTGATAGTTTTGGATAGATTTAAACCAAGGACTGAGCCTCAAGATTCTCAAGTTTTTTTATTCTTCGTTCGTTTTGTAGGTTTCTTTTCTGTCGGTATAGTTATGCCGAATGAGTTAATTATAAGAAAGAGCGTTTCGTCGGATTGTGGTTTATCTGTATATATTCTCTTTTGGATAGCCTTGAAAAGTTCATCATTATTCTGGTTGCAGAGATCATGCAGTATGTCGAGCAGTATCCTTATTGTTGATTGGGTTATTGGTTTCTGATAGATGTCTCCTAGACCAATGTATTCCAAGAACATTCTTGTGGTCACAGAATCCCGCGCCGGGCCTGTAGGCCCCCAGTCCTGGTCCGTAGGCTCCGGATCCCGAAGCACGCTGGCAAGGGTAAGGTATTCAGGGATCACAACGCCTGGTTCTATAGCCAAGCCTTTTTTTGTCAGGTTAAAATCTTGCATCCAAGAATCACCTGCCTGGAATTGATTTTTGATTATTTTTATCGCTTAAAAGTGGGATAAAACTTTTAAAATTACGATATCTTAATGAGTCTTGATAGTAAGGAGGATACTAGCTTATGTTCAATAAAATATTTAGTATGACAGATGATAATATAGTATTGATCAAGAAACAGAAAGATACTAAAAACAAGATAGGACCTAAAATGGTTCCAATATCCCGAAAAAAAGATAATTACTTTGGTACGTATTATACAAAATAAAGCGATATTTAATGACTTGTGCTCGAATCTAGAACTCTACCCTAAAAAACGCTCTAAAACAGATATTTTTGTATAGTATCGTGTCGTCTTCTATATCGGCTTCTCTCTCAGGGGTGTATCTCGTTGCGTAGTAAAAAGCCTTAGCTGAAGAACGATGGCGATGAAAAAACGGGGCCTACGCCTAAAGGCGTAGGCCCCGTGGTATTCTTCCTAATCTTTTACGATCGTGCCGTGACCCCGTACAGGATCGAACCGCTCGGTGTTATGCTCGACCAACTTGACCCGGAGGTTGACGTGTAGATACCGCAGGAGTTGAGCGTTGTTGTCGTACTGCTCCCGACGATCACGAACTGTCCGCCGGCATACGTGATATTGTTCAGGTCTTTTCCTGATAAAGAAGTATCAGAGCACCAGGTGACAGCATTGTCGGTCGAGGTAAATATCGTTCCACCAGCGCCGTTGACAGCAATGAACTTATCGTTCCCATAGGTGATCGATGTTAGTGTGGTGGTGCCGGCCGGGCGGCTAAGGTCGACCCACGTTACTGCATTGTCGGTGGATATGTACATATCGCGGTATCCGACCGCAACGAAATTGCCGTTGCCATATGCGATATCGTTGAAATAGTTGGACCCTGCAAATGTTCTGGTCCACGTTTGGCCATCAGATGAACGCAGTGTCGTGCCTCCGACACCGACCGCTACGAACCACCCGTTAGCGTACGTGATGTCGTACAAGTCTGCCACGGCCTCTGTTTCATCGATCCAGGTCTGTCCGTCCGTGGAGCGGGTGATCCTGCCGCCGACACCGACCGCTACGAACGTTCCATTTCCGTACGCGATGCCGTACCAATTGCTGCTTCCTTCTGATTCGTCGGACCAATTCGTTGCGTTGTCCGTTGAGATAGCGATCAAGCCGCTTCCTCCGACCGCCACGAAAGTCCCATTCCCGTAGGCGACATCTTGCAGGTTGTACCCGGAGAAATTTGTGGAAGCGTCGATCCAGGTCGACCCGTCCGTGGAGGTCTTGATCTGCTCATAGCCGACCGCGACATATTTCAGTGTGTTTCCCCCCGAAGACCCGCCGCCACCTCCCCCGCCACCTCCCCCGCTTTGTGTTACTCCGCATGCCACCAGAAAAGCCAGAGAAATGAGAACTATCAAGGCAGAAGTCTTGTTTTTATTCATTGAAGCCCCCTTTTTTTGTATTTAATGGCTGTCAACGTGAGCGGTCTATATTATCCAAGGTATCGTCTTGTGATGCAATAATTATTAAAAAAAAGCCCGCCGGGTGAATGGCGGGCTTTCAGGACTATATCTAAATGCTCTAGACTATCGTATCGTCCTCTGTTGCAGACGTTCTCTCAATGACTTGAGCTCTTCCTTCAGTTCGGCAGGCATATCCTTGCCGAAATCCACGAAGAACTTCTCGACGCCGTCGGTCTCTTCCGCCCAGGCCTGCGGGTCTATAGAGAGCAGTCTGTTCAGCGTTTCTTCCGGGAGCTCCAGGTCGGTCATATCGATATCCTGCGGGCGCGGGATGAAGCCGATCGCGGTCTTTTGGGCCCCGGCCGTCCGGCGGCATCGGTCCATGATCCATTCGAGCACGCGCAGGTTCTCGCCGAACCCCGGCCACATGAACTTGCCGTTCTCGTCGGTGCGGAACCAGTTCACATGGAATATCTTCGGGGCTTTGGTCATCTTCTTCCCCATCTCCAGCCAGTGCTTGAAATATTTACCCATGTTGTAGCCGCAGAAGGGGAGCATCGCCATCGGGTCGCGGCGCACTTCGCCTTGTTTCCCGAACTGAGCCGCGGTACGTTCCGAGGCCATCGTGGCGCCGACATAGACACCGTGCTGCCAGTTGAATGATTCGTATACCAGTGGGGCCAGGAGTGCACGGCGTCCGCCGAATACGATCGCGGAGATCGGTACGCCGTGATGATGTTCCAGCCTGTTCGATATCGACGGGCATTGCGCGAGCGGCGCCGTGAACCGGCTGTTCGGGTGCGCACCGAGGACCTTGTTCCCTTTTTCGTCCACCATGCCCGGCTTCCACTCTTTCCCTTCCCAGTTGATGCCGCTCTCCGGCACGGGGCCGTCCATACCTTCCCACCAGACCTTTTTGTCATGAGTGAGGAGCACGTTCGTGAAGATAGTATCGCGGCGGACGGTCGTCATAGCGTTCGGATTGGACTTCATGTTCGTCCCTGGGGCTACACCGAAAAAGCCTGCTTCAGGATTGATCGCCCAGAGGCCGCCGTCGGTATCGATGCGCATCCAGGAGATGTCGTCGCCGACCGTCCAGATGCGGTAGCCTTTATGCTTCAGGCCTTCCGGCGGGATGAGCATCGCGAGATTGGTCTTGCCGCAGGCGCTTGGGAAGGCAGCAGCTACATAAATGATATGGCCGGACGGGTCTTCCACGCCCATGATGAGCATATGTTCGGCCATCCATCCTTCGTTCTTGGCCAGGTAGCTTGCGATACGCAGGGCCAAACACTTTTTACCAAGGAGCACGTTCCCGCCATAACCGGAACCGACGCTCCATATCGTATTATCCTGCGGAAAATGCAGTATCAACCGACGGTCGACGTTCAGGTCCGCCTTGCTGTGCAGGCATCGGGTGAAATCATCGCTCATGCCGAGCTTGTCGAGTACCGGAGTACCAATGCGGGTCATGATGCGCATGTTGAGCACAACATAGATGCTGTCCGTGAGCTCCACGCCGATCTTCGAGAACGGAGAGCCGACCGGGCCCATCGAGAACGGGATGACGTACATCGTGCGGCCCTTCATCGCCCCTTTGAAGATATCCCCGGCCTTCTTGTAGCCGTCCTTGGGCGACATCCAGTTGTTGGTGATGCCGGCCTCGTTCTTGGTCGGAGTGCAGATATAGGTCAGGTGCTCGGTGCGGGCGACGTCATTGGTCGCGGTACGGTGATAGAAGCAGCCTGGCCATTCCTTCTGGTCGAGCTCGACGAGCTCCCCTGTCGAGAGCGCTTCCTGTTCCAAGCGCTTTTTCTCTTCTTCGGAACCGTCCACCCAGACTATGTTATCCGGCTGGCACATCGCGGCCATTTTCAGGACCCAGGCGTTCAATATCTTGTTCTTCGAGGGGGATTTCATGGTGATCGGAGAGGCTTTCTTTGCTTTTGTGACCTTCTTTTTTACGGCCTTTGCTTTTTTGGGCATGGGAGCCTCCTTATTACTTGCACATTGTAGGGGAAAAAACACGTGCGTCAAATGGAAAGAATCCTAGAAAAAAGTGACAGGTGGCAGGGCCCAGACAGAAAGAAACAAGGGACAAGACACAAGAAACACGGCGGTTGGTCAAAGCGGAAGTCATTTTATGGTGTTTATTTTCTTGTCTCTTGTTTCTTCTTTGATAGGCTTTACCATTGAACCCAAAGCAGGTATCATGCAAGGTCCGGCGTGGTCCGGCCCTATCATGAACAAGAACGCTCTTTTATCGAAGATCTCCTCTCTCTCCGCCCAAGATGTGGCCGATCTTTCCTCTTCCGCCTTTTACCGGCGCGGCTATGACTACTACATCCGCAAACGTGTCGTTGATCTGCAATGGCGAGGGGCTGAGGCCCTTGAGGCCATGGTGCGCGGTACAGAACTGTACCGTGTCAGGCTCACGCTGGACGGCGGAGAGCTGAAACATACGTGTACGTGCCCATCATGGGACCCCTTCTCGAACTGCAAACATGTGCTCTGTGCTCTCTTCACGGTGATCCATTTGCTCGACCGCAACCGGTATGCGCAATCCCAACAGCAGGGCGAGTATCGTCAGGAGTATTACGCCTACATGGACCGCCTTTCTCAGCGGCTTGTCCTCGGCGCTTCCATGGGGGTGGCCTCAAAAAGAAAGACCTCCCGGATCGCGATGATCATCGGAACCTCCCCGCTCCGTGAGCTCACATTGCGTTGTGCTTTCGAGAACGATCTGCAAAAAAAGCTTACGGCCTGGGAAGTCCCCGATACGCAATTCTCCTCATTGCTTTCGCGTTTCGTGGAGCAATATGACAGTGAGGATAGCGCCGGCGCGCTCGCGTTCGAAGGCACCGTGTTCACGTTCGTACAGCGATATGTCGGCGATAAGGCGTTCTATCATGAGTCGGCCGACGGGATCATCCCGATACGCTGTACGGCAAAAAGACCGGTACAACAAAAGATCGAGCTGGCAGTGGAGGACGGGTCGGTCTCCGTTGTCCGTTCACTGTGGCAGGCGGGAAAAAAGCTCGCACGCTACAGGGCCGGGAACGCGCTGGTGTTCCTGCCGGAATCCGGGCAGCTCGGTGTCATCGCACGGGCCCCTCTGGTCGCGCAGTTCTGTGCCCGGTTCTTCGAGGAGGATACACGCTACGCGACGGAAGGCGATGTCAGCTCGCTGAGCGGGGACACAGACCAGGTCACGGTCTCAAATGATCGTTTTTTTACGCATGTTCCGGAAGTGGCAGAGAAAGATATCCGTCGCCTCGGCGATGCGGTCCGCTTCCTGAACAAGCCTGAGACCTATGTCCCTGCGCGTGTGAAAGCGACCCCGCTCCTCTCGCTCGAGCCGTCCTCCGAAGGGGACCTGATGACCATCACGCCGCGCTATCGGGTGAGAGATGTCCCCTGGGACCTGACCAGCGGCGTTCTCAGAGAGATCATGACCGTACTGCAGCAGGACCTGCAGTCGATCATTTCCCGCAATAAAAAGATGTTCCTGGCCTGTCTACGGGTGTTCGCGGCAGCGATGCTGGCCCCGAACGAGGAAAAATGTGCGACCGTGATCGCCGAAGCCTGTGCTGCCGATCCGCTCTTGGGCGCCCCTGCCGCTCAGCGGCTGCTGCTCAAGGTGCTGAGGAACATGTACCTGCGCGTTCATGCGGATACGACCTGTCGTTTGATCTGTTCCGGGACCGGGTTCGCCTATATTGGCTCGGACCTCAAGCAGCAGGTCCTGTCCTGGTCCGTGCTTTATGTGTCGCTTGGACATGCGTTCGATGTTCAGGAGGGGATGGAGAAAGGGCAGGTGCGGTTGCCGGCCGGGATATTTTTCAGGAACGCGGCACTGCTCTGTTCTCTTGCCGCCTCACAGAAGATCGCGGTCGTCCTGCGGGATAAGCCGGTCGAACTTGCTTCGCTTTCCGTTGAGATCAATGCGCGAGAGCAGGAAGGTTCGATAGACTGGTTCGAACTGCATCCAGAGGTCAGTTGCAACGGCATGAAGCTCACGCCTGAGCAATGGAAAGAGATCTTGGGCGGCGGGTTCATCCTGGACGGCGATACGATCCGTATCATCGATGCACGATCGCAGGATGTCATGGACCACTTGCGCAAGCTCTTTTCTGAACGCAGCAAGAGAAAGAAGGGGCGCGGGATTGCGGTGAACCGGCTGCAGATCTTCGACTGGCTCCAACTGCGGGCGAAAGGGATACGGGTCACGCTCCCGAAAGAGTACGAGGAGGTCATCTCCCGGCTCCAGGATTTCTCGAAGGTCCCGGAGGTCCGAGTGGGCGCGCACCTCTCGTCCATCATGCGCCCGTACCAGCAGGAAGGTGTCAATTGGCTGGCGTTCCTGTACCGGAACCGGTTCGGGGCCTGTCTGGCCGATGATATGGGCGTCGGAAAGACATTGCAGGTCATCGCGCTGCTCTCCGCGCTCAAAAGCGGGCTCATTCCGCCGCATAAGACGTGCGCCACTGTCCCGCATCTGATCGTTGTCCCCCCGTCGCTGCTCTTTAACTGGCAGCACGAGATCTCCCGCTTTGCGCCGGAACTTACGGTCTATGAATATACCGGGAACCTGCGTTCCGATTCCTTCAAAGGTGCGGACATCATCCTTTCCACCTATGACATCATCCGCCGTGATGCCGTGAAGTTGTCCGGGAAACGCTTCCATATCATCGTGTTCGATGAGGCCCAGTCGGTCAAGAACATCCGTGCCGCGCGCACGGCGGCCGTACGCAAACTGCAGGGCGCGTTCTGTGTTTGTCTGACCGGGACGCCCGTTGAGAACCACATCGGTGAATACTATTCGATCATCGATCTTGCCGTTCCGGGGCTGCTGGGCGAGTACCGCGAATTCCTGGACGATAATCGGGCCGGAGATCATCAGCATACCGTGGCAAAGACCAAGCTCTTCGTGCTGCGCCGCACCAAGGCTGCGGTGCTCAAAGACCTGCCGGCAAAGATCGAGTCGGATATTTATCTGGACATGGACGACATGCAGAAAGAATTCTATACCCGTATGGTCTCGGAAGTGAGAGAAGAGGTGGCTCAGGCGTACCAGATACGGCCGCAGGCACAGGCCGGTATCGCGGCGCTCGCTGCGATATTGCGGTTACGACAGATATGCATCACTCCCGCGCTCATAGATGATACCCATACGGCCATATCCCCGAAGTTCAGCTACTTGGCCGAGAAAGTGCGCGAGATCGCGCAGGAAGGTAATGCCGCGCTGATCTTTTCCCAGTTCACGAGCGTATTGGACCTGCTGGAAAAAGAACTGGAGAAAGAACATATTTCTTTTGTGCGTCTCGACGGGTCGACCCCGACTAAAAAACGTAAAGGGCTGGTCGCGGCATTTCAGGACCCGGCGGGCCCCCCTGTGTTCCTGATCAGTCTTAAAGCAGGAGGCTTCGGGCTCAATCTTACGCGTGCAAGCTATGTTTTTCATTTGGACCCTTGGTGGAACCCGGCGGTGGAGCAGCAGGCGGCCGACAGGGCTCACCGCATCGGACAGACGAACAAGGTCATCGTTCAGCGCCTGCTCATGCACCATACGATCGAGGAGAAGATGATGCTCCTGAAAGAACGGAAAAAAGACCTGTATCGCAAGCTCATGGACGGGACACAGCAGGGGACGGCGGGATTGAGCAAGGAAGATATCGACGTGCTCTTGCAGGGTTAAGTATATATTTATCCTATAAAAAATATCTGGGATTGTTACTGCGAAGGTCCGATGGGTATAGAGATATACTCGCAGACAAAGAGGAAAGGTATTTCTACGCACATGGCTCATACCATATATCAATTGCATGAAAAAGTTGTCGCCATGCCACGGCTTCAGCTCGCTCGAACAGTTCGGTTCCGTCATGTGATCGCGGACTATATCATGAGACGCAGTGAGCGTATGGTCCGCAAGCGGAACAGCAATACGGAAAAGATACGGATATTGCATCAGTATATAGCGCGTCGCATCGGCGGCTATGATTTTACGCGCCGTCAGGATGCGGAGCCTTTGTTCTACGATCAACAAGCAAGGCAAGGGAAAGACCATATTCTGCTGCAAAAAGAGGCGTTCATCGCCAGGCTTAAGTATGTGGGATATTCTCCTCAGGAACTTTTTGATTCGCTTGCGGAGGCCTCTTGTGAATGGACCGGGCTTGTACGTACGGCGATCTATGAGCTGAAGACAACAGTAAAAAAGAACAAGGTCGAATATGATCTTGTGTTCAAGTCCTCAAAAGTGCATCACTTGAAATTTGATCCCCAGGTCCAGGATGATGTCGTCAAAAGTGCCAAAACAATGCGATTTGACAGCTTCCATATAGGAACACTGTCTCGCAGTCAGCATGAAAGAATGTATACGGACCCCAAGGTCCTGCAGTCCTTTCTTGAGGATAAAGGATTGATCGTGACATCTTTGTTCCAGAGGGATTCGTACCTGATCCACAACAAGCTGGGACTTCCGAGCAATACTCCGTACGATCATATCGATAAAGCGTTATTGGCAACGACCGGGACGGGGATCTGTTTTACGCTTGGGACGCCGATCCTTGGGAAAGAAAGCCGTCCGCTCGGCATCATCCTTGGCGCGAGCGATGAGAGAGAACGGGCCATTAACGAGTCCCTCCTGGAGACTCTGGAACATTTCTCTCGACTGAGCAGCGTGCTCTGGTTTCAGGAGAAACTGGACGATCATGATAATGAACTAAAGCTGGAGAAGGCGTTCAATGCTGTTGTGAATTCTATTAAAGGGACTCGTGAGACAGAGATAGAGATCCTTAATGAAGGAACCATGCGCATTCTGTTGAACGTTATTGCGGCCAGGGACAAGTTCAATCCCATTCATTCTGAACGAGTGTATGATTTTGTGATGGATATAGCCCAATATATCGACCTTTCCCCGAAAGAACGGGAGGCATTGAAGCAATGTATTCTGCACGATGTCGGGAAGATCGCGATCCCGGATAAAGTATTGAACAAGAGTAGTACTCTTGTCGGACGAGAATATGACATCATTAAGACCCATGCGCGGGAAGGCTATGATTCCGTCAAGGATGTCCCCATTTACTGGATGGCGGCCCTGTTCGCCCTGCTGCATCATGAGAATTATGCGTGGAGCGGGTACGAGAACATCAAGATGAAGAACGAATGGATCGAGGACGGTATCCGCGTGAATCTTCTTGTCAGTATCGTTCATGTCGCGGACGTGTTCGATACGATCACGAGCGACCGCCCATATAAAAAGGCTCAATCCCTCGACTATGCGCTCAAAGAATTGTTCCTTGGGTGCTATTCAAGCATGCATCCGGTCCCTGTCTTGGCCGCTTTTCAGGCGATCAAGACGTTCCTGCTGGGCAAAGAGGCGAGCGATGTTCAGCAAAAAAAATACAGGATCGAGGACCGGGCCCAGCTGCTCTTGAGCCTGGATTGGTACATTGCGATACTTTCCCGCATCGCGACGCATTATCCGATCTTGAAGGTCCTCGATGCCTTCACGGACAAAGAGCTTCCTGATCCCAGTCAACGCTATGCAGCGTTGGCTAAGCTCAAAGGCAGGTTCATCAGTTTATTAATGATGCTACAGCGGGACCTGGACGCACCTGTTGATCAACGGAAGCTCTCGCATGTGATGAGGGAGTGGGGCAATACGCTCAGCAGGCGCTTAAACGATAAGCGGGATGAACCTCTTCGTCCTTAAAAGGTACTCTTGATATCCTGTAAGGTTCTCGGCCAGGAACTGTTCTTCTGTGCAGGCGCGATGATAATACCACGCAAAGACCGGTATAAAGATAAAGGCAAAACACATACTTTCCAGCATGAGCGCTATCGAAAAAATGATCCCGAACCAGGCCGTATAGATGGGATGGCGGATATATTTGTATGCGCCGCGGTCGACCAAGGTATGGTCCTTCCTTAGTTCCAATCCGGTCGTCCAGTTCTTTTTCATGATGAGTATGCTTGAGATGTAGATACCGAGGCTGATCAGTGAAACGGCGAAGCCGAGAACTTGCAGCCAGGACAGAGCAGGGAAGAACATAGATGCCTCGGCGCTTTGAGAAAAGAACCATTGATAGATGAGCATCCCCGGGATGATCAGTTCTCCCGGAAGGAAGTTCATGAAATTGTAGAACTGTCCTCCAACGTCCTTTATGGTGGCGGTCACCTTGCCCTGCTGCTTCCCAATGATCAAGGTCGTGATGACCGTGAATATCCCGAACCAGATATATAGAACAATGATGTTCATGTATATGCTCCTTGTGTCGTTGCTGGTCCGGCTATACCAACAGACGCAGGTTTTTATACATGAGAGCAGCAGTAAAAATTAATGCTTCAGAACGTGTATGATATACTCATGTGCGCACATGAAAATTTCTTTCTCTTCTTTTGGCATATCTGTACGCGTCATATTCCTCCGTGCGTTCTTTGGTGCGCTTTATCGAACGCTAAAGCTCTGGATCATCGATGAGCACGGGATCCTGATAAAGGCGGAGAAAAAAGAGGCCAAAGTTCTGTACGCTATGTTCCATGACTCGTATCTGATCCCTTTTTATATCAATCGTCACCGTGATTATGTGGTCTTCACGGCGACCAGCCATGATGGTGATGTGCTGACGCGGCTTATTGAGCCCCAGGGCTATACGGTATTCCGCTTTCCCCAGGAAGGGGACCCCAAGGCTGCGGCGCGTGCGACGATCGAAATGATCAACGCGATAAAAAAAGGACATCCTGCGGCACTGACCGTGGACGGCCCGATCGGCCCCTGCGGTAAAGTGAAGCCGGGTATTTTTGTTATCGCAGAAAAGAGCGGTGCAACTATATATCCGTCAGGCGTGGGGATGCGGCATTGTATCACTTTGAAGAACCGATGGGATAAATTTCGCGTGCCGCTCCCTTTCACGAAGGTCGTTGCGATAAGCGGCGAACCGTTCGAATGGTCGCATGACCTGAGCGAAGAGAGCCTGAAACATGAGTGTCTGCGTCTGGAGCACGTGATGCGAGAGCTGCGGGAGCGTGCGGACATTCTGGCGAAAGAATGACATCTTGGCGCTAGCTACTAGTTGCTAGTAGTCATGAACATATTCAGCTTACAGTAAAGATATTTTCTTGTTGCTTGTGAAATGGGCCAAGACCTCTTCGGCGCTGTCCCCTCCGAACTTCTCAAGTAACGCTTTTGCGATCTCGAAGGCCAATACTGCTTCGCCAATGACGGCGGCGGATTCAATGGCGCACACGTCCATGCGTTCCACGTGGGCCATGGCCTGCTTCTTGGTCTTCATGTCTATCGTGCGGAGAGGCTGTTTCAATGTGGCGATAGGCTTCAGAGCCGCACGCACGACGATAGGCTCTCCGTTGCTCATGCCGCCCTCGATCCCGCCGGCGTTGTTCGAGCTGCGGATGATCTGTCCTTTTTTATAGAAGATCTCGTCATGGACCTCGGACCCTTTGCGTCTGGCGGCCTTGATGCCGGCACCTATTTCAACGGATTTAATGCCCTGTATGCTCATCATCGCTCCGGCGATGATCGCGTCGAGCTTTCTGTCATATTGTACGTGGGAACCGAGACCTGCCGGGACCTGCAGTGCTTTGACCTCGAAAATACCGCCGAGTGAATCCCCTTCGTTGCGTGCAGTGTCGATAGCCTGTTTCGCTTCTGCAGTTAGTTCTTTTGCAAGGACATTCACTGCGCCAACGGATATGATGCGGCTTTCAAGAGTGATGCCAAATGTTGAAAGGAACTGTTTAGCGACGGAGCCTGCGGCGACACGCGCTGCGGTCTCGCGAGCCGAGGATCGTTCTAGGATATTGCGGAGGTCTTTTTCGTTGTATTTCAGCATCCCGGCGAGGTCCGCATGGCCTGGTCTTGGTTTGGTGATAGGAGGAGAGAGCTTTGTTTTGGTTGAGGGTGGCTGCGGGGACATTTCTCCGAGCCAGTTCGTGTGGTCCTTATTCTCGATGAAGAGCGCGATCGGGGAGCCTAATGTCTTTCCATGTCGAACACCGGACATGATCTGCGCTTTATCCTTTTCTATCTTTTGCCGCCCGCCTCTTCCATAGCCTTCCTGGCGGCGTGCGAGGTCCTTATTGATGAGAGTATTGTCTATACGGACATGGGCCGGCATCCCTTCGATGATGACAGTAAGTCCTGGGCCGTGAGATTCTCCTGCGTCGAGATAGCGAAGCATGTATGCTCCTTTACATGTATGTGATCTTTATTGTTCTTAATTATATCAGAAAGACGGGACGCATGGAGATGTTCACTATATCTGTCTGGCGCGTACCCGCTTCGGGGCACTGCGCCTCTATCCTGCTGATGCAGGATGTTCGCTTCGCTCACCCTGAAGCGTGCGCAAAGCGCTTTGCTTCAGGGTGGCGCGCCCGGCGCGATTTGAACGCACAACCTTTGGCTTCGGAGGCCAACGCTCTATCCAATTGAACTACGGGCGCCCAGACAGACTAAATCAATATGTAATCTCTGCAGATTCAAGCATTGTATCTCTATGGCTTATTCCGCGGTCCGCCTCATGCGGGCGGGCGCCTATTAGACGAACTATATCAATACATACTCTCTGCGAGCCTGAAACCTGTACTTCTAAAGCTCGAGCTTAAGCTGGACCATGAAGTAATTCGCGCTCACTATTACTCGCCATGAAGTTTCGCGGAGACATATCCGCGAATACTTCATGGTGGAGCGGGCGATCGGGTTCGAACCGACGACATCCAGCTTGGAAGGCTAGCGCTCTACCAACTGAGCTACGCCCGCAATGTTTTTTACGAAGCAAAAACGGCCGCGGTCAACGACCAGCTCCGGAGGAGTGATTGCGTAGTCCCTGTGGGATACCCATAATAACTCACTCTATTTACCGAACAGGCCCGGCATTATATCATAAAATCTAAACAGGAGGTCTTTGTGTACTATCCTTTCGGCTACGACCCGACCATGCTCTTGATCATCCCGGCGTTCATCTTCGCGCTCTGGGCGCAGTGGCGTGTGAGCGCTGCGTATAAAGAGTATGCGCAGGTGAAACAGACCGCGGTCGGGTCCGCGAGGGACCTTGCCCGTCAGTTGCTCGATGCCGGCGGTGCCCGGGATGTCGAGGTGCGGGAGATCCCCGGTGAAATGACGGATAATTACGATCCTATCAATAAGGTCCTGAACCTTTCTTCAGGCGTGTACGGCAGCAATTCCGTCGCGGCGCTCGGTATCGCGGCCCATGAGGTCGGGCATGCGCTTCAGCATAAGACAGCCTATCAGCCGCTCATGTTCCGCAATCATTTCTTTCCCGTGGCGAACATCGGCTCAACACTGGCGATCCCGATGTTCTTTGTCGGTATCCTGTTCTCGATGCCGTTCCTGATGGACCTTGGCATCCTTGCCTTTACTTTAGCTGTTGCGTTCCATGCGGTCACGCTGCCTGTCGAATTCGATGCCTCAGGTCGTGCATTGCAATTACTTGAAAAAGGGCAGTATCTTGACGCGAAAGGTCTCTATGGTGCTAAAAAAGTGCTTTCGGCGGCAGCGCTGACGTACATCGCTGCCGCGGCGATGGCCGTACTTCAGCTGCTACGTCTTCTGGTCCTGCGCGGACAAAGGGACGATTAACGGTCTCTTTTCGCTTGAAATAATCCATATCTCCCTGCGATAGAACAGTGTCCCCATGGATGAGCATCCGTGGAGTGTATTTCTTATCGTTCGGAGCAGCACATGTTCAAAAAATATATTGCTGATACGGCAGTGTCCGACCTGGAGCACAGGACCATCTGTCAGCTCAAGAGCGTGTTACGGGAGTTCAGGAAGCTCCATTGGTTCCTGCCTGTCGAGATAGAGGAGCTGGAACAACTTGCGGTCAAGAAGAACGTCCTTTTTGACAGGAGCCTGGTGTATCGCCAGGGGTCTTTGCTCGACTTCTATCATGGTCTGGGCCTCGGAACGTTCCGGGAAGAAAGGCTTCTGCAGATGAGCATGCGGCGGGACGAGCGCATGAGGGAAGGGGCTCTCGGAGCGGACGCGCATATGGAAGAAGGGATCACTACCGCATATGCGGATTTTTTCGGTCCGGCAAGACCGTGGCAACATCCGGTCCCTGCGGCCCGCACGACAGCGGCACGTATCCGACCTGAGATATATCATTGAACATAAGGAGATAGCGACCGCATGATAGCTGGCAAGAACATATTACAGTGTAAGGTATTGAGCTCTACCCAAAGAACGTTCGCACCTAAGGTCTCCATCGCCATTCAAGTGCCCGGAAAGGTCTCTAAGCGCAAGTGGAACGATAAGGACTTCATTGTTTCCACATACTGGGGTCCCTGTACGTTGTTCGTTGATTTTGCCGATGAAGTGGGCTATACCCCGCAGCTGTACGATATCATCCGGGTCGACATCACCAAGCAGGACCGGTTCCAATTCTGCAGGAACATGTCATTGCTCTTTCGCCCTGAGCCGCGGTCCCTTGAGCAGGTACGCAAGATAGAGGAATGGAACGCCAAGATCGGGCAGGCAGAGCCCGGGGAACGTTCACAGGAACTGCTGCGTGCGGCCCTTGAAGAGTTCCCGAACGATAAATATTTAATGACCAAACTCGTGGCCGAGCTCCTGCATAAACGTACCTCACGTCCTCAGGATGCGACCCCGCTCATCGAGAGGCTCATGGTCGTTGCTCCTGTGGATGTCGTGGTCCAGACCCTTGCCGCGAAGCATGCTCTGCAGCTCGGGGACAACAAGCGGGCGAAGACACATGCCTTCTACCTGCATAAAATGGACCCGAAGCATTCCTATGCGTTCTATGTATATGGTGAAGTATCGCATCGCGAGCGCAATTATGAATTGGCGAAGATCAATTTTAAAAAAAGTCTTGTGTTATTTCCGGAAGATGTGCCGTCCCTGATCGGGCTTGCGGATATCGCGGAGGTCGAAGGTGATCTTGTGCTGTCCCGTACGTACATGTCGCAGGTCCTGGAGATCCGCCGCAGGATCGGCGGATAAGACGGAGCTTTGTGCTCGACCGAGCTCTTCCCTGCAGTATGATATAGTATTTATATGACAACTCCCATTTTGATCATCACCGGCCCTACCGCCATCGGAAAAACAGCGTATGCCCTCCAGTGCGCGGAAGAGCAGGGGGCGGATATCATCTCTGCCGATTCCATGCAGGTCTACCGCTATATGGATATCGGTACGGCCAAGCCGACGCTCGCAGAGTTAGCGCGTGTTCCTCACCACATGATCGATATCGTGGCCCCGGACCAGCCGTTCAATGTGACCGAGTTCGTTTCTCGTTTTACGTCCGTACGGGAAGAGCTTATATCACGGGGCAGGCCGTTCATTGTCGTTGGAGGGACGGGATTGTACCTGCGCGCCTTGATAGAAGGGCTTTCGTTCCCGGAAGCCCCGCCGGACATGGCATTGCGTGCACAGCTTGAACGGGAAGCGGCAGAGCAGGGAAGCTCCTATCTGCATGACAGGCTGAAAGCATTGGACCCCGCGGCTGCGGAACGGCTGCACCCCAATGATCATTTCCGGCTGACGAGGGCGCTTGAGGTGGTCATAACGACCGGGAAACCCCTTGGTGTCCAGCAGAAAAAAGGTGTTCCGTTGATCTCGTCATATCGGCTCGTGTGTCTGACCGCTCCGCGGGAGACCATCTATGAACGTATCGACCGTCGCGTAGATATGATGTTCGAGCAGGGGCTGATCGAAGAAGTGCAAAAGCTCTTGTCCATGGGATATAATAAATATCTGACCTCGCTTCAGGCGTTGGGATATAAAGAGACCATCGAATATCTGGACGGGGCACTGACCAAGGACGCACTGATCGAACGTATCAAGCGAAAGACCAGGAATTTTGCCAAAAGGCAATTGACGTGGTTCCGGTCGTTCGAGGGTGTGGTGTGGCAGGAGATAGAATAATATCAATGTGATGGTCATGCGAACACCTGACCACGTTCTAAGGGAGGATACGGCAATGAAATTCACCAAAATGCACGGGCTCGGCAACGATTTCATCGTGTTTGACGGGCGTAGCGACGATCTGCTCAAGATCGATTGGACGACACTTGCGCCGAAGCTTTGTGACCGTAATTTCGGCATCGGTGCGGACGGCGTCATATTGGTCCTTCCGGCGACCGCTGCGAACTATGAGATGCGCATCTTCAACTCTGACGGCTCAGAGCCGCAGATGTGCGGGAATGGCATCAGATGTTTTGCAAAATATGTGTATGACAACTCTTCAGAAAAAAAAGAGGTCATTTCCGTTATGACCAAGGCCGGGGTTATCGTCCCGGTCATCGAGACAGATAACGGACGTATCACGGGCATCGAAGTGGATATGGGCGAACCGATGCTGCAGAGGAGCAAGATACCGGTCTCGGGACCCGATGCGCCTCAGGTCGTAGGGGAGACCGTTACGGTCGGCGGAAAAAAATACACGTTCACTGCGGTATCCATGGGGAACCCGCATGCAGTGCTCTTTGTTGATGATGTCGAGAGTACGGATGTTGCCGGTATCGGGTCCGCGATCGAGGTCGATGCGCTTTTCCCGGAAAAGACCAACGTGGAGTTCCTGCAGATCATAAGTCCGACAGAGGCCCGGATGCGTGTTTGGGAGCGAGGGGTCGGCGAAACGCTCGCCTGCGGAACGGGGACATGTGCCGCACTTGTTGCCGCAGTGCTCAATAAGAAGATGGAGCGCAAAGGTACCGTTCATTTGCCGGGAGGGGACCTGGAGATAGAATGGGAACAAGATACCAACCACGTTCTGATGACCGGGCCTGCCGTCACCGTGTTCCAGGGCGAGGTAAAGCTCTGAGAAGGTATTTCCCCGATTTCCAGGTGAATTCTGAGGGTGAATCTGGTAGCATAGGCAGCCTACAGGGTGGTAAATGGCGAGTGGCACGTGACAAGTAAAATCCCCGCTATGTATACTACGAAAGATAAAGCATATTCGAGGTGTTCTATTATGAAGAAAGCACAACGTATCGCAACGGTCCCCCCGTATCTTTTTGCCGAGATCGATAAAAAGAAGGCGGCGGCCATCGCCCGCGGAGTGGATATCATATCTCTTGGCATCGGAGATCACGACAATCCGACGTTCCCGAACATCGTGGCCAAGATGCAGGAAGCGGTCGCGAACGGAAAGAACCACGATTATCCGCCGTATGAAGGGACCAAGTCTTTCCGTGAAGCGGCGTGTGAGTTCTATAAAAAACGTTTTGGCGTGACGTTCGACCCGCAAAAGAACGTGCTCGCGCTGATCGGTTCTAAAGAAGGTATCGCACACTCTTTTATGGCGTTCACGGACCCCGGAGATATCGTTCTTTTGCCCGATCCGGCATATCCGGTGTACAGCATTTGGGCGAAGTTCATGGGGGCGGTCCCTCATTATATGAAGCTCACGGCAGAGAACGGCTTCATGCCGGACCTGGACGCTATCCCGGAGGATGTGGCGAAAAAGGCCACAATGATGTGGATCAATTATCCGAACAATCCGACGGGGGCTGTGGCGACACGGGAGTGTTACGAGAAGGTCGTCGCATTCTGCAAGAAGTATGACATCCTGCTTTGTTCCGATCTTGCATATTCCGAACTGGCATATGAAGGGTATCGTCCGCTTTCGATATTTGAGGTCAAAGGCGCCGAAGATGTGGCCATCGAGTTCTATTCGCTCTCGAAGGGCTTCAATATGACCGGTTGGCGTTCCGGGTTCGCTATCGGTAATGCGGAGGCCATCGCTGCGTTCTCGATCATCAAGACCAATACGGATTCCGGCATTTTCAAGGCCGTTCAGGACGCATCCGTCGAGGCGCTTTTACACAGTTCAACATACGGCGAAGAACAGAACAAGCTGCTCCAGAAGCGGCGCGACGTGCTTGTGAACGGGCTCAATTCGCTCGGTTGGAACATCAAAGCACCGCTGGCGACGTTCTATCTCTGGATACCGGTGCCGAAAGGGTACACGTCCGCGGGGTTCTGTGCGGAAGTACTGGAAAAGTGCGGCATCGTCATCGTTCCCGGGAACGGGTATGGAGAGGCCGGTGAAGGCTACGTCCGTGCGGCGATCACGACCTCGGAAGCGCGCATCAAAGAAGCCGTAGAACGATTGAAGCAAGCAGGGATACGGTATCAGTGAGATTTTGCCCCCACCCTAGCCATCCCCCGCGCAGAGCCTTGGGGGAGGAACTATGTCATTATTATTTTGGCAGGAGCTAGGGGCGGTATGAATGTGAGCGTTCTGGGACGATTTTATGGTTCTTCGTCGTCCTGTCTTCCTTCGTCAAATATATCAGGAGTTTTGCCGTAGTAATTGAGCAGGTCATCTACATCATTTTTCAATCCGATGTAGATGTTAAAGATCTTGACCAGCACATCAGCATCATATTTTGGCCGAGTTTCGGCTATATCATAAAGCTGCAGGATGAACATACGTGGTCCAAGGCTAAGGTCATACCCGTTCTCGATAAAAAAGGTGTTGCATAGAGCTCTCAGCATTTTTTTGAGCATGACAAATTTCGGATATTTTATGTCACAGAAAGTATCGTAATCGACCTTGAAAGGTTCCTTTAATCCGACCTCCAGTTGTATCCCGAATGTGTTCCTATCCCCACAGAAGTCCAGCCCATCTACGGCCGCTCGTTTGCGGTTCAGTTGAAAGCCATTCTCGGAGAGAACAGAAAAGAATCGATCATCGCAAAACAGTTCGTTCATTTCTTGAACAAGTCTTGGGTCGAGCGTTGCATTATAATTTAGGCGATGCATATTGATCTCTATAGACGAGCGGGCATCTTGTGTCGGAATGATCTTATTCAGCATAGAGGAGCTCCTTTTGCGTGCTATAGATGATACGGTGATTAATCGTAGCTTTGGAGCGTGAATTTCAGCGACGTTTATTAAAGAGTTGATACTCACGGATTACGGTCCAGACGTATAGGGTGTCGAGATTGGCTCTGTTCATCACCACTCTCCATTAATTCTGGACAAACCACCTTTGACCCTGCTATGCTAAGTTCCAGTTAACACTGGGGAACGCGGGATTTTTTATGTCGTCAAAGACCATATAAAAAATAACACGCCCCAACAAGAATCGAGGGATACTAGTTGGAGCTCACAGCGGCACGTATAACTCAACTCGAAAAAGCCCAGACAGTGCTTGGCGTGCGGTTCTCCGAGCTTGACCTGCTCAATCGGGCGTTCACTCATAAATCCTATGTCCATGAACATCGCGGAGAGCAGCAGCTTCAGCATAATGAACGTCTTGAGTTTTTCGGGGATGCCGTATTAAAGCTCGTTGTCAGCGAGTATCTGGTCAAGGCATATCCGGAAAGCGATGAGGGAGAGCTTACCAAGATCCGGGCCGCTATCGTCAGCGATGCGACGCTTTCCTCGTTCGCGAAAAAACTGGGGCTCGGGGACTTTTTACGCATGAGCCATAATGAGGAAAAGACCGGCGGGGCCAAACGCAGGTCGAACCTGGCCAATATGATGGAAGCGCTTCTGGGGGCATTGTATCTTGACGGAGGGCTTGATAAAGTTAAGCCCCTCGTTCTGGACTTTTTGAAAGAAGAGATATCCCGCTATGAAGAGGGCAGTCTCTTTCGGGATTATAAATCCGTGCTTCAGGAGCTGGCACAGCGTGAAGGCTGGGGACTTCCTGATTACAAAGTGACCAATGAGGACGGCCCCGATCACCGTAAAGTGTTCTGGGTGCAGGTCAAAGTAGGCCGGTCGTTACGTAAAGTAAAAGCGGACGGCATGGGCAAGACCAAAAAAGAAGCGGAACAGCGGGCAGCGCGTCAGGCCCTGCAGCAGTTCAAGAAGCTCAAAGGCCGGATGGATAAGGACGAGACGGAGAGCCTGCCGGAAACGATAGATGTTCATTAGTCCGTTGATGCGGGCGCAGAGGGGTATAACAGAATGATCCTGAAGAAAGTCGAGATCCAAGGTTTTAAGACGTTCGCGGACGAGACCGTTCTGGAATTCCCGGGAGGGAACGGTATTACCGCTATCGTCGGTCCTAACGGCTGCGGCAAGAGCAACCTGCTCGATGCCATCCGCTGGGTCACGGGTGAGCAGAGCATAAAGCTGCTGCGCGGCACGTCACATGAAGAGATCATCTTCGCGGGTTCCGAACAGAAAAAGCCGCTCTCCATGGCGCAGGTCACGCTCACCATCGATAATACCGACCACTCGATGGGCGTGGATTACACAGAGGTCGTGATCAGCCGCAGATTGTACCGTTCCGGAGAAAGTGAATATTACCTCAACAAAGAACTGTGCCGCCTGAAGGACATCCAGAACCTCCTGATGGATACCGGCATCGGCCGCGGAGCGTACTCCATGATCGGGCAGGGACAGGTCGCCGAGATATTGAATTCCAGGCCTGAAGACCGCCGCAGTATCTTCGAGGAAGCCGCAGGGGTCAATAAATATAAGACACGCAAGATCGCCTCACTGCGCAAACTTGAGGCCACTGAGCAGAACCTCATCCGTTTGCAGGATATCCGCAGCGAGATCCATCAGCAGCTCGGGCCGCTCGAAGAACAGGCCAAGAAGGCCGAAGAATATAAGGCCATAAAGACGGAGCTTGGCGGGCTGGAGATCGGCATGTACAAGGAGCACGTGGACCGGCTCCTGAAGGAGAAGCAGGGCATCGTCGCGCAGATCACCGAGTACCAGAACCGGCTCCAGGAAGCGGTCCTGCAGGGCAGCGATGTGGAGCAGAAGAAAAAGACCTATATGGAATCCATGGCCTCTCTTGAGCACCAGGCCCAGGAAAAGCAGCTGCAGATCGAAACGCTGCGTCGGGAGAAAGAAGAGATCAGCTCGAGCCTCAAGGTCAACGAGGAGCGGCTCGTCAATCTTCAGCAGCGTCTGCTGCAGCTCGCCGACGAGCAGCAAAAAATAACCATGACGCGAGAGGTCCTCGCCGCCAAAAAAATAGACGCTGAGGTCGACGAGAAGTCCTCCGGGGAACGGTTGCGCGCCTTGGAGCAGGAGCTCGGGCTCAAGACCGCAGAGACGCAGGCCATCGTTGAACGGTATGAAGCGCTTTCCCGCGAAAAAGAAGGCATTCAGATGACGCTGTTCGACATGGAAAAAGAAGTATCGTCCGTGCAGAACCAGCTCCTCGATATCCAGTCCAAAGAGCGTTTCACGGCGGAAGAGCTCCGCCGCAACGAGATCGCCCAGCTCAAGCTCAGCGATGACTACACCGCGCTCGTTGCAAGGACGAAGGAAGTGGAAGCAAGACAAGCGGCGACACGCGAGAAGATCACGGAGCTCCGCGCGGTCCTCGCTCAGCTTGACCAGGATATCGCGGCGCTCAAGGACAGACAGGTCTCCAATAAAAAAGAGTTCACGGACCTGAAAGAACAGTTGGACACCAAGACCTCGCGCCTTGAGCTTTTAAAAGAGATGCAGAAGAACTTCGAAGGGTTCTTCGAAGGGGTGCGTAATTTCTTCCAACAGCGGGATGCCGCTGCGTTCCCCGGTATCCGAGGCGTGGTGGCCGATATCATTAAGCCGCTGCCAAAGTACGAGGTCGCCCTCGAAGTGGCGCTCGGCAACCGGCTGCAGGACATCATCGTTGATAATGACGACACCGCACAACGGGCCATAGCGTTCCTGAAAGAGAAGAACCTGGGGCGGGCCACGTTCATCGTGCTCGCGAAGGTGTACGGCGATGCGGTCACCTTCAAACATCAGGGGGTGATGCTGGCGTCAGAACTGGTGGACTGTGCTCCGGAGTATAAGGACGTGGTCGTCTATCTTTTGGGACGTATCCTGGTCGCGGAGACCATGGCGGATGCCGTTCGCGCGCGCGATGCCATGCGTCATGTCAAAGGTCACGGCGTTTCGCGCATCGTGACGCTCGCCGGGGATATCATCACCCCGCAGGGCGCCTATACCGGTGGTGCCATCAAGAAACAGACGACACTGCTCGGACGCCAACGCGAGATACTGGAACTGGGCAACGTGCTTGAAGCGATACGTGCGGACCTCGCCCGCAACGAGCGCGCGGCGCTGGACCTTGAGCGTGAGGCACAGGAGATCGCGCAGAAGCGCACCGATACCGTGGCCCAGGAGAAGCACTATGAGATCGAGGATAAGACCCTGCTCAACGACCGGACGCGTCTTGATATCGAGAAAAAGAAGTTGGATGACGAGATACAGGCGACCAATAATAATATCCGCATCCTGAAAGAGGACGTTGTTTCCATCCAGGCCGGGCGCGGGGAACTGGCCCAGCGTATGGAGGAGAGCACGTCGAGCAAACAGAACCTGTCCCAGGACATCACCAACAAAGAACAGGAAATGAAGGCCGCGTCCGAGGAAAAGGACCGCGCCACGCATGCGTTGACCGAGATACGTATCAGCTATGCCTCTGCAAAGTCGCAATATGAGCAGGTGCGCAATACGATACGGACGATACTCGACGGGCAGGCGGAACAGGAAAAACAGTTCGTTGAAAAACAGGCCGAACAGGAACAGATGCTGCAGCGCAGGAGCGAAACGGAAAGCGCTATCGCTACGGCCCTCGAGAAACTTCCTTCGTTCACGGACCGGGAAACGGTGCTTGTGCAGGAGATCGACGCCGGGCGCCTTGAGCGGGAACGTATCCTCAATGACCTTGAGGTGCTCGACCGCAAGGCCAAAGAGGCGAACGAGGTCGACCGCGAATGGCGGACCAAGATCAGCAGCGAAGAGGTCCGCGTGGCCCGTATCGACATGGAACTTACGACGATAGAACAGCGTGTGTCCGCTGAATATGAGATGACGCTGGAAATGGTCCTGAAAGCCGATGCGGTCATTGAAGATTTCGAGAAGGTCCGTGACCATGTTGAGCGGCTGAAGCGCACCTTAAAGCGCATGGAGCCGGTGAACCTGCTCGCGATCGAGGAGTTCCGCGCCCAGAAAGAACGATTAACGTTCATTGAGGACCAGTGCCGTGACCTTGATGAGGCCAAGAAGAACCTGCAGACGCTCATCAAAGAGCTCGATACCCTCGCGCTCAAGCAGTTCACGGAAACGTTCGAGATCGTAAAGAAGAACTTCGAGGAGATATTCACCAAACTGTTCGAAGGCGGCAAGGCCGAGCTCAAACTGCTCGAAGATGCCAATGTCCTTGAGGCCGGCATCGAGATCTATGCGCAGCCCCCGGGCAAGAAACGCCAGTCCTTATCGCTGCTTTCAGGCGGAGAGAAGACCATGACCACCATAGCGCTGTTGTTCGCGTTGATGAAGGCCAAACCGAGCCCGTTCTGCGTCATGGACGAGATCGATGCCGCGCTCGATGAGGCCAATGTCAGCCGGTTCACGATGATGCTCAAGGACTATGCCTCTCAATCGCATATCCTGCTCATTACGCACAATAAGCGTTCGATGAGCGTCGCGGACGATATGTACGGTGTCACGATGGAACGTAATGGTGTGTCGAAGCTGGTGTCGATGAAATTGGTGGAAGCTTAGACCTCTCCCCCAGCCCCTCTCCAAGACCATGGTCTTGGAGAGGGGGCGGGGTGAGGTTCAGGAGGGTTCTCAGATGTCAGCACAGATCATAAACGGTGAAGCCAGGGCGAAGAAGATCCGGGAAGAGATAGCCCAGGAGATATTGACGCTGAAATCCCCTCCGGGGCTCGCCGTTATCCTGGTCGGAGAAGATCCTGCGTCACAGAACTATGTGAACATGAAAGAGAAGAACTGTCTGGAGGTCGGGTTCCAGTCGTTCGTGAAACGGCTCCCGGCAGAGACCACGGAGAAAGAACTGCTCAAACTCATCAAACAGCTCAACACCAACGATCATGTGCACGGCATCCTGGTGCAGGTCCCGCTGCCGGACCATATCAATGAGATGAAGGTCATCATGGCCATTGCGCCTGAAAAGGATGTGGACGGTTTTCATCCGATCAATTGCGGCAAACTGCTCATCGGCGATCGTACGGGGCTCGTTTCCTGTACGCCGGCCGGCATCATCGACCTCATCAAGTCCACCGGTGTCGATATGAAAGGCAAGCATGCCGTCGTGATAGGCCGCAGTAATATCGTTGGGAAGCCCGTTGCATTACTGCTCCTGCAAGAGCATTGCACGGTCACGATCTGTCATTCCCGTACGCAGGACCTGGCCGCTGTTGTGCGTCAGGCTGATATCATTGTTGCGGCGGTGGGTAAGGCGAAGCTCGTCACCGGTGATATGGTCAAAGAAGGCGCTATTGTCATCGATGTCGGCACCAATCGCGTGGACGGCAAATTAACGGGCGATGTCGTGTTCGAAGAGGCTTCAAAGAAAGCGGGCTATATCACTCCGGTCCCCGGAGGTGTTGGTCCCATGACCCGAGCCTATCTTCTGCGTAATACCATGCAGGCGTACAAGCAGCTACTGAAAGGCTGACCCCACCTCCCACCCTTCCAGCCTCCCTTCCTCCTCCTCCTGATCAGGGGAGGAGGAAGGGAGGAGACAGGAGGGATGGTGGCGGGGTTATAATATGGCTATGGCAACCACCCCATCCACATACAAACGTCCTCTCCGTCACAAGCTCCTGATCGGGCTGGCCTTGCTCGTTCCGTTCTTTCTGACATCCTTGCTCACTGCCACGCATCTCATCCGCACGGTCTGGATCAGGCTCCTGCTCCATCCGTTCCTCATCCAGCGCCACCGCAACAACGATACGCCGAAAAAATACGGCATGCATTTCGAGGATGTCGTACTCTCGACCAAAGAAGGATTGCTTCTTTCTGCCTGGTATATCTCCGCGCCGAAAAAGTCTGACCGGACGCTCATTTTGTGCCACGGGGTCAATCGCAATAAAGCGTTCTTTCTCCCGACCGCAAGTTTTCTGCATAAGGCAGGATATAACCTGCTCATGCTCGATATGCGCTCACACGGCAAGAGCGAAGGCGGGCTTGTGTCCTTTGGGTATTATGAACAATATGATGTTGATGCGGCCATCGAACATCTGAAAAAGAGGGGACGACATTTGATAAAGCATCTTGGTATCGTCGCGCATTCCATGGGGGCGGCCATGTCCGTGTTCGCGGCTGCCCGCCGGCGCGAGATCAAGGCCATGGTCCTGATCTGCTGTTATGCCGATATCGAATGGAACATGGATTTCTGGATCACCAAACTCGGACATCTCCCGTATTGGCCGTTCGTCCCTCTCATGCTCAAGTCGTTCCGCAAAGAGCTGGTCTCTGATATCACGCTCGCGGGGCCGATGCATTATCTGCACAAGCTCAAGATCCCGCTCTTTTTCATCCATTCCGAGAACGATCAGGTGACGGACCCCCGATCGTCACAAAAACTCTATGATGCGGCGCGAGAGCCGAAAGAGCTCTGGTATGTACCGCATGCTAAACACGAGGGCTTTTATGATGCTGCTCCTGAAGAGTTCAAAAAACGGGTCCTCACTTTCTTTACTCGGGCGCTCTAGCACTCTTTTGGGTTCGATATAACACCTGTGCCGATCATATGCACAGGGATGCGGATGCCCACCCGTACAAGCATTTTCTTCTGAATATTCGTATAAAAACACCTGTAAAAGGGTAAGAAAAGCATATATGTGCTCGCGCACCCGTATGCGGTGCTGTGTGCACGTTCATTGTGGGACATACAAAGAGGTCTTGAGATGGAGATCAATGGCTCGAATATAGTAAATAATAAAAATGCCAGGGCATATGACCTGAACCCGGTCTATCAACCTAAAGCTGTCGCCGGGGTGCTGGACACCTGTTATCGCAAACAGGGGGCGGAAGCGTGTCTGCAGAAGCTTTTGGAAATGAAAGAACGGGGCTTCCCTGAAAAGGCGATCATCTCGGTCATGAAGTACATGCATAGTCCTGTAACGGCCCTCTATCTCTCCCGTGCCTATATCAGGAACATCCTTTTAGTGCCGGAAAACATGTTGATGCTGCCCGGATATGATCTTGACCGTCAGGCCGTCAATAAGCTCCTGGACCTGCTTGCGGCCGTCCATGGAGATAAAGCAAAGAACTATCTGGAAGACGCGATACGCAGGGCAGTGAAAGATCAGGGGCTTCTCAACGTATGGCGTGATATGGGGAAGGACGAAAAGACGCTGAAGGCGCGCGGCGAGGAGCTGTTGGGTATGGTCAGAACGATGGTCAAACAGGTCCGCGTGGAAACATATCATGAAGACAGGTGGGTACGGCGTGATATTACGGTCAATATCGACCATAAAGCGGGTCGCTACTACGCCTGCAGCAGCAAGGACGGCAAGACCGACGGTATCGCGTTCATCGGAGAGAAGGCTTTCGAAGGCGCCGGCCGTGTCGAAGCCGAACTGGCCGGCAAAGCGGACCCTGACGTGCGGCTCGAGATCGTTCATCCTGATACCCTCGTATTGGTCTGTAAGGGAGAGCGGTATGAGGTCGAGAACACGAAAGAGAATATCGACAGGATATGGAACATCGTTCGGTACGCGCAGGAAAAGAACGGGCTGAAGAGCGATCATCCCCTGGCGGTACATGTGAAACTGCTCTATGCGCTCAGGCACAAGAGCCTCGGGGTGTACGGGTTCAATGTCCGGCAGCTTCAGGACCAGAAGGATGTCAGGGGATTCATCGATTCAATGACCGCATTGGAGAACGAGCTCGCTTTTATTTTGGGGTCCGTTGAAGCCGGTGTCGGCATGAAGGATTTCTTTGCTTTTATGGATATGTGCACTGTGCAGCTCAAGACCTTGAAGCTTCCTGATGAAGATATCAAGGTCATGCTCACCCGGTTGTTCGTTTCGGCCAAGATGAAAGTGCCGTATAAAGGGCCCACAGGGATGGAAGAGTGGATGTCCGTATATGCGAAGCAGCACGGGCTCGATACCCGACTTCCTGCCGTGAGCCTTGAAGAACAGCTGCAGCAGTTCATCAAGCCGTTCGTCCGGCATCGCATGGACCCGGAGATAGCGAACGGGAAATTGTTCCGGGTCATTGAAGGAAGATCGGTCTTTTTGTGGACCGCGGCGATGCTGTTGGACAGGGGCGAAGGACGGCTGCGCGACGACGAAGCGGTCAAAAAGGTCATCCTGCAGTACGGGGCCGTAAAAGATTCTTCCGGCAAGGATATCTCGCACAAGATAAAAGAGCTGGGACTTCGGGATATGAACGTCAAGACCTGCCTATATCTGGGGCCGAAGTTCATCGAGCATGCGGGAGGAGAACGGGTGGTGGACCAGCGTCCGGTCTGTCTGATACAGGCCAAGACGAAGAACGGGGAGGTCTGTTTCATCGATCCGGCCACGGGAGAGCATTTCCTCGGCAGGAACGAAAAAGAAGCCTTGGCCTTATATGTGAAGTATTCTCCGCTGCCGGCGGGCGGGCATCTGGCGGTATATGCGGACGGGACCCCGGAGGAATTCGTTATCGAGTATTCGAACCTCCAGCGTATCGCGGATATCGGGAAGACCGTGGCCAATGTGGTCGGCACCGTCGCGATGTTCGTGCCGGGAGGGATCACGGTCTCTATGGCGGCCTTTGGCATCAGCACGGCGATCGAGACCGGCGAGATCGTGATGCGCAAAAGTGACGGGCGGGAGATAAGCTATATGGAGTACGCGAACATCGCCACCCAATGGGCGATGATCGGCGGAGGTCTCATTAAAGAAGCGATGCTAATCAACAGGACGGCGGCCGAATTGCGCGGCATCGCTAAAGCATTCTGTCATGTGCTGAACGGAGCACAGTTCGCCGGGTTTGGCGGCATGTCCGTGATGATCACCTATGAATTCATAGAGTCCCTGAAGGAAAAGGACCTGGTCCGTTTCATCGGTGTTCTGCAGAACATCCTGATCATGGTGGCGGTAGCGAAGCTTCAGAACAAGTACCGCAACGCACCGAAATATGTCGCGCGTGAATATGCCCGGCAGTTCAAAAAGCTTTCGCCGGACATGCAGAAGAAGATATTCGGTGAAAAAGGCATGCGGGACCCTGCCTCGTTCGATTCGGCGGATGAATGCCTCTTCTATATGCAGGAACATGCCGAGCTTCTGATGCATACAGTGAAGGCGGAAGCGATCGAATGGAAGATCGTAAAGAAGGATGTCCCGGCCGTGGAACAGGAAAAAGTATATCTCAAGGAAAAGGACGGGACATATCGTGAGGCCCCGACGGACACAAGTTTCGACGAGCTTTTGTTCGTGATGGCGGACGATGCATGTGCTGCCGGGGTCGAGAGCGCATTAAAAGCGGGGAAGGCAGTGACGTTCAAGGATGCCTGTATCATTCCGGACGTACTGGTGAGCAAAGCAACACATTTGCATCGGACCACAGGGGTCACGAGAGAAAAGCTCGACATGTTCGAGCACATGGGGCCGAAAGAGGCCGAAGAGTTCCTGCGACTGATCGAGGTGTCTACCGCGGATAAGGCGCATGCGCTCCGTACCGGGACGCTGGACGTGTTGCTGAGGACCGAAGAGGGGGACCTGGTGAACATCAGTATGAAAATGACCGCTGAAAAAGGGACACGCAGGATCGCTTCTTTTCTCGTGAGGGACTTGTACACGTTCAAAGGCGGGAAAATATACCGTGCGGACGGTGAATCCGTCCAGAGCATCTATCTTGCGTACTTCAAGTACCTTAATAACGATTATATTCATCAGGAGGTCAGTCCGGCCATTACCGGCAACAACGACCGACTTTGTGCTTGGTATGCGCGGCAAGAACAATATATCGTCAAAAGTAATTACAAGCAGGCAAAAGAGCAGGCCAACCCGGACATTCTCGACAAATGCAATATTCAGTTGAACATCCTTAAATTCTTCGCAGGCCGTGAATTCCTGTTCTATGATCTCAAGTTCGAAGATATCGTACCTCCCGAGAAAGGGACCGTCTTTGCGTACACGTTCGGGAGGACGGCGTCCCGGACCATGCAGCGGGCGAGCTTTTCTTCAGATATGGACTTCAATGTCATTTTTAAGCCTGCGGAAGGGCTCCCTGAAGCGGAGGTCCTGCGCATCAAGAACGAGCTTTTTGAGCGTATGCAAAAAAAAGCCGAGATATTCAAGGAGCTCTTCGGGTTCGAGCTCGAAGTTGACCCCAACTTCACGGTACGCACGTACGATGAAGCCCGCAGGACCATCGATACAGAGAAGGGCGGGCAGTTCTATGTGAGCATAAAAAAGACCGTGACGTTCATCAGTTCCAAGGGGAATGGTACGAAGTATTACGATGAGGAGATGTACACAGGTATTTTTGATTACAGCTTGAAGAAGCTGGGCTGCTTGGGGGCGTACAAAGAAATGCTCGGCGAAGATGCCTTGAACAAGAGCAGACGGTACAGATTGTTCGAGGAGGAGCCGCACAATATCGCTGACATGACCGCGGGAAAAAAGGCAGGTCCTGCCGCATGGTGGTATTCCCTGAAGTATCAGGTCCTGCGGTTCGCGGATTATATGGCAATGACCTCCGCTGAGCATCCCGGTGTTGACCGGGGGAAGATAGAAGCCCTGGAAAAATTCGCGGTCGGGATGCAGACACTGATAACCGAGGAAGGTATCATCGCTCCGGGAAAGGGCGAGCCGAACTACAGGTCCATCTCGGCGGAGACCTTTCAGATGTTGATGTCCAAAAAAAGCGTAAGGCCTCTGCTGCTCAATATGATGCGGCGTACCGGGCTCATGAGCGATACGGAGATAGCAGGGTTCGGCACGGACCATAAAGCGCTGGGGTATGAGTTCTTTAAAAGGATGGAAACGTATCTTTCATCTGTCGATGAGATCATTCGAAAGGACCTCGGGCTTGAACGCTGAGAGCGTGATACCCGGTGTTCCTCGAGGTAATATCAGAACGGTTTCATTTGTAGGACGATACCGCGGGTCTTGATGAAGTGAGGGATCATGCGTTCCAACTGCCACGAATTCCCTTTCATGAGCTGTTCCAGTGAAAGTACCAATGCGTCGTCGATACGATATCCGATGCTCTGGAAGAACGCATCAATGGATGCCGGTTCTACGCGCGCGAACATGAAGCTCAGGAACTTATGGATCGTTCCGGCAGCGCTCAGTTCGTAATGCTCGGCATGTGTCCAGTTCTCGTCATAGATCCTGGTCTTGTAATGGATCGGACGATATGTCCTATAGAACGCAGTCCTGTGTGCGTTAAATCCCTCCATACCGCGCAGCGTATAGAACCTGGAATAGAGGAGCCCGTACGTGACATGATGAGGGAACGAACGCCATTTTGCATAGTATTCGTCCGAGAACGTACTGCAGACCTTGTGGGCCAGCTCTTTGTTCAAAAAATGATGCTCGACAATGTTCGTGATGACGAACCCTTTGTCCAGTTCATGCATCAGCTGCATGATGTCATCGGTCGTCAGGACGGTCTCGAACGGGAACTGTTCCTGGGTGATGACATGGTCCTTATAATTGGCAATGAAGGCCCCTTCTTCGACAGTACTGAGAGCCTTGATATAGGAGATCGCTCCGGCCTTATTGGAAAGGTCATAGGTGTTCCCGTTCACTGTCGGGGAGGTCATGCGGTGGACCTGTCCATCCGCCAGGACCTTGGTATACCTATACTGTCCGTTATATATGTTCATGTTCATGCTCCGACCAGCCGTACTGTGTGACCGATAAGATATCGTAAGGGAAAAGAGGCAGGACCATACTTCCCTCCTGAATAGAATATGCCCACTTATCGGATAAATATACATGAAAAGCTCAAGAAAGCAGGAGGTCGTTGTACGCACGGTCATTGAAATATCTCGAACATACTTACGTTATCTATAGGGGGGGATTATAAGGAGCAGTATACGATATTCTGCAAGATGATAGCCGAAGGAGGCGACCATTTGGACCTGCACCTGAGGTCCTTTGGCATTACGAACCTTGCGGCCTTCAAGAACGCACAGATAAAAGAAGAGATACTGGCAAATCGTGTCCGGCTGCATGACCGCAACGATGTGCGCCCTGTGGCGGTGGTCTGTTTTGCACGGCACGACTGGATGGCCGGGATGGACGTACGTTGGCAGGAAGAGCTCTGTGAATTGATCCGGAGCGGCTATCGCGTGGTCTATTTCGAAGCCTCGGGCAAGAAAGACTTCTTTAGTATGCTCTCTCATTTCAAAGGAACGCGGGCGATCTCTCTTTTTATCGTAGGCGGGACGGGAGCGCCGCATCATATCGCGTTCTCCGACACGAGCGAGCGCATCGACGGGTATGATCTCCGTATCTCCGACGAGAAGACGCTGTTGCGGCGACGTTTTCATTCGTGCATGAAGAAGAACAGTGTGATCATCCTGCAGAGCTGTTCAACGGGTAAGCCCGGGTATCGTCATACGATGGCTTCCATGATGTCGAGATCGTTCCCTATGAGCCGAGTGTTCGCTCCGACCGGTACGATCTTTACTCTTGAGTTCATTTGGGGACGTCGTGCGCGTGTTACAGGTGTCCTTTTTAACCGAAGAACGGTCCTCATGCTCAAGGGCCGCATCTCGCGAGTATTGAAAGAACTTCCGTTGTGGGTGTTCATGGAAGGTCCTGTTGCGGAGCTTCGGCGGGAACATCTGGGGGAAAAAGAGCTGCTTTCTGCATTGGAACGGGAATACGGAGAGGGTGGCGCGTACGGTCCTCAACAGAAATGAAAAGGGACAGATGCTTGATCATGTCGCCAGATGCTTTCGCATGCCGGTCCATTCCCTTGCCTCTGTCCCTGATATACCAAATTAACGGCCGAATCCGCCGCTTCTCGGTCTATCTTCGCGCGGACGAGCTTCGTTGACGTTCAATTTACGCCCACCGAGCTCTTTTCCGTTAAGTGCTGCGATCGCTGCTTCGCCTTCCGCTTTGGAAGCCATTTCAACGAAAGCGAACCCTTTTGACCTTCCGGTCTCACGATCCGTGATAATAGCAACTTTCGTTACCGTACCATATGCTCCGAACGCTTCGCGCAATTCCGCTTCAGTTGCCTGGAACGAAAGATTGCCTACGTATAAATTCATGTATTTTCACCTCGCCTTCCGCTTAAAATATGAGTTCAATGCTCTCAACTCAATAACGAGTTCTTACATACATAAAACATAGCGGAATTCTTTTTGACAAGAGTTCCGGGATATTCTTTCTACAGCTGAAAAGTTGTGGTGGGAATATGAACTATGAATATGAACGGTTATCAGAACAAGCCTCCATTACTTAACAGGTATATTGTACGCCCGGACGGGCCTTTTTTGCAAAGGAAATATTTCAGAACCCCGTACCTGTAAAAGGGCGCTCCCGGCCGGAAGCGATCATTTTTTATGCATATTTTTCCGAAAATGTGGTATATAGATGACGTGGTCAATTGAGTTCAAAAAAGGACCTTCAGATGTGTAAAAGAACATACATCCTATTGCTGCTCATTTCTTTCATGGCGCTTGGTTGCGGACAGGCCATGCAGGAGTCTACCTCTGATTTTGAACGGATCCCTGTCGTCAAGTCCATGATCATCGATCATTCCTGTACGAGCTTGGCCGTGATAACCGATGCCATGATCGCCCAGGCCACGGCCAATCTGCATATCGCCTATCAGCATACGTCACACGGCAGCCAGCTGACCGATGGAATAACAGGGCTGGTGGTCTCGTTCAACGCTGGTGGGGGCGGGACGAAATTCGCATATAACACGGGAGGTACGGGCGGCGCTCTCGATCTTCACGATTACGCGATGTCGGGGGACCTTGGGAACCCGGACCGGACGACCTGGGAAGCGCTCACGCGCACGTACCTGAACTCTCATCCGACGGTCAACGTGATGATGTGGTCCTGGTGCGGGCAAGTGAGCACGGCCACGACCGCGGATATCGAGACATATCTTTCCTTGATGGCGGGGCTTGAGGAAGATTATCCAAATGTGAAATTCGTATATATGACCGGGCATCTGGACGGTACGGGGCTTACGGGCAATCTGCATATACGCAATGAACAGATCCGTACATATTGCCGTGATAACAACAAGATCCTGTATGATTTTGAAGATATCGAGAGCTATGATCCGGACGGTGTCTATTACGGGGACAAGTTCGTGAACGATGCCTGTGCCTATGATTCGGATAATAACGGGACCCTGGATGCCAACTGGGCTCAAGCCTGGCAGTCCGCGCATACCCTGGGGGTTGATTGGTACAGCTGTACGGCCCAGCACAGTGAGGCGCTCAACGGTAACCGTAAGGCCTATGCTGCCTGGTGGCTTTTCGCGCGGTTAGCCGGATGGTCCGGGAATTAAAAACAGCCTGTCAGGCCGGCTGACCGGTCTTCATTCTCCTCAGCATTTCGATGAATTTTTCATTGTCCGCGATGAGCTCCTGAGCCTGTCTTAACAGGTCGGGCGAGAGTTCTCCTGCCCTCTGTGCAAGTATCACGGACTGTTTGAACACATCAAGTTTATCTTTTTCAATGGCCTGCAGGTCGCCCGGCAGGTTCGCGGCAGAGGCTGTACGTCCGGTAATATCCTCGTACGGTTCCATATATTGTCGGAGGACCTCGAACAGCGAGGAGTTACGGGACTCAATGTGTGAGGACAACATGGTCTTCATGTCCGCGGCTTCCGCGGAGGTCAGGATATTTTGGTTGACGGCCTGATCGACAAGGGAGCTGAGCAGTTTGTCGTTTGTCGTCACCGGGGTCAGATATCTGAACGGGAGCTCTTCGAGCGTTTCTTCGTCCGAGACTTCTCCCATCGCGGATCTGAGCGAGGACATAAAAGCGGCGGAACGTGTGCGGGCATTGACGATGTTCGGCCTGTTCCTGACATACATATCAGAGATAGAAGAATTTTCCTGATACAGTTCTGAGAGCGGGTCCATGGTGCACCTCTTTCTTTCGGTACCCCCATGTGAACAATTATACCTCTTTGGAGAGGCGGAAATAAAGTGAGTTCGGGCAATGCTCATGCGTTGGCGGAACGCTCAATAATTAATGGGTCAGTCACCGTATTCTTCCGATATCTTAACGGGACGGGGTCCCGCATAAGGATTTCTGCGGACAGGATGCATGGCTGGTACTGCGAGTATGTATCGACAGCTGAGGGACTATATGTATCATACGAAGATCATGGCACATACAAGCACGTTTTTATCGGAAGACATACTTCATGAATATGAGAAGGTCGTCTATGGCAAGGAGGATCCTCTTCTTTGGCAATTAAGTGCAGCAGAGGCCGGATATAGCTCAATGAAGTTAAGTATTGAAAATTACAGAACATATACTATTTTGACAAGAATGCTTTCCTATCAAATAGCAAAAAAACATGGCAGGATAATGCTGTCCCCGCCGTACCTGCAGCTTTTGACCGCGATATGGCAGCATCTGGAAAAAGAAATATGTACGGACCTGCCTGAGGGCCCGATCGAACGGCTACGGACGGTGCTTGAGCTGAATAATATAACTAATGTTCTGGAGATAGGGCATGGCGGGTACTGGGAGCTGCAGTCCACGCTCTATGAATTAATAAAAGAACGCGGCGGCAAGGTATATAGTGTTGAGCTTTTGCCGTGTAACGATGTTCCGGAAGGGCTTATTTTTAAGAACGCTGATATGCGGGCGCTTCACAAGGTGTTTCCTGACGTGTGTTTTGACCTTATCTTTGCTTCTGGCGTATTTTCTTTAGGAGGCGGCATTGTCCCTTATTTCAAGTCCATTGATAATATGGTCACAGAGGCTGAAAAGCATTTACGGATAGTTATGCGGTCGTTATCGCGTAATCCCAGTGCGCTGTGTGCGGTCAATGCGTTGAAGTCCGTATTATGTTTGCGGGATATACATTCTTTTGCCTCGGTGGAACTATGGGACAGCACGGCTCTCAATAAAGATAGAGCGTATCTCTTTCGGCGGCTGGCATTGCTCAAGACCATACGCAGTAATATAGATATAGACCCTCGGCAGTATGATGACTTTTTTCGCAATGATGTCTTTTATCAGGATATCAAGTTGAATAAAGCGGCCACCTTGGCGATCTTAAAACGTAAAAATAATAATGTCTCGCCCAAGCAGGGTGACCCGCTGAAAAATAGTACTGAACCTCATTATCGTGATAATGATACTGTTAATGATCCTTTTTCCTATCTAGAGGCTCTTGAGCGGGACCTTGGCTTTAAGTTCGTTATAAGGGACCTGACTTTGCAAATATCTCGGCTTCCTGAGCGTGCATTAGCCTATTTTCATCGGGGAAATATTTATTATAAATGTCATTTTTATCGTGAGGCTGTTCGGGATTATCTTAAAGTAATGCAATTGTATGAGGCCAAAGACCAAAAGACACTTGCCGAGATCAGCGAGGACAAATATAAGCACTGTAAGAGCAAGGTGGCAGAATTAGAATTACTTTGACTCCAAGGTTTCGGATGCAATCGATAATGCAGGAATGAACGCTCTTCGGCATCCAGCCTTCGCTTAGATGTTTAATGATGTTTCTTGTGGAAATATTGGCCTGCCAGCCGTAGCTTTTGGCTTTGCAAAAGCGAAGGCTGGCTGGGCACCGTGAAGGATGTTAGCACCAAAATTCAACAGTTTTCTTATACTTATAATGGATCTCGATCTCTTTAACAATATTCTTCAATTTTTTCTTGCAAAACTGATTTTACTTAGTTAAGTTGCCCTTCCATTTTTGTGGTGCTACCCTATAACTCTTATGTTATCTGAAACATTCAATATCTCTGAAAATATTTATACCATTAACGACGACCTGTTAATAGATAAGATTCAGAAACATTTACGCTCTACCAAAAACTTAATAAAGTATATGCTTCCCTTGCCGCTATTTTATACTGACCCAATGGAGAACGACGAAAAGGAACTGTTCATTACAGTTGCATTAAAGGAAAAAGTTTCTCTCAATTCCACAATCATAGAAATATATATCCTTCCAGGAAATACAATAATCGATAAAATAATTTCACGGAATATAGAAAATCAATGAATTCCGAAGGTCTTATAAGATTCCCCAGCCCCCTCATTAAAGGATGCATATAAAAAGCATTTTCAAGAAGTCACTTTCCCATCAAATATGTTCAATATTAATTGAATTTGGGGGTTGTAGGGACAGTTATTGAATAGTTTTCATGGGAGATCAAACTTTTTTACACATGCTTTATTTGACCCATCCGCATATGCAATATATGGGGCTTCGCTGCTAACAGCAAGTGATGCCCAATAACCTCCAGATGAAGCAACAGTGATTACCCCATTACCGCCAATATCTGACCAAGTTCCAGCACTATACTTTGCCAAAGAGATTTTATCTGAGTTATTGCTGTCATAATAAATGATAAATGGAGCACCCCCTGAAACTATAATGGATCTATTCGAATAGGATGTATATTGATTATTTGAGAATGCACCAAGTGTACTCCACGAACCACTATACTCTTTTACAACTGATGCCGAGCCATACTTGCCATATACAACGTAGATTGTGGTTCCATCTGCAACAATAGAGGTAGCCGCCCCTTCATTAGCACCACTTATTGCAGAACCTCCTAATATGCTCCAGCCGCTAGAATAACTTTGAACAGTCACATAACCAGGGGCACTGCTGTCGCCACAATATGACACATATGGAATTCCATCACTTGCTATGCAAAGAGAGATGCTCTGCACACTGCCAGATGAAATTCCATGAGCACCAACGGTTTCCCATGCCGTTCCATTAAACTTTGTAACAGTTAGTTTATTGCTTGAGACTCCATCTCTATATGCAACATATGGAGTCCCATCATTAGCGATCGCAAGGCTAGGGAAACTTGCAGAGTTGCCTAGAGATGCTCCTTCCCAATAATTGGAACCACCAACTTTAACCCATGCTGTCCCATCATATTTCATTACATTGGCTTGAATACTGGTCAATGTCCATCCGCCGCCATAAGCAACATAAGGGACCGGGGTGCCTCCGGCATTGTAAACATATAAACTTATTGTATCTGCTGTATTATCAACGGAACCATCATATTTATAGTTTGTACAAAAAGATGAGCCTATTGTTTGCCAAGAACCGCTAGTATATTTTTTAACAGTGATCTCATTTCCACCATCAGCAATATAGGCGATATATGGGATTCCATCATATATATATGAAGCAACTGTTTCCCTGACAGCACCACTTGAGATACTTGTACTCCCAACACTTTGCCAATATTTATATACAGCAGTAATAGTCTTGTTTCCATTCATCAGTAATGATTGAGATGCTAATGTGCCACTAAGATTGTTTTCCCAATGATCAAATTCATATCCAGCATTGGCATTGGACTGAACAGCAATACTAGTCCCATCGATATAAGTGCTAGCGATAGGCAGAGTTGAATCATAACCATTAATATAAATATGACCCGCACCATTTGGAGAAACAACAGATGTTAACGTAAATAATTGTTTGAATGTTGCTGTGATGTTTTTGGTGGCATTCATATTCAGGGACGTTGGATTAGTTGAACCATTAATGGCTCCAGACCAACTATCAAATACCCACCCACTGACAGTATTTGCTTGTAGTAAAACTGTGTCACCTGCATTAAAGTCGGATAGGTTTGGTGTTTTACTAACAGTACATCCAGTGCCAACAACAGAAATATTCAGTGGATAGGTAACCCCAGCAGGGATTGCCGTAAACTCTGCCGTAATAGTTTTATCTGAATTCATCCCAATGCAGGATATATTTGATGCTCCGGTCAGATCGCCGGACCAATTACTAAACATATAGCCACCAGCAGGGGTTGCAGTTAAGTTTACTGTAGTCCCTGAAGTAAATGTTGTAGCATTGGGACTTGTTGTTACAGCACCAGAAAGATTGGGAGATACAACAATTGTTAATGTATAAGAATTGGCTGGTGGATTACCCCCACCACTAGAACTACCACTACCTGATGTTTCATTAAGAACTTGACCACAGCCTGTCAAAATCATTATGAAGACTATCAATAAAGATATTTTTATTAAGGTCTTCATGATAACCCCTTATATCTTTTGGTTAGTGTAATACCAATCTAATGTTCCTGTTGGATATGTTCCATGATATTCTTCCATCTTATCTTCAACTAATGATGATCCCGTATAAGTGCGATAGTCATAATATCCATCACTATACAAAATTAAATATGGTCTATTCCATCTATCATAAAAAGTAGTTGTTACATATGTTCTTGTAAGTGTTGTTTTACTTTGGTTTGTATACCAATTTTCTGTTGTAGTATTTCCTGAGTGGGAATATTCCTTATATCCAACAACAGTTGCTGAATCAATCGGTGAATAAGTTGTTGTACTTATTAATTTCCCTAAAGCATCACAGGTTGAAACTTCTTCTTGTGTTGGACTATGGGTGTTATACCATTTTGTATGAATCTTTGTATCTGTATCTCCATAATATTCCCAATCACAACCTTTTACTCCATCATAACTATACCAAGCAGTTACCCTACCTAAAGAATCGGTATCTGAAAGACTTGTTCCTTTCAAAACATTTTGGGATGTATATCCTTCATCTTTTACACAAATTCCACGAGAATTATAATAAGAAATTGCATAATCATCCCTATCATTTATTCTTGTTCCATTTGCACGATATTCCATATTTTTATATGCAGTGAGTTCTGAATATGGTGGAGTGCTTGGAGAAGTCGTAGAACTTTCTCCGGAAGTCTCTTTTATTACTTGACCGCAGCCAAATACAAATGCAAATACAGACACAACCATTGTGACTGCCATTATCCTGGCAATAAACCTCATTGTAGATCGCCTTCTTTTACTCTATTTATTCCCATAATCCTGAAATTTATGTATTGATAGTTTCTGGTGTTTATTTGAAGAATCTTTTTCACTGTTTCATACGTCTTATATAATATGGACATGACCAATGGATACCAATAAGGCTTATGAGCGTACTACATTTCACCAGCCTGAAGATTTTGGTTCGGAAGGAGAAGAATCTGCAACAGAAGGACATAATCTTTTATCAATAAGCGTATAGCGTCTCACGGGAATTTCATGCCAAGTCGTTTTATTTAGATATTCTTCAGCAATTGTTGATGAAACAGGCTCCATGATAAAGACATGTGTTTTGTTCTCCCAAATTAAATAACAGTTATTCTTTTCAATTGTAGGAGCCTTATAGCCAAAATATTCTGTACCTATACTTGAAAACGTCTCTCGGGCTGTTGTGTAGTTGCGATTGATGACCCCCATCATATCAACGCTATGTGACATGAAAATAACCTTATTTCTTTTAAAAACTATTTCCGTTGTATTATATCCGCGAGATGCAAATTCACCATATGAATATGGATATTTATATACCCATATTTCGTCACCATCAATTTTATATCCATACTGCTTCGATCCTAACGTCTCAGTATCACTATCACCGCTACCTTTAACATATTCTCCGCTTGGGGATCCAAATTCTATCGATATACTGTCTTTAGTCCAATTAATTGCATTTAGATTAGTAGATAATGTCAGAAGAACCACACATACTATGAAACATCTTGAACATATATTCATATTGCCCAGCCTCCCAAACAATTTCAGCACTTAAAAGCAAATATCTTATTGATTAGTTAAGTATTCCCTAGTTTATGAATAAATTACAATGATAGTTTCTGGTGTTTATTTGAATAAACTCTTTCACTCTCCCATAGTCCATGCTGTTTCGCTATTATTACAATAAGTAGGCATAGATTTAATATTATATAAGTCCAATAATATTCTGCAAACAAGCGAACAACACACAAAATAACGGGCATTAAGAATACTCTTGGGCTTTTGGCGGATAAAAAACAATAAGTACTACTTAGAATGCCCGTATGCAAAGAAATCCATCAAGTGAGTAAGCAGTTTCTTTCTGTGTGTGGGGCTGCCACCACATGACCGTCTCTTTGGATTTTTACCCATTCTAAAAGGATATAGAGAGCAATTCTTGTTTTTACAAAGCCTGACTGCTTTATAGTGATTACAGCAACAGGAAAGACAGTATTTTCTTATTGAAAGCAAAGGTCTTAAGAATTTCCCCCTTTGCTTCCTTTTCGTAGTATTTTGAGTCATTTTGGTATCCCTTTATAGAATATATATATCTATGACCTCTATTTGTTAAAGATGATGAAAATTGCTTAATAAAAAACAACTATGTTTTTGGTTCGTATGACATGCTCTTTTTTTAATACTTCAATGATAATTTATGAATATTTAATATAGAAAATACTATAATAAGGTGAAGGGTTTGAGTATAAAGCAATATGATTATTGACAAGATGCTATGAACACAATTATCTAACAGAGGAAATCCCGTGGAAAAAAAGATCTTGTGGTTCACAACAAATAGTGTGTATGCTGGTAAATCCATAGGCAATATCTATTTTCATAAACCTTTTTGGAGAGACTGGAATCACCCATATTATAAGAATACATTAATCGGAAACAAAAAGTTAAAGAATGTTTATTTAGATAATTATCGTACGTGGGTGTTGGAGTTGGAAGGCAAGGATCTTTCGATCCCTAAGGGAATGGAAGACTTAAAAATATTAATCAATGAGAGTGAATCCCATGGCATTAACCTTATAATTCTTCTTGGTCAACTCAATGTTTCTGCAATGGATCATATCTTCGATGGGAATCACGAAGATGTACTTAAAGATGAAGACTATCAAAACGAACGTGATCAGTTATTGTTTGAGGGGTTACAAGGGCAAGGTGATCAATACATTTTAGACTTCCTGGGCATAAAGTATAAGATCAACGATAGCCCTAATATTAACGACTTAACCGATGAAAAAGACAAATATAGAATAAAATACATTGGGAATAATGATGTCTTTAAGAACATTATACCAGAGGAAGTAGTATCGCCTGTTAGATTTGCAAAGCAATATTTTACAAACAGCAGTTATTACCCAATAGCAACTCTAGAAAATAATGAGCAAATACTTGTGAGTTTAATAATTGAAGTGGGAGGGATAACTTGCTTCCTTGCTCCAATAGTAGATATTAACAAAAAGAACATATTGTCAGTTAAAAAGATTGCGGCATATTTACATACAAAGGATATCTTTAACGACCATCAACGCAAAGAAACAGATAAACAGATATCAACAGATCTGATTATTGATGGAAATAATCAGGAATACGTAATGTACAAAAAACAAGCCGTAGACATTACAGGTTGTGGTGATGTCGACAAATGGAAGTTTCTGTATTTCTTAGCCAAGTTGTCCTCCCTTCGACCTGATAAACCAATAAATAGTGTTAAATGTGAAGCGTTTCTAAAAGAATCACTCTATGTTGCAAAAGAACTAAAAGAAATTAACAAATTAATCAAAAAAGATTTCAAGAAAACCATAAGTTCTTTTGATACAAAAAAAGAACCGTACAAAAGCGTTCGAAATCATGGCATTAAGTTTACCAGGTCAGTCTCAATAATTAATATAAATGACAATATGGAAAGCCTTATAGGAGATTTCCTTAATAAACAATATCCTGATTTTTTAAAATAGACTTTTCCTCATAAATCGCTTTCCCTATGACCCCGAATAATTGAAGTTTCATGGGCTCAAGCAAGCCATGAATCATCTTTCAGCATCAGCCATAAATTAATGATTCTCCACCACTTTTATCACCACCTATGCCACTTATAGAAGAGTAATCTGAGTGCATCTTAAATAGAGGTGCGACTAAATGGACTCAGTCAAATGTAATCAATAAGTAAATCACCCAACAGTTGCATTACATAAATACTATCTTACTGAAAGAGAGAAAACGATGAAAAACGATCACAGCATAACAATAGTCACATTTTGCAAGTCATTTTGTGGTGAAGGAGTAATTCAATGATTGATAAACTTAAACTATCTACACACTTAAAGGTTAATCAATATTACGTTGAATTTCTTATCCAAACAGGAGAATTAAAACCTGTTAGCGATGATTTCTATCAATATAAGTTTTCTTATGATTTACATGGTTTATCCATCGGCGTGACCAATTTTTATCATCGAACAAATTGTATAGAACTTAATCCTTCCAAAATTGAAAGTTTTAGTAAATTACTTGAGATAATTTCTCCATTTTTCATAGATTTTGATCCTGAGCAATTCATCTTACAGAGGATCGACTTTGCTGTTGATATTCAGGAAAACATAGTGGATGTATTTGAATGGATCCGTGTTGCAAGGTCTAAAAAGTTTCAAGTTATCTATAATGGAACTATCCCACAAACAATATATTTCAGTAAAAAACCTGACATTTTGGCTGTCTATAATGACTCAACAAAACACACTGCAAATGAAACTCGAATTGAACGTAGACTTTTTAACAATAAGATCCCAAAAGATCTTAGAAAACTATCAGATCTCCCAAAGTTTCAAGACTTTGAAGTATTTAGAAAGATTCAAAAAGTAACTATAAATTCAAATACACCCAAAACGGTATCAAAAATATTAATTTATGAAGGCATTAAATCCTTAATCAAAAACAAAGGGTTATCTATTACAAAAAAGATCACATCAAAAGATGGTAATGGCAAACGATATGAGCAATTCTTTTCAAATCCAACAAAAGTTTTCGAAATAGAGGCTCTATCTCGAAAGGCATTATTTAGATTCTTTAATGCGGATATTTCATGAAAATATCAGAACCATCAATTATTGACTTCAACGAATTATTTATAAATAAACTTTAAAAAAAGAAAGGGAATTATTCAAATAAATATAATGAAATTAAGGAGGTTCATATGAATTCTGATTATATAAATATTGATGATTACATTGTTGACTTGGAGGAGATAAGCAATATCCATAAGGGATTATGTAATTTACTTATCCAGGTAATCGAGGCATTAAACGTTTTAGTTGCTAATGGATCAAAATACTAAAACCATGGCACTGTCTCCTAGTGATGTTAAAAATTTTCAAGGTCTTTATAAATGTAAATTTGGGGTAGACCTTTGCTATAAAGATGCATATGAAAGGGCAGTAAAACTATTTGAAATGATGAAGATAATCTATATGCCTATGACCAAAAATGAGTATGCCTTGTACAAATAATAATGATTTACTAAATGAATAGTTGCCATATTTGTAATTTCTACAGAACAATTGTTTATAGGCTGTTTTGTTAATAATTCATATTATCGGTAATATTGTTTTAATGTTATATAGCGAGATCTTGTAATGGCTGTTTTTATGGAAATGTAAAAATAAAGGCGGTGTTGTCGAATGAAGTATTTTTTATATGCTCGTAAGTCATCAGAATCAGAAGATCGACAAATACAGTCAATAGATGATCAGTTGACTCAACTAAAAGAATTAGCAGATAAGAATGGATTGACTGTAAAGGATGTGCTTTCAGAGTCGAAGTCTGCTAAACAGCCTGGCAATCGTCCGGTATTCAATGAAATGCTTTCTCGTATAGAAAATGGAGAGGCTGACGGGATCCTATGTTGGCAGATTAATCGTTTATCCAGAAACCCAATTGATAGTGGGCGTATTCAATGGTTACTTCAAAATAAAGTATTGAAATCGATTCAAACAATGGAAAAAGAACACCTGCCCGATGATAATGTTTTGCTCTTGAGTGTTGAAAGCGGGATGGCAAATCAATATATTATTGATTTAAGCAAAAATGTAAAAAGAGGGCTTGCCAGTAAACTTGCAAAAGGGTGGATGCCTAATCAAGCCCCTCTCGGTTATCTTAATGACAAGGTGAATAAAACCATCATTAAGGATCCTGTCAGAGCACCCTTAATAAGAAAAATGTGGGATCTAATGCTTACAGGCAACTATTCACCTAAGGAAATATGTACTATTGCCAATAAGGATTGGGGCTTCAGGACAAGAAAATATAAAAAAATAGGGGGGAAAGAGGTATCCTTAAGTTGCATGTATAGCATATTTAATAATCTATATTATGTTGGAATAAATGTTTACAACGGGATCCAATATAATGGGCTTCAGGAGCCTATTATTACTTTGGATGAATATGAAAGGGTTCAATCATTGCTTGGCAAAAAAGGGAAGCCCCGCCCTCAAAAGCATGAGTTCTCGTTTTCTGGTTTAATTCGCTGTGCTGAATGTGGGTGTCTTTACACTGCTGAAATTAAATCAAAGTATATAAAGAGCACAAAACAGATCAAGAAATACACCTATTATCACTGCACAAGAAAGAAGAAAGAGATTGCTTGTTTGCAAAGGCAATGTATTTCTGAACAAGAAATAGAAAAACAAATAGACAATGAACTAACCAAAATAACAATTATACCTGAGTTTAGAGATTGGGCGTTGGAAGTAATAAATAAAACAAATGATAAAGAAATTGCAACGAGGGAAAAAATTCACGAAAACATAAGTACCACCTTATTTCAAACGCAAAATGAATTAAATAATCTGACACGACTGAGATGTAGGGAATTAATTAGTGAAGAGGAGTACTTACGAGAGAGGACTGTTTTGTCAGAACAAACCATTAAATTGCGAAGCAAATTACAAGAAACTGAGCACAGCACAGATCTGTTGGTAGAGTTAAATAATAAAACTTTTAATTTTGCGGTGTATGCTCGAAAAGCATTTGCTACTGGGGATAAAAAGAAAAAAAGAGAGATAGCCATGGGCTTAGGTTCGAACTATACAATTATTAATGGAAAACTCGCTTTAGAGCCCTTAGAATGGTTAAAGCCTATAGAAAAAGATTATCCTCAGTTAGAGCGTGAATACTTAGATGTTCATAGGTTAGAACCAGATGAAAGAGCGACTACTGTCGCAAAAGAGGAGGCTCTTTCATCCATTCATTCAAGGTGGCTGGGAGACCTGGAATCGAACCAAGATTAGCTGGTCCAGAGCCAGCGGTCCTACCATTAGACGATCTCCCAGCGTTGCACACTTAAAAAACGGATGCCCATTATACCAACATTTTGATATTTTTCTAGCATTGTAGTGGCAAATCTATTTTATGAACATAATAGAAACTATCGATGTATATTTCTCTCACATATGGGCATAGTAGTCTTCGGCGTGCCCATAAGCAGAGAATTCATGATCTCATTGCTTTGGGCAGCAGACGATGGATATAATACGTATTAACGATCATCAAGGAGGTCTTGCTATGAAGAGAACGATATGTCTTGTCATGGTCATTGCGCTGGTCCTTATCTCCGGATGCGGTCAGGTTGCAGGTGGCGGAGGGGGCGGCGGTGGCGGAGGGGGCAGTAGTGGCGGCAGTGGGGCGTTCCCTTCAGCGGTAAAGCTGAGCTTGCCTTCTACGTTACGATAACAGGGGGACATTACCATGAAAAAGAAAATAGCGGCTTTGGCAGTTCTGATAGCAGGGGTAGTATTGCTGACGGCAGCGATCTTTCCGCCTGATAATAACAATATCACAGGTTTAAAAAGCATGTTCGCCGCGGTGGATACCATAAGCGGTATCCCGGACACGATGTTCGCTGCAATGCGGCAGAACGGCATGGTCGAAGGTGTTTCTGCGAACATCCCGGCAGGCCCGTTCATTGGTGACTCAGTGTGTGATACCGCGAACACGGGTACCTATGCCCGTCGCTATGTACAGCGAGATGTGTCCGGCAATGTCGTTATCACGGCAGATTATACGTTGGACCCGGTGAAGGGCACGATCCTGATGAACCCATATCACTTTACCAGCAGGCTTGGTATCACGGCACCGGTCAATGCCGCGACGAGCATGAAGATCGTGTATGATTACACGGATGCGGACGCAAAACGGTTCACGATCTGGTGCAAGGACCTGACTTCGGGAGGTCCCCATCCGCGTTCCATCTGGGTGGATGTGACGAAGAACGCTGCGGGGGAGTATTGGATCTGCTCAACGATGATCTCTGACCCCCAGACCTTTGTATCGCCGAACAATGAGCCTTCATTCAATTATAATGTGACCCTGTTCAAGGCGAAGGTCGCTGCCAACGGTGATGCGGTTATCTATGCGGATAAGGCGAACGATTCCTCCGATGCTAATATCGTTGATCCGGCCGATTTCAGCGACAGCTCTGGTCCGCTCTCCAGCGCAGGTCCTTGGCCGATACCGTTCTATTTTATCGGTGGTTCAACGCTTGTCGTGACGACCAATCTTCCTGTCGGCGCGATCACATCGACGGACAAGACGGATGCGGCCTCTTTGCCGGCATGCAAGAGCTCCGGTTCGATAGGGTCTTGGTGATATAGTTCGAAAGATCCGTCAATATAAAAAAAGGCCGTCGTAAAAGGCGGCCTTTTCTTTGATGATCTCTGTTCCGAGCCTTGATGGTGTATAAAGCCCTGGCCATATGGCCGGGGCTTTTTCTTTTCGCTTTAAGACAGCAAATGCAGAGGAACAAAGAGCGGTTCCCGGAAGATTTTATGTTCCAATTATCAGAAGCAGAGGTCGAGTTGCTGGTGTCACAAACTGTGATACCTTCACGAAAATATCTAGGTGGCGCCTTGCCGTATGCGTTCACGGAGCAAGGCATAGCGATGTTGTCGAGCGTCCTGAACAATAAGATGGCTGTACGGGTGGATATCCAGATCATGAGGACCTTTGCATATATCCGTAAGATGATGTTGCACTACCATAGATTACAAGAAAAGATCGAAGCGCTGGAGAGAAAATATGACGGACAATTCAAAGTGGTGTTCGAGGCCATACATCAACTCTTGGGACCTTCGCCCGCAGAAAAGAAAAAGTTTGGATTCCTGGCGAACAAGGAATAAGGGATTACTGGTGAACGATCTTCCCGCCGACGACCGTGAGCACCGGCCAGCCTTTGAGCTTCCGTCCTGCGAACGGGGTGTTGCGGCCTTTGGACTTAAAGATCTTCGGGTCAACGACCTTCTCGTTCGTGATATCGATGACCGTGATGTCCGCATCGGCGCCTTCGGAGAGCGTCCCTTTGCTGATGCCCAGTATCTTTGACGGATTGACCGCCATGAGCTCGATCATTCTGGAAAGAGGTATCTCTTTTTTCTCAACCATCTCGGTGTATATGAGCGGCACTGCGGTCTCAAGCCCCACGATGCCGTTGGCCGCGCAATTGAACTCCACGTTCTTGTCGTCCCGGGCGTGCGGTGCGTGGTCCGTCGCGATGGCATCTATCGTTCCGTCCTTCAGTCCCTGTATCAGGGCCTGTCTGTCCGCTTCTTCGCGTAGCGGTGGGCTCATCTTGGCGTTGGTATTGTATCCGGCACAAGCTTCGGCCGTGAGCGTCAGATAATGAGGTGCGGTCTCGCAGGTCACCGGGAACCCTTTCTGTTTGGCCTGCCGCACGAGCTCGATCGATTCTTTCACGCTCAGATGTGCGAGATGTATCCGACCGAAGGTGGAGGCCAGGAGGATATCGCGGGCGACGGCGACCGATTCAGCAACGGACGGTATCCCGGGGATGCCCCATTGTGTCGAGAGCGCGCCTTCGTGCATCGCTCCGCAGAAGGAAAGGTCCTTATCCTCAGCATGCGAGATGACGACCTTGTCGAGCATCTTTGCGTATTCAAGGACCTTGCGCATGACGAGCGCGTTCTTGACAGGTTCTCCATCGTCCGAAAAGGCCACGGCACCGTTCTCCGCCAATTCGGCCATCTCGGTCAATGATTCACCCTTTTGCCCCTTGGTGCAGGCGCCGATCGGGAACACGTTCACGACACCTTCATGCTGGGCGCGGTACTGGATATATCTGATGATGGAGACATTATCGGCCACAGGCTTCGTGTTCGCCATACAGGCAACGGAAGTAAAGCCTCCGGCGGCGGCGGCCATAGTGCCGGTCACGATAGTTTCTTTTTCTTCCTGGCCCGGCTCGCGCAGATGCACGTGCATGTCGACGAACCCGGGGGTGACGAGCTTGCCTTTGGCGTCGAAGACAGGGACGTCCTTCGCGGAGAGACCTTTACCGACCTTCTTGATGATGCCGTTCTCGACCAGGATATCCAGTTCTTTTTTGTCTATCCCGTTCGTCGGGTCGCAGACCAGACCGTTCTTTATCAGCAGACTATTGTTCATTTTTGGTCTTTCTCCCTCTTGAGAGCAGGATGAAGATAACGGCCATACGGACCGCCACGCCGTTGGTGACCTGTTCCAGGATGACGTTGTTCGGTCCGTCGGCCACCTCGGTATCGATCTCTGTCCCGCGGTTCATAGGACCCGGGTGCAGAACGACCAGTCCTTTTTTCGCGAGCTTCATGCGTTCGGCGGATAGCCCGAAGAGGCGGTTGTACTCGCGTCTGCTCGGGATGAAGACATCCCCTTGCTGCCGTTCGGACTGCATACGCAGGATATTGATGAAATCGAGGGTCGGCATGACCTTGTTGAGGTCATAGCTGAGGTTCACGCCCATCGTCTCGACGTCCTTGGGCATCAGCGTGGGCGGGCTGACGACCGTGACTTCGGCACCGAGCTTCTTCAAGCCCCAGATATTGGATCGTGCCACGCGACTGTGCATGATATCGCCGACGATCGCGACATGTTTCCCTTTAAGGTCGCCTTTGGCTTCGCGCATGGTGAATATATCGAGCAGTCCTTGGGTGGGGTGTTCATTGAACCCGTCGCCGGCATTGATGACAGGGACTTGCACGCTTTTAGCGACCAAATGCGGTGCGCCGCTCATGTTGTGCCGGATGATGATACCGGCGATACCGGTCATCTCAAGATTGCGGACGGTATCGATGAGCGTTTCGCCTTTCTGAACGGAACTTGCGGCGACCGCGATATTGTTCGTGCCGGCGCCCAGCATTTTGACGGCCATGTCAAAGGATGTCCGGGTGCGCGTGCTCGGCTCGTAAAAAAGGTTGACGATCGTTTTGCCGCGCAGGGCAGGGACTTGTTTGATGGGACGTTTGAAAACTTCCTTGAAAGAGCGGGCCTGGTCCAGAATGAAAGTGATCTCCTCAGCGGTGAGGTCCTTTAAACCCAGGAGATCTTTATGCTTCCATTTCAATGCGAGTGTCCTCCATAAGCCCCGCGTATTATAACAACTTGCCTTTCATTTGCAAGGACAGGACGAGCCCTTTTCAGTACATGATCAAAATAATGCTGTGCTCCGGGAGCCTGTTCTGTTGCCGGTACTCCTTCAGCTGCTGCGCACACCGCTGCACCTTCACCGTATCCTGTATAATGGATAGACAAAGGGTGAACCGGCCCGCTCTGCCCCTGAGCGTGCCGAGAATCTCGCAAGCGCCATTATAATAGATAGGGTTGGACATCAGGTCGAGCTCCTGTAGCGTATCGTTCTGTTCAAGGAGGCGGGCGAGCATGGCCGCTTCTTCATCACCGAGGTCATTATTGGCGAGGAGCAAGGTGGTCACCGTCCCATCGTCCTTAAGTGCCGTACACAAGGCTGCGAAATCCTTCCCGGACAATCCTTTCCCGGACAGATCAAGCTTCGTGCTTTTGGCGCGGAGACACAGCAGGATATTGGTATCGGGAGTGATATCCATTTCTTTGCAGGCGCGAAGATATTCTGTGCTGGTATCGGTGTCGTTGTTCCCGGGGTCAACGAAGGAGGCTCCGGTCAGTCCGTAGCTCATGGTCATGAATGTGATACCGTGCATGTGCTGTCCTTATGTTCTCTGTGTCCCCATACAATACTCGGAACAAGCGTCCGAAAATTTCAATTATCTTGTGCTGCTGCAGAAAGGGCGGACTGATCCTTTCGTAGGATGGTGATATGGTCCGAGGTCTGCCCGATAGCGGGCTTGTTCCTCAGGTGCAGTATATAGAAAGCGAAATAAAAGAAAAGAGCGGCGCCGCATATTGAAAGGAGATCTTCTGCTGCGCGAAGCAGCTGGGAGAGCATTTTCCCGAGCACAAAGCCTGTCAGCAGCATCGCCAGGGGGAACCCGTAGATGAGCATCGAGGCCCGCAGCATGGCCCCTGGCTTCACTTCAAATTCAACGGTATCTCCGAGCGTGGCATCGACAGTGTTCTTTGCCGTGAGCTGCATCTGTGAATGATCATTGCCGTTGCCGATGAGGCACATTCCACAGCTCTTACAGGTGCCATGCGCGTTGAACTGGATGGTGACGGTGTGCGTTGCGGGGTCGACGGACGTAACAATGCCTGTCTCGGTCATGTGTGGTCCTTTGATCGCTCCTTCACCCCCACTTTTCGGCACCCTTTCCCTTCTCCAAACCGCTGGTGCGTGGATGAGGTCAGGGGCCCGGGGAGAGGGGAGGTCTATTGTCCTTCTGCCAATTCTTTCCCTTTTTGCAGGTTCGTCTTCACCTGGTCGTCCGTGAGCGCATCAACATAGATGCGCAGGATGGGCTCAGTCCCGGACGCTCTGAACAATATCCAGGACGAATCCTCGAAATTGAGCTTGACGCCGTCCAGGGCCTCTTTTTTTACGACCTTCATGCCGAGCAGTTCCTTTATCTTCGTGCCTTTCAGCATGGTCATAAGCTTTTCTTTTTTCGCGTTCTCAAGATGCAGGTCCACGCGGCCGTAGGCGCGCTTGCCGAACTTCGTTTCAAGGTCGGCATAGATATCGTCGAGCGTCTTTTTCTCATAGGCCATCGCTTCGAGGAGGAGCAGACTGTTGGTCACGCCGTCGCGGTCCGGGATGTTCCCTTTGATGGCATAGCCGCCGCTCTCTTCACCGCCGACGAGCACATCGCCTTTCAGGATCTGCTCGGCGATATATTTGAACCCGATCTTGGTCTCGATGGTCTCAAGTCCGTAGCCTGCGGCGATCTTGGAGATCATGCGGCTGTTGTTGAAAGCGTGCACGACCTTTCCTTTCATCCCTTTGTTCTTCACGAGATGGTGGATGAGGATGGAGAAGACCTTCTGAGAGTTGAGGAAGTCACCGTGCGTCCCGCAGGCCCCGTTGCGGTCCGCGTCGCCGTCGAGGATAAGGCCTGCCGCGAACGGCTTGTTCTCTTTTTTCATCTTGGCCATAAGGTCCGGAACGTTATAGTCCAGCGGTTCTGGATTGAAGCCGCCGAAATTCACGTCGCGGGTATTATTGATCTCGTCGACCTTCACGCCGACCTCGGCGAGGAGCTTCGGGATGTAGCCGGACCCGGACCCGAAGAGCGGGTTCACGGTGACGTCTATGTGCGCGTCCGCTATCTTTTTAAGGTCCACGAATTTCTTCACATTGGCGAAGAACGAGGGTTTAGGGTCGAAAAAGGCGATGTCCGTGTCGCTCCCGCGCAGGACCTTGTGCATGCCGATGAATGTTTCGATAGAGTTCGTGAGCTCCGGAGAGGATGATCCTCCGAACGCTTCTTTGATCTTGAACCCGTTATACTGCGGCGGGTTGTGGGATGCGGTGATCATGACGCCGGCACAAGCTTTTTTATCCAGCACATGGAATGAAACGACCTGCGTAGGGCATTCTTCGTTGGTCATATGGACCGTAAATCCGTTCCCGGCAAGGACCAGGGCAGCGGCTTTTGCCAGATGCTCGGAATCTTTGCGGCGGTCATAGCCGACAACGAACCCTTTTTCCCAGCCGCCGGCCTTTTTGTAATGATCCGCCATGGCCTGGGCAACGATCTCGACGTTCGTGATAGTGAAGTCTTCGGTCATGAGCGCACGCCAGCCGTCTGTACCGAATTTTATTTTTGGTAGGGTCTTATTCATATACAAAAAACTCCCTTCAGCGATATTGACGAGCAAGGATTATAGAGCACTTCATCTGACGCGAAAAGAGGGATGCCGGCCTGTGCGGGCCCGCATGGGAAGTCCTGATGAACAGCGCGGGACATGTTCAAAAAAATACAGCGGACGGTCAATCCTTTTTTTTAGCGGAACTTTTTTCTTTCTTTTTATCGGAATGCTTGCCGTAATCGGTGTTATGGAACCCGCTGCCTTTGAATATGATCCCGGAGGCAGTGAAGACCTTGAGGACAGGCCCCTTACATTTCGGACAGGTCTTGGCCGGCGCATCGCTCATTTTCTGTTCGAGCTCGAAGCGGTGACCGCATTTCGTACATTTATAATCGTAGACAGGCATACCGTGTGCGCTCCTTTGGGGGACGTGGCGATCTTTTTATAATATAGCGGGCTGAAAAAATCAATCTGCAATCTCCATGCTCCGGTTCCGATACCTTAGCGGTCCGTCGATGGGCCATCAATATCGTTTCATAAAGGAGCACTATGTCCTGGGAATGTAAGATCATCAGTGGCGGCGCCGGGAACCAGAACGCCGTTGTTCATCGTGAGGTCACTGCGCGGCTCCGGAGGCCTGGAAATACGATCGATGATCTTTTTGCGCTCTGCAGGGCTGACCTTAAGGATTTTGATGCCGGTATTTGTGTGACGTTCATGTCCTGTCTATCCCTGTTGGCCAGAGATAATGAGGAGGACGTGCGTGCTGCTCTTGAGCGGGAGAGTGCTCTGTTCGAGCTGTATCTTGATATCTGCATCGGACATGTTCCCTATATGAAGATCAGCAGTCTCTCTCAAATGGTCAATGCCCTTTCACGGTTGAACTTCCCTTATGTGCCGTTCTACGAGGCCGTGGAGGAGGACCTGTGTTCATTCGTGAAGAGGCATGACGGTACGGTGCGAAAATGGCAGTTGCTCAGCCCGCGGTCCATGACCTCGATTTCCCTGGCCTTGGCCAAGGCGGTCCAGCCGTCGGATGAATTCATTGAGGGCGTGAGGGGGCACGCACGGGCCAATCTTGAGCGGTATAACGGGCAAGATGTATGTAAATTCCTTGGAGTGCTGGCGGAATGGGACCTGTATGATGCGGACCTCATCGGACGGGCGGTGCAGAGAGGTCTTGCCGTCTTTGATGATCTCAACGAGAAGGATGTCATGTTGTTCGTGAGCCGCCTTGCTACGCTCGGATGCCGGGACACGGTTGTCGGCGATAGTATTGCTGACAAGATCATAGCCGGGCGGTGGCAGTTCTCTTTTGAGGACCTCGCGGAAATAGCGTGGGCGTTCGCTCATGTCCGGATATTTTCCGAACGTCTTTTCCTGGAACTGGCCGCTCGGGCGGTACGGACCTGCCCTGAGATAAAAAGGAGCACTGTCCAGAAAAGCGTGAAAGCTTTTGCCAAGCTTGTTTGGGCGTTCGCTGTGGTCGACCGGATCGGTCTGATACAGGACCTCTTCTGCACGGTCCGCCAGCAATCTGCTTTTTCACCGAAACAACTGGTCCAGCTGTACCATGCGGAATTGCTCATCAGGCACCGGCAGTTGCCGATACCCTTCGCCTTGAACGCGAAATCCCGCGAGCGGATGTTCTCTGCGCTCAAGGAGCGCCCGGTCCCGGTGCACCCGTTATATAAAAAGCTCAATGAAACACTTGAACGACACGACATCCAGTATGCGTGCATGGTCCCTGCAGAGATATTCACGTTGCAACATGTGGTCCAGAGCAATACCGTCCGGACAGCGGTGGAGGTCCTGCATGAAAAGTATGATTATTTGCGTGATGGAACACTGAAAGGCGGACAGTTCCTACGTGTCAGGACGCTGCATGATATGGGTTTGAACGTGATCCAATTACACCCGGAACAGCTCGGGGATATGTCCAGCCAGGAACTAGGCTGGTTCATCGAGGAGCGTGTCGGCATATCACTTTGATATACGGTCTTTCCCGTGCATATAGGTACGAACTGCTTCCGGAATGATGACACTCCCGTCCGCCTGCTGATAGTTCTCAAGAACTGCCGCAAAAGCCCTGCCGATAGCCACGCCTGATCCGTTCAAGGTGTGAACGAACTGCGGCTTATCTCCGGCGGTTTTACGGTACCTGATCGCAGCACGGCGGGCCTGGAAATCCTTGAAATTGCTGCAGGAAGATATCTCGCGATATTTGTTCTCTGACGGGAACCACACTTCGATGTCATAGGTCTTGGACGAGGAGAACCCTATATCTCCTGTCGGGAGCGAAATGACGCGATACGGAAGCCCCAGCTGCTGCAGGACCTTTTCGGCATCGGCGGTCAGTTTCTCAAGCTCGTCCATAGAGTTCTCCGGTTCGACGAACTTCACGAGCTCAACTTTATTGAACTGATGCTGTCTGATGATGCCGCGCGTATCCTTTCCGTAGGACCCGGCTTCTCTGCGGAAGCACGGTGTATAGGCGGTGTAGCAGAGCGGGAGCTGTTCTTTGGTGAGGATCTCATCGCGATGCAGATTGGTCACCGGTACCTCGGCCGTCGGAATGAGGAAGAAATCATCCTCGCTGGTCTTGAAAAGGTCGGCTTCGAACTTCGGCAATTGTCCGGTCCCGGTCATGGAATCGCGGTTCACGAGCAGCGGCGGGAACACTTCTTTATATCCGGACGTTCCGGTATGCAGGTCGAGCATGAAGTTCATGAGCGAACGTTCAAGTGCGGCGCCAAGGCCGTGATACACGACAAATCGGGCACCGGAGATCTTGCCGGCCTGTTCGAAGTTCAATATGCCTAATCCTTCCGCGACCTCCCAATGGGGTTTCGGAGTGAAATCGAACTTGCGGGGTTCACCCCAGGTGCGTTCTACGCGGAATTTATCCTCGCCACCGACAGGGACGGACTCGTCAGGGATGTTCGGGATGATCAGTGCAGCATTGCGGACCTCGGTCTCCAGTGCGGCCGCTTCCGTTTCAAGTTCTTTGACCTTGGCGGAAAGTTCTTTCAGTTGCTGGAGTTCTTCGGGAGTGGGCTTGCCTTTGGACCCTTTTTTCTGGGTGCTTTTGAGCTGCTCGGCCTCGACCTGTTTGGCGCGCCAGACCTTGTCCTTGGCGAGGAAATTCTCGAGCACGTCCGTGGATGCATTGCGTTTGGACAATCCTTCGCGGACAACGTCCGGGTTCTCGCGGATGAAACGTGGATCTAGCATAGGTCGCTCCTCGTTCTGGTAGTGCCCAAAATGTACGGCAAATCGGGGAGGATGTCCATAGACGGAAGTCTCAGAGCTCTAATCCCGCCGGATACGATCCCAACAGTTTATAGAACGCGACCTTCTGCCCAATGGTCTTGAGCACGTCCGCAATCTTTTCGTCCTTGCGATGCCCCTGCAGGTCGATGAAGAACACATAGTCTCCCATTGCTTTCTTGCTCGGGCGTGATTCGATCTTGGTCAGATTGATGGAACGCTTGGCGAACTCGCCCAATATCTCGAATAGTCCACCGGGTTTGTCCTTCTTGATCGAGAACGCGATCGAGGTCTTGTCATTCCCTGTCGGTTTGTGGTCATGTTTGGCAAGTACGACAAAGCGGGTCGTACTGTCATGATCATTGATCTTGCCGCCAAGAACAACGAGTCCGAGCTTTTCTGCGGCCTGGGGAGGCGCGATGGCCGCAGCGTCCGGATGTGTCCCGCCCGCGATGGCGGCGGCGGCTCCTGCGGTACTGCCGGTCGTAATCGTGTTGATCCCCGGGAAATTCTTGCGGATATAATGCTGGCACTGTGCCAGACCCTGGGGATGGGAGATGATCTCTTTCACCTGTGCGGTGGTCATGCCGGGCCGGGCCATGAGCGCGTGGACGATCGGCACATCGATCTCCTGCCGGACCTTCAGTTTGATCTCTTTATCCGCGAGCATGTCGATCGTGGCCGAGACGCTGCCTTCGCTGGAGTTCTCGATGGGGACCACGCCCTCCTCGACCTGCTGGTCCTGTACGGCCATGATCACGTCAAAAATGGTCGAGAACGGCACGAGGGTCCCCTCTATGGTCGCGACATAGGCCAATGCCGCGCTCTCTGAGTTCGTTCCGCTGGGCCCCAGATATCCGACCGTTCGCGCCATGTTACACTTCCCGTTCCGCGGTGCCGAAATAGGTCCCGCCTAAGTGATGCAGCATCTGTGCTTTTTTGATGTCCACGATACCTTCTTTTTTTACGATGCCTTCATTGGCCCAGGCCTTCACGATCTCTCCCAGGACAATGATATGGTCCCCGGCCTTCGTTTCGGAAACGACATGACATTCGAGATGGGCGACACAGGACTCGATGAGCGGCGCTTTGACGATCTCTCCGGGGATGGTCGTGATGTGAAATTCGTTGTATTTATCATGTTCTCTTCCTGAGACAGAACCACACTTCTTGGCGAGCTCTTTCTGGTGAATGGACGGGATGTTCACGACGAATTCGCGGCTCTTGGAGAGCAGCTCGTATGTGTATCGCTTCGGCACCAGTGATATCGCGACCAGTTTCGGGGTGTGGCTGGCAGGCATGAGCCAGGCGAGCGTCATCACATCACGCGCTGTCTGATAGGCCGTGGAAATGAGCGCGACAGGACCGTGATTGATGAGCCTGGTCGAATGGTCGAGCGGGATCTCTACTTTTTTCTGTGTCATATGCCAGGCCCCTTTCGTATGCCGTTATTGTATCGCAAAATCGCGCCATAATCCTTCAGCGGTGGTCTTGTGGAGCTCGACGGACGTCACGTCCGCGTACGAAGGTCCCTGCCGTACGAGTTGTTCCAGTTCGGAGAGCGCACGGTCATCTCCTTCGGCATACACCTCGACGGAGCCGTCAGCCCTGTTGCTGACGTACCCGGTGACCCCGAGCCTTTGTGCGTGCTGTTCGATGAAATAGCGGAACCCGACACCTTGGACGAGACCGTGGATGGTGAACTGCCATTGCTCCATGAGGCGCTCCTATTTTTGAGCGTCGGACTTGTCCTTATAGAGAGAGACCTCGACCTTGGATTCCTTGAGGATCTGGATGGCCAGATCGTCCGGGTAATAGCCTTTGAAGACGATACGTTTGATCCCGGCATTGATGATGATCTTGGTACAGATGACACAGGGGAGGAAGTTGCAGTACAGGGTCGCACCGTCCACTTTCACGCCGTGGAAGGCCGCCTGGATGATGGCGTTCTGCTCGGCGTGCAGTCCTCTGCAGAGCTCATGTCTTTGCCCGGACGGGACCTTCAACTCTTCTCGTATGCAGGTGCCTATCTCGTCGCAGCCTTTGATACCGCGCGGAGCGCCGTTGTAGCCGGTCGCCAGGATGTGCTTATCTTTGACGACAAGAGCCCCGACCTTGCGTTTGAGGCAGGTCGACCGAGTGCCGATGACATCGGTCATGTTCATGAAATATTCGTCCCAGTCGGGACGGACACTCTTTTTTGTATTCATAGGGTCCTCGTTGACCCCGCCCCGTCCCTCCCCCGATCGGGGGAGGGGGGACCGCGAAAAGCGGTGGGAGGGGTTAATATAATGAAAACTTCGTACACAATTCCTTCACGCCGGCCATGACCTTCTTCGCGGTCTTGGGCTCGACATTGCCTTCCGCGTCCAGGTTCGAGAGCGTGAGGTCGATGAGCTCGGCGATCTTTTTCATCTGGGGCTCTTTCATGCCGCGGGTCGTCATGGCAGGTGTGCCAAGCCGGATGCCGGAGGTCACGAACGGTGATTCTGTTTCGTTCGGGATCGTGTTCTTGTTGACAGTGATGTTCACCAGGTCCAGCGCGTGCTGGGCGACCTTGCCGGTGATGCCTTTGGACGTTTTTACGTCCACGAGCATGAGGTGGTTGTCCGTACCGCCGGAGACCAGACGATAGCCGCGTTTTTTCAATGCGTCAGCCAGGGCAGCTGCGTTCTTGATGACCTGCTGCTGGTATTTCTTGAAAGAGGGGGAAAGAGCCTCTTTGAAAGAGACCGCTTTGGCGGCGATCACGTGCATGAGGGGGCCGCCCTGCATGCCGGGGAACACGGCTTTATTGAAATTATATTTTTTGTCCACTTCCAGGCTCGAAAGTATGGCCCCGCCGCGCGGACCGCGGAGCGTCTTGTGCGTGGTCGTGGTCGTTACGTGCGCGTAGGGGATCGGCGAGGGGTGCAGTCCTGTCGCGACAAGACCTGCGATATGGGCCATGTCCACGAACAGTATCGCTCCGACCTCGTCCGCGATCTCGCGCATGCGTTTGAAATCGATGATGCGGGGATAGGCGGAAGCGCCGCCGACGATCATTTTCGGTCTGTGTTCAAGCGCGAGCTTTCTGAGCTCATCGTAATCAATGGTCTCTGTTGCGGTCGAAACACCGTACGGTACGAACTTGTAATACTTGCCGGAGATATTGGCCGGGCTCCCGTGGGTCAGATGTCCGCCGTGGGAGAGGTTCATGCCGAGCACCGTATCACCCGGTTCCAGCATCGCGAAATAGACCGCGGTATTGGCCTGCGCGCCGGAATGCGGCTGTACGTTCACATATTCGCAGTTGAAGAGCTTCTTCAGCCGTTCACGGGCCAGGTCCTCGGCGACGTCCACATATTCGCAGCCGCCGTAGTAGCGCTTGCCCGGGTAGCCTTCTGCGTATTTATTGGTGAGGCAGGAGCCCTGTGCTTCCATGACCGCTTTCGAGGTGAAATTCTCCGAAGCGATAAGTTCGATCTTGCCGCGCTGTCTTTTCAGCTCGTTATCGATGGCTTTTTTTATCTCGGGGTCCGCTTTGGTAAGGATGGACATGGTCGTAAGCTCCTTTATGTGTTGGATGGGCAGGATTATAGCATCAGGGGGCGGTGTTGGGAAAAGGGGCAGGTGAAGTCATCCAGGGGCGGGTGTACAGGGAGCTGCTCATTTACCGATAAAAACGATACCCCAGTGTTTTTTCGTGCGCTGCAGATACAGCTGTTGAGTGTTCTGCAGATCTTCCGGGACGGTGTTCGGATAGCTCAGCTGGACGCCGGAGAGGTCCTCCCCGTCACTGATAAGATAGGAGACCTGGTCCGCTCGGGCCCCGGCATCTCTGATGCCCCCGATCAAGGCGTCATAGACCGGCCCTTTTTTCCGCCACAAGGACCATTGTGCTTCTTTTTTGCTGTAGACCACGGATACTTCGACGGACTCTCCGCAGCGTACTCCGTCATCCGGGATGAACGAGCGGAGCCTTCGTGTATCTTTGTTGACGATATACATGATGAGATCGTTCACTATGCTGTCGAGTTCTTTGCGTCTGAGGGGCACATCCCCTTGTTCGTCCTGTGCCATGTCCCCTGCGGTGCCGGCATCCTTGAACGTGTCCGGTTCGAACTCGCGGGCCCGTTCCTCCGTGTCGTTCATGATCTGTACGCGGGAGGTGCGGATATCGTACGGGTTCGCCTTCGAGAAATAATGGGCGAGGGACCGACCCATCGCGCCGAACGAGAATGACGGCGCGCTCATGTGTACCTTCTCCTCAGGAGAGAACGCTCTGCGGGAAGTCAGGACGGTGGTCCCGCCGCGTGAGATCGCCCGAACATAGTATGTGCGGGCTTCCGGATCATCACCGATGACGTAGGCATATTGATCGCCGATCTCGGCCTCGATCCGTGCGCGGGTCTCCGGGTCGTCGGTTTGTTCGGCAAGCCGTTGCAGTCGCGCGATCTCCCGAAAAGCACGGTAGCGGGCGAGGGTTCGCTGTATCCCCGGAAAGAACCCTGTATTCTTTTTCCGTATGACCGAAGGGCCGCCGTTCAGGGCGCTGTTGTTCGAACGGAACGCGGACGAGGTATAGGAGTCGTTACCCGACGAATAGGAACTTCCGGTGTTCAATTGTCCTGCGGTGAAGAACTGTATCTGTCCCCATGAGAACATGAGCACCAGGCCTATCGCCGCAAGGGCGAAATACAGATATTTTTTCTCCCACTCAGGGATCTCAGGCTTCCACATGGCTGAGCCCCTCTTCGTTCTCAACGATGTTCAGCACCTGCGCGACCGACTCCTTGACCTCATCGACATGCGTGATGAGGAGTATCTGCCTGAAGCGTTTGGTCAGCTCGCTCAAGGCGGAGAGTATCGCCTGCTTGCGCAAACCGTCCTGACTGCCGAATATCTCGTCGAGGACGATGAACCCGGTCTCGGTATCGTGCTGTTCGGCCACGTATTGCGCGATGGCCAGTCGCAGGCAGAGATTGGCCACATCGATCTCGCCGCCCGAGAACCGCTCCAGTTTGAACGGCTTACCATCCTCTTCCAGCCAGATCTCATAATCCTCGTCGAGCGAGAACCCCGTGTATTTGCCTTGGGTCATATCGATGAACAGCCTTCCGGCGATGGCCGAGAGTGTCGGGCGTATCTTGGATATCAGATGGGTGCGGAACTCCGTAAAGAGCCCGATGAGCGCATGGGCGTCCTCATGTTCGGTCGTTATCCCCGTTAGTTCGTTCTCAGCGGCAGCGCCTTTATCGCATTGTGCGGTCAAATGTTCCAGGTCCTTGTCGATGAGCGATACCGCGAAGCGCTGCTGTTGCAGCCGTTCTTTGAGCTGATACTGTTGCTCCACTGCGCGTGCATGTTCTTTTTCGAGCTTTTGGAACTGTGCACTATCAAAAGCAAGTGCGGCCAGCTCCTGTGCAAGGAGGGCTTGGTGCGGCGTAAGTGTCCTGAGCTCGGTGCGGGTCTGTTCTCGGGTCCGCTCCAGCAGGTCTTTCCTGCTTTGCAAGGCGATGCCGTGCTGTATCGCGGCTTCAAGGTCCTGTACGTTCTTCTGGGCCGCAGCGAGCTGTGCGTTCAGGTCTTTTTCCTGTGCGGCCAAGGCAGCTATCTTTTCTGCAGAATGCGTCCCTTCCTTCTGGATCGCATCTTTTTCCTCCTGGAAATGGGCGGTGATCTCTGAAAATTCGCCGGCCAGCGGGCGGCGGCAGGTGGGGCATAGGGCATCGGGCCCTAAGGCCTTGATATCCTTTTCTTTCTTGTCGAGATCGATGAACTTCCTGCGCAATAGTTCGCAGGAGGTCTCTTGCTTGTTCTTCTCTATGCGCACGGCCTCTCGTTCGCTATTGAGAGCCTCGGCCTTTTTTCGGAGCGCTGCTCGTTCCGTGATGTTCTGCTCATGGGCCGTCTGATCGAACGAGAGCTTGGCGATCTCGGTATCGATATCGTGCAGGCGCTGTTCTTCGCGTTCGATGCGTTGTGCGCATTGGGTGCGTTGTTGTTCTTTCTGTTGGAACGTGGTCGCTCGTTGTTTTCCCTGAGCATATCTTTCTTGTAAGGCAGCATAGCTCTGTGAGAAGCTTTGGACCTCTTTTTCAAGAGGGGTCAGGGCGGCAAGAGCCCGTTCGCGTTCCTCTTTTTTTAGCTGTAATTTTGTCTGAAGGACCGGGAGTTCCTGTACGCTCTTCGACAAGAATTCTCGGCGGAGCTTGAGCTCGCGTGCTTCTGTTTTGACGCGTTCCAAAGCGGTATCGACGGCATCGATGCGCAGCATGCGGACGACAAGTTCCTTGCGGGCCGAGGTCTGCAGGTCGCTCAGGGCATTGAGCTCTTTTTGCCGGGCGAAGAAGCTCGCGTAGAAGGCCTGCCAATCGAGCCCGACGGTCTTTTCGATGGCGGGCTGCACGGCTTTAGCTGAATGGGCCGCAAGGATGCCGTTCACGGTGAACTGCACGTCCGGGATGAGCCGTTCGCCACGTAAGCGGCGGGTGACGCCATACCTGTCCCCGTGCATCTCCCATTCGAGCGTGACAGCCACGTCTTCCGAAGGCGCGGCCTTTTCGCGCTTGATGTTCTCTTTCACGGTACGTGTTGCGTTCGTTCCGTATAAAGCGAAGGCGATGGCCTCCACGAGCGTGGATTTCCCGGCGCCGTTCTGTCCGATGATCCCGGTCACGCCGTCCGCGAACTCGATGGTCGTGTCCTGGAATTGGCGATAATTCTTCAGCTCGAGCCGTAATAAATGCATTATTGCTCCATGACTTCTTTTAACAGGCTAAGTCCCTTTTCTTTGACGCGCTGTGCCCGTTCGCTCTGTTCTCCCGACCGGGCACAGAACCCGGAGAACTCTTCTGAAAGCCCTTGTATCGTTTGTGTGTCGTTCAGGGCGATATCCTTCTGGTCCACGCGTTCAAATATCAGTTCGCAATGAGTGGCCGGAGCGGTCAGTGCGCGCAGGGTCGTGAAATCCAAGGCAGCATATGTGGCAGGGGCGATGTTGGACACCCTGATCTTTAGGACCTTATTTCCGGGGCCGATATCCTCGATCGCGGTCTTGATCGCTTCGAACGCGTCCTGAGCCGAGAGGTCCGTGACCGTGACGGTACGTTCTACCATGACACGCGTCGGCACGATATGGGGTGTGACGGTGCCTGTATCGGTATCGACCAAGAGGAGGCCTTTTTTCTGCGAGACCTCTCCGAACGATAGCCGTTCGGTGGACCCGGCGTACCAGACGCTCTTTTCCACCTCGACCATGCGGTGCAGGTGTCCCAGGGCACAATAATCGAACGGGACTGTCTTGAGGAACGTATCCGTCAGTAATTGCTCGTTGAATTCCGCCTCACGGAACTCACGTACCCCGCTCACGCCGGCATGGAACAACCCGATGTTCTTTTTCCCCGGGACGATGCTGATCTTCTGCAGTTCCGTTTCAAAGCGCTCCTGGTCCTCGCAATGTGGGACACAATGGAAGGTTGCAGCGGCATAGGTGAGCTGTTCGTACCTTCCTTTGTATACAGGATAGATATGACCTTTCTCGATCGAGGATTTTCGGTCCGTGTTTTGTAGGGTGTCGAGCAAGGCGAACACATGCCCGATCGTCCGTTGCTTGGGGGTCTCGTGGTTCCCTGCCAGGAGTATCACGGGGATATCCGCTCGCGTGAGCCGCATCAGCTCGTTGAAGGCGAACTCGGTCATACGGTTGAGCGGACGCGGGGAATCGAAGAGGTCGCCGGTATGCAGGACGATATCGGGTTTGAGCTCCAGGATAACGTCGATCGCGCGGGTCAGGGCCGCACGCATGTCCTCACCGCGCTGGTTATAGCCATCGGGAGATGTGCGCCTGTAGGCAGTGTGACCTATGTGAGAATCAGAGATATGGATGATACGCATAACGTTTTGTCAGCGTAGCATAAAAAGAACATATTGCAACATTAAGGAAGAGATCTAAAATATAAATGAAATCCTGCTCAAGCGTTAACGATAACTTAATATCAGTATAGACACTATTGGTCAAAATATTTTTGTTCGGTGCACAGATATAGAAAGGAGAAAATATATGCAGGTCACTTTAAATTCAATAGTAAGCCCTCAGCGAATGACATCGGTGATGAACATTACAGGAACTGGGCAGGTTTTGATAGCTGCCAATGACCCTGGTACAGGGAAAACGATGGATGAATATCTATTGTATGCTCAGAACAATAGTACCAATGGTTCGGGGCTCAAGATCGAGCATGTGGACACAAAAGAGTTCAACGAGAGGGAGATACGATTTAAGAAGGGGTCGGTGCGTACACAAGAGGATAGCATCACAGGTATTTTGGCCAAAGATACGGATATAAGTGGATGGTTGTTCAAGTCAGGAACAGAGATCATTTTCAAGACCAACGGACAGGTCGAACATGGCGTGCTTGCCAAAGATACGGATAGTGACGGGTTTCTTTTTAAGGCAGGGACAGAAGTTGTTTTCAATCGTGCCGGAAAACTGGTGCAGGGGACATTGGTCAATGATACGACCATTGGACAGTACGTATTCAAGGCTGGCACGGCGGTCACGCTCAATCGTATCGATGTCTTTCAGGAAAGGATCGAACCGCTATGCGGTGTATTGGCTAGTGATACGAAGATAGGTTGCTGGGTCTTTCCTGCGGGGTTTGTGGTCAAGTTTGATACGAACGGTGATCTCTCGAGCGTGGTCCTGGGTCAGGACATGGAGATAGATGGCTACCTTTTCAGAAAAGGGACCTCTGTCGAGTTCAAAGATGGCCGGATGGTCTCGGGTGTCCTTGCAAAGGAAACAAAAATAGGGAAGCACATGTGTTCTGCGGGAGTGATGGTCCGTCTTGGTCCTGATGGCTCGTTAATAGGGTTGACATTAATACAGGATACGATGGTCGATGGGTATCCTTTTAAAGGTGGCACAGAAGTATCATTCAACTATGTTGATGAATTGAAGGGGACGTTGGCGAGAGATACTGAGATCGACGGGTTCTTTTTTAAGGCTGGTACGGAATTTGAATTTGGGACAGATTCGTGCGGAGTACTTGCGCAAGATGTCCAGATGGAGCGGTGCATATTACCGGCCGGGACAAGGATCAGATATCATTTTTATGATCATAAGGTCTGCGCAGCATTCTTCGATAAAGATACAGAGATCAATGGGGTCTTGTGGAAGAAAGGGACAGAGACTAATTTTACTGATGAGGGGGATATATGGAGAGGGACCATTGCTCGTGATACGAATATCGGCGGATATCTCTTTAAGCGTGATACGGAGGTAGAACTCCTCGGGACCGATAAAGTGAGCAGAGGTATTCTGGCCCAGGATACGGAGATTAATGGATATCTGTTCGCGGGAGGGACAACGTTCCAATTCGCATATTACGCAATGCCTCAATCGGGGACGTTAGCCAAAGATACTGAGATCGATGGACATCTTATTAAAGGGAAAACAGATGTCCATTTCCATTATACCGGTAAACTGTCTCAAGGTATCCTTGCGAAAGATATGGAAATCAATGGTTATCTTATGAAGGGCGGTACCGAGACCACATTCTATGATGATGGAACGATCAAGACAGGGACTCTCGCAAAAGATACTTGGGTCGGCTTTCATCGTGTTAGAGCAGGGGCAATGATCTATTTTAATAAAGATGGTTCAGTTGACTCCTGCAGTGAATATTGATCGTTTTATGTGAGCCGCCAGGATGAGCTGTGCCCAAGAAAGGAGCATAACGATGCAGGTTACTTCTAGTTTCACGGTGAAAAGACAGTCCGGGGATGTAGGAGGCGATATTGATTTTCGAAAAGAACAGGTGCGTGTGCCGGTCGATAATAACAATGGTACGAGCCTAGATGGCTACTTGCTATATGCGCACAATTCGAAAAAAAAAGACAGACCCAATGTCGAACAAATAGAAATAGTGAAGATGGGTGATCATGAAATAAAATTCATTGCTGGTTCCGTGAAGATGCATGAAGATGTGGCTGGGGGGTATGTTATTTCTGGTAAACTTGCAGAGAATACATTGATCGATGAGGTCTTGTGTAAAGGGGATACAGAGGTCACGTTCGACAGCAAGAACGATCTGCGGTCAGCGGTCTTGGCTAAAGATGTGACGCTCAATGGATATGTATGTAAGGCTGGGACAGAAGTTTTGTTCTATGGTCGTGGGGTCTTGGAGCAAGGGACCTTAGCAAAGGATATTGAGGTCAATGGTGGTAGGCTGAAGGCTGGGACAAAGATCAGGCTCAAAGCAGAAGGTATGATCGATACGTGTATCCTGGTCGCGGATGTTGAGATCAATGGATATGTGTTCAAGGCGGGGACGAAACTGTTGTTCGGCTATAATGGTAAGGTATCTAGTTGTTTTTCCCCTGCATCACTTGAACTCAATGGATATCTTTTTAAAGCAGGCACAGAAATAAAATTCAATGAACATGGCAGGATAGATACTGGGTTTTTAGGGAAAGATACGAAGGCCAATGGCTGTTCGTTCAAAATGGGGACAGAAGCATGGTTCCATGATAATGGTACATTGAAATACGGCACCTTGGCTAAAGATGTGAAGCTCAATGGATGTTCTTTTATGATGGATACGGATATCGGTTTTTATGATGATGGGACAGTAGAGTCCGGGGTTCTGGCTAAGGAGGCAGTGCTCAATGGCTGTTCGTTCGATGCTGGAGACGAAGTCGCTTTCCATCATAATGGTAAATTAAAGGCCGGTATTATTGTAAAAGATGTGATGCTCAATAATGTCCAGTTCAAGAAGAGGACGCGGGTCGAATTCTATGATACTGGTGTGTTGAACTCGGCGTATTTAATTGAAGATACGGAGATCAATGGATATCTGTTAAAGGGGGAAGAGACCGTTGAATTTCATGATAACGGACATATCAAGTCCGGGTTCTTAGTGAAAGATACAGAGATCAATGGATATCTGTTCAAAGCAGGTCCTATGATTAAGTTCGATGCTATCGGTAATGTGAGGTCAGGCGTTTTAGCTAGGGATGAAAAGATAAGTGGGTATTCTCTTAAAGGGGGAGAAGACGTTCATTTTTATGATGACCGCACGCTAGAAAGCGGGACCTTGGCCAAGGATAAAAAGGTCAATGGTTGTTTGTTGAAGGAAGGGACCATTGTTGAGTTCTATGGGAATGGCACGATAAAATCTGTTCTTTTATATGAGGATACCGTATTGGGAGGTTATTTGATCACCGGGTTAGATTATGCGGAGTTCTATGATAATGGCCGACTGAAGTCAGGGTTCTTAGCAAAAGATACGAAGATACAGGGCTATCTGTTTAAGGAGCGGTCTTTCATTGAATTGTATGCTGATGGAAGGCCAAAATCTGGCACCATAGCTGAGGATATGACCATTAATGACCAAGTTATCGAATCAGGTACAAAGATTATGTTCGATGAGAATGGAACTGTGCATGCATACAACGCGGATGAAAACTGATCGGATAAGATAGTCTTTTTGTAACCATCAATAAAGAATGTTTGGGTTATGCATGCTCTTGACGGGAGCTAGTACAGGCTCATTTCTATCAGATACCACACCGAATCGATCGGTTTGAACGTCAGGTACAGTATCTTCGGGTCGTTCGCTTTCTGCATGGTCACCTGGTAGAGGTCCCCTAAGAACAGCGTGTTCGCCGAAACGTCCTCCGTCTTGGTGTCGTTACTGCGGACCCACTGGAACAACATATCGTACTGCGGGCCGGTCTTGTTCTGCAGTTCATAGCACAGGACATCGCGTCCGATCAATTTCCGCTCGGCACGGTCCAGTCCGTACGTTACGCCGCCGATAGAGACATAGCGCATCCATTTTTTTGTATTCCCGTAGTACAGGTCGTCCACGAACGTCTCGGACATCTTGGTGAACTCCGTTCTGCGGTCCCCGGTGAAACTGCGCACCGGCTCGTTGTTCGGGGCCTTATACTTCGATACCTCGACGATCTTCGCTGCAGCGAGGCGCCCGTAGGTGTCGGGCAGGTCCATACTGTAAGGGCCGGTAAGTTCGTTGCTGTAGTTCTTCAGGACCTTTTTGTAGCATCTGAGCGCCGCTCCTTTTTTCCCGTTCTTGAGCAGCAGGTCGCCGGCTTTCATGAGCGCTTCAGCGTTGGTGTTCAGCAGGTACCAGATCTGGGTCAGTTCTTTCTTCTGCGGATCGAAATAGGGGTGCAGGAACGGCGTCGCTTCATAGTTCTTCCAGACCTTTTGGTAATACTTCAGGGCTTTCTTGTTGTTGCCCAGGAACGACTCATTGTATTGACCGAGCATCAGGTAAAGCGATGCGATATTGTTCAGCGTCACGTTCTTCGGACGTTCGATCGTGCGCTGTATGATGTTCAGTGAGGCCAGCACTTCTTTTTTATCCGCGCTCGGATTTATTTCACGGAACGCGGCGTAGACCGCGGCGTCGTCACCGAGCATCGGTTCGCTGTTCTCCGTATAATTCTGCAGATAGGTCGATTCCAGCTCCTGATAGGGGAGCGTGGGCAGGCTCTTGGCCTTGCCCAGCGAAACGCGCAGTCCGCAGGACGAGGCAAGAACGGCACAAAGGCCAAGGGTCACGATCAGTTGTATTTTTTTGTTGAACATGGACGTAGTGTAGCACTACCTATTCTGAAGATAAAGACGAGAGGTCAGGTCTTTTTCTGTCCTTTTTCAGGGCCCCGCAGGACGAGTTTTTCTTCTATATTGACGCGTGCGTTCAGTTCTTTTTCTGCGGGTTCAAATATCTCAAATATTCTTGTTTCGGCCCTCAGAATGTCCTGTTCGCTGAGGTGTTCCCGCCAGTCCCCTTTCTTGGTGATGGTGAACCCGAAAAGGACCAAGTGAAAATATTTTTTACAGACAAAGCCAAGCCAGTGCCTGTCTGCGGCCTTGGGCACTGTATGTGCGGTGTTCGGTGTATGAGATACCTTTTTCGGATGCGCACTTTTTTTGAGGGCCGGCTGCATCGCTGCCGGGAACTCTTCCTTCCTGGTCTTGAACAAGAACTTATCGTGCTTCAGATCATAGACGCCGTATATGGTCGGATGCGGTCTGCCCCCGATCTCGGCACAGATGAACGCATTGAACACCGCCTCGGACGATCTATTCGCGAAACGCGCATGGTCATATATGAACGGCTTTTTGACAAGATCCGTCACTTTTCCCAAAAAGCCCTTCGATGTCGATATCACTTTTCTGTCCATGGTCATCCTTTAGCGCGCACTCCTGTACTGTTATCGTAATTACGAGGATTTTGTTGCAGGTCCGGACGAGGGGAGCGTCCTGTTCGTTCTGAGGATACGGCAGGTGGTCCGGCGGGTTCAATCCTGCAGGACGATGTTCGTGCTCGGGGCGAGCAGGCTCTCTTTTTTCCACGGCCAGAGAGGGGTGTCCACTTTCCCCTGGAAAGCCAGGTCCCTGAGCGTCGACAGATATTCGTTCTTCGCGGCCATCGAATCATAGGAGAACAGCGAGATGCCCTGCACGGAAAGTTCCCCGTGCTGGTCGCGCATTGTGCGTACCGCATAGATCTTTTCGGCGATCTCCTCTGGGGACTGACGCCAGGCCCCAAGCCCGACGATCAGTTCAGTGCGGGTCTCTCGGGTGATACGCACGGCAGCGCTGACCTGTTCCTCGACGGTATCGGTCTTTACCGCATAACACATCGGGACGATCATATCCACCAGCCCGTTCCGGGCCCAGCGCTCCCAATCCTGAAAGTAATCCCTTTTTCCCCGCTCAAGGTCCCCCGCTACGGCGGCGGAGAGCTTGAGCTCTTTATTGCGGGCGCGCAGTCCCTGCCGGACGTTCCGTACGATGGCTTCGACCTGTTCTGTGCGGAACAGTTTCCAGGCGTTCATCAGTTCCTGGTAGCGTTCTTCCCCGTACACGCTCATGGCGACGTTCTTGTTGGACACCAGCGCTATCGGGTCGGCCTGATGTTCCTGCTGGAACGCCATGCTCGCCTGTGCGCTGTACCCGAACTCCGGTCCGGGATATCGGATATAATCGAAATGCAGTCCGTCGACCGGGTACTGTTCCGCCACTTCCAGGAAGATCGACGTGATGTATCGCTGTACTTCCGGGAGCGCAGGGTCAAGGAATAGTCCTTGGCGTGCGCGCAATACCCATTCCCAGGAGGGGTAATCGAACACGTTCTTGCCGTTCTTGTCCCGCACCAGCCATTCAGGGTGTGCGTTGAGGACGTGTCTGGGGTTCTCCGGAAGCTTGCGTCCGACCTCCCAGATGAAGAGCGTATTGATCCACGCATGCACCTCGATCCCCTCTGCGTGGGCGCGGCGCGTGAGCTCTCTCAACGGATCGAATTCCGTCGAGACGCCTTTTCCCCAGGGCAGGGTATCGGAATGATAGAACGCTTCCCCGAGCGCACAGACCTGCACGAAGAGGGCGTTGAAATTGTATTTTTTTGCGCGTTCCACGACGAGCTCCACGTCCCTGGTCGTTTGGACCTGGTAGCGGGTCACCCACATGAACCGATATTCGGGAAGAGCGCTGACGGGACGCAGCACCATATCCCCGGTCGAGGCCTCGGTCGACGAGAAAAGACCGCAGGATAAAAAGAGCGTACACAGCAGAAGGGGCAGAAACAGCCCCTTCTGCGCGGTACTGTTAGAGGATCTCATTGAGGGCATCGGAAGTGCTCGTCCCTTTTTGTTCCTTGTTCTCGGGGGCCGGCGCTGTAGCGCGTTTTTCGAGTTCACGTTCCAGGTCTTGTTCGAGGTTCGTCGAGAACTGCACTTTCAATTGTGCTACTTTGCTGGCCATACGCTTGGCGTCGGCAGTGTAGCCGAAGCGTTCATAATCACGGCGCAGCGTCTCGTACCCGGTGATGTTATCTCCCAGCAGCTTTTCCGCTTTCAGGAACTCCTGTTTTGCGGTACTGCGTTCACCCCTGCGCATGAGCAGCGTTCCGTACCCCATGTGCACGAAAGGATTGTCCACGCCGGGAGCCACTTTTATTTTAAGCATGGCACGCTGGTATTCGGCGGATGCTTCCGCAAGGTTCCCCATCATCTCATAGATCTCGGCGATGAACATATGTCCCGTGGGGTCCTGGGGGTTCTCCGCAGCGAGCAGCCGGTATTCACGCAGGGCTTTTTCCAGGTCGCCGTCCATCTTGTACTTATAGGCGAGCAGCGAACGGGCCACCACTTCGATATCGGCCTTTTTCAGGAGATGGCGGTACCAGTTGTCTATCCTCTGGCGCTTGCGCTCTTCGGTCAGCTGTTTTTTCGTCTCTTCCTCATCAACATCGATCGGGACGACACCTTGTTTCACATCCGTGAGCTTGATGATGTGATAGCCGAACACGGTCTTGACCGGCTTGCTGAGCTGTCCTTTTTCCATGGCGAACGCCACGGTCTCGAATTCCGGCACCATCTGGCCTTGCCCGAACCAGCCGAGGTCCCCGCCTTTTTCGGCGGAACGCTCGTCAGCGGAGAACTCGCGGGCGAGCTTTGAGAAGTCCTCTCCTTTGAGCAATCGTTTGTAGAGGTCCTCGGCCTGTGCAAGCGCGGCCTCGTCCGATTTTTTGATGCTGGTCGCTTTATCGCCGGCGTTCCCGTACTCGGTCTTGATCAGGATATGACTGGCCTTCACTTTTTTGAACTTGTTCTTGATGTCTGCGTCCGTGATGGTCAGGTCGCCCTGCACCTTACGCATCAGTTTTTGTACGGCGAGCTCATCGCGGACCATTTGTTTGAACTGGGAGAGCGTGAACCCGTTCTGTTTGAGGAGCTTCTTGAACTCTCTGGTGCTTTTGACCTTATAGGCGTTGCGGACCCCTTCGACCTCTCGGTTGATCTCGCCCCAGGAGATATGGATGCGTTCGCGCTTGGTCTCGCGGAGCATGAGCGAATAGTCTATCGTCTGCTGGAGCGCCGAGTACATGACCTGAGCGCGGAGGCGCGGATCGAGCTGTGACTTCTGCTGCGGAGGGACGAGCATGTTCAGCTGCTGATTGACGATCTGGACGAATTTCCGCTCATTGACGGCCTGCCCGTCCACGAACGCGATATCTTGTGTGCGCAGCTCACGCTTGAGCATGCGGCCGGTATCCCGTTTATTGCTGTTCTTTCCCATCACGAAGGGTATTTCGATCGATAAAATGAAGAAAATAAAGGTCCCGATAAGTATCTTCCCTGCGTGTTTTCTCATGAATGTAAGCATATAAAAAGCTCCTTTAGCACCAATATATAAGAAACAAAATACCGCGGATAAGTCTATCATAAATGAAAAAGTATCGGTACGGGGCAGAAAACCCTTCGAAAATGCAACTATTTTTTGAAAAATTCGATATCTTTATAGGAGCAAAGGAATGCACTTTAGGAAGATACTATCTTATTATGAAGAAGCCTGTATGTTGCTGCCTGCCCCATCTGTTTGGGAAAAGCTCTACGTTTCATTCCTTGCGGTGCCCAAAAGATCCGTAGCGCTCATGTTAGGGTTGCTCACAATTTCTACTCTTCTGACCTGTGAGAAGAAAGAGCCTATTACTGTTGAAGACCTTAATATTGCAAAAAAAAAGTATTCATTAATGCTGTCGTTTGGCTATGTTAGCCCGCAATACGAAAAACGGACAAAAGATGCTCCTGTATTTTATCCGTATTCGAATATCTTTACAGATAAAGGTGTTCTTAATGAATACATTCAAGATAGTTTTATCAGTGTGGGGGCGCCTAAGGTGGCGGTGGCCCATATAGTTGAGCGTATCACTAAACGTTCAGCAGAAGATCTGGCATATCTATTGCTTTTGTTAGACGAGCGATATGCGGCTATCATTGATAATGATATTTTGCATGGGATTGAAAATGCTCAGCGGCACTTGATCGATCAAAATATCCCGATAGCTTTTAAAGATAATTGGTATAAAGCAAGTTCGAAGGAAAGTGATCTTGATTGGGAATATAGGGCAAAAGCTGCCGCTGAATTACTTGATCGGCTTGTTATGGATATTCATGATCCTCAAGTGCGCCATCTGGTACTGTTCTATTATTATGCAATGAATCATAGATTTGAGAACTGGGTCTATGGGCGTAAGGATAATACCCCTTCGAGGAATTTTAATAATAATTATAATCATAATTATTTTAAAGAATTGCCAGGGATCGATGTTTCCTATGTTAAAGATTTCAATGGACAGGTGTTTTTCCCCGACCAAGTAAGTGTTTTAATATCAACCCCGAACAATATGAGCATGCAGGATCTAATTTACGGGGGTTCTTTGATCGATGTTTTTGATACAAGCTGGGACAGAATGTATGCCATTGCGACCGCTCATGCACGCGATCTTGAAAAAGCTTTAGTGATAATTATTGATAGCCCGGAAATGAAAAGAGCTTTTAATGATCAGTATAAAAATGGCACCTATGATCCTCATGCGGATGAGCTTTCTTTTCATGAATTTATTTATTTTAACAGACTGCGCGCATGGGATATAGCTGAAGACCTGATCCTTTTTTATGAATTCACACAGGATAAGAAGGGCCTGCAATGGCTTTGCGAGAGGATCCTTAACGGCTTGCCTTTAGAACGGACAGAGTCATTGCAGCAAAGAGGATTACTTTCTTCAAGCACCGCACTTCTACGCTTTGTCAGGCTTGAAAAAAAAGCCGATTTTGCTTGGCGAGAGAGACTAATGAAGATGAAGAACGAGGAGGAGGATAAGGAGTTAAGGGATTCCTTTGCAAGAAAATCATTGATAAAGACATTAAAGAGGATCACGGCAGTTCTGGGAGTGGCGGGCATATTGACGAGTTTTCACTTTTGGCGCCGCAGTAAAAGATATAAAAAACAAATAGAGACATTGTTCAATTCGCTGAAGGACGTCCTGGATCATGAACAACATCTGTCCGATGAACTGGCAAGGCAGAGAGCCCAACATGCGGACGATATTAAAAATCTTAGTGAGGCCGAGGCCGAGGCACGCGATAAGCTCATTGCGGAGTATGAAACATTTTTGACAAGAACACAGGAAACCGAGAAAGATTTAAAAGAAGAGATAGCCGCCTTACGGGCTTCGTACGGGGATGTTGACCCGGTGTTGTATCCTAATAAGGACCACCCGGAGGAGACCCTTGAGGTGATCGCAACGATGGTGGAGGGCGCAAAACATGTTTTTATGACAGATGCCCATGTCTGGACTCGTAGACAAGGTGACCTTTTGGTGTCGTTCGCCAACATTTTGTTCTCGAAAGGTATCTCGCATGTTACCTATATCTTAAGTTCTCCCTCTGTGTCAGGAGCATTAGAAGAATTGGCATTCCAGGAGAATTGCAAAAAACTTGCAACGATACCCGGGGTGACCGTGAAGTTCGTTGTGAAGCGGGCAAAAAAATTACATCCGAGGGCCCTGGAGACCGAAAAAGGATTTTTGCTGATGGACCGTTCAATAAGCCAGATGTGGAAAGTGCGGGACGAAGAGATATACGATGCTGAAAGGATCGTTGTCCCCTTGCATAAAATAAGAGCTCGTGAAACAAAGCTCAAGGATATGCCTAAACATGTATATGTTCGTGATGTATATGATCTTGCAGTAGATTATCTTTCCTAAGGCCTGTGCATATAACGGTGTGTACGCCCGAGAGGCATGATCCCGTTGTGTTGGGGACATTATTGTTACGTCTGCGTCAGCTTCAGCGATTGATCTATGGAAAGCATCGCCCCCAGCATGCCCACGAGCACGCCGCAGACGGCGATGAACAGATAGACCAGATTGATGGAGAGCGGTTCCAGCGATACCGGCAGGAACGGCAGCAGCTGCTGGAGCTTATGGATGAACAGGGTATAACAGAGCTTCAGGCTCACCACCGCGCCGACCGATGCGAACAGGCCGAGTATCATGCCTTCCAGGATGAACGGCCAGCGGATGAAGGAGTTCGTGGCGCCTACCAGCCGCATGATGGCTATCTCGCTGCGCCGGGCCAGCACGGTCAGCCGTATCGTGTTCACGACGATCATGAGCGTGGCGAGCGTCAACAGGGCCACGATCAATATGCCCGTTACCCGGACCACGGTATAGAACACGTGGATGCGGTCGGCGATCTCGCCGCCGTAGCGGACATCCTCTATCCCTGCTATGGCGCGCAGCATGTTCGCGATCTGCGGTACCTGTCCCAGGTATTTTGTTCGGACCTTGTAGGCGTCCGGCAGGGGATTGCTTTCAACGGTCTTATCGAGGTCCAGGGAAACGAACCCGGACTTGAACGACTGCCAGGCCTCTTCTTTAGGTACGAATTCCGCGGCGATGACGCCCGGGACGGCGAGTATCGGGGTACGCAGGTTAAGGGCCCCGGCGCGCGAATAATTGAGGTTCACATAGGCCATGACATCCATCTTGTCGCCGACCGATTCGATGAGCATGTTGAGGTTGAACAGGATGAGCATGAAAATGCCGAGCACCACGAGCGATACGTACATGATGCCGAGCGCGGTCAGGCTCATGAGCCCTCCGCGCTTGATGCCGCGCCAGGCTTCGTTCATGAAAAAATCAGTGTTCACTGCCATAGCGTGCGAGCTCCTTGCTATATCGGCTGCGGCGCATTGTACGTGCCGAGCTTCTGGTCCGAGGTCATACGCCCCGAGACCATGGTGACCACGCGTTTGCGCAGCGTGTTCACGATGTCCTTGTCATGGGTCGCGACGATAACGGTCGTTTTGCGCGTATTGATCTTGTTCAGCAGGTGGATGATCTCCCAGGAGGTCTCGGGGTCGAGGTTCCCTGTCGGTTCATCGGCCAGCAGTATCTGCGGATTATTGATGATGGCGCGCGCGATGCAGGCCTTCTGCTGTTGGCCTCCGGAAAGTTCTTTGGGCAGATGGTGGGCCTTGTCCGTGAGCCCTACGAGCTCGAGGACCTGGGTCACCTGCCGGCGTATCTGCATGCGGGGGGCCCCGGTGACCTGCAGTGCGAACGCGACGTTCTCATAGATGGTGCGGTCCTGCAGGAGCTTGTAATCCTGGAAGACGACGCCGATATTGCGTCGCAGGAACGGGATCTGCCCCGGCTTGATCTTGGCCACATCGATCTTGTCGACCAGGACCTTGCCGTGCGTCGGGGTCTCTTCACGGTAGAGGAGCTTCAGCAGACTGGATTTCCCGGAGCCTGTAGGGCCCACCAGGAACACGAACTCTTCTTTGGCGATGTGCAGGTTCACGTCCTGCAAGGCTTTGACCCCGTTCTGGAAGAAAAGATAGACGTGGTCGAGGATGATCATGAGGGGAATATTATATCTTAAAGGAGTGGCAAGAGACAGGTGCTCAGTGGCACGATAGGGCTCGCTCTTGTCACATGTCACGCGGCACTTTTTTAAGATATAATCTTCGTATGAAACATGCGCACATCCTGGTCATCCTTGCCACATTGCTCCTTATCGGCTGCACGCCTCCTTCCCCGACGGTGCGGACCATCGTTCCCGGTGTTTCCGAGCTGCCGGCAGGGGCTCGGTTCGTGGTGCGGCTGGAGAGCGCTCCGAGCACCGGCTATCTGTGGGACATCACGCAGCCTTTCGCGACGGTGAACGTCCGGTTGTTGGAGAGCACGGTCGAGCAAAAAGCTTCAAAGAACATCGTTGGTGCACCCGTCGACCAGGTGTGGGTCTTTACCGCGCTGACGGCAGGCAGGACCAAGGCGGTCTTTGAATATCATCGGCCCTGGGAAACGAACACTAAGCCCTTGAAAAAGAACATCTATCAAGTCATTGTGAGTCAGTGAGCCTGGGTTACGCGATCCTCGCCCGTATCATATCCAGGTATTCTTTGACGAAGCCCCTTGGGTAGCGTTCAAGGACCGCGGACATGCGTCTGATGCTCTCCGAGACATCCCCCTGTTCAAAACGGATGCGGGCGTCATAGAACGCAAGGAAATCCCAGACGTCTTCCTGGGGAATGATCTCGTACGCTTCAGGCATACGCCCTCGTGACTGGGGCCCGAAGTAAATACCTGCATCCGTCGGGTTGAGCCCGTACGGGATGCCGTCCATCATCAGACGCATGAACCCGTGTTTTGGCAGCCCGCAGTCCTCTGCGGGAGTGAGGTCGTACACTCCTTCAAAGGGAATGGGCTCCTTCCCGTGCTCTCTCATGACATGAGCGTGCATACGCATGCATGCGGCGCTGATCTCGATACAGTTCCCTTCGGTCACGATCTTAGTTCCGGGACGTTCACGCATATGCTCTTCGTAATAATTGACATAGCTCATCAGGTCGATCAGCCCGTCCTGTTGTATCCATCCGCGATGGACACCACTGTACCCGGAGGACATGAACATATTGAGCCCGTTGGGGAAGCCCGGGACGTTCTTCGTCGTCGGCACCGTCGTACGGTCGTTGAACGGATAGAACCCTCGCCCCACGATGATCCTGATGATGTTCCGCATCGTGCCGGCGGGGTCGTTCTCGACGTATACCGGGAAGCGTGACAGGAACAGCGAGAGCATTTTTTGTTCCTCTGTCCTCTGTCCGTCCGCGGACCCGAACGCGATGATCTTGGCGGTATGGCGCATATATGTCCTTTATCTCCCGAATATCCGGTCTTTGAGCGTGCGGAAGAACGGTTTTCGGGCGCTGCCGTTCCGGCCTCGTATCCAGCAGTATCTGTCGTTCTGGTCGTACGCTTCGATCGTAATATTATTGAGGCGTAACGCGCTCAAAAAATGATCGAGCTTGAGCACGGTATGATAACGGAAGAACGCTTCGTGGTCCCCCTGAAAGAACTCGGTGATCTCTTGTTGCTCACGCTCGCCGGCCAGGTCCTGTGCGCTCACTGTGTTCTGTATGGAATATTCATATACGAACACGGGTCCTCCGGGACGGACATGTCCGAGCATCTCGGCGAAATGGTCGGCAAGTGCAAGGATATACTGATTTTCGGATACGGACCGGCATATGTCTTTTTGGGCCTGATGAATCAATGTGCGAACGGTATTGATATGATGGCATGAATTGATGAACGATATGCTGTCATACCGTGAGCGGACCGTGCGGGGAAGATCATTGATGGTGGTAAAGCGGGTCCGCCGCCCTTCATTGAAGGGGACATGGGTGATGAACGTATAGGAGGGATCAAAGAGGACCACTGCCTTGTTCTCCGGAGGTACCTTTACGAACTGGTTCTCACTGACCGCAAACATGTTCTTGCCGATACCTCCGCTGCCGACATCAAGATGTACGCGTCCGATAAAGGGGAGGAGAGCGTTCCAATAAAAATCCCGGAAGAACTGAAAGGGATTCTTCGGCAGAAGAACGGCTTCGGACCTGAAAGCTTTTATGTTCGTAAGCATCTCATATATCTATCGAGCGCCGGGTCCCGGGATTGCAGCCATCTGTCGGACAGTGCGCAGGCTTTTACGTCATATCTTTTGTGTCCTATAATTGACCCATGAAATACCTTCTCTGTTCTCTGATGCTTGTGCTCCTGGTATGCGCCGGCTGTGGTCCGCGCGTCGTCGAGCTCAATGGTGAATATCGTTATTTCGCGGATGCGGCACAGTTCCATCTTTGCAAGAAGGACCATATCATCCCGGTGGCCTTCGAAGGTGCACAAGCGCGCATGGAGCGTGCCTATCTGGCGCTCGCTCCGCAGCCCGGTGAATGGATATTCTGCCGTGTGGACGGCTATTTCAAGAAAGCCCCGAAGGTCGACGCCAAAGGAAAAGAGGACGTGCTCGTCATCACCCGGCTCAAAGCCTTTGACCGGGATACCGGCTCCTGCAGCGAGCTCATACAGCGCGAAGGCGGGGCCGCGTTCTGAACAATATCTTCCAGGGTGAGCTCGAGCTTTCCTTGCAATAACGCTTTGTTCATTCCGATTAACATATAGGGATATTCATGCTCCAAGGAGGAGGACTTTCGTGCAGACAAAGGTCGTGGCTGTGTCATCAAAAAGATCGCGGCTTTCTGAGCTCAGGGACGCATTGAAATCGGTTTCCGGGCGTTCGCTCGATGTATTCGTTCTGGCGAACCTTTCCTCGGTACAGGCCCTTTTTTCAGACCTAAAAAAAAGAAGAGTTCATACAGATAGTGAACTATTTGATGCATAGGGATGATACCGATGAAATGAACGTTTTCCTGTATTTTTTGATCCTGTTCCGGGATATCCCTGCAGTGAGGAACGTTCTCAATGATCCGGATACGCCGATCGTACTCATTGAACGCCTGCTCCTGTTCGCGAGCATCTTCTTTTATTCGGAGGACCTTTCCTGTGGCGTGTTCAAGAATATTATCGATATCTTGGAGCCGGACCGATCGTTGGAAATAGTCCTCGGATCGATTTCGCTTCAGCGTGATCTGCGGCTCGTGTTCAGTGTCTTGATGACGTACGATACTGCCCAGATCGATTCGTTCTTTGCCAGGACGCAGACCATTCGGGAGATAGCGACAGGTTTTATTGCCTTGCCGGAGAACATGACGAGGGACTTGCTGATACACAATGTCATATTATTCGATTATCTGCGCTCCATACTCCCGGTATACGTTGAAAAGGGCGAGCTCGAACGGTTCAACAGCATGTTCGCTCATGAGATCGAGTTGACCAGGACGGTGAACAAGTACGTAGAACTGTACCGTCAATTGGAGCATGAGCTGGCTGGCGATACCGGAGCGCATGTGGCACTGATATTGCAAGTCCTCGATCATTTAGGCAAGGATGCTGCTCATCTGTTCTTCGAACGCTGTGCCTCGCGCGGGATCATCATCCCGGAAATGGAGATGCTCCTGGTGCGGGCGCTCATTGATTCTCCGGTCATGGCGCATCTTGTGGCCGCCCTGAAACGCAAGGTCATCCCCGGGATCGAACGTCTGAACGCGCTGGATTCGGAAGCACAGATACAGCTCTTTTAAGGGCGCTAGAACAGATCGACAGCTCCTTCGCTATTGTTCCCTGTAGGGAGGTCCTGAACAGAGGGTGAGGTCGTATCGGCGCTCGTCGGTACGGACCGAGGTACGGCCGGCGGCGCAGGTTCCTTGAAGATGTCCTGTTCACTGCGTTGTGCAGGGAACAGCGGCTTTTCCGCTGCAGAGAGATCGAAACAGTAACCACAGCTCACGGTAAGACGTGAAAGGATACTGTTCGGGGTCCGATCGATATGTACGGTCCCCCCGTTCTCTGTGCCGTTGGCGATATGCTGGAACATGACCGGATAATCAGCGAAGGTCGCTTCAAGTACCAGGTCCCCGAGAGAGACCCCGGTGCTCAGCCCAAAACATGAGTTCGTGGAGAACGTTACGTCGGGGCCGTACCAGTCCGTCCAGCCGGGGCCCAGCAATGTGGCGGATGGCACGCGAACGAGTCCGGCGATGTACCATGCCCGGTTCACATAGGCCTTGAGCTTGATGTAATAATAGGTCACTTGGTAGGTCATATCGGATAGCGTGCTCTCGGCTGTCGAGGTCTTCCCGAGCAGGGTGAGGGTCTGTCGGACGCTTTCGAGGTCTCGGGGGAACAAATAGTCCAGGCCGAACGCCAGGCTGGCCCAGCTATCCGGTCTTTTGAACTCGTATTCGACCCCGATGCCTGTGCCGCTCTTTGCCTGGTAGGCATCTTCGAGCGTGAAATCATGCAGGGTAAGGATCCCCGTCCCGTCATTCACCCAGACAGAACCTTCAAGATGTTCGTACCAGGTCACGGGCGGTTCGTACAATGCTTTGACGGTCAGTTTGTCGGCGAATACCGCTGATGTCGTAACGAACAACGAACAAAAGATGATCAGATGCAGTGCCGAGGATCGCAGTCCGGTCTTTTGAGAACGCATGTATATGTCCTTTCGTGAGCGTGTCCGTATATCCTACTGTCGTGGCGAATAAAGTCAAATCGCCGTTCTTGTTCTGTACGGACCGCTCGACATCCTTCTTTCTTATTGCTATCGAAAGCAAGATACGGGGATCTCACGTGATATACTACGCATATCAACGTGTTCGGGAGGTCCCTATGCATATCGTCTTCGTCCATACCCATCCCTGGTCCGGCAGTTTCACGAAAAAAATGCTCGATGCCGCAGTGAACGGTGCAACGTCCGGAGGCAATACTGTCGACGTGATAGATCTCTATAAAGATAAATTCTCTCCGGCGATGTCCGAAAAAGAACTGGCCGGGTATTCCAAAGGGAAGGTCATCGATACAAAGGTCCTGAACTATCAGAAGCGCATCTCCAAAGCACAGCATATCGTGTTCGTGTTCCCGATCTGGTGCACGGACGTGCCCGCGATGCTGAAAGGGTTCTTCGAGAAGGTCTTCACTCCCGGCTGGGCGTTCGCGCCTAAAGGTATGAGAGGGCTGCTCACCCATATCAAAGGTGCGACGGCCCTCTATTCCTGCGGCGCTCCGGCGTTCTTCTGTTCTCTGGTGTTCAAGGACCCGGCGAAACGTACGATCTTCAATCTGCTGAGCTTCATCGGCGTGAAAAAGAAGAAGTTCCTGCTCTTCGGGGCGGTGAGCGAAGCTTCGGCGCAGAAACAAAAGAAGGTCCTTTCAAAGGTCCGGGCGTATTGCACGAAGCTGTAGACTCTTCTCTGAAATATCCGGGACGAACGGTCGATATATCTGTGTGACGAGAGGGACATTATTAAGGAGGTACATATGACACAGGTGCGCGGGCTGGGCTGGGTATCGACAGGAGCGACGAGCATGCTCGAACAGCAGGCAAAGTATTTCGTGCATAAGCTGCAGTATGCGGATGTACGCACCTACGATGAATGTGAACAGCGGTTCAAGGGGTTCGACAAGAACCTGCAGAAGCAGATCTTCAGCAAACTTTCAGTGCAGATGATGCTCCTGAACACTGTTGCAGAAAAGAACAAGGACCTGAATACCCGTCTGGAGAACCTGAAGAAGTTCCAGGAAGCGTACATGAAGACCCGGTAGACCGGAAGTTCTCACTGAAAAAGAAAGCCCCGGCAAAGATACCGGGGCTTTTTATTGTTCGTTCGATGGTGTGTTTTCCGGCCTTAATCCTCTATGACCAGAGAGCCTTCATCGATCTTCAGTCCGTTTATGAACAGATAATCCCAGTTTATGGCCGAATATGCATCGGTCTTGATGATCTTCACGTGCGCACCTTCAGGATATTCTTTGATGAACCCGGAAAGGTTCACGTGCGTGAAGCTGGTCGCAAGGCGGCCTTCTACATAGCAGCAATCGGTGGCCTTCCAGGCCTCATGGATGCCGCCGATATAACTGGGGATGGCGAACACGGCCGGTTCTTTATTGGACCGTACGTCTGTCAGAGGGATAGCGAAGCTTCTCGAGTGCTTGCCGAGATATCTGAAGATCTCAATTTTCCCTTCGGTTGTTCTGGGGAGCGACGCTGCAGTTCTTTCTGTGCTGGCGATGATATGCGAATACATTTCTTCATCCTCCTGGCTTGAATTGATACTAGTTTATCGATGGACTCTAGCATGGATTTCAGGGAATGTTCTGTGTGTTGGTACTACTTAACATCGACGCTACTTCTGTGTGAGCACTGCATTGGTATGCGCGGTACGTTGTAGCTTCAAATTCGTGTGTGGTGCGTTCAGCGGCGTTCATCGGTAGGCTTTTCTGGCAGGGGGCTAGAGCCCTCACCCGCTCGATATGCAGACATATCTCGCACCCTCTCCCTACGATAATAAATAACAAATCGTAGGGAGAGGGTTGGGGTGAGGGAACGCAGCGAAGTTCAATGCGATTTCTCAATCTATCTTTAGCACCTTTCACCAAGATCCCTACCGCCCTGTCACTCCGAAGCCGCCCGCAGTTCGAAAGGGTGGCGAGGAGTCTGTATTTTTCTAGCCATCCTTGCTGCGCTGAGCTTCTTAGGGGCCAGGGGAGGTGTCCAAAAGCTGCCTGTTCCCGGAGCTTGAGTTTGGAGGTGGTATATTCTCGTAAGTAGGTCTTGTGCTTTGAACTCTCCTTGGCGGTCTGTTCTTGTGCGACCGGAGTTCATAGGGAAAAGGTGATAGGATTTAAGGTCTTTTATGGGTTTTCATGATCGCCTTAAAAAGAACATGCGAATGTCATCTTAAGATATTGAGGCAGCTCAACTATGACCGACCTGAACATCTGTGCGGTTTATATTAAGAAACAGGTATAAAAAAATGCAATGTGGGTATATCTATAGCGTATATTAATGCTTTCAGGAGGAGGGATCATTATGGAATTCAACGCTGTGGGGGTTGGGCCTATCTTTGGTGATAAAGGGAGCAACAGAACAGGCTTAGAAGAACAAGTAACGTTGCAGAACGTTTCTGATAGTTTGAAAGAAAAAATAAAAGATTATGTACAAAAAATGAACGAAGCATTGTTGGGAGAGAAAAGCACAGTTCCTTTAAAAGATCGCGTGAAGGTAACGCTCCTTAAAGATACTGTCACTGTCATTTTCCCTAAAAAGGGTGAGAAAGACCATCCTGTCAAAGATTTTCTTGAGAAACTTAATATATCAAAGAGCGACAAGGGGGCGGCTGCTCATAGTAATGAAACAGACAAGTTCGATCCATGGGGAGATATGTCCAATGTTTCTGGTATCCATTTAAAACCTAACGCTGACGTCTGGGACCGTGGGCCCGGTCTTAGGCTTCCTCTAAAGAACCCTCCCCCAAAATAAGTTTGCTGTCAGGATGTGTAGAAGAGTTGGAGTTTCCCTGCTTGTCTTTGTTCCGCAGCGCTAGTTGGGGTCTCGGGGAGAGGGCAAAAAACCACCCTTTCCCATGGTTTGAATTTGCAGAGGATACGTTTTTAAGAAGGGTGCTTAGTTCGAACTAGCAGTGAAAAGTTCTGAGCCTATTCATTAAGGACCTTAACCGTTTACTATCTCTTTTGCCTTCCCCACTACATTCTCCGTCGTCAGCCCGTATTTCTTGAGAAGATCGTCCGGATTCCCGGATTCTCCGAACACGCCCTGCACGCCCACGAATTTCATCGGGACAAGCTTCGGCGACTTCTGGAGCAGCACTTCGGCAACGGCTGAACCAAGGCCGCCGTATATCGTATGTTCTTCAACGGTAACTATTCCTTTGGTCTCTGTGGCGCATTTCACGATCATATCCGCGTCGATCGGTTTGATGGAAGACATGTTCACCACGCGGGCCGAGATACCTTCTTTTTCAAGCACATCCGCCGCTTCCATGGCCGTGGTCACCATCACGCCGCAGGCCATGATAGTTACATCTTTGCCATCGCGGAGCACGTCAGCGCGGCCGAGATTGAAATCCACCGGCTTATCTTTCGGATAGAACACCGGAGTTGCCGAGCGGCTCAAACGTACATAAAAAGGGCCGGGCAATTCAGCCACAGCTTTAATGACAGAGATAGTCTCCTGTGCGTCAGCCGGCACGATGACCTGCAGGTTCGGGATCACGCGCATGATGGCGATATCTTCAATGGCCTGATGCGATGCTCCGTCCTCACCGACGGTCAATCCTGCGTGCGTGGCCACTATTTTCACGTTCAATTTCGAATAGGCGACGGTATTGCGTATCTGTTCCCACGGACGGCCGGTCGCGAACATCGCGAAGGTAGAAGCGAAAGCAATTTTCCCTGTCGAAGCCAACCCTGCTGCCGTGCAGATCATATCTTGTTCAGCAACGCCGGCATTGAAGAAGCGGTTCGGGAACTCTTTGCCGAACACGGCCGTCTTGGTCGAGGCGGAAAGGTCCGCGTCGAGCGCCACGATGTTCGGGTTCGTCTTTCCGAGCTCTAATAAGGTTTTCCCGTACGCATCACGCGTCGCGGCTTTTTCGAGAGGTTTCTTTACTTCTGTCGACATACTGTGTCTCCTGTGCCTCACCCTCAACCCTCCCGACCCTCCCTTCCCCCTCTCCATGTCATGGATGAGGGGGAAGGGAGGGCAAGGGTGGAAAGGGGGAGAGGCGTCTTAATACGCTATCTGTTTCCCGTCCTTCTCCAGCGACTTCTGTGCCAGCTCGAGCGTTCTCAGAACTCTCAGGCTATTCTCGCCACCGCTGCGCGGGGTCTTGCTGTCCTTGATACATTCCAGGAAGTGCATGCACTCCAGGCGGAGCGGTTCCACTTCTTCATATTCGAGGACTTCCGCGCCTTCGTCGAAATACTTGAACCGCTCATGCTCGAACTGCGCGTCCGGCTTATGCTCCACGCGCTTTTTGATGAACTTCACTTTGCCGTCGGTGGCCAATTCGTCGAGTATGATCATACCCTTGCTTCCGACCACGATGATCTTACGGTCCTTGTACGGGTCGAGCCAGCTCTCGTGCAGGTGCGCGAACTTCTTGCTCGCGAACTTGATGGACGTGAAGACCACTTCCTCGATGCCGTCCTGCAGGTAACCCACGCCCTGCGCCGAAATGGCCCGGGGCTGTTCGTCGATCAAATGATAGACGACAGAGATATCATGCGGGCCGAAATCCCAGAGCGCGTTCTCTTTGAAACGAATGCTCCCTAAGTTCGTTCTACGGAAATAGATGTTGAACACATCGCCGACAGTGCCGTCCTGTATCGCTTTCTTCACACGGTTCACGCCGCCGTGATACAGCAGCAGATGCCCTTCCATGAGCACTTTCTTTTTTTCTTTCGCTACTTCGATGAGCTTTTTCAGGTGCGCGGTCTTGAGCACGATGGGCTTTTCAATGAACACGTGCTTGCCGGCGCCCAGGACCTTCATACCGAGCTTGAAATGGGTCGAGGCGGGCGTGGCGATGATGACCGCATCCACTTCGGGGTCCTTCAGGACCGCGTTGATGCTGGAAACGACCTTCACGTCCGGATAGTTCTTCTTCACTTCTTCCCGGTGCGCGGGCGCCGCTTCACAGACGTATTTCAGCTTGCAGCTGTCTATTTGCGAGAAATTGCGGAGCAGGTTCTTACCCCAACGTCCGACACCAACTTGAGCGACGGTTATCATGCGTGTCCCAGCTCCTCTAGCGCTTTTTTCTCTTCGTCACGGCTTGGCGCCACTCCGTGATAGTTCACTTTACCTTCCATGAACGAAACGCCTTTGCCTTTGATGGTGCGGGCGATGATCATGGTAGGTTTTCCGGTCACTTTCTTGCCTTCTTCAATGGCGGCAAGTATCTGTTCCACGCTGTGCCCGTCGATATCGATGACATGCCAGCCGAACGCTTTCCATTTATCGACGATAGGTTCGATGGCCTTCACCTGTTCGGTCGTGCCGTCGATCTGCAGGCCGTTCCTGTCCACGAACGCGATAAGATTATCAACTTTCTTGGCAGCAGCGTTCATCGCGGCCTCCCAGACCTGTCCTTCCTGCTGTTCGCCGTCGCCCATGACCGCGAAGACGCGGTTGCCGCGGCCGTCGAGTTTTAAGCCTAAGGCCATGCCGATAGCCACCGAGAGCCCCTGTCCCAATGATCCTGTGGAGACCTCAATACCCGGCAGATGATTGCGGTCCGGATGCCCCTGCAGCCTGGAATTGATCTTGCGCAGGGTCTTCAGTTCATCCGTCGGGAAATAGCCGGCCAGGGCCATCGCGGCGTATTGCGCCGGTGCGGCGTGGCCTTTGCAGAGTATGAAATAATCGCGGCCGTTCCAGCTGATGTTCTTGGGGTCATATTTCATGACGCCGCCGAAATACAGCGTGGCGATGATGTCCGTCATCGAGAGCGAGCCGCCCGGATGTCCGGACCCGGCTTCGGCCAGCATACAGATGACATGACGGCGTATCTCTTTGGCTTTGGTCTTAATGGTGGAAATGGTGTCGGTCATGAGTGTGTTCCTTTACCAGTTTCTAGTTACTAGTCTCTAGGTGCTAGCAGGCAAATCTTTTGCTTATATAATTTATCGATCAACTGTCTGTTCGTTATTGGTTTGCTAGTGACTAGCGGCTAGGAACTAGTTACTAGAAGGGCTAGTGCCCGAACAGTCGCTTAACATCGAACAACGTAATTACCAGCGCCAATAATAACAGAAAAGCGAACCCAAGATAATGGATAATCTGCTCTTTTTCAATACTTATCTTTCGGGGGAGCACCTTTTCCAGGACCAGGAAGAAAAGCCGGCCTCCGTCGAGCGCCGGGATGGGTAAAAGGTTCAAAATACCCAGATTAATGCTCAGCATCGCTATGAACGTAAGGAACATGAGCGGTCCTTGTGCGGCGGCTTCCCCCGAGAGCTTCGCGATGCCTACCGGACCTGCGAAATTATTGAACGATTCTCTGCCCGTCAGGAGCTTTGTGAGGCTGCCCAGCACTTCTTTAGTGATGATATAGGTCTGTTTGTTCCCCATGGCTATTGCCTGGAGCGGGGGGAACCGTCTGTAATTCTGCGGTCTGAGCTGGATGCCGATCAACGTGGCCTTCTGTTGTGCATCGTACGTGCCGGAAAGGGTGTACCGGGAGACCGCGTCTTTTCTGCGAACGGTGAACGAGAGCGGCGCACCGTTGGATACCCGTATTTTTTTTATGACCCCGGCCATATCGGTCACCGGCGCACCGTTAAAGGTCTCTATGATATCCCCGTTCTTCCATCCCGCCGCCTCCGCTTTGGACCCCGGGAGCACTCCCGCGAGAACGTTCGAGGTCTTTTCCGGGATACCGAGCACGCTGAAAACAAAAATAAAGATGAGCAGCGCGAAAAAGATGTTCATGACCGGTCCGGCGATGAGGACCGCCACACGGGCCGCCCACGATTTTGAGGTATACCGTTCCTGGGCGGAGGCTTTTTCTTTTTCGGTATCATCCAGGCCTGCGATGCGCACCATGCCCCCGAGCGGGAGCAGGCTTAGACCGTAGCGCGTGCCTTTGCGAACGAAGGAGAACAGCCTGGGGCCGAAGCCGATGGTGAACTCGTAGACCTTGATGCCGCAGAGCTTGGCCATGGCGCAATGCCCCGCCTCATGGACGAACACGACCAGGGTGAAAACGACAAAAAAAGACAGGAGTGCCGACATTACTTGGTCTTTTTGCTGGTGAGCATGATGTTCTTGACCTTCTCGAAGAAGCTCTCCGTTTCAGGGATACCTGAATTCTCCGAGGAGAGCAGCGAAGTGCTGGTCTCCCTGCGGTTGATGCCTTTGATGGTATTGTCTATGAAATGCAGCATATGTTCGATCTCGGGAGGCAGTACGCCGTCGATCTTGCATTCTTCCTTTATCTTTTCGATGGCCTGGCTGAGGTTCAGTCCCGAGCGGTAAATGAGCCGGTAGGCGTCCTTGATGGCGTTGATGGCTTCGCGTTTGATACCGTTGCGCTTCAAGCCGACCGCGTTGATCATCTGCACGTCGGCAGGGTTGCCTTCCGCGAGCATGAACGGGGGGATATCCTGGAACAGTCTCGAATAGCCGCCGATCATGGCCAGGCGGCCCAGGCGCAGGAACTGCGGGATGCCGACCATGCCTCCGATCGTGACGTTATCCTCTACAATGACGTGCCCTGCCAGCTGCGAGAGACTGACCACGACGATCTTATTGCCCAATACGCAGTTGTGGCCGATATGGACGTGGGACATAAGGAAGTTGTCGTTGCCGAGCACGGTCTTGTTGCCGGGGCCGGTAGCGCGGCTGATGGTCACGTACTCGCGTATCTTGTTGCGGTCGCCGATGACCACGTTCGTCGGTTCGCCGACGTATTTCATGTCCTGGGGCAGGTCCCCGACCACAGCGCCGTAATGGAAATGGCAGTCCTGGCCGATGATGGTCCGGGCCCCGATGACCACGTGGGCGTCGATGATGGTGTTATCCCCGATGACCGCGTGTTCATCGACGATGGCGTACGGTCCGATGCGGACGTTCTTGCCGAGCTTTACCGTGGAATGGACGACCGCGGTGCGATCGATATATGAATCCTTGGCCCGCAGCGTTATGGCCTTGAGCGTGAACATCGACTCGGCGGCCACGTCCATGCCGACCAGGATGCGGCCTTTGCAATGGGCTTCCGGGGCATGCATGTTGTCGATAGAGACCTCAATGCGCAAGGTGTCGCCCGGAACGATAGGCCGGAGGAATTTGGCCTGGTCTACCGAGGATACGGAAACATATTCGCCCTGAAATTCATCGCTTTTTAAGAGCAGGATGCTCGCTGTCTGATACAGCACTTCCTGTTGAAGCACTACCGGCATGACAGCTTCAGCGACGGCAGCCCTGAAATAGCTCTCGTTGATGGTCACGTTCTTGTAGGCGACGATATCTTTACTGGGATTGACCGATTCGACCCGGTCGATGAGGACGGCCGGATAGCTTTGCGCCAGGATGTCCATTATCTGTTTAACGTCCATGGATGTCATATGTTTCTCCTTTTACATGCAGGTCGGCTCTGCATAAGAGACCGAACTCAAAAACTGATGGGGCTTACTCTATGTAATGGTCATGACCATGGTATACGAGTAATAGCCTGTCAAAACAGGGGGTATTTTACCATAAAACGGCTAAAAGGTTGTTCTATATGGCCATATCAATATGAGATGATTTAGCGGCAGGTATTGGATTTTTGTATGTTTGGTATTTGGGTCTTGGTATTTTTTAGGATTTACTCGAGCTCCGCAAGCTTCTTCATGAACTGGATATTGAGCTTATGACTGGTCTTGAACCCGATGATATGTGCTCGTATGTTCTTCTGCAGTCCGGAGAGGTCCCCGATCAGGTCCATGACCTTATGCCGTACTATTTCATCCGTATAACGTAACGGCGTGCTGTATCCTTCCTCGGTGATACCGATAGCATTGGACATCGAAGCCCCGCGCCCCAGCCCATGGTTCCAGAGGAATTCCAGCTCCCGCATCCAGCCGAACGTCCGGGCATTGGCCACATCATTGAAAATAGCTTCAATGCCGGGTGTTTTGGATGTATAGACCTGAACGCCGACCGGCTTGGGGAAATCCACGATCACGGATATTCGCAGGTCGTCCGAGGGCAGGGCCAGCAGGGATCCGTTCTGTGTGCCCTGCAGGACCACAGGCCTTTTGATCACCAGGTCCGGAACAACTCCTGGCTGTTCGGTCAGCCCTGCGCTGCGCAGAAGGCTCGCCAGTTCTTTGGCGCTGCCGTCGAGTATCGGCATTTCTGAGCTATCGACCTCGATGATGATATTGTTGATACCGAGCCCGTGTATCGCCGAGAGCACGTGTTCCACGGTCTGTACCATGGCGGTGCCCTGAATGAGCTTGGTGCCGCGGTCCTCACCGGAAAAATTACCGGGGGTGACCCGGATACGGTCTTTGTTCGGAAGGTCGGTGCGGACGAACTCGATACCGTGTCCTGCGGGGGCCGGGTTGAACGTCAAACGGACGGGGTCCCCGGAATGGATCCCGATGCCGGTGCATGGAACGGCCCTTTGAATACTGTGCTGCATCTGGACATAGTAGCACGGGAGGAATAAAGAAAAACCCCCTTTCGGTCATCCCAAAAGGGGGTTCTCGGTACTTTTACGTGCGAACGTTCTTTACTTCACGACCGGCAGGTTCGACTGTACGACGTCGTCGCCGCTGACGCGGACCTCGGTCCCGACGCGGGTCCAATCCTGGACGCCGTTAATGCTCTGTGAATAGACGATATAGAACTCGCCGAAATTGCTGGCGTCGCCGGTCACATATCCGTACGTGATACCGCTGGTCTTCCACGGGTCTTTCATCACGCCGGTCACGATCGTCGGTTTTGCTTCAGTGAGCGCTTCCGCGATGTTCGCCGGATATTCACCATGGTGTCTGTAGTAGGATTCTATCGCTGTCTGCAGGGTCTGTACCTCTTTTTCTGCCTGTGCCATCCATGCTTCGTGCTGCATGCCGCGGTATGACGGGATTATGATAGCGACCAATATCGCCACCACCGCCATGACTATCAGAAGCTCAATAAGTGTGAAACCTTTTTTGTTGTATGTCATATTCATTTCCCCCTTTCGCCTGATCCTTCTTCCATAGTATCTCTTTTTCGTATGATAAAAGATACTTATCGACCTTCATAAAGATATCGAAAGTCTTTGAAAATTGTTGCACTTTGAAGGGTAAAAAGCAAACATTTTGACCGCTGTGGGGGCGCTGTGACCATTTTTTCTTTACAGATATGCATCATTTCCGCGACAGTTCATTTTTGTGGAGATACTGTTCAAAAACCAGCGGTCGGGTGCAACATGCCCGGATTGCTTTCGATATATCTGGCAGCAATGCTCGCGGGAGAATGTATTATGTTGAGCAAGATCATTTCTATTGAGGACAAGGAGCATAACCTTTTCGGGGCTTCGGCTCGGAAGCTGGCGGCCTATCAAGATCTCTTCTCGCTTTTTCTTGAAAAGGGTTTTCTTGAAAAGGACGGGGTCTTGATGAACGAGCGCATGGCCACGATGAACATGGTGGAGGCCACAAGGTATTTCAATAAGATAGATGCGTATGCTGTGTTCCCCGGGATCGAACACCTCGTTCAGAATGAAAAGAAAGCGCTCGTGGTCATCATTGCGATAAAAAAAGTCAAAGATGTATGGGACCTGTTCTGCAGAGAACAGGAAGCCGCTCCTTCGCTGAAGTTCAATGTCACCTTTTTTGTTAAGCATGGGTATCGGGAGCTCTATAAACAAGCCTTCTATCGGGGCTATACCGTGCACGATGAACTGGACGGATTTGCCGGACTTATCGCTGCGGCGCAACGGGTATATCCCGAGATGATCTTTGAACATAAGGTGGTTGCCTTTACGGTCGCGGAAGCGGTCGAAGAATTGAAACGGCTCTGGGACGTATATGGTGAACAGAAGAGAACGAACGATGCCTTGCGGTTCAATATGTCCTTCATAACGGGAGAGCAGGGGAACAGCGCTCTGTATCATCAGGCCCAGGACAAGGCTTCTTCTCTGCAAAAGATCGTCAAAAATTTTGATGGGTTGGTCAAAATAGCGCAGAAGAAGTATCCGGAGATCGTCTTCGAAAAAGGGCGCGGCTTCACCGAGGAGGAAGCGCTCGTGGAAGTGAAACGTATCTGGGATATGTATCTGCTTTTGAGCAGAACGAACAAGAACATCACGTTCTGTCCCGCGTTCTTCTATGGTCCGTACGGCAATGAGTCCCTCTATCAACAGGTACAGAAAAAGAACGGCGGACTGCACACGGTCTTTGGCTCTATCGACGGGCTTATCGCTGCTGCGCAGAAGAAGTACCCGGAGATCGTTCTTGATAGGGGCGTATCCTATACCATAGATACCGGCGTTGAAGAGCTGAAGCGTATCTGGGACCGGTATATCGCGCTCAAGGATGAGGGCCGGCCGGTCGTTTTCAATACCGCGTTCATAAAAGGACCGAACGGTAATTTGCGTCTGTTCGAACAGGCCCGGCTGAAGGGGCATTATCTGCACAGTGCTGTCGGCGGTTTCATGGGTCTTGTCATCGAAGCACAGAAGAAATATCCGGAGATCGAACTCTGTTTGCGGACGTCACATACCTATACAAAACAGGAGGCGATCGAGGAGGTCAAGCGGTTGTGGGACCTGTGCTGTGCAGAAAAGGCCAAAGGGAAGAACGTCCGATTCAATATGGCCTTTGTGACCGGGAAGCTCGGCAACAAGAACCTGTATTATCAGGCGCAGATACATGGGGCCACCCTGCAGAAGCTGGCGGGCAGTTTTGACGCTCTTATTGCCGAGGCCAGAAAAAAATATCCGATGATCGTTCTGGAAAAGGTGGACGGGTTCACCAGGGACGAGGCCGTTCGTGAGCTGGAGCGTCTGTGGCATGTGTTCCGTCGCCTTCGGGAGAATGATCCGTTCCTGCGCTTCAATATCGCGTTCATCACGGGGCCTCACGGGAACGCCACGCTGTACAAGTTCGCTCAGGAGAAAGGGACTTCTCTGCAAAAAGAGATAGGGAATTTCGCCAGGCTCATGCTCGATGTCCTGGACGTCCTGCCCCTGACCCAGCGCATGGAATACTATGCGGAGATAGAGCTGTACGTGGCCGAGGACCTGAAGCATATCGCACGGCGCTCCACGGTCCATCATGTCAAAATGCAGCATGACAAACAGGTGATGCTTCTTTCCTGAGCGTTCGTGCCCGTGGGCTTGCGGGAATGTCCCCGTAAAATATCGATATCTATATGGTCGTTCGGAGCGTGCATATGCTGAAGAAGCTCATTTTATTGGAACAAGAAGCCATTCCCGGGATGCCCTCCTGGAAGAGCGATCTTTATCGAAAGCTTTTCTTGTTCCTTCTGCAGAGAGGGCTGCTCGACCCTTCCGGGCCGCTCATGTCCTATAAAATGAAAGCGGAGGAGGCGGTCTCCCTGTTCCAGGCTACAGGGATCTTCAAGGCCATCCCCCGGCTGCGTTCGCTGGAGCGCACGGAAAAACAGCTCCTTGTCATGGTGATCTCCATAATGAAGGTCAAGTGCTATTGGGACGTGTTCTGTGGCATGAAAAAAGAAGACCCTGGCTTGAAGTTCAATCAGGCGTTCTTTTGCCGCTTCCGTCAGGGGGAGAACCTGTATCAGCAGGCCCAATTCGAAAGGTACGCACTGCAGAAAGAGGTCGTCAGTTTTGACGCTCTTGTCGCCGAAGTGAAAAAAATATATCCCGAGATCAGGTATGAGAAAAGTTTCATGTATTCGGAAGAGGCCGCGATAAAAGAATTGAAACGTATCTGGGATGTCTATGTGGAAAAGAAGAAAGAAGATGACGGGCTCGTATTTGACAGGAAGTTCATCATCGGGGAGTGCGGGGACAAGACACTGTATCAGCAAGCACAGACGAAAGACACCCCTCTTCAGAAAGAGGTCGGCAGTTTTCTCGGGCTGATCGCGGAGGCGCAGCAGGTCCATCCGGAGATCGTGTATGTCCATGGTCAGGGCACGATGCTGTATACCAAGGAGACCGCGATAGATGAACTTGTCAGGTTATGGCGTGTTTTTAAGAAAAAAGAACGAGTGTTCTGCGGGATCAAGTTCAATATGTCCTTTGTGACCGGGCCTTTCGGGAACAGGGACCTGTATCTGCAGGCGCAGCTTGAACATTACCGATTATCTCAGTGTGTCGGTGATTTTGAGGGGCTCGTTCTGGCCGCTCACCATGCCGGACATACGTACATTGATTATCAGAGAAGGAGGTATATTAAGAAGTACACAGTAAGGCGCCGTGGTGCGAACGGGGAAAAAGACCTATAACGCAAGTCTTCCTGGTCTTCGGGCGATCATTCCTCCACGACCGGCAGGTTCGAGACGATGATGTTCCCGCTCTTGTTGATGATATGATTGCCGCTGACAACATAGCCGATCTTTTCTGCGATACCCTTGGTATAGATGACATAATAATCTTCGCCGGTCGAGGCTTTCCCGGTCTGATACCCGTATTTTTTCCCGTCGGTCTTCCAGGGGTCCTGCGCCTGTTTGGGCAGCACATTGATCTTGTTGCCGAGAAGCCCTTCATCGAGCGTTCGCGGGAGCGTTCCTGTCGTTGCCCAGTATTTTTCGATAGAGGATTGCAGCATCGGTACTTCTTTCTGTGCCTTGGTGTAATTCCCTTCCTCTCGCATGCTGACGTACGCCGGCAATGCGATGCCGGAAACTATCGCCATAATAGCGAGGACCATCACCAGTTCAATGAGCGTGAAGCCTTTTCTCATGTGATACCTCTATATCCTGTATACCCGGATTTAAGGAGAAATATACGTGGTGTGTTGGGGGCGGGGCCGTTCACTTGAACGGTGGTTTGATGATCCCTTTTTCCGTGATGAATCCCGTGATGTACTTTGCCGGCGTCACATCGAACCCGGGGTTGAACACCTTGATCCCTTTCGCCAATATGCGCATGCCGTTCATATGCGTCACTTCTTCATGGTCGCGCTCCTCAATAGGTATCTCGGTCCCGCTCTTGATGTTCATATCTATCGTTGAGAACGGAGCTGCGATATAGAACGGAATGTTGTGCTCTTTGGCGAGGATGGCCACGCCGTACGTCCCGATCTTGTTGGCGGTATCGCCGTTGCTCGCGATGCGGTCCGCACCCACCACGACCATGTCGACCATCTTCTTGCTCATCACGTACCCCGCCATATTGTCCGAGAGCACCGTGACCGGGATGCCTTCCTCGACCATTTCCCAGGCGGTCAATTTCCCGCCCTGCAGTCTTGGCCGGGTCTCATCGGCATAGACCATCTTTACTTTCCCCTGTGCATGGGCCGCGCGTATGACCCCGAGCGCGGTCCCATATCCTGCGCAGGCCAAGGCTCCGGCATTGCAGTGAGTGAGTATGCGCGCGTTCTGCGGGACGACCTCTGCGCCGAACTGGGAGAGTTTTTTGCATATCGCGATATCTTCTTCGACCATATCGTGCGCTTCTTTGATGAGCGCGTTCTTCATGGCAGTGACGTCATTTTTGTTCTTTTCAGCGAGGGCAAGGAGCCGGTCCACGGCCCACATAAGGTTCACGGCGGTCGGTCGGGCTTTGCGCATCGTGGAGGCGATCTCTTTGAATTCGTCGATATTTTTGACGTCCTTTGCCGCGAGCGCGAGCCCGCAGGCGGCGGAGACGCCTATCGCTGGGGCGCCGCGCACGATCATGGTGCGTATCGCTTCATAGACTTCATCCCAGCGCGTACAGGTCACGATCTCGTAATGCTCAGGGAGCTTGAGCTGGTCAATGAGCAGGACCTTGCCGTCAATAAAGTCGACGGTGCGTATCTCTCTATTCATGAAGTACCGCGGCCTTGAGTTCCGCTTCGGCGTTCGAGGTGAAGTCCTTCGGGAACAGCTCGATGAAACGGTGCAGCACCTTGGTCAGTTTTTCATTGTTGGCGCTGAAGGTGCGGATCACCTCTTCGGTGGTGCAGGGCGCCACCGCGTCGCCGACCAACCCTGCGTCATAATCGGTGATGAGCGAGATGTTGACCATCGGGATGGCCGCTTCTTTGGCGAGCGTCACTTCCGGGTATTGGGTCATGTTGACCACTTCCCAGCCCATCTGTGTGAACCATTTGCTCTCGGATTTGGACGAGAAGCGCGGCCCCTGTATGACCACGATCGTACCTTTTTCGTGGCAAGGGACCAGGCAGTCCTTTGATGCCTGGATGGCGAGCTTTCGGAGGTCGGCATTGTAGGGTTCGGCGAGGGAGACATGGACGACCTTCGGTCCGTCGAAGAACGTGTCCTTGCGTCCGCTCGTTCTGTCCACGACCTGATCGCAGATGACGAAATCACCGGGCTGCACATGCGCCTGCAGGCTCCCGGACGCACAGGGCGATACGAGCGCTTTGATACCGAGCATTTTCATGGCGTGGATGTTCGCCCGGTAATTGATCATGTGCGGCGGCAGATGGTGGTCCTTCCCGTGTCGCGGGAGAAAGGCCACGGTCTTGCCGTGAAGCTCTGCGACGGCGATCTTATCGCTCGGCATTCCGTACGGGGTCTTGATCGCATATTCTTTGACATTGTCCGCGAGCTTATAGAATCCGGAGCCCCCGAATACGCCGATATCAACGCTCGGCAATACGGTCTTTTTTGAGGTCTTTTTCTTTGTTTTTGGCATGTGCGCTCCTTTATCTTTCGTCGTTATATCCTCAGGGCAGGGTTGCCCGGGATCAACCCTTTATCAGCATCTCCATCAGGTCACGACCCACGACGGTGCCTTGCGCGACCTTTTTCACCGCGGCCTCGGAATACTGTTCGGCCGTACGGTCGTTCTTTTTGCGGGAATCGTAGAGCGCGAAGGGCACCGGGTCCCCGGAATGTGTCTTGAGGTGTATCGGTGTCGGATGGTCCGGCAATACGAGCATGCGGAACTCTTTGCCTTCCATCGCTTTCAGGAACGGACCGACGATCTTGGAGTCAAAATCCTCGATGGCCTGTATCTTCTTCTCAATATCGCCCATATGGCCGCATTCGTCCGGGGCTTCTACGTGCACGATGAGCAGTTCATTATCTTCCAACGCTTCAAGGCCCGCTTCGACCTTGCCGGCGTAGTTCGTGTCGAGGAAGCCGGTCGCGCCGGGCACATCGATGCTCTTGAGCCCCGAGGCATAGGCCAGTCCCTTGAGCAGGTCCACGGCCGTGATGACCGCGCCGTCGATGCCGTACCTGTCGGTCAGTTTCTTGAGGTCCGGTTTCTTTCCCTGGCCCCAGAGCCAGATATTGGTGACCTTCTTCTCACCTCTGGCGATGCGCGCCGCGTTCAGGTCCGAGAAGATCAGTATCTTTGCGGCGTCCTTCATGAGCGCGTTGGGTATGAGCGCACCGCGGCCTTTGGGCAGGTACTCCTTGACGTTCTTGCCGGTGATGTCGTGCGGCGGCGTGGTGGTCACCGCGTCGTTGCCTTCCTTGATGATGAGCAGGTGGCGGTAGCTGAACCCCGGGATGAAGCGTTTGCGGTCGGAACCGTATTTCTTGTCGACGAAGCGGATGAACTTCACGGCTTCCTCGGTCTGGATATGGCCGGCGGTGAAATCGACCATGATGTCATCTTCTATCGTCACAAGATTACAGCGGTAGACAAGGTCGTCGGGGAACAGGCGTATCCCTTTGGCGAGCGCTTCGAGAGGGCCGCGTCCGGTATAGTTCGCTTTCGGGTCGTAGCCGAAGATGGACATGATCGCCACGTCCGAGCCCGGGGCCATACCTTCCGGCACGTTCTGTGCCATGCCGCAGAGCCCGTTCTTGGCCAGGAGATCCATGTTCGGTGTTTTGGCGGCTTCAAGCGGGGTCTTGCCGCCCAATTGTTCGAGCGGTTCGTCCGCCATGCCGTCGCCGATGAGGATGATGTATTTCATGTATGAAGGATATCATTTTTCGGGGGAACTAGGCAAAACCTTGTTGTTCAGGATGTGCTATTTCTCTGCCGGCAGCATCGCCAGGGCAGAAGGGTCCTGGTCTTTCTTTGGTGCGAGCATGATCTTGAGCACGTTCTTGAGGAACGAGGTATAGAACGCTGCCCGGCTGCGTACATGTCCTTCGGTCCCTGTGTCCAGTGTACGTGACAAATGCTGGGGCAGGTCCACGTTCCTGACCAGGACCTGAACGCCAAAGCGTTCCAGCGGTTCAGTGCGTACGGCAATGGTGCGGGTGTCCCGTCCCACGGTCCGGAACATGGAAGCCAGCGCTTTGTATCCGATCCGATGTTCTTTTGTATTGTAGCGGGGGAGCTTCAGTTCTTTCCCCGAGGTCTTGCTGCAGGCAGAGTAATTCCCCGGGAGGCGCATCAGGTCGATATCCCTTTCGTACGGGGTCTTCGTCCCGTCATCCGCGAAGGTCACGATGCTCGCGCTGAGGTCGTTCTTTGCCGCCCGGAGTATCAGCCATTCTTCCTCTATCTTGAACGTGTCCCATGCCTCGGCGATGATCCCCGTAAGTCCCTGAGGCAGCGGTCCTTCGAGCTCTTCACGATGTTTATAAAAGAACGCATGCCCCTCGCGACGTATCGCGATGATAGGGTGCTCGTTCGCGAAACGGACAAGCGATCCGTAGCGGTCAGTGAGCGTAATGACGGTCTCCTCCGCTTCGATCTTGTTCTTTTTGAGCAGCTGTTCTTTGGCGAACGCAGCGAACGCGCTGAGCGTCCTGTCTTCGACCGGGTAATGAACGGAGATGCTCGCGGCGATGTGTTCAACGGCAGCAGTGAGCTCTTTTGTTCTTTCAGGCGCGTGCTCCAGCAGTACGGTGCTCACGACCTTCACGCATTCCTCGAACGCGATAAATATCGAGCGGTCCTCCGCCCCGATGTCCGTCAGGAGTCCGCTGTCACCGAAGAATTGTTCCAGCGTGGTGATGGCGCGCAGCAGATGTTCCGCGTTCGCGGTGCGATGTTCCGGGGTATCGATGACGTCAGTATCGAGCATGGAGAGGTCGATGAGGGCTTCCGCGATGATGCTCTCGGCAAGGAGGACGTTCTTGAGCCGGGAGAGTTTCTCCCGTCCTTCATCCTGCAGGACCTGCATGATGCCGACCAACAGGTCGCGAAAATCCTCGTACCGTGAGAGGGCGTCACGCCTTCGTTCATCCCTCAGCTCCTCGTGCATGAGCGTCCCCAGATGCTGGGTATAGGCGGAGAAGCTGCGGGATTCCAGGGTCTTGAAGTCTTCGCGGAAAGTTCGCTCGTCGGTGAAAGAGATATTGGATAATACCAGGTATTGTTCGACGATCTCCCGCAGTGCCGGATCATACTCGAGCTCCTTGAGCGCGGACATGCGTTCCTTCTCGAGTTCCTGCGCTTGTGCGGTCAGCAGTTCCGTGAATTCCCGGACATGGTACCCTAATATATAAAAGACATTGTTGAATATCGCGTTCATGCCAGTTCTTTGGGCCTCGAGGAGGTTCGGGATATGGACATGCTGCTGCAGCTGGCGGATGAAGTCCTCCATCGTGCGGCACTGCCGGGAAAGTTGTTCGCGTAAGGTCCCGTTCTCGACAAGGGCCTGATAGAGCCGGGCATAGGTCTCCCAGTGGCGTATCACGGGGCGGGAGCCCGCCTGTCCCTGATAGCTGTCCATTGCGCTCACATACGCGAAGATGTTCCGTGAGCTGTTCTTGTATCCCCGCCGGTCCTCCTTACACGTGAGCTCGGCCTCTGTGCCGGCCAGTGCGGCGGGGACGGATGCGAGCTTATTGAGCGATATCCCGGCGATCTTCTGCATCTGAGAAGAAAGCCGTTTTGAAACGCAGAGCGCGCCGACATGCAGCGTGTCCAGGTCCTTGATGATCAGAAGCAGTTCGGTGAAAGAACGGAGCAGCAGTGTCCTCAGTATCGAGGCGCACTCCTGGGAGGTATGGTCCCTGGAGGTGTCCACCTCCTGCTTTATCGCACGCGAGATGACCGGGAGCCCCCCGGCCACTGAAAAACAGAGAGCAAGCAGGCTTCTTCCGGATACGGAGCTATCCTTTTTCCTGACGATCATGTTCAGGATATCCTCGTCATGTGCGGGCAACGTGAACAGCTCCGCGCAGAAGAGCTTATAGTCCCCGAACACGCTCCTGAGGAACGGGTACGGGGAGCGCGATGCGGCGGCCAAGGTCATTAGGCTCGTCAAGTGATCACGTACCGGCCCTCGGAGGTAGGTCATGACGTATTCCCGATAGAGAAGCTGTTCCGCAGTGCAGGTATGTTCCGGCAGTCGGAGGTCGAGCAGGACGCTCATGAGACACTCCTTAAGCAATGCAGGCAATAACGGCGTGTCATGGTCCTCCCGGAGGTCCTGCAGGTCTTTCGTCAGCTGACGGATATATGAAAATTCTTGCACGGTCCCCAGTGGGCCATACTGATCGAGCATGTTCCGGACAGTGCCGGAGCCACATCTTTCAGAAAGATGCGCAAAGAACACCTGCAGGCTCTGGTTCTTGGACCAATAGTGTGTCCGTATATATCCGGAAAGCCGGGGATCGGCGAGCAATGACTTGACGGCAGTCACATACCGCCGAGGAGCTTTTTGCAGCGCATCTGCGGTCGAACGGATACTTCTGTGCTCCTTAAGGACGTCACTGTCCTTCTGTACCTGCAGTAGCCAGTCATGTGCCCTCTCTCGATCTTTCGTGAACAAGGCGAACTGTCGTTTCAGATGTGACGCCGAGAACGGGACCCAGACGGTCCCCTTTTCAGAGCGTTCCGGGTAATACGGTATGGTCTTATGTGTAAGGTACATAGAGCTCCTGTATATGGATGTCGGAGGTTCGGAGCGCTGATTTCAGTGAATATACGCGATGCTGCAACACATCTCAGGTCCTTTCGATATAATCAAGCGAAAGGGAAAGGTATGTTCCGGAAGATAATTGCTCAACAGTTCAATAAGCCGCTCACGTTCGAATGCCGTTCGAACAAAGTGATGTCCTGGAGACACGACCTTCCTGTGCATATTGAACAGGCGGAAACGTTCATGTCGCTCATGTTCGGCCCGATCTTGTCCGGCAATGAGGTCGTTCCGATACGGCCGCGTTCTTTTTATGATCTTTTGGCCGGTGTGCTATCCTCGGAGGAGATCCGGTTCATCGCGAGATATGATCGTTCCGGGGAGGCTATTATCTTCGGATCGGCCATACGCAATACGAAGTACGATCCGGGGAGCATCATTGTGCATGAAGGGGTCCATCATCTTGATCATGTTGAACGCATCCCGCGGTCCAGCAGCTGTTATTTGGCGGGCGGGATGGACATCACTTTTTCTCTGCTCTGTGGTCGGTCTCCTGTTCTTGCGGGGATCCCGTTCGAGCAAGATATGTTCCGGAAAGGGGTCCGGTTCGCGGAATGGATCGCCGGCGACGGCACGGCCCCGACAGGTTACGAGCAGAAATTGCTGTCCGGATTTGCGCAGGATATTGATGCCATGAACGCTGGGTCATTCCCCGTTGTGTGGGATGAACGGATATCTGACTACCAGGATGAGTTCCATCATTCGATGTTCTTTGGCGGGATCAATCATTATTTGATAAAACAAAGAGCGCCGGTCGAAGCGCTGGCCTGCTTGGTCCAGGGCATGGTCCTGAAGAAGCCTTTACAGGAGACCGTGAAGTCCCTGTTCTGATGACCCTGTTACGCTAACACGCTATACTTGCTCCCTTATGAAGATCGGCGCCCTTACCATCGAAAATAACGTCTTCGCCGCTCCTATGGCAGGCCTCTCGGACATCGCCTACCGTCTGCTCGCCAAAGAGCAGGGTGCGGGGCTCGTGTATTCCGAGATGATCCATGTCATGGGGACCATTCGCCATTGTGAAAAGACCCTGGCGCTCATGAAGACCGTGCCCGAAGAAAAGCCGGTGGCGATACAGCTCTTCGGCAAGGACCCGCTCATGTTCGGTCCGGCGGCCATCATCGCGGAAGAGCATGGCGCGGATATCATCGATCTTAATATGTGCTGTCCGGCGGCCAAGGTCATTAACGGCGGGTCCGGCTGCGCGCTCATGAAAACGCCGAAGCTCGCTGAAGAGATCATCAAAGAAACGTTATCCCTGGCGAAAGTCCCGGTCACCGTGAAGCTGCGTCTGGGGTGGGACAGCAAGTCCATTAATATCATCGAGTTCGCGCAGATGGCCGAGCAGTGCGGGGTCTCTGCGGTCACGCTGCATCCGCGCACGCGTCAGCAGATGTTCAAGGGTACCTCGGATTGGTCGATGATAAAAAAATTGAAAGAGAGCGTGAAGATACCGGTCATCGGGAGCGGGGATATCAAGACCCCGCAGGACGCTAAACGCATGCTCGATGAGACCGGCTGTGACGCGATCATGCTCGGGCGCGGCGTCATCGGGAACCCGTGGTTCTTTAAAGAGGTCATTCATTATTTAAAAACGGGGGAGATGTTGCCCCGGCCGTCATTTGAAGAACGCGTGCAGATGTATCTGCATCACGCGAAGATGCTCGTTGAGGTGAAAGGTGAGAGAAAAGCGATGCTCGAGATGCGTAAGTTCGGGCACCGGTATGTCTCCGGCGAGCCCGGGGCATCGCACCTGCGGCAGCAGATCAATGTGGTCACGAAATATTCTGAGTTGGAGTCGTTGTTCATATAATGTGGCAGGTGACGAGTGGCATGTGGCACGAATTCCTGCCACGTGACACCGGGCACTTTCCACTTCTTTTTACCCCTTGACAACTGAACAAAATACCAGTAATATACTGTACAAGAAAACAGTGATATTAAGTTCAGTGGTCGTTGGGGGTGAAGAGATATGGAGACCGTACAAAAATTAAAAGTATTGAAAGCTTCCGCTGCTCACGATGTTTGTTCATCGAGCAATCCCCGCAGCGAGATGAACGTCATCCGCACCGGGCTTTCCAACTTAGGCGGTATCTACCGGTCATCCACCTCCAACGGCTGTTCTGATCTCTTCAAGGTCCTGCTTTCCAATAAATGTATGCACAATTGCAAGTACTGCATGAACCGCTGCCAGGCAGATATCGAGCGCACGGCCCTTACGCCGGAAGAGCTCTCCGATACTTTCATGCAGTTATATAAGAAGAAGTATGTTCAAGGGCTTTTCTTAAGTTCAGCTGTGGATGGTTCTCCTGAGCGGACCATGGCGAACATGATAAAAGCCGTTGAGCTGCTCCGTTTCCGTCATCATTTCAGAGGGTTCATTCATTTAAAGGTCCTGCCTGGCGTCTCCGATGCCACGATACAGCATGCCTGCAGCTTGGCCGATAGAGCTTCTATTAATATCGAAGCTCCGACCAGCGAACGACTGCAGAAGATCGCCGCAGGAAAGGATTATTACCGGGACATCCTGCGTTCGATGCGGGCTATCCGCAATGAGGAAAAGAACGGCAAGCTCCGGTCCGGGCAGACGACGCAGTTCATCGTTGGTGCTGCCGGCGAGACGGACCGCGAGATCATTGAAACCAGCGCATCCCTTTATCGCGACGCCCTCTTGCGGCGGATCTATTTTTCGGCCTTCGTCCCCCTCGAAGGCACCCCTCTGGAAAATAGCCGCCGCACTGCCCCTCTTCGTGAACACCGGTTATACCAGTGTGATTTTCTGATGCGTGAATATGCGTTCAATAAAGAGGATTTTGTGCTCGAAGAAGATAAACTTCCTTTGGATATCGATCCAAAGCTCAATTATGCAATGAAAAACCCGGGGCTTTTTCCGGTGGAGGTAAATTGCGCCCCCCCGCAACTCCTCCTGAAAGTCCCGGGCATCGGCCCAACATCCTGTCAGAGGTTGGTCAAAGAGCGGAAATATCAACGGTTCACGGATATCAAGATGCTGCAGAGACTCGGGGTGGTCGGTCGTCGAGCTGCCCCGTTCCTGCTGCTCAATGGCAAACGAGCGGAAGTGCTGCCGAAGAAGCAAGCTTTGGCACAGCAATTGCAGCTCGAATTGACGATGAACTAATAATAAGGAGGAGATGGGATATGAAAGTAGTATATAAAGATGAGGCGGTATCGATAATCAAGGCGATGCTCTATGCGGAGTTTTCGGGAGCGGCTCCAGTGACAGAAAAAACGATGCTGGAACTCTCCCTTTTTAATGAACCGACCATTGATGCGGACGATCTGGATATTGCGGACCTGATCGCCAATCTACGTCTGGCCAAGAAAAAGCCTAAAATATTCTCTTCCTATGAGCAGTTAAAAGCTCTTGAGAACCTTATCGGCTGGGCCTTGCGTCATATGAGCGACAAGAAATATGCGATCATTGAGAACGCTACGCGGCGTGCTATTAACGCTTCACCGCTTGAGGTCGTGAACGGCACGTCTCTGGAAGGTAAACAACTCCTGAAGTACTCTGAAGAAGTGCAGGGTGAATTGCGTTTGAGCGGCCAGGCGATGCGGTTCTCGGTCATGCCTGATATGCAGAACGTGCTGTATACCCGTTATACGCTCAAACACGATATCAGTGACCTGGTCGTTCAGCAGTGGGCGCGCATCTATCCTGACCACTCTTTTGTCTTGTTGTTGCCGGGAAAGACCATTATTGGCAATCGTTTCGGTATCGAGGAGTGGAGCCCGATGCGTGCTTCTCCTGCGGTGATCGCCAAGACCATCGCTTCTTCGAAGATGCTCGATCATCCGCAGCGGTCACGCATCGCTTCCCAGCATGCAAGCTATGTGAACATGGGTCGGGCCTCGGTCGCCGGGCTTTCCTATACGAAGACAGTGAATTATGTGGACTTTTATAATAAGATTAAGAGAGGAGAAGAGCTTATATGATACAGAACCTCACGGAAAAACAGCAGGCGATACTGGACTATCTCAAAGAATACCTGGATGAGAACGGGTTCCCGCCGACGCTGCGTGAGATCGGTGATAGGTTCGGCATCAAGTCCACTAACGGTGTGAACGATCATTTGCAGGCTCTCGAGCGTAAAGGGGTCATACGTAAAAGCCCTGATAAGTCACGTGCGATCGAAATATTGCATGAAGATGATCAGTTAGAAGAGAGCTTTAATCCTGCCCCTGCTGGAATGATACCTATCCTCGGGCTCATAGCCGCCGGTCCGCTGTCCTTGCTTGCGACAGAAAATATTGAAGGATATTTGAAGGTCGATCAGACGGTCATTAATGCCGATGAAGCCTTCGCGGTACAAGTCCGGGGGGACAGCATGATCGGGGACCATATCATCAATGGCGATTATGTCATCATCCGCAAGCAGACCTATGCCGGGGCTCGGGATATCGTGGCGGTCCTGGTCGAGAACGAGGTCACGCTCAAGAGATTTTATAATCATGGTGATTATGTTGAGCTCAAGCCTTCCAATCCTGCTATGGAGCCTATTATCATCAAGCGTGGCGAGGCCCCGGTCAATATTCTGGGCAAGATGATAGGGTTGATCAGAAAGGTCTGATGTTTTACTGTCCTGTTCTTTAGTGTTTTTATCATAACGTGTATATCTCATCTCTAATATCCGCAGGCATCTGTTGAGCGATCATTCACTCGATCACTGGGGTTAATAGGCTTTTGGTCATCAAGGTCGTGCTGAGGTAATGACTTGTAGATAATCTAGCTATGACAGGGATAAGATAAAAAGCCCCCTATAAAATAAGGAGCCCTCGAGGCGTGGGGGGCGCATATCGAGGGCTGTTAATCAATCTTTATACCCGTATTATACCAAAAACTTTCTATTTTTAAAACAGCAGGCTCGGGTTCTCTACTGTCTTCATTGCTATAACATCCAGATCGTACTGTATCACTTTCTCCGTGGTCGGCACTTTCTGGGCGCTGCCGGTGCTCAATATCGAGGCGACCGCCTGATGAGCCTCCGGAGAATCTACTTCATACTTCTGAAGCTCTCCTTTAAGGGCGGGGACCAGTTCTTCTGCCTCCCCTTTACCGTTAAAGATCTTGGTCAGAGATAAAGCATTCACTGCGTTATCGACCATTTCACTCCCCGGCTCTACTTGTACTCCCAGTTCCTGGCTCAGGGCCTGGGCTATCGCTTCTTTAGCTTTGGCGTGGGCAAGATGGTAGTCTCGGATCGCCTGGGCAACGCGGCTTTCGCCTTTTTTCTCTTCTTTTTTGAGGATCTTCTTTATCTCGTCAGATCCCCAGACCGCTGCGCCAAAATCTACTCCGCTCACTCCCATAAAAACTACCCCCGGCCGTTCTATTGTCTTTAAACTGTCTCTTCTCAATTAGATATCGTAGGGATGGAAAAAAAGTTGCAGACTATTTTTCGGATCAGTTGGACACCACCCCATGTCCTACTATAAAATCTTATCATACTGAAAAGTCCATTTCAACAACAATATGGTGGCACATGCGGGAACTGCTTTCCCTGGAAAAAAAAATATTACGAGCAACAGGTAAGGCTATAGAGGACTTTTCTTTGATCAAGAACGGGGACCATATCGCTCTTGGTCTTTCGGGTGGAAAGGACAGCTGGACACTGCTCCATATCTTAATGCTACTTCGCGAGCGGGCGCCGATAACGTTCTCTCTGACAGCGCTCACCATTCATCCCGGGTTCCCTGAATTCGATACTACAGAGCTCGAGAGGTATTTGACCGAGCATAAGCTCGAACATGTTATCAAACGGACGCATATCAATGAAACGATACGGGATAGACTGAAGCCGGGCAGCTCATTCTGTTCATTTTGTGCACGTTTGCGGCGCGGTGCGCTCTATACGACGGCGCCGGCGCTCGGTTGCAATAAGATCGCGCTCGCGCATCATCGAGAGGATACGATCGAGACCTTGTTGCTCAATCAGTTCTTTTCCGGCAAGATCAAAGCGATGCCGGCAATGCTCGTCTCGGACGATAGAAAGAACATCGTGATCCGTCCGTTCATCTATGTGCCGGAAGAGGAGATCGCGGAATATGCCCGGCTGAAAGGCTTCCCGATCCTGCATTGGCAATGCCCGATAGCTTCGGAGGAGAACGGCGAGCGAAAAAAGGTCAAACGTATGCTCGCCGGGCTCGAGCAGGAATATCCGGGGCTTAAGAGCACGATGCTCTCCGCTTTACAGAACGTGCATCTTTCTCATTTATTGGATAAGAACGTGTATAGTGGTGCTATCCCGGAAGAGGACCTGTGACCATGTTCCATATCGTTCTGGTCGAACCTGAGATACCGCCGAACACAGGGAATATTGCACGGTTGTGTGCTGCCACCGAGAGCATGTTGCATCTGGTCGGGAAGCTCGGATTTAAAACAGATGATAGGACACTGAAACGTGCAGGTCTTGATTATTGGCCGTATGTGAAGCTTGCCTATCATGATTCACTTGAGGCAGTATGGCACGAGTACCCTGGAGCTACGTTCTATTATTTCTCCACGAAAGCGAAGAAACTGTATACGGAGGTCTCGTTCAAGGACGGTGACTTCCTGGTGTTCGGCAAGGAGACAAAAGGCTTGCCTGAAGAACTTATTCATTCTCATTCGGATTATGCGGTAAAGCTTCCGATGACCGGACAAGTGCGCAGTATAAATCTCTCATCTGCTGCTGCGATCGCTTTATATGAAGCATTACGCCAGACCGGGTATCCTCATGCAAGATAATGCCCTTCTGGTCATAGCACGAAAGCTTGTGCGTACGATATCTGCAGTTGATGCATTGTTCCGGCGTATATCCCGGACCTTTATCAGTCCCTCCTGGACGAGGGTCGGCGCGTGCAAGCAATGTGGACGATGCTGCAGGCTCATCGGTATCGAAATGGAAACACGGATGGCGCGTGTCCCTGCACTTCGCGGCATAGTTATCTGGTGGGTCGCGGTGTTCAACGGCTTTCAATTCCAGGAATGGGACAGAGATGAGCAGATGCTCCTCTTCACGTGCCGATATTTCATACATAATGCCTGTACGAATTACCGCAACAGGCCGCAGCTCTGCCGGGATTATCCTCAGATCCGCAATTACTTCAAAGAGCCCGTGTTCTTCCCGGGGTGCGGCTATTCAGCGGTATCCAAAAAATAAAAGAGGGTTATGGCCTTGGCAGTGTTTGCAGGACCAGTGCATGTAAGGTCCTGAACATTTCTTTTGTCCGTTCAATATGCGCGGTGAGGGCTTGGATATCCCGTGCACGGGCCGCACCGCTAGAGCTGAGCTTCACTTCATAGTTTACGACAGCGCCGTCCAATATCGCGCGCAACAGGTAGTATGCATAGTCATCGCGTAATGTGTCGTTCTCCGGCAGCATGTGCAGGTCAGCATGTTCGTACTGTTCAAGAATGTTCGGTGATAAGCCATAATTACCGTGAATATGTTGGTTTGTGATCGTTTTCCCATGAGCAAGGCAGATATTCTCAATATCTTGAACGCTCAATTCGGGGCTGAGGTACAGGTGCCCGATATCCAGGACAGGTTGTATGTGCGGCCCGGTATCTTTCAATATGTCATTGAATTGTGCTGCGGTGTGTCCGTAGTAATCCATTGTGTGAGGAGTGCGGACCGTATAGCCAGGGCCAGGGAGGTTCTCTAAGCAAAGGACCATGGGCCAGCGTTCGGTCTCGATCTTCTCGTTCGCACGCTGAAGGAACTCATTTGTGCGTATTGCAGTGTCCGAGGGGAAAGGCCGGTCGATGACATATGGCGGGTGGAGAACGACGTTGACCTTGGTCCCGTAGTTATATCGCGAGATGACCTCAGCATATCCTTCCAGCATGTGCAGGATATGGGCATGGTCACCGCTGTTCAATACGCTCAGTTCCTGTCCGCCTTTCTTGATCTTTATCGGCAAATGGAACTGGATGCCCAGTGCGTTTTCATGGCAAAAGGTGTTCAGTCGTTGCCAGTTCGATGGGACGGGCCGGAACGTCTCGTATGGCCAGGTGAACAAGGCCTGGTCGGGGTACTTATTGAACCCATATGCTTTAAGTTCTATGCCATTGAGCAGCTGAAGGAGAGGACGGAGCTCCTCGAGTTCCTGAAAACCATGTTCGATATGGAAATAGAGTTCGGGTATTTTTATCTCCGCGAGCGGACGAAGAACGGGCAGGCAATAGTGTTCCCCGGCATGTTCAATAATGATGGTCCGTGCGGCGATGATCTTGGTGTTCATGGCGTTCCTTTTCTCATCATATATCGGAAGCCCTTTCCGTGCATTTCATTGAAAATGAACGGGCAAAAATAGTATGTATAAAAAAATGGGGATTGGGAATGATATCGGTGAGAGAGCGGACGAAAAAAGAGAGAGGAGCTGATCGATATGAAAAGCAAGAAGCAGACCGGGACGATCCTCGAAAAACTCTTAAAGGACGAACTCAACAAGGTGGCCATTCATTTTAAACAGCTTGAGTATTCAATGGATTTCGGCAATACGGAAGTGGCGATAAAGTTCGGACTTAATTAATTTCTAATTAGCGATCGCGGCGTACCCGCAGGGACGCAATAAGAACGATGAGATCGAAAACGGGCATAGAACAAGGAATTTATTAATAAGCAATCGAGGCGTGGGGAAAAAGGGTGGAGCAGAAATGCTTCACCTTTTTCTTTGGAGGGCACTGTCCATTATTTCCGCAAAAGCGTGTTCGGAGATGCCCTGGAGCAGGAAGACCTTGTGTTTTGAGCGAGAACCTTTATGCATAGTAACGTTCGATCGTGAAAGGCCGAACATCTGGCTTAAGTACCTGCAGGCGTGGGCATTGGCCTCTCCGTCAACGGGCGGTGCCGTGATCTTTATCTTGAGCGCGTCCCCGTGCGGACCGACGATCTCGTCCTTTGACGAGCGTGGCTGAAGCTGTACGGACAAAAGGATCCCCTCAGCGGTCTTGGCGTAGAACGGCATCAGAAGGAGGAAAAGAGCCCGATCACGATATTGCGTACAAAACCCACAATGATGAGAACGATGACCGGAGAGAGATCGAGCGAGCCGTACACCATCTTCCCCTGGAACGGGGCGAACAACGGGTCCGTCAGATCATATACGACACGTATCAGGCGGTTCGTGCGGTCATGCGGGATCCAGGACAGGACGATGCGCACGATGATGAGCATGTTGAGAAGGTCGAACGCATAATTCAGCAGGAACACTATCCATCCGAACATTATTTTCCCTCCGCAAGTTCTCGGGACCTTTGTTTGGCGGTCTCAAGGGTCTGCAATAGTATCTCTTTGATGGAAGATTTGTCGAGGACCGCAAGCCCCGCGACCGTTGTCCCGTTAGGAGAAGACACTTTGCGTACGAGCTCTTCCGGTGTTTCTCCGGTCTCCATGACCATTCGTGCCGCCCCGATGAACGTCTGTACGGTCAATTGTCTGGCGATATCGGGGGCCAGTCCGAGGTCTGTCCCGCAGCGTGCCATATGATCGATCAAACGGTACACGAAGGCGGGGCCGCTGCCGGAAAGCGCGGTCACGGCGTCGAGTTGCCCTTCTTCCACCCAAACGGTCCTTCCCACGGCATTGAAAAGCGCTTCCGCGACGGTCTTGTCCTCGGGAGAGATCATCTTCCCCGCGGCAAGGGCGGCCATTCCGCTGCCGACGAGCGCGGGAGTGTTCGGCATGGCGCGTACGGCTTTCCACTGAGGCTTGTACTGCAGTACCGAGAGCGGAATGCCTGCGGCTATCGATATGAGCAGCGTCTGCGGTTTTATGACCTCGCCAATATCTTGCAGAACGGCGGCCATTGTTTGCGGTTTTATCGCTAAGAGGACGATATCGGCGCTGTCGGCCGCGAGCGTGTTATTGAGCGACGTTCTCACATGGTATGTCTTTTCAAGAAAGTCCAATCTGTCCGATCTGACATCGGTGACAGTGATGTGCTTGGCAGCGAACAGTTGTGCGCCGAGGATGCCTTTCAATAAGGCTTCGGCCATGTTCCCTCCGCCTAAAAAGGACAGTGTTTTTTTTGGATATACAGTGTTCATGTGTCAGCGAGCCGCGGCGTAATACTGCTGCATGGGCTGTTCTTCTTCCTGCATCGGGTCGAAATATTCGAAGCCGTCATCATCGGTCGGGGCGGCCTCTTCGAACGGGGGCAGGGTATCTTCGATCTGTTCTACGAGCCGTTCGGTCTCTGTAGGTTCTTGGTCCATTGGGGCCATTGTTTCTTCAACGGGGATGATGCCCATATGTGCCGGCGTGAACAGGAATATCGTTCCTCCGAGCCTGTGCATATTGCCGTTGAAAGCGTAGGCGGAGCCGCATACGAAATCTATGAACCGCTTACCTGTGGCAGTATCCAGGTTCTTGATGTTCACGATGACCGGATGACCGTTCTTTAAGTAGGAGGATACGGTCAAGGAATCTTCATGTCCGTGGGGATTGAGGACTACAACATCGTGTCCGGATGCTATCGCGCCTGCCGTTGTACGTTGCTGCGGGAACGAGAGCAGTTTACCTGACGGTCTCTGTGGTGCGGGCCGTGCGGCGGGAGCCGCGGGTCTGCGTATCTGTTGTGCGCGAGGGATATGGTCCACCAGTTCCTCGTCAAAACCTAAGAATGCCTTTGTCTTCTGTAAAAAACTCATGCTAACAATCCCCCTTTTGTTATTTCAGTGCATTGGTGAGAGAGTATGATGCTCTCCCGGTATTATTTTTTAATCGTTAAATAGGGCGCTCCCTACTCGTATGTGCGTTGCTCCTTCTTCGATGGCGACCTCAAAATCATTGCTCATGCCCATTGACAGGTATTGTAATGATATTCCGGGCACCATATCGCGAGTGATGGTCATTGTCAGTTCCCGCATGCCCCGGAACACCGGGCGTGCTGTCTCCGGATCATCATAATGCGGTGCCATTGTCATCAACCCCTTGATCTCGATGTTCTTCAAGCGGCCAAGGTCCGGCAGTGTCTGCATCAATCCTTCCGGGGTAAAACCATGTTTGGTGATCTCCCCCGAGATATTGACCTGCAGTAATACGGTCATCTTCTTGTGCTGTTTTTCCGCTTCAGCGTCAATGGCCTTCGCCAATTTCAGAGAATCCACCGAGTGGATAAGCTGAAAATATTGAACGGCCTGGCGCACCTTGTTCGTTTGCAAGTGCCCGATCAGATGCCATGTTACGGGGGAGGACGTAAAGGAACATATCTTATCGAGCGCTGGCTGTATCCTGTTCTCCCCCAGATCCAGGATGCCAAGCGACGATATTTTTTCTATCTCTGCAAGACCGACCGTTTTTGTCACGGCAATGAGCGTTATCTCGCTCATCGATCGCCCAGCGCGTTCAGCTGCCGCTGCGATCCTTTCTTGTAATACTTCGTAATTTTTTTCAATATTCACGGGACGACTTTGAGGACAATTATAACGTATTTAAAAGTGAAAGCAACAGAAAAAATCTGGTGGACAGAGAAGGATTCGAACCTTCGTAGTACGTAAGTACGGCAGATTTACAGTCTGCTGCCATTAGCCACTCGGCCATCTGTCCACGAGAAACAACAAAATGTCAAAACGGCCTCCAAGTATACGGGCTTTTATTGGGAGCGTCAATTGAAGGTCGGGTTGTCTTATTGTCTTGGTCCCGGTCAAGGGGCGAACATCCGAGCATACAGGGCATGGGTGATTATAGAAACCATCGCCCCCAGTACTGCTCCCCATGCCAAGTCCACAAGGGTGATAACGAGCGGCCAATCTTTGAGCGTGGCGAGGTTCGTGAGATCATAGGTCGCATAGGAGATGAGCCCGAACAGAGCTCCAAAGCCGAGTGCGTATATCCATGACCCTTTTTCGATCGATGGACCTATAACGAACAGCACCAATCCAGTGATGTACAGAAGATAGAAGATGATCGCTGCGGTCCAGTTGACATCGGGACGCAGTAGTGGACCGAGCTGCGCTCTGTAGAATCCTTTTGCGATCGCACCAAGCCAGACCATGTCGACAGCCATGAAGACGGGGAGTGCTATCGCATAAAGCTTAAGGAACATGAACATCCCTCCATGAGCAGTATACCTTGTGCGGAGGACGATATGTCTTGAGATCTTATGGTGTTCTGGTGGACTGTATACTTTTTTGCGTGGCGGCGCAGTCCTTTGCACATAGCGCTCAGTCTGGCGGAGAGGGAGCCCGCCTAGGGCGGACTGCTCTCCTGTTTTGCGATAGCAAAACATTCGCTTTGCTCATGCCACGCTAACGCGTGGCGGAGAGGGAGGGATTCGAACCCTCGGTACCCTTGCGAGTACACTTACTTTCCAGGCAAGCCCGTTCGACCACTCCGGCACCTCTCCGCGTAACACACTGGGCTTTTCTATGTGCCTATTGAAATCGAAAAGCGTTTTTTTAGCAAGTCGTAAAGAACCGGATCGTTCTCTGTATGATGGTTGTTACAGTCTTAATGCGATGATATATCTTGGTAGCTCAGGACCGCGATGTCCTCATCTTCAAAGAGTATCTTCCAATGCGTATCTTTTTTACGTTGCTCTAAAAACCGTTTTTCAGCGTCAGAGGTCGTCATTTTTGACCAGAAGATCGTCCTGAATCCGTATCGTGCAAGCGCCTCTTGCCAATACGGCGCAGTACTGATGGTCTTGATATACGAGCTCATTATCCCCGGGGAATAGAATTCAGGCGTATTGGAGATGAAGAGTTTGTGGTGCGGATACAGGTAAAAGATCGCGTAGCCCGCACTGCAGAAATTATTGAACAACGGGTCCTGTATCCGTGTGCTTTGGCAGAACGTACCGCCGTCCTCAATATGAGCCCGAAGTCCGATACCGCGGCCTGAACCCGGCAAAAGAAAGGAGAGGAGTGCGGTGGTGATCAGCGTGAGCGCCGCGATACCAAGTGTCTTATCCAGTCCCCGGTCCTTGTTCAGCAGTGAAGACAGCCACGCGCTCACGGACGGTATCGCCACCCATAAAAGAAAATGGATGCTGCGTACGGTCAGGATGGAGAGTACAAAAAGACCTGCAACAATGAGCGTTGACGCGCTATCCCTGCGGAGGTCTTGCCGTCGCAGTTGCATGGCCATAAGTAACAATAAAGTGACAAGATATGAAAGGAATATAAGACCAAGGGGACGGAACCCCGGCTGTGAAATAAGCAGTGTGGGCAGGCTTAAGGTCTCAAGGACAAAAGATAGAGATGGCGGCGTGGTGAATGGGGCCAGAGCCCCGTGCAGTCCGTACGGATTGCATGCGCAGGCGATCAAGACGGTAAGCAGTGCCAGGGATGTGCGGCGCAGGGCGGCCTGACGCCCCTGAAGGGCCTGTTCACACATGAAAGCAAGGATGAGCAGGGGGCCCAGAAAAAAGTATATATGACTGTTCACCCAAAGGACCTGTACGATGAAAAGGGCCGCGATCTTTAGGTAAGGAATAAGCGTGTCGCGGTGTCGAGATAAGAGGGTGTAAAAGATCGCAAGTGCAAGATAGCTCAATGTTTCCGGCCGTATCTCGGCGCGCGTGTTCTGTAATAGTACGCTCGTCGTTGTCACGAAAAGCGCGACACCCGGGGTGGAACGCTGTAATGCACAGCGATAGAAAAGCATTGTTGTGGCGAGCAGAAGCATGATATTCAATACGGAAAGACCTGCAAAGCCTGTTCTTCTCCACACGAGGTAGTACAGCACCCCTGCGCCCCAGTGGTGGTTCACGATGGGACGGTCGGTCTCCACATAGGAGTATCTGATGGTACTGAGCGGTCGATGTTCTTCGAAAAATATCTGTCCGCTCTTGATATGCCGCCCCAGGTCGGCGCGCGAGAGGATGATCGGCTGAGCGAATATGAACATGGTGAAAAGGCATAATGCTGCCGCGGCAAGAATGTGGAGGCCTTTTGTCCATTCTTTGGCCTGTGTTCGTTCTTTTGGCGGTCGTTCGCGCACTCGGTCACCCCTTAAGGAATGCTGTTGTTTTAGGTCATGTCTATTGAAGGCGAAATACATACTTTAAGCAAGTAAAGAACAGCATTGGATCCAATGCTGTTCTTTATTCATTCAATATGGTCCTTAAGCGAGAATATCCTTCAGCTGGTCGAGGGACTGCTTGATGATCCTGGAGACCTGGGCTTGAGTGATGCGGGATTCTTTTGCCACGTCGCTTTGTAGTTTATCCTCAAAGAATATCTTGTTCATGATCTCACGATGACGCTCCGGCAGCTTGGCCATGGCATCCCCGATGACCGAGCGTTCGATGACCGAGTCCGCGTGATCGTTCTCTCCTATCGCTTCACCCAGGGTAACGACATTGGCTTCGGTGTTCTTCAATGCGAAAAGAGGGGCGTCCAGTGAAGAAGCGAAATGTACGTTCACGGCATCTTTTGCTTTTTCGATCTTTACGGCATTCACTTTTAGGGCTTTGGCTATTTCACTTGACGAAGCTTTTTTGCCGGTGGAAACACGTTTCTCGTCCAAAAAGCGATTAATGCGGGTGTTGAGTTCGATCCATTTACGGGAGATCTTCACTTGTCCGGTCTTATCGCGAAGATAATGACGGATCTCTCCGTCTATCGTAGGGCTTGCGTATGAAGAGAAGGCGTTCCCGAATGTTTTTGAATAGCGCTTCATGGCTTTCATCAGACCGATAGCGCCGATCTGTTCGAGGTCTGCCATAGGTTCGTTCCAGCTGGCATACTTTCTGGAGATGATCTTAACTAACGGATAATATTTCTGGAAGATCGCCTCATTGAATCTTTTACTGGTTTTAGTCTTGACGGTCATTTGAATTCCCCCTTGTTTTAGATACAAGGGTTAATTCAATATTTATGCCAAAACAAAAAATGCTTTAGTTATGCCAAAAACGTGTATTTGTGCATATATGCTGTGTAAAATAGAGCAGTATTTAGTATGGATGTATGTTTAAAAATGAACACGTTGTTCAAAAAATAAACATAGATAACAGCAAAAAAAGAAAAGTTCATCTAAAGGCGTCTTTGATCCAATTAATAGAGGACATCCTTCCATTGCGTATGCTTATTTCTATTATATCGAACCGACATGGTACGGCTCTGAGTTTATGCTTGAAAAGGTAGGTGTTGGCGGCGTTCTTTATCTTTTCCTGTTTTTGCGCGGTCACTGCTGCCGCCGGCCGCAGAAGGCTGCCTGATTTAAAAGATTTAACTTCTATGAAGAGCAGTATGTCTTTCTCACGGCCTATGATATCGATCTCTCCATGATGACCATTATGAAAATTACGTTCCAAGACCTGTAGTCCCTGGGCCAGTACGAACTTAACTGCGATATCTTCTCCGAAGCTGCCGTCTTCTACGGTCGTCATACGAGGAGTTATGCACTTATCGTGCCAGATCAATGATCGAAGAGATGAAAGTCTTGCGATGGATCGGGCACGGACCGTATTTTTGTATAGCGTCCCGATGTGCCTTGGTCCCATATCCTTTATGGCGATCGAACCCGTAATGCGGGTATTGTTCGTGATACTGTTCCATAATGTGGTCCCGTGTGACTTTTGCGATGATGGATGCCGCGGCGATGGAGCGGGAAATACTGTCCCCCCTGATGATGAGCGTCTGCGGAATGGGCTGGAGTCGATTATAGCGGTTCCCGTCAAAGAGTATATGGTCCGGTCGGGTGTTGAGGGCTTTGATGGCTTCGTTCATGGCCAAGAATGTGGCCTGCAGTATGTTCTTTGTATCGACCTCGTTCTCATCGATAATGCCGACGCCATGGTCCACGGAAGCGACGAGTTTTTCATATAAGGACTGTCTTTTTTCAGGGGATACCTTTTTTGAATCATTGAGACCTGTAAGGGAAAAACGAGCAGGCAGGATAACGGCCGCAGCAACGACAGGGCCGGCCAGAGGGCCGCGGCCTGCTTCGTCGACACCGGCGATAGTCATGTAGCCCTTTCGCCTTAATGCTTGTTCATACTGCAATGATGGAAGCATGTTCTGTCCCTCAGTATCGCTGGTCCATGTGCAGGTCCCTTTTCGCGAGGCAGTACCTGCGGAGCAAGAACGGACGTTCACTATCAGAAGGCATGCCCGATACTGAAGTGCAGGTAGCCGTCCTGGAACAGCGCTTCTTCTTTCCAGCCCCAATCCAGACGGATAGGGCCCAGAGGTGTGTTGATACGCAATCCCACGCCTTTACCTGTCGTTTGACGCTGTGGGTTCTCGAAATCAGAACTTGTATAGCCTGCCCAGCCGATATCATAGAAGATAACACCTTGGAATATCTCGTTGAAAAGATATCGATACTCGAGGTTCCCTACCCATCTTTGGCGTCCGCGGGCGTAGAGCCTGCTGTAGCCGCGTATCGTATTATCGCTACCGACATAGTATTCCTCGGTCTCCGGGACATCGCCTTGGGCGATATCGAAGAGCAGTCGGGTCGCAAGTACCTGTTTGACGCGGTTCTCGGGGTCGAACTTTTTCACTGGTTTTTCCAACGGGAAGAATTTTTCCAGGGTCAGGCCGTATTTCCAGTTGTCGATCGTTCCGCCGAACCAGGTAAGGTATTTATCGACGCGTAGAACATGATGTTCACCCTGTGTCGGGTTCTGTATGTAGTCCCTTGTATCGTACCCGATGCTCGCTCCGACGCCGCGGCGGGACTCATCACTGAAGTCATTGCCCGGATAGACCACATCTTCGTACAGTGTGTGTATGGCCCCGCGGACATGGCGGGAGAGCGGTCTGCTGAACTCGATGTCCCAGCCGTTCCGCTGCTCGATGTAGGAGCTTAAGTAGCTGTACCCATAGGATGACCATATCTTCCCCGTGAAGGCAGTATGGTCCGGTAGTGCCCAGGGATCGGTATAGCGCAACTGATAGGTCGTGCGCAGTTCGCCGAACTGGGCCTTGAGCAGGACAGAACGAGCTTCTCCCCAGAGATTATCAAGGAACAGGTCCACAAAGCCGAACCAGCCGTCGAGCTGCCCGTAGCCGCCGCCGAAGTTCACGGAATTCGTTTTCTTCTCGTCCACGTTGACGATGATATCGACCAGGTCCTCGTCCAGGAGGCTCGGCTTCACTTCCGGATAGACGTTCTTGAAGTAGTTCAAGTTGAACACATTGCGCAGGTCCGTCTGGAGCATATCGCGATCGAACACGAGGCCCGGTTTCATCTCCATCTCGCGTAAAATAGTGAAATCCTTGGTGTTCTTGTTCCCTTTTACCGTGACGCTGTTGATCTTGATCTCGGAGATGACGATAGTGAGCACTTTTTTCTTGTCCGAAGGCGAAGGCCGTTGCACTTCTTTGACCTTGGCAAGGATGTACTCGTTCTCATGGTACAGGTCCTCGATCATCCTGATGTCCGCGCGCAGCTTTTCGTTGTCGAGGAGCGTTCCCGGGCGGGTCTGCATCTTATTGATGATCGTGTAGTCCACGAACACGGAATTCCCCGTGATATCGATCTCGTCGATGACCGGGTTTTCCTGAAGGGTGTAAATAATGCTCAAACCTCCGGCATCGTCCTTGACCGCATTGACGGTCGCCGCTTGAAAAAGGCCTGTCGCATAGATACGCTTGATATCGCTCTCCGCTTTGAGCGGCGTGAAATATTCCCCGGCGGTCACACGGAGCTCTTCCTGCACGCGGCTCTCGCTGACCAGCGCGTTCCCCGTGATGATGATCTGTGCGATCTTGTTCTTGATCTGGAACGTTAACGGTTTTTCCGCGATGTTCTGTGAGGTCGCCAGGACCTTCAAGCTCATCGTATAGTCGCCTTCAGGCAGCAGTCTGGGGTAGGTGAAAGCGCCTTGCCAGTGTTTCGGGTTCTCGGTGACGGGCGCGAGGTATACCTGTTCGCCAGGTCCGAACTGTGCTTTGACCCCGATCGGGTCCCAATTCGCAGAAGTGATCACGCAATCTATCGTGATCGTATCGCCGGGCGCAGAAAGGTCCGGGAAATCAATGACACAATTATCCTCAAAACTGAACGTGAACGGCGGTTCGGTGGTCTGTGCTTGTTCTTGAGGCATAGGGCCGTAGACGTCCGCGCTATTCCCTCCCGGTCCTTCGTTCTGAACGGGTTGGGAGAGGTCAGTATTGATGGTCGTTGAAAGGGACGGAAGCCCCGGCGTTATAGGGTCAGTAAGGGGGTCGGCGATGCTCACGGATGCACAGCACAAGATGATACTCAAGGCCAATAATGTTCTTTTCATGATCTTTGGACCGTAAGTTTATCATGGAAGGGAAGCGTGTACGAGCGGGAAATATGCATATATGTGCTCATGATAGGGGGGCGTACGGAGCGGAGGGAACAAATATGGCCGGTCAAATGTACGGACCGTTCAGACGTTCGCAGCGCGATAGACATCGAGGGCATTTTTAATGGCCTTCATGTCCTGCCACGTGAGCCATTTTGGCGTCCCTTTTTCTGATGAAGCATAACGCAGGAGGTATGAAGGATGAAAAATGATCGTAGTGTCGATCCCTCTGTATGTTGTCCAGGTGCCGCGCATCTGGGATATGCCTTTTGTATCGCCGAGCAACGATCGCATGGCCGTGGCGCCTACGAGCACGATGATCTTTGGTCTGACCAGCTCGATCTGTTCTTCAAGCCAATGGCGGCAGGCGGTGGCCTCGTCCGGTTCCGGGGCACGGTTGTTCGGTGGCCGGCATTTCACGACATTGGCGATATATACGTCCGTTGGACGTTTGATATCGACGGTCTCCAGGATCTTGGTGAGCAACTGTCCACTGCGCCCGACGAACGGGAGCCCTTGTTCATCCTCATCCGCTCCGGGGCCTTCGCCGATGAGCATCAGATCGCACGGTACAGGGCCTTGTCCGACAACGACCTGTGTACGTGTTTTATACAGTTTACACGCAGTGCAGGACAGGCAGGCACTGCGCATTTCTTCAAAAGTGCGTGTCGGCGCTACGGGTGCTTCAGGCTGGTTGTGAGGGAGAGACATATTTGGTCAAGGTGACTTTCGTACCTTTGCCTTTCTTTGATTCTATATCTGCCTTATCCATGAGCGTTCTCATGAACGTGATGCCAAGCCCCAGGTGGGTATGCCCATCGCTTTTGTCCGGTGCGGGAGGGTTCTTCGGGTCGAAACCGAGGCCGGAGTCGCTGACCGTGACCTCGAGCCGATCGTTGAACGTGGTACAGGAGATGTCCACGGTCTTTTCCGTATGCTCACGGCCGTTGTTCCCGTAGGCGTACTGTACGGCGTTCGCGCACGCTTCGGTCACGGCGACCTTGATATCTTCGATCTGTTCAACGGAAAAATTCAACCGTGAAGCGACCCCGCTGATCGCCAGCCTTGCGACACCGACAAATTCCGAGAGCGCCGGGATACTGAGCGAGACGGTCGGGACTGCTGTGGCGGCCTTTTTTTTCACTGTTTTTTTCTTTTTCTGTGCTTTGACCATTGGTCTATGTGCTCCGTTATTTTTTCTTGAATTCACTGATGGCCGTAGCCTCGTTCTCGAACAGGGACAGGTTCTTGTTCATGAGCCCTGAGACCTGGAATATCTTGCGGACGTTCGGTTTAGTGCATACGATATTGAGCTGTCCTTTATGGGTGAGGATCTTGCTTGCGGTGTTCGCGAGAACGCCGAGCCCGGTACTGTCGATATAGCGTACATCTTCCATATTGACGACTATGTTGATCGAGCCTTCCAACAGGATCTTTTCGATCGTTTCATTGAGCTGGGGATAGGTGTACACATCTATCTCTCCATTGAGGCCGATCACGGGGATCCCTTGTTCTTTTTTGAGATTGATCTTCAGGTCGAGGACCATGTCGCAGCCTCCTTAAAAAATACCTATTTCATCTAAGGACGAACATTATAGCGCATTTTAGAGGTCAGGGGCAACGCAAATGAACAGTGCTGCGGAATATCCCGGAAGATACTAAAAGATGATTGCACTCGCTATTTTGACTGTGCTAGTATAGTTCCATATTCAATAAGGGGGGCGGTGTTTTGTGAAAAAACATCAAGTGTGTCTTTTATTCCTACTATTATTTTCTGTCGGTCTGATGGCGTTCCCGGTGTGGAGCGAGGTAGCTCCTGCGGCGGCCGATGATTCTTTCCTTATGGAAGATTTTCAGGAACCGGTACCGACCTATACGCAAGACCCGGTCGTCCCGACCGTTCAGGCGACCCAAGAACTTTCGACTGCCCCTGACCCCGTAAAGTCTTCCGCGGGGTTCAGCGTTAAAAAAAGGACGTATTTGATCCTTTCATATGGGGGGGCGTCCTTTCCGGGAGAAAGCTGGCTCAATAATGAATTGAAGGACGCGAATACGACCTATAACTCCACCCCGTATAAAAAGGGACCGTATACGCCGATAGTCTCAGGGACTACCGGCGGGATCGAGGTCCGTAAAGGCTGGAGCGACAATATCATGCTCGCACTGGCGGTGTATCAGAGCGTTGGCGAAAGTCCTGAGAAGACCTTGAAGGCTTCCGGCGGATATGAGCTCACTGCCTCGGCCCGGTTCGATGTGACGACCACGTTCCTGAACGTCTATCTGTACAGCCCATTGGCAGATCGTTGGGAATATTTCATCGGGGTCGGTCCCGGCGTGGCCAGCGGGGTGATCGAGTGGAAGGAAAAGGAGAACAAAGTGTTCGATGTTGACTATGAGAACACGGCAGCGGTCAAGGCTTTCGGCGGACAGCTCTTTGCCGGGCTTGATTGGAGGATGTTCGACAATTTTCTATTGGAGCTCAATGTGTTCTATCGAGTTATGGAAATGAAAGAGATAAGTCTGACCGGCGGCGGAGGAATGATCGGACTTGTGACCTCGTTCTGACCTTGAGCAGGTCGTGTTCATAAAAAAGCCCATCGAAGAACGATGGGCTTTTTTTGTTCATGAACCGTACGAACACGCTAGCTCAGCGGAGCTTACCAGACGTAGAGAGATTACTGGACCTCAGCTTCAACGGTCACCTGAGAAGTGAGCCGCTGCAGCGTCGGGACGGTCTCTTCTCCGCTGCCGACCAGGTCGTTCCGTTCCATCTTAGCTGCGGCGTACATACGGGGTTGAGGAGCGTAGGGTGCCGTGATAGCACTGGATTCTTCTATGCGCGAGACCCTGAACTTCAATCCGTTGCTCTCTGCGATGGTCCGGACCTTGGCGAGCGCATTGTCGCATGCTTTTTTGAGCGCTGCACATTCGAGGGCGTTCTTCTGTGTCACCAGTTCATAGCTTGTCTGCAGGTCGACGCTCAGGCCTCGCTTTGAGAACCAGGATTCCTGGGCCGGAGCGAATGTCCGTGCGTTCAGGACCTCCTTACGGACGGCCGCGATCAGATCGAAGTCCGTGATGCGCAGGCGTGTCGTATATGTGAATACGCTCGAGGTCTTTTTCGTTTCGTAGTCATAACGGTCCGAGAGCTCGGTTGCATCCTCAAGGACATCTTTTTTCCCTATGCCTGTCGAAGTGATCGCTTGTACTATGTTCTTTTTCAATGCATCTCCGACAGAGGCCGCTTCTTCCGGAGTGTTCTTTTCCAGGGACACGGAGATCCTCAGATAAGCGGTATCAGGGAGCGCTTCAACAAAGTCCGTACCGGAGGCGATGATAAGACGTCTTTCTTTTTGCGTGTCCGTTGAAAGGTCGGCAAAGCAGGACGTGATACAGGCCGTGAGAATGAGACAGACGAAAATGACCCTTTTCATAGATGCAACTCCTTTTATGATGATGCCGGTATTCTAGCGCTAAACGTTGTGCTCTTGAACAGGGGTCATTTCTTCATGAAAACGTAAAAAAGGAACGGGACACCGAGCAGGGACGTGAAGACGCCGATAGGAAGATCGGTACTTTTGAGCATGCTGTACATGAGCACATTGCCGGACAGCAGGAATATCGCGCCCAAGAGCCCTGCGACCGGGATGACATGCAGATGTTTGGTGCCGACAAGACCTCGCGCCAGATGCGGAACGACCAGGCCTACAAAACCGATGATCCCGGTGAGAGAGACGGACATCGCGACCATACAGGAGCTCAGGATGAGGAGCACTGTCCGTGCTCGGGCCACGGGGACGCCCAGATGATACGCATCCTCTTCCCCCAGGGAGAGCAGGTCCAGCGTCCGGTGCTGCATCAGGATGAGCAGTATGCTGCATGCGAGCACGATGCCGAACAGCATGAGCATGCCCGGATCATAGACCTCGAGGTTCCCCATGAGCCAGTACAAGATGCCAAAGGTCTTGCGCGGGAACAGAGAAAGAGAAAGTGATATGAGCGCTGCGAAGAACGAGTTGAGCACGATGCCGCTCAGGATAAGAGAATAAGAGGATACTTTCCCGGAGATCCGAGCGATACCGACGATCAGCAGGAAGGCGCACAGTGCTCCGACGAGCGCAAAAGGGGGGAGGATGGTCGTTCCGATAATGATGCCGATGATGGCCCCCAGGGCGGCGCCGGAGGATACCCCGAGCAGGTACGGTTCGGCCAACGGGTTCTTGAGGATAGCTTGGTAGACGACCCCGCCAAGCGCCAGGCTCATTCCTGTGAGGAGGGCGAGCATCATGCGGGGGAAACGGAGCTGCCAGAGCACAGAAAGCCAGAGAGATCTTTTTTCCTCGCTGTACGGGACCGTGCCGACGAACAGGGAGCAATAGATAAGGAATAAAAGCAGTATCGTGACCAAAGAAAGGCCGAGAGCATTATTTTTTTTCATAGAGGGCCTTTCGTGCTTGGTCGAACCGTTGCTGCAGTTGTTCCAGCCCGTCGAACACTCTGGGGCCCGGGCGCAGCAACAGGTCCATGTTCAGGTCATCAATGATGATGTTGTTCGAGACGGCAGTTGTCGCATGCCAGCTTTTGGGGAAAGAAAGGTCTTTTGTCCCGGCATAGCCGAGCACAATGATCTCCGGATCGGCCATGGCCACGAATTCATCTCCCGGTTTAGGATAGGCTGAAGGGAGCTCATGGGCGATGTTGCTGCCTCCCGCGAGACGGATCAATTCATCGATGAAGCTGCCCTTCCCGACAGTAATGGCAGGCCTCCTCCATACTTCAAAATAGACACGGATAGGACGCTGCCCTTGAGCATGACGAGTGACCGCACGCAGCCGTTCTTCCCATTGTTTCACGATGGACCGTGCTTGTGCGGGCCTCCCTAAAAGGTCCCCCAGCTTGAGCATTTGGTACTGCAGGTCCGCCATGTGGTCGAACTGCATCGGTATGCTCGGTATATGCAGGGCCGCCATCTTTTCCCGGAAGGAAACATCTTTGATGTCCGTATAGAGCACAAGGTCCGGCTCGAGCTGGGCGATCTTTTCAATGGAAGGTTCTCCGAACGGTCCGACCGAGGGAACGCTGTTCACAGAGGCCGGATGATCGCATGCGTCGGTCCGGCCGACGAGCATATCCTGTGCTCCCAGAACATGGATCATTTCCGTGATGTTCGGGGCAAGAGAGACGATACGATGCATCTGTTCGGTGTGCCCGGTGACTGAAAGACCAATGATCAGGGAAAGCATGAGCCCGGTCAGGAGGGCATGCGGCCAGCACATTGTTCTAGAACGCATAGGTGACCCCGCATTCCCACATGCGCCGCGCTCCCGGGATGTAATACGTCCCGGCGGGGAAGGAAAGATATGTTTCAGATATCTCATATTTCTTGTCGAACAGATTGTTCACGTTCAAGAAGAACGTGATATCCTCCCATCGATAGTCCGTGCGCAGATCGATAAGGTCATAAGCTTTGAGATGCTCTTGTACGTTCTCGACATCGTTCCAGGCCCATTGTTCCGCCGTGTAGCGTTCGATCACCGTGATGGTCCAGGCGGGGATCGGCATGTAGGTCAAGCCTGCGGAATAGACCATGGACGGGACCATCGGGACCTTCTTCCCTGAATATTCCCCTGAGGAAAAATATGCGTCCTGTCCGGTATATGCTATGAACGCGTTCCATTGCGCGAGGATCTGGCCTCGAACGGAGCATTCGATGCCACGGCGTATCGAATCGATATTGGTGGGACGTCCTTCCAGCCAGAAAATGTCAGCGAGCGTATCGATAGAAAAGAACGAGACCTGTGCCCGCCAGGGAGAGGAAAGGCGTGAGGTCCTTTTAGAGAGCAGGGTCTCATATGAGCTGTAGTTGAAGCCATACTCGCTGTAGGTCTTTTCTCCGACCTGCAGGGACCGGTCCGTGTACATTGCGTACGGGTCCAGCACGGACGAGCCGTGCGTGTTCATGAACAGCTGCCAGCGATCGAACACCGTGTAGCTGATGCCGGCAAAACTATGGACGTTCTTTTCTTCCAGTTCCCAGTCATCTTTACCGGACGGTGTCCTGGTGAAGGCTTCGAGCCCGGTCCGCTCTGCGCGCAGTCCGTAGACCAGTTCACCGTGCTCCAGCCAGGAGGACTGTACCTGTCCGAAAAAGGCATCGTCCGTGCGCGGGAAGATGATCTGTTCGAGCTTTGCAGTTCGAACACCGTCTTTGATGGTATGCCGGGTGAGCTCCGTATCGCTTTGGATATGTTCGATGCCCGCGGTGAACGTTCCCGGGAACGTATCGAGCGTTCGTGCGACCTGAACGTTCACAAGCGTTCGGTCCTCGGTCTTGAGCCATTCTTCGACGGCCCATGCCTTTTCGCGGAAAGTGAGCTGCGTATCATCGATGCTGCGTGCGGAAACGACGGTCCCTCTCAGCGCGGTGCGGGAATTCGCGGCGTACTGCCAGGTGAGGGCGTTCGAGAGCAGGTAGTTCTCCGCGCCGCTGTGCGGCGTGGTCGATTGATTGCGGTCGTCGGCGAGCTGGTCCTCGTCGAGCATGCCCGGATATTCCTGGTAGGTAGTGCCGTAGCGGAACACCCAGTCAACGGAGGACCGTTCCGAAAGCTCAAAAGTCGTCCTACCGGACAGTCGTGCGTGCTGAAAAAGCGAGTCATAGCGACGTATGCCGTCGCACAATGTCCGGTCGATATACCAGCTGGTATGTATCGCATCACCGAATGAAAGTCCCGTGACGGAAATCCCCAGAGCGCCGAACCCTTTATTGCCGGCGGAGACGGTCATATTATAGGACGGTCCGGAGGTACTGTTCTTTGTGAACACATAGATCACTTTTGTGTACTTTTGAGGGTATGGGGCGGACGGAGTGAACATTTCGATATGATCGATATCGCGGGCGCTGTAATGCAGGAGCGTTGCAGTGTCGGTCATGCCGTCGTTGAGGAGCGATCCGTCCACATATACGGCGATCGCGTTCCCGCGGCTGTAGGTCTGTGCCCCCGATCCGACATCCGTTCCGTTCCCGTACGTATCGAGCACGGAAGCGCCGGCGAAATACACGAGCACGTCCCCAAGATCATGAAGTCTGAGCGCCGCTATCTCTTCAGAGGAGATCACGGTCAGGGACAGAGGGACTTCTTCTATGGCGCGAGCGCTGTTCGGGTGAGGATGGGAGAGCGCGGCCAGCGATCTGTCCGGGACGTACGCATTACGGGTGACCGCATGTATGACGAGCGGTGCCGGGGTGGTCGTGTTCGGCGTCGTAAGGACCGTGTTCTCAATGAGCACGCTGCTGTTCATTGTTGGGGGCAGCTCCGGAGCTGCGGTCGGGGCATCTTCGGCGAACGCGGGATAAGGTCCGGAAAAGACGGTGCACAGGGCGAGCAGGAACGGGATAAGCCTGAGATTATTTTTTTGTGGTGACACGGCTGGCCGGTTTCTTGTTCGTTCCCTCGCCGGACGCGGTCCCCTGCAGGGTCGCCGGGTAGAAACGATAACGCTCGCTGTAGAGACAGCCGCAATACGGCGGCTGGTACACGTTGAGCTTTGAGGCCAGGTCCGCAACATCACCCCATTGAGCGGTCAGGTCGTGATAGAAGAATTTCAGTTGATATTTCTCAGCGAGCTCGTCCCCGATCTTTTTCAGGAGCGCCTGGTCATGCTTGGGGTGCAGGAGCAGACTTGTCGTAAAATACGGGATCTCCAACTGTTGTGCGTAACGTGCCGTATATTCAAGGATATGGCGGTAGCAAAAATCACAGCGTTCTTCCTGGGTTGAAAGTGCGGAGATCCCTTTCAGATACCCTTCAAGATCATATTCTGGATAGAGCATGATGATGTCTTCCAGGACGCCGATGAGCTTTTGCATGAGCAGTTGTCTGTGATATTCGCCGTACGGCTGGATGTTCGAATTATAATACAGTCCCAATACCTCCCACTGTTCCTTTTTGAGGAAGCGGTTGAAGTAGAGCATTGAGAACGCCGAGTCCGCATGGACGGCTATTTTCATGACTATCCTTTAATGACCCCCAGAGAGATCATGACGTTCTTTATTTTTTCTTTTTCTTCTGCGGTCACGTCCACGAGCGGTAATCTCGGGACACCCACTTTGAAGCCCAACAGGCTCGAGGCATATTTTACCGGTGAAGGGTTGGTGCAGATGAACAGGACCTTGAACAGGGGCTGCAACCGGGCGTTCATGGCCTCTGCTCCCGTAACGTCATTTTGTACGAAGAGCTCGACCATCTTTTTTATTTCTGGTCCGGCGATGTGGGATGCGACACTGATGATCCCTTTGCCTCCGGCCTTTAGGACGTCGAGCGTCAGCCCGTCATCTCCGCTGTAGATAAGGAAGTCCTTAGGACAGATATCGATGGTCTTTTTGATCTGCTCCATGTTCCCGCAGGCGGCCTTGAGCCCGATGATGTTCGTGATCTCGGCCAGACGTGCGGTGGTCTCCGGTAACATGTTCACACCGGTCCGTCCCGGGATATTGTAAAGGATGATGGGGAGAGACGTGTTCTCGGCCACGGTCTTAAAATGCCGGTACATGCCTTCCTGTTGAGGCTTATTGTAATACGGCACGACCTGCAGAACACAGTCGACGCCCAGGTTTTCCGCTTTTTTCGTCGCTTCGACCGCGGTCACGGTACAGTTCGAACCTGTGCCGGCCATGATCTTCCCTTTTTTGCCTACGGCCTTTTTTACCTCTTTAAAGAGCATATATTCTTCTTCGTGCGTAAGGGTCGGAGATTCGCCTGTGGTCCCGGCAAGAAGGACCGTATCGGTCCCGTGGTCACACAGCCATACGGCTAGCCGGCAGGCTTCGTCAACGTCCACCGCTCCCGCGTCATTGAACGGGGTGATCATCGCGGTAAGAACGGTTCCAAGGTCTATTTTAGGACGGGACATGAGCGTGCTCCTGGTACTAGATTTTTCTATGCATATACACCGTAAAGTCCCCGGGCAGATAGTCGTGCATCAGCGAAACGTACGGGGTCAGTTCCCGACAATACCCAAATATCTTTTCCGGTTCAGCATAATAAAAAAAATCGTCCTTATCCGGAGAAGAGCTGCTTAACAGATTGAACGCGACCCCTTTGGCAGCTTTCCGATACATGGCCGCGATCATCTCATAGACAAAGCGGTCATGGTCACGAATTTTGACGTTCATTGTACCAGAAGCAACTACATAATCAAACGCAGCGGCGGTCTTTTCCTTTAATATGTCCTGCACCTCAAAACGTGCTCGCGGGTACTTTTTTTGTGAAGCCTTGACCATATCTTCAGAGATATCCCATCCGGTGTACTTCGTCCTGATGTTCTCGGCCTCAAGGAACCCGTAGAGGTCCCCGACGCCGCTCCCCACATCGAGCACGGAGCGGTCCGTCAGGTCATCTATCAGCGAGAGCATGATGAAGCGTTTTTCCTGAGTGTACGTGGAATTCCAGTGCAAGGCATGAGGGCTGTGAGGCCCGTGGGTGTCCAGCTGTTGGGCGTAGAACTCTTTTATGTGTCCAAAATCATGGGTCATAGACATCCTTCCCCTCCGGGGAGGGGGGCGATGTTCAGGCTATTGCCGGGCTTTGATCCATTCCTGTGCGATCTGGACCGCGTTCCAGGCAGCACCTTTGCGCAGATTATCGGAAACGACCCAAAGGTTGATGCCGTTCGGATGAGAGACATCTTCGCGGATGCGTCCCACGAACGTCTGGTTCTTGCGTTCGCAGTCGATAGGCATGGGGTATGTCTTGGTCGCGGGATCGTCCACGAGCACGACACCCGGAGCCGTGCTCATCAGCTGTTTTACTTCGGCAGCGGTGAGCTTGCGTTCGGTCTCGATGGTCACGGCTTCGGAGTGCCCGACCATGACAGGGACGCGTACGGCGGTCGCGGTCAGTTCGATCGAATTATCTCCCATTATCTTTTTCGTCTCATTCGTCATTTTCATCTCTTCCTTGGTGTAGCCGTTATCAAGGAACACGTCGATCTGTGGGATGACATTGAAGGCGATTTGCTTGGCGAGGGCCTCGATCTTCATCGGTTTTTTCGCGAAATAGGCCTTGAGCTGTTTTTTGAGCTCATCGACCGCTTCCTTGCCGGCACCGGCCACGGCTTGGTACGTGGAAACGACCACGCGCTTGATCTTTGCCGCGTCATGTATCGGTTTCAGGACCAGCAGCAGCTGGGCGGTGGAGCAGTTCGGATTGGCGATGATGCCGCGTGGCGCATTGAATATCTCTTTGGCGTTCACTTCCGGAATGACCAGCGGGACGTCCGCGTCCATGCGGAACTGGCTGGTATTATCGATAACGATAGCTCCGGCTGCGGCGGCACACGGAGCGAATTTTTCGCTGATCTTTGCACCGGCAGAGAAAAGGGCGATATCGATGCCCTCAAAAGAATCCTCTTTAAGGACCTTGATAGGGACGTTCTTTCCGTTGAACTTCACGGTCTTGCCCGCGGAACGTTCGGACGCGAGCGGGAGTATCTTTGCAACAGGGAATTTCTCTTCCTGGAGGACCCTGAGCATCTCCTGTCCGACCATGCCGGTAGCGCCGACCACGGCGACGTTGAATTTTTTCATATAAGATCACTCCTTTGCTTTTCCTCAAGCGGCCGGTGTTCGTTCCTGCGATAGGTCGGATGAGGATGATCGTGAAAATGCGATGATTTACCGATCAAAGCGACGGTATTGTAGCATTAAAAAAGTCATTTTTGAGCCTGTAAATTTATAAAATAAAATGAAATAATCAGCGGAAACTTGCGAGTTGTTAATGAGGTCTTGACACGATGCGGTCGATACGATCTGAGCGATCATGTGAAGGAGTTCGAGTGAAATATCTGTGGCATAAGCTCATCGCTGACGGAACGACAGTTCATTTTCATGAATCCGGCCCTGATCTTGAGCAGGCCTTGAAGTATCTTCAGGAAACCGAGCAACTGGAAGCACTTTATTTGCACATGGTCGAAACTATTCCGGGGAGCAAACATTGGGTCGGCATTCGTCGTGAAGAAGAGCATGGGGCGACGATATATCCTGCGACCAAAGGGGTATTCACGGACATTGACAGTATCTCCTTGGAGGAGCGTAAGCTCTTGGTCCATTGCGGATATCTGGAAGAAAAGATGGATGAAGGCGTCCAGAAGGTATTTATCAAGGATAAATTCAATGAGAAAAAAGAGTTCTTTCTGGAAGACCACCGGTTGCGCGAGAGAATATCCAGTAAAAGGCTTGAGACCATATTTGAGCTTCTTCTCAGGGCCAGGAAACATTACCGCAGGGTCCGGTTATCAGAATTGCGAGAGGAGCTGTGCACATATCTTTCAGGCCTTGGGCTTGTCCTGGAGCAGGGGGATATGCTCGTGATCAAAGGAACGTCGGAACAAATGACCACTATCGTGTTCCCTGAGGATATGGAGCTCACTTCGGAAGAGAGCTCCCGCCTACGGTCCGTGCTGGTCGAAGGCTGCAATGATCCTTCGAGGTCCGTTCCCCGTAACGCACTGAACACCCGCGACCCGATGGCCGAGACACTCTTCGGGGAGCCGGGACGCATCATTGCCGGAGAAAAAAGCAGCAAGGACCACAAGCATATGACCTACAAGGTGCGTGTCGGTAGATATGTCCTTTCCGTTGTACCCAATACATTGGACCAACTCCCCAGGACGTTGGAGCGCCTGATGAGCCTGGTCAATATGCAATTCCTGAACATCATGACAGAAAGGCTTAAACGTGAACTGGGCAATCTGGAAATAGATTGTTTGAACGGTATCAGGGAGCGGCTCAAGAGCCCGGAAGGTATCGACAAGAACGAACTGCAACGTTTTATCCAGGATACGCTGCAGCGTTTTTTTGGCATCGGCAACACGTATTGTGATATCACGCGCGCTGAGATCTCCCTTATCCCGATAGATGAGCAATGTAATCCGTGCGTTGATCGCGGACCGTACAAGGATTTTGCCGGGACGGTCACGTTCCATATGGCGGGTCCCTCACGCAACTCTATCAGCAGTACGTTCTCTGAGGTCCCTCCGAACGTGGTCCTGGGCGAATTGATGAGCCCCTATGAAAGAAGAATATACTGTTGCGAGTCTGTTCTGGAGGCGAGATCACTATGGCAGCAGTTCACTTTTGAGAGCTACAGTGAGAATAATTTCACGAAGAACGGCAGGAACTGTTTTTCAGTATATCTTTCAACGTTCCAAGAGTTGATACAGAAGATCGTCAGTGAGGTCGTGAAAGAACGCGCCTTTAAACAGGTAGAGTACTTCGCGTACACGGACGTGCTTACCGGTATGTACAACAGGAGGTATTTTGTCGACAGACTGAACCTGTGGCTGAGGCAAAAGAGAGAGGACGTGTTGCTCGGGTTCATGGATTTCGATCATTTCAAGTTCTTCAATGACTATATCTCTCATGCCTTCGGCGATGATATCCTCAGCTGGGTGGGCGGCCAGATGAAAAAGTACGGAGATAAGGATTGTGTGTTCGGGCGTATCGGGGGGGATGAGTTCGGTTGTGTTGCAAAGGACCTGAAGCACGATGAAATGCGTGACCATATGATATCGTTGCTCGAGGTCATCTGTACGACCCCCATTCCGTACACGCTCAGCATCAAGAAAAGTAATAATACGAACGATGATCAAGAAGATGCTGCCCCGGGCACGTCTGTCGAAGAGAAACCCCGAGTGCCGTTCACGGGGGACCTGATAACGTTGTTCTATCGTCTGTTGGGGCAGCGTGTTGATAGCGGAGGGAACAAGCGGGGAGAACTTATCTCGAACTATGTCACCTATCTACTTTCGGAAAATCTGGATATTTATCTACGCATGTTGAAGAAACATGTGTACCGATTATCCCAGGCACTTCAGCTTGAGATACAGGCCGCACATCCTGAGGATCTGACGCCTTCACAGCTCATTGAACTGTTAGAACATATCACGTCGATCATGCATGATCCGTACGATGAGCGCAATGTAATGGTGCGCAATAATGAGCTTATGCGTCTCTTATATGAGACCATCGTGGACTTCATGAAAGGGGTCATGCATGAGAAGATGCTCAGGGAAATGGACATGTTTTTCCCTGTCGCGGAAGGGGAGTCTCGGGACCGGTTCAAGGCCCTGTTGGAGCATTTCCTGGACCTGCAGTTCGAGGGATATGTGAACACGGACCATCTGCGTGTACCGTTGATGGAACGCGTAGGGGCCGAAGAGCTCTCTTTTTGCGGGCACATCTTATTTTCAAAAGGTATCGTATCTGCAGCGGAGCACCCGTATAAAGATGCAGAGGGGTTGCTCGGTCTGGCCGATACGCGCATGTACCAGGACAAGTACGGCAGGAGAGCGGCAGTGTCAGTTCATTGAACCCGTTCTGTTCTAGGCTAGAGCAGATGCTCCAATCCGTAGGCCACTTCTTTTAATCCGGTGACCTTTTTGCAGGCCAAGACAACACCTGGCATGAAACATTCCCGATTGATGGTCTCATGACGTAATCTCAATGTTTGTCCTAGTGCCCCAAGGATCACTTCTTGGGTAGCGACGAACCCGGGAAGTCTCACGGAATGAACACGCAGATTGCCCATCTTCGATCCGAGCGCATGTGGGATATCTTCACGGCTTTCTACGTTCGGACCTTTGATATCTGGATTTGATGCGTTCATGAGCTCAGCGGTCTTGATCGCGGTGCCTGACGGAGCATCCGCTTTATTATCATGATGATATTCGATGATCTCGGCCTGAGGCATGTATTTGGCGGCGTCGGCAGCATATTTCATCATGAGGATCGCGCCGATGCTGAAGTTCGGGGCGATCAGTCCTCCGAGCTTCTTTTCTTTCGTTTTTTTCTGTATAGCGGCAATATCTTCCGGTTTCAGGCCGGTCGTTCCGATGACCGGACAGGCGCCGGCGTCGATGATGGTGTTCGCGTTCTGCACAGCGACGGACGGATGAGTGAAGTCCACGACCACCTGTGCACCGGAGGACTTGATCACTGCGGCGAGGTCATCTCCCATATCGGTCTCCGCCACGAGCTGCAGTTCCTTATCCGCTTTCACGGCCGCGACCGTAGTCTGACCCATTTTTCCCTTGGCACCGTTCACGAGCACCTTCACTATCATGGTTAACTCCCTTTGATCTATATCGAAATACACAAATACCAAACACCAAATACCAAATACCAAATACCGATCTGTCAGGGGTGGGTATGTGTTGCCCGATTTTAACACATATCCGATGTTCCAAAGAACAAGTGAACTTTTTTCTTATTCTATACGTCTTTATTGATAGTATGAATAACAATAAGCCTTATGATCTGAAAGAAAGGACATTCTTGTTCGCAAAAGAAGTGTTCTTGTTCATGAAGTCCATCAGAGATACCCGTCTCAATTCAGTGCTCAGCGTGCAACTTATTCGTTCTGCTACATCTGTTGGGGCTAATTTTGAAGAAGCAAGCGAGAGTTTTACCAAGAAGGATTTTAGATATAAAGCTTCAATAGCAAAAAAAGAAGCAAAAGAGTCCAATTATTGGTTGCGATTACTTATGGATACTGGCTGCGTTCATTCGGATGATATGAGTATGTGCCATGCTCTTATTCAAGAATCAAAAGAATTAGTAAAAATATTGGACTGTATGCTCCGGCGCTGGGGTCGCCTGTTTTTCTTTTGGTATTTGAAATTTGGTATTTTCCTGGACAGGGGTTGATTACGGTCCCCCCCGTGATACAATCGATTTCCCTTTATGACGACCAAACCGCAATTCGTTCACCTGCATGTACATACGGAATTCAGCCTCCTCGACGGGGCCGGGCAGATCTCTGACCTTAAGGGGAAGGACCCGGTCACAGGTAAAGATATCGTTGTGCGTAAGGGGTTGGTCTCTCGAGCCAAGGACCTTGGTATGCCCGCTATCGCCATCACTGACCACGGCAATATGCACGGCGCCATGAAAATGTACCTTGAAGGGAAAAAGCAAGGCGTTAAGCCGCTCATCGGCTGTGAGGTCTATATGGCCGCCCGCACTCGGCATGATCGACAGGGAAAGACGGATTCCAGACATCAGCACCTCATCCTGCTCGCCAAGAACGAACAGGGGTATAAGAACCTGGTCAAAATGGTCTCGATAGCGAGCATCGAAGGGTTCTATTACAAACCGCGTATCGATTGGGAGCTGCTGCAGTCCCATTCGTCCGGACTTGTGGCGCTGACCGCCTGTGTGGAAGGTCCGATCGCCCAGCGTATCGGGGACGACAATATGGCCGAAGCCCGGAAGATCACCGGTCAGTTCAAGGAGCTTTTCGGAAAAGACCTCTATCTCGAGGTACAGAACCACGGGCTGCCTGAACAGATAAAAGTCCTGAAGGGTATGATCGAACTTTCCCGCGATATGGGCATCCCGATGGTCGCGACCAATGATGTTCATTACATCAACAAAGAAGATGCTGAAGCGCAGGACGTGATGCTGTGCATCCAGACCGGAGAACTGGTCTCGAACAAGGACCGCTTCAAGTTCCTGAGCGACCAGCTGTACCTGAAAACGCCGGAAGAAATGGCAGAGCTCTTTAAAGAGCTCCCGGAAGCCATTTCGAACACGCTCGAGGTCGCGGAAAAATGTGATCTTTCCATCGAGACAGGCAAGCTGCATTTGCCCCGCTTTGATGTGCCCCAAGGTGATACTGCGGAGACCTATCTGCGAAAATTATGTCTGGACGGATTGAAAGAGCGGTATCCTGCGGTCACTCCTGAACTTGAGCAGCGGGTGGATTTTGAACTGAGCGTCATCGAGAAAATGGGGTATGCCGGATACTTCCTGATCGTGCAGGATTTCGTCAATTTCGCGAAGCACAAGGGCATCCCGGTCGGCCCCGGCCGCGGTTCCGCCGCGGGCAGCATCGTTTCGTACCTGCTCCACATCACGGACGTAGAACCGACCAAGTATAATCTGCTGTTCGAGCGTTTTCTCAATCCGGAACGTGTGAGCATGCCCGATATCGATATCGATTTTTGTTATACACGCAGGCCGGAGGTCATCGCGTATGTCACTGAAAAATACGGGAAGGACAGGGTCTCGCAGATCGTGACCTTCAATACCATGGCGGCGCGCGGCGCCATCCGCGATGTGGGGCGTGTCCAGAACATGCCGCTGCAGGACGTGGATAAGATCGCCAAGATGATCCCGGAAACATTGGGCATCACGCTCGACGAGGCGTTGGCAGCGAGCCCTGACCTGCAGAAGACCTATCAAAGTGTCTCGACGGTACGCAAGCTGATCGATGTCGCCAAGCGGATCGAAGGTCTGGCGCGGAATACCGGCAAGCACGCGGCGGGCGTCGTTATCTCGGCGTTCCCGCTCGCGGAACTAGTGCCGTTGCAGAAACTGAACGACCAGGTACAGACCCAATATCCTGCGGAAGACCTGGAGAAGCTCGGGCTGCTCAAGATGGACTTTCTGGGATTGCGTACGCTGACGCTCATTCATGATGCGTTGCAGCTCATTGAACAACATCAGAAAAAGACCATCGTATTCGCCGATATGGGCTATGACGACAAGCACACGTATCAGTTACTGTGCCGCGGCGAAACGATCGGCCTGTTCCAGCTTGAAAGCAAGGGGATGCAGGGGCTCATCAAGGACATGAAGCCGCAGGTGTTCGAGGACCTGATCGCGATCTTGGCCCTCTATCGCCCGGGGCCTTTGGGCAGCGGCATGATCAAGGATTATGTGAACAACAAGAACGGTACGACCAAGGTCAAATATGACCTGCCTGAACTTGAGCCGATCCTAAAGGACACGTACGGTCTTATCGTGTACCAGGAACAGGTCATGCAGATCGCGAGCTTGCTCGGCGGCTTCAGCCTTGGCGAAGCGGACCTGCTGCGACGCGCCATGGGCAAGAAAAAACACGAAGAGATGGTGAAGCAGCGTGCGAAGTTCGTGGAAGGCGCGATAGCGCGCGGATACCCGAAAGATAAATCCGAAGCGATATTCAGCTTGTGCGAAAAGTTCGCCGAATACGGGTTCAATAAATCGCACAGCGCGGCCTATGCGGTCGTTTCTTATCAGACCGCATACCTTAAAGCCCATTATCCTCTGGAATTCATGGCCGCGTTGCTTACGAGCGTGAGCGGGAGCCTGGACCAGATCTCGGAATATATCGCGGAAGCTAATCGTATGGGGATAGAGGTCCTGGCGCCGGACATCAACGAGAGCGGCATGTCGTTCACCGTCGTGCGCGGGGCCATCCGTTTCGGATTGAGCGCTATCAAGAACGTCGGAGAAGGTGCCGTGCAGTCCATTCTTGATGCACGTGCGAAGGACGGCTCGTTCCTTTCGCTCGGTGAACTGTGCATGCGTATCGATATGCGGCAGGCGAACCGCAAGGTGCTCGAGGCTTTGATCAAGAGCGGGGCGATGGATGCGTTCGGTGCACGTGCAGCGCTTTTTTCCATACTTGAACCGACGATGGAGTGGGCGACCCGTCTTCAAAAAGAGCGTGAGAGCGGGCAGGTCTCCCTGTTCGGGGACACCCTGAGCGATAACGCCGTCTTTGCCATGCATGATACGCTCCCGGATATCCCGGAATGGCCTGCGAAAGAAAAGCTCAAAATGGAAAAAGACCTGTTGGGGCTGTACATCTCCGACCATCCGCTGCGGCATATCGACATTCAGCTCGAGACGTTGGTCACGGACACCTCGCTCTCCCTTAAAGATAAGGCTGACGGCACCGCCGTTGCGATCGCGGGCATCCTTAAGGACGTGCGCCGCATCATCACCAAGACGAACAAGAACATGCTGGTCGCGAAGGTCGAGGACCTGCGTGGGACGATACCGATCGTCATTTTTCCGGGCAAGGTCTTTGACGAATGTTCGGCGATCTGTGTGGACGACAATGTCGTGCTGGTGAACGGCCGGGCCCGCATCAATCGTGACGAGATCCAGGTGGTATGCGAGAAGGTCGCTCTGCTCACGCAGCAGGAAAAGCGGCAGGTCTTCCATATCGAGCTCGAGGCCATCGATGATCATGGCGTGTTCGATAAGCTCAAGGTCGTACTGGCCGAGCATCGCGGGGAGACCCCGGTCATCTTGCACACACGGGAGGCGACGATCACGACCGGCAAGCAGTTCTGGGTGAAGCTCAGGCCTGACTTTACCGAGAAGGTCGCGCAGCTGGTCGGGGCGGGCAGGAGCTGGGTGGGATAGGTTTGAGGCCTTACCGTTTTTTTATTTGAAAGCTCCTGCAACTATATTCAACATCTTTCGATGATTAAGCATAGAACAGTTCAGTGTTCGAATAAGGACCAAAGGCAGAACATATGGCATACCGAAAGATGATCGCTGTAGCAGATGACGTCCTCCTTGGTTATATGTCCTATGATGCGAACCGGCTGGTCAAGCTGCGGCAGCCGCAAGATATGACCATCCTTGTGCTGCGCAATGAAGAGGATAGCCGCGGCAATCTGATGATCGCGGAGCTTTCCAAAAACGTGATAGCTACAGCTTCTATGCGAGAAGCCTGTCAGATGCTCGGCCTGGTCATGGATAACGATGGAGAGAAGGTCCATCTGGAGCGTCGTCGCAATCAGTCCCTTATCCGTCCGCATCTGGTCATCAGTAATATCAATGATCAGGGCCTGGCCCTCCTGGGGAAAATAATGTCGGTCCAGGAGACACGGGACGTTCCTGTGGTGCTGTATTCGGTCACTGATCCGGCCGCGCGGGTCCTCGCACGAGCCAGGTCTTTGGGGGTCAAAGGGGTGTTCCCTCTTCGGTACGAAGGGTATCATCTACAATTGTTCACGCATAAGATCGATGCGATGCTTCGCCCGATAACACTGCGCGACAACCTGGCCGAGGTCAATAAGGTCATTGAGCAATATGGGATGGGGCTTATTACGTTCCTTTCCCGGCTAGCGGAGATCCGCTGTGAGTACTCTACGAGCCATACTTCAAAGGTAGCAGATTATGCGTTGGCGATCGCGCAGGCCCTTGGCCTTTCACTTGAAAAACAAAAGGAAGTATATTTTTCGGCCCTTCTGCATGATCTCGGCAAAGCACATACCCCGGACTCTATCCTGTTCAAACAGACCCGTCTGACCGATGAGGAGTACGCTATCATCAAGAAACATCCAGAGGTCGGCGCGTTCATTCTGCAACGTGCTTCTATCTTTTCGGAACTTGGCAAGAACGCGATGTATCATCATGAGTTCTGGGACGGCAGAGGGACGTTCGGGTTGAGCAGGGAGGATATCCCTGAAGTAGCTCGTATCATAGCTATCGCGGATTCGTACGATGCCATGACCAATGACCGTATCTACCGCGGCATCATCAATGTGTCCGATCTGCCGGAGAGCCTGCGCTGGAACAGTGAACGGCAGAAGGATCTTTTCCAGTTCGAAGAGGAGGAGGTCGATGCGGTCCATGCCTCCGGCGTGTTCAAGTTCAAAGGGAGCACGGAAGAAGTGGTGAGCCGGGCAAGACGGTATAACTTGAGCGAAGAAGATGCGAGCACCCTGCGGGACCTGCTCAAAAAAGCTGAACGGGAACGCTGTAAGACCCCTGAGGAGGCATATGCTGAGGTCCTTCGCTGTGCGGGAACACAGTTCGACCCGAACATCGTTAAAAAAGGGTTCACGCCCTGGTTCGAGCATGGGCGAAGGTCTCCGGACACATCGCGCATTTCTTTCTTCGGCAGTTCGATGTATATGCCGAAGGTCACAGATATAAAGACCATGCCATTGGTACTGGTCGGCGAGATGGAAGAGCTTGCGCTGGGATTGCGCAATGCCGGGTACGAGAGCATTTCTGTGATACGGTCCATCGATGAAATTTCATTCGAAACTAAGCTGTTGCCCCAAGCGTTCATTTTTGATCATATTCCGAAGGACCGTGCAGTACTGCAGCGGCTTCAGGACGATCACTATAGTGGTTCGTATATCCCGATGATCTATTATGGGCGGACGGGAATGATATCTGATGAACAGGAATGGCGGATGATCAGCGATAATGGGTTCTCGGACTGCTATTCCGGATCGGACAAGGATATCGCTGGTTTGATCTCGTTCCTGGATGTCCGCCTGAAAGACCGGTTCTTGTCAGAAGAGATAGAGACCAATACCCGCTTCATTGAGACCATGCGTGCGGACCTGATCGAGGTCTTAAAGGAGCTGGTCAGGGAGAACGAGGATAATATCCGGGGATATAATCCCGAAGAACCTGCGGAATTTGCGGTTTCGATCGCAAAGGAACTGGGGCTTTCAAAAGAACAGCAGGATAATATCTATATCTCTGCGCTGATCGGTGCGATCGGTCAGATGTATTTGGCGGACGAGATACATGAAAAAAAGGAAAAGGGGGACCTTGTCGGCATACGAAAGATCATCGTGGAAAAAGGCCTGGAGTTGTTATCTTCGATCCCGGGGTTCGAGAACGTTCTTCCGATCATTTGGAACGTATATGAAAATTTCAATGGAGAAGACAGCTTGTATGGAAGATCAGGTAACGATATCCCCATTGAATCAAAAGTGTTGAGTGTGGGGACTTGTTTTTATGGCAGCGGATATAATGTTGCATATATTGATGCAAAAAGCGGTTCAGAATTCGATCCGATCGTTGTTGATGCGCTGCTGTTGTGGCTCTCAAAGAACCCGCGCTATGTTCAAAAAGAAAAACTGATCGCTTGGTGTGCGAAGACAGGGCATGTCATGTCGGAAAAACTTTATGCACTTTTCCCTCGTTCAGGTCAGCAGGTGTTATCCTGAGCGATGTATGTGGTTTATGCTGAGTCCTTGAGTTTTGCATCTTCCGGAGTCCCAGTAGTCCAGCCGAGTTCAATCCCATCGGGAAGACCGGTTTCCCAGGCGGTCTGGGTCCCCGGGCTGTATTGTTTCATTGTGCTTTTAACCAATTGTTCTTGTATCTGGTCATATAGGTCATGGGATTCCGGCATGTTCACATCGATATGTATATTAGTGATCGAGGTGTTTGGCTTGGCCGCCTCGGGTTTTGCCCCTTTATTTTTATCAGTTATTGTATCGCTGATCTTTTCGGCGGCTTCGTTACCGAGTTTTGTGGCGAACTTTGTGGCTAGCGTTTTTACGGCATATGCAGCGACTCCCGCACCAAGTGCTCCCAGGCTCATGCTCATACGTACCGCCCCCTTTAGTTCTCTATGTACATTCCCAATATCGGCAAGGTTTAAACGTAAAATGTATCGATAGTTATTGATATATTTTTGGTCGATCTGGTGGTAAAATTTGAACAGTTAAAACAACGTTCTTTGATAATGAAGCAGGCCGGATGATCGCTCCGCCAGAGGCGGAGAGGAAAGTCCGGGCACCAGAGGACAGAATGCCGGATAACGTCCGGAGGCTATAAACCCCGAAGGAATGCGCTTTGCTCATCCTTCAGGGTAAAGGCCATGGAAAGTGCCACAGAAAATAGACCGCCTTAACAGGTAAGGGTGAAACGGCGAGGTAAGAGCTCACCGCTCCGACAGTGATGCCGGAGGCACGGCAAACCCCATTCGGTGCAAGCCCACGTAGGGGATGAGGACCGGTCCGGTCCGTTACCAATCCCGGGTAGGGTGCATACGTTCATGTTGACTAACCGATCGGCGTCAACAACGTAGAGGTCGTCAGTAATGACGATCACAGAGAGATGATCATCTATCCGTCCGGACGAAAGTCCGGACGGTGGACAGAACCCGGCTTACAGGCCTGCTTTGTTTTTGAAGAAGAAACGAGGGGCAAGACACAAGAAACAAGAGAAAAACTACATCGACCTTGTTTCTTGTGTCTCGTTTCTTGCCACTTTAATGTATTGCTTTCCCGGGGAAAGCTGTTATACTGAGGCGGTCGAGGTTGGGAATCAGTTCGAAAGGCTTAGGTAAGGTACGTTTTGAATGGTAATGCATTGTTCGAAGTCTTGTGTAACACTATTTTCTCCCGTCTTATTATTGATGATAGACCGAGCGTGAGATAGCTATATACATAGCTCGCAAGAGCTTTGTTGTATCTTTTGAAAGAAATGAGGTGACAATAAATGAATATCTATGTAGGGAATTTACCATTCTCAACAACGAACGAAGAGCTGCAAAAGCTGTTCTCCGAATTCGGCACCGTTACTTCAGCATCCGTTATTATGGATAAGCTGAGCGGAAGATCCAGAGGCTTCGGCTTCGCGGAAATGGCCAATGACGAGGAAGGCAAAGCTGCTATCGCTGCAATGAACGGCAAAGAGATCGGTGGCCGCAAATTGACGGTGAACGAAGCTCGCCCTCGTACAGAAGGAGGACCGCGCCGCGAAGGCCGTTCTTTCCAGAAGGCTGCTTGGGGTTCTGACAGGGGATAATTGTTATCCTTCTTGTATAGTTCGGCCCTTTTGGTTTGTGATGCGTATGTCGGTAGTTTATTGGTGTATGTAGCCGGAGCAAAAGGGCTTTCCCTCCTTAACAGGAGGGGGGCATGAACGTACGTGACCATAACTTCTTTCAAATCAAATATCATGATCCAGCCGTATGCAGAGATGTAGGACAGTAGTCTTGTGTTGATGGGTATGTGTACGGCGCGGATCATTCCAGAAAAACAAGATACAAGAGACGAGAGACAAGACACAAGGTTTGAGGCCAGCATACGTGGTATAGATCTTGTTTCTTTCCCCTTGTTTCTTGTGTCTTGTCTTCTTTTGGCATGAAATGTGCATTACTGCGAGGTATGGACATCAATGCCATCGACATCGTCCAATCCATCATACACACTGCTGTGCTCGGCCAGGCCAGTGATATCCATTTTGAACCGATGTCGTCCGGCATGCGCGTACGATTGCGCAGGGACGGTGCCCTGCAGCTGTTCTCTGAGCTCCCGGCTGTGCAGGTGCCCCAGGTCGTCAATCGGCTGAAGATCATGTCGGGGCTCGATATCGCTGTTACGCGTACACCGCAGGACGGGACCTGTGCTTTTCGAATGAAAGATACAGCCGTCGACTTGCGGTTCTCGACGATCCCGACCGTGCTCGGAGAGAAGGTCGAGCTCCGTATTCTTGACCCGCGCAAGGGGCTCCTGTCCCTGGATTCCTTATATATGCCGCAACAGATCATAATGTCACTGATGTCCATGCTCCGAAAACCGTACGGACTTTTTCTGGTCGTGGGGCCGACGGGGAGCGGCAAGACAACCACCCTGTACGCTCTTCTGCAGCAGCTCAATACCATGGAACGGAACATCATCACGATCGAAGACCCTGTCGAATATCATGTGCCCGGAATAAATCAGATGCAGGTCGCACCGAAGGCCGGGGTGACCTTCGCGGCCGGATTACGTGCCATGCTCCGGCAGGACCCGGATATCATCCTGGTCGGCGAACTGCGCGATCTGGAGACCGCCGAGATCGCGTTCCGTGCGGCGCTCACCGGGCATCTGGTCCTGGCGACCCTGCATACCCGCGATACGGTCGAGTCCCTCGTTCGGCTCAAGGATATGGGCCTTTCCCCTGCAACGATATCTGCGGCCCTGCGTGCTGTCCTGGCCCAGCGGCTTATCCCGCTCTATTGTCCGCGCTGTAAAGGTCACGGAGGGGATTGCTGTGAGGGCAGCGGGTTCAGGGGCAGGCGTGCTCTTTTCGAGTTCCTGCCTATAGAGGGTAAAATGCAGGGGACAATTCATAAAAACGTAGGGTATAATGAATTATATGCTGTTGCCGATCTTGGCGGCGGCCTGGGGCGGTCATTCCTTAAGAGCGCGGAAGAGTTCCTGAGCGAAGGATGCACCTCTCCGGATAAACTTATCGAGTTCCTGGAGCTGCCACATGACGGGAAAATACAAGAAATTCCAGCGCATAGCCGTCCTCGCCGATGTACAGAACCTCTTTTACTCGGCAAAGCACCTGCACCGCGCGAAGCTCAATTTCTCGAAACTGCTTGAATCCCTGGTCGACGGCAGGCAACTGATACGCGCCATCGCGTATGTCGTCCAGACCAAGGAGATAGATCAATCCAGCTTCCTAGACATGCTCAGACATACCGGCTATGAGGTCAGGTCCAAGGACCTGAAGGTCCGTGCCGACGGTTCGGCCAAGGGCGATTGGGACATGGGCATTGCGGTCGATGCGATATCCCTTGCCGACCGGCTGGACGTCATCGTGCTGGTCAGCGGTGACGGAGATTATGTGGACCTGGTGAACATGCTCAAAGGCCGTGGCGTGCGCGTGGAGGTCGCTTCCTTCCAGAAGAGCACCGCGGAAGAGCTGATCACGGCGGCCACGGAATATATCCCGATCGAAAAAAATCTTCTTTTGGGCGGCTGACATGCACTTTTACAACAACGCACCGGTCGTGCTTGACCGGAAGTATATCCGTACCCTTATCCGTCAAGCGCTCCGCGAGGACGGGGCATATCGAGATGTGACCACAACGGTCTTTGTCCCTAAAAAAAGGCGAGCGACAGGAGTGATCGTCGCCAAAGCGACCGGGGTCATCGCCGGTCTTGATGCTGCATGTGCCGTGTTCCGGGAGCTCGATCGCTCGTTCGCGGTGACCAGGCTCGTCAGCGACGGCGATGCTGTGCGGGGCGGACAGGTCATCATGCGGTTCGAGGGCCGTGCCCGTGCCATCCTTTCCGGTGAACGTACCGCGCTCAATATCCTGCAGCATTGTTCGGGCATCGCCGCGAGCGTGGCCCAGTATGAGAAACTGCTCACAGGGACAAAGACCCGTATCTTGGACACCCGAAAGACGATACCGGGGCTGCGCCTGCTCGAGAAATATTCTGTGCAGATGGGCGGGGGGCTCAATCACCGCTATAATCTTTCCGATATGGTCCTGGTGAAGGACAATCACCTTGTTCTTTCCGCCGAGACCCTTGAACGGGAGATCGCGGTCATTCGCAGGAAGTATCCGAAGCATCTCATCGAAGTAGAGGCCCATTCGCTCGCGTTCGTGCGTACGGCCGTACAGCTCCCTATAGATATGATCATGCTCGATAATATGAACATTGCGACCATGAAAAAGGCGGTTCGCATCATCCGTGCGTCTGCGCGGCCTATCCGTATCGAGGCTTCCGGGAACGTCTCTGTGAAGACCGTCCGCGCCATCGCGCGTTGCGGCGTGGATTATATCTCTGTCGGTCGCGTTACTCATTCGCCGCAAGCGCTCGATCTGAGCCTGCAGCTTAAGTCCTGAACATGAGCGAAAAAAAGATCAAAAAAGCGGTATTGATAGGTCCTCCGGGCGTCGGCAAAACGCTCCTGTTCGAGCGTATGGTCAATCCGCGCACGGCGTACTCTTCGTTCTATCCGGGGACCGAAACGGTCATCTCCCGCGGGGTCTGCTCGATCGATAAGGAAGACTGGCAGATCATCGATCTGCCGCCGATGCGCGACCTCTATGGTGAATCGCTCAATGATAATGTCGTGCTCAATACGCTGCTCACGGACGCGCCGCAGGCCGTCATTCAGGTCATGACCGTGGAGACCGTCAGGCAGACCATGCAGCTCTCGATACAGCTCGCCGAGATGGGGATACCGTTCCTGATCGTGCTCAACAAAAAAGATTCCGTGGCCTATGCAGAGCACTCGATCGATCTGGGGCGGCTCTACAGTCTTTTCCATGCGCATATCGTCATCGTTTCGGCGCTGTTGAACGACGGCGTCGGTCAGGTGCGCAAGATGCTGGCTCAGAGCAGCGCACCCCGCTGGGTCGGTCAGTTCGACGCGAAGATCACCCGCGGCATCGACGAACGTTCCGAGCTTTTTGAGCGACTGATGGTATCCCGCAAGGTCAGCTATCCTTCCCGTTTCATCACGCTCATGCTCGTACTGAACAATGCCATGTTCATCAACTGGTTCCGTAAACGCATCGGGCCCTCCTTGTGGAAAGTCCTGACCAAAAAGCTCGACAGTTCAAAATATCCCGTGTGGGCCCAATCCATCCGGGACGATTGGCGGGACCTGAGCGAACAGCTGGCCCTGCAGGTCTCCGCGCCGCACGGGAAAAAGACCGCCCCTTGGATACAGCTGTTGGGTTCCTATGTGGACCATCCTTTATGGGGCTGGCTGTTCTTCATCCCGATACTGCTCGCGTCCTGCTTTCTGCTGATCAAGGTGGCGGCGGGTGTCGTTGTCGCTTTTCTTGAGACAGAAATATTTGGGAAATACATCATCCCGGGCTTTATCTCGTTCGTCTCTCAATTCCCGTTCTCTCCGTTCATCAAGGACCTGTTCATCGGCGATTACGGTCTGCTCACGATGGGGTTGAGCTATCTGGTCGCGATCATATTCCCGGTTGTGTTCATGCTGTTCTTTATCATGGCCCTGCTCGACGATTCAGGGTATAACACTCACGCGGAACTGCTGCTGAGCCGTTTCTTCGGGCGCATCGGCCTTTCCTCCGAGGCTTTTTCCGTGTTCTGTTCCGGGTTCGGGTGCACCGTGCTGGCGCTCGCGAAAACAAAACTGCTGCCGTCATCGGGACAGCGGACGATAGCCGCGTTCCTGCTCGTGCTCGCCGTTCCGTGCATCGCGCAGCTCGGCGTCATCCTGAACATGCTCTCCGTCATCCCGTTGTCGTACGCACTGCTCTTCGTCGTTATCGTGTTCCTGCAATGGTACGGGACAGGCATGCTGCTCACGAAGATCGTCCCTAATGCCGAAGGCGGACTGGTCCGCGAGCTGCCGGTGCTGCATCTGCCCCGCATCAAGAACGTCCTCTCCATGACCTGGCAGCATACCGTGTGGTATTTCCGGGAGGCGTTCCCGCTCTTTCTGCTGGCGACGCTTTTTCTCTTCCTTTCCGCCGAGACAGGGCTGCTCGAGCTGGTCCAGCGTTTGTTCGCGCCGATCATGTCCGGGGTCCTGGGGCTCCCGCCGCAGAGCGTTGAGGTCTTCGTGCTGGGATTTTTGCGCCGCGATTACGGTGCCGCGCGGCTCTATGAAATGACCAATAACGGGTCGCTCAATGCCATCCAGGTCCTGGTCTCGCTCCTGATCGTGACGCTCTCCGTCCCGTGCGTTTCCGCGTTCCTCTCGCTCTTGAAAGAGCAGGGGATGAAGAAAGGGTTCATGATCGGTACGTTCATTTTTTTCTATGCGCTGCTGCTCGGCGGCCTGGTGAACGTGCTCTTGCATCTCTGATGTGCGATATGTCGAATTAAAGGAGGGATACGATGGCTAGTTATAATCAGATCGACAGTGCGCTGGGCGATCTGCGCCGCATGGCCCGTGAAGGCAAAAAGGACGTCACGGTCATCAAGAAGTTCTTTCAGGACAAGTACGGTGATGACCTGACGGGAACGCTCAAACAGAAGAACTATGTGCTGCTGCACAATAAAAAGCTCATCCTGAACCCGCTCGGCGAAAAACGTGCCGACAATTTCCTGCGCAAGTACCATCTCGCCAAAAAATTCGCCAACGATATCCTGGAAGTCCCCTATGAGGACCTGGAGACCTTTGCGCTCGGCCTTCAGGAGATCTTCACCGAAACGATCACAGACCGCATCTGTACGTTCCTGGGGCATCCGCGCTGGGGGTTGAACCGCAAGGAAACGATCACTCCCGGTAAATGCTGCGATACGATCAGTCCGGAGATATCCGACCTGGTCATCCCGATCACTAAGCTCCCGCTCGGGGAAGAGGCCATTGTGGCGTATGTTTCCACGCGCAGCGAGCCTGTCCTGCAGCAGCTCATGCTCTTCGGGGTCTACCCCGGCGTCACGCTGCGCGTGGTCTATGCTCAGCCTGCGTTCGTCATCCAGTGCGGAGAGCGTCAGATCGCCCTCGAAGAAAAGGTCGCCAAGAACATCTATGTCAGACGATAACGATCTCTTCGGCCAGGCCACGCGGGGGGAACGTTTCAATGAGATGCCTCTTGCCAAGCGCATGGCCCCGCGTACGCTCGCCGAGTTCGCAGGCCAGGAGCATATCGTTGGTCCCGGGAAGCTCCTGCGGCGCGCGATAGAGGCCGACCGGGTCTCTTCGGTCATATTCAGCGGTGATCCCGGTACGGGCAAGACCGCGCTCGCCAATGTCATCGCCACGCAGACCAATTCCGAGTTCGTAACGCTCAATGCCGTACATGCGAAGGTCGCGGACATCCGTGCGGTCGTCGAGAAGGCGAAACAGACGCGGGCCATGTACGGGAAAAAGACCACGCTCTTCATCGATGAGATACATCGGTTCTCCAAGACCCAGCAGGACGCGTTGCTGCCGGACGTTGAGGCCGGGGTCATCACGCTCATCGGTGCTACGACGGAGAACCCGTACTTTTCCATCATCCCCGCCCTTGTCTCACGATCGCAGGTCTTCGAGTTCCGGCCGCTCAAGGTAGAGGACCTGAAAAAGCTCATCAGCAACGCACTGAACGACGAGCGCGGGCTCAAGAAATACCGCGTTGATATCGCTCCGGACGCGATCGAACACCTGATCGATATGGCAGGAGGAGATGCCCGCAAGGTCCTTAACGGGCTCGAGCTGGCGGCCGTAACGACGCTGCCGGCAAAGGACGGCAGCGTGCACATCGACCGCACGATCATCGAGGAATCCATGCAGAAAAAAAAGGTCGTCTATGCCGAGGACCAGCACTATGACGTCATTTCAGCTTTCATTAAATCGATGCGCGGCACGGACCCGGACGCGACGCTCTATTGGCTCGGGAAGATGCTCTATGCCGGAGAGGACCCGCGCTTCATCGCTCGGCGCATCATCATCTGCGCGGCTGAGGATGTCGGCAATGCCGATCCGCAGGCGCTGGTGGTCGCGACATCGGCCCTTCAGGCCGTGTCCGAAATAGGCATGCCGGAAGGGCGCATCATCCTGGCGCAGGCCGCCGTGTATGTCGCCTGTGCGCCAAAATCCAACGCGTCCTATAAAGGCATCGATGCCGCTCTCTCCGATATCGAGCAGGGCATGGACCTTCAGGTCCCGTTGCATCTGCAGAACGCGGTGTACGACGGCGAGAAGAAGGCCGGCAAAGGCCGCGACTATATCTATCCGCATGATGCACCGTTCGGCTATGTCGCACAGGAATATCTTCCCCAAAAACGGCCGTACTATATCCCTGTCGATCGGGGCTATGAGAAGAAGATCAGGGACTGGCTGTTGTTCCTTAAAAAAAAATGACCTTCACGATATTCTGAGCTATAATTACGCACGACAATGGGAAATATCCGGAAAAGTTTTTTTTGTGTCGTCGTGTGCGTGGGGCTTGTAGCTGCCGTGCATGCTGCCGCTCCCGAGAAGACCCTGGGGACGGTATCGCTCGGCGACCCGTACAAGAACGTTCGCGCCAAGAACCCCTTTCTTCCATCGAACAAGGACCTTGAACCGGCACTGCTCCCGTACCCTCAGAACGTCCTCGATAAAAAGCCGGTGCTCATGGTGACCCATCCGTCGCTCAATATGGTCCTGTATGTGGACCGTAAGACCTCGAAGATACGCGCCCTGTCGACGTTCGAGGCCACCGGTGCCGCTCCTCAATCCTTCGAGACAGGTGCGGGGTTGCGTGTCGGAGATACCGTGCAGACCGTGCGGCTGCTCTACGGGGAACCGGCCAAGATATCCTCGTACGTATACTATTTCCCGGAAAAACAGCGCGTGGAGCAGCGTATCTTCTATTATCCGGACATGTGCCTGCATACCGCGACCAAAGGTACTGCTGAGGTGGTCACAGGTATCGTGCTCGGCTCCTATGATATGGGGAAGACCCTCATCGCCTGTCAGCAGCCGCTGCAGAGCAAAGCGCTGATCCCTTCCGCACAGGCGGTCGTGCCGGCCTCTGAGCCTGTCGTGCAGCAGTCCGCTGTCGTGATGCCCGCGGGGACCGCAGCTCCTGAAGTCACAAAGAAGACAACGAAGCGTTCGTTCTTCGGCGGGCGGAAAAAAGGGGATGATGTGGCAGTGAGCGTTGTTGTGCCAACTCCGCAGGCAGCGGTCACGCCGACGGTCGTGGTCTTGCCGAAGCAATCCAGACCGGTCAAGAAAAAGCCGACAGAAAAGAAAGAAGAAGTGCTCGTGGAGCAGAAGATAGAGATATCTGAGCGCGTGGCGGCGGTCAGTCCGGAGTTCAAGGCTCTGATCGCGCAGCCGGAGTGGAGGTACAAGGTGCGTTATGATGAAAAGACCTCCGAGCTGGTCGTGACGTTCAGGATGACCAGAGCTTCTCTTGATGCGCTGACAGCTACCCCGGAAGGGAAGCCGTATGCGCAGGTCCTGGAAGGATTGTTCTCCCAGCTGTAAGCATCTCAGCGGTACTAATACGAGGGGGATACGATGATCCGATTTTGTTCATTGGCGAGCGGCAGCAGCGGGAACGCCGCGGTCGTTTCCGCCGAAGGGTACACGGTCCTCATTGACCTGGGGATCTCGTATACCAAACTGACCGAACGTCTGGCCGCGCTCGACCTTACACCCGCGCAGCTCAATGCGGTATGCATCACGCATGCGCACAGTGATCATGTGCAGGGTATCGCGACCTTCTCTAAAAAACACGATACGCCGATCTATCTCAAAGAACACACCTATGAGGTGCTCTGCGCAAAAAAGAAATGTTCTTTTGCCCCGGACCGTACGGTCTTTATCAGGGAAGAAACGCTCCAGCTCGGGCCGTTCTCCGTCCAGGTCTTCCGTCTTCCGCATCAGGGCTGGCTCGAGAACGGGGCCGACGAGGCCGGCGCGCATATCGGCTTCAAGTTCATGTACGGAGGGAAATCGCTCGGCTATTTCACGGACCTGGGTAAAATGCCGGAAGAGGTCTATCCTCATATCGGCGACTGTGATTATTATGTACTGGAGGCCAATCATGATGTGCTCTGGCAGAAGATGGCCAAACGCCCGCAGGGCGTGATACAGCGTAACCTGCGGAATTTCGGGCATCTTTCCAACCATCAGGCCGGGGAGATATTGGCCAAAGTGCTGCGGCCGCGCCATGCAGAGCGACGGACCAAGGGGGTCATGCTCGCGCATCTGAGCCGTGACTGCAATAACCCGATACTGGCCGAGGATACGATACGCAAGACCTTCACTGAGAAAGGCGTTGACCCGGTGGAGATATGTTTCGCGCCTCCCGGACGGGCGAGCGCGGTCGTTGTTATTTAAGCTGAACGGACGAATATACCGATAAGGAGGATCATAATGAAAAAAAACACGAAAGGTGTCCTTTTGACAGGGTTGATCATGGGGGCGGTCGTTATCGCGGCGCTCTGGGTGCTCTTCTCGATGTTCCCGAAATATAACGGTTCGGTCTGCAAGGTCACCAAGCTCCATCGAACGGGAGCCGCAAAAGAAATGGTGTTCTTCAAAGGGCATAAAAAGATCGCTACATATTATCTGGACCAGCAAGGAGCGGTCGTACGTATCAAGGGAGGGACCCCTGAAGGGCTGTTCGGGCAGTATTACCCGAACGGGCGATTATTGTCCAAGGATAATTATGTGAGAGGGCGTTTATCCGGTCTGCGCGTGGTGTATCGGGATACCGGCAGTATCCAGGTCCGTGAGACGTACAAGGACGGGAAACTCTTCGGCGTACGTAAGATCTATTCGGAAAAAGGGAAGCTGGTATGTCAGCAGCTGTTCGCGAACGGCAGGCTCGAAGGGCTCACCCGCTTGTATGATGAACGAGGGGACCTGCTTCTGACGCTCCCGTATGAACGGGGCGTGATGGACGGAGAGATGGTGCTGTACGCGGGGGCACAGGTCCCTGCCGCCCGCTGGACGTATGATAACGGAGCGCTCAACGGTCCTGCGACGATCTTCTACGGGAAAGATACGCTGTTGGCAAAAGATACGTACGCGAAAGGCAGGCTGCTTTCCCGTAAACTGTATTCCAAAGCGCAATCCTGTGTCTTTGCCCAGACCGTGAAAAAATATCCGCGCACCATACGGACCGTACGCAAGAACGGCATAGCGCTTTTTCTGAACTATCCTGTAGCGACCCAGGACAGGCTTTTGACCCGCTATGACAAGAAGGCCAGGGTCCTTGCAGGGTTCATGTACGATAAAAAAGGACGGGTGACAGGTACCCTGAAGGTCTCTGCGCAGAACGGCAAACCGCTGTTCCTGGAGAATTACAAGAACGGTCTTGTGGTCAGCAGGGAAGTGTATGGCAAGGACGGCGAGCCGGTGTATAAAGAGACCCCTCGACCGAGCTCGGGGCAAGCCCGCTGATCCCAATAGGCAATGATCGTAAAAAAGCCTACCCCTTAAGGGGTAGGCTTTTTGTTTTGACGAGCAGATAACTCACCCCGACAGTATGACGTATTGCTACATTGGGTATAGATCCGTCCCCTCTCTCTAGAGAGAGGGGACGGTACATTAGCCGTAGTTCAACGAATAATATTCTTGGGGTGAGTTTTACGAGCTAACTTTACTGCTTCGGCACGTCCCGCATGTGCGGGAAGAGGATGACGTCGCGGATGGATTCCTGGCCGGTCAAAAGCATGACGATGCGGTCGATGCCGATGCCGAGGCCGCCCGTCGGGGGCATGCCGTATTCCAGAGCTTGTACGAAATCTTCGTCCATCATATTGGCTTCTTCATCGCCGCGTTCATGCTGCGCGGCCTGTTTTTCGAGGCGTTGACGCTGATCGATAGGGTCGGTCAATTCCGAATAGGCATTGGCTATTTCCATTTTGCCGCAGATCGTTTCAAAACGTTCCAGCAATTTCGGATCGTTGCGGTGCGGGCGGCAGAGCGGTGAGCTCTCGAGCGGATAATCGATGATGAAGGTCGGGTTCATGGTCACTTTTTCGAACGCGTCCGGATCGATCTCGGTGGCCTTCACGCGCTTCCAGGGCCGGGTGAAATCGATCTTCTCGCCGGCGTAATCGATAACGAGCGTGCCGTGTATCTTCATGACCAGGTCGGTGACCAGGCGCTCCATGAGGTCCATCATGCCGTTGTAATCGGTATAGGCCTGATAGAGCTCCATGAGAGTGTATTCCGGATTATGTTTGAAGGAGATACCTTCGTTGCGGAACACGCGCCCGATCTCATAGACCTTCTCGAACCCGCCGACGATGAGGCGTTTCAAGTGCAGCTCGAGCGCGATACGCAGGTACAGGTCCATATCGAGTGTATTGTGATGTGTGATGAAAGGCCGTGCAGCGGCGCCGCCGGCGGATGGCTGCAATACCGGCGTCTCCACTTCCATAAAGCCTTCGTTATCCAGGAACTGGCGTATCATATGAATGATGCGGCTGCGGTCCTTGAAGACCTTTTTTACGTCCGGATTAGATATCAGATCGACATAGCGCTGACGATATCTGAGCTCTTTATCGGTGAGGCCATGCCATTTTTCCGGCAGCGGATGGAGTGACTTGGTGAGCAGGGTGCATTCCTGGACTTTAATGGAAAGCTCGCCGCGTTTGGTGCGGAACGGCTGGCCGACGATACCGACAATATCCCCGGTATCGAGCTTCTCATACAGGGCATATGCTTTTTCGCCGAGCACATCGAGTTTGCAGTAATACTGGATCTTGCCGGTCTCGTCCTGAACGTTCCCGAACGAGGCTTTACCGTGGCCTCTTCTGGCAACGATGCGGCCGGCGATGCGGACAGTTTCGGTGGACTCTTCTTCGTCCTTCAGCGATGCATATGTATCGAGGATATCGCCGATGGCATGGGTCTTATCGAAGCCGTACTTGAACGGCATCTCGCCACCGGTCAGGAGTTCTTCGAGCTTTTTGCGGCGTATCTCACGCTCGCTTTGAGGGTTCAGTTCTTCGGACATGGGAAGGATTGTATGCGGAGAGCAGGGGGGTGTCAAATCGGTCTTGTCCCTGCCTGGGTTTCGATGGATAAGCCCGCCGATTGAAAATTTTCTGGAACGTTCGGCATTCAATATTTCCTCATGAACACGGAGAAGGTGCATATGTGTGATGTTTTTTATTGGCGGGCGAGAATAAAAATAAATGAAATGTCACTAAATTGAGTGCGATAGATATGTGTTATCCTCAATCTCTATGATATGACGGAGGAATGCGATGTTACATACAAAAGTGATCAGTCTTATTTACTTGACCTCAGAGATCAAGACCAAAGGGGTCAATGATGTGTACGGGAGACGTATCCCGTGGGCGGACAGGAGCACTAACAAGGGGCTTTATTCCTCTGCGGAGCCATATTTTGTTGAACGCAAACGCGGTCTTGGCGAAGCCGATCTGCAAGCACTTGCTGAAACAGGCATGCATCTGGGCGTTTATTTTTATATCTCAAGCATTAATACCTGGTTCTCTGTTCATTCTCCGGGCAATGCCGCATTGGCGCAAGAATCTTGTGTCCTGCCTTCAATATATAAACTGGACCTGCGTCAGTTCGAGGGCAACGAGCGCACCTATTATTACTACTACCCCGACCATTTGTATGATAAAAAATTCATCCATGAACGTGATAAAAACTTGTTCACTAAGCATTCCCTGAGGAAGCTCAATGCGCTCGGTTTTTCGCTCGAGCAGATCTTTCCGGACCTCCAGGATATTGCCGGATATACAGACCTGTCGAAACTGTTCCCTACGAAAAAAATAGAGTTCGTTAAGGTCTCCAAATGGGGAAAATTGAGCTTCAAGCTCTTGCCCGAGGGGCGGTCGAAGGTCCTTGATCTTGAGGAGCTCTCCGGGAGACTGGATTTCAGTTATCAGTACCCGTTGAACATGAACACACAGTACCGTACCCGAAGACACATGTCCGCCTTGATACGGTCCCTTTCATTGGACCAGCTTATCGATTCAAGAATAGAGATATTCAATACCTTCTATTCCGACTCGTTCAGAATGGAATTCAGTCCGTTCGAGTGATCGGTTACTAGTCCCGGTTAACACGGTACCTACGCCCCGGCTTCCTCGTTAAGACCCTTTACTGGTGATACATCATGGATGTGCGTGGACAGACTACTCGCCCATTTCCTTCGCAAAGCTCAGGGGCTCGGAGTGACAGGGCTGGGTGCAGGGTATTGGAGAGGGGAGCTAGCAGCTCAGATCCTCAAAGAACTTCGCCTTCGGGAAGCTCCCGATGGCCGTAAGATTGAGCCTTTCCGGAATAAAGATGTCATTGGCGATGCGCTGAATATCTTCGCGCGTCACTTTGTCTATCTTTTCGAACATCTCCTCGATCGGTACGATGCGGCCGTAATAGAAAAGGGAACGGTTGATCCAGCTCATGCGGGCGTTCGAGGTCTCAAGCCCCAGCACCATACTGCCTTTGAGATGCTCTTTGGCGTTGCTCAGTTCTTTTTCGGATATCGCGTTCGCCTTGATGTCCGTGAACTCCTTGAGCACCAGGTCCACGACCTCTTTGCTGTTGTCCAGCCGAGTCCCGGCGTACACAGTAAAAAGCCCGGCCTGCTTGTAGAAGGATTGGTAGGAATAGACGGAATAGACAAGACCGCGCTGTTCGCGGACTTTCTGGAACAGGCGTGAGCTCATCGTGCCGCCGAGCACGCTGCTCAGAAGCGATACCACGTACCGGTCCTCGTCCTGATAGGAGACGCCTTTGGTCGCAAGACAAATATGCGCCTGCTCCGTCTCGCGGCGGACAACTTTAATGCCCGGCGTCACCTGCGGGTCCACATGCACCGTCGCTGCGGGCATCGTACCCTGCATGCCGCCGAAAAGGTCCTGTGCCTGCTTCACGATCTCGCTGTGCTTGATGTTCCCCGCCACCGCTATATAGGTGTTCTCAGGGACGTAATATTTATGGACGTATTCCAGGACCTTTTTGCGCTCAAGGTCGTGTATCGCTTTTTTGTGCCCGATGATGGCCCGGCCCAGCGGATGCTCGTGCCAGATGTTCTGCGCCGAGAGGTCATGGATGAGCTCGTCGGGAGTGTCTTCATACATGTTTATCTCTTCGATGACGACCTTTTTCTCGGTCTTCATCTCGTTCTCGTCAAAAACAGAGTTCAGATAGATATCCGAAAGGATGTTCAGGGCCAGGTCCACATGCGTATCGAGCACGACCGCATAGTAGGACGTATATTCTTTGCTGGTATGAGCGTTTATCTTCCCTCCGACGGCATCGAGCGCCTCGGCGATATCGAAGGCCGTGCGGGTGGCCGTGCCCTTAAAGGACATATGTTCAATGAAATGCGAAACGCCGGAATCGGCCTCGAGCTCGTCCTTGGAACCAAGGCCGACCATGATACCGACCGCGACCGAGCGCAGATGAGGGATCTCTTCCGTTACGACGCGAATACCGTTGGATAATGTTGTTTGATTAAAGATACCGGGCATGTCCGCTCCAGGTGGCAAGTGCCAAGTGACAAGTGGCAGGGTGTTTTTCCTTGCCACTCGCCACTCGTCTCTTGTCTCTTATTTAAGGCCCTTCATTGTCAGGTTCACGCGATTCAATTCGTCGATCTCGCGCACCATGACGGTGATCTTCTGTCCGACCTTCAGCTCGTCGGAGACCTTGTTCACGCGTTTTTCGGAGATCTGGGAGATATGCACCAGGCCTTCTTTGCCCGGAAGTATCTCGACGAACGCTCCGAAATCCATGATGCGGGTGACCGTGCCCTGATAGACCTTGCCGGCCTCAGGCTCTTCGAACATCGAAGAGATATGGTCCAGCGCGTTCTTCATCTTTTCGCCGTCGGTGGACGCGATGGTGACAGCTCCGGTGTCATCAACGTCGATCGTGACGCCGAACTGTTCAACCAGGCCTCTGATCGTCTTGCCTCCGGGGCCGATGAGCATTCCGATCTTCTCGGGATTGATCATGATCGTCTCGATGCGCGGCGCGTACTTGGAGAGCTCATTGCGGGTCACTTTGATCGTGCTCTCCATATGGTCGAGCAGTTTCATGCGGCCTTTATGCGCTTCGCTGAGTGCGTCCTTCAGGATATCGCGGGTCACGCCGAGGATCTTGATGTCCATCTGGAGCGCCGTGATGCCTTCGCGGGTGCCGGTCACTTTGAAATCCATATCGCCGAGATGATCTTCCATACCCTGAATGTCGGTCAGAATGGAGTATTTCTTGCCTTCCGTGATGAGCCCCATCGCCACACCGGCCACCGGAGCCTTGATCGGAACGCCGGCATCCATCAGCGCCATCGTGCCGCCGCAGACGGAGGCCATGGAAGAGGAGCCGTTGGATTCAAGGATCTCGGAGACGACGCGGATCGTGTACGGGAATTTCTCCGCCGGAGGCAGTATCGCGCTGATGGCGCGCTCGGCCAGGGCACCGTGCCCGAGCTCTCTGCGGCCTGTCGCACCCATACGCCCGGTCTCGCCGACCGAGAACGGAGGGAAATTATAATGCAGGAAGAAACGCTTCTTGTAGGTCTCGTCCAGCCCGTCGATGGTCTGTTCGTCCTGCTTCGTGCCCAGCGTTACCGAGGCCAGGGCCTGGGTCTCACCGCGGGTGAAGAGGGCGGAACCGTGCACGCACGGGAGTACGCCGACCTCGCTGGCCAGCGGACGGATCTCGTCGAGCTTCCTGCCGTCCACGCGTTTTTTATGATTGACGACCATATCGCGCATTTCATTATATTCCACGTTCTCGAACACGCGTTTGACGTGCTTTTCTTTTTTCGCGAACTCTTCGTCGCCGAGCTTTTTCTTCATCGTTTCAAGGAGCGCTGCCTTGGCCGCGTCGATCGCGGCGTACTTGGCGAGCTTGCCTTCGACGGCGAAGGCTTTCTTGACGCTGTCGCCGATGAGCGTCGTCACTTCTTTTTCGAAGGACGGGTCAACGGTATCGAGCTTCACTTCCATCTTCTCGACCTTGGCCTTGTTGATGAGCTGCTCCTGGAAGGCGATGAGCTTTTTGATCTCGTCATGAGCGAAAAGCAGCGCTTTCAGCATCTGTTCTTCGGAGATCTCTTTGGCGCCGGCTTCCACCATGTTGATGGCGTCCTTGGTGCCGGCAACGGTCAATTCCAGCTTGCTGAACTCAAGTTCGGCAGGCGAGGGGTTGATGACCAGTTCGTTCTCGATAAGACCGACCGTGACCGCGGCCACAGGGCCCGAGAACGGGATCTTTGAGATGGAAAGGGCTGCGGAGGCACCGATGACCCCGAGCGTTTCGGGTGAATGCTTGCCGTCATACGATAATACCGTGAGCACGACCTGTACCTGATTGCGGAACCCTTCCGGGAACAGCGGTCTGATCGGTCTGTCGATCAAACGAGCGGTGAGCGTGGCCTTTGTTGAAGGTTTCGCTTCGCGCTTGAAGAAACCGCCCGGGATCTTGCCGGCGGAATACATCTTTTCCTGGAACTCGACCGTCAGAGGGAAGAAATCCGTATCTTCAGCCGCGACCGGATTGATCGTTGCCGTGGCGAGGAGCATGGTGTCCCCGTACCGGACGACGACGGAACCCGATGCCTGCTTGGCCATACGGCCTGTTTCAATGCTCAATTCACTGCCATAAAGATCCATCTTTGCTACTTGCATAGCCATACACTTATCCTTTCTGCGTGTGGAAATGTATTAAGAACGGACTTTTGGCTGGAGATTCGTGACAACGCACCCGATACTGTGTTGCGCTGTTAAAAATCTCGATAGCCAGAAATACGGTCCTGTTCCACACGTTGTTAGAACCTACGCTTTTTCTTTTAATCCAAGCTTTTTGGACACTTCGCGGTATTTTTCAATGTTCGTATCCTGAAGATACTGCATATGACGCTTACGCTTGCCGACCAAGATCAGAAGCCCACGCTGAGTGTGGTGATCGTTCTTGTTCGCCTTCAAGTGCTCGATAAGATGATCGATGCGCTTGGAGAGTATCGCTGCCTGAACTTCGGATGATCCGTTATCTTTATCATGCGTCTTGAACGCGTTGATGATCTCCGCTTTGTTGATAGCTTTGCTTTTCACTGTTATTTCACCTCCTTAATCCAGGATCTATAGGATTAGCAGGATTTCCCTGATAAAAACTAGATCCAAAATACCTTTTCACTATGTGTGAAAAGGACGCTCATACTACCATACTCGACACGTGTTTGGGAACAGTGGTCAGATGATAGGGTCGTACACAGAATACCGCCCGCTACGGCAAAAGCCATAGCGCGATAATACGCACAACAATAAGGAGAATTATCCCTGCTGGTTGCGGTAGAAGGAGATCATGGGCCAAAAACACCACAGGATCAAGCCGACGCATACGACCAATACTATGAACTCGCCCATGATCTCCCGTATCTCCGATCTAAAAATTTCCTAGTTCCGTTCAATGTAGCGTATAAAAGGCATGAAACACGCCATTCCTACGCCGAACAAAAAAGCGGACAGTACGAACTCCCCCACAGTTCTCACCTCGCTTCGAATTAATATATATGAAGAGTATAGCATACTCGAAAAAGCGAAAACAACTTTTTTATCATTATTTCTTTTGTCAGCATTTTATTTGAAATGATATACTCTCCTCCATGTTAAAGGTCATCGGCCTCACCGGCACCAACGGAAAAACAACGGTCTCGTACCTGCTGCAGGCCGTGCTCAAAAAAGCGGGCTATAAGGTCGCGGTCAACGGTACGCTCACCGGCCGCATGACCACGCCATCTCCCTGGGAACTGCAGGAGCTCATCGCAAAGCTGCGTGGTGAAAAGTACGATTTCCTCATCATGGAAGTTTCCTCTCACGGCATCCATCAGGACCGCATCAAAGGCATCCAGTTCGTCGCGAAGCTCCTGACCAATATCACCCAGGACCATCTTGATTATCACAAGACGTTCCGGGCTTATCGCGCGGTCAAAATGGACTGGATGAAGAAAGGTGACACGATCAAGGTCTATCCCAAAGACTATCGCAAGGTCCGTATCGATTTCAAAGTCCCGCTGCTCGGCGAGTTCAACTATCGCAATTTCCAGAGCACCATCGCGCTCGCGCGCGCTCTGGGCATCAAAGAGGCGGTCATTACCAGTGCGTTGAAAGCGGTCAAGCCTGTTTCCGGGCGGTTCGAGCCGGTGCCGAACAAAAAAGGGTTCACCGTCATCGTCGATTATGCGCACACGCCGGACGGCCTCGAGAACGTGCTTGCGACAGCAAAACAGATGCTCCGTAAACAGAAACGCAAAGGACGCCTCATTACGCTCTTTGGCTGCGGCGGCGACCGCGATAAAGGCAAACGCCCGAAGATGGGGGCCATCGCGCGGAATTTCAGCAATGTCATCGTTGTCACGTCCGATAATCCGCGCTCCGAGGAGCCGCAGTCCATCATCGACCAGATCCTGGCGGGCATACGCTGCTGTTCTCTGAAGTTCCTGTTCAAGCGTCCGAAAGTACATGTGGAAATTGAAAGGCATCTTGCGATCGAGAAGGCCATCAGCATGGCGCGGCCGCATGATGTCGTCATGCTCGCCGGCAAGGGGCATGAGACCTACCAGATCTTCAAGGATAAACGCATCCATTTCGATGACCGCGAGGAAGCGCGGAAGGCGCTCACGGCCAAAGGTCTAAAGAACAAGGCGTAGCACCAGCGCTTTTTTCTCCGTCCACGTCAGCTATTTTACATTTTTTTACGGATCGACCTCTTCTATCCTCTGTTATTTTCTTTCGATAACTGTCTATAAAAATCATAATCAATATTCTTGTCTATAGTAATACTAATGATCATACCTGATACTGACGATATCTGAACAAGAGCAGGGTAGATGGGCAATGTCCGGTGACATATTTATCAATATCCTGCAGCAGAGAGCGGTTTTCTGATGGACAAGGCCGGCACGTTCGTATGTATTAAGGAGGTAGCACATGTCTTTTAAAAAGATCATTCATTTGGTCATTATTTTTTTACTTCTCTGGAGGGGGGGCGATGCAGAGACCATTTCCACAGTGAATAACAGTATCGAATCTCCCACGCATAATATGCTGATCATTCCAACGTCCGCTGACCCTGTCGCAGCGCCTTTGGTCGTTCAGACGATCTATCCGGTCAACTATTTCAATGTTGATTCTTCACGACGGGTGATCAAAGCGACCGGATACTGGAATGAGTCCTCCCAGGATTCGAATGATGATACGGAGGGCAGGATCGACCAGCAACTATCGTTATCCTATGACCGATACAAAAGCGATCTGACGGGGGAGTGGAGCACTTCTTATGCTATAGATGCGGCACGACAAACAGAGCACGTGGCGTATGCTGCGGGGAATAATTATTTTGAAAATATACGTGTTCTCAATGCCTTGGGTTTTTCAAAGACCATGTACATTGCAACAGATCTTTTTTGGGGAGTTGTTCTTTCTGCTTCAGAGGATAATGCCCGGGAGGATTATTCCTTTCGTTATGACGGATATGAAGATTCACATGCCTTTTATATACATGACAATGGCTATATTGCAGAGTTGAATGCCGGATATGGCCGCATATATCATGCGGATCCTTTGTATAAGGCAAAACGGATCGAAGGCGTATTGATCAGGACAGGAACGATACGTGCCGCCCTGCCTGACCCTGAGCTGTTGGCTATCGCGGATAGTGTTCAGCAGTGTACAGCAGAAAAGGACAGCGATCCTGATACGTATATCAGCAAAGCCTGTGGCCGTATCGTCCGGCAGGTGAGCGCTTCTGTGGTCCTTCAGCGCTCCGTTGACGGATATACCTCAAATGAGATATCCAAAGTATTGCAAAGTGATTTTTCTTTTCGTTCATATGATCATGGTCTGGTCCTGAAACCTTTGATCAGATATGAGTCGCACCAGGGAGTGTCGTCATTTGACTCGGTCATAGGCGAGGCAGGGAGTTATGATACGTGCTACGGCATCACCGGTATCTATGACACTATCTGGGGCTGGCAACATGTTCTTGCCACACAGGTGACGGCATTTTCACGCAATACGTATTGCTATGACTATTATCGGCAGACCGAAGAGAAAAAAAGAGGGGAATATTATCGTCTTGGTCTTGAATTGAGCATAGCATACACCTATCAACTTTCTGACCAGTGGGATGTTCTTGCTGCGGTGGAGTGTGAAACGAGCGAGTTGCCGAGGTCCAGCGAACTTGAGGCCCTGGTCATCCATGGGGTCCAGACCAATTATGCGTTAAAACAGATCGGCTTGAGAAATTATCTTGCTGATGATCTGATGATGGATATGACATTGTCCTATACGGACCTTCTGAGGTTTGATTATGATCTGCCTCAGGACCCGGCCATGCTCCAGTATGCACTTGTCAGTCATAACGACAGAACGTTCCAGCTTATGTTCACGAAGTTGTTCTGAGCGGGATACGTTCTTCTGCTCTGGCAGGTATAAAAATCATAAAAATTGGGCATAGTATCTGTACGAGGTACTATCCCAGTGTTGAAAAATAAGATCGGACTGATTTTTGTGTTCTTCTTTTTGCTGATGACCACTGCGTTCACGCAGGATACGGTCTGGCTCAACACCGGGGAGCTCTATCTGTACAATACTCATACCAACGAAACAATGCGTCTCCGCTATCTCAACGATGAAGGCCAGGTCACCGACGAAGCGGTACAGCAACTTTCCTATTTTCTGCGGTCTCCGGGGACCAACGAAGTGAAGACCATCGATCCGCATCTTTGTGTGACGCTCGGACGTATCCAGGATTACTTTGGTCCGGAAAAGCAGATACAGATCATCAGCGGATATCGTTCTCCGTATTATAATAATAAACTGCGGGCTCAGACCGATGGGGTCGCCAAAGGCAGCTATCACCTGCAGGCCAAGGCTGCGGACATCTCTATCCCCGGAGTGAAACTCTCCGAGATCTATGCGTATACCAAGGCCATTCAGCAGGGCGGGGCAGGGTATTATCCCGGACGCTTCGTCCATGTCGATGTCGGCCCGGTGCGGTGCTGGTGATCATCCCCTGATCAAGTGACAAGATACGAGTGGCAGGTGGCAAGGAATGCACTGTGTCACATGGCACATGCCCCTTGGCACTGAATGTGCATCTTTTGTCGGTATGTCCCAATACAAGAAAGTTCTACCCATTGAAAGGCAGACGACATTTCTCGAACACTGTGCCGATCTTCTCGATGCGGGAGTGTCCATCATACAGGCACTGAACGCGATCAAAGCGCAATTCCCTGTGGTCTCCGACGTTCTTCTTGTGCATCTTTCTCAGGGACGTCCTTTTTCTGAGGCCGTGAGCGGCTGTACCCCGGCGTTCGATCCGCTGGTCCCGTTCTTCCTGCGCTTTGGTGAACGCAGCGGTGATCTGGCGGGGGCTCTGAGAGATGCCCGGACGTTCCTGACGACACGTGCGGAGCTGGCCGACGGGGTCCGGAAGAAATCGGTCTATCCTCTGATAGTATTGGCCGCGGCACTGTTGACACTTGTTCTTGTATCCCGGTTCATGCTCCCGATGATAGCAGGGCTCTTCTCGGGTAATGGGATGAGGGTCCCTCTTTTTATCCGTTGCGGGATACTGTTAGGGGGGAATAGCTCTCTTATATTCATTGCGTTATGCGGAGGTATAGGCTGGCGTTCGCGTCACGAGCTATGGAGGAAGGTATGTTCCCGTTCGTCGTATCTCAGGGGGCTTGTCCGTCAGGTCCATCTGCTGCGTTTTCTGCAGTACGGGGCGGTCCTGCTCCGGTCCGGCTGTTCTCTGCAGGAGATGCTGACCTCTCAGAGGTCCTTTACCGAGGACCCGGTCTTTGAACAGTATTGTCTGAATATTTCCTGTGCAGTGTCCCAGGGCATACCCTTCTCGCAAGCCGTCGTTCGGGCATTGCCGGCGGGACCGGTCATCCCTGTTATCCTGCGCTCTGCGGAAAGTTCCGGGGATATGGCCCGCGGGCTGGAGCGGTCCGCCGCGCTCGTTGAAAAGACGTTGTACGGGCATATAGAACGTATCGTGCAGTGGATGGGGCCGGTGCTGACCGTGTGCATGGGTTGTGTCGTGGCGCTGGTGCTCGTCGTCTCCTTTTACCCGCTCACCACGATGTTGCTTTCTCTCGAATGATGTCGAGGATGCTGGGGTACTTGTTATATTTCACGGCGTAGAAATAGCGTTTGAGCAGCGGGTCGGAGCTCTCTTTGACGACGGCATAGTATTCCCTGATGTTCTTCACCGTCGGGAGGGCCGACTCAGGATGCATGGCGTATTTTTTTAAGTCCTTTTCCTGCCACCAGGATGACCCGTGCGCATAGATCCAGACATATCGCGGGCAGACCATTTCCATCGTTCGCAGCTGGCGCCCGAAGGTCTTTGGCCCGTACCAGCCGCTCTTGTCGTCATATTCGCGGCCGAGCGGCCAGGCCCCGAGCGCGATGGAACACCGCTCGATCCAGAACTGTGGGTCCTCGAGCGCGTCCACGAACATCGGCACTTCCCGGTAATAGAAATCGAGGAGCTTGTTCTTGTTCGTCAGCTTATACATCGCCTCACAGCCGAGCACGATACCGTTCCTGTTCCGCACGCTCAACATGCCGTTCACGAAATCGATCCAGAGCTCGTATTTTGAGGGGCCGGGCGTCTCGTAGCTCAGCAGATATCCTTCCGGAATGAGGAATATCTCCGCGTCCGGATAGGCAGCGATGATCGCCTGCATGACCTCTTTCCCACGCTGGCGGATCTTCGCCTTGAGGAGGTCCTTCGGATGCCGTGCGAGCGTTCCTTTCGAAGAGTTCCACAATACTTTGGTATAGGATTCCGTGTCCAGTGCGATACCGATGAACCCGGTCTTCTTGGCGAAACGAGCTACTTCCCCGCAATTCAGGAGGATCTTCTGCCATGCGGTGTCGTCAAAATAATCCGGCAGCGTGCGGAGGCCGAAGGATATTTTGACGAAATTAGCGTCGATGCCGTATTTTCGACACTCAATATTTGTCTCCCGGGCCGACCGTTCCTGTGCCCACAGCTGCCGCGGGTCGTCATACCAGTTGCTCCGCAACGTGTTGATGATGAACCCCCGCATACCGGTCTCACGATGCCAGAACGCAGCGGTCTCTTTCAGGTAGGAAAGACTGATCGAGGAATACATGATCGTGCGCGGAGGATATTGGGAAAGCGGGTAGCGCGGCAGATATTCGGTGAGGTCGAGATATTCCGCGGCCGGCCATTTGATCAGCGAGAGCGCGATGAACGCGAGCAGCACGAGCAGGATGATGACGTGCAGCTTCTGTGACCTTTTTTCAGCGATGTCCGCCATGTATGTATTTTCCGTTATTGCGGGGCATAACACAATGGCGGTTTGGCATCATGATTGCAGTCAGAGACATATCTTTATTACGGGAGGGATGTCGGATGAAGAACAAGAGAAGGCACGGTTCGTGCAGCGGAGGGTTCACGCTCATTGAGCTTTTGATCGTGATCGCGATCATAGGTGTCCTGGGAGCGATGCTCATACCGAATTTCGGGAAAGCGCAGGATAAGGCGCGGGAGGCTTCGGTCCGGGCCGTCATGCATACGCTCCAGCTGGCCGTAGAAAGCTATGCGGTGGATGAAGGCGTGTATCCCGAGCTTTCCGCGGCGTCTGTCGATGAGCTCTATGAGGTCCTTTCAGAGAACGGCTATCTGAGATCTTTACCGAAGAACCCCTTCACAGGTTCCGGCTATTCTTCCGCCGATAGTGCCGGACAGGTGACCTATACGTTCGACAGCTCAACACAGTGTTATCGTTTTGAAGGGTATGGCCGGGATCCCGGCAAGGTCATTCTGACGCTGACGAATTCATGATCCTCACGAAGCGTTTCCCCGGCAACTGTTCGATATGTCCTTTCAGTTCCAGTGTTGAAAGTATCGGCATCAATTCTGTGACGGGGTATCGTGTTCTGTCCGCGATCGTTTCTATCGTCAGTCCGTCCATATCGTCCAATAATCGGTAGACGGCCAGTTCGTTCTGAGGCAGGGGCGGAAGTGCACGGGTGGGGGTACAGGCCCGTGGGCGTACGGACCGCCGTTGTCCATGGAACGTGTTCAGAACGTCCTCAGCGGATAGTATCGGGGTCGCGCCTTGCTGGATGAGCCAGTTCGGGCCGTTGCTCAGAGCATCCGTCACACGGCCGGGGAGGGCGAACACTTCCCTGTTCTGTTCCAGGGCCAATTTTCCGGAGATCATCGCGCCGCTCTTATGGTCGCCTTCGATGACGAGAGTCGCTTTGCACAGTCCTGTGACGATGCGGTTGCGCAGCGGGAACAGGAACGGCTGCGGGGTGGTCCCCGGCGGCATCTCGGAGATGAGCAGCCCTTTCTCTTTGATCTCGCTGTACAGGTGCTTGTTCTCGTACGGATAGATATGGTCGATGCCGCAGCCAAGTACGGCTATGGTCCGGCCGCCCTGCTGCAGTGTCGTGCGGTGGGCCTCGGCGTCGATCCCTTTGGCCATACCGCTCACGATACCCCACCCGTGGAGGGAGAGCTCTTTGGTGAGCAGATGTGTCATCTTCTGGCCGTACGCGGAAGGATGCCGGGTGCCGACGACGGCGAGCAGGTCGCTGTTCCTGAGCAATGCGGTATCGCCGAGAGCGTACAGCAGATAGGGCGGCGCATATATCTCTTTGAGCTGTTCCGGATATTCTTTGGAACAGAACGGGATAGGGATGATCCCGCTCGTTCGTATGAGCTCATATTCCCGTTCCGGTGAAATTGCATCACGTGTCGAAATGATGTCACGCGCTCTTTCCTCTGATAGCCGTGTCCCCGCCAGGTCCTCCGCGGTAAAAGCGAAGGCGCGGCGTACCTCGCCGTACCGTTCCAGCAGTTGAAAGAAGCGTACGGGGCCGATATCACGCAGTTTACTGAACGCGATCCAATAGGCGATGTCGGGTATCACGATGCTTCCTCCTCAGGGGCCGGCTGCAATCGCCGTGCCAAAAAGTACTGCAATAGCCGGGATGAACGTTCGATAGCTGCATATACGGGTCCGCTCCAGTTCATAATAAAGGGAACACCATGCACCGAAAGCTCATCGCACGGTCCGATACGCAGAAGTTCGTTCATTTTCCCCTCGTGCGAGGGGCCGTTGTCCGGGATATTCAGGACGACCTTGATGTGGAGCTTGAGACCGTGAGGGCCGGGCTCCATCGTTCCGGTGCTTCTCCCGCGAAGATACGGAAAGAATTGAACGCTCTTAAAGTATCGCGTGAACAGGATGATCGCTTTTACGGGACCTGTATCCTTCTTGAACATATGGATATTCAGGGGCGTCCGTTCTCCAAAAAGGACTATCTGGACAAGGTCTTCCTGATCTTTTGGGAGGCCTTGCAGAAATGTGAGGATATCTCAGTACAGCTGTTCTATGATATGTTCCGCGCCGTAAAAGAACAGGCCTCGATCCTGCATGTGCGGACCCTGCTTCAGGCGGCCGTACGCTATGACAGCCTTACCTTGAACATGTATGCACTTGCCTTTGATACACTGGGTGCGTCCGGCGGTCCGTTCCGGGACGTTCTATTTCTGCTCGATCATGCCGGCCGGTCCGGGTTCCTCGGCCCGTTCCTTTATTGCAAGGCGTTGCGGTCGTTCAAGACAGAGCATATTGAAGAGCTCCGTCAGATCATTGAACAGGCGCAGAATGGATCGCATTGTGATGAACGTGTGTGTATCCTCGCTCTTGAGCGGACGACCGTGTGTCCGGATGATGTCGCAAAAGAGGTCTTTGTGTCTGCACTGAAAGACATGCTGGTCCGTTACCGGGCCCGTCCTCAGCTGTGGCTCATTGCGGGAGCTTCCCCGCTGATCGATGCGGAAGAAGGAAAGAGTACAGGTCCCGACCTGTGACCTCGCCAGGGTGTTCTGCAGGATATGATGCAATTCTTGTCGGTTCTTGCCGATATCTATCCGGACGTCCATCGGCACGATGTATACTGTACGTCCCGTGAGCTGAAAGGAGCCCATATGAAAAAGTCCATGGTGTTTGCGGTGATGTTCGTGTTCGCATCTCTGGCAGGTGTTCTGTATGCCGAGGATGTTTCTGTGAACACGCCGGCAGCTGTTCGTTCGACCTCGATCCAGATCGCGGTACTGCCTCAATTGGTGCTCCCTGAAGCCGAGGTCGTGCATGGTCTGCGGTTGAACCTTGGGTTCGGCACGTGCCGTGCGGTGCGTGGTTTTGATATGGGGCTCATGGCCCAGACCACAGAAGAACAAAAAGGGCTCCAGATGTCCGTTCTTATGAACATGGCACAGTATTCCGATGCGTTGCAATTCGCGGGGTTGTTCAATATGTCACATGAGGCTCACGGCATGCAGGTTTCAGGGATCTTCAATACGGCAGTGCAGGGGACCATGAATATTGTCCAGGCTGCAGGCATATTCAATACCGCCCCGGACGTGCTCGGTGCACAGCTTGCCGGGGTGTTCAATACTGCAGAAGAGGTCATCGGGCTTCAATCCGCCGGAGTTTTCAATAGTGCCCGGAACGTCACTGGTGTTCAGGTCTCCGGCCTCCTTTCAACGGCGCAGGATGTGCGCGGGTTCCAGTATGGAACGTTCTTCACCAGTGCAGAGGACGTGAAGGGCGTTGTGCTCGGACTAGGCCATGCCAAGGTGGAGAAACTGCACGGGATGCAGGCAAGTGCGGTCTATAACACGGCGCAGAGCGTGACCGGCCTGCAATTCGGCCTGGTCAATATTTCGACAGAGCTACACGGCGTGCAGATAGGACTTATCAATATCACACGCGACCGGACCATGCCGCTGGTGAACATCCAATGAAATGGCGTCCAGTACGGCAGGTCCCTGCATGAGAACAGTACTGCCAAAGATCATTGCGGGCCGGCCAGTGATACATGGTGCCGTACACGTGAGCCCTTCCGTGCTCATCCCGGAAGAACATGCCGCGCAGCGGGTATACCTGATCGATGACCCGGACAAGGGTCACAGTGATGCCGAAGCCTTGGTGCAGATAAAAGAACTGCTCCGGCTCAATGATGAAGAATTCCCTGACGATATTTATTTTCACAACCTTCAGGCCACGCATGATGCCGTTATTTCCGATATTGCTTCCATCCGTGCTTATGACCGATATGAGGCGTATTGCCGCGATGAGCACGGATTGCGGCTCATCCTTGATAAGGTGTTCGATCCGAAAGCGATGCTCGAGGTCGTTTCTTTTCTGGACAATGAGGAACTGCATATACGCTACAGCAATGACCTGCTTGTATACAATGGTTCCGTGTACGAGCGGGGCGGAGATGCCCGCACGGTGATCCCTGCGATCGTTTCGGCGGTACACAGGTATTATCCGGTGACGGTCAGGACAGTGACCAAGAAAGGGACCCTGGACCTCCGGGTGCTCCGATACTGCCATGTATTCTCTTCTTTGCGAGGGTACAGTTATTTTTTTGATGATGGTGTCGCGCCGTTCCCGGTCTTTGCCGGCTGGCTGAAGGAGTATTCCGTGATCCATGCTTCTCTGACATCGGACAAGAACAAGGACCTGCGGGTGGTCTATCATCGTAAGGATGATTCAACGGTCACGCTCACGGTGGAACAGGTGGGATCGAAAGAACGTGCTATAAAAGAATATATGCCGCAAGTGTCCCGAACGGAGCCGGGCGGTCGCCTGCTCCCAGAATGATCCACATGTCGCGCCAGACGCGCCAATTGAACCCGATGCTCGTGATCGCCTGATCCTTCAAGTCTTCAAGACCCGGCCATTCCGCGTTATTGTCCATAGCCTCTACTTTGATATATGCGCTCACATCGTCCAAGAGCTTTTTATGTACACCGAGTCCGTAGGCCGAGGTATGCCAGTTCTTGAGCGATGTGGTCTCGAGCGTTACATCCAGCGAAAAAGGCCAGTAAACGTTCTCCTGCAGGAGACGTTGTTTTAAGCCCAGGCCTGCTCCGGTCCCGGTCACAAAGTACAGGTTCGTATAGTCCCAGATGCCCCAGTGGATGTTCACCGCTGTGCCGCCGGCCACTTGCCCGAAAGCCACGCCGCTGCGCCCGGGACGTTTCAGGTCGTCGTTATCGAGCAGGAACAGGGCATGGGCAGGGGCAGAAGATAAGGAGATAAGGATAAGGAATAGGGATAGGAGCTTTTTCATTATAAAAAGAGTGTAACAAAATCGGTCATTAAAAGGAATAAGAAACAAGAAACGAGAGACAAGGCACAAAGTTTACATGGCCTTGTTTCTCGTTTCTTGCCCCTTGTTTCTTTAATGCTGTTTCTTGTTTCTTTGTCACTCCTCATTATATGATGCTCTCATGCAGGTCATAGAGAAGATAGATTTATTGAGGAAAGAGATAGCTCGGCTGAAAAAGACCGGGAAGACCGTCGGCTTCGTGCCGACCATGGGTTTCCTTCATGAGGGGCATATGTCGCTCGTGCGTGCGTCCAAAGTGCACTGTGACGTGACGGTGGTCAGTATCTTCGTGAACCCGACGCAGTTCGGCCCGACGGAAGACCTTGCGAAATACCCGCGTGACATGAAGAGGGATACGGAGATGCTCTCAAAGGAAGGAACGGACATTGTTTTTGCTCCTTCAGTCGATGAGATGTATCCCGAACCTGAACCTCGTACGTATGTTGAGGTCCCTGAGCTCGGAAACAAGCTCTGCGGCGTGACACGACCGACACATTTTCGCGGTGTGACTACGGTCGTGGCCAAGCTTTTCAATATCGTATGTCCCGATAAAGCCTTCTTTGGCAAAAAGGACTATCAGCAGTACGTCATCATCCAAAAGATGGTCCGCGACCTGGATATGCCGGTCGATATTATCGGCTGCGATATCGTGCGCGAGCCGGATGGTCTGGCGATGAGCTCTCGGAACACGTATCTTGCTCCAGCAGAACGGAAGGCGGCCCTCGTTCTTTCTATGGCGCTCCGTTCTGTCGATGTGTCGTGCGTCGGGAAGAGCGCGACGGATGTTGAACAAAAGGTCCGCTCAACCATTGCTGCAGAGCCGTTGGCGCGCATCGATTATGTTGTGGTCGTCGATCAGAGGTCGCTCGACCCGGTCACAACGGTCGTCCCCGGGACGCTCGTCGCGCTCGCGGTGTTCATCGGCAAGACGCGGCTCATCGACAATAAGGTCATAGGCTCATGACAGATATCGTCAATCGTAAGGCGTTCCACGATAATTTCGTCCTTGAGAAATTCCAGGCGGGTATCATGCTCTCGGGGTGCGAAGTGAAATCGCTCCGCGACGGCAAGGGCAATCTGCGCGACAGCTTCGCACGCATCCAGAACGGTGAGCTTTGGCTCGACAATATGCACATTGACCCGTACTTTCAGGGGAATATCCAGAACCCGGAGGACCCGACACGGGCCCGCAAACTATTGCTCCATAAGACCGAGATCGCACGGCTCATCGGCAAGATGAAGGAGAAGGGGCTGACGCTCGTTCCGCTGCGCATGTATCTCAATGAACGAGGGCTGTTCAAAGTGGAGATAGCGCTCGTTAAAGGGAAGAAACTTCACGACAAACGGGCGACAATAAAGAAAAAAGAGACGGACCGCGAGATGCGCAGATCTTTAGGCAGCCGCGGCCGCTGAGAGGCTTTTATTTTTTCGGGCTGAACTTCAGTATCTCAAAGAAAGCTTCAAGCAGTTCGTCCGTGTCGCTCGCGGCTTCTTCCCCGCTCTTGCCCAGACTGTCCGCGAGATAAAGCAGCACGGCGTCATAGAATATCCCTTTACTGATGTAGCGGTCAGCTATCATTCTCAGTCTGTTCTTCAGGTCCGTGGAACGTGCTGCCCCGGCCTTTCGGGCATCTTTTACCGCGTCAGTGATGTCCTTATGACAGGCGATGAGCGCATAGATGTGGTCCGCCATCGGCTTGGGCATGCCGATTTGTTCCGTATAGGACAAGAATATCTCGGCCCCTACCTGTTCATGATCGGAGAATTTCATGACAACGGTATCCTTACCGTTCACCGTGAAAGGTTTCAGGTTCTTATGGGTGATCTGGGTCGTTGCGGTCCTTCTTTTCCCGATATCATGCAGGATGGCCGTGAGCACCAGCAGTTTTGACCGGGAGATCCCGCTGATCTTTTGCATCAGGACGGAACGGATCCTGGCCGCTACCGGAGCATGGATCTCTTCAAGTAATCCGAGGGTCTGTCCCTTCAGTTTTTCCGGATAATGACGCAGTGTGTTCGTGAGGGTATTGTCAAAGAACGAAGTGATCAGCAACATGGTCTTGCAGACAAGTTTAGAATGCTCATAGACATCGCCTTCCGGATGGAACGGGTTCTGATACAGTCTTTTTTGGGCCTCGATCTCTGGCAGGGTCGTCGCCATTGCTTTTACAAGGTAATAAATATCGGACTCTGTGCTCAATTTGAAAAGATACAGCGGAAGGGCGTCCATCCTTTTTATTTTTGAAAGGATCCGCGCGGCGATGATGGCGATCTCCAGGTCGGGATTGAACAGCATGTTTTTCAGGTCGGACACGACCAGTTTTTGCTCATCTTCGGGAAGGTTCTCGATACTGACCGCGATAGGGAAAGCGGAATGGGTCAGCAGATATTTTTTAGAATTATAAATGACCTCTATGAACTCCCAGGCGATATCTCTCTCGCTCGGTGTGGCAATGATCTTATGGGTCATGGGTCCGGTCCTTTCTGGAACGTGCGATACGTTCTATGGATATATCGGAGAGGGGCGCTGAGATTCCCAGGGGTTATTTTTTAGAGATCCGAACACTGATGAGCGGTGTTGCGAGATACAGTATCGGGCTCCAGGCGGGGGAGATGAACGTGAAGGCCATGGCGCAGAGGGCAACGAACGGCGTCATCAGACATAATGCTTTTTCTCTCCAGATCACTTTTTTGGGGAGACCAGGGTCCGAAAGCCGATGTTTATATGTTGCATAGGTCCAGTCGAAATAGAACAGTGCGCCGACAATAAAAAGGTTCGAATGAAAGAATATGTTCGTGTATTGCAGGTCCGGATAGAGCGCGATGAGCGAGGAGGTGAACGGGATGAGCGTGATGAACATCAGGATAAGGATATTGATCCAGAGATGTGTCGAGTTCGTGCGTTTGAAATAATGGAACTGTTTATGATGCAGCATCCAGAACTTGGCGAGCAGGAGGAAGCTCAATCCGTAACAAAAAAGATCGTTGGTCTGAACGGTGAGCATACCGAGCAGGTCCGTATGTGCCGCCTGTTTGGCGATGTGCGGTATCGTCAGGTTCAAGACGAGGATCGTCATAGCGATGGCGAAGATACCGTCGGTCAGAGCTTCCAGTCTGTACGTGGTGGGGCCGAGCGAAGTGTTATTGGCCATTTTTTTTCCTGTGAGTTTTTTGAGGTCTGGGCCCTTTTTTTTGTTTTCTTTGTTCATCTCGTTGCTGCTTCAGTTCATTCCGTGCCGTTTCCCGCTCTCTTTGTCTTTCCTGGCGCAGCTCGTCATGTCGGTCTGCACGGGCATCCCGGGCCTGTTCGCGGACGAGCTTTTTCTGTTCGACTTTTTTGATGTCGTTGTCTTTTTTTTCTTTCAACTCCGTCCTGCCATTTTTGCGCTCGATGCGCTGCTCCTGTTGTTCCACCTTTTTTTGCTCATGACGGATGATCTTTCCTGTGTGTTGAGCTTTCCCTTGTCCTTGTTCAATTCGTTGTTCATTGAGCATTTGGGGGCGTTCTTCTCGGATGAGCCCCCTTTTCTGTTCCTGCGGGAGGTTGTTCCAGGTCTTACGCACCTGTTCTTTCTGTTCAGCCCCCATCTTTTCCCACTTCTGCCAGTTCTGTTGGACGACCTGTTTTTTTTCAGCAGGCAGCTTTGTGTATCTCTTATAGTTCGAAATGATAGTGCTGCGCTGTTCAGGCGTGAGCGCTTTCCACTTGGTCAGGCGTTCCTGAAAGACCTTTTGTTGTTCCGGGGACATATCCTGTACGTTCTTGATAGTAACGGTGTCCGCGGCTGTTCTTTCGGTAGTATCTGCAGCATATACCAATGATGTTCCGTGCAGTCCAATGACAAGGAGGATCAGCAGAATGAGCCTGCCGATAGTATCTGGCAGTGTTTTGTTCGATATATTGATATGACTTTTCGCGAACATGATATGCTCCTATGATCTCAGCTTCGACGAGCTATCCAGCGCCTGGATCTTATCGAGTTTTGAAACAACTTCATACTCCTTGAGCATTTCCCACTCTTTTTCGCTCATGGACGAAAGTAACGCATTGGTCGTCGCATAGGTGCTATATTGTTGGACCGAAACGAAGGTCGCCGCAAAAAGACACAGTGCGACCACGGACCCCAAGACCAGCTTCCCCGGGAGCAGAGAGGACCGGATAGTATGAAACACCTCTTCATACCAGGGCTTGCGCGAATCAACGTTCTCCCAGAATCGTTCGATATAGCCGGGGCGAGGTTCGATCGAAGGCGCTGAACCGAGCAATTCCCAGGTTTTTTTATGTTCCGTCACGAGCTTTTGACAGGCCGGGCAGGAGTCGATATGGTCCTGCATGGCGGACCTTTTCTCCGCGGGCAGTGTATTGTCCAGGTATTCAAGTATATTGTTGTTGATCTCTTTACATTTCATACATAGCTCCTGCTCATATATAAACACTTAAAACGCATAAAAGTTCCTGCTGTTTAAACATCCTCTATCAGAGGGGTCAGGATCTTTTTCAATGATTCCCTGGCCCGCATGAGCAACGATTTTATAGCTTTAGGGCTGAGTTTCATTATTGTAGCAATTTCATCATAAGAAAGTTCATCATATCTATTCATAATAAGTGCGGTCTTCTGGCGTTCCGGGAGCTGCTCTATCGCCTGTCTGACCATGGTCACGGTCTCATTCTCCAGAGTGGCGGACTCCGGGTGCATATCGGAGCGAGTATCAGCTTCATCCCCGGTGATCTCGGTGTTCGTGTCCCGATACTTGTTCCGACGTACTTCGTTGAGGCTCATGTTACGGGCGATGACATAGATCCAGGTCTTGAACGAGGACTTAGGGACATAGTTCCTGGCCTGGTCATGTATCTTGAGGAATATGTCCTGGGTCAGGTCCTCTGCGGCCTGCCTGTTCCCCACAAAACGGAACACAAAGTTCAATATCAGAGAAAAGTATTTCTTCATCAAGGCCTCAAAGGCCACACGGTCCCCTTCCTGGAATTTCAGCATGAGCTGAACGTCCGGGTCAGAAAGATAGGGGTTCTCAGGTTCAGGGGCGAACGTGAAAAAAATAGAGCGCTCCTTCTCTGTGTTCTGTTCGGAAATTCTATCATTTTGTTCTTCGTAAAAGAAAGATGCTGTTCGGCGTCCTGCAGCGCGGAACTTTTTTCGTGGCACTGTGTTCATAGAGGTACAAGACGTTCAACAAAGAGAGGAGGTGGGAACAATGGAAGAGAGAACGATGATAGTTGGTGAGAACAAAGAAATTGAAAGGAGCATATATATGATGAAAAAGATCGGTTTGGTAATGATCTGTTTGATAGCATTGTCGGCTGTCAGTTTCGCGGAAGGGAAGCACGGTGCCGAGATCAAAGGTCTGCGCGCCGAACATAAGGCCACGCAGCAGGCGGAGAACGCTTCGTTCCGCGAGTCACTGAAAGGCAAGACCGCGGAAGAACGTACGGCGCTCAAGGCGGAACATCGTACACAGCAGCAGGCCGAGAATCAGGAGTTCAAGGCCCAGATGGAAGCCAAGAAGGCGGCGTGGAAAGCCGAGCGGGAGCAGAAGAAAGCGGCCAAGGCCACTGCTACACAGGAACAGTCCGGGACCACTGCCCAATAAGGTGCGGGTTAACGGGGCCGGGGAAGGACGTTCCTTCCCCGGTTTTTTTATGACAGAATGATCTGTATTTAGGAGCTATCATGAAAGAGATAATGTTCAAAAACACGGCCATATCCATATATGTCGTTATTCTGTTGGCGTTCCCTGTATGTGCAGAATATCTCTCAGTAGGGACGCGGTCGGGAGATGATTACCAGAGCAATTCCGTGAGTTATAGACATACGTTCAATGATGATTGGTCCATGGGGTTATCCTATAGTGCTGATGGTCTGGAGGATAATTTCAATTCACTTCAGCTCTCTGTTGACAGGTATTTCGCGAATTCCTCTCTATCGCTGAGCGCCGGCAGCGACTATTCAAAAGATTATTCCCGGACCAATACTATCGGTCTGGATTATTCGATAACGTTCAAGGCGTCTGACGAGTCCACCGCCGCAGATCCTACAGCGGGACAAGAGGCTTTATCCTCATCAGAGGACCTCCAGGTCACGGATGATACGGAAGTGTCCGAGAACGTGGACATAGAGGGAGGGCAGACCTCTCAAGAACAATTCTTTGTGCCACGTGCATCAGCGGGTGCTCGCTTCTCAAAGACCTCATATCTGGCACAAAAACTGGAAGAAGGGTCAACGAACCTGTCTGCCGGTCTGGGAACGTCCATTGGCTCTCTTTTTGATATCTCGGGGGTATGGAACGGCTACTCGTATCGGAATGAGGCCGCGGTCAAAGAGGCGACCCCTGGGAGGCTTGCTCGTAATCTGGTCCTGCAGGACCTGAGCTCTTCGCCGAAATCATCTCTGGACGGGACGTTCACCTATTATATGACCGATATGGTCCAACTGTACTACGGTGCTAATACGACCATCGATCTGCTCGGGGAGCGTGCCGACAGCAGGACGGTCGGGATTACTCTGTACTTTTTTGATAGTCTCAGTATCGACCTGAACAATGAACTGACCGACAGGGATACGAGCTATTCGTCCGTGACGTGCGGGTATAGTTTCTAGTACTGTCTATTAGGCACATGCTTGCAAATCTGGCCAAAAAGCCTAGTATGTAATTGTACAGGACCTTGAAATAGCATTCTGTATCGTTCGTGGACCGGGGGTGACCTGGCTTCGACGGGGAATGCGACTTTATAAGACGCGAGCCAAGGTGCCGGCGGCCTTGTAAAAACCGGCAACAAATCAGACGCTAACACGTCAAGAGTTCTGGCTTTCCAGCCTGAGCTCGCCTTAGCTGCCTAAAAAACGCGGCTACGTTCTACGTGCTTACCACCGACACGGCACGTAGAGCGACGCTCTGTCGGTCGCTCCTGTTGGGGTGTTCTCTCCCAATAGGCTAAGACTCATGGAACTGGCGCTGTGACATCCTGTCTCCGGGATAACATGGCGTAAGAACTTATCGGAGGCTACGCTCGTAGCGGCTTATATCGTTGTTTCTTCGGACGCGGGTTCGATTCCCGCCACCTCCACCATGAAGTATTCGCGTCGAAGCCGACGCGAAACTTCATGGCAGGCCAGGCCTTAGTTCCCCGGAGGATCTTCATTCCTAAACGACATCAGCGAATTACTTCATGGTCCACTCGTCTGGCTCGCAAAACTTCATGCTTGCCCTGAAGCCCTTGTGCTTCAGGGGCTGGCCATAGCTTTGATAGCTCGCAAATTACTTCATGGTCCATCAATACTTTAAAAAAAAGTAATGAACATTTCCATTGCTTGATACGTCTTATATGGTATGTGGTATTACGTATATATCCTCTTCAGTAAAAAAGACAGAAAGTTGTACATAGGATATACAGCTAATCTGAAAAGACGGCTTGACGAACATATGAGCGGGCGTGTTCGTTCCACATCGTGGAGACGACCATTGGTCTGTATTCATTATGAGGCATATCTTTCTCAAGAGGATGCTCTACGCAGAGAAGATTATTTCAAAACAACTTTTGGCAAAAGAGCATTGAAGATCATGATGAAAGGATATTTTTTTGAACATCTCTAAATGATAGATGTTCAGGCTGAAAGCGGGACGCCACCGCATCGACCCTCGGACCAAAGAACATCTTTTATTAGAAATTCCCGGGATATCTGTCAAAGATCTTCTTTTTATGATAGATTAAAAATATATAAGCAAGGAGGGTCTTATGAAGAATGTATTGATCACCACGATCGCGGTATGTTCTCTCGTGGCCGGGATCAGTTTTGCAGAGGTGACGCTTAATGCGGCAACTACCACTGCGGATGCAGTTCCCCAAGTCATTCCCTCAACTAATGCACAAGGAGCGACCACTATCATGACCGAACAAAAAGCAGTTATTAATACGTCCAAAGGCCCGATCGCCGTTGTTTTTTATCCGAAAGACGCTCCGGAAACGGTCGCGAATTTCATCAAACTTTCCAAGTCCGGGTTTTATGACGGTTTGAAGTTCCATCGAGTGATCCCCGGCTTCGTTGCTCAAGGCGGTGATCCCCAGACCAAAGGTGAGATGGGGAAAGACTGGTCGGCGGATCCGTCGGAAGCCATGGCCAAGAACATCCCGATGGCAGGTACCGGCGGTCCCGGTTATAACGTGAAGGCGGAGTTCAATTCCAATAAACATATCGCTGGAACGCTTTCCATGGCGCGTTCCGCGGACCCGAACAGCGCCGGCAGTCAGTTCTATATCTGTCTCGCGCCGCAGCCGCACCTGGACGGGAGCTACACGGTCTTCGGGCAGGTCACTGAAGGCATGGATAATGTCCTGGAACTTGTCGTCGGCGATACGATACAGAGCATCGTTGTTGAAGAAGTTCCTGTGGCCGCTCCGGTCACGGAGAACGCCGCAACCGGGAACTAAGCGTTACCCGTGCTGAAGAATAAATTCCTCTGGGCCGCTGTTCTGCTGCTTTTTGTTGTTCTGCTCTCTGATTGCGGGCAGAAGATGGGTCCTCGCTACGATGTTCCCGGGCTTCCTGATGTATCACGGGCGGACCTCAATGGACGTCTGACCATTCCGCTGCCCAGCGAACCGCAGGGATTCAATCCTTTGCTCAACCTCGATCAGGCGTCAACGCAGGTGCAGCATCTGATGTTCCAGGGGCTGGTGAGGCTCGATAAAGACCTGACCCTTATCCCTGAACTGGCCGAGCGCTATGAGATATCTTCCGACGGAAAACGATACACATTCTATCTGCGCAAGGATGTTCAGTGGCATGACGGTGCGCCGTTCACGGCCGAGGACGTGGTGTTCACGTATGATTCGGTCATAGACGAAGGTCTGGCCTCTCCTTTGCGCGAGAGGTTCATCATCAACGGTCAGCCGGTGAAGTTCACATTGTTGGACAGATATACCGTGCGTGCGACCTTGCCGGAACCGTTCTCTCCTTTTCTTGCTTCTTTGACGACGGGTATCATCCCCAAACATTTGCTGGACGGAAAGAACATCAGATCGGACGCCTTTAACAGGCGTCCGATCGGGACAGGGCCTTTCATGTATTATGAATGGCAGGCGCAAAGCCATGTCTCACTTTTGGCCAACAAGACGTTCTATCGCGGTGCGCCGCTTACGGGCAGTGTCATCTACCTGTTCCTTCCGAAGGACGGGATGATGAACGTCGCGGTAAGCAACGGCAATGTCGATTCCGGAGAAATATCCCTTGAAAGCTATCTACAGCGTCCGACACGGAATAATCTTGTGTTCTATACCTATGATGGTCCGAATGCTGTCTGTCTGGGGTTCAATATGAGGTCGCCGCTGTTCTCCGATAAACGAGTCCGACAGGCTCTGAGCTATCTGATCAATAAAGAGGGGATGACCCGTGGGCTCTTCGGCGAATTCGCATCCCCGATAGAATCCCCTTTTGCTCCGTCCTCCTGGGCATATCCGCTGCATGCGGTACGTACGTCGTACGATGTACAGAAAGCCAAAAAACTCCTACAGCGTGCCGGATGGAGCGAGGATGAGAGGTCGAAACTGCTCATGAAGGACGGACGTCCGTTCTATTTCACATTGATGGTGCGTCAGGACATGCAGGGCGCCGAAAAGGCGGCGCAGTTGATAGCGGCAGGGCTTGTTTCCGCCGGAATACAGGTTTCCATAGCCCCGATGAACGAGCAGGTGTTGAAGTACACGGCGGACCCGAAACCTTATGACGCGGTACTGACCTCAATGCCTCTTGGTACGGACCCTGACGTGTACGGGCAGTGGCATTCCTCACAATATCCGTCAGGGGGGAATGTTTTCGGACTTTCGAACAAAGCCGCCGATCGTCTTCTGGAAAAAGGGCGGACGGTCACGGACATGGCCTCTCGCAAAAAATTATACGCGAAATTCGCTCGTATCCTTGCGGATGAGCGGCCATGTGTCTTTCTGTGGGACCAGAAGATCATCGTTGCGGCCAACAAACGCGTCGGAGGATATACCTATCCTTCAAGAGCGGGAATGTTCATCTATCCTGAAAAAGCCTTCGTGGTGAAGCAGTAATAGCCTTTCCTTCCCAGCATAACGATGGCGAGGAGAAGTGGGTGGGTGAGGTTCATCTTCCAAATTTCTTGTCCAGTTCTTCCTTGGTGATCGGTACGACGATGGGCCGTCCGTGCGGACAGGTCTGCGGATTGGCGGTCACCATAAGATCGTTCAATAGTTTTCTCATTTCGTCTATTGTCAGGATGTCCCCCGCTTTTATCGCGGCCTTACAGGCCACGGTCTTGAGCAGTTCTTCTTTGCCGCGTTCGGCAGTGAAGGATGCTCCGTTGGCAAGGTATTCGTCGATGATATCGGCAAAGACCTGGCGGGGTGCATAGCGTGAGGTACAGGCAGGGACAGAACGCAGCAGGACCGTGGTGCCGCCAAAATCCTCCCAACGGAACCCGGCCCCGAGCAGCAGTTCTTTTATCGAGACCAGTGCCTGATATTGTGTCGGGGTGAGCTCGATGGATTCGGGCAGCAGCAGCTCCTGAAGGTCCTCGGATGAGGGGCCTTTGCTTTTGAGCTGTTCAAAGAGCACGCGTTCGTGCGCCACATGCTGGTCGACGAGTACCAGGTCCTCCCCGTCGAGCGCGACGATGTAGGTCTTATTCACCTGGGCGACAGGGCATAATCCTTCGCGGGCGGAGGCGTAGCTGGCGTCCATTGCAAAGGCCTGTGCCCGGACATAATTGCGCATGTCATCGTCCTTGAGCAGCGGGGCCTGTTCGCCTTCTCCCCGGACGTCCGATATCTGTACGTGATGACCTTGCATGCGGATGAAGGGGTCTTTGGAGGTGATCTCCACGGCCTCAAGGGACGTGGTGAAGGTCGCCGTTGCGTTCTTGACCGCCTGCATGACCGCATTGAAGGTCTCCTGCTGTTTCAGGAACTTCACTTCGCGTTTTGCCGGATGAACGTTCACGTCGATCTCGTCTGGTTTGACGGAGAGGAACATGATACATATCGGGAATCGCCCGCGCGGTATCTTGTCCCTTAAGGGTTCTTCCAGTGCGCGGCTCAAGGCGCTCGAGGTGATACTGCGGCCGTTCGCGAAGAAGAACTCGGCCGCACGATCGGCCTTGGTGTCCGAAGGTGCCGCCAGAAGCCCGGAGATCTTTCCAGCGCTCGAAAAGGTCTCGAACGCTTTCATTTTTTTGGCGACCGATGCGCCGAGCACGATGGTCGCGGCGGTCCGCAGCGCGTCCGTGTCGTTATCGGAGCTGCCGGGGGATTGTACTATTGTTCTGGTGTCGCTGCGCAAAGTCATTGCGACGTGCGGATGGCTCAGGATGAACTTGGAGACGATCGATGTGATATGTCCGAGCTCGGTCGCGGAACTTTTCAGGAACTTCATGCGGGCGGGGACGTTATAGAACAGGTCTTCGACGATGATCGTTGTCCCCCCCGGTATCGCCGTTGACGCGTCTTTTAAGAGCGTCCCCCCCTCGATCAGTAATTCCGTTCCGGCGGTGTCCGCAGGAGCGTCCGAGGGGCGGGTCCGTATCGTCATACGGGAGACGGAAGCGATGCTGGGGACCGCTTCACCGCGGAACCCGAGGGAGGCTATAGAAAAAAGGTCGTCCGCGTTGCGGATCTTGCTGGTGGCATGTCTTTGAATGGCGAGCAGCGCTTCATCGTGCGTCATGCCGCAGCCGTTATCCTGTATGGATATCTTGGTCTTTCCCCCGTTAATGATCTCGATATCCACGCGCGTGGCCCCGGCGTCGAGCGCGTTCTCGAGCAGTTCTTTGACGGCGGAGGACGGGCGTTCGATGACCTCGCCGGCGGCGATCTTGTTTATCGTGTTCGTATCGAGCACATGTATCTGCGGCATGTCCATACTATATCAAATATCGGTACGGCGTACACGGACGGGAAAATAATTGCTTTTTATTCTTTGCACGGTATAATGTTTTCCGTCGTTAGCGGAAGGAGCGCTCATCTGTCCTTCTGTTTGCGATAACACTATTCTAGGAGGTTGGTATGAAGAAAGTAGCAGTAGCAGTGTTCATGGTCCTGGCTTTGGTCTCGGCATCTTGGGCGATAGATGGTGCAGCAGGTATCGGTCAAGGTAAGACGAAACTTGAGGCAGGGTATACCGGCGGTGCGATCGGTCTGCAGTTCGATTATGGTCTGACCCAGGATTGGACAGTGTACGGCTCGGTCCAGACGATGAGCGGGTTCACCGGGTTCGGCGTCGGTACGAAATATGCGATCTTGAACGAAAAACGCGGCGACGGATTTTCCTTGGCGCCGAAGATCGACCTGTTGCTCGGCAGCGGCGGCATGTCCCCGATGTTCGGCTTGGTCGGCAGCAAAAAATTGGACAGCAAGTTGACCGTCTTGGGTGATATTTCCATCTGGTCCCCGGGCTTTTTCAGCTACACCTGGCTGGGTGCCGGTGCGTTGTATAATATCGACGAGAAATTACAGGTCAGCGGTATGCTCGGTATCGCGACCGTTACCGTCGATTTCCTCGGGTATAAATACAGTGCCAGCGGTATCGGCTTCGGTCTTGGCTTGAACTATCTCTTCTAAAAAAGAACGAGATAGTGGTCCGATAAAAGGGCTGTCCGAAAGGGTGGCCCTTTTTCTTTGGTGACCCATTTCTTGCCGGTACCGTAATTCCTTCCCCGGATATATAATAGTGCCCATGATCGAACTCAGATTTGATGCTCAGGGGCTTATCCCCGCCATCGTTCAGGACGCCTCTACCGGAGAGGTCCTCATGCTCGCATATATGAATAAAGAGTCATTCAAAAAAACGCAGGAGACCGGCGAGACCTGGTTCTGGAGCCGGAGCCGCAAGGAGCTCTGGCATAAAGGAGCGACGTCCGGTCATGTTCAAAAAGTAAAAGAGATATACTATGATTGTGACGAGGACGCGCTGCTCGTTAAAGTTGAACAGAAAGGCGCGGCCTGCCATACAGGTGAAAAAAGTTGTTTCTACAGAAAGGTGAACCCATGACCATCCTCCATGACGTCTACGCAGTGATCGAAGACCGGCAGAAGAACCCGAAGCCGGAGTCCTATGTCTGTAAGCTTCTGGCCGCAGGTATCGATAAGTCCTTAAAAAAGGTCGGCGAAGAGGCCGGAGAGGTCATCATTGCCGCAAAGAACAAGAATAAAGAAGAGGTCATTTGGGAAGTGGCGGACCTCTGGTTCCATTGCCTTGTTGTCATGCATCAGTCCGGGGTCACTGTTGACGATGTCTTTAAAAAACTCGAAGAACGGAGAAAATAATGGGGAAGCACGAGGAGAACAAGATACCAAATACGCAAAGAGCCCGGACAGTGGACCTGGGAGGGCGTTTTAAACAGGTCTGGGCCGGACTGACCCTGCATCAGAAAGTCCTGGTCAGTATCGTCTGGATCGTTGCGTTGGTCGTTACGTACCGGTGCTTCATGCCGTTCCGGGCAGAATGGTATTACCGTGAAGGATATAATTTCGAAGCCTCAGGTCAATTAGAGCTTGCGGCCAAGAGCATGGAACGGTCTGTCCGGCTCGCTCCCATTGAAACGTTCTATGCGGTGACGCTCGGCAAAGAATACGAGGACCTTGCCCGCAGGGAAACGGATATACAGAAAAAATTCTACTGGGCGGACAAAGCAGGGAAGGTCTATGAGGATATCATCAGGATCTCCCCTCGTAATCCCTGGTACCATAATCGCATGGGGGAGCTTTATCGCTTGTATGCGGAGCTCAATGTTGATCCCAGAGTGAAAGAACAATACCTTGCCTCTTCCGATGCCAAGATCATCTATGCCGCGTCCCTTGATAAGAACAACGGTTTGTTCCAGATGTCTCTGGCCTATCTGCATCACCGTAAAGGTGAGTTCGAAAAGGCCATGGATATGTATAAAAAAGTCCTGGAAATAGACCCGCGTATGTCCGAAGCGTATTTCAATATGGCCGATATCTGGCGACAGAAAGGCCGTATGGACAAGACCATTGAGATGTATCAGATGATCGTTTCGACAAATCCGACGTTCGCGAACGCCCACTTGAACCTTGGGCGCATCTATTTCTCGCAAGGTAAACTGAAACAGGCCGAGGCCGAATTCATCGAAGAGATCAAGCTCAATAAACGTAATGTTGTTGCCTACCAGAGCCTCGGCGCGTTGCTCATGCAGCGGCGTGAGTGGGAGATGGCCTCCCGTATCTATGCGCGTATCCTGCAGATAGATCCGCAGCAGACCCCGATGCGGCAGTACCTGGCCCAATGTTATTACAGTATGGGTATGATCGATGAGGCGATAGGCGAGCTCAATGTGTCGCTCACGGCAGATCCCGGCAATGCGCAGCTGAGACGGACCATTGAACAACTGGAAGCGGTCAAGGCCGGAGGCGGCAAGAAAAAGGCCGCGCCAGTAGTCCAGCCTCAATAGCATGAAACATCTTTTCTCATTGCTTGGGCTCATCTTCCTGGTCCTGTTGCTCGGGGCCTATATCGGATGGAATGTCGTCCAAGATACATTAGGTCTTCGACCCGCAGAACTCCGGTTTTATCTGGTGAAAGGTGAGCGGTTGGTGCTCGTGCGCAAGCCTCTTCTTGCCGGGCAGTATCCCGTCAAGGATTCTTTGCATGCGCTGCTGCAGGGGCCGGATGCGGAGGCTCTGAAGAAAGGATATCTCACGGCGCTCCCGCAAGAGCTCAAGCTCGTGGGCGTCACGGTCGAGAACGATACCGTTCTGCTCAAGGTGAACGATGGTTTTGACCGGCTTTCCGGAGGCTCTTCACAAATCAGGGCCGCTATAGCACAATTGGTCTATACGGCGACCGCACAAAAAAGCATCACCAAGGTCGTATTGTCCGTCGCCGGCAAAGAAGGGCAGCCGCTCGTTATTGGCGGTGAGGGCCTTATCATCGATAAGGTCCAGACCCGGGAATCTGCGGCGTTCTAAGAGTGCCTATATTATAAGGAAATGAGCAATGAGCATCACTGAAAAAGATGTCGAACATGTCGCAAAGCTCGCCCGTCTTGAGATAACCGCGGACGAGAAAAAAAAGTTCACCGTACAGCTTTCCAATATCCTTGATCTTGCCGCGCAATTAAAAGAGCTGGATACGTCAAAGACCGCCCCCACGGCCCATGCGGTGCCTATGTCCAACGTGTTCCGCGAGGATGTCGTGGAGCAGTGGGCGGATAAAGAAGATATCATGAAGTTGTGCCCGGACCGGAACGGGGATTTCTTTGTTGTTCCGAAGATACTGGAGTAAGGGGCAAGAAACAAGAGACAAGTGGCGAGTGGCAGGGACAGGAGCATTCGATAGTATGGCAACGTCATTAACGATAACGGAACTAAGGAAAAAACTTGATGCAAAAGAGATCAGCGCCATCGAGCTGACGAAGTCGTTCTTTGAGCGCATCAATTCCCTGGACCCCAAGGTCCGGGCGTATGTGACGCTCATGGAGAACGAGGCACTGGCTGCGGCGAAGAACGCGGATACTATGCTCGCGTCCGGAAAAGCGACCGCACTGACGGGCATCCCCTGGGCGGTCAAAGATAATCTCTGCACCAAAGGCGTGCGCACGACCTGTTCCTCGAAGATACTTGAGCACTATATCGCGCCATACAACGCGACGGTCGTCGAAAAGCTCGCGCAGGACGGCGCCATTCCTCTGGGCAAAGTGAACCTTGATGAGTTCGCGATGGGGTCTTCTACGGAGAACTCGGCGCTCATGACGACAAAGAACCCGTGGGACCTCAATTGCGTCCCGGGCGGGAGCAGCGGCGGTTCGGCGGCGGCGGTCGCGGCGGATATGTGTGTCTTCGCTCTCGGCTCCGATACGGGCGGTTCTATCCGTCAGCCAGCGTCGTTCTGCGGTATCGTAGGTCTTAAGCCCACGTACGGACGTGTCTCCCGATATGGTCTTGTGGCGTTCGCGTCATCTCTGGACCAGATCGGTCCTCTCACTAAGACCGTCTCTGATGCGGCCATTGTGTTGAATGCTATATCCGGACATGATCGTCGTGATTCAACGTCCGTTACCATGGACGTTCCGGATCATACAAAGGCGCTCAGCAGCGACATCAAAGGCCTCCGTATCGCGGTGCCTCGTGAGCTCATGGGCGAAGGTATCGATCCCGAAGTGAAACAACTTGTTCTCGATGCGCTCAAGGTCTATGAAAAGGCCGGAGCGACGTTCAAAGAAGTGGATATGCCGTCATTCAAATATGCGCTCATGGCCTATTATCTTATCGCTCCGGCCGAAGCCTCCGCGAACCTGGGAAGATATGACGGCGTGCGCTACGGTCATCGCACCAAGGACCCGGCGGACCTGATCTCCATGTTCTCGAAGACCCGCCGTGAAGGGTTCGGTGATGAAGTGAAGCGCCGCATCATGATCGGTACCTATGCACTGAGCGCTGGATATTATGATGCGTATTACTTGAAGGCCCAGAAGGTCCGTACGCTGATCAAGCAGGATTTCGAACGTGTGCTCAAAGATGCTGATGTTGTCATCTCCCCGACCTCGCCGAGCGTGGCGTTCAAGGTCGGAGAAAAGACAGGGGATCCGTTGAGCATGTACCTTTCCGATATCGCGACCATTCCGATCAATCTGGCGGCGTTGCCGGGGATCTCTATTCCGTGCGGGCTCTCGAAAGGCATGCCTGTGGGGTTGCAGATCGTTTCAAAGCATTTTGATGAAGGGACCTTATTAAAGACAGCGTTCGCCTATGAACAGGCGACGGAATGGCATTTGAGGAAGCCAAGTTGCAAGTGACGAGTGGCAAGTGGCAAGAAAATTGCTACATGTAGGAAGTCTTATGAGCGATACAATAAAAAGTTACAAGGACCTGATGATATGGCAAAGAAGCATCATTTTGGTCCGGGAAATATATGAGCTAGTGAATGAATTTCCTGCGGACGAACGATATGGGATCGTTCAGCAGATAAAGAGGGCGGCAATTTCGGTGCCGTCTAATATTGCCGAAGGAGCAGCGCGGAACAATTCAAAGGAGTTCAGGCAGTTCCTCGGTATAGCTTTAGGATCGCTTGCCGAAATTGATACACAACTGATAATTGCGCGTGATCTGAGTTTTATTAAGGATATTACGCGCCATGAGAAGATAGAAAAAGAGATCGGTGAGGTCAGGGCAATGACACTAGCGTTAGTTAATAAACTATAACTTGTCACTTCCCACTCGCCACTTGCCACTGGAGGCGTCATGGAATTCGAAGCAGTTATCGGTCTAGAAGTGCACGTGCAGGCCAAGACGAAGACGAAGATCTTCTGCGGCTGTTCTACGGAGTTCGGGAACGCTCCGAACTCGAACACGTGTCCTGTGTGTACCGCTCAGCCGGGTGTGCTCCCTGTGCTCAATAAAAAGGTCGTGGAGTGCGCGATCAAGGCGGGGCTCGCCCTTGATTGTGAGATCGCGCCGCACAGCATCTTCGCGCGTAAGAACTATTTCTATCCGGACCTTCCCAAATCCTATCAGATATCCCAGTTCGAACTGCCCATTTGCGGAAAAGGACATCTGGATATCACGCTCGAGGACGGCACGAAAAAACGTATCGGCATTACGCGTATCCATATGGAAGAGGACGCCGGGAAGCTCGTGCATCAGGGTGCGGACGGTATCGCCGGGTCACATTCGTCATATGTCGACCTGAATCGCGCGGGGGTACCTTTGCTTGAGATCGTTTCCGAGCCGGATATCCGGAGCGCGGCGGAAGCCAAAGCCTATCTTGAGCGGATCAAGACAATCATGCAGTATGCCGGCATCAGCGACGCGAACATGGAAGAGGGCAAGCTGCGCTGCGATGCGAACATCTCTATCCGTCCGGTCGGGCAGAAAGAGCTTGGCACCAAGGCCGAAGTGAAGAATATGAACTCGTTCAAGAGCGTGGAGCGCGCGATCAAGGCGGAGATAAAACGTCAAATTAAAGCAGTGGAAAAAGGTGAGCGCATCGTCCAGGAAACGCGTAATTTCATCGAAGATACCGGCGAGACGACCTCGATGCGTTCCAAAGAAGAATCCCACGATTATCGTTATTTCCCGGAACCGGACCTGGTGCCGCTCGAGGTCTCAAAAGAATGGATCGAAGAACTGCGCAAAACGCTCCCGGAAATGCCGGAGGTCCGCAAAGAGCGATATATCAAAGAATACGCGATCCCTGAATATGATGCCGAACTTTTGACCTCTGATCGTGTCATGGCGGATTTCTTTGAAGTTGTCGCTAAGAGCCTTGGTGATGCCAAAATGGCGAGCAACTGGCTGATGGTGGACGTGACCGCGCAGCTTAAAGAGAAGAAGAAGGATATACATGAGACCAAGCTGACCGCAGAACTGCTCGTCGAACTCCTGAAGCTCATTAAGGACGGGACCATCAATAACGCGACCGCCAAAGAGCTTTTGCCTGAAGTCATAGAGACCGGCGCTTCCCCGAAACAGCTTGTTGCCTCCAAAGGGCTGGGACAGATCAGTGATGAAGGGGCGATCAAGAAGCTCGTTGAGGATATTATTGCCGCAAATCAGGGGCAGGTCGCGCAGTATAAGTCCGGTAAGATGGCTGTTTTCGGGTTCTTTGTTGGGCAGGTCATGAAGGCCTCTAAAGGCAAAGCGAAACCGGAGACGGTGAATAAGCTGCTGAAAGATTTGTTGGGCTAGATGGAAAACTTTATTATATCTTTTCTTTAATATTATATGATTATTAGTGTGGGGGAGAAGATCATGTGTCAGTTTCGTGTTGATTTGTGGTAGTGGCGTTAATTCAAAAGCAACAACCTCCCTTAATCAAAAAATAGCAATGGCAAATCATTATTAGTCTTCAAGATATTTCTAAAACGAGAGAACTAGCTCAGGAAAATAGTTATTAAATCCAAGTTGTTTTGATAAAATGGGTGTATGGAAATAAGAAATAAGATTAAAATTGTTAAAAACTCTATATACACAAGTATGCTTCCAAATATAGAAAATGCTTTTGCAGGAGGAGCTCATCTTGGAGCATTTACTCTTACCTGCTTAGCTATAGATTGTTTAAGTTGCTTTTATACGGGCGAACAAAGTACAGGAAAAAACTTTGCCAAGTTTATGAAAAGCTTTGATTCTCTAAAACACTATAATGCCGAGAAAATATGGATAAGTATGCGCTGTGGTTTAGCTCACAATTATACAATAAAAGAAAATGCCTTTATGCTAACCCATAATAATCCTACTTTACATAAAAGTACTACGAGTGAAGGAGCCACAATCCTTAATTTTGATGATTTTTATAATGATTTCAAGCAAGCAGCTGAAGAATATCTCCACCTATTAGAGGAAAATACTGATTTACAAAAAAGATTTGTTAAAAACTATGATAATTTCAAAATAATAGGCATTAGAAAAGTCATTGATCATGTATCTTTTGATAAAAACCATTTTAATTCTCGCTTATTTCAAGCGGAGGATATTTCCTATGATTTAAGTGCGACACATACAACAACTTCTGCCTATGTTGATAATAAAAACGATACTAATTTAAATATTACTACAAGCATCTCAATATAATGTCACCTTTATTTGAAAAAGAATTTATCGATAGTTTGCCTGAGCCTAAGCCCTATATAGATAATGGCATTAGCTCTCTCTGTAAAAACCAAAAATATAAAACTGTAATCCTATTATTAGAAAAATGGTTTAATAATTTTCCAGACAAAGAAAAGGCAGATATTAAAGGGAGATTTACAAGTACAGAGAAAGACAATCAGGCTTCAGCTTTTTATGAACTCATGTTTCATCAATTTTTAATCGAAGAAGGATTCGAAGTAGAAAAAAACAAGAAATCTGGTGATGGAACCCCTGATTATTTTATAAAAACAGCAACTACCTCTTTATTTGTTGAAATATATACACTTTTTAACAAAGAAACTACAGAAGAGATTAAAACTATATTATTTTTATTTCTCGAAGAGTTAAATAAATTAAAAATCCCATATATAATTGATGTTCGCCCAAGACAACTTGATAAAGATAACCTGCATATCCCTGCAATAATCACCAAAATTATAGAATTTTCCAGTTCAATTTCAAAAGAAACTACGGGTTATCATACTTTCAATATTCAAGAAAATGGATTCGATGGAGAAATAAATATTCGCAATAAAACAGAAAATGATTCACCAGGCTCTATAGTTAAAAGTTTTAGCTACCCAGATGGGTGCTTGAATGAATCAACCAAAAGAATTCAAAATAAAATCAGAAAGAAAGTATCAAAGTATAAAAAAATCAAAGAAGGTACGTTGCCTTATGTAATAGCGATATGTGATGAGACAGAGTTCCCTCCGTTTAACGCTACAACAATAGATCGAGCTTTATATGGGGAAATTCAAATCTCTTGGGATATCAACAACCCTGAAGCAGAAACAGAGGCTTGTAGGGATTACAACGGCTTAGTTACGCCAAATAAAGTGATGAAAATTAACAATACAAGGATAAGTGCAATCATACATTGCTATAAAAGGTGGAATATTGAGAAAGAAAACTTCAATTTTGTTATTAAAGTTTATCATAATCCTTGGGCAAAGAACCCCCTTCCGATAGACATATTTGATAAAGTTCCTCAATTGGCGAAACTTTCTAAATCAGAAACTGAGATAAAGCTTGAATGGACTAAAGAAGAAAACACAGAAATCTATTTTAATCTATAAAGTGTACTAGACGGGACTTCATCTTACATGCATGCTGTCGTGTCCGTTGCTATATATACCGTATTCAAATAAGCTGGTTTATCTTTATAATATATATTCCATCATCAGGGCATCTTCTGTCGGTCCCGAATAATAGTTCTTTCTTTTCCCTGTCTCGATAAATCCGAAATTTCCATATAAATGGCTTGCTACTGTGTTCGACACCCGCACTTCCAGAAAAATCTTCGTACAGTTCTCTTTCTTAGCGATATTGATAAGCTCTTGCATCAACTTTTTCCCGTAGCCTTTATTGCGGTACGGCTCTTTGATGGTGATATCGATGATCTGTATCTCCGGCGGCGTGGGCATATAGTCGAGCGTGCCGATGAGCGCATCGCCTTCGTAAAGGTCGAGGAACGTGTGAGGGGCAAGGATACGAGTCATTATTTCCATGGATATTCTTGACCTTAGACCGCTTGCTCCGAGCTTGTCGAGGGGTGAGGGGTGAGGTTCCCGTGTATCCTCGGGCTTAGACGAATATTCGCCCCATGTGAATAGACCGGCATGAGTTCCTGTACTTTGTCCGCATCGTTCCTCTCTATCCGGCTTTGTGCGAGCTGCGCGATGCTGATCGCGTCAGGCTTGATATCGATCAGGCGGGTCTTGAACTCTTCCGGGACATCCCCCAGGAGCTTTGTATCCTCTGTACGGATGATATCCCACAGTTCTTCTTCTTTTTGAGGATGATCAGCTTCGTGTTGCGTGACAGCGCTGTTACTAACGGTGAACGTTCCCGTATTGTATTCGCCGCGGCAGGCCTTGAGCAGTATGCGCACGTTCGTGAGTCCCGGGACCTGCCTGCATTGATAGGCGTAGGCGTGTATCGTTGAAATACCGGCGATGGGGATCTCAAGCATTTGCGCGAGCGTCTTGGCCGTGGTCACTCCGATGCGCAGTCCGGTGAATGCTCCCGGCCCTTGAGCTACGCCTATAGCTCTGATATCACTGATCTTTAATTTCAATTGTTCCAATAGTTCTTGTATCCACGGAACCAGCTGTTCAGCTTTCGCGGTCTGTCCGTGCTCGATCCGGGTCCCTAAGACCGTATCACCATCGAGGACGGCGATGCTCAGATCCGTGGTCGCGGTGTTGATGCCGAGGGTCAGCATGGTGTTGGGGCTTTCTTTTCGCGGGCGAGTACGGCGCGAAGTTCTTTTAATAGTCCTGCCGTATCTCCTGCGGCAGAGAAGCTGATCTCACGAGTGTTCTCCCCCAGGTCTTTCAGGTCCAATATCAAACGTTGTTTAGGCAAAAGATGCGGGGCATTGTTCGCCCATTCAATGAGCGTGAACCCCTGTTCCGGCGGCAGATACTCGTCGATTCCGAGCAATTCGATCTCCGATTCACTGTTCAAGCGATAAAAGTCGATATGGTAGACCGGCAGTTCTCCGTTATAGATGTTCAACAATGTGAAGGAGGGGCTGTGCACCGTCTCTTTGACCGCAAGCCCCGCGCAAAAGCCCTGAATGAACGTTGTTTTCCCGGCACCCAGGTCACCGCTGAAGGTCAGGACATAGGGCGAGGGCAGCGCCCTGGCAAGCTGTGCTGCCAGTTGTTTGGTCTCCTCAGGAGAATTCGTACGGATCGTGAACATATCTATATCTTTCATGGTGTTCTCCAATAATTCTACCATTGTTCTGTTGAGGCGTGGATGGACCATGTCTGGTGCTATTTCGGTCAATGAGCGCAGCACGAATGGTCTATCCTCAAGGCGCGGATGCGGAATGACGAGATCTTTTTCAATGATCGTCATATCACCGTAGAGCAGGATATCGATATCGATAGTTCGCGGACCCCAGTTCCGTTCGCGTATACGGCCAAGCTCCTGTTCGATGTGCTGTGTTACTTTCAATAGTTCCTGTGTGGAAAGGGTTGTGTCTATCTGGACGGCAGTGTTAAGGAAATTCGGCTGCCGGACCTCTCCGACGGCTTTGGTCTCGATGAGCGACGAGGTACGCTCTATCGTTATCTGCGGATGAGCACCGAGCAACTTCACGGTCTGTTCAATGAAGTGCGCTCTGTCCCCCATATTGGAGCCGAGGCCGAGGAAACAGTGGGTCATAATGAGGGGATGTTCTGTATCGCGTCGCACATACGCATGACGCGAAGGTTCTCTTTGACGTCATGAACGCGGACGATCGAGGCTCCGCCCTGAATAGCTGCGGCAGTGAGAGCGAGCGTTCCTTCCATGCGGTCGTTCACATCGAGACCCAGCACGTTCCCAATGACCGATTTTCGTGATGCCCCGATAAGTATCGGCAGGCCGAAGCATTTGAACTCGGAGAGTCTTTTGAATATCTCAAGGTTCTGTTCCGTTGTTTTGCCGAAGCCGATGCCCGGGTCGATGATGATCTTGGTGCGGTCGATGCCGGCCGCGACCGCGATATCGATGCTCTTCTGCAGGGAGTCGATGATGTCGAACACGATGTCCGTGTACTTCGTTCTTTTCTGCATGACAGAGGACTTCCCGCTGCGGTGCATGATGACGACGGGGGCTTTGTATTTCGAGATGACCTTGGCGAGCTTTTTGTCCGCGGTCAGCCCCGAAACATCATTGATCATATGCGCGCCGGCCTTGAGGCAGGCTTCGGCGACGGATGCTTTGGTCGTGTCTATAGAGATTATGCACTTGGTCCGTGCCCGCAAAGTTTTAACGACCGGAAGCAGTCTCTTCAGTTCCTCAGCGCTTTTGACCTCCCGGGCTCCGGGACGTGTCGATTCAGCACCGAGGTCTATGATGTCAGCACCATCCTTGAGCATATGTTCGGCATGTGCGAATGCAGTTTCGGGGGAACAATAGCGGCCTCCGTCCGACAATGAGTCAGGGGTCACATTGAGTATGCCCATACATAATGATCTTTTTGAGAGGTTGAACATCCGCTGACCGAACAGGACCTTTTGTACAGGACGGTCCGTATTCTCCAGCTGTTGCGTCAAGCCTGCAGCGAGCTCTTTGAGCCCGAACGGTTGTATCGTTAACTTCGGGATAAGGTCAGTGAATTGTCTGCGGGTGCCGAACATGAGCACAGAGGTGCCTTTTTTTGATCCGTACAGTGCCCCTCTGGGGATCGCGACTTCGCCTCCTCGGGAGAGCATTTCCTGTTTTAGAATGTTAGCGGCGACGCTTGAGATATCCCGGACATGTACGCTCAGATAGGAGCCTTTTTCTCGCATGATGCGAATGCCGGCAGGGTCCACGCCCATGCGTGACATGACCTGTTCGCATGACGATGCTGAGAGATGTTCGTGCACATAGATACGCATGAATGGATTATAGCAGATATGTCAGAAAGGCATCTCGATGCCGAATTTCACCTGTTTTTCGCCCTGAATGGCTTTGTCGTTGGTCAGGTTGTTCTGTTCGTATTCCAGCCGCAGGCGCACTGGTTTTTCTTCTATGACCTCTTTCTTTGTCTCGGCATATTCTTCCTTGAGCTCTGCGGTCTTGATGCTGTTCCTGATAACGCGGCGGTCTTTCCCGGCCCCGATAGTGGAGGCTATGTAGGCTGCTTGTTCTTCTTCTTTGAGCTTCATGAAGCGTTTGCCGTCCATACGGGCCGCTGCATCCTCGTAAGGCAGCTCGAACGTGATGTTCTCGGTCGTCGTTGTGTTCGTGCTGGTCCAGCGGGAGCTGTCGGTCTCGGACGTGATGAAGCAGTACACGTTCTCCTCTCCGGGCTCCAGGTCGCCGATATCGCGGCCGGAACGACCGGTGATCTCGGCATTTTTTAGAACATCCCCTTTCACATGTTTTGAAAGGAAGGAATATGTCCTCTGATGAACGTTCTTTAATGTATCATTGACGGTGTCGATATTGTGTACGGTCTTGAGCTCCTTGAGCTTTTTTTCATAGCGCGCGATCTCGTCCGGTATGACGTTCTTGCGGATCCCGGGAATGTCCTCGAACCTTCTTTTTTTCTCGCGGAGTTCTTGTGCGGTCCGGTCATGTTCTTTTTTTGCGTTCTCAATGTTCCTGTTTATCTTTTCTAGGTCGTTTTTGCTTTTTTTATCTGTGCGGTCCTTTAAGTCCTTGAGGAGCCACTCATACTGGCGGTTCAGTTCGTCGATCCAAGACACCTGTCTGCTCTCTTTTTTTTCAAGTTCCAGTACCTCGATCTTGAGCCTCTCGTATTCGGCAGCAAGGGTGCGGTCGTAGTCCCTGAGCTTTGCGATACTGCTGCGTATCTCTTCCTCGGTCTGCAGGCAGTCGAAGCACTGTTCCTGGCTCTTTATATTGCGCAGTTCTTCCGCGTTCAGTTTTTGCAGGTCGCCGGAAAGAGTGGTCGGCAATGTGATCGGGGTGACGAAATTCCTTTCTTTCAGGAAATAGCAAACGCCCACCTGTTTTTTCTTCGGCGCGGTATAGGTGTCCGAGACCACGATATTGTTCACGGTATCGATATAGTACCAGCTGATACTGTACGCGCCCGGTCTCAGGTCCACATCTGCGACGAACCCTTCCGGCATATAGGTCTCGGTATCGGTCGACTTGAGCATTTTAGCGCGCACCTTGGCCACAACGTTCTGTTTATTATCGCGGATGATGAACACAAGTCCGTCCGCGTTGCGGCCTTTGGCCTGACCGGAGGCGAGCGGCGCGTAGAGGTCGGTCTTGATCGTTCTGTTCGACGATATGTAGGTCTTGCCGATCGTGACTACATGGATATCGGCCGGTATCGCTTTCGTCTGTTTGGTCACCGTTTCGACGGTGTAGGTGATGGCCAGCCTGCGGGGCTTGATCAGTTCGCTGGTGGTCTTGATGTCGGTATCCGTCCTGTTGAACGTATAGGCGACGCTGACGCCTCCTGCAAGGTCAGCGGTCGTTTCTCCGATGTTGTTCTGTGTGATCTTATAAGACAGACCAGGGGCGACCTCAAGGTTCAGCCACGGGATCTTGGCGATGTATCTGATGCCGGTCAGCAGCTCGCTTTGTTCCACGTTCAGGTGTTTTGTGTAATCCACCCCGAGGTGGATTTCCTGGTCCTCTGTTATCGGGATACGGACCATGCCGCCGCCGCTGACGGTCGTGTCCGGCAGATATGTGGTGCCGTCGATGTTCTGTGCGGTCCCGATAGAATTGATCTTGGCCCCGATGCCCCAGTATTCGAACATAGTGCTTATGCCGAGCCCGAGATATGCGCTGCCGACGGTGCTTTCCGTCATCATTTTTGAACGGATGGTCGATGATATCTCGGTCATGATGGTCTTCCCGAGCACAGAGAACGGGACGCCTGCGATGACGCTCGCTTCATCGTATCTGATAGTACTTTTTCCTGCGGGATTACCGTACCCGTCGGCCTTTTCGATCTTTTTTGAAGAATCGTAGAGGTAGGCCCCGAAAAAAATATCATTGAATTCTTTTAAGCAGGCACCGGCAGCGAGCCCCATCGTGGTCCCGTCGGAGCTCTTGTAGGTGCCTTCGACCTGGTACGTGTCCTTTTTGGTCTTTTCGGCACGCCCGTTCATGATAAGTGAGCCGAAGTTGCCGACGCCGTAGCCAAGGTACGGGAACGTACCGCCGGTCAATTGTTTATATGTCATTACACTATCGCCCATGGGAGTCCCTCGGTATCACCATATACAGCCGTTCCCGCCTTCAATGAAGGCCTTCACTACGGCCGTGCCGCTCGCATCCGATGTGTTGCCGTTGACCTTGATATGTATCTCATATTCCCCTGAAGGCAGGGGATTCCCTTTACGGTCTCTTCCCGACCAGAGATACGTATGATTCCCTGAGGTCAGCAGGAGCGGGTCTGTGATCTCTATTTCATCCACGACCTGGCCTGTATCTTTACTGTAGACGACCATTTCGATGCTGCTTGCTCCTCCCAATCCGATGATACCCTGAACAGATGCCGTCTCTTTCTTGGGATTGAAAGGGTATGGAGCGGTTTTTTCCTCGAAAGAAGAATTTGTTTGTACGACCACGGTCACGGTATTTATCGTGGACAGCGTCACATTGCCGGCGCCGTCACGCATTTCCGCGCAGTATTCGTACACTCCTTCGGTCAGTGTGACAGGCTGTATCCCGACATTGGCGGTCGGGCCGATGACCACGTCCCACATGCTCGTATTTCCGGAGGTCAGAAGTCCGCCGGAGAAATTCATCGGGATGCGCTGGGCCGTCAGCCAGTCTGAGGCGCCGAGCGGCCGGATCATGAGCGTGACGGCGCCGTTCTGCATACCTGAGAGGTTATCCCGTACCCCGAGCATGATGGCCCCGAACGATGTTGAGGAATCTTTCAGGGAGATCGTACTGAGCGTCGTTATCGGGGATGTTTCCAGTGCCCCGGTCGCATCGTATACGGCAGAACAACTTGAATCGATATAATTGCCGCTGTAGTCGTAGAAACGAACATAGACAGTGGTCGAACTACCTTCGGATACAGAACCCAGGGTGTAGCCCGTCAGTGTCGGTACATACGCTATCCTGCTCTCCGCGCCTGTAATAGGCGAGTTGCTGACTATCATTTCCTTTATCCCGCTGCCGCCTGCGTCGTCGGCGGCAGCAAGATTAAGGGTCGCATTGGTGAATGAGTTGATGTATCCCGATCCGGACCCTATCGAGATCGAACCGCTGGTCGGCGCGGTATTGTCGAACGCCCCGAGCATGCTCGCTCGTAAAATGAGGGCACGATTATAGGCGGACATGCGGTAGATCCGGGAAGAGTTCTCTGACGTCACATTGAACCCGCTGCCGAGCGTTTCCTTTTCGATAAGCTCGCTGAAAAAGACAGGCATGGCGACAGCAGAGTTCAGAAAGCGATGGAACGAGGTGCCGGTACTTGTGTCCTCGATGACCACATGTATGATCCCGGAGAAGTTATCGACGATGAATTGATTGTTGCCTACGCTGGGGGCGAGACTGAACAGTGTCCCGGTCACGGGGTTTTCGCTCAGAAAGCTCGTGAAATCAATGGTGCGTGTGATCGGGTCCGAGCCATCAGTATTGTCTATGACCAGAGAGGCCGACGCATATTCTGTGTAGTTGGTATTGTCATTGCCGAGACCCAGACGCAGCTGATTGATGGCATCTTTGACGCCGGTATCGGTCGCGGAGTTATTGCCTGTGATGGTCCCTCGGCTTCCTGCGCGCATTCCGGTCACTCCGAACGCCAATTGGTCGTTCGCCCCGTTCGTTCCGCAATAGTACCATTGCATGGAGTTCAGGAAGTTCTCGGACCCGGCTCCGCCGCGCAGTATCTCGATAGGCACGAAATCATCGAGGTTCGTCGTTCCCCCGTTTATCCCTTTAGTGCCGTACCACGCGACCGACCCGTCAGCGGCCGTGACCTGTATGACGATATATTGATTGACCGTTGCTCCATCGCTTGTCCCGATATAATAGGTGTCCGGGCCGGCGGTCTTAACAAGCCCGCTCCCGCCCAGCGCCCCGGTCGCTGGATCGATGGCATCAAGGGACGAGCCGTTGTAATTGTACAGGGTGACTGTCGAGCCGGCCGGGCACATGCCGTCCGCAAGTATCAAGGCATCTGCATAGCCGCTGGTATTATTGGCATAGACGACCTTGCTTCGATCTATGAAGGCATTGAGCGTGCCTCCGGACTGGGCCCGGCTGTAATACAAGCGGGTCGTGATGATATCCGCCATATCAGTTGCGCTTACCCGGGCCCGGACACGGACCCACAGATTGCTGTATGCCGCGGCATTATCGCCGATATTGATGAGCAGGGGGGTCGCCGAACCGGTGACCTTTGTGAACGGGTTCGTGGCCAGTTCGTTGCCGATATTGGACAACGGACCGCCGTAGAACGTTATTTCATACTCTCCTGGAGGAAGATTATCGATCTGTATCTGGTCAGGGGTCCCCGTGGCGTTATCAACGAATTTTATATCGCTCGGTTCGATAGCGATCGTGACCGTATTGTAATATTTATGTGCCGCCACACGGCCGTCGCGCATATCAATGAGGACACGCTGCTGGCCGGTCGTGAGCGACCCGATGTTCAATGGCATATCGTATCTCCTTGTCTGTGTATCTATCGGAAGTAAAGTCCGGGTATCCCAACTTTTTGAACTTTTGCTGCGGCCAACTTAACGTCAAATTAACTGAAGTGTGTTACTTTTTCAAGATTGATATTGGTAACCGTCGGGATAAACGGTACAATTGACATAGTAAAGGTGTTCTATATGAACCAATTGATAGCCATCGTTGATGATGAGCCGGATATACTGGAATTAGTCTCCATTACGCTGAAAAAAGCGGGTCATACCACGAAAACATTTGAGTCCGCGATCCCTTTCCTCAAGTTCTGCGAACGTTCACGGCCTGCCTTGGTCGTTCTGGACCTGATGCTCCCTGACCTCGATGGATTTGAGGTCTGTAAAAAAATGAAAGCCAGTGCAGTGTTGAAGAATATCCCGATACTCATGCTCACTGCCCGCGGTGACGAGACGGACAAGGTCCTGGGGCTTGAGCTCGGTGCGGACGATTACCTGACCAAGCCGTTCTCTGTCAAAGAGCTTGCCGCACGGGTCAAAGCGCTCCTGCGTCGGTCCGCTCCGAGCGCTCCTGTGACGGTGCGTGAGTTCGGAGGTCTATTGAAGATCGATGATGACCGCTATACGGCGGATGTCAAAGGTGTCGATGCGGACCTGACCGCGACGGAGTTCAAGATCCTGCAGCTGCTCTCCGGTCATCCGGGGGTCGTTTATTCGCGCGACCGCATCCTCGATCATCTGTGGGGCGACGAAAAAGCGGTCACGGACCGGACCGTGGACGTCCATATCAAGCATCTGCGGGAGAAGCTCGGCAAGGCCGGGGACATGATCAAGAACCTGCGCGGTGTCGGTTATAAGTTCGAGGTCTGAACATGAACCGTTCGTTCTTTTCACGGATATTCGGCGGATATGTGGTGATCATCACTGTCGTAGCCATCCTGTTACTTGTCCTGACCTTTTCCACGGTCAAACGTTCCTATGTGGCGTCACGCACCGATGAGCTGAAGAACGTCGCGACGGTCCTGCAAGGGCGCATCATCGCACTAGTCGAGAAGAATGACCGCGCGGGCCTCAACAAGCTGCTCAAGGAGACTGAAGCGCTGGTCCGTATGCGTCTCACCGTTATCCGACCGGACGGCAGGGTCATTGCCGATTCAGAGGTCGCGGCGGCGCAGCTTGGCGACCATCGTGACCGCCCGGAGGTCCGCATCGCTTTCACGGGAAGGACCGGTGTGATAGAACGCTATAGCGGCAGTGTGCACAAGAAGATGCTGTATGTCGCGGAGCCGATCGTTCGGAATGGAACGGTACGAGCGATCTTGCGTGCGAGCTTCTATGTGGAACCGATGGAGCAGGTCCTTCGCGAGATGGAATTGCATAGTGTGTTCTTGTCAGTTCTGTTGATAGGCGCGGCGCTCCTGTTCTCTCTGTTCATTGTCCGGCGCATCACTGCACCGCTGCGTTCGCTGACGGAGACCGTGCGGGACATCGCAGCCGGGGACCTTTCTGCTCGTGTACCGCTCTCTGCTGACGTAGAGATGCGCACTTTCGCGCTCAGTTTCAATCATATGGCCGACGAAGTGAAGCGACTGTTCTCGGAGATCTCACTGCAGAAAGAAGAACTGCAGACGATCATCTCCGCCATGCAGGAAGCACTGGTCGTCATCGGGGCGGACGGGATCATACAGCTGAGCAATGAGAGTTTTAGCCGACTTGTCGGAGAAAAGACAGGGGTCCCGGTTCCGTACTGGCAGGTGATCCGTTCCGATGAGCTGAGCACGTGCGTCAAACAGGTCTTGGAAGAGGGGAAATCATTATCTCGCGAGGTCCAGCTCGGACAAAGGACCGTGCTGGTGAGCGCAACGCGTCTGCCGCAAGGTTCTGCCTGCATACTGCTGTGGGATATCACAGAGTCCAAGGACCTTGAGCGTATTAAGAAGGATTTTGTCACGAATGTTTCTCATGAACTGCGCACCCCGCTCACGGCCATTAAAGGTTTCGTTGAGACCCTACAGCCGGATATTGCACCTGAACACCGCTCCTATCTTGATATCATCGCTGCCCATACCGACAGGCTCATTGCTATCGTACAGGACCTGCTTTTGCTGTCCGAATTGACGGAGAAGAGCAGCGAGATGGTCATGCAGAATGTTCCTGTGCTTGAGCTCCTGGAAAAGGTCCGGACGCTTTTTACGGATCGGCTGCAGAAAAAGGGACTGGTATTGACGGTGCGCTCTGATGTGCAGTCCCCTTTGCTCAGGGGCGATGCGTTCAAGCTCGAGCAGGTGTTCATTAATCTCATCGATAATGCGATCAAATATTCCGAGAAAGGGACCATCGCCGTCACGGTCAGTACGCACGGGTCGGACACGGTCATCAGTATCGCTGATGAAGGGATCGGAATTCCAGAAGAAGCATTGCCGCGCATCTTTGAGCGTTTTTATGTGGTCGACCGCTCCCGGTCGCGCAAAGCGGGAGGGACAGGCCTCGGGCTTTCCATTGTGAAACACATCGTCCATCTGCATAATGGGCGTATCGAAGTATCAAGTGCCGTAGGGCGAGGGACAACGTTCACGCTGGTGTTCCCAGGGAATGCACGCTGACCTGGCACTCCTTGAATTTTATGGAACGGAGGTCCTATAATAGGTCATCATGAGGATAGACAAGAATTATCCAAACACATGGAGCCAATATCCCGTAAAAAAAGACGCGCTGCTCAAGAAAGAGCTGCCAAGTCCGATATCCATGGAAATGACACCGCGTTCTCCTGAGGCTGATAAAGCCCTGCTCATCCCATTCATGGGTAATGACCGTAAGCCGAAGATCTATTACTCAGATCCTGAATATTTCACAAAGAAGGCCTAGTTTTCGAATATTTCTTCATATAGCAAGGACATCGCAAGATGCTCTTGCTCTTTCTTAACGGATAATTAACTCTTTCTTTTTTCGTCATTAACACAGCTCTTTTACTATTCCGCATGTTCATGAGGACGAGCTCGTTATTATCAAGGAGGTGTTCTACCGTTTGAGCATGAGCTGAGGAAGAAAAAGGAGGATATGATGAAAAAGATAGTATTGGGTCTTTTTATAGTGACAATGCTTGTGACATCGGCTATTGCCGACGAATGGTACGAAAAAATGAAGTTCAAGGGCGATTTCCGCTACAGGTTCCAGAACGAGTGGATGCAGTCGGATGATGCCGGTATGGGGTCGGATTTCAACGACAATTATCGCGAACGTCAGCGGCTTCGTATGAGGCTCGGATTCGATATGCCGGTGAACGACAAGGTCAAGGTCGGCGTGCGTCTTGCTACTCAAGGCAATATGCGTTCAACGAACCAGACCATGGGTGATACCGCGGCGCAGCCTTTCGCTCAGCGCGGTATATATATAGATCAGATGTATCTGTCCTGTCAGCCGTGGACCGATGAGGTGACGATGCTGGTAGGTAAATATGCGGCACCGTTCTGGCATATATCGGACCTGGCCTGGGATACCGATATCAATTTCGAAGGGTATGCGGTCCAGTACAAGAAACAGGTGCTGGATAATGTCGCTGTGTTCGTGAACCTTGGTCAATCCCAGCTCGCCGAGATCAACAAGTTTGATTATGACAGCCCTGATCCGTTCATGAACTGGTGGCAGCCGGGCGTTCGTTGGAACGCAACCGACGAGCTCACCGTTGAAGGCTCGGTCGCGAACTGGAACTTCCTTGAGGTCGAAGGCAATAAGTACTATACGACCAATGCCCGCTGGAACACGACCGAGAACGCGTCGACCCAGCTTGCGCACGGCTATAGCGTGAGCAACCCGCAGCTCAAGATCACGTACAAGTTCAACCCGGACTTCGCGGTATCTGTGTATCAGGATTCGATTATCAATGCCGGCGCAGAAAAGGATAATTACGGGGACCTAAAAGGCATCACCATCGGGTCGTTCAAGGTCGCCAATGTCCATGACTGGCAATTAGCGTATAACTACCGCAGGCTCGGTGCGGACGCCTTCCCTGACATCTTTCCTGATTCCGATTCCTATTTCGGATACACGGACATCGAAGGCCAGAAACTTTCCGGCAGCTATTGTTTCGCGGAGAACGTGGTCTTTACGATGAGCAGTTTCACGATGGACCGTATCGATCAGGCGTTCCACAATCCGCAGAACCTGGTCCAATATGACCTGAATGTTAAATTTTAAGAGAGGCTGTATTTTGTATGGGAAAAGCAAAATACCAAGGTTTACAGACGGCAGACTTCCCATTACCATTAGGGTAGCTGTGTGCTGGGGCTATACTCGTGAGGTGTAACAATGAAACGTGTCCGTGCACCATTCTTTTCAGTTCCTGTATATCTTCTTTCAATCATATTTTTCGTCGTTCTTTTAAGCTCCGGCTGCAGTCACGTTAAAAAAGCCCTCCAGATCAAAGGGTCCGATACCATGGTCAATCTGGCCCAGGCCTGGGCGGAGGTCTATCTCAATAAATACCCGTTGGCCAATATCGCAGTGACCGGCGGTGGTTCCGGGACCGGTGTTGCGGCGCTCATCGCCGGTGTCGTTGATATTTCCCAATGTTCTCGCGATATGGAGCCCAAAGAGATCAAGATGGCCGAAGCCAAAGGGGTCAAACCAAAACAGATCCATGTTGCCAATGACGGTATCGCGATCGTCGTCAATCCGAAGAATCCGGTATCAAAAATGACCATTGCGCAGCTTTCTGATATCTTTTCCGGGAGGGTCACTAACTGGAAACAGGTCGGAGGCGATGACCTTCGGATAGTTGCACTTTCCCGAGAACGTAATTCGGGGACCCATGTGTTCTTTCTGCAGGAGGTCGTGAAAAAGGGTAATAAGAAGGACCCCGCGGAATTCGCGGCCGATGTCCTCATGATGCCTTCCTCTCAGGCCATTGCCGAGGAGATCGGGTCCAATCCTTCCGCGATCGGGTATATCGGTCTCGGATATCTTTCCAAGAACGAAAAAGCGGTGTCCGTGATGAAAAAAGCGGGAGGCGCATATGTCTATCCGACGGTCCAGACGGTCCTGAACAAGACCTATCCGATATCCAGGGCTCTCTATTTTTATACCAACGGAACACCGACCGGCGATGCGAAGGTCTTCGTCGATTTTGTGCTCAGTAATGAAGGCCAGCAGATCGTCAAAAAAATGGATTTTGTACCGATACGTTAATGGGATGAACATGAAAAAACAAGCGGAGTTCATAATAGAGAAGTTCATATTCCTGTCCGGGGTCATTTCCATTATTTTTGTCGTACTGATATTCTTCTTTCTGTTAAAAGAGGGGCTGGCCATATTCAAGGAATATAATCCTCTCGCGTTCGTGTTCGGCAAGAACTGGTTCCCGATCTCCGACCCGCCGCAGTTCGGCATATTGCCGCTCATCATGGGGTCGCTCTTTGTGACAGGAGGGGCCATCCTCATCTGTGTTCCCTTGGGTATCGCGGTCGCCATATATATATCTGAGGTCGCACCGGACTGGCTCAAGGACATCCTGAAATTTGCAATAGAGACGTTAGCGGCCATTCCGAGCGTCGTGCTCGGTTTCATCGGTATCGTGAGTCTGGCCCCGTTCCTGAAACATCTGTTCCATTTGCCGAGCGGGCTGACCGCGCTCGCGGGTTCCATCATGCTCGCGTTCATGGCTCTTCCGACCGTTGTCTCCATCATCGAGGATGCGTTCAATTCCGTTCCAAAGAGTTATAAGGAAGGGTCCTTCGCTCTTGGTGCCACGCAATGGCAGACGATACAGCGGGTTATCATCCCGGCCTCGTCCTCAGGGATCCTGGCCGCGGTCATGCTCGGTATCGGTCGTGTGCTCGGAGAGACGATGGCCGTGCTTATGATCACGGGGAATGCGGCGCTCATGCCCCACAGCATCCTGCAGCCGGTGCGTACCATGACCGCGACGATCGCGGCCGAGATGGGGGAAGCGGTCGCAGGCAGCCCGCATTATTCGTCATTGTTCGCCATCGGTATCGTGCTTTTTATCATGAGCTTTGCGATCAACGTGGTCGCGGACTGGTTCATGCATCGGAAATGACGGCTGAAAGCTGGAACGTATGAGAAAAGATACAAAGCGTGTACAAGAACTGATATTCTTTCTGTTGCTCCTGGCGACACTGCTGGTCGTTCTGCCGATCGTGTATGTGATCGGGATGATACTGGTCAAAGGGTTGCCTGCGATCTCGTGGGAGTTCCTCTTCTCTATGCCTCGTGATGGTATGCGGGCCGGCGGCATTTTCTCTGCCATTGTCGGTACCTTATGTCTTGTTATGGGAACGGCGTTCTTTTCCATTCCGTTGGGTGTCCTGGCCGCGGTCTATCTCAATGAGTATGCACCTAAGAACACGCTTACCCGCATGATCGAGATTGCCATCATCAACCTGAGCGGTGTGCCGTCCATCGTCTATGGTCTGTTCGGTCTGGGATTGTTCGTTTCGTTGTTCGGTGTGTCCATTTTGGCCGGGTCCCTGACGCTTTCCATTATGTCCCTCCCCACGATCATCACTGCCACCCGTGAAGCGCTCAACGCAGTACCGCAGTCCTTTCGTGAGGCCAGCTTTTCTCTCGGGGCATCACGCTGGCAGACAGTGCGGCATGTCGTTCTACCGAATTCCATCCCCGGCATACTGACCGGCGTCATTCTTGGTCTTTCACGCGCTGCCGGAGAAACAGCGCCGATCCTGTTCACGGTCGCAGCGTTCTATCTGCCGCGGCTCCCTCAATCGGTCTATGACCAGGCGATGGCACTGCCGTACCACATCTATATCCTTTCTACGCAGGTCCCTAACGTCAGCAGCAAGACACAGTACGGTACGATATTGGTCTTGGTCGGAATAATTTTGCTCATGAATATCGGCGCATCCTATCTGCGCAAACGTTATCGAAAGAGGAAAACATGGTAGCCAAGATAGATGTGAGAGGATTACATGTCTCCTACGGTGACCACGAGGTCATTCGGAACCTGACGCTCGAGGTCCAGAAGAACGAGATATTGGGCATCATTGGCCCGGCAAATAGCGGCAAGACCTCGTTCCTGAAGACCCTGAACCGCCTCAATGAACTCTATCATTATACGAGGATCAAAGGGTCGATCACTCTCGATGGTTTGGATATCTTTCGGCAGATCGATATCCAGATGTTGCGTAAACGGCTCGGTATCGTGTTCGCACTTCCGCTCCCGCTTCCGATGTCCATCTTCGATAATGTCTCGTACGGTCCTCGTATGCATGGGATATCCGATAAAGGCAAACTTTCTCAGATCGTCGAAAAGTCCCTGCGTGCTGCAGCCATTTGGGACGAAGTGAAGGACCGGTTGCAGAGTTCGGCCCATAAACTGTCCGGCGGGCAGCAACAGCGCGTCTGTATCGCCCGCACTCTCGCGGTGGAGCCGGAGGTCATTCTCTATGATGAACCGTGCTCGGGGCTGGACCCGATATCCACGGCCAAGGTGGAGGACGCTATGCAGCAGCTCAAGGCGAACTACACACAGATCCTTGTGACCAATAACGTTAAACAAGCAGCGCGCGTTTCTGACCGTACCGCGTTCTTCATGATGGGAGAGCTGGTGGAGATCGGTGATACAAAGCAGATATTCACGACACCGAAGGACAATCGGACGGAAGATTATTTGACGGGAAGGTTCGGGTAGTAGTTGCTAGGTACTAGCTTCTAGTGGCTAGCAGAAATATGAGAGTATATTTGTTCTATTGTTTGCTAGTGGCAAGTGACTAGCAACTAGGAGCTCGTTATGGATAAAAGCGTCATCGTTAAAGATTTGAACCTGTTCTATGGAGACTTTCAGGCTCTCTCGGGCGTCGATCTTTGCATCGAGAAGAACAAGGTCACTGCGCTTATCGGGCCTTCCGGCTGCGGAAAGTCGACCTTCCTGCGCTGTCTTAATCGTATGAACGATCTGTATGAAGGTATCAGGATCAGTGGGCAAATAGATATCGAAGGCAAGAACATCCTTGACCCGGTAACTGACCTCATCTCTTTGCGCAAGAAAGTAGGGATGGTCTTTCAACGTCCGAACCCGTTCCCGCTCTCGATCTTCGAGAATGTGGCATATGGTCTTCGTATCCATCACCTGGCCGAAGGCGAGGAACTGGAACACATCGTTCAGCAGTGTCTGGAAGCAGTGCTGTTATGGTCCGACATGAAGGACCGGCTCAAAGATAATGCCTTGCGGCTCACGTTGGAACAGCAGCAGCGTTTATGTATCGCACGGCTCCTGGCAGTGAAGCCCGAGATACTGCTCATGGATGAGCCCTGTTCGGCCCTTGATCCCATGGCGACCTTGCGTATCGAAGAATTAACGCAGATATTGAAGGAAAAATATACTATCATCATTGTGACCCATAATATGCAGCAGGCGGCGCGTGTTTCGGACATGACCGGGTTCTTTCTGCTCGGCAAGCTCATTGAGTTCGATGCGACAGGGAAAATATTCACGACCCCTGGACAGAAGCAGACGGAGGAGTATATTACGGGAAGGTTCGGCTAGTAGTCGCGAGCTTCTAGCTCCTAGTTGCTAGCAGACTAATATGAAAGTTTGGGATCTGCTAGAAACTAGAAGCTAGTTACTAGCAACTCACCAGGGAGGAACGAAATGGAACATACAAGAAAATTCGACCAGGAGATCACGGAGCTTAACGGGATGATCAGCGATATGGCGACATCGGTCAAGGCTCTGATCAAGAAGTCCATTGTGGCGCTCAAGGAAGCGGACCGGACCGCTGCCCAGGTCGTAGTCGAGGATGACCAGCGCGTTGATCAGATGGAGCTCGAGATAGACGAGAAGTGCATCCAGCTCATTGCGCTCAGACAGCCGGAAGCTTCGGACCTGCGGTTCCTGATCACGGGGGTCAGCATATCGACCGACCTTGAACGTATCGGCGATCTGGCAGGGGATATCGCTCAGCGCACCCAGGAGCTCACATCAAAGCCTGATCTCGCTCCCTTTGCGGCGCTCCCGCAGATGGCGGAACTTGCTGAAGAGGAGCTCAGCATCGTTCTTGATGCGTTCATCTCCCGCGATGCAGGGAAAGCGCGGCAGGTCTGGGTAAAAGAACAGGCCGTGGACAGGTTGCGTAATATGGCATGTCAGGAGTTCCTGGACATGATGACAAAGGACGGGACACTGGTCCCGAAAGCGATGCCGTTGCTTTTGGCGGCACGTCATCTGGAACGCATCTCTGACCATATCACCAATATCGCGGAAGATATCATTTATATGGTCGAAGGTAAGGTCGTTAAACATTCAGGCATTAAACACGAAATGCGCTGATGGCAGAGATGTCGATAGCAACCTGAAAAAGACCTCAGGATATCCTGAGGTCTTTTTACAGGGAGAAAGTTCTGTCCTGCCTACATGGCGTTCTTCTGAGCGAGGGAATACAAGCCAAAGAGGCTTATCACGACGTTCGGCATCCACGCGGCCATCCAGGGGGTAAGAGCTCCGATAAGTCCCAAGTACATGCCGACAGAAAGCAATACGTAATATCCGAACACGATAACGATGCTTAAGGCGAACCCGACGGAACTCCCTGTGCGTTGAGGTTTTATCCCGAGCGGGGCGCCGAGGAGAACGAACACGAAACAGGCGAAGGGGACCGCGAACTTCTGGTTATATTTTACAAGATATTCCGTCACGTCCACGCCGCGTTTGCGTTGTTGGTCGATGTAATCCCTCAGCTCAAAGAGCGCCATCTGTTCGGGGTCTTTGGTGCGTTTTGAAAGGTCACGCAGGTTCAGGTCTATATTGATGAGCTCTTTCTTGAACTCGATGACATAGGCGGCACGTTTATCGCCTGCGAACTGATGGATAATCCCGTTCTCGAACATCCAGCCGCCGGTCTTTTGCCATTCGGCATTTCTGGCGAATATGATGCGTGCGAACTGCCCCTGGTCATATTCGGAAACAGAGACATCCTGCATGATATTGCCGCTCAGTTCTTTCGCGTAGACAAGGCGTTTTAAATATCCGCCGTCGTATTCAGGGATATTGACGCCTTCTTTGAGCGCAGGGATCTGTTTGGCCATTTCTTTGAAACGGATGATCAGATTATCTTCCATGAAGGCCGCTTTAGGGACGATAGCCTCGTTAAAGATTATGGTCATGATGCTTATGACGATACCGATGAAGAACACAGGGACCATGAGCCGGAACAGGCTCAATCCGCCGGAGCGGAACGCGGTCACTTCGCTGTTGGAAGAGAGATTGCTGAACGCCAGGAGGGCCGCCAACAGGGTGGCCATCGGGAACGTCAGGGCGATGACCTTCGGCAGCCGGACCATGAACAGCGAAACGGTCATGCCGAAAGGCAGATGCAGAGAGGAGGCATCTGCTACAAGTCCCGGGATGATAGCGCCGCCGGCCGTGATCGCCGAGAACGCCAGAACACCGAAAATGAACGGAGTGAATATCTCTGCTGCGAGGTAACGGTCCAGTATCTTTATTTTGAACACGAGCGTTGGTCCTTTATTAATAAGACATCGTCCTGAAGATGAACGACATGATGTGCATCTTCAGGTACGGACGTCTATCACATATTAAAATTATCCCCCAGATAATGCTTCCGGGCGACGGGATCGTTCACGATCTTATCGGCTGAGCCTTCGATAAGTATCTTCCCGTCATGGATGATATAGGCTCGATCGGTTATCTGCAGGGTCTCGCGGACGTTATGGTCCGTGATGAGCACTCCCAATCCTTTTTTCTTCAGGTGAGCCACGATCTCCTGAATATCGTTCACTGCGATCGGGTCGATACCTGCGAACGGTTCATCCAGCAAGATGAAGGACGGATTGCACGCCAAGGCGCGTACGATCTCGACCCGGCGCCGTTCTCCCCCGGAAAGTTCATACCCGCGGCTTTTACGCAGGTGAGTGACATGCATCTCTTCGAAGAGGGCATCGAGACGTTTTCCGTACTCGCTTTTCGGTACTTCAGGCATGTTCTCCCAGAGCACGATCACGTTCTCTTCTACGGTCAATTTTTTGAATATCGAGGCTTCCTGCGGGAGATAACCGATGCCTGCCTGGGCGCGTCTATGCATGGGCAGGTCGGTCAATTCTTTATCGTCAAGGTAAACGCTGCCATTATCAGGTTTTACGAGACCGACGATCATATAGAACGTAGTGGTCTTACCTGCGCCGTTGGGGCCGAGCAGTCCTACTATCTCGCCGCGATCGACCTTGATGTTGACCTCATTGACGACCTTTCGCTTACGATATGCTTTTTCAAGACCTTTTGTTTCGATCATGGTAGTACCTCGTTCTTGTCAGTATGGCCGTTATTTCTTATGTTTTTTTGAAGGCAGGAGCACCTTAGAAAAACAGAATATGGACATGCCGATGATCAATGCCCAGGATACCGTCAGGAACGTCCATCCGGCGGTCGTCATAGTATATCCACCTTTTTTGCGGTCTTTTTATTACGCCAGGCTATGGACACCAGTATAGCAAGGACCAGCAACATGAGCATCAGGATAATTCGCGTGCCGAAGATGAACGGGTAGTTCTCGGGGCTCACCCCTTTCATCAGGATGAAGGGGATGCCGTCCTGGACGAACCAGAAACCAAGGATACAGAACAGGAACAGAGGCGTGATGTATTTGAGGATGAACCGGTAGATCATCGGGACCTTGATATCAGCCCCGTGATGCATCTCTTTCCAGGCCTTGTCGATACCGAAGGACCAGGCGAAGAGTATCGTCTCTATCGTGGCAAAGAGGACCAGACAGAACGTTCCTCCCCAGAAATCGAGCTCATCGACGACACCGTTCTTAAGGAAAAATATCGCCGGCTGGCACAGGATGAACGCGATGATGCCGATGATACGCACCGCTTTTTCTCTTGTGAGATCGAACTCATCCTGCGCAAAGGCCACGACCGGCTGGATGAGCGATATTGAGGAGGTGATACCGGCAAGAAAGAGCAGCATGAACCAGAGGAACGCGAAGAGCTGTCCAAAATGTACTTTCGTGAAGATGAGCGGCATGGTCACAAATCCCAGGTTGAAAGCACCGCTCTGGGCGATCTGGGTGACCGCCGGGCCGAAGAACATGAAGGCCGCCGGGATGACGATACTGCCCCCGAGCACCACCTCCGCGAACTCGTTGGTGCCGACCGCAGTGAGGCCTGAGAGCACCACGTCGTCGTCTTTTTTCAGATAACTGGCATAGGTCAGGATGACGCCGATCCCGACGCTCAAGGTGAAGAAGATCTGCCCTGCGGCAGCGAGCCAGACCTTGGCATCTTTCAGGACGGAAAAGTCCGGGTTCCAAAGATAGCCGAGCCCTTTAAGGACGTTCCAGTCCGGTCGTATCGGGGCTCCGAGCGTCAGCACCCGGATGACGATAATGATGCCGAACAGGAGCAATATGGGCATGGCGATGTTACAGAGCTTTTCAATGCCTTTAGAGATGCCGCGTTTGATGAACCAGAAATTGATCAGGAAGGTCACAACGAAAAATATATAGGCCGGCCACAGGCTATGAAAGAACTGGTTCTTGACGATGCCTTGGTAGCCCATGAGAAAGTCTTTCATGAGCCCTCCATGTGCTGCTGAGACATATTTCCCTGTAAGGGCATAGAAACTATACCCCAAAAGCCAGGATTCTATATATGTGTAGTAAATGAAAATAACGAGAGGACCGAAGATGCCGATGATACCGAAGTATTTGATGAAGCGGTTGCGCCAGAGTGATTGAAAGATACCGGGGGCGGTACCGTGCCCGAAGAGACCCCCGTAACGGCCTGCGGTCCATTCCACCCACATGAGCGGGATACCGAGGAGCAGCAGGGCGATGAAATACGGGATCATAAAAGCGCCGCCTCCGTTCTGTGCGGCCTGGACCGGAAAACGGAGGAAGTTCCCGAGACCGACTGCCGAGCCTGCGACGGCCAAGATGATGCCGAGCCGCGTACCCCAGGTCTCACGTTTTTTCTTTACGGGCGCTTTTTTTGCCATGGAACACTCCTCTGGAGCGAGATGTTGAATTATATCGTTTGCAGGGAAAGAAGGACAAGGTCGAATCGATGTTCGGACCATGACAGCTGCTTCTTGCGTGGTCCATAAGCGAAAGGTCGCCCGTATTACCGGCGACCTTTTCTTATTGCGAACGCGGAAAGAGAACTAGTAGATCTTCCACCACTTATTGGCCACTTTCAATATCTCGAACCACACGATGCTTCCGACCCCGGCCGCGAGGCACAGAGCGATGTCGTTCGGGTGCAGTGTCGCGAATTGGAACAGCGCTTGCAATGCCGGAACATAGAGTACTGCGGCCAGGAATGCCGTGCCTCCGATGAGCATATAGAGCAGGGCCTTGTTCCCGGTCTTGAATATCGTTCGGAGCGAATGGGTCCATGAGCGATTAGTGATGATGAGCATGATGTTCGAGATGATGAGCGTAGTGAAGACCAGTGCCCGGGTCTCTGCTTCGCCGAAACCGCGCATGATATTGAAATAGACAAAGATAGCGAGCAGGAACAGGAGTACGCTCACGCCCTGCAGCAGACTGATGAGGACGATCTTTTTTCCGAAGAGGGGTTCTTTCGGGTCTCTTGGTTTGCGGTCCATTATATCGGCCTCTTCCGGTTCGTTCTCGAAAACGACCGAACAGGCCGGGTCGATGAGCAGTTCCATGAACACGATGTGCACGGGCAGGAGCATCAGTGGCCATTGAAAGAGCACGGGGATGAGCGACATGCCGGCGATCGGCACATGGACCGCGAGCGTGTAGGCGAGCGCTTTTTTGATGTTGTCATAGATGCGGCGGCCGGTACGTACTGCGGCGACGATCGAGGAGAAGTCGTCATCGAGCACGACGAGAGCGGAGGCCTCGCGGGCGACGTCCGTTCCGCGGCCTCCCATGGCGACGCCGATATGCGCCGCTTTGAGCGCGGGGGCATCATTGACCCCGTCGCCTGTCATGGCCACGACCTCCCCGTTCTTCTTCAAGGCCTGGACCAGCTGCAATTTTTGTTCGGGGACCACGCGAGCGAACACGTTCACGTCCTTCACTTTTTGGGCGAGTTCGTCGACGGAAAGTGAGGCGATCTCGGGACCGGTCATGATGTGTGAGGTCTTGAGCCCGATCTGGTCGGCGATATGTTTTGCGGTCGTGGGATAATCCCCCGTGATCATGACGACGCGGATCCCGGCGCTCGAGCACTCCTTTATCGCCTGTGGTACGGTGGGTCGCACCGGGTCTTCAAGCCCGATAAGCCCCAGGCATTGAAAGACAAAGTCATGCTGTTCCGTGGGCAGGTCTTTGTTCTTGTTGCGGAAGGCTTTGGCAACGCCCAGCACGCGTAACCCTCTGGAAGCCATTGCATTTATGGCTTCCGTCATTTTTTTCGTATGTGCTTCATCGTGATGACAGAGGTCTCCGATCGCTTCTGGAGCACCTTTGGCGGCGATGATATATTCTGTCCCTTCAGGGGATTTCCATACATGTGATACGGCGAGCATGGCCTTGGAGAGCGGGTACTGGCTGACCAGGTCCCAGTTGTCATGCAAGTGCTCCGTTTCCTTCAAACTGAAGCGGCCGAGCGTGTTGATGGCCCGTTCCATCGGGTCGTACGGGTTCTTCTGGCTGGAGAGCAGGCTGAACTCGACAAGTTCATGGAACATTTCTGGCAGGTCTTTTTTGGAGGTCGCGTCCACGTCGAAGAATTCGCCGTTCACAAAGAGCTGCCGCACGGCCATGCGGTTCATGGTCAGCGTTCCTGTTTTGTCGACACAGAGCACTGTGGTCGAACCCAGGTTCTCGATGGCGGGTATCCTGCGGGTCAGGACTTTTTTCTGTGAGATGCGCCAGGCACCGAGCGCCAGGAAAATGGTCAATATCATCGGGATCTCTTCGGGAAGTATCGCCATGGCCAGAGTGAGACCGGCCAGAAGCCCGTGCAGCCAGCTGCCACGGGTGAGGCCGAACACGACGACGACCAATGCGCAGATCACGATACCTGCGCCGGCGAACGTGCCGATAAGCTTTGAGGTCTCTTTTTGCAGCCGGGTCTTTTCCGGCTCCAACTGTTGCAGTGCTTTCCCGATCTTACCGATCTCGGTCCGCGCGCCGGTCTGTACCACTCTGGCGAACCCTTGTCCTTGTACGATGAGCGAACCTGAAAAGACAAAAGGAGTATCATCGCCTCCCGGGCGGTCCATGGTCGTCATGTGCGGACTTGTGTCGCTCGCATTCTTTCTGACCGGTACGGATTCTCCGGTCAGGAGGGATTCGTCTGCATGAAGGTTCGTGCCTTTGAGCACAACGGCATCTGCGGGGACGCGGTCCCCTTCGGAAAGAACGATGATATCTTCGCGTACGACCTCGCGGCCTGCGATACGATGTTCTTTACTGTCCCGGATAACAAGAGCGCGTGGGCTGGAAAGGTCGCGCAGGGCTTCGAGCGCACGTTCCGCCTTCTGTTCCTGATAGAGCGTGATGCCGATGACGACGAATACAAAGCTCAGGAGGACGAGAGCCTCGTTGATATCCCCGACCAGAAGATAGATGACCCCGCAGGATACGAGCAGGAGCAGCATGGGTTCCTTGAGCACATCGAACGCGATCGCGATGATGTTGCGTTTTTTAGCTGTAGGCAGCTCATTAAACCCTTCTGTTCTCAGCAGTTCCTGTGCCTGTTCCTGGGTAAGTCCTGTGAACGGGAGTTCGTGGGTCATCTGAAACCTCCTTATTTAATAAAAAGAAAGCGACGTTCTAGAACGTCGCTTTCTTCATTCAAGACTAAAATGGCCTAGGCTTCAGCTTTTTTAAAGACCAGATACAATTGCGCTGCGATGAATATCGATGAATACGAACCGCTGATGATGCCCAGGAACAGGGTCGTCGAGAAATCCTTGATGGTGGAACCGCCGAACAACATGATCATGAACAGAGGAATGAGCACGGTCAGGACCGTGTTGATCGAGCGGGACATGGTCTGCCAGAGGCTGATATTCGTGATCTCCGGAATGCTCATGGTCCCCTTGTAGAGCTTGAAATTCTCGCGCATACGGTCGAAGATGACGATCGTGTCGTTGATCGAATATCCGAGTATCGTGAGGATGGCAGCGATGAACTGACCATTGATCTCGATACCCAACAGCGACGCGAACCCGGTGGTCATGAAGGCGTCATGTACGAGCGCAAGGATGGCCGCCAGAGAGTACCAGAACTCAAAACGGAACGTGATATAGATTAGGAGCAGTCCGATAGCCCAGAGGACGATCCATATCGCGGTAGAACGCAGTTCTCCGCCGATCGATGGTCCCACGGTATCGGATTCGAGCAGTTCGAACTTCCCGAACTTCTCGGCGAGCACTTTTTCAATGGCCAGTTCCTGGTCGTGCGTGATCGGGGGCATTTTCATGAGCAGGTCTTTGCCTTCCACTGCCTGGAACTGGACCTTTGCGAGGTCGAGGCCTTCAAGCTTTGCCTCGGTGAGCGCGGTAGAGATATCGGCGAACTTCGGCAGGGTCTCGAAGCGATAGGTGAGCGATGTGCCGCCTGTGAAATCAATACCGATACTGAACCCCTTGGTCACCATGAAGAATATCCCGGTTGCGATAAGAAGTATCGATATCGTGAACCAGAGCCAGCTGTATTTGACGAGATTGAACGGTCCTTTAGTTAGCTGCATCGCTTGTTATCTCCTTTGTTCTGCGCATGGGGATAAAGTGCCCGTCGCGCACGAATTTCAAACCGGTCGAAAGTTCAAGGAACAGTTTCGAGATGACCAGTGCGGTGAACATGCTGCACAGGATACCGACGATCAGCGTTATCGCGAATCCCTTGATGGTCCCGCTGCCCAGCCAGAAGAGCACCCCGGCCGCGATGATCGTGGTGATGTTGGAGTCGAAAATGGAACTGAAGGCCCTGTTGAAGCCCTGTTCGATGGCGATGAACGTGGATTTGCCGTCCTTCATCTCTTCTTTCATGCGTTCGAAGATAAGGACGTTCGCGTCAACGGCCATGCCGACGCTCAATATGAACCCTGCGATACCGGGAAGTGTGAGCGTGGCGTTCATGAGGATGAGCACCGCGAAGGTGATCACGGAATAGATGGCGAGGGCCGCGATCGCGACGATACCGGCGAACCCGTAGTACAGGATGATGAAGAGCGCGACACCCAGAAAGCCCATGAGCCCGGCCTTTACGCTCTTGTGTATCGCGTCGGAACCAAGGGTCGGTCCTACGGTCTGGTTCTGTACGATCTCGATAGGTATGGGGAGCGCTCCGGCCTTGAGCTTGATGACCATGTCCTGCATCTCTGCGACGGAGAACGAGCCGGAGATCTGGGCGCGGCCGCCGGAGATCGGTTCATTGACGTTCGGTGCGGAGATGATCTTGCCGTCGAGCAGTATCGCGATCGGTTTGCCGACGCTGCGGGAGGTCACCTCATAGAATTTTTTCGCCCCTTCGGCCTTGAATTCGATACTGACCACAGGTCTGCCATACTCGTCGGTCGAGGGCCCCGCCCATTGCAGGTCATTGCCGGTGAGCGCCGTCTTTTTCAGGATGATCGGTGTTTCGCGGACCAATCGTCCGGTCTTGTTGTCATAATATTCGACCTTGCTCAGACGGGCGCCTTCACCGCCGAGCAGTTTGACGTCCTGTGGAGTGAGCGAGGCTGCATCGCCCGGTGCCCATTCAGCTTCCACGAACTCGAGGACAGCGGTATCGCCGATGAGCTTTATCGCCCGTTCAGGGTCTTTGACCCCTGGAAGTTCGACCACGACCTGGTCTTTCCCCTTACGCTGGATGATCGGTTCTGCTACGCCGAGCGCGTCGATACGATTACGGATGACCGCGGTGACACCGGCCATGGCTTCGGCATCGACCTTTATCTCTTTGGTGTCCTTGCCTTGCAGGACGAGGCGGCTGCCGCCCTGGAGGTCGAGCCCCAGATTGATGGGCATTTTTATATCTATTGCGATGGCAACGACAGTGATGATGGCGATACCGAGCATTATCAGTTTGTTCTTATATTGTTGCATGATATCCCCTCTTATCCGGAAGTCTTAGGTCTTTTGGGGTACGCGGTTACTCGGCCAAGATCCTTTTGCGTATTCCCTGTGTAAAGTTTATTAAATAACGAACGTTATGTAAAGCCATAAGGATGGAAGCCAATATCTCTCTATTTATATAGAGATGTCTGAGGTAGGCCCGGGTGAAATTGCGGCAGGTATAGCAGTCGCAGGTCGGGTCCGGGGGCGAAAAGTCCTTTTGATATCGTGCATTATCGATATTGAGCTTTCCTTCGGAGGAGAACATGGTCCCATGGCGGGCCAGGCGGGTCGGGAGCACACAATCGAACATGTCCACGCCTGCTTTTATGGCATATTCCAGGTCTTCCGGTTCCCCAACGCCCATAAGATACCGGGGTTTGTCTTCGGGGAGCAGGCTGGTCGAGAGCGATATCATCGGGTACATATGGTCCTTTGATTCCCCGACGCTTAGACCGCCTATCGCATAGCCGGGGAGGTCGAACTTGGTCATTTCTTCGGCGGACATCCTGCGCAGGTCCTCGAACATACCGCCCTGCATGATGCCGAAAAGCGCTTGTTTGTCCGGATCGCATAAAGTATTGAACGCATCAACGGACCTCTTGAGCCAGTCCGCGGTGCGGTGCAGCGCTTTTTTAGTGTCAGCATGATCGCTCGGGTGCCCTACGACCTCATCGAGCTGCATCATGATATCGGAACCGATGGTCTTTTGTATCTCTACGACCTTTTCCGGAGTGAGCAGATGTTTATCCCCGTTCAGATGAGAATTGAATATGACTCCTTCGTCGGTCACTTTACGTAATCCGCCGAGCGAGAATACCTGAAAGCCGCCGCTGTCGGTGAGTATCGGTCGCTTCCAGTTCATGAACCTATGTAAGCCTCCGGCTTGTTCCATGACCTCCATACCGGGGCGAAGATATAAATGGTAGGTATTACCTAAAATTATCTGGGCTTCGGCCTCTTCGAGCATAGCAGGAGTGAGCGCTTTGACGGTCCCCAAAGTCCCGACGGGCATGAATACGGGGGTCTGAATCTCACCGTGTGCGGTCGTAATGACGCCTGCGCGGCCGTTATGCAGTTTTGAGCGTTTTTCGAGGCGGAATTTCATGGGGGTAGTATATAGTATTTTATTGGTATTTGTGTGTTTGGTATTTTTGTCTCTCCCAGGTACACTAAGCCATGCCCACCGAAGACCAAAAACGCCTCTGGCGCGAGGAAAAAGAACAGCAGAAGCGCGATAAGCTCGATCAGCCTCGCGAGGTGCGTCGTCGTGCTGTGGACCTGAAGTTCGGTGGAGTTAAAAAGCAGAAAGGACAGTCCGCGACGCCACCGACGATGCCGGGTCAGCTCTCGGACGATCTCATGAAAAGAACCTTGGGGTTATAGTTCCGGACCAGGCGCTATTGCGGCCCGTTCTTCTGCTCCGTGTCGGGATCCCCGAACGCAAATCGGATGATGTCGAACATAGTGACAGGTCCTTTTTTCCATTTTATTAGTTCGCCTTTGAAGAAATGCTCGATCACTTCTTCGTGCGATATGCCCTGGTCCCATATGGATGGAGAGGAAAGGATTTTTCTGGTCAGGTCATCCTGATAATTGAAGATATGGAAACGCTGTCTTTTACTTTTTTTCCATCCGCTGTCCCTGAGCGCAGTGTGGACCGATCGATCGATAAAGATGTCCGTGGCCTTTGTTGTGGACAGGATTTTTTTGAGGTTATCCGGGGAACTGTCAATGATCCCGGTGATGAACAGGTGGTCAACATTTCTGGTCAAGGTGAGCATTTCTTGAAAGGCTTTTTCCGATATCCCGGTCACATCATATCGGTTCGGAATGACGATATCGACATCTTTGACCGTTCGGTCAAAACAACCGTCCGTGTCTTTGTCATACAGGGTGAACCCTTCGGGCCGCCAGAAGCGGGGAACAATATCATCAAGGGATTCTTTGTGAGGTCCTTTTTGGATGCGGCTGGCCTGGCTGATGAGACCGTTGAACATCACTTTACTGAAGAGGTACTCAATGGCCTGTATCTCATGTTCATTGAGGTAGGGTTGAGAGCGTATCAAGTCGAGCAGCTGCTGTGCTTTTTCTGGGGTCAGGACCTCGTTCCCGTGCTGTGTGTAGGGATAGAGGGCCGCACGTAGCAGGCTGTGTTCCTTGAGCTGTGCCGGAATCGACGGCAGTGCAAGGCTTGTCTGTTTGGTGAAAGGGAAGGACATGGAACGAACGAAGATGGGGCGTATATCCTTTGCCGAAGAAAGGTCCAGTGCCACATGTTCGTTCTTGACCTCGATGATCTCATCTCCATGGATGTTGCCGATGACCTTTCTTTTAAAGTCCATGAACACGGCAGGGATCGTTTTGAGGACCTCCGTATTTCTGGTGCGTTCCCCCGAACGATAGAATGCTTCCATGAAGTCGGTGCCGAGTTCTTCGGGATAGGCCGCATAGATCAAGGCGCGGTTTTTCTCGAGATCGAGCTCTTTGAGCATGCCGACAAGTTCTTGGGCAGAAAGGACCTTAGGTGTGAATTGGAAGAAATGTCTTTTGTGTGTCTGTTTGAGCGAACTGGTCACCCATGACGGGACGTACAGTTCGCGCTTTATCCAGAACGTGTTCGAGTTGAGCGCGGGCCATTCATGCTTGAATACAGGGTTTTTTCTGGTCAACGGTGCGACATGTGTCGATATTTTTATAACATCGGATATGATCTTTCGTACTGCCATAGCGACCTCCTGTATGACCGAGCTGAAGATATATCGGCAGTAATCTTCCATGGTTTCATCGAATAAGGGAGCGTTAATCTATGGTTCAAAGACGGTACAGCTAAACCATTCTCGAGCTGCAGATATTTGAAATCTGCCCGGGATGCGTACGATTACTTAACGGTATGGATGTTCTTATAATAATCAACATTGTCATACCGGAAGGCGTTCCTTATAATTGAGCGCTTTTGTGAGAGGTATCATTAAGGAGGAATAAACCAATGGCCGATAGTCCGATGATAGTCGATGAAAAGACCGCAAAACAGCTCATAGCCCTCATTAAAGGCAAGAATATAACGCAATTGAGCGTGACCAAAGGCAATAGTCATATCACCGTAAAACAACGTCCGGGCCAGGCGAAGCTCATCACCCCTGCTCCCCTGGCGACGGTTGCTCCGCAGGAAGGTCCTAAAGAGGAAGAACAGGTCGTTCCCGGGCAGAAAAAGGCCGATGCCCAGCCTTTGGCCGGAACACTGGTCCGTTCCGAACTGGTCGGTATCCTGCATTTGGATATTGAAGGGAAGCTTTTCGCTGCGGAAGGGTCAACGATCGAAAAAGGTAAGCCGCTGGCGGTGATCACGGCAATGAAGATCAATAATGAGGTCAAAGCCCCGGAAAAATGTAAGATACTCAAGGTCTTGGCCGCGAACAACAGTATCGTTGAGTACGGCACGCCATTATTTGAAATAGAAAAGCTCTAGGATCTCATGCCCACTTTTGCGACATATACCCTGGGCTGCAAGGTCAATCAGGCCGAGACAGCACGTATCGAAGAATTCCTGAGCGCGCAGGGATATCGGCAGGTCGATTTCAAAGATACCGCCGAGCATTACATCATCAATACCTGTTCGGTCACGCATGTTGCCGACCGCAAGTCCCGCACTATCATTCGTCAGCCAAAAAAACGTAATCCTCGGGCACGGGTCATTGTGACAGGATGTTCCACGCCACCCTCCGGTGATACTGCGGTCGATCTCTATGTCCCGAACACCGAAAAGTCGAACATCGAACAATGGAAGGCCTTGTTCCCCTCGGTCCATGGTTCGTTGCCATCTGTCACGTGTCACATGTCTCTCAAGGTCCGCAGGACCCTAAAGGTCCAGGAAGGCTGCACGACGTTCTGTTCATACTGTATTGTCCCGCATGTCCGGACCGGCCTGTGGTCTCTCCCGCTCGTTGAGATCATGGATATTGTGGAACGCTGGGTATTGGAAGGAACGAGAGAGATCGTACTGACCGGGATCAATCTGGGGTTGTATCGTGACGGAGACAACAGGCTGCGTGATGTCATCCGGGCGATCTCGACGGTCCCGGAACTATTGCGGATACGTATCAGCTCTCTTGAGCTGCCTCATGTGACCGCAGAGTTCCTGGATGAGATGGTCTCGAACCCGAAGGTCTGTCATCATCTGCATCTGCCTTTACAATCGGGAAGCAATGCGATATTGCGGGCGATGCGGCGGCCGTATTCCCGGGAACAGTTCCTTTCTGTCGTTCAAATGGTCCGCGAACGTCTGCCGGACATAGGCCTTACGACGGATATTATCGTCGGGTTCCCGGGGGAGACGGAACAGGATTTTCAGGGTTCTGAGGACCTGATCAGGGAGGCCAGCTTCTCAAAGGTACATGTGTTCAAATACTCTGTTCGTCCGGGGACGCCGGCGGCAACGTTCCCCGAGCAGGTCGATCCGCAGGTCTCTCAGGACCGCAGTGAGCGGCTTATCTCGTTGGGGAATGACCAGGCACGTACTTTCGCAAAGCGATATCTTAATGAGCCGCTGGAGGTCCTGTTCGAGGAACAAAAGGACGGTTTTATGACCGGGCTCTCCGGCAATTACGTCCGATTTTGTACACGAGGAACATATGCTTTAGGAACGGTCCGGCAGGTGGTGCCTCGGACGCTCTGTACGGATGCGGTGCTGACGGACAACCCCTCCGACAAATTCTTTTTTTAAAAAAGCCAGTATGCCGAGACCTCCCCTGATCAGGGGAGGTCTCGGCATTTAAACTGTTTCAGATGATGTTCATATTAAGGAGGGGTCTCTAGAACACGATCCTTCCCTTTAAATAGAAAGCGTTCACGGAGTAATTATTGTCCGCGTTCATCTTGTCGACGAGACGGATCAAGGTCCAGGTCGCGACGACCTCGGTCCCTTCTATGACCACGGAATTGATATCGTTGAGGATCTGCAGGTCGAGACTCCCGGTCATACGTTCATTACTGACCTTTTGGACGGTCGTGGCGATATATCCGAGCTGCTGGTTCTGCGCGATCATCTGGTCGATATCGTTCAACCCGAAGCCGCTGTTGTGGACGTACTCGTAGTTGAAAACGCAATGGCCCAGCAACCAATCGAAAGGCTGATATCTGGCCTTGATCGTGATGCGTTCGCCGTCCCCTTCCACGAAACGTTTCATGTCCCAGTCATAGCTCAGGCGCATCCCGGAAAAAGGCCGGTATTCAAGGCCTGCCGAATAGATCTTCGAATTGATGTACAGTTCGTCGCCGATGGCGTTCTCTGTTGTCGGGTCACTGTTCAGGCTCTGCTGCAGGATGTCCTCGTTGGTGTACGAGGAACGCAGGGTCAGTTGTGCGAACGGTGTGTAGCCGAGCCCGTAGTTCTGCTGTTCATCAAGGCGATAAAAATAGGTCGAGAATTCTCCGTGCAGATCTTCAAGGTCCATGTCCTCGCTGGGACTGGTATATTGTACCGCACGGTCGCCTTGGAAATAGCCGAAGAGCTGGAACGTGCCCCAGTCGGTCGGGATATCGTTGGTCCACTTCATGTTGTGCAGTAATCCTAAGCTTTCACGTGAGCCGACGCCGGTCTGGAACAGTGTCTCGCTCGTGTCTTTGCGGGTCATATCAAGGGCCAGAGAGGGCAGGGGATTGAACTTCAGTGATTGTTTGTCCTCAAAGTTCTCGAGGTTCTTTTTGGTCACGGTCTCCGTCGGCGAGGCCTGCACCCAGTGATGAGATTCATCAATGACGGATGAATAGCTGCGGTCCGCCCAGAAGCCTGTGTTCGTTAACGTAAGTCCCGGAGTGAACAGGACCGGCATGACGATGGTCCCCGGTGTGTAGGACAGTCCGTAGGTGCGTTTGTTCTGCGGACGGTCGGTGAACGTAGTGTCTGCGTCCTTATGGTACAGGATGTCGTACATGGTCTGTTGGTTGCCTTCGGTGTACGTATACTTCAGGACGGTGAAGTTCAGCGGGTTCATGCGCAATCCGACATCGTAGGTGTAGTTCGTTTCAAAGGTGGAATTTCCCGAGGTGGTCGTGCTCGCTAATCGGTTGGACCTGTTGTACACGCCTTCACCGTACGAGACACGTTCTACGATGAAAAAATCCTGAGCGAGAGGGGAGCCTTGCCACAATTTCAGAGGTCTGAAATCCTCAAAGGAGGTCTTATGCGTATACTTGTCCGCCAGATCGAGCTCATTGCCTTTGATCGCGTTATAGCGTGTGGCGTCCCAGGATAATTTGAAAAGGTCCCAGGGGCGCAAGGATTGATTGAAATTGTCCTTATCTTCCGTGTCCGGGGACTGATCAAGGAGCGGGTTGAGGCCTTGGGCATAGTTGCGGTCAAAATGCGTATAGAACTCGGAGAAGAACGGGTCCGTCCAGTCGTTCGGCCTGGTGAGCGTTGTCGCGTAGAAATAGTTCGTGAGCTCGGTGATGCTTTCCGTGGAGCGGCGGGGCGCTGTTTGCGTCTCTTTCTCGATCAATTGTTTTGAATAGTCCAGCTTGTTCGACCAATTGGAGTACGGCAGATAATCGATGGTCTCCTGATATTTATTGTTCGTTTCTATTGTCCACGGGTGGATGTCCGCGTCCTGCAGGTTGTGCTGATAGTCCGTCGTGAAGGAAAGGATGTTCCACGGCCGGTATACGTTGTTCACATGGTGGAAGCTGCCGACAGTGCTCAACCGGTCTTTTTTGTCCAGGACGTCCGCGAGGGATTCTGAGCGCTTCCCTTCGTACATCGTGCGGAAGAAATCGGGGCCGAACGTGAGCCGTCCTCCGTAGTTCCGGTCGATCGTATCGATATCGAAATTCTTTGAGGTCGAGAGCTGACTTTCCTTGACGGTATCGGTCTGCTGGAAATTGAGCTCAAGGGTCTGGCGCGGCAGGAACTCCCAGAAGGTATCGTGTTTCTGGAAATAACTGCTCTGATACCAGGGCTCGTTGTTGTCCCTGCTGCCCATGAGCAGATGTTTGTTCTCCACGAACGTGCCCAGACGGAACGTTCGGTCCGGCTGGTACACGACCCCGATATCGCCGAGCTTGGTGCCGGGCTGCTGGCGCATGGACCCGATCGTCTCGAAATCCGTTTCGATGTTCATGACGTTCGATGCGACCGTGAACGCGCCTGTCTTGACCGCCGTACTGGCCTTGTACGCCGTTCCTTGCTTGTTCTGGGCTTTCAGCTCGTTGCCGTTGCTGTCCGTGTTCGAATAGTACTTATACTTGACGATGATGTTGTCGCTGGCGCCGGGATTCTTACCGTTCTTGAACCTGATCTCGCCGCGTTTGTAGTTTATGACGTAGTCATCGTTGCGTGATTGCAGCGTTCCTTGTATGGTCTCGCTCCCGGACACGACCGTACCGCTGTATAAGTACACTTGTTCGCTGTTCTCTACCACCCCGAGGTCCGTCACGATCGGGCTGACGGTGTACGCCCCTCCGTACACGCCCGTTCCGGCGCTTGACCAGCGTGCATCAAGCACGGCGAGGTTATAGGTCTTTTCGCTCTTCATCGCTTCAAGGCCCACCATCCAGTTCGGATTGATCATGTACTGGGTATTGATGCCGTAGACCTGATGGGTGATGCGGCCGAAGTCCGGCTGTTCCCCGGGTGCATAACAGTACTTGATCTTTATCTGTTCTCCGCTCTTGATCTGCCAGGGGACCCAGGTGTTCGACGCGTTCTTCGTTACGAACGTGATGTAGCCCCGGGACCAGTATTCTTCAAGGTCATTTTGAACGAGCGTTCCGTCCGCCGACACGGTGAGCGGACCCCACACGTAGTTCTCCCCGCGGCGCAGGGCGTCCTCCTGCCAGAGCCCGGTCGAGGTGTTGTACCAGCGCCGGTAGACCTCTTCACTGTGATAGACGACAGGCAGATATTTATTGTTCTGGTTCTCCAGGATCAGTTCGGACATGCCGGACCCTGCCGCATAGGTCTGCAGGGGGAGGATATTGGTCTTGTAATAGTCATAGGCGAGCTCGACACTCGCGCTCGAGGCTATCGAGGGCGAGACGAAAATATAGCCGCGATACCCTTCGATGTTCGGCGTCCCGGCGTAGGCCACGCCGTCAACGATGATCGTGCTCAGGCTGTCCTCCTTGATGGGCAGTTTGCTCTGGTCAAGTATGATGAGCGTTCCGTCCTGGCTGACCACGATACTGCCGTCCGTATCATCGGCATTGGATACGAGGTTCTCTCCGCGCTGTCCTGAGTCCGCGGTCTCTTTCAAATAGGTGGATTGGAGCGAGAACGCTTCCTGCGGGCGTTCGGCAGGCGCTGCCGTCCTGATGATCATATACGCATATTCAACGGTCACTTTCTGGGTGCGGCTCACGGGCAGGGAGAACAATATCTCGCCTTTTTGATAATCCACGATATAGTCCGTGCCCTCAACGAGCTTTTGGCCGTCAAGGAACACCTGTACGCTCTTGTGCCGTACCGGTGACTGGCCGAGAGGGTACGGTCCTTTACTTTCCTTGCCGTTCCAGGTCTCCGCCAGCTTCTTGTTCTCGTTGTACTGGTAGCGGACGGAGAGGACATCGTGTGCCAGTACTCCGCGCTTGAGCATTTTCAGTTCACCGGAATCATAATTGAGCAGGTAGTCCTCATTGAGCCTGAGCGTCCTGTTATTGAGCATGATCTCTTCACTGCCGAACACGATGGGGGTCCCTTCCAGGTAGAATATCGTTTGGCTGGGAACGTTCTCTTTGGCCTGGCTTTGCGTGGGGACTTCAGGCCCGAGCAAACGCGCGTTCATTTTGCCGATATCGCTCTGGAGCTTTTGTTCCACCGTAATGACCGCTTTTTCCCGTCGCGGTTCTTCAAAGGTCCGCAGGGTCCCTTGTAACCCGAAAAAATCGACCTTGGTCGCGACCGGGATCAGGTCCTCGATGGGGTCGGTGAATTCATATTGGACGACGATCTTGTCCCCGGATGATTTTATGGTCTTGAACGTGATCTTGCCTTCAAAGTAGTCGATCGTATAGTCCGTGCCTTCGTTCACGCGCAGGTCGTTCACGTATACTTTCACCGAGCCTTCGAGAATGGAGGTCTGTCCCAAGCTATAGGTACTGAGCCCGGTCCCCTGGAAGGACACTTCTTTTGCCGTGCTTTTTTCCTTGGCGGTCACGATCTTGAGGTCGTACCAGTTGTCATAGGAGGTCAACTGAAATCCGTTGACGGCCTTGCTGAAATTCACGAATTCTTTGGTCTGGAACCCGGCCGTGAAATCGCCGAACATGAGCTCGGTCTTGTCATATCTTACTTTGATATCGAATTTGTCCGGCAGGTCCGGTTCTTGTTCCAGGTGATAGCTGACGGAGAGCTTTTCGCTGAGCTTTCCTTCGATATCGAGGCGCAGTCGTTCACGCAAAAGACCTGCGGATCCGGCAGTGGGTGCGATCTTGGCCGCAGCATCCTTATAGGTGCTGTCATTCTCGTACTGCAGCGGGTCGCCCTCTTTTTCCATTTTCATGAACTCATATTCTTTATATCCTTCGATATTGAGCTTCGGGTATTGTCCCTGTCCTGCTCCTTCTTTCGGCATTTCTTTGGCGACCGGTGCAGGTGCGGGTTTTTTTGTGGCGAGCATGCTGAGCGTGGGGACGCTTTGGTCCAGCTGCAGTGCGGTGTTCTCGGTAACGGATGTGAGTGTATTTGCTGTTACAGTATTGTTCTCGGTCGTTATGTTCCCCGAGGTAATGGTCGTGTTCGTGGTCGCAAGTACGGGGTCAGCGGTCACCTCAGCATGTGCGGGACCGCATGCGAGCGCAGCGCATAAGGCACATACGAGAAATATGTGAACATAAGGCAATGCCCTGAGACGCGTAGCCACAGACTACCCCCATTTGTCTGTTAAAACGTCCTCTACACGAACTCCATGAATACCTGATTGGCCAAAAAGATGCCCTTTTCGGTCAAACGCAGATAGCCACTTACTTCATGCAGTAAGCCTGCTTTTTTTAATTGAGCGATCTGTGGGGAGAATGCTGTTGCGATATCTATGCCGTACCTGGCATGGAATGAATCAAGGCGAATCCCCCCGGTTTCCCTCAATCCTAAAAAAACTGCTTCACCGACGGTAATTTTACCATTATTCTGACGATTTATTCCACTACTATTTATATAGTCAATTATGCTGTCCGGATTTGACCACCGGGTCCCATTCACTTGAGAATGTGCTCCTGCTCCAAGGCCAATATATTCATTATTTTTCCAATAATTGATATTGTGGGTGCATTCCTTTCCCGGTTTCGCGAAGTTTGATATCTCATACTGAACATAGCCCTGAGCGGAAAGTTCCGTTCTGATCTCCTGATACATCAGGAAGTCCGTATCTTCGTCAGGTATTTTGACCTCACCTTTTTTGACGGCCTGTTCAAGAGGTGTCCCTTCTTCAAGGGTCAGGCTGTATATCGAAACATGTTCGGGTGCGAGTGTTCGTATGGTCTCCAGGTCCTTGTGCAAGGTTTCGGTGGTCTGTCCCGGGATACGGAACATGAGGTCGATGCTCACATTGTCAAAACCTGTACTTCTTACCAGTTCGTAGGTGTCACGTGCTTGTGCTGCGGTGTGCGCGCGTCCGAGAAGTTCAAGCTGGGTATCTATGAAGGATTGTACGCCGATACTGATGCGCGAGACACCAAACTTTTTATATGCGGTCAAATTTCCCTTTGTGACGGTCGCAGGGTTCACCTCTATCGTTATTTCTTTGACATCCTCCCAACGGAACATCGTACGGAGAAAAGTGAATAGTTCTTCCAGTAGTTCGACCGGGAAGAGCGAAGGAGTACCGCCTCCGAGGTAGATGGACCTCACCCCCAGCCCCTCTCCAAGAGGCCCACTTCCATCGGGCCTCTTGGAGAGGGGGGCTGGGGGTGAGGTCCACTGTGCCAGATCGTTCTTCAGGCATTCCAGGTATTTTCGATAGATATCTTTCGGTAAGTCGTTGACCGGGCAGGAATAGAAATCGCAGTACGCGCATTTTTTCAGACAGAACGGGAAATGGATGTAGAGTCCGAGAGGAGAGGGTGAATGGTCCGTCAGTGGATCAATCTTCATCGATCTTCAGGACCGCTAGGAACGCTTCCTGCGGCAGTTCTACTGAACCGATGTTCTTCATTTTCTTCTTTCCTTCTTTCTGCTTTTCGAGCAGTTTTCGTTTGCGGGTCACGTCGCCGCCGTAACATTTGGCCAGAACGTCCTTGCGCATGGCCGGTATCGTCTCTCTCGCTATGACCTTGCTGCCGAGCGCTGCCTGGATGGGCACCTCGAACATGTGGCGAGGGATGATCTCCTTTAATTTTTCGGCGAGCTTTCTACCGATATAATATGCTTTATCCCGATGGACGATAGAAGAAAGCGCATCGACCGTTTCGCTGTTGAGCAGGATGTCCATTTTGACGAGGTCCGAGACACGATAATCAAGCAGTTCGTAGTCGAGCGACGCATATCCTTTGGTCCGCGATTTCAGCATGTTGAAGAAATCAATGATGATCTCGGCCAACGGCAGCTCGTACGAGAGCTGAACGCGTGTCGGGTCGATGTATTCCATGTGTTTGAACACGCCGCGACGTTCCGTGCAAAGCTCCATGACCGTACCGACGAAGTCGCTCGGCAATATGATAGAGGCCTTCACGAACGGTTCTTCGAGCGATTCCACTTCACCCATAGGCGGCAGATGGACGGGATTATCTATCTCGAAGGACGTGTGGTCGCTCTTGTTGACCTTATAGATAACGGACGGGGTCGTGGCAATGAGGTTCAGATTGAACTCGCGCTGGAGCCGTTCTTTGATAACGTCCAGGTGTAACAGGCCTAAAAATCCGCAACGGAAGCCGAAGCCCAGGGCTTGTGAGGTTTCCGGTTCGAACACGAGCGAGGAGTCGTTCAAGTGCAGTTTCTCGAGCGCGTCGCGCAGGAGCGGATAATCCTCGTTATTGATGGGGTATATGCCGCAGAACACCATCGGTTTGATCGCTCGGTATCCGGGGAGCGGCTCTGTCGCCGGGTTCTCGACACTGGTCACGGTATCTCCGACCTTCACATCCTTGATGGTGCGGATATTGCAGACAACATAGCCTACTTCACCGGGGCCGAGCTCTTCGGCAGGGGTCATTTTCGGCCGGAACATACCGAGCTCCAGTATTTCGTAACTGCTCCCGGTGTTCATGAACTTTATCATTGAGCCTTTTTTCAGAAGACCGCTGAACATGCGCACATAGATGATGACCCCTTTGTAATTATCGAAGAGCGAATCGAAGACCAGAGCTCTGAGCGTACCATCGCCCGGTTTTGGTGCGGGGATCCGATGCACGATCGCTTCCAGGATCTCCGGTATACCGATACCTTCTTTCGCGCTGGCAGGTATGGCATCTTCGCCGGGGAGCATAAGGATGTCCTCAAGCTCTTTTCTGACCATGTCGACATCCGCTGCAGGAAGATCGATCTTGTTGATGACGGGAATGATCGCCAGGTGCATGTTCGAGGCGAGGTATGCGTTAGCGAGCGTCTGGGCCTCGATGCCCTGTGTGGAGTCGACGATCAGAAGTACGCCTTCGCACGCAGCAAGGCTGCGCGAGACCTCATAGGTGAAGTCCACATGCCCAGGGGTATCGATGAGGTTAAGCTCGTAATCCAGTCCGTCATTGCCCCGGTAGTTGAGCCGTGCGGTATTGAGCTTGATAGTGATACCGCGTTCGCGCTCGATATCCATACTGTCGAGCAGCTGGTCCTTCATTTCGCGTTTTTCGACGGTGTTCGTGGCCTCGAGCAGACGGTCAGCGAGGGTCGACTTGCCGTGGTCGATATGTGCGATGATCGAAAAGTTGCGGATACGTGATATGTCCATAGGGGGCTATTGTAACGGCCTCTGGCCAATGGTCAATGGCCGGCTTATGTCAGAACGATGTGACCAACCGTCTCATTCTTACTGAGTGGCGGGCAGAGGTATGAGGCGTATGGTGACATGGAGCAGGTGCTCCCCGTGCGGAGCCTTTGCCGTATAGTACCGTGCCAAATGGTCCTTGAACGTGCTGTCGAGACGAAGAAAGCCGTGGGAATGTGTGCTATATCCGATGACCACGATGTTGTGACGTCCGTACAATAGTTCCAGCCAGTACAGGTCAGTTAATCGGACCTTTGTTATCGTTATTTCGGGATGTGCTTCAAGAAGGGACCGGACCTTGTTCTGCAGGTGCCATGCTTTCAAGAAGAGTTTTCTTGGGAATGGGCGTATCTGGTCGTGCAGGCCGGGGGCATGTTCGCCGTGAATGATCATCTTTTTAATGTCCGTGCGCATTTGTTTATCGATGCGAAAATGACCGTATAGCGAGATGTGCTGAGCGATCTCTTTATAGGTCTTTTCGAGCTTCCCCAAAGAGGTGAGGAGTGACAGGTCCATATGCGCAGTCCAGATACTGATCGTCTTTGTGTGAAATTTTTCCATGTATGATCTGTCCTTTTGCGGATAGTACTATATTGTTCTCGCAACGCATATGACGATATCTCGTCGCGAGCACAGTGGCCGATGACCAGGCCGTCCCCTAGAACGTGATATATTTGTTCTCTTTACGACTGTATTGTGTCGTACGTCCTGTCGACGGCTTGTGTTTACTGAAGGCGAGCTTCCCTTGTGTTGCCAGCACATGGCCCTTCCAATACTGTTCCCCGTAATCGTCGAGGAGCTGCTCTCCCGTCTTGATCATGCGTGTGGTAACTATGGAGGCCTGTGTGTAGTAGTGCCCTGGAAGACGCAGCGCTTTGATCTTTATGTTCGGCTCCTCTGCATGATTGATCATGCGGGCGTGATTGCCGAAATATTCAGAGTCGATGCATAAGTTGAAATTCTTCATGAAATCATCTTTACTGTCGTCTTCGAAATCAGTGTGCAGATCAACGCGAATATCGCTGTAGCGGTAATAGCGGCCGTACGGATAAAAAACATACCGTTCATTGGGTGAGCAAACGTATCCGCTGTAGTTCCCGACGAAGGTGTTCTCAGGGATGTCCTCGGCGGCAAAAAGCCCATGACCTATCTCGTCGGAAACAAAAGCTATGTACAACTGGGGGATGCGGGGAAAAGAACGGAGAGGGAATCTTTCGGCGCGAAAGACCTCTTCATGGTAATACCCATAATAAAGGTCGGTCGCGAGAAAAAGAGTGTTCGTATAGACAGCTCCGGTCAGGGAGAAGAAATCCATTTTTGTAAGCGGAGTAAGAGTGCCTTTCCCGGTCAGTATGCTCAGGTGGGGAATAATAGGGTCGTTTTGTCTTTCAAGTATCGACGTCTGTATACAGGCGAGGTTCGTTGCTATTGTTTTTTTGTGCATAGGTGCCGGTCCTTTGTCTGTTTATCGGGTGTAGTTCTCAGGAATTTCAATGCAGCTATTCATTGCCTGTTCTTGTTACAATAGGATATGCCTATATTTATCGGTCGCTACTTCTGTCCTGACCGCACCTGCCCGGCGCATAACAAGCTCCTGTATAAGGATGGTGTGTGCGAGGTCTGCGGTAAGGAGCTCGAGCGTGTCCGTTATTGTCCCGACTGCAATGCTCCTGGGAGCCCGGCGCAGAACTATATCTGTTATAAATGTAAAAGACATCTGGTGGACCTGCTGGAGACGCCGCATGTGAGGGAAGAGACCCTGGAAAAAGAGATAGAAGAAGAGCGTACAGAGGAATGAGCCGTTGAGAATGTGCGGTACACAAAAAAACCGTCCATACCGGACGGTTTTGCCAAGGTTGATATCCTTGTGATGTTCTAGTTCAGGCTCATCTTCACTTTCGAGATCACGGTCCCAAAATCCATTTTATACTCGAGCAATTTGATCTTGAGCGCTTCTTTAGCAGCGACCTTACCTGCGCGGCGTATCATCGCTTCGAGCCTTTGTTCTTCACTTTGATCTATAAAATCAAAATCGAGGTCCATATTGTGCGTCCTTTTGAACTGACTATCGTCTTTTTTCTGACTGATAATGTATCTATTTATTCTGATATGTTTCTTCGCACAATCTATATTCCCTTGGTCGGCATCAAATATACATTGATAGAATGTGATGTGTTTTGACCTCACCCCAGATATTGAATGTCGATAGGATATTCTGGGCTCACCCCTCTCCAAGAAAATATGGATCATGGTGATAGTCAGCTCCTCTCATCTTGGAGAGGGGTGGGGGAGAGGCAAAGACGCCCCGTTGTAAAGGGGGCGTCGGTTGTTGTCAGGTGTTACATTTGTGCTAGTTCAAGCTGAAAGCGAGTTCCATGACGCTATCGCCGAAACTGATCTGGTATTCGAGCATTTTGATCTTTGTTCTTTTCTTTATACCTTCGTGACGGGCCCGAGCGATAAGTTTTTTCATCTGCTGTTTTGTCATAAGGCTCACCTCCGTCCGAGTTACATCAATATATCGTGGTATGCATAGGCTGAACTTGACTTGAAATGTGTTTTTTATGCTTTTTTATGGCCTGCATATCGATGTTTTTGCTGTGGGTATAGTAAAAATAAACAGCAGAGGATTCTTGTGGAAAAGGCGTCAAAGATCACATTGATACCCCCTCTTTACCAAAAAGAGGGGGTAGGGGGGGCTATCTCTTTTTAAATATGATCTGTTTTTGTTCGTTCAATTCAGCGCTGATCGTATCTCCATCCTTGAACGTGCCTTTGAGCAGTTCCGAGGAGAGCGGGTTCTCGAGCTGCTGCTGTATCGCTCGGCGCAGCGGACGAGCGCCGAAGGTCGGGTTGTAACCCAGTTCGACCAGCTGGTCCTTCACTGCTTCCGAGACCTCGAGCGTGATACGCTTATTGCTCAATTGTTTTTGTACTTCGCCGAGCATGAGCGTTACTATCTGTTTGATATGGTCCTTGTTCAATGGATGGAACGCGATGATCTCGTCGATGCGGTTCAGGAATTCCGGACGGAACGTGTTCTTGACCGCTTCTTGGAGACGTTGCTTCATGCGTTCGAACGAATCGGCGGCATTGCGGTGTGCTTCAAAACCGATGTTCTTTTCCAGTTCGCTCGTCCCGATATTGGAGGTCATGATTATGACCGTATTGCTGAAGTTCACCGTTCGTCCCTGAGAATCCGTGAGCCGGCCGTCCTCGAGCACCTGCAGCAGCAGGTTGAACACGTCCGGATGGGCCTTCTCGATCTCGTCGAGCAGCACGACACTGTACGGGTTGCGGCGCACTGCGTCGGTCAATTGTCCGCCTTCTTCATAACCGACATAGCCAGGAGGCGAACCGATGAGACGCGAGGTCGCGAACTTCTCCATGTATTCGGACATGTCGATGCGGATCATCTTATCCTCAGTGCCGAACATGAACGCGGCCAATGCTCGCGCGAGCTCTGTTTTACCCACACCGGTCGGGCCGACGAAGATGAACGCGCCCATCGGTCGCTTGGGGTCGGCGATACCGGCACGTGATCTGCGGATGGCTTCCGCAATGGCATGCACGGCGTCTTCCTGTCCGATGACGCGCTGCTTCAGTTCGGCCTCCAGCTGCAGGAGCCGTGCGGACTCTTCTTCCGCGATGCGCTTCACCGGTATCTTGGTCATGTCGGCGATGACCTCGGCGATGTCCTCTTCGGTCACGCGCGGGGTCTCTTTCCCTTTCTGAGCGTTCCATTCGTCCTTCATTGCGCTCAGCTGTTTTTCAAGTTCAGTGATCTTCTGTTGTATGGTCTTCAGATTATCTTTTTCTTTCGATTTGGAGAGCGCTTCTTCTTCCTGCTTGGCTCGGGCGAGCTGCTTTTCGAGTTTTTTCACTTCCGGCGGGAGCGAGATGGAGGCGATACGTACCTTGGCGGCCGCTTCGTCCATGACATCGATCGCTTTATCCGGCAGGAAGCGGTCCTGAATATATCGGTCAGCCAGGCGCGCGGAGGCCTCAAGAGCGGCTTCGGTTATCTCGACGCGGTGATGGGCCTCATACTTGTCCTTTAGTCCTTTGAGTATCTGCAGGGTCTCCTCAACGGACGGTTGCGAGACATCGATCGGATGGAAACGGCGCTCTAAGGCCGCATCCTTTTCGATATATTTGCGGTATTCATCCATAGTAGTAGCACCGATGCACTGCAGTTCGCCGCGGGCCAGGGCGGGTTTCAGGATGTTGGCGGCGTCCATAGAGCCTTCGGCGGAACCTGCGCCGACGATATTGTGAAGTTCATCAACGAACAGGATGACCTTTCCGGAGGATTTACGTATCTCTTCCATGACGGCCTTGATGCGTTCCTCGAACTCTCCGCGGTGCTTGGTGCCGGCCACGAGGCCCCCCATATCCAGTTCAATGACGCGTTTATCCTTGAGCACTTCCGGGACCTCGCCTTTGACGATCTCCTGTGCCAGTCCTTCCACGATAGCGGTCTTGCCGACACCCGGGTCGCCGACAAGCGCCGGGTTATTCTTGGTCCTGCGGCTCAGGATGCGGATGACGCGGTCTATCTCGTTCTCGCGGCCGATGACCGGGTCCAGGCGGTTCTGTTTGGCGAGCAGGGTCAGGTCACGGCCGAACATAGTGAGCGCGGTCTGGGGTTGTTCTTCGAGGTCTTCCGCGGTGGCCTTACGTTTCACGCCGAGTTCGTCGAACATGGCCTTCAGGACCTTATCGACGTCCAGATCGAACTTCTTTAGTACCTGTGCGGCGAGACCTTCCTCTTCGCGCAGGAGACCGAGCAGGATGTGTTCCGGTCCCACATAATTGAAGCCCAGCTCCATGGCCGTGAAATAGGCAAGTTCAAGGGCCTTTTTTGTGCGCGGTGTCATGGTCACCTGTGTGATGTTCTTCTCGTCGCCGCGACCGGCCATGTTCTCCGTCTCCGAGAATATCTTGACGATATCGACCTTCAGCTTTTGCAAGATACGGTAGGCGATCCCTTCTTCTTTAATAAGGCCGAGCAGCAGGTGTTCGGGGGACAGGGTCTTACGCCCCAGGCGTTTGGCCTCTTGTGCGGCCAGTGTTATGACCTTATTGGCGTTCTGAGAGAAGAAGTCGAACATACGGTCCGGGCGGTTGCCGCCTTGACGGAACAGGTTCTGGAAAAGTTTATCTATATCCCCGAAGAATTCATCTCCGTTCGCCGGGTTGCCGTTGATGAAGAAGTTTGCCATTGATATCACTCCTTAGCACTCTCTGTATTGGAGTGCTAATTATACCGTAGGCTTTGGATTTTTCAAGTCCTTTGAAAGAGAAACAAGGGGCAAGTGGCAAGAAACAAGCAGTAAAAAATTGTTTTACCTTGTTTCTTGTCTCTTGTTTCCTGTTTCAGTTTTACATCCAGAACCGAACACGATCTCATATGTCGCTCGTAACCTTTGTTCCGTGGCGTATTCCTTTATATAACGGGTCTCGATGGCTTTCAGGTCCTTGCGGGTCATGAGCGTGTCCGGGCGGGTGGATATACCGTTCCCGGCGCCGATGTTCTTCATAGAAAGGAGGAGCTGTTTTAGTGTGCTGTAATACCGTTCGTAGGTCTTCGCGGTGACCGAACGATGTTCGAAACCGGCGGACCCCAGATGGCGGGTGATGTCCTTTGGGGAGGGGAAGGTCTGCTCATGAACATATTTTTTGCCGAGCGCATGTGTGCACGAGCTGCGCAGCTCCTTGAGCGAATGTTCCCCGAACGTAGTGAACAGGAACGAACCTTCAGGACGGAGCATGCCGTATATTTTCGTGAACAGTTCCGGCAGATGGTCTATCCATTGGAACGAGGCATTGGATATGACCAGGTCGAACGATTCATCCGGGAAGGGCGGATATTCCATATCGCCGAGCAGGAATTCGATCTGCTCATTCCCCGCTTCGAGGGCCTTTTGCTGCGCAACAGTTATCATGCCTGGTGCGATGTCCAGGCCGCAGATATAACTGTGTGGATATCTTTTGGCGAGCTCGATCGTGAGCGTGCCGGTGCCGCAGCCGAGGTCCAGGATGCGGTCGGGATGGCCCGTGATCTGTTCAATGAGCACATCGCCGGTCTCTTTCTGCAGCAGTGCATGCGTGTCATATTCATGCGCCTGTCTGGAGAACTGTTGTGTGACGCGATGTTTATCGAGCATGTGAGAGACTATACCAGAGGGGGTGTTATAGAAACAAGAAACGAGAGACGGGAAACAAGTGTAAGATATGTACTGCGCCTGTTTCTTGCCACTCGTTTCTCGTATCTTCTTAATTAAGCGCGTTCTTTTTTCAGGTCGATATGCAGGCCTTTGCCGGATATCGCTATGTTCAGTTTTTTGTCGTCCATAGAACAGTCGACAGAGAGGTTCAGGTCCTTTGCTTTAGCGTTCTCTGAATATGCCTGAACGATGGCGTTGCTGCAGGCGTCAGAGAACATCTTCTTGATATCCTCGATCTCTTGTACGGAGAAGTCGGATTGAGCGGCCAGGCTCGAGATGGCAAGCCGTGCAGGTGCGATGTAGTTCGCCTTTGCGGGGAAATAGAGCGTGAAGTTCTTGGTTTCTTTTTTCATAAGCTGTTCCTTTCATCACAGGTATTCCCGTTTTCCCGGATAAAATACATTGATAGATATTGATGCTTTTGGGTATATGCAGTGCGAGTTGCATGTACCCTGATCGAGCGAGTATACTCATACTTAACAATGTCAAAGGCAGAAGCTATTGCACCGTCAAATGAAAAAAACTGTCCCCACTGCGGAGGCGCGGTCTCCCAGAAGGCCAAGTTCTGCACGCATTGTGGTAAGAAGATCGCTCAAGATGGTCCTATCGCGTTCCCCAAGGTCACTGAGACCTCGGAAGAGCGTCAGGTCAAGTACGAAGCGGTGACACGTCTGCGTGCGTTCCTCGATATGTCCACGAACCCCGATCCACATGAGGTCTCCGATGTGTTCGAGCTGCTTGCGGGCGCTGCGATACCGTTCGCTGATATACAGGAGATCGTTCTTCAATTGGTCGAACATCCGTATCGTCCGATACGTGAACAGGCGCTGATGGTCATCGCGGCCGACGAAAAGGGCAGTGCGAAGCTCCTTGAGCTGCTTTCTGATAAGCGCAATTGGGTCCGTCTTTCCGTGATACGTGCCCTTGGTCGGGCGAAAGTGACCGCCGCGGCCCCTCATCTCATGCATATCTTTGAAACGGAGGATGATCTGTGGACGCGCAAGGACGTGCTCTATGCCCTTGGCGAGATACAGGATATCCAGGCGTTCAATCTGTTCATGCGTGCGGTGCAGCAGAAGGACCCTGAGCTCGTTAAGGCCGCAGCTCTGGGACTTCAGGCGTTGGGGGATCCGGCGGCCGTGCAATATCTCATCGCGCAGATCACACATCCGGACGAGTCCGTCCGGGAGGTCGTCTTTGAAGTGATCCAAAGCTTTGGAACAAAAGGCGTTCATCCGTTGCTTGTGGCCTTTGCTGCCCGCAAGTCCCCGCTCGAGCTCAAGAAAAAGATCTTGCAGCTCATTACTGTCATTCCGGACCCGATGGCCGCACCGCTCCTGATCAATGCGTTGAGCGATGAGCCTGAACTTATCGTACAGATCATCAAGGTCATGGCGGCCTGGCGTTTTGAAGAGTTCAAACCGGCGCTCGAGGGTCTTGCCCAGCATGAGGACCGGGAGGTCCGTTTGGCCGCGGCTGCGGCGTTGAGGCAAAAGACCTTAAATATGAAACAAGAAACAAGGAACGAGAAACAAGGTTAAGAATTGCGTTCCCTTGTTTCTTGTTTCTCGTCTCTCGTCTCTTTTTATCTATGCACTTAAAGATGGGCGTATTTCTTGGCCCTGGTTTTCCTGATCAGGGGTGAGGGATCATCGTCTCCAGTACTATCGCATCCCCCGATACCCGCACCTGTTTCAGTTTTTCATTGATATCAATGACAGTCACGCCGCTTTCCTCGTCAGAGCGTATATCTGACCAGGAGGAATACTTGAGTTGTTCCATCCGTTCTTGTGTTCGGTCCATGTCCTGATATTTATATTGAATATTCCTTTCATGACGGAAAAGTTCTTTCATGCTGAACGCCGAAAAAGTCAACATGATCAGCAGTATCTGAGTGCTGATCAATATTTCGAGCAGAGAAAATCCGTTCCTCTTCCCTCGAGCTTTCAGCCGTGAGCCTCGAGCAATACAGTCCTTGGTCATATCTTTTACGTGCTGCAACTAGTATGCCAAAGTCCCGAACGCTGGTCCTGCATCCAACGATAGCCGCTTTGTGACCTTAATGTTCTTCAGGAACGTCGTATCGTGAGAGACGACAAGAAGGGCTCCCTGATAGCAGCAGAGCGCGCTTTCCAGTTGTTCGATGCTCGTGAGGTCGAGGTTGTTCGTCGGCTCGTCCAGGACCAGGAGCTGAGGCGGGTGCTCCGCGTAAAGCAGGCAGGCAAGCCCGGCGCGGAGCAGTTCTCCGCCGCTCAGCTGGGATACCGTTTTTAATGAACGTTCTTGAATGAACAGGAAACGTCCCAGTCTTTCTCTGCGTTCAGATACTGAAAGGTGCGGCGTGAAGCCGGTGAAAGTATCCAGCAAAGAATGATCTTTCTGTAGCAATGCTACGTGCTGGTCAAGGTACGCCACCCGGTCGGTCAGGACCGAAAGTGAACCTCGGGTCGACCAGGCATTCTGGTCAGTTCCCGGACCGCACAGCAATTTCAAGAGTGTCGTCTTGCCTGAGCCGTTCCGGCCTTTGAGCGCGATACGTTCCGGGCCGGCGATCGAGAAATGCAGTGGCTGCTCGTACAGGAACGTACGGCCCAGGTCAAAAGAGATGTTAAAGTCCTCGCAATGTACCAGTTCTTTGCGCGAAGGTACCTGTGTGTTGGGTATATCGATAGTGATGCGTTCTTCCTCATGCACGTTCTGTCGAGCGTCCCTGACGGCCTGTTCAGCTGTCCCGATGCGGTCCGTATGGAGCCTGTTCTTGTGCCCCTGGGTATTTTCAGCGCGTTGTTCGCGCAGACCGAGCATGATCTTGGGGATACCGCTCTTGGCCCTGTTCTTTTTGGCCTTGGACATACGCCGTTCCTGTCGTTCCCGATCTCTCTGCAGTTCCTTGCGTTCTTTTTTCAGGGACTTTTGTGCCGAGAGCAGGTGTTGCTCCGCCGCGGCGGCCTGTGCATCCCTTTGTTCCAGGTAGTGCGTGTAATTCCCGCCGAAGGTCCGGAGCCCCAGCGGTGAGAGCTCAAGAACGTTCTGTACGCGTTCTAGCAGTTCCCTGTCGTGGCTGACGACAAGGAGCAGTGCGTTGCTGTCGCTGATCAGGTCGTATATGAGCGAACGGCCTTCAGCATCAAGGTCGTTGGTCGGCTCATCCATCAGGATGATCTCCGGGGCGGTGAGCCGGAGCCGGGCGATCTGCAAACGCATCCGTTCTCCTCCGCTGAGCGTATGTATCGGACGTTCCATGTCCAGGTCCGGAAGACCTGCTTCTGAAAGCGTTCGCAGGATACGGTCCCGGTGTTCCCAGCTGGTCTTGTCGATAGCGTCCGCGAGTTCTGGAGGATAGCTGCCGGCCTCTATAGCGGTGAGGGTCGAGAACAGTTCTTTGATACCTAGCACGTCACCTGCGGTCAGGTCGTTGCTCATCTGCAGGTTCTGGAACTGCATGGTAAGTTCACCCTGAACCTCAATAGACCCGTGAGACGGACTGAGTTCGCCTGCGATAAGTTTGAGCAGTGTCGTTTTGCCGGAACCGTTGGCGCCAACGAGCCCGTACGTTCCCTCGGAAAGGGAACCGTGCAGGTCTTTGAACAGCGTGTCCCCGTCGGGGAAGGTATAGCGTAGATCAGAAAAAGAAATATGCGGCATGTGTTTTGTCTCCTTATGCTGGTGGTCGGGAAGGGACCTCTACGAACAAGACGTGTCCCGGTAATGCTGCCGGAATATGCATAGTATCAGGAGGTAGAGGTGTTGTTAGTTCTTCATGATATGTCCGGTATGAGCGGACCTGTTGATTGTAGCGATTTCAGGCAGCGGATTCAAATCATCAATACAGTCGCACCCTGCCGGTGCCGACCGCGACGGATATACGGTGTTCTTTACCGTTCTTTTCGGTCAGTACGATGGTCCCGCTCTCGCTCGGATGTCCGGCAGATGTAAAGCCGAACGTGACTGCTTCTTTGAGCTTTAACGATGATGGCAGCGTCTGTTCTTTTGTTCCGGAGCCGGAGGAGATGTATATTTTTCCCCCTTCGAAACGGACCAGACAAGTAGTACTTTGTGTTATGGCCTGGCTGCGGGCCATACGTATCTGTGAAACTATCGAGTCCAATGCGGACTTGGTGCGGATACGTTCAAGGAACGTCTTGCCCGGGAGCACCATGACGGACATGAGTATCGTCATGATCGCAATGACGAGGAGCATTTCTATCAATGTGAACCCACGACGACGGGGCTTCATAGGTATGGGAACAATATGCGTATCAGCAGGTCGCCCCAAACCAGGACGATGAGTCCCGCGAGCACGATCGATGGGCCGAACGGGATGTAATCTTTACGGGTCTTTTTCTTCAGCATAAGGAGCGTTACTGCAATCGCGCTGCCAATAAAGAACGAAAGATAGAGCATGACGATGGTTTTCATCGGCCATAACATACATCCGAGCATGATGACCAGTTTAATGTCTCCGCCCCCAAGGGCCTCTTTTTTATATAGTAACTTGCCGAAGAACGATATTATGTAGAAGACAGCGCCGGCCAGTAGTCCTCCAAAAGCGCCGTTGTACAACCCGTTCATCCCGGCGATGTACAGGGAATAGAGCAGTCCGATGAGGATGCCTGTATAGCTGAATTCGTCGGGGATGATATGGGTCTCAAGGTCCGTGAAGAATATGCCGAGCAGGAGCCATGCGGCAATCACGACCAGGACGTGTCCTGTTGGCAGGAACGGTATCAGGGCGAACAACATGCCGGAGAGTATCTCTACCGCAAGATATCGGACCGGGATCTTTTTTTTGCAGGAGGCACATTTTCCGCGCAGCACGATATAGCTGACGATCGGGATCAAATGCTGCCATTTGAGCTGTTTTTTACAGTTCGGGCATCGGGAATGTTTCGGTTTGAGCAGAGAGATGTCACGGGGCAGGCGATAGATGCACGCATTGAGGAAGCTTCCCAGTATCGTTCCGAAAACAAAGCATATCAGTGAAAGAAAATAAGGCATGAGGAATTATAGCGGGGGAGATCACTCCCGCACAACGATATTATTTTTCTTTAAATAGTCCTTGATCTGTGCGATCGAGAGTTCCCGGAAGTGTAGAAGTGAGGCCAGAAGTGCCGCATCGCATACTTTAAGCGCTTCGGTGATATGTTCCAGTGTGCCTGCGCCGCCGGACGCGATGACAGGTACGTTCACAGCCTTGCATATCGCGCTGGTGAGGCCCATATCATAGCCGGCCTTGGTCCCGTCGCGGTCCATCGAGGTCAGCAGTATCTCTCCGGCCCCGTAAGATACCATTTTCTTTGCCCACTCAATGGCATCAAGGCCGGTCGGATTCCGCCCGCCGTGGGTGAAGACCTGCCAGCCAGAAGAAACAGGAGACGAGAAACGAGAAACAAGGTCTGGATCACGTAATGTTTCTTGTCTCTCGTTTCTTGTTTCTTGTTTCGCATCTATCGCCACGACAATGCACTGTGTCCCGAATGTTTCCGCCGCTTCTTTCACGAACTCCGGTCGTTTGACGGCCGCGGTATTGATGGAGACCTTGTCGGCCCCGGCCTTGAGGAGTTCGCGTATCGTCTGGATATCGTTGATCCCGCCGCCGACAGTGAACGGAATGAATACCTGTTCCGCGGTGCGGCGTATCACATCGAGCATGATATCGCGTTTGTCCGATGAAGCGGTGATATCGAGGAATACGAGCTCGTCGGCGCCTTCGTCACTGTAACGCTTGGCGAGCTCAACGGGATCTCCCGCGTCGCGCAGTTCAACGAAGTTCGTCCCTTTGACCACGCGGCCATTGGTGACGTCCAGACACGGAATGATACGTTTTGCTAACATGTCGCCCCTTCTTTAATGGCCCTGTATTGTCTTTTTCAAGACTTACGACTTATGACTTATGACTTTAGACCAGTTCCAGTTTATACCCTCTCCTGAATTCCTCATAGCTCATTGGTTTCTTGCCTTCCGGTTGTACGGTCACGATCTCAAGAATGTCATTGTTCATCCGCGTTTCCAGTACTTTGATGCGTTTCCCGTTCACGATGGTGAAGGCTGTTATGGCGCGGACCTTGTTGTGTATCTCCCGAGGGGCCTTTGACCAGTCGATGAGCCCGTCCTCGTTGGTGATCTTTCGGCAGAAGGTCACATCCTTTTCGTCCTGTTTTTTGCGGAGGGCAGGAACGTCCTGGTCCAATGTTCTTACGAGCAGGTTCGCACCGATCTGCGACAGGCGTTGTTCCAGTTCGGAGTACTTTTCATTTATATCTATCGTCGTCTTTTCTTGCAGCAGGATATCCCCTGCGTCCATGTCATGGCTGACCATCATCGTGGTCACTCCGGTCTCTGTATCGCCATTGAGCAATGCTGTTTGTATCGGGGATGGACCCCGGTATTTTGGTAAAAGAGACGGATGGATATTGATGCAGGAATATGTGTTCACCAGTTCATCTGGCAGGAACTTCCCGTACGCGACAACGATGACATGGTCCGGCGCATATTTTTTCAGGTCTATGGCTTTTGGCAGTTCCGTCGTCACGTTCAATCCATGTTCGAGCGCGAATTCTTTGATCGGTGTTCCTTGTAATTTCATGCCGCGGCCGGCAGGTTTGTCCGGTACGGTCACAACGAGCGGGATAGTGATGTTGCTCTTGATGAGAGCGGCGAGTGCCGGAACGGAGAATGCGGCGCTGCCGAAGAAGATGACGTTCATAGCTTGTTCTCTTCCAGCATTTTTTGGATCTCTTTTTTCGTATAGATCTTCCCGTCCTTTGCCTTTTCTGTGAAAAGGACCCCGCTCAGGTGGTCCATCTCATGCTGGACGACGCGCGCAGGGAAGTCCGTAAAGGTCTCTTTTTTGCGGGTCCCGTGCATGTCGGTATATTCCACCGTGACGGTCTTGTAGCGTTCAACGAACGCTTCCCATTTGGAAACGCTCAAGCATCCCTCAAGGCCGTTCAGCATCGGTCCTTGCTGTGAAACTATCTTCGGATTGATCATGGCCTGGAACGATCTTTTTTCAGTGCTGGGGTCGATCACGATAAGCCTGATGCTTTTACCGATCTGGGGCGCGGCAAGTCCGACCCCGGGGGCTTCATACATCGTTTCTTTCATATCTTCGATGAGCTTCAATATCTCCGGCGTGATCGCAGCAACGTCCTGTGCACGCTTGTGCAGAACGGGAGCTTTATCTTGGTAGATCTTTAATATCATAGTTTGATTATATCATCGAACGTGGCTGAAAAAAGTATTTAGAATTCAATAGCTAGGACCTAGAATATGATCATTTATTCTAACTTCTAAATCCTGAATTCCAGATTCTTTTTTCATTATTTTTCTTGCTTCACCCCATAAAATATGTTACACATGCGTTGCTTTCAGTAAAAAAAATGATGGAGGAAAGATACAAAATGAAGAAAAAGTTCCAAGGTAACGTTCTGGTCATCGGTTGTGGCGGGGTGTCCCAATGTCTTTTACCGATGCTTGTGAAGCACTTGGATATGCCGGCGAATAAGATCACGATCATGGACATGGTCGATAATAAAGCGCGTGTGAAGAGCGTCCTTGAAAAAGGTGTGAAGTACGTCATTGATAAGGTCACCAAAGATAATATGGCCAAGAAGCTCGCGGAGTTCGTTGGCGCTGGCGATATCATCGTCGATCTTGCTTGGAACATCGAATGTACCACTATTCTGCAGTGGTGCCATGATAATGATGTCCGGTATGTGAACACTTCTATTGAAGAGTGGGATCCGTACACTGATGCGGAGAACACACCTCCGGTCGACCGCACCTTGTATGTGCGCCATATGAAGCTGCGCAAGATGCTCGCGACCTGGAAAACGAAAGGTCCGACGGCAGTGCTCGATCACGGGGCCAATCCGGGGCTCGTTTCGCACTTCACTAAAGAAGCTCTTGAAGATATTGCGAACAAGATCATCACGGAAAAACCGAAAGACCCTCGTGTTCCTGAACTTAAAAAAGCTGTCGCTGAACAGAAGTTCAACACGATCGCTCAGCTGACTGGAGTGAAGGTCATACATATCAGTGAGCGTGATACGCAGGTCACCGATAAGCCTAAAGAGGTCAATGAGTTCGTGAATACGTGGAGCATTGAAGGCTTCTATGAAGAAGGCATCGCTCCTGCAGAGATGGGCTGGGGTACACATGAGCGTACCATGCCCAAAGGCGCGCACGTGCATACATATGGACCGTGCAATCAGATCTGTATCGCCCAGATGGGCTTGAAGACCAAGGTCCGTTCCTGGGTCCCGTGCGGTGAAACGGTCGGTATGGTCATTCGTCATGGTGAAGCCTTCACGATCTCCGATTCGTTGACGGTATGGGACGGCAATAAACCGGTCTATCGTCCGACGGTACATTATGCGTATTGTCCGAGCGATTCAGCGATACTCTCCCTGCATGAGCTGGAGATGCGTCAGTTCAAGATGCAGCCGAAGTTGCGTATCTTGGAGGACGATATCACCAACGGCCGCGATGAGCTTGGCGTGCTCCTTATGGGGCATGATTTCAAGTCCTGGTGGGCGGGGAGTCTTCTTGATATCGAAGAAACACGCAAACTTGTCCCGAACCAGAACGCGACGACATTGCAGGTCGCGTGTTCGGTGCTCGGTGCGCTTTGCTGGATGATCGATAATCCTCAAGAAGGCGTCAAAGTCCCAGACGATCTGCCGCACCGGGAGATAATGGCCGTTGCCAAGCCGTATCTTGGCCCGTGCATTTCAAAGCCGGTCGATTGGGACCCGCTGCAGAACCGTGAAGACCTGAAGTATTACGGGCGTTATAATAAGGAAGTCCCGAAATATAAAGAAGAAGATATGTGGCAGTTCACCACGTTCCAGATCGCATAACGGAGACATAATAACAGTGGCCGATTCCACAACACGTACGCGTCAGGGCATTGAATCGTTAATTCGCAGGATGGTCAAAGAGCACGGCTCTCCGCTCATGCTCATTCAGAAGGGTGCGCTCGCTCGGCAATACCATCTTTTCAAGAAGCGGTTGCCGATGGTCGCGCCTTTCTATGCCATTAAAGCCAACCCGCACCCTGAGATCATCAAGGAATTCGTGGAACTTGGTGCCGGGTTCGACGTGGCTTCCGGTACCGAGATAGAGTGGGTCTTAAAGGCCGGTGCCAAACCACAGGATATTATCTTTGCGAACACGATCAAATCGGAAAAAGACCTCAAGTTCGCCTATCATAACAATATCAAAACGATGACGTTCGATAATGAGCCGGAGCTTTATAAGATCGCGAAGTTCGCGCCCAAGTCAAAGGTCGTACTGCGCATCAAGGTCGCGAATGTCGGGAGCGTTGTTGAACTGTCCCTGAAGTTCGGCGCGGACCCGGACCAGGCGGTGTTCCTGCTGAAGAAAGCGAAGAGCCTGGGACTTACGCCGGAAGGTATCAGTTTCCATGTCGGTTCTCAGTGTACGAATATCGGTAATTATATCCAGGCCCTTGAGGTCTCCGCCTCAATATTCAAGAAAATGGAAAAAGACGGGACTCCTCTCAAGCTTCTTGATATCGGAGGCGGGTTTCCCATCAAGCATTTCGATCGCGAAGAATCACCGACGTTCGAGAACATGGCTTCCCAGCTCAAACGCGAGATGCGGCGATTGTTCGGAAAAATGAAGCAGGTACGTTTCATTGCCGAGCCGGGCAGGTTCTTTGTCGGTCCCTCCGGGATCCTGATCACGCAGGTCGTTGGGCGTGCGTTCCGTGATAACAAGAACTATTATTATCTCAATGACGGGGTCTATCAGGATTTTTCTGGCATTATCTTCGATCATTGCAAGTACGAGTTCAAGTCCTTGAAACGCGGGCAGAAGTTCCTGTGTACGCTGGCCGGGCCGACCTGTGATTCGCTCGATGTTCTTTCGCTCACCGAAGAGCTCCCTGAAATGGATGTGGATAATATCGTCTATGTGAAGAATATCGGCGCCTATTCCTGTGCGAGCGCGGTCCCTGCGTTCAACGGATTCTCACCGGCGAAGGTCATTCTGATCTAGTCTGTTTCTGGCCTGCTTATTATTTCCCCTCAATAGTACGCCACTGTATCGGGTAGGTGTCGGATGCGACAATAAATTGGACCTGAGCTCTTCCTGACGGTCCTTTCCGCAGAAAGATAGAGACATAATTCCCTTTCGGTATATGCATGCGTTTTCTTTGCAGGATAAGTGTGAATACAATGTCCTGTGAAGAGACCGTAAAGAACGATCGTTGGTCCTTGATCTTTCTGGAGATCGGGCCGTGTACCAGTTCCAGGATGCGGAAGCCGTGTCTGTCTTCCGGGAACTGGACCATGGCTATCCCTGGAGAAGGGTCTGCCGTGATCTGTGCTTTCTTTGGCAATAGTCCGATATCCTTCAATGCCTGGATGACCAGCGGGAAATCCCGGTCATGGCAGATGTCCAAGCTGTGGCGGGAAGTTGCTCCGTACATAGTATCTATGCGGTCGAGCAGATATTCCAGGTCTTTCGGTGAGAGCACGTGATATTCACGAGAGGAGAGTATCTTCGTATTGTTGTTCATGCGGGTACTTTTGTGCCGTTGATGTCGTTCGGTACGCGGTAGGACGTACTTTTCAGGAAACGGGCCAGGGTGCTTTCGGGTCTGGAGACGTCCTTGTGCCGTATCGTATGGTTGATGACCGTGATCATGGTCCGGTTCGCGGCATTGTAGATCACTTCGTATCCGCTCCATAGACCGTCATCTGTGTACGGGAAAAGCTTGATGATACCTTCTTTCTCGGTGCCAAAGTTCTTTAAGGTGGTCACTTTGTCCAGGTCGACCTTGCGTATCGCTGCCTGGGTATATGCATGTCCAGAGGTGGTGTGGGTCAGGGGAACGTCCTCGACGTAGGATATGTTCTTTTCCACCCAGGGAAGTTCCTTGAGATAGTGTTTTGCTTTGGCGATGTCGTTCTTTCCAAGATGGACGAGCGCCAGACCAAAGAGGGCTTTTTTCAGGAGCACGTTCTTTGCGAGCATATCTTTGAACACTTTTTTTGCTGTGTCGTAGCAGCCATACTGGCAGAGTGCCTGTCCGTATCCGTACATTGAAATATGGTCCTCGGGATCGAGCTCGATGCTCCGTTTGAAATGTTTGATGGCTTTAACGAGGTCCATTTGTCTCAAGGCAGCAAGACCAATGATCCCGTGGAGAGCTGCTTTTTCATGCGAAAGGGTCATGCTTTTTTGTATATGTTCGATCGCTTCGTCATACTGTTTGGTACTGTAATAGATCTTGCCGAGCAATTCGTATACCTGGGCGTCATTCGGTGTGAAGTGCAGTATTTTTTTGAAATGGTCGATCGCAAGGGAGGGATCTCCTTTGGCGAGAAAGGCATTGCCTATTTGCTGTAGTGTTTTTGTTCTAATCTGAATGCTGGGGGTTAACCTGAATAATTTTAAGTAGTACATGATGGCGGTATCATAATGATGTATATCCATGTTCAACTGTGCCATGTAGTTAATGATCCGCTTGTGTTTTTTGTGGTCCCGGTGATGCAGGATCTCAGTCAATACTATCAGCTGTTCTTCAGCAGGCATTTTACTGATCAGTCCCAGATGGACCTTGTTCTGCTCTCTGAATAATTCTATAGGTGATAGTGCGTCATCAATGATCTTGTGTTGCATATGTGTGTATCCTATTGTTCATCTTCTTCGGGCGAAAGTGCAGGTCCTCTGACCAATAGAGGTTAGTACATAAGGATATCGAAAGTTCTTGTGTTGGATTTCACAAAAAAGCCCCGGTGAAATTCACCGGGGCCGTTCCGTGTGCGAAAAAGTACAGTTCCTGTTGGCTTAGCCCTGTCCCGCGCTGCCGAGAACGTTCTTGTTCTTATCCTCGTACATCGCTGCAAGTGCATCGCGTGCCGGCCCAAGATATTTTCTCGGATCGAACTCTCCTGGCTGAAGCGTGAATACTTCTCGGATAGACCCGGTCATGGCAAGTCTTCCGTCGGAATCGATGTTGATCTTGCAGACGGCGGATCTAGCTGCTTCGCGCAATTGTTCTTCAGGGATACCGATCGCATCGTCCATTTTTCCTCCGTATTTGATGATCTTTTCGACCAGGGTTTGTGGTACTGAAGAAGATCCATGAAGGACGATAGGGAAACCAGGGATGCGTTTCTCGATCTCTTTAAGGATATCAATGCGGAGCTTTGGTTCGGTCCCGGGTTTGAACTTGAAAGCGCCATGAGATGTTCCGATAGAAATAGCAAGGCTATCGACCCCTGTGCGCCTGACGAAATCTTCAACTTCTTCCGGGCGAGTGTAGGTGTGTTGTTCGGCATGTACATCGTCCTCGATCCCGGCCAGGACGCCAAGCTCACCTTCAACAGTAACATTGAATTTATGGGCATATTCAACGACTTTGCGCGTGAGCGCGACATTTTCTTCATAAGGCAGGTGTGAGCCGTCTATCATGACAGAAGAGAACCCCATGTCGATACAGCTTTTGCACAGTTCAAAAGAATCACCATGGTCCAGGTGTAGTGCGATCTGGGGGTTCTCCCATCCTAATTCCTTGGCATATTCTATTGCGCCTTGAGCCATATACCGCAGTAATGTCTGGTTGGCATATTTTCGTGCACCAGCAGATACCTGAAGGATGACCGGGGATTTTGTCTTTACACACGCTTGAATGATCGCCTGGAGCTGCTCCATGTTGTTGAAGTTATAGGCGGGAACAGCATATCCGCCATCGATCGCTTTCTTGAACATATCGCGAGTATTGATAAGACCGAGCTGAGTAAAGTGCACGAACGGTGTGCCGATGAACTTGCTGGATATGGCTCGAACCTTTGAGTTTATTGTTGCTATCATAGTATCGCTTGCTAATTTGATCGATGCTGTGTTTGTTACTTTTTCAATGGCCATTGCTTTGATCATAAATGCTCCTTAAAAATATATTTTTGAACAAGATCATTTTTCTTTTTTACACACCTCCCGGGCGAATAATTCTTTATTTTTAAATATTCTAGTTAACGTATACTTATCGGGACTGTTTCTCTGGGATTTCATTTATTTTTTTTGGACGTTTTTAACGGTCCCGCGGTCTTTGTGGTATTATCTGTCCATAAAAGTACCTTATTGCCGGGAGGGAACATGATGATCGATGTGGTTGCGTTCATAAACAGGAATCTTGGCGGTCATTTAGCGACATGTGATGGTGGCAAGCCCCATGTGCGCGGGATGTGGCTTTATAAGGCCGATGCGCAGGGGCTTGTCTTCCATACCGGAACGTTCAAAACGCTCCATGCTGAGCTGCAAAAGAACCCTCGCGTAGAGCTGTGTTTCTTCGATCCCAAAGAGAACATCCAAGTGCGTGTGCGCGGCGGGGCGATGCTCACGGGCAGCCAGGCACTTGTCGACGAGATCATTACGAACCGCGAATTCCTGAAAGCGATCATCAAGGAGAAAGGGAAAGACGCTGTCGCCGTCTATCGCGTCATTGATTGCGAATATAATGTCTGGTCAATGGCCGATAACCTGTCTCCGACCGTGTGGCGTCCCTGGCCGAGCGCATAGTCCGCGCCGAGCTTAGAGCATCCCGCCCACCGCACTGACGACCGCCTTTATCGCGGCCATCGTTATGTTCGTGCCGGTGCCGATACCGAACCGATGTTTTCCTTTGGATTCTATTTCCACATAGGCAACGGCTTCGGCGGATGAAGCGCTTGCAAGGGCCTTTTCCGAATAGGACAGGATATTGAACTTCACGATGTTCGCAAGGGCGTTCTTGCAGGCGTCGAGCGGTCCGTTCCCGATACCGGTCAGGATCTTTTGTTCGCCGTTCACGAGCATGGCCAGCTCCAGTTCCACATTGTCGATGGTCTCTTTCTTGAATTTTACATTGGATATAGAGAGCGTCTTGTTCTCAAGATATTCTCCTTTGAAGATGCGTGTCAGCTCTTCCGCTGTGATCTCGGTGCCTGCGGTGTCCGCGATGTTCTGAACGGTACGCGCGAACTCCACCTGCAGGCCGCGCGGCAGATCGAACCCAAGCTCCTGCTTGATGATATAGGCTATCCCTCCTTTACCTGACTGGCTGTTCACGCGGATGATATCCTCATAGGTGCGTCCGATATCGGCCGGGTCTATCGGCAGGTAGGGTACGGTCCAGAGGGGGTCTTTTTTATTCTTTTGGTGTTTGAGCCCTTTGTGTATCGCGTCCTGATGAGAACCGGAGAACGCTGTGAAAATGAGCTCGCCTGCATATGGATGTCGTGCATGGACAGGCATTTTGTTTATCCGTTCCACAGTGTCCTTTATCGTATCGATAGCCCTGAAATTGAGCTGCGGGTCTATGCCCTGGGTGAACATGTTGAGCGCTACGGTCAAAAGGTCCACGTTCCCAGTGCGCTCTCCGTTGCCGAAAAGGGTCCCTTCTACACGTTCAGCTCCGGCGAGCAATGCGAGCTCTGCGGATGCAACGGCCGTTCCCCGATCATTATGAGTGTGGACGCTCAATGTGATATGTGCTCTGTTCTTCAATCGTTTTGACATCCATTCGATGCGGTCGGCGAAGATGTTCGGAGTTGAAAGTTCAACGGTCGAAGGGAGGTTGATGATCATGGGGCGGTCCGGACCTGTTCCCCAAGCATCACTTACGGCGTCACAGATCTGCAGGGCGAACTCGAGCTCGGTGCCCGTGAAGCTTTCCGGGGAATACTGCAGTATCGGGTCGATGCCGTACTCCGCAGCGTATTGTTTGATCCATTCCACACCTTGCACGGCCAGGTCGATCACTTCGGAACAGCTTTTCTTGAAAACGATCTCTCGTTGGTCCTTTGACGTAGAGTTATAAAGATGAATGATAGGCTTGTGTATTCCCTGGAGTGATTCACAGGTCTTTTTGATCAATTCTTCACGGGCTTGGACGAGGACTTGGATGGACACATCGTCAGGGATCATTTTTGTATCGACCAATGTACGGATAAAATCGAACTCGATACGAGAAGCAGAGGGAAATCCGATCTCAAGTTCCTTGAAGCCGATAGAGAGGAGTAATTTGAAGAATTCGAGCTTTTCTTCGATGGACATGGGTTTTATGAGCGCTTGATTGCCGTCGCGCAGGTCTACACTGCACCAGCGTGGTGCTTCTTCGATGTGTTTATCTGGCCAGGTCCGGTCCGGGATATGGACGGATGGATAGCCGTGATATTTATTTGATTGATACATACACGATCACTCTCTTTCTGTGATGTTTTCCGGACTAATGATAATGATAGAACAAATAATGTGGTACGCCTATCGCTAGGCGAGGAGAAGGAGTGCTTTTTGTAGCAATGACAGCGTATCCCTTTTCATGATTGCGGAAGTTTACCATATCATTTTTTACAGCTCAATCAATGGACGACTAAAAAACCCCGCAGCATGCTGCGGGGTTTCATCAAAGGCGGATATACGTGTGCCTTTGTTATGCGGAGGTGGTCTCTGTTATATCGTCTGTTGTGGTCGATGCGGTCGCTTCTGGAGGGGTTAAGAGCCCTGCGTCCTCTATTTTGGCCATGAGGGTCATGAATTCCTCTCTGTTGCTGATAAAGCTTTCCACCTCGGCGACCTGTTCCTCGGTCAATGCATTAGCGCTTTGTGCTGCGGCTAAAGCTTCTTTTAAGGCCGCAAGCCTTGCAGATTCGACCCCCTGCATACTGAGTTCCTCTGTCTCTTCCGTTTCGGAGGTTGAGACCATATATTGTTTGAGGATATCGAAGATCTTAGGGTCAAGAGCGGTAGCTCCCGTTCTCTCTTGCTGTTCTTCTGCGAGCGTTTTTAATTCTGCTGCCTCTTCTTCAGTGAGGGCGCCGACCGCAACGGCTTTGTCCGCCAGTTCGCTTATCATGTCCGGGTCCATTGGCGGTGGCGGCGGGGGCGGCATATGCATTATGGTGTTAGCGGAAAAGGCTCCTGATAAACTGCTTAGGGCATCAGATGAGGTAGTGCTTGTGGTCCCCGTCAGACTGCTTAATAGATCAGAATCCGTATCCTCGGTGTTAGTGTCGGTGTTCCCCATGGCTTCGATCAATGCTTGTTGCCAGTTGGCCTGTGTTCCGTCCACTTGCGGCGGTCGACGTTTTTTATGGGATGCGGATATATTCGTATTGCTGTTGATCTCGTTTATATTAGTTGTCATATCGATTCCCCTTTCGCTATCAGCGTTGAGCGCTATTACGGGATCAGCGGTGGTTGAGCGTCATCTCCCCCTTCTGGCATGTCCTTTGGTGGAGGACCCTGTCTCCGGTCCCCATGTTCTCCATGCCGAACTTTTTTTTGGAACTCTTTGCGCATTATGACCATTTTTTTGAACTGTTCAGGGGTGAGGACCTTGCGTAGGGAGAGCAGGCTCTCGAAATGTTCGTTCATCAGGACCTGTTGTTCGGTCTTTATCTCTGTGATGAGGGCATTAATGCGTGCTTCATTAGGGGCGTCCTTGATGAACTCTTGGTCGAGTGTCCCATGGAGCGTTCTGATATGTTCCATGGATCGCTTGACCTTCGCCATCTGTGCTTTGCGGCCGGCTTCCAGTTGCTGTTCCTGTGCTTTTGTAAGGTTCAGCTCCTTGAACATGTCTGGTCTTGGCAGCGGTGGTCTTTTTTCCCCCCAGCCTCCGATCAGGATGGTCGCCACGATGATACTTGCGACAAATAGTGTCCGTTTGCTCATTCCTGCACCTCCGTTCCGGTGATCATCCCGGATATTTACATTGTTCATAGATATACTCGGTAGAACCGAGCATTTTTACATATGAGATGACCTGTGCATTGTGCACATAGTTGAGGCACAGTATGCCGGCAAATACCGCTGCTGCGCCGGCCAGTGTTAGGGTCGGCATGATATTGAACATGGTCCATCGGACGCGGTGTTCTTTCTTTTCCTGGAGCGTGCCCTCGATGCGGTCCCAGAGACGGTCAGGCACGGGGGGGACCTTCTCATCCTTCATTATGCTGACCAATCGTTCATAATCCATATATCCTCACCTCTGTGTCTGCGCGAAGAACAGTTCTTTGAGCTGTTTTCGTCCGCGATTTATGCGTGATCGCACGGTCCCCAATGAAATACCGAGCATCTGTGCGATCTCTTCATAAGGTTTGTCCTCTATGTCCCGGAGGATCACGCAGGTCCTGAAATCCGGACTGACCTTTTCCAGCATCGCTTTTGCGAGTTGCAGGTCATCGCCGTCATCTTCTGCGGTATCTTCAGGTTCTTTGAGCTCTTCGACCACGGTATTTCTTTCTATACGTTTGTTCTTTTTCAGTATATTGAGCGTATAGTTCACTGCCATTTGGTACAGCCAGGTATGCAGTCCCGCCTTTTTCTTATTGTACAGTTTTCTTTTGTCGTATGCCCGAACATAGATGTCATGGACGATATCTTCTGTCTCATGATGGTCCCCGGTCATACGATAGACGACAGTATAGATGGACCTCTTCGTCGTTTCATAGACCGTCTTGAATGCTTCAGTATCGCCTGCGACAAAGTCGGAAACGATATTTTCGGTGAGCGCCATACGTGCCTATTTTACATCAGGTAGGGCTAAAAAGTTCCCTGGCATTCGGGACAGGAATGTCTGCTGAAAAAGATGATAGAATAGTGACATGAAAAATAATATGTATTCAAATTTGATGATGCTTATCTTTTCTGCAGGGGTGCTGCTGTTGTCTTTTTTGATAATTCGGCCCCTTATGACCCCGTTGCTTGCGGCTCTCATCCTCTCCTATTTCTTTTATCCGTTATATATCCTTCTCATGGATAAGGTCTTCAAGAACAGGAACGCGCTATCGCAGAAACTGTCAGCACTGCTCGTATTGGCGGCGATAATCTGCGTGGTCCTGGTCCCGACCGTGGCGCTGATCGTGCTTTTGTTCAAGAACATCGAATTGCAGGCAGTATCGGACCTGTTCAATGCTCTTTCTCCCAGGATAGTCTCTTTTATCACTACGAATTTAGGGTTCCTTGATAAAGAATTGCTCAAGGAGTTCGGGGTGTCCGTGAGCCTCAATAACAGTTTTGCGGCGTTCTTTGGCAGGGTGTTCATTATTATCCGCGATATGTTCTCCCAGATACCTCAGTTCCTGCTCGGTTCTTTTGTGACACTTTTTGTTTCTTATTACCTGCTCCGGAACGCGCAGCCGCTCGTTCAGTTCATCCGGACCATTGTTCCTCTTTCCCGGGCTCAGTTCGATTCGGTCATCGCTCGCTTTAACGGTCTATGCAGGGGTATGGTGGTCAGCCAACTTGTTATTGCTTTGATACAGGGATTGTTGGTCATCTTTGCAGCTCTGATCCTTGGGCTTAAGAACGTTATCCTGCTCGGATTGATCACGGTCGTTTTTGCGATCATTCCGTTCCTGGGTGCGGCTTTGGTCTGGTGGGCGATGCTAGGGTATCTGTTGTTCTGTGCGGGGGCGGGAATGCCGGCATGGAAACCGTTGTTCATGCTCGTATACGGAGCGCTCATCATCAGCTCTGTAGATAATGTCATCCGCCCCAAACTTCTTGCAGATTCGGCCCAGATAAATCCGGCCATTGTGCTCATCGGCTTCATCGGAGGTTTTCTCTTGTTCGGATTGCCCGGCATCTTTTTAGGGCCGCTCATCCTTTCCATGGCTGAACTGGCGCTTGAGGTCTATAAGCAGGAAAAAGACTGACCGTCCCCCTTTTTCTCCATGACGGGCATGGCTAATTCGGTGATTCTATTGTATTCTCCGATGCGGACGTTAATTTTCAACAGAATGGATGGTATGGGTACATGTTGCAGATCAATGATGTCTCGCTCTCCTTTGGAGACCAGGAGCTTCTAGATAATATCAGTTTCAATATCAATAGCGGGGAACGGGTAGGGCTGGTCGGGCGCAATGGTTCCGGCAAGACCACCATATTCAAACTTATCACCGGGGAAATGAAGCCTGAATCTGGCAAGATCGTGATGCCAAGGAACTACACCATCGGATATGTGCAGCAGCATCTGAAGTTCACGGAACCGACCATCAGGCAGGAGGCCTGTCTGGGTCTTAAGGAAGAAGAAAAGGACGAGGTTTGGAAGGCGGAGAAGATCCTTTCAGGGCTTGGGTTTTCCAATGAGGACTTTGACCGATCCCCGCAGGAGGTCTCCGGCGGATATCAGGTGAGGCTGAACCTTGCAAAAGTCCTCATTTCCGAACCGCATCTGCTGCTGCTTGATGAACCCACGAACTATCTTGATATCCTTTCTATTCGCTGGTTGACGATGTTCCTGCGGCGTTGGGAGAACGAGCTTATGATCATCACGCATGACCGCAATGTCATGAACAGCATCACCACGCATACGATCGCCATCCATCGCAAAAAGATCAAGAAGATCGAAGGCGATACGATCAAGATGTACGAACAGATCGCGACAGAAGAAGAGGTCTATGAGCGTTCCCGCCAAAAAGAGGAAAAAGTACGGCAGAAGACGCAGGAATTCATCGATCGGTTCCGCGCGCAGGCCGCACGGGCAAGTCTTGTGCAGTCCAGGATCAAGGCGTTGGAAAAGATGGGCAAAAAAGAAGAGCTCGCCAGTATCACTGAGCTCGGGTTTCGGTTCAATGCCGCGGACTTTCATTCGCAATATATGATGCAGGTCAAGGACATATCGTTCGGGTATGAACCTTCACGCACCCTTATAAGTCATCTTTCGATCGATATCGGTAGCACGGACCGCATCTGTGTGATCGGGAAGAACGGCAAGGGCAAATCCACGCTGCTGCGTCTTTTGCAGGGGGAATTGATCCCGAATGCCGGGGCGATCACAAGCCACCCTAATTGCCGGCGTGGTTATTTCGGGCAGACCAATATCGAGCGGCTTGACCCCGAGCTTACGATCGATCAGGAACTTGTCAGGACGAATCCGGATTTGAAATACAGCCAGATACGTGCGACGTGTGGGGCGATGATGTTCTCCGGTGACCTGGCCTTGAAGCGGATCTCGGTGCTTTCCGGAGGAGAAAAGAGCAGGGTGTCCCTGGGCAAGATACTGCTTACCCCGACGAATATGCTCCTGCTCGATGAACCGACGAACCATCTGGACATCGAATCCTGTGATTCGCTCATTGCTGCGATCGACGAATTTCCCGGCGCTGTCGTGATAGTCACTCATGATGAACTGTTCCTGCATCATCTGGCGAACCGCCTGATCGTGTTCAATGACGACAAAGTGTTCATTTTTGAGGGGACCTATCAGGAGTTCCTTGATAAGGTCGGGTGGGAGAACGAGGTGAAGGCCAAGGCGGTCCTTCAGAAACAAGCCGTTGAACATGTTCGCAGTAAAGAGGATAAGAAAGCCCGCGCTCAATCACAGCGGGAGTATCATAAGAAGCGTAAGCCGCTCAATGTCCGCATCTCACAACTCGAAGCAGTCATTACAGAACGTGAACGTCTGATCATCGCGAATGATATGAAGCTCACGGCCGCCGCGTTGAGCGGGCAGGGCAGCGTCATTAAGGAGCTGCAGATCGAGAACCATGGGCACAAAGCAGAGGTCGATCGCTGTTATAAGGAGATGGAGACGGTCATTGCCGAGCTCGATCGTATCGAAGCCGAGTACCAGACCACTAACGTCTCGTAAAGGCGGTTGAACTGTTATTCCAGGACCTTGACGGTCATTTCGAGCGGGCGTTTTTTCGGGCTTTGTCCGGGGCGTTCCGGATATCCTAGAGGGATGATGGCCATGAACTCGCCTTTCGGTTCCCCCAGAAAATCCAAGATCTCGTCCTTAATAAGGTACATGATGCCGAGCCATACGGTCCCGATGCCGAGCGAGGTCGCGGCGAGCAACAGGTTCTGGACCGCTGCGGATGAACTTTGTATCTCCATTGTCCTGAAAAAATCATTGGAAAGAGCTGCGTCCAGCTGAAAGAGTTTTGCGCCATGCTGGATGAGTTCCCCTGTATTGGCAATGGCGATGACCGCCGGTGCGCTGGTGATGCTGCGGGCGGCAAGCCGTAAAAGTACGGCGGATGCTTTTGGAAAACGGGAGGCATGATGGCTGATCAGGTTCGCGAGGTCTTTTTTCTTTTCCCCGCGCAGGATGATGAATTTCCAAGACTGCTGATTATGGGCAGAAGGTGCCTTGTTTGCCGCTTCCAGGATAGTGGTAAGCTGCTCGTCGGTTATCGGTTTGTCACTGAACATGCGGATGCTGTGCCGGCTTGCTATTGTTCCTAAGGTCTCATTCTGTATTTCTGTGCTCATTGGTCCCTGCCTTTTTGTCATTGTTATATTAGTAAGTATATCGTTAAACGGGATTTCTTTGAATATAAACAGAAGCCTTGGGGCAATCGTATGGTCGAAAACTGACCAGCAGGTCATATGTGTCGCGTGTTGGCCTCTTTGGTGTCTTGGATGTCTTTCCGTGTGACGACGTACCCTTCGGGTTATTCAAAAAGGCGGCCGGACAATCTTAATATGTTCTTTTCTATGATCTCGTCCTGATTCACCAGGTGTGCGAATGAATTATCCCACTGTTTGATGAAACCCCATGCAGTACGGATAAGTTCCAGGGACATTGTGCGATGAGGCTCTGTAGTTCCGATGGTGTCGAATCCTGTTGCGATATCTTTAATGGATGTTTCCGGCCGAGCAATATCATATCTCATGATCCAGTCGTTCCTGAACCCACGCTTTTTAACAGCTTTTTGTTCACGGAATTTATAGGATGGATTGGTCAAAAGATAACAGGTCCTGCCGATGATATGATAATCGACCACGTCCTCCCATTTCGTTCTGCGGATCATTTCTGACACATACGGAGAGACCTCTTCTTGTATTATTTGTTTTAATTCCTTTTTTGTTATTTTTTCTACAGGCAGGTTCAGTTCGTCCGAGGACAATTTTTTCAAGGACACAGACCCTACTGAGATGATCAAGTCTGAACGATCGAGCTGTTCTCCCCAGATCGTGCGGCCATCTTTCCCCAAGCCGATGACTTTTTCTGTATTGCGGAGTGCGGTGCTTTTTTTGTATATACGATTATTATCTCCCAGGACAATGACATCTTTCGTCGTGATGGTCGGGAGGTCACAGAGTGCTGGCCCGGGGTCTGCCTGTAGTACGGTGATAGAGGCGTTGGCCTTCTTTGTGATGCGTTTGATCTCTGTTGCGATGGCCTTTTTTTGATCATCAGGGACGTGCCCCAGGACGATCGTTATGGTCTTTTTTTTGTCATTGAAAAAACGTGTTTTGGTCACGGGAGAATGAACGCTCAAGGTCCTGCGGCTGACGATCTTGCCGTTCCGTAGTCGCTGATGTACGGAGAAATACTGGTGAGGTACTTCGGCTATCTTTTCATTAGATATCGCCCTGATGTTCTTGATGTTGTAGACCTTGATCTTTCCTTTATGTGGCCCATGGACCACTTTTATAGTGATAGTGTCCTTATTGCTTTCGGCAGTGAATATCCGTGTCCTGTTCACTACGATGCCTGCGGCCCCGTTCTTTAAGATAACATGTGAGCCTGGCCGAATACTTTCCTGAATAAAGCTCGTTAATCCTGTATCCCGAAAGACTAAATTGTTCGGTTCTGAAAATGCTCGTATCGCCTTAAACATTGTACATGCTCCTTACTGTATATCTATCGTATCATGTTCGGGAAAGTTGCATGGTCCTTAGTGTGCAATGATGTCTTGGTTTGGACGTTCCGTTATGAGAACCATATATTCTTGGTCAATGGCGTAGCGGTGACGGGTCAGTTCAATATGGCGCATTTACGTTAGCGTCCGGATGCCGTGTGCATATATAAGGAGAAAAGGTCTTCAAAGAGCATCATGCCCTTCATTGTTCCCGGTCTAGGGATTCAGCCCCTGTGGTGTGTACCGTTCAGAAAGCATTATAAATGTAATGGTCGATGAACTTAGCGAACATGAACAGTGAACCTTTCAGGATTTGATCGATTAAAATAGAGCAGGAGCTGTTCGAACGGTATTTTTAAGGCACGAGGGAATTTTTTTATTTCCTTCTTGAAGTATGCACGGTCTTTCTCGCTCAAATGACCAGGTTCGAGCATCTTCAGGTACATCTCAAAGAAGAGTATCCTGCTGTCTATTGCGTCGAGACCGCCATGTTCGATTATAGTGGCGATTATTCCAAAAAGTTCAACAAAAAGCCCTGTTCCTTTATCGGGGGTATTATTTTTCAACGCTGCACATATTGATCTGATATGTACGGACAATTCAGCGGAGCTGTGCGCGTTATCGATCGCTTCATTGATGATCTCCAGGACCTGTCCAGCGGCGGTCTTGTTGTTGAACATAAATAGGTCGATGATCTTTTTATCCATGATAGTCCTATACATTTCTGTACGTATTACACCGTTAAACTATCGTAGATGGGGGGGAGGAATTGCAGCCTATTGTTCGGTAATAGGCTGCAGGTGAGCGTATTGATCGAGGGTGATCATTTCGCGTACATGACCTTCAATTGTTCTATGCTCGGGAATTCCGAGTAGTATTCTCCTTGAGGTCCGACAAAGCCGGTCCCCGAGCGCTTTAATGTCACCGGGGTATAACCCTTTTTCGAATTAGGTATGTTCACTGTGAACGAGTTCGAGGTGTTCGATGCAGGTGTGTTCTCCACTGTTGAGGCAGGTACGGTCGTGGTCACTACGGGTGTTCCTGCGTTGGTGTTCTGGACTATGATAGTCTTTGGTTGCGGGACGACCTGATACCCATGTGGGGTGTACATGTAGGTCACGCCATTGATGATGTAGTAGGTAGTGCCGTCAATGATGATGGGTTGGTATCCTTCAGGGATCGTGTTGACGATCGCGCCGACCGGTGCCGCAACGACCACATAGCGTTCACGTTCTCTACGATAGAACTCACCTTGCCAATAATAATATGAAGCTCCGGCGATAAAGAGCGTTGCGGCCGCAAAAGGCAGCATGTCCATGCTGTGTCCGTGCGGACGGAAATGACCTCGAGGTCCTCTCGGTCCACCCCAGGCATATGCTTGTGTTGATGGTATGAGAAAGCTCATGATGAGAAAGGTCGTAACAATGATCGTTCGGACGTTCGTGGGGGTTTTCATGAGAGCGCTCCTTTTTGTGTGATGTCGTACGCTCTTTATACACATGATCGGAGATAAAGTTCCGGTCGAACAGAGTGTTCATGAAAAAATTGACCGCGGGAGTTTCGCGGTCAATTGTACTGATCAAAACATATGAGTTTATGCGCGGGTAAGGCCTTGCACATATGAGAGCGGTACCTGTATCCCATTGATCGTGAATATGACAGTGCCGTTCTTGTCGGTCTTGATCGCTTCGATGACGCCGGAACCGTCTTTGCCGGTCGTAGGATCGATATAGGTCGCGGTGGACGGGTTCTCTGGGTCGACAAGGTTCGCATATGTATTGAGCGATTGCAGTTTGTTGATCTGCGCGGATAGGTCAGTGGTCGAGGATGTGCTTGAGCTGGAGCTGTTATTCAAGCCCATGATCGAGTTCAGGTCCGGGCTGCTACTGCTGCTGTCATCATCATCGTCATCGTCCGATATCCCGATCTTGGCCAGGTTGCTGATGGCGCTGTTCATGAATTGCTGTCCGAGAAGCTGGTAAGAAGCGGCATTATATGCGGTCGAGCCGAGAGCCTGTTGGTTCTGAGATGAAAGCATTGTATTGGCGGCGGTGGCCGTGTTCGTACCTGTTGATGACGTGCTCGAACTACTGTTGTTCGTGCTGTTCGAGTTCAGGAACGAGTTCAGGTCGAGGCTGCTGCCGCTGCTGGAACCATTTGAGTCCGATTTTGCCAGCGTACTGATGGTATTATTCATGAATTGGTCGACCAGTAGTTGAAAATATTGCGGGTTCGGTACCGATGAGGACCCTAATGCTTGTTGATTAGCGGTTGAAAGCTTGGCGTTCGAATTCGAACTGGAGACGGATGAAACGGAATCTGACATGGTATTCCCCCTTTTTTATACTACCCACCAGCGCTATCTATTATACCATTGCTATTGATGGATAGGTATTTATTCGTACCTCAATGCTTCTATCGGGTTCAAATGCGCTGCTTTTCTGGCCGGAGAGATGCCGAATATTAGGCCGACCAGCACGGAGAACAGTACGGCAGTGAGCACCGCGCTCAGTTCCACGTAGACGGACCATTTCGCGAACAGTGTGATCAATTGAGCGGCCCCGGCGCCGAGCACTATGCCGAGCAATCCTCCGCTGAAGGTCATGGTGATCGCTTCGATCAGGAATTGGGTCAAAATGTCCTTATTTCTGGCCCCGATCGCTTTGCGAAGGCCGATCTCGCGGGTACGTTCGGTCACGGATACGAGCATGATGTTCATGATGCCGATACCGCCGACCAGGAGCGAGATGGCCGCGATCGCCCCGAGCAGCAGGCTCATCGTTTTGGTGGTGCTTTCCAGCATGTTCCTGATCTCAGACATATTGCGGATCTGGAACGAGCTGTCGTCCTTCAGTCGATGACGCTTCATGATCAGGTTAGTGACGGCGGTCTGTGCCGGGGTAAGCGATACAGTATCTTTGCCTTCGATCGATATGGAGTTCAGATAGTCCTTACCCATAACGCGATACATCGCCGTTGTGATGGGTATGATGACCATATCGTCCTGGTCCTGGAACCCGTTCGAGCCTTTTTCCGGGAGCACGCCTATGACCGTGAAATTATTACGGTTGATCTTTATCTGTGTCCCGATCGGATTGTTCTTGCCGTACAGCTGTTCGACGACGGTGAGGCCGATGACCGCCACTTTTTTACGCTGACGGATCTCGACTGCCGTGAAGAACCTGCCCACTGTCGGTTGTGCGGAGTTCATGGCCGCATAGTCCAGGCCTGCTCCCTGTAATTGGGTCGACCAATTATTATTGAGATAGATCGCTTGTCCGGTGCCGCGCACGCTCGGGTTTACCGCTTTGACCTCGGGCAGCTTGGCTATCGCGTCGGCGTCCTGGATCGTGAAGCGCGTGACCGCACCAGCTCCGAGCGATACACCGCCGACCCGTGTTGAGCCGGGCATGAGCGTGAGGATGTTCGTCCCGAGAGATGAAAGCTGTTGGGTGATCGAACGTTGGGCGCCTGAGCCGAGCGCGGACATCGCTATGACCGCGGCCACGCCGATCGTGATGCCGAGCATGGAAAGGAACGAGCGCATTTTATTGGAAAAAATGGCTTGAAAGGCCTGACGGACATAATCCTTAAGCTCAATGCTGTTTCCCGCGTGACTTGTGTCGTGGAGTATCTTTTGTGCGGATGCGTGAGCGACCTGTCCCTTGTCGTTCAGGGGTGCCTTTCGTTCGTCAGAGATGATCTGCCCGTCGCGCATGCGTATGATGCGGTGGGCGATCTCCGCTACTTCCATTTCATGCGTGACCATAATGATGGTCTTACCGGAGGCGTGCAGTTCTTTTAATATGGCGATGATCTCTTTCTCGCTGGCCGTGTCCAGGTTGCCGGTGGGCTCGTCGGCCAAAATTATCGGCGGATCGTTCACGAGCGCGCGGGATATCGCCACACGCTGCTGTTCGCCGCCGGACAGTTGATTGGGGTGATGCGCAGTACGGTTCCCGAGGCCTACCTGACCCAGTTTGTCCTGGGCTATGGACACCATATCATGGCGTCCGGCATAGATCAGGGGCAGTTCAGTGTTCTGCAAGGCGGTTATGCGGGGTAGCAGGTGGAATTGCTGGAAGACGAAGCCGATGAGCTGATTGCGTACAAGGGCCAGTTCGTCATCAGTCCTGTTAAAAATATCATCATTGAATATTTTGAAGCTGCCGCCTTCGTCCGGGCGGTCCAGGAAGCCGATGATATGCATGAGCGTGGATTTGCCCGAACCGGAAGCACCCATGATGGCCACAAAATCGCCGGACTCTATGGTCAGCGATACATTGTTGACGGCCTTAAAGGAGGTCTCTCCCGAGGGATATGTTTTGCTGATGTTCTTGATCTCGATCATAGTGTGTGCCTTGTTATGCTATACGGTGATGAGCGTTAATGAGGAGGCATGCCTCCTCCGCTTCTACGGACGTTCCCTGTCGGGCGTTTAGGCATGAAGGGGTTGCTGCTGTTGTTCGTCCCTTTCTTTGTCAGCGCCTGTGTCCCATAGGTCTTTACCAGTACTTCTGATGTAGCGGTCAATCCGCTCAGTATCTCGACCTGTTTATCATCGGATAGTCCGGTCGTTATCTCCTTTTTTTCGGGTTCTTCCGGACGTGCCGAAGGGACAAGGACATATGAACCTGTCTGTCCGGTCTGTATGGCATCTGCCTGTAGCAGCAATGCGTTCTTATGCTGTGCGGTAATGATCTCAACATTGGTCCCCATGCCCGAACGGAAATACCCCGGCGTATATGAAGGTCTGATGTCGACCTCATACGTGGTCACGTTGCTGACGATGGTGGATTCATAAGCTATGTGTTCCACATAGCCCGATACTGTCTGGTCGGGATACGCATCGGAGGTTATCTCTACTTTTTGCCCGATCTTCACTTTGCCGATATCGGTCTCGTCCACATTAGCTTTGACGATGAGCTGGTCGGAGAGCACGAGCACTACGGAAGTAGCACTGATGGTCTGTCCCGGCTCGAGAGATCGGTCAATGACCTCACCGTCTATGGGTGCTATGAGCGGGGTCGCTTTATATACTTCTTCCCAGTGTTTCACCGCGTCCGCGCCCTGTGTGCGCGCGGCATCGAGCAAGGCCGCTCTGTCCGTCGAGCTGATCCAGGCCAGGGTCTGTCCTTTTTTTACCCGGGAGCCTTCTTTGACCAGGATGGAATCGATGCGTCCGCTGATCGGGGGTTTTATCTCCAGACGATTGCGCGGTTCAATGGCCCCGGTGGTCGATACCGTTGTCCTGATGGTCCCTTTGGTCGGGTTCACTTTGGCGTAGTAGAACGTGTTCTTTTTGGCATTTCCGCCGCCGCAGCCGCTCAAAAGAAAAACGCTCAGGACGAGGATCGCACCTGTTCTCTGTAAATTATTGTTCATATGATAATCCTCCTCCTTGAGCTTGTATCCAGTTGGCTTCGGCAGTGAGCAGTGCGGTCCGGGCATTGAGCATGCCCTTGCGCGCACTGACCAGACTGTCTTCTATAGTGCTCCAGTCATCGAACCCTATCAATCCTGTCGAATACTGTGCAGCAGCGATACTGGCGCGTTCTTCCGCTGCCTCAAGGTATTTTGTGCGTACGATGACAGTATCGCGTGCGTTCGCAAGCTCGTTCCAGGTCTGGGCCAGGGTATAGGTGATAGTACCTTTTCCGTCCAAGGCCTGGGCCTGAGCCTGGCGGAGCTGTGAACGGGCCTTATAGGTCGAGGCTGTTGTCGCATTCCCGTCGAAGAGCATGAAGGAAAGATTGAGCCCGAAAGACCAATTACTTCCCCAGTCGGTGCTGGAGTCGTTCTCATCCCAATCCCCGCCGGAACGGCCGGTCTGATAGCTGGCCGAGAGGTCCGGATAGTAGGCCGCATTGGCCGCGGCCACATTGTTGCGGGCGGAATCGATGCGGATGATCAATGCTTGGAGCGTCGGGTTGGTGCTGGCGATAGTTTCGATATCCGGGCTTTCTTCTTGTGCTGTCTTAAGTGTTGCCTGCTCGGTCACTCCTGTAATATCCATCGTTGGAACACCGCATTCGGTCTTCAATTGCTGCAGTCCGAGCGCGATAGCGCGTATCGACTGAGAGACCTCTGCTTCTGCTGCGGCAAGGTCGGCTTGCGCGACCAGGAGCGCGCCCCGATGTTCTCTCCCTGCTTCATACCGTAAGGCGATCATGTCGAGGTTCTGTTTTCTGCGGTCCCGTATGGTCCGGGTGAGGGTCAATTGTTCTTGCGCGTTCAATAATGAGATGAAAGCTTTGCGTACACTATAACGAACATTGGCTTCGGAGACGGCATGATCGAACGCTGCCGCTTTCAGTTCGGCCTTTGCGCTGTCCTTTAATGCCCAGGTCTTGAACCCGTCAAAGAGCAATTGTTTGGCGGAAAGGCCGTAAGAATAACTGTTCACCGGGTCTGTTGTGTGATCGTTGATCGTTTGGGACGAGTTGTTTTTCCCTGCGGACAGAGAAAGTTGCGGATAGAAACTGCTGTAGGATGCAAGTTCAGAGGTCTCCGCCTGAAAGAGTTTTTCCCGAGCGGTCCGTAATGTGTGGCTGTTCTCGCTCGCGATGCGCAGGCAGTCCGGAAATGTGACGTTCGTTGCGTGAGCCGGCACACCAAGGAGAAGTGCGCTTAAACAAAAGGCAGTTATGGTAATAGGTGTGATCTTTGTGTTTAACAACATGCTGTTCATATCCCCCGTAATATGTCCTCGAGCATTATACACCATCTTTATGGGTAAGTTCCCCGCTGAGAGGGCCATGCTGCGGCTTCAAAAAAAAGAGGCACAGTATGTGTGCCTCTTTTTATGTCGGTCGATCAATGAGGTCAGGAGCGTTGTGCTCCTTCATCAGGCTCCGGATTATAGAGGTTCGGTGCCATATGGATGCCGAACTCCCTCAGTATGCCTGTAATAAAGTGCTTGTAATCCTCTGCAATATAATAGAAACACGGTACGAGCACGAGCGTGATGAACGTTGCGAAGATCAGTCCGTACCCGAAAGCCATGGCCAGAGGGTCGACGAACGCGTCCTTACCACCGAGCCCATATATCGCAGGCAGGAGCCCGAGCGCAGTGACACCGCTGGTCAGCAATATCGGACGGATACGCACGGCACCGCCTTCGATGAGGGCTTCTTTCAATGAACGGCCGTTGGCGCGCAAATAGGTCACGAACTGGACCAGCACGAGCGTATTGCTGATGATGATGCCGGCGACACTGAACAGACCGAGCAACCCCATGAGCGTGAGAGGTTTGCCGTGCACCAGGAGCGCGAGGTTCAAGCCGACGATCGCGAATGGCACCGCGCTCATGACGACGAGCGGGACCAGGAGCGATTGGAAGAACACGACCAGGATCAGATAAATGAAGACCAGTGCCACCATGAAATTGCTGATAAGTCGTGAGATGCTCTTCTTGCGGTCCTCTTCTTCGCCGCCGTAGTTCACCGTATAGCCCGGATAACGCTTGCTGATATCCTTGAATTTCAATGCCAAAGCCTTGTTCACTGCGACGGAGGTCGTCATTGAGGTATTGATGTTGGCCTGGACCTGGGCGACGCGCTTGTAGTTCAGGCGGTTGATCATCGCGAAGCCTTTCTGTTTCTCGTAATGCGTGATCATGCTGAGCGGGATGAGGCCGCCGGCAGGATTGGAGACCATGACCTGGTTCAGACTGTCGAGGCGTCTGCGTTCCCAATCGGGGAACCGCACGCGTACTCCTTCTTCGTCCTCACCCTGATTGACCTTGGTCGCGACGGTCCCGTTGAACGCGGTGAAGATCGATTGGGCGACATCGACCACGGAGACACCGACGCGGGCCGCGACGGCTTCATTGACCTTGTAGCGGAACTCTTCTTTACCCGGCTCGCTATCAAGGGAAATATCGAAGACCCCTTTTTGTGTGGCGAGAAAAGCCATATATTCGTTGGCTATCGTACGCAAGGTCTCGATCTCGGGGCCTCTGATCTCGACATTGACCGGGAGGCCTATCGGTGGTCCGTCAAAGTCGACACGGTAATCCATCTTGAGCCGGGGATCGAGCGTTCCGTTACGCTGGGCATCGGAAGTTTTCTTGCGCAGTTCGATGATGATCTCGTCGGCCGTGCGCTGGCGATGCTGTTCCGGGGTCAGGTTGACGCAGATCGTGCCCCGGTGCGTACCGTCATTAGGGGCGGGGTCCAGGATCGAGCTTTCTTCGCGACCGATGTGCGTGAAGACAGAGCTCAGTTCCTTCTTCGGGAGCGTATTAACTATCGTTTCCAGCTCCTTGATCGCTTTTTCGTTCGTATCCAGGTTCGTCCCCTGGGGCATCTTGGTCCGGATGAACACGCCTTTGCCGCCGCCGGTCGGCATGAACACGAAGCCCAGGAACTGGTTACCGGCGATCACTGCGACGACCAGCAGGGCGATGAGCCCGAGCGTCATCTTGTAGCGGTGATCGAGCGCATTGGCCAGGAACGCGCGGTACTTTTCGATGAACCGGTCGAACCGCGAGGGTCCCCGGGAATCGCCCTTGTGACGGCTGCTGAGCTTGGCGAACGAATCGAGATGTGAGGGCAGTACATAGAACGCGCTGAACCGTGAGCCGATGAGACAGGTGATGATGACGATAGGGATCGTCTTCACGAACTTTCCGACCAGTCCGGTCATGAACAGGAGCGGAGCGAAGGCCGCGGACATGCAGAAGAGGGTCGTGGTGACTGGCCAGAACACCTCGGAGACCCCGCGGGTGACCGCGGTACGTTTGTCCACGCCTTCTTCCAGATGACGGTAGGTGTTCTCGGCGACAACGATCGCGAAATCCACGATCATGCCGAGCACCATGACCAGGGCGAACATACTGACGATATTGAGCGTGATCCCGCAGGCCTTGATGACCATGAACGCCAGCATGAACGTGATCGGGATGCTGACGCCGACCAGGGTGGCCATACGGAACCCCAGGGCCAGGACCAATACTGCGGCGAGCAGCAGGAACCCGGATACGGCATTGACGATGAGGGAGGATAGCCTGGTCCGGACCAGATCGCTGTAGTCGTTGAAGTAGGTGATATCGATCGGCGTGGTCGTGTCCGGCACATATTCTTTCAGGAGCTTTTTTATCTTGTCCGTGATGACTATCATATCAGCGGAGTTCTTTTTCCAGACCTTGAGCACGATAGAGTTCTTGCCGTTGACGCGTTCCTTGACCTTGGCTTCTTCGAAAGAATCTTTGACGGTTGCGATATCCCCCAGGCGGGTCAGATAGCCGGCGTCGTTGGCAAGGATGACGGTATTGCGTACCTCGTCCGCATTGCGGTACTGGCCTTTGGTGCGCAGGATGAACTCGTTGTCGCCGATGCGCAATGGTCCCCCGGGCAGGTCGATATTGCGCATCTTGAGCCGATAGATGAGCATGTTCATGCCGATACGATATTTGCTCATGTCCGCAGGGTTGAGCTCGATAAGATATTCACGGTCGCGGTAGCCGAACCGTTCGATCTCGGCGACGCCCTCGACCTCATAGATGGTGTCCTCAAGGTCCTTGGCGGTACTGCGCAGGGCAGTGTAGGCAGCATCGGTGTTCGCGGTCGTTGTGAGCGCGATATTGAGCGCGGGTGTTTTCTCGGATGTGATCTGTTCAACGGCCGGCTTTTCCGCGGCCACGGGCAGATTGGTCACTTTGTCGACCGCGTCCTTGATGTCCTGGGCGATCTTGTCCTTGTTCTTGGCGTCCGAGTACAGGTAACAAACGATGACCGATGCGTTCTCGATATTGTACGAGCGGACCTTTTCGATACCGTTGACGCTGCGCAGTTTTTTCTCGATCGGCAACGTGATGAGCTGTTCGACATCATCGGCTGCGGCGCCTTTATAGATGGTCTTGATGGTGACCATGTCGAGGTTCACGTTCGGGAACGCCTCCCGGTTGGTGTGCGATACGGCGAACGCTCCTCCCAGCAGGACCATGAAGACGACGATATTAACGATGAGCTTCTGCCTGATGCAGATATCGAGCAGTTTTTTCATTTGGCGGCCTCCTTGATGTAGGTATCGATCGGTACGTCATGGTTCGCGAAGAATTCGTTGGTCGCCAGTTCAAGCTGCAGGAGCGCGGCATTGTATTGAACGAGCGTTTCAAGCTCTTGCTGTCGGGTCTGTACCATTGCGTCCACGGCGTTCTTGATGATCGCGGAATTGATGCTGCCCTGGCGGATGCGGCCGAGCAATCTTTGGTAATAGGTCTCGGATTCCTGACGCGCGGTACGGACCTTCTGCAGGACGGTATAGAGTGTCTGTACGCGTTCGACCTTGTTCGTGACCTCGTCACGTATCTCCTTTTCGAGCCGGGTCAGTTCAAGTTCCGCCTGACGTATCTTCATGGTCGTATCGCGTTCGTTCGTATCCTCGATCTTGTTCTCGAGCGGCATGGAGAAGGTCAGTTTGCCTTCCCATCCGGAGTATTTATTAAGACAGGCATCAGCGTATGCTTTGGCGAAATCATTGTTGCGACCGAGCTCGCTCCAGGTCGCTGAGGCGATGAGCGAAGGCAGTTCTGAATTTTTATTGACGTCCAGCTGCATCTTCATCGTTTCAATGGCGAGCTTCGTGTTCAGGTAGTCGGCCCGTTTGGAGAGCGCGATATCGATAGATTTGTTGATATCGATCTGTGGCAGGTCTTCCCTGAGCGCCGCGATCTCCAGTGTGTCGATGTTCGCGCTGCTATTGAGCGTGCGGAGCAGGGTCCTTTTTGATTCTTTATAGTATTGCTCTCCTGCGGCTACCTTTGCTTCGGATGCGGCGACCAGTCCGTTGAACTGGTTCAGATAGAAATTATCCACGAGGCCGAACTGCACGTTATTGCGCATGATATCCAGTAATTCTTTGTTCGTCGTCAGCTCGAGCTGCGCATTGTCCAGGACAGAACGTTTAACTGCGACGTTCCAGTAATCGATGATACCCAGAACGACAAGTCCTGAGAGTTGATAGGTGATGTAGTTGTAGCGCATCTGAGACGCGTTCTTGAGCATGTCGTTCTGTCTCCGATCGGTATAGCCGAACGTGTTCTTAAGGAGCTCCTGCTGGACCTGAAGGAAGAGCACCGGCTGGTGATACGGTTCTTCAGCTGTATAGAGGGCTACCGGGCCTCCGAGCATGGCCGGGAGGGGCAGTATCGCATCCTGTTCATTTGCTTCATGATAGGAGGTCTTATACCCTGCTTTGATGGTCGTTCCGGTCTGCAGCATCATGCCTCCGTAGATGGCCCCGTAAGAATCATATTGTCGAGTTCCGAGGATCTCGGTAAGGTCTGTTTCGGGGAGCTCTTTTCGTGATTCCCCGATCTCGGCCCCGAACACAGGTGTGAACTTCTGTTGATATTTTTGATAGTCTGAATCAGCCTTGAGGGCCTCGTATTGGGCCATTTTTACCGAAAGATTATTGCGAACGACCATATCGATCGCATTGTCCAGTGAGATCTGAGGGGCTGCGAGCGCAGTGTTCCCTGTGACGGTGAACCGAGGTTCTGCTTGAGCGGCCAAAGAAACTGTTCCTCCCAGCAGTACCGTGCAGATGATGATGTTGAACGTGCGACCCATGATCGTGTGCTCCTTTCCGACGACAGTGATGATATTAAGCGTGTGCCTGATAGCTTCCGTTGCAGAATATCGCGAATATCGTGTCAGTATAACTGCTGAGAGTTGAGCGTGTCCGTACTTGTTCGTTCAGTGCCCAATTAAAGGCGAACGCGTTGATCATCCCCGTCAGGGCGCAGGCCAAACTTATGATGTCCGCTGTCCGGGGTGCGGTACTGGTGTTGACCTGCTGGAGCACCTCTGCGAACAGTTCGGTATGTTCAAGGTATTTTTTACGCACCATGTTCCTGGTCTCGCTCCCGTCCTTGAGTAATATCCTGCTGTTCTCGGCGATCAGGATCTTGAGAAAGGAAAGATTTTCTTCAAAATAACGCAATTGAGCGTGAATGATCGAGCGGACAAGCTCTTTGGTCCGGTCCCCTGCGGCGATAATGTCCCGAAAAATAGCATGTACGGCCTCGATCTTGGTTGCCACCAGTTCAGTGAACAGCTCGTCTTTGCTCTCAAAGTGTTTGTAGAGCGTTCCTTTAGCGAATTCCGCTGCCGTGGCGATATCGTCCATGGTCGTAGCCTCAAAGCCTTTTTCGGAAAAAAGCTTTTCTGCGGCCCGAAAGATCTCTTCTTGATGAAGGAGTCTCTCTCGTTCTTTTCTTCCCAATTTTTTCTCTATCATGTACTAATTGTACTATAAAATGACTAAACAGTCAATATGTATACTGAAAAGTATATTGTGTGGTAGAAAATAAAAAGCCCGGCAGTGTCCGGGCTTTTTATTTTACATATTACACAGTACAAAGGCCGTTACTTGATCAGTTCAAGGTCTTTCATGCCAAAATTGACCTCGCCGCTTGCGGAGCTGGCGACAACGATGATCTGTACGGTCATAAGTCCGTAGCGATCATTGAGCGTATCCGGGTTCCATTCGCCGTCACCAGCGCCGGAGTTCGTGAGCACAAGGTCCGATACGGGTATCGTGACGGTCTTCCATCCCGTCCAGTTGATATTGATCTCTTTGGTCGTGAATTTATCATCCTTGATAGGGATGAATTTATCGTCCTGTTCAACGTCGGGAGATCCCGCGTCATCATCGACCAGTTCGAGCTTGATCTTGCCGCTGTTCTTGCCTGTACCAAGGATCTTGAGGCTTATAGCTTTTGATCCTGCAGCATCCTTTGCAATATAGGTCCCCATACCGCCGACATACCAGTTCTGGGCCTTGCCGCCGACCATGATGTACTTGTCTTTGGTCTCTTTATCGGCCACATCGGTAATGGAGAGGCGGTCGAATTTCCACCACGTATCAGCTTTGGCGATATCGCCGGAGTTGAACTGATCTATGACCAGTACCGGCGGATTCAAGTCCGGGGCTTTTGCTGTTTCGGTAGCAGGGGTCGCCGCGAGCACACCTCCCGCACATAATACGCATACTATGATCGTTCCAATATATGTTCTCATATGAGCTCCTTTCTTGAATAACACAGTGTCGGCATTATACGTCCGGTGTGCATGTTTTTCAATTTTTCACTGTGCCGCCCGTACTATGGATGTCAGGAGCATTTGGCCGGTCCGTTCTATTTCATTATCAGTGGTGATATAATGCCGCTCACTTTTTTAAATGAGGGCCGTATGTCAGAACAGCAAAATGAAATACCTAAGGTATACGATCATCTTTTGACAGAGGATCGTCTCTATGCGGAATGGGAATCGAAGAATTATTTCGCCCCAAAAGGGAGCGGCGACCCGTTCTGTATCGTCATTCCGCCGCCGAACGTCACAGGGACCCTGCATATGGGACATGCGCTCGACGAGACCCTGCAGGACATATTGACCCGGTATCATCGAATGAAGGGTGATTCTACTCTATGGCTTCCGGGCACGGACCATGCGGGTATTGCGACCCAGAACGTCGTTGAACGTGAGCTCAAGAAAGAAAAGCTCGATCGGCATATGCTCGGTCGGGAGAAGTTCGTTGAGCGGGTCTGGCAATGGAAAGAACGCTATGGGAACATCATTACCAAACAATTGCGTCACCTGGGCGCGTCCTGTGATTGGACGCGGGAGCGCTTCACCATGGATGAAGGGTGTTCAAAGGCCGTTCGTGAAGTGTTCGTGACTCTCTATGAGGAAGGTCTTATCTATAAAGGCCATAAGATAATAAATTGGTGTCCTCGTTGTCTTACGGCACTTTCCGATATAGAGGTCCCGTATGTAGAGACGAAAGGTCATCTGTGGCATTTTAAATATCCGTTCGCGGATAATCCTAAAGAAGGTATAGTTGTTGCGACCACTCGTCCTGAAACCATGCTCGGGGATACCGCCGTTGCGGTCCACCCCGAAGATCATCGATATAAACATTTGATCGGCAAGAAAGTACGGCTTCCTATAGCCAATCGCGATATTCCTATCATCGGAGATGAGCTGGTCGAGCGTACGTTCGGGACCGGTGCGGTCAAAGTGACCCCGGCACATGATCCGAACGACCATGAAATGGGGCTGCGTCATCATATGGAGCCGCTCATCATCATGGACGAGAAGGGTGTGCTCAATGAGAACACCCCGGAAGCGTACCGCGGTATCTCTCGGTTCAAGGCGCGTGAAATGATCGTGGCTCAGATGCAGGATGAAGGCTTGCTGGTCGAGGTGGAGGACCATGCCCATAATGTCGGACATTGTTATCGCTGTAATGAAGTGGTGGAGCCGTATTTGAGCGAACAATGGTTCGTGAACATGAAGCCCTTGGCCAAGAAGGCGATAGAGGTCGTTGAGAGCGGCGAGGTCGAGTTCACGCCTGCCCGCTGGAAAAAGGTCTATCTTGATTGGATGGAGAACATCCGTGACTGGTGCATATCCCGTCAGATATGGTGGGGACATCGGCTCCCCGTATGGTATTGCAGCTGCGGAGAACTGATCGTTGCCCGTGAGACGCCTGCGCAGTGTCCGGTGTGCGGCAGTACGGAACTGAAGCAGGAAGAGGATGTGCTCGACACGTGGTTCAGTTCGGCACTTTGGCCGTTCTCTACGCTCGGTTGGCCGGATAAGACAGAAGACCTCACGCGGTACTATCCGACCTCGGTGCTCGTGACCGGCTACGATATCATATTTTTCTGGGTCGCCCGCATGATCACCATGGGAACGAAGTTCATGGGGAAGGTCCCCTTTAAAAAAGTGTTCATCCATGGTCTGATCCGCGATGCGCAGGGTCGGAAGATGAGCAAATCCACCGGGAATGCGGTCGATCCGCTCGATACGATCAAGAAATACGGTGCGGATTCGCTGCGGTTCACGCTCGCTTCGATGGTGACGGCCGGAGGACAGGACCTGAAATTATCCGAAGATAAGGTCGCGGCCTCCCGTAATTTCATGAACAAGATATGGAACGTGACCCGTTTTTTCCTGATGCAGGAGGACAAAGAGTCCGTCCCTTCTTTTGCCGATATCTGGATCGAAAGCCGGTTCAATACCGTGCTCCGCGAGGTCACGGCCCATCTCGAGAAGGGCAATTTCGGCGAAGCAGCAGCGCTTCTGTATGATTTTACCTGGAGCGAGTTCTGTGACTGGTATGTGGAGATGTTCAAGCTCGGCGGCGATACGCAGGTGTTCCTTCGTACGCTGCTCGGGCTTTTGAGGATGCTGCACCCGTTCATTCCCTTTTTGACGGAAGAATTATGGCAACGCCTCGGGCATTCTATGGTCGATCCGTCCGTGACGATCATTCACAGTGCGTGGCCGATGGTCGATGTCTCAAAGATCGATGCTTCTGTCGAGAAGCACATGGTGATATACATCAATGTTATTCGCAGTATCCGCAATTTGCGTGCCGAGATGAACGTCCCTGCCAGCAAATTCGCCGATATCGTGCTGGTGGCCGCCTCGGATGCGGACAGGAGCGTTCTGCAGAAAGGCGAAGCCTATATCAAAGCCCTCGCGCGTGTGCATAAGGTCGACCTGGTCCCTCTGCTGGCATTTAAACCGCGAGAAGCGGCCATGTCCGTGGTCCCCGGGGTTGAGATCTATATGCCCTTGGCCAATCTGATCAATATCGAGGCGGAGGTCGTACGGCTGCGCAAAGAGATGGCCAAGACAGATGAAGAGTCCATGAGGATCAAAAATAAGCTCGCCAATGAGAGTTTTGTGAAGCGTGCTCCCGTCGAGGTCATTGAAAAAGAGAAAGAAAAAGAACGCGAACTCCTTACTAAGCACAAGGTCCTCTCCGAACAGATCGCCTCGCTGACCGGGGCACGCTGACGCACCGTGCGGTACACGGAAGCTGTCCGCAGCCTTGAACGATTGGTCTCATTTCAGGGGATAAAACCTGGCCTTGAGCGTATCATACGCCTTCTCGACCTTCTGGGTAATCCGGAGCGTTCATTCTTTTCTGTTCATATCGCCGGAACGAACGGCAAAGGTACGGTCGCGCGTATGATCTCGACAGGGCTTGCAGCGTGCGGGATCGTGACCGGGGAATATACGTCCCCACATCTGGTCTCGTACTGTGAACGCTTCCGTATCAATGATGTTCAGATATCAAAGCCCCGGTTCGCTGTGCTCTTCTCCCGGGTCATGGCTCAGGCCAGAAAAGTGAAAGGGATCACGGAGTTCGAAGTGCTGACCGCTATGGTGTTCGTCTGGTTCCGGGAACGAAAGGTCTCGGTCGCGGTCATTGAAACTGGGCTTGGCGGGAGGTTCGATGCAACGAACGTCATCATGCCGCTCGTTTCGGTCATAACGTCCATTGGGTATGATCATCAGTCGATCCTCGGTGCCACGCTCTCCAAGATAGCTTTTGAAAAAGGGGGCATCATCAAGCCCACTGTGCCGATCGTGTGCGGGGCTCTGCCCGCAGAAGCGAGGAACGAGCTGCAACGCATCGCGCGAGGCAATAAAAGTCAATTCATTCTTGCGCGAAAGGTCAGCATGCATACGCGTATGCGCGGGACACAACAAGCGATCAATTGCGGTATGGCGATGTCCGTTCATTCTGTCCTGAAAGAACATCTTGTTATTCCCCGCGCACGATATGAACGCGGCGTTCAACAAGCGTTCCTCGAAGGACGTTTACAGGTCATTAAGAGAAAGAATGCTGCACCGATCGTTCTGGACGGGGGGCACAACCAGGAAGCGAGCGCACAGTTGGTCCGCAATGTCCGTACGCTCTTTGCTGGTCGCAGATGTGTCCTTGTCCTCGGGATATTGAAGCGGAAGGATGCCCGGGCCATATTGTGCAATGTGGGGGCTATTGCTGACCTGCTTGTCCTTACGTCCCCGGGCGCGGATTATCATACTGTCGATTCGTTGAAAGATATCGCCGTAGAACTTCGTCCCGCAGTGGTCGTGCGATGTTGTGCTCGTCTGAAAGATGCTGTCTCGCTGGCTGAACGGTCGGCACAAAAAAAAGACCTTATATGTATCACCGGTTCGTTCTATCTGCTCGGCGAATATTTACGGGGTTCAAGGCGAGGAGGTCACCGCAACTGATCTCCCTGCCACTTGCAACGCGGTTCTCGTCACTTGTTTGAAAGTGCCTTTTTCACCACTTCGTACAGATCTTCTTTGCTGAACGGCTTCGCCAGTTTGTACTTTGCCGGGGTCGATAATTGAATGCCGGGGCCTACGACCTGCGAGGTTCCTGTCATTAATATAATAGGAACAGAGGAGAGCTTCTTGTCCGAGGCAAGTTCCTTTGCGACCTGGTATCCGTCTTTTTTTGGCATCATGACGTCAAGAAGGATAAGGTCCGGCTGCAGGTTCTTTGCGCTCTTGATGCCACAGTCCCCGTCCTCTGCGGTCGTGACCGCATACCCCGCCATTTCCAGGAACTTGGAGACCAGGAAACGCAGGTTGTCTTCGTCATCAATGACCAATATTTTGTGGGACATGGTGGGGGAATTATATCATAGAGAGAAACAAGAAACAGGAAACAAGACACAAGGAAAGAAGATGTATATGACGAGCTTGTATCTTGTGTCGCGTTCCTTGTTTCTTTATAGGTACCCATGGTAACTTTATGTTCCTGAGGTGCATAATGGAACTGGTCATAGCGACAAAGAACAAACATAAACTGCATGAGATACAGGCGATGCTGAAGGGCGGTCAGATCACCGTTGTGGGCCTCGATAAATATCCTCAGATACCGGAGACCGTTGAAGATGGAGCTACGTTCGAAGCAAATGCCCTGAAAAAAGCCCGTGAAGTGTACGCAGTGACCAGGACATGGACGCTTGCGGACGATTCGGGCCTGCAGGTCGATGCATTGAACGGGGCCCCGGGCATATATTCTGCGCGGTATGCAGGTGAAGGTGCGACCTATGAAATGTTGTGTGCTAAGTTGTTGTCAGAAATGCGTGATGTTCCAGAAGGAAAAAGGAATGCACGGTTCAATTGTACGATGGCCTTGATCGATCCCTTCGGGAAGGAGCAGGTCGTTGTCGGTACGTGTGAAGGGTATATCGGACACGATATGAAAGGTGCTCACGGGTTCGGATATGACCCGGTGTTCGTGTTTAACGGGAGCGGAAGGACTTTGGCCGAAATGTCCCCTGATGAGAAGAACGGCATCAGTCACAGGGCAAGGGCGATCGAGAAGGTCAAAAAAATACTTTGTATGAAAGCCTGAGTGCGACGATACCGGTGTTATCCCGCCGTTATCGCTTTGGTCGGACATTTTTCCTCGCAAATACCGCAGTTCGTACATTTTACCGGGTCTATGGTCGCCAGATTATTCTCGATGGTTATCGCTTCGAACGGACAGCTCTTTACGCAAATGCCGCACGCGATACAACTGACCGCGCATCGGGACCGACTGACCTTGCCCGTGTCATGAGAATGACAGAAGACGAGTCTTTTCTCTTTTGCCGGGACCATTCTAATGATCTTTTTCGGGCAGGTACGGACGCAGAGCTGACAAGCGGTACATTTTTCCCGGTCAATCACGGCGATGCCGTTCTGTACCATGATCGCATTGAACGTACAGACGCGTACGCAATCAGCGTACCCGAGACAGCCGTATGCACATGCTTTGTCGCCTCCCATGAGCCGCGCAGCGGCAGCACAGGAATGTAATCCATTGTAGGCGAACCGTTTTTTTACGATACTGTCGTTGCCCTGACATAGTACGACCGCATGCCGTTTCACCGCTGAGGCGGTGATGCTGACACCCATGATCCGACCGACTTTGGCCGCGACCTCTTCTGCCCCGGGCAAGCAAACATCGACAGGAGCTTCACCCTTGACGATGGCTTCTGCAGCACCGGAACAGCCTGGGAACCCACATGCTCCGCAATTGATCCCGACAAGGACCTTTTGGACCTCTTCGACGCGGGGATCTCGTTCAATATGGAATTTTTTAGAGGCATAGGCCAGTCCGAGGCCAAGACCGAGGCCGAGCACGCTCAAGCTGAGAACGGAGGCAAGGATAGTGTTCATTTGACCAACCCGCTGAAGCCGAGAAAAGCAACGGAGAGAAGTGATGCGATGATGAACGTGAGCGGTGCTCCTCTGAAGAAATGGGGGATATCTGCACGTTCCAGGCGTTCACGGATACCGGCCATGAGGACCATGGCGAGCATGAACCCTACACCGGAGCTCAAGCCGTTTATGATGCTCTCGGTAAGGGTATACCCTGCGGTGATGTTCAGAATGGAGACACCGAGTATCGTACAGTTCGTCGTGATCAGCGGAAGGTAGATGCCGAGCATCGCTTCCAAGGTAGGGCTGGTCTTCTTAATGACCATCTCCAAGAATTGGACCAGCGCTGCGATGATCAGGATAAAAAAAACGGTCTGCAGGAACTCGATATGGAGGGGGGTCAGGATATAGGTTTGGATCAACCAGCAAATGAACGAGGCAAGTGTCATAACGAAGATGACGGCCATGCCCATGCCCACGGATGACTCGATCTTGTTCGAAACACCGACGAAGGCGCAAATGCCGAGGAATTTGGTCAGAACATAGTTATTGACCAGCACAGCAGCGATGGTTATCAGGAATATCTTTTCCATTGTCATTATTGTATGGGCTTTGCGTGGGGGTGTCAAAAAGGGGCAGTGCCAGAAAACAGAAGGACAGGATCCGTGGGCAGAGCGCTTGTACATAGTACTGTCCACGGCTTCTCTTGCTCCATTCCATTTCTTCTATGATACAATATCCCTCATGGCTACCCGCTCAAAACCGGTCACGCTGATCGTGCAGTATCAAAAAAAACCTACACCGGCCCTCCGCGAACAACTTATCGTTGATCATATGAACTTTGTCCGGTTCATTGCGAGCCGTTTTCTGTACCGGGGAGAGCCGCTCGATGACCTGGTGCAGGTCGGCATCATTGGGCTCATGAAAGCGATAGAGCGCTATCGCAGTGCTTTTAAGACCGAATTCACCACGTATGCCGCTCCGCTCATCATCGGAGAGATCAAGCATTATCTGCGCGATGAAAGCAGTTCTGTGAAGGTTCCGCGCAAATTGCAGGAACTCAATACGATGATCAAGCGCTATATCATTGAGGCAACACAGAAAAAGGGCAGGTCTCCGACAGTGAAAGAGATAGTTAAAGGATTGAAATTGACCGAAGAAGAGGTCTTGGAAGCGATGGAGGCCGGGCAGGCCTATAACACGCTTTCGCTCGATAAACCTATGGTCAGTGATGAGGGCGCGTCCTATACGACCGTTGCAGAATCCTTACTGGCCAGTGTGGCCGAGAACAACACAGGGCTTGATCCTCTGGTCGATCTTGAGAACGTGCGGCGAGCGATGGACCGGCTCCCGGTCAGAGAAAAAGAGGTCATTGATATGCGATTCTTCAAGAACTTGCAGCAGATGGACATCGCAAAACAGCTCAAGATCTCGCAGGTGCATGTTTCCCGTATCCTTGCCTCAGGCCTTGCAAAGATAAAGCGTTTATTATTGAGAGAAGAAAAAGAAGATAACGTCCAGTAGTTGTCCTAGACCACTTCAAGAATGACCATTGTTTGATCGTCCTTCTGAAGTGCTGAAAATTTCCGTACATCAGCGTATATGGTATCGAGCAGGGATTGTGCAGGAAGCTCCTGGTTCTTCAAGATCAATTCTGTGAGCCGTGCATCCCCATACCACTCACCGTTCTGGTCACGAAGCTCCGTAAGTCCGTCCGTATAGAGCACAACTTTGTCCCCGCTGGAGAGCTCCGCGGTCTCTGTGCTGAAACAGGCATCCTCGAACACGCCTAAGAGCACTCCTTCTCCGTCGAGGTCTATCGCTTTTTTTGCCCCTTTTTTAAAGAGCAAGCCCGGCAAATGTCCTGCTTTGCTGAAGCTCAGTGTTCTTGTCCCCAGGTCGAATTTTGCGTAGAAGGCTGTCACAAAATTAATGTTATTGGCCAAATAATGATGTATATGCCGGTTGACCTCGGAGAGTAGGTCCCCTGGCGTAGTATGATTGCGCCCTAATTCATTGATCATTCCCCCCGTGAGCGCCATGACCAGTGCAGAGGATACGCCGTGGCCTGATACATCTCCGATCACCAGGTTCAATTCGTTCTCTTTTTCGATGAAATCATAAAAATCACCGCCGACGCTTTCGGCCGGCAGACAGCGCGCGGCGACCCGAACCCCTTTGGGTTGCGGGATAGCGGAGGGTATAAGACCTTGCTGAACGCTGCGAGCCATGCGCAGGTCACGGTCCAATACATCCTGCTTTTCCTGTAATGCCTTGTAAAGTTTCGCGTTCTCGAGGGAGATACCGGTCTGTTTATATTGGAATACCAATGCCAGGAGCAGGATGAAGCTTGAGATGATGATGATCTGTATATTATGGGTCGCGATACTGGAGAACAGCTCGTCGTTCACGATCGCAAGCCCGACGAATATCACGGTCAGTATCGTGATGAGGGCGACATAATAGAAACTGCGCTGGACGATATCTTTAGTGTTAAGCATGTCGGCGCACATTGTATCACCCGGGGGTTTGACCTACAATTAATGACGAGCGGTGAGTGGCGAGTGGCAGGCAACAAGCACGCACCGTATCTTTCGTACCGGCCTGGTCGTTCAGGGAGGATATACATATGAACATATGGACCAACAGCTTTATCTTTTTGTTCGTCATGATCGTTTTCGCGGTCCCTTCCGTTGCTGAACCATTGACCGATACGGTGAAGCAGGGAGATAAGGACGCGGTGCGTTCGATACTGTCGCGGTCCGTGAATCTGGAGGTCACGGACGAGAACGGCTTCACTCCGCTCATGCTGGCGGCTACGTACGGTAATATGGATGTGATACAGATGCTCGTTGAGCGAGGAGCAAGTGTGAACGCCCGGGATGCCGAAGGCTGGACCCCGCTCATGAAGGCCATCGCCAACGGGCGAACTGAGGCGGCCGCGTTCTTGATCACAAAGGGAGCGCAAGCAGAAACGACAGATACCGAAGGGTATACGCCGCTCATGATCGCCGCCATGTATGAACGAACAGATATCGCCAGAATGCTGCTTGAACAAGGTGTCAGCTGTGATGTCAGGAATAATGACGGTGATGCGGCCCTGGAGATCGCACTTCAAAAGAACAACAAAGAACTTGCGGCCCTTTTGAAAGCTCATAGTGATGCTGTTCCCGGGGATACTGCGGAACATTTCTTTTCTGCAGCGGCAAGTGCTGATGTCTCGCTTTTGAAGGAGTTCGTGCAAAAAGGCGTATCTGTGGATGTTCGGAATAAGGCGGGCGATACCGCCCTTATGGTCGCCGCCAAACGCGGGGATGTCATGGTCGTACCCTTCCTTATCTCTCAGGGGGCACGTGTGAACCTCAGCGATAATGACGGGACCACGGCGCTCATGAAGGCGGCCGGAGAAGGACATTCGAAGGTCGTGGAGCTTTTATTGGCGAACGGAGCTGATCCGACACTGTTCAATACGATACATTGGGATGCACGGATGTACGCGGCTCAGAACGGAGATAAGCGATGTATGGAACTATTGCAGGGCGTTCCCACTCCGAACGGCTTGTGATATAATCCAAGCCCGTTTTTGGAGATTTTTGATATTCTTTAGCCTCATGTATTTCTACGCTGCGGAGCGTTGCGGGCCTGCCCGCCGAAGCAACGTAGCGTAGCGAAGTGCGTAGGCGGGCGTAACTCAGTTGGTAGAGTGCAACCTTGCCAAGGTTGATGTCGTCGGTTCGAACCCGATCGCCCGCTCCACCATGAAGTATTCGCGAAGCGCGAAACTTCATGGTAAGTCATTCCAATTTCAAGCTCATATTCCATATTTCAGTCAGACCTGCATTGGAGCGAATTACTTCGTGGCCCTTGTTTTCGATCTTGTACTGACGCCAACAGGCCGCACGTGCAAAATGGGAGGACCCCAGATCTCCATAAAGATAATATATAAAAAGAAAAAGCCCCGCGATTTTTGCGGGGCTTTTTGTCATTGGTCAGTACAGTGACTTATCCTTCAACGTTCGCGCCGACGACAGCGGCCATTTGCATCATATCGATGGTCTGCCCTTCGGTCATATTGCGCAGGTCGGTCGTGTTCCCGGACTTGCTCTTGGAGTTCGTGTTCTTGAATATCGGGAGCAGTTTCGCATCAGCTACGATGTTCTTACCGGCACCTTCCGGTTTTCCGTTCGGAGTCTTGGTCTGGAGCTTGTTCGCTTTGATATAGTCCCATAATTTCTGTGTGATCTCGGTCCGGGGCAATTCACTTGCACCCAAGAACTCAGCGAGCTCCTTTTTAAGTTTTACCGGTTTTGCCAATCCTTTTTCTGCCATAGTACAACTCCTTATCGGTAAGATGCTGATACTATAGCAAAATGGACGCGAAATAAGAACACAGCGTATTTTCAAATGCCCCGTTTGGCGTTAATATGCATTGACAATATGTGAACATATGCCCGTATCGTCAGTAAGGGAGATGAATAGTCATGACACAGCATTCCTTGTCCGATCTCGGTAAAAAAATGAACCGACTTTCCGGTGTCCGCGCCATCATGAAAGACATTCAGGACGCCGAACTGCATGCTAACGGACGGCATATCATCAATTTAAGTCCGGGGAATCCGGTGCTTCTGCCTGAGGTCGTCGCTCTCTGGAAAGAGTACGGAGAAGAGGTCCTGCGGTCCCCGGAATATGCCGAGATCGTTGGCCGCTATGGTATGACCGAAGGGTATGTCCCGTTCCTGCAAGAGATCGTTTCTTTTTATAACAAGAAGTTCAACTGGGGACTGACCACGAAGAACGTCATGGTCGTTGGCGGCAGTCAGCTCGCATATTTCATGCTCATCAACATGTTCTGCGGACAGACCAACGGTGTGCAGAAAAAACTCCTGCACCCTATCGTTCCTGATTACACCGGGTATTCAAGTCTTGGCATCGAACCGGGGATGCATGTGGCCATCGACCCTGAGAGGGAGATCACCGGGAAGCATTCGTTCAAATATCATCCGGACTGGAAGTCGTTCAAGATCGATGACACGATCGGTGCGGTCCTGTTCAGCAGGCCGACGAACCCTTCCGGCAATGTGTTCTCCGACGAAGAGACCCTGAAGATCGTTCAGGAAGCGAAGAAGCATATGCTCCCGGTCATCATCGATTCCGCGTATGCGCCGCCCATCCCGGCCATTAATTTCACTCCGATGCAGCTTGTGCGTGACTCCAATGTCATTTATGTGCTCTCCTTCTCCAAATGTGGTCTGCCCGGGGAGCGCATCTCTGTCGTTATCGCGGACGAGAAATATATCGATGCTCTGTACACGTTCAAGGCGAACATTTCGATCCATGCTTCGCGTTTCGGGCAAGCGATAGCTCAGCGCGCGCTCAAGAGCGGCAAGCTTGAGGACGTGGCGCTGAACGTCATTCGTCCGTTCTATGAACGTAAATCAAAGCTCGCGCAAAAAGCGATCAGTGAGCATTGGGACGACGCTATTCCGTACTATATCCATCAGTCCGAAGGGACCTTGTTCATGTGGGTGTGGTTCAAGGACCTGCCGGGTACTGATCAGGAACTTTATGCTGCCTGTAAGGACCAGCTGGTCATGGTCTGTCCGGGGAACCAATTCTTTTTCGGGCAAGCGGCGCCAACAAAGCATAATAGCGAATGTATCCGCATCAGTCTGACCGCCTCTGATGATGACCTGGTCGAGGGTATCAAAAAGGTCGGGTATGTGCTCAAAAAGATGTACGCATAGGGATTGAGCGAGCTACTTCACCCCGATAATAGAGCGACCATTCGATAATACCATCGTGATCTTTTTTCTTTCTCTGGAGCGAGGGAAAAGTATATTGGCGGTGTATATTGAAAGTTGGGATCGGGGTGAGTTTTATGGGCCTAGGTTCTTTTTCTTGCCATAGCCTTTTCCCCGAACAGCGCCACAAAGATCTGAATGAGCCCTTTCGGTGATGTCTTCTCGCAGTGGACGATGCTGCCTTTGCGGAGCGCGAGCACGTGGGTGAGCTCGGGTATCAATTCTTCAATATGATGGGTCACGAAGAGAACGGTCATTTCCTTGTGGTGGCGGATGGCCGTGCGGACAGTGTTGAGGTAGTCGAGACGTGCCGCGGGATCGAGCCCGGCACAGACCTCGTCCAGTATCAGTATCTTCGGGTCGTGCATGAGCGCGCGGGCGAGCAGTGTCTTTTTCTTCTCTCCGGTCGATAAGGACCCGAATTCTTGGCTTTCATGACCTTTGAGCCCGAACCGTTCGACCAGTTGCTTCGCTTTTTTTTGTACTGCAGAAGAGAGTTTTGTGAACACGCGTAAGGTACTGAGGTTTCCCGAGAGTACGGTCGCAAGGACGGTCTCCTCCAGGGGGAGTTCCTGTTCGAGCGCGGAGCTGATCCAGCTCATCTTTTCCCGCAATCCCTGTAGTTCCACTGTGCCATAGCGTTGTCCGAGGACCTCGACGGTCCCCGAACTCGGCCAGAGGTAGCTGGCGATGATCTTGAGCAGCATGGATTTCCCGGCACCGTTCGGGCCGATGATGGCCCAGTGTTCCCCTTTGTTGACCGTCCACGAAATATCGTTCAGGAGCGCTCTGTTGTCGCGGACAAGGGCGATGTTCTTAAGGGCGATGATCTGGTCGCGGGCTTTCATAACGGGACCTTTCCTGAGTTTGACAACACGTACCGAGCCGATACAATACGACGTATTATATGCTTTCACTTCTGGATAACATAGTCACTGCTATCTCCCGTTTTTCTCCGGAGGATTTTCTTCTGCCGCAGCGCTATGTACTGGCGCGTGCCGTGCTCGGGAGCTTTGTCATAGGCTTTCTGTTATCGTATCCGGTCAACTTTGGTGTCAGAAAACTGATCGAGGCCGTACGGTCCTGGTGGAAGAGCAAGAAACGCGATATGCGCATCTCGAACATCAAAATACAGAACGGCGAGTTCATCGGCGAGGTCACGGATTATCTGGACAAGATCAAGGTCGCGATCATCGAGATCAAGAATAAGCAGCTCGCGCAGGGGGATACGATACTGATCAAAGGCAGCAAGACCAAGCTGATGATACCGGTGAAGTCGATGCAGATAAACCATCAGCCGGTCTCGGTCGCCAAAAAAGGCAGCGAGGTCGGCATGCTCATCGGTAAAGAGGTCTGCCGTCGGGATCTGGTGTTCCGGATGAAGAAGTAACCGGAATGTCCGTTGAGTTCCTGTTTTCTGTGGTAAAATCCGTTCATGAGCGATCTCAGAGTAAAAAAAGAAAAGTTAGCCCTTCTCGTAGATACATTCCGCAATAACATCGCCAGCTACAAGACCGCAAACTATAAAGAAGCCCGGGTCCGGGATGATTTTATTGATAAATTTTTCTTGTTGCTGGACTGGGACCTGTA
>CAZZFK010000003.1:0-251713 GCA_964653455.1 uncultured bacterium
GTGCTGCATTTTGAAGGTTCCACCAGACAGAACATAAACTTTTTTGTGGTTCGTTTTCATAGTTGCTTTCATGTAGCCCTTCCGCAACCGCACCCCATAAATTCTTAAAAACAAACCGGAGCCGCATCTGAGGGCACTTTGTTTTTGAGTCATTTTTTACTTTGGTATCGCCGAAGCCGCCGCCCTTGCCGCCCCGAACCGCCCCCGCCGGGCTGGCAACAAGCATTTCGCTCGCGATCATGAATGCCGAAGCCGTGGTGAATAATAACGCGAGCGAAATATTCGCGGTTAGCGAATCCTAAAGAGAAGTTCGGCAGGCTTTTAGGAAAAGCCTGCAATGCGCCTTTGGCGCATGAGCCGATGTGTGGACGAAAGAAGACACCTGGAACCATACTTGCGTTTGCCGTTCTGGTTTCTGTATAATCCCAAGCATCTTAAGTTAAGCTTCAAAAATTCTGATCCGCTCTGGATAGACCAAACCCATAATTCTGCTTCTCCAATAAATGTATGAACATACAAGGGAGGTTCTCTGTAATGAGAAAGTATTATCTTTACGCCCGAAAGTCTATGGATAATGAAGACAAACAGATATTGTCTATTGAAGCACAGCTTGTTGAATTGAATGAGTATATAAAACGAATTCCTGATATCGAGATCGTTGAAGAATTTGTTGAAACCAGAACGGCCAAAGAGCCGGGCAGGCCGATCTTTAATAAAATGATCGCTCAGGTCGAGAAAGGTGCTGTGGAGGGGATAGTAGCCTGGCATCCTGACCGCTTGGCGAGGAACTCTGTTGATGGCGGAAAAATTATCCATCTTGTAGACCGAGGGTTGATAAAGTATCTCGACTTTCCCACCTACCGTTTTGACAATACGTCTCAGGGGAAGTTCATGTTGAACATAATATTTGGGCAGTCCAAATATTATGTGGATAATCTTTCTGAGAACGTCAAAAGGGGAATACGGCAAAAGCTTAGAAGAGGGGAGTATCCTTCCTTTGCTCCTCCTGGATATCTGAATAACTATAAGACAAGAAAGATAGACGTTGATCCGGTCACTGCTCCAAAGGTAAAGAGCTTGTTTGAAATGTATGCTACAGGACGATATGCGTTTGAACATCTCATCCCGTATGCCAGTTCAATGGGGATACTGAGCCGGAGAACTGGACGAGCGTTATCGGTTTGTGGGATTCAAAGCATTCTTCAAAATCCATTTTATTATGGGTTTATCAGATACAACGGAGAATATTATGAAGGAATTCATACGCCTTTGATAGACAAGGATTTGTATGCCCGGGTCCAGGAAGTTATCAAACAAAGGGGCCGAAGACCTCGTAAAATTGTAAGTAAAAAACCTTTTACGGGGCTTATCAAGTGCGAAATTTGCGGTGCAATGGTTACGGCTGAAGTTCAAAAGGGGCATACTTATTACAGATGTACCAAGAAAAAAGGTCACTGCAGCGGCGGCTATATACGCCAGGAAAGGCTCGTCGATCAGATCGATGACTCCATTAAAAGGGTAATAGTTGATCCGGAACTGGGTACATCCTTAAAGGATAAGGTGAGCGAGGAAAAAGAAACACTCCGCAATTCCACGGCAAAGGATATAAAAAGACTTGATAAATGTATGACCGTTCTTGAAAACAAGATATCACGCCTAATGGATATATACCTTGAAGGCGAGATATCGAAGTATGAATACTGCAAAAGGAAACAAAAGTTACTTGATGAAAAGTATGATCTTCAAAAACAGGTGAACATGTTAGAGAAAGGGCAATATCTTTGGCTCGAACTGCTTGAAGAGTTCATAAATGGCTTGGGTGCCGCAAATTTCGCACTAAGCAGCGATAGCCTTGAGGAAAAAAGACAATTTCTTGAAAACATCGGCTCGAACTTCTCTTTAGGGCTTGTTGCCAGCCCGGCGGGGGCGGTTCGGGGCGGCAAGGGCGGCGGCTTCGGCGATACCAAAGTAAAAAATGGCGGGGGCGGCGGCGGTTTTGGAAATGTTGTACCTGCAATAAAAAATGGCTCAAAAACAAAGTGCCCTCAGATGCGGCTCCGGTTTGTTTTTAAGAATTTATGGGGTGCGGTTGCGGAAGGGCTACATGAAAGCAACTATGAAAACGAACCACAAAAAAGTTTATGTTCTGTCTGGTGGGCGCTACAGGACTCGAACCTGTGACCCTCTCGGTGTAAACGAGATGCTCTACCAACTGAGCTAAGCGCCCGACAGAACGATCTACAAGGGCGGAAAAGGATGATACACAAACCTTGAATATCTGACAATGGCCGTTTCTTGTGTTCACGGTCGATGCTATAATCATCTCATGAAGAAGCTCATGGCCATATCGATGTGTGTGTTCCTTCTCTCCGGGTGCTCGCTTTTCGTTCATCGCCAGCACACGATCCTCGACGCCAGTTATAAAGAAAAGGGCTGGAAGTCGTATACGGATGCTGCCGGATTTGTCATCTATTACCCCAAAGAATGGAAATTCGTGAGCGGAGGAAAAGAATATTTTCAGATCTATAATTTCGACCAGAACGATATGGACCCGACGGAGCTTTTTACGGGATCGATGTCCAAAACGGAGGTCCATTGGCAAAAACTGACCGACCAGGACCTTGAGTATTATCCGGAGATACGGAAGGTGAAAGGGGAGTATGTCCTTTCCCGTTCCTCTTTTTCGGTCCTGATCAATGGTATACAGGCGGAGCGTTGGAGCGGCAGAGATGTTCTGCGCCAGGCCAAGAAGATCGCGGTGTACGACCCGAACGCTATCCGTGAGACAGATCTGACCACCGAATTTGTGACCAGGAACACGTTGTTCGTCATAGATACGTATACGTCGGGAGAGCTGAACAGTGTTCCGACAGATGATATCCTCCTGTTACATAATAGTTTTTCATTCTGATAGTGCCTTTTTCTGTGAGCAGCCGTTCGGAGGGAGACCCTTCCGCGGAGCATTAGGTCCCAAAATATTTGAAATCTTTCACATGTGTTAACGATATATTAACAGTCGAGATCGACCTATGAGAAGGGATGTATATGCAGAAAAAAGTAATATCTGAGGTTAATTATTACGTAGCGCGGACGATACCGCGTGAACTGATAGTTAAAGCTGTACCCCAGGTGTTGGAGCATGAAGATATTTTCTTTACAAAAAATACTCGAGGAAAGAACGAACTGGTGTTTTCAAAGAACTTGTATAAACTGGCGGCCGGCGGTCTTGCTCGATATATCACGGACCCGGAACAGCGGAAGACTTTGATGTCCGTCGTGGACCTGTTGAAGATACATGGGGACGTTCGCGGAGGGAAATATGAGAAGGGGTTCACGGAATCGCTGGATGAATTGGTGAAACAGAACGAGAGCCCTGTTATTGAACTGTTCCCTTTATCTATCGCGAGCCCCACGGTACAGTTCGATCAGAACGAGCTGGATGGGCTGCAAATATTATCAAAAGAAGTCATCTATGACTCCGTTAAAACGAGTTTTTTAAAGGCTCTTCGCGAGAAAGCAGTTGATTCAATCGATATACCTGACCTCTTGTTGTTATGGAAAATGCTCCCGGTGCATTATTCAGGAGCTCTTTCGGACGATATCTCTTGGTGTACAAAACCTGTCATCAATAAATTAGAAGCGTTGCTGTACGGTCGTGCCGTCCAGAGCTCGGTATTGTTCCCTAAATATGATGCATATAGACCGTATATAGAAGGGCTTTTCCGGGACCGAGCCGATCCCGGGGCGACATATCTGGAGTTCCTGTCGGAAGTGTCTGTGGAAGATATCGACCGTGCGTTACCTGTGAACGCGCCCTCGGAACTATTGGATATCCTGACGAAGGCATGTGATCAGTATGAAATGCACTTCCTGAAATATGACCGGAATCTTCAGGAAAAGCTCGATTCGCTCCTTACGTATCATATCAATAGTAAACTTTCCGAGATGATCAGTGCGTTAATGGATACCATCCTGATGGTCGATACCGATAAACTGCTCGACCAGAGATTCATGAAACGTAAGCATGAATATAACAGATTTATCCTGGGGATAGTTAAAAACCTGAACAAAGCGGCGTTGCATCTCCCGGACAAGATGAGCTGGTCCTTGTACCATGCGATCGCCGACTATATCGGTAATTATCTGTTCGCCGGGGCACAGTTCAATGAAGAACGATTTGATATGCTGAAAAAGTTCAAGATCAACGGCGTCCTTTTAGGGAAATTCTACAGCATACTGAACGCGATCATTCATAGTCAGATGGAAGACCATATTGAAGTCCCTTTTGGTTTTGAAAAGGTAGGCTCGTAGAATATACCGTTCATGCAGATAGAGGTCTGCACTTCCTGTGGCTTTTCTCATGTAACACTTTGTTCAGTTCTGGAGATTATGAGTGGTAGCTCATGAAGTAATTTGCTCGCAAGGAAGTACATGGTTTGTCATGAAGTTTTGCGAGCACGGACGGATCATTATTTAATGGGGATATTGACTGCGAGCAAATACTTCATGGTAGCCCTACGGGGAATCGAACCCCGATTACCGGCTTGAAAAGCCGATGTCCTAACCGTTAGACGATAGGGCCACGTCAAAGTCGAACGTCGAATTCCAGGTGACAGCTCGACAATATTAGTTCAAATATCATGGTGCCGAAAGTCCGCCGAAGCTCTGGAGCGTAGGCGGGCGATAGGGTCACTAGATAAAAAATTTCAAATTCCAAATTCCAATTGCAGGTGCCAATAAAAAACCTTGCACACATCGGTCCTGCAAGGGAGCAGAATAGTAGCACGGATATGTAAAAAATGGCAAATATCCGAGTTTCTTGTATAATACGATGCACAATGAGCAGTAATGGAAATGATCAAAAATTCAAAGATGTATCCTTTTCGATACCTCAGGAGACAGCGGGACAGCGCATGCTTCGGCTTGAGGATATGAGCGCTTCTTTGCTGAACATGATCAATGAGGTCAAGGCTTCCGTATCTTTGACGGACGACCCTCACATGAAAGAACAATTACATACTGTCATCAGCAGTCTGAATACAGTGAAGGATAAAGTTGAACAGGCGATACAGTAAGCAGTAAGGAAAGGTGAGGGGGCTCTCATGAAAAAATTCAAGATAGGTATCGTCGGTGCCACCGGATATACAGGAACGGAATTGATCCGTTTGCTCTTCGATCATCCGGGGGTCAGTATCGAGTGGATAACCTCTCAGAACTATGTCGGGAAAAAGATCAGTGAAGTGTTCCCTCATCTTGTCGGGAAGTGTGAGCTGGTCGCGGAGGAATATTCCGTAGAGAAAGCGGTCGCGCTGGGACTGGACCTGGTGTTCCTGGCCCTCCCTCACGGGCTTGCGCACGGTATCGTCCCCGCACTGCTGGAAAAAGATATCAAGGTCGTGGACCTTGGTGCCGATTACCGCTTCAAGGATACGAACGTGTATGAGAAGTATTATGTGCCGCATACCTCAAAAGAACTGGCGGCGAAAGCCGTCTATGGCATGCCGGAATTGAAACAACGTGATGCGATAATTAAAGCGAAGCTGCTCGCCAATCCCGGCTGTTATGTGACCGCATCGACCCTGGCCCTGAAACCTTTGGTCGAAAAAGGTCTGCTCAAGCAAGGTTCGGTCATTATTGACGCCAAATCCGGTGTGACCGGAGCAGGGCGTAAGCTCGCTCTGACCAGTCATTTTTGCGAGTCGCACGGGAATTTCACCGCATATAATCTGACCAAACACCGCCATCAGCCCGAGATCGAGCAGAACCTTGGTATGGAGGTCATCTTTTCTCCGCATCTGCTCCCGGTCGATCGCGGCATCCTGGTTACCGCCTACGCTGATATGGTCAGACCTATGGGGCAAGATGAGCTCATGGCGATATTTAGGACCTATTATGGCGAAGAGCCGTTCATAAAAGTCGTCGATCATTTGCCGGGCATTAAAGAGGTCGTTGGAACGAACGATTGTGCGATATCTGTCCGGGTCGACCAGCGTTTGAACAAAGTGATCGTTGTGTCGGTCATCGATAATCTGGTCAAAGGTGCTTCGGGACAGGCCGTGCAGAACATGAACCTGATGCTGAACTTTGAAGAGACACAGAATCTGGACCGCGTGGCGTTATACCCGTAGTTTAATTTTCGCTTTGGAGCAGTGGTCTTGTTTGGTGTTTGAATTTTGGTATTTGGAATTTTTTACAAAGGGGTGTTCGGATAATGGCAAAAGCAGGAGTGACGGTACCAAAAGGATTTGTGGCCGCAGGGATATCGGCGGGGATAAAAAAGACGGGAAAAAAAGACCTGGCGATGATCTATTCCGAATTGCCCTGTGCTTTGGCCGGGGTGACCACACAGAACAGAGTAGCGGCGGCTCCCATCATCCTGGCTCGTGAGACGATAGCCCGCGGCAGTGCCCATGCTGTTATCGTGAACAGCGGCAATGCGAACGCGTGCACGGGGAAAGAGGGTATCGCCCGTGCTAAGAAGGTACGTAAGGCCGTCGCTACTATGATGAATATCGATGAAGAAGAGGTCATTGTGGCCTCCACCGGTATCATAGGCGTCCCGCATCCGGCAGATACGATCATTAAAGCGCTGCCCGTATTGAAAAAGAGCCTCTCGATACCCGGAGGGCAGACCGCGGCCCAGGCGATCATGACCACGGACCTGGTAGATAAGCAGGTCGTTGTGAAACTTCCGGGCATGAAGGGTGTTATCGGCGGGATGTGCAAAGGTTCTGGGATGATACATCCGAACATGGCAACAATGCTCGGTTTCCTGACGACGGACGTTGCTATTTCTCCGGTCACACTGCAGAAAGCCTTGTGGGAGGCCGTGGAGGTCTCTTTTAATATGGTCTCGGTGGATGGGGACACCAGTACCAATGATATGGTGACGATAATGGCCAACGGTGCGGCGGGAGGCCCGCAGATACGTGAGGGAACGAAACAATATGAGATGTTCAAGAAGGCCCTGACCGGAGCGTGCATCACTCTGGCAAAGATGATCGTTATGGACGGGGAAGGTGCCAAGAAAATGTTCGAGGTGCAGGTCAAAGGTGCCGCCCATAAACTGGATGCGATCAAGGTCGCAAAAACCATCATTACTTCACCCTTGGTCAAGACCGCTATCGCAGGTGCCGATAATAACTGGGGACGCGTCATCGCTGCGGCCGGGCGCGCCGGGGTCATGATCGAGCCGGAAAAGGTCTCGGTCGTACTGAAAGACCTGAAGAAAAAGAACGTCAAGGTCCTGTTGGACCTCAAGATGGGGAAGGCGCAGGCCGTGGCTTGGGGCTGTGACCTGACTGAAGGGTATATCAAGATAAATACGCACTATAACTAGTTACTGGTATCTAGTTCCTAGTTGCTAGCAAATCTTCTGCTAGCAGCTAGAAGCTAGTAACTAGGAACTTAATGCAAGGAGAGAAACGGCACATGAAGCAACATGCACAGATATTGATAGAAGCGCTTCCGTACATCCGTCAGTTCGCCGGAGAGATCATCGTGGTGAAGTACGGCGGGGCGGCCATGGTCGATAATGAGCTCAAAGAAAAGGTCATGCAGGATATCGCCCTGCTCAAATACGTAGGTATGCATCCGGTCGTCATCCATGGCGGCGGCAAAGAGATAACCCGCTGGCTGGAGAAGATCGGCAAAAAAGCCCAGTTCATCGACGGCATGCGCGTGACCGATGCGGAGACCATCGAGCTCGCGGAGATGGTCCTGGTCGGCAAGATCAGCAAAGAGCTGGTCTATCTCATCAGCAAGTTCGGAGGCAATGCCGTCAGCCTGAGCGGTAAGGACGGCGGGCTGGTCATGGCCAAGAAGATGAAGACCAAGAACGATCTTGGTTTCGTCGGGGAGGTCGCATCCGTTAATACCAAGGTCATCAAGCATCTCATCGAGGACGGGTACATACCGGTCATTTCTTCCATCGGTGTCGACAAGCAGGGGCAAACGTACAACATCAATGCCGACCCGTTCGCGAGCGCCATCGCCGGTGCGCTCGATGCCCGTAAACTCATACTGTTGACCGATGTGCCGGGCGTGCTCGATAAGCACAAGAAGCTCATCAATCAGCTCAAGGATACGGATATCCCGGCGCTCATAAAGGACGGGACGATAAGCGGCGGGATGATCCCGAAAGTGCAGGGCGCGGCAGATTCCCTGAAGGACGGAGTGAAGAGCGTGCACATCATCGACGGGCGCGTCGAGCACTGCATCCTGCTCGAACTGCTGACCGATCATGGTGTCGGTACGATGATCTATCCGGGGAAAAAAGGACGGGGTAAAAAATGAAACGTAAGGACCTGTTGACGATAGCCGAGTTAACGACCGAAGAGGTCTTTCAGATATTGGCCCTGGCCGAAAAACTCAAGGCTGAACGAAAGATGGGCAAGCTCAATCATATGCTGGCCGGCCGTACGCTTGCCATGATATTCGAGAAGCCCTCTTCTCGTACGCGTGTTTCTTTCGATGTGGCCATGTACCATCTGGGCGGGTATGCGCTCAATATCGGGGCGAACGAGATCCAGCTCGGGAAACGCGAGGCGATACAGGATGTGGCCTTGACGTTGTCGCGATATGTTGACGGCATCATGGTCAGGACGTTCTCCCACACCATCGTGGAAGAGTTGGCCACGTATTCCACGATACCTGTCATAAACGGGCTGACCGACAGGGCGCATCCCTGCCAGGCGCTCGCAGATGCCCTCACGATCAAGGAACATTTTGGAACGCTCAAGGGGATACGCCTTGCATATGTTGGTGACGGGAACAATGTTTGTGATTCTCTTATGGCCGTCGCAGCGCATACAGGAATGCTCATGACGGTCGCAACACCAAAAGGGTACGAGCCGCGGGCCAAAGCCGTGGCCGATGCGAAGAGGATCGGTGTGATCGAGATCATGCGTGACCCGTTCGAGGCGGTAAAAAGTGCCGATGTCATCTATACCGATGTCTGGACGAGCATGGGACAGGAGAAAGAATCGAAGATACGCCGCAAAGTCTTCAAGAACTATCAGATCAACGCGAAGCTGGTCAAGGCGGCCAAGTCTACCGTGAAGATCATGCATTGTCTGCCGGCGCACCGGGGAGAGGAGATCACCGGAGATGTTCTAGAGGCAAAGAATTCCATCGTTTTTGACCAGGCAGAGAACCGGCTGCATGTCCAGAAAGCCGTCCTTGCGCTTCTGCTCGGGAACGCTGAGTAGTACGTATGGCACAGAAGTACCGTCGGATACTCTGGGTCTGGAAACCGAAAGAGATAAATCACGCACGGCAGACCAAAGAGCTCTTCGATCTGTGCAAAGAGCGGTCGATCACCCACATCTATTATCAGGTCATGCTTAAAGAAGAAGAGTTCCCGGAGTTCAGCGCTGTCATTGAGGGGCAGGAATTCTATCGGGATTTTCTGCGAGAGGCCCATGAGGCTGGTCTCAACGTATATGCGCTTCTGAGCCCTTCGACGATATTCGGCAAAAAAGGCCGCGGAACTGTGAAGGCCCAGGTGCAAGCCTTGCAGGATTTCAATTCTTCTTCGCAAAAAGCAGAGCATTTTGACGGTGTACATTTCTCGTTCGACCTGCATTTCGCTGAGGGGGCGCACAAAAAGGCCATGCAGACAAAGGTCCTGGAATTCCTGCAGTTGCTCCGGCGTGTCCGTATATATACGCATTTCAGACGTCCGCATCTGACGTTCGGTGTCGATCTTCCGTTCTGGTTCCTGACCGCTAATAAAGGACCGTTGCCTCGCATGATCTTCAGTGTGAAGCTCAAGCAGGCGGGGGAACATCTGCTCGATATCGTGGATGAAGCGGTCGTATTCCCATACAGGACCGAGGTCTCGGGAGAGCAGGGGATACTGCCCCGGGTGATGCCGGCGATCTCCTATGCGTCACGGGTGAATAAAAAGGTCTTTATCGGGCTTGAGACCATGGCTCTGACGGTAAAAGGCGCGAGCTTTGCCGATATTGGCTTCAAAGGGTTGCAAAAGACCGAACAGACGCTGTTAGATACATTAAAAGGTGTGGAAGGTTTTCATGGTATCGGGGTCCATGACTATGAGAATTACCGGAAGCTGAAATAGACCAGGCCAAAAATTCCGAATACTCAAAAAAATAGCCCTTTAATGGTAGAATAGCCGCACTTTCAATGCCTCCACTATTGGATTTTGGTATTTGAAATTTGGTATTTTCTTCAAAAGAGGTGTTTGTATGTCTCAGAAATTCAAAAAGGTCGTTCTGGCATATTCCGGGGGGCTGGATACTTCCGTTATTATCCCGTGGTTGAAAGAAAACTATGGCTGTGAGGTCATTGCTTTCGCTGCGGACCTTGGCCAGGGCAAGGAGCTCGAAGGCGTTAAAGAAAAGGCCATCAAGACCGGTGCTTCGAAGTGTTATATCGAGGACCTCAAAAAAGAGTTCATTGAGGGATATATTTGGCCGACGCTCAAGGCAGGTGCGGTCTATGAAGGGCAGTATCTGCTCGGGACTTCATTTGCACGTCCCCTCATCGCTAAAAAACAGGTCGAGATCGCCCATAAAGAAGGAGCGGATGCGGTCGCCCACGGTGCAACGGGCAAAGGTAATGACCAGGTCCGTTTTGAGCTTACCTATATGGCGCTGGACCCGACACTGAAGATCATCGCTCCCTGGAAGGACCCGCTGTGGACGCTCAATTCCCGCGAAGATGCGATCGATTATGCCGAAAAGCATAATGTACCGATCACGGTCTCGAAGAAGAAGATATATAGTGAAGACGCGAATATCTGGCATATCAGTCACGAAGGTGATGAGTTGGAAGATCCCTGGAATGAGCCCAATCCTCGCGTGTTCACGTTGTCAAAGACGATAGAGCAGGCCCCGGATAAACCGACCTATATCGAGATAGAGTTTGACAAAGGCGTTCCTGTTGCGGTCAACGGCAAGAAGCTCGGGCCGGTGGAACTGCTCGTGGAACTCAATAAGATAGGCGGGGAGAACGCTATCGGACAGATCGATATCGTTGAGAACCGGCTGGTCGGCATCAAGTCCCGTGGCGTGTATGAGACCCCGGGTGGCACGATACTCTATGCCGCGCACCGCATGCTCGAGATGATCACACTCGATAAAGAAACGCTTCGTCAAAAGGATACCTTGGCCATCAAGTACGCGGACCTGGTCTATAACGGCCAATGGTTCACGATGGTGCGTGAAGCGCTTGATGCGTTCGTGAACAAGACCCAAGAGGTCGTGAGCGGTGTGGCCCGGGTGAAGCTGTATAAAGGGAATATCGTTCCTGCCGGTGTGAAGTCACCACACTCGATGTATCTGAACGACTTGGCGTCCTTCACGAACGTCGATTTCTATGACCAGAAAGATGCGACCGGCTTTATCAAGCTGTTCGGTCTGCAGATGAAGGTCAAGAAGCTGAAAGAAAAATAGTGGTCATTATCTGATAAAGTGAGCATTACGGTGACGGGTCTGTCATTGCAGTACCCTTTTTTCGAGGGGCCGAGCACCAATATTCATTTGTCTATAAGTTGTACGACGTACTATGGCAATAAGGAAGATGGGCAATGATCATGCCAGAAATGATCGATACTGCAATGTTCTCCCCATGTGGGATGAATTGTATGGTATGCTCTGTTCACCTTAAAAAGAAAAAGCCTTGTAAAGGCTGTCTTTTTGATGATACCGATAAAACGGAAAGATGCAGGATCTGCGAAATAAAAAAATGTGCAAAAGAAAAAGGGTCGATCTATTGTTTTACATGTACGGACTTCCCATGCAAAAGCATAAGTGACCTCGATAAAAATTATCAAAGACGTTATCACGTCAGTTTAATAGATAATTGTACAATGATCAAAACATATGGGTTTGATCATTTTTTTAAAACAGAACAAGAAAAATGGCATTGTTCGATATGTGAAGGAGTAATATCTCTTCATGATAAAGAATGTTCAGAATGTGGCAAGAAAGTTAACTCCAGCGCTATAAATAAGTGCAATAACGCCTAATCGGGTCATCATCTCATGATCACCTGTGCAATTGAACGTAAAAATCATTCATGAATGTGGAGTTACCAATGATGATCCGCTATTAAGGGGATACTATCTGGGATAAAGCAGGTTTTTAGCGAATACATGCATACATAATAAATAGATGATCCGGAGTATTCGAATGAATGAGAATATTAATATGGTATAATTTTGCTATAAAAGGGGGCAGTTATGCCGAAAATGTGGGGAGGCCGGTTCAAAAAAAAGATGGCCCATGACGTTGAAAAGTTCACTTCTTCCATCCAATACGATAAGCGTCTGTATGAGGACGATATCGCCGGATCCATCGCTCATGTGAAAGGTCTTCAGAAAGCCAAAGTTCTGACCGCAAAAGAGGCCGCTTCCATCATCCGCGGTCTTACCTCGATATTGCATGATGTACAGCAGGGGAAGGTCAATTTTTCCGAAGAACTTGAAGATATTCATATGAACATCGAGAGTATCCTCACCAAACGCGTTGGTGAGGTCGGCAAGAAGGTCCATACCGGGCGCAGCCGCAATGATCAGGTGGTGACCGATCTGAGGCGGTATGTAAAAAAAGAGACGGCGAATATTTCTAAAGCGCTTATAGGATTACAGAAGGTCCTTTTATCCCAGGCGGAAAAGAATTCAGATGTATTCCTGCCGGGATTCACCCATCTCCAGCATGCTCAGCCGGTATTGCTCGCTCATCATTTCCTGGCCTATATCGAGATGTTCGAACGTGATAAAGGGCGTCTCGCTGATTGTTTGAAGCGTGTTGATGTGATGCCGCTTGGTTCCGCTGCGCTCGCTGGTACCGCATATCCTGTTGACAGACAGTTCGTAGCTCGGCAGCTCGGTTTCGTGCAGGTCACGCAGAACAGCCTTGACGCGGTCTCCGATCGTGATTTTATTGTGGAATTTTTGAGCGCACTCTCGCTTATCATGGTCCATCTGAGCCGGTTGAGCGAAGAACTCATCTTATGGATGACGCCTGAGTTCGGATTCATTCAAATGTCCGACGACTATACGACCGGCAGCTCGCTCATGCCGCAGAAAAAGAACCCGGATTGTGCAGAACTTACCCGTGGCAAGACAGGTCGTGTCATCGGATCGCTCGTCTCCATCCTTGTGGTGCTTAAAGGCCTGCCACTCTCGTACAATCGTGATCTTCAGGAAGATAAAGAAGGTCTTTTTGACGCTATCGATACTGTTTCCGGTGCTCTTTCCGTTGTGGCCGGTATGGTCGAAGGGCTTACTGTGAAAGAAGACGCGATGCAGAAGCAGGCCGCCGCTCAATATACGCTTGCGACCGATCTCGCTGACTATCTGGTGAAAAAGGGCATTCCCTTCCGCGAAGCTCATGAGATCGTCGGAAAGATCGTCGCATATTGCGTGGAGCAGCGCCTTGAACTTTCGGATGTTGATCTGGACATGTTCAGGAAATATTCTTCGAAGATCGATAAGGACGTCTATAAGGTCCTGACGGTCGAGAACAGTTTGGCTCTCCGCAATGTTATCGGCGGGACCGCGCCGCGCCAGGTCCAGACGCAACTGAACCGCTGGAAAAAACAGCTGCGCTGATATCATGACCGAACGCACGTTCATCATCATCAAACCGGATGGGGTCAGAAAGAACCTCATCGGTGATGTACTTGGCAGGTTCGAAAGGGCAGGGCTGGTCATCAAAGCGCTGCGCATGACGGAATTATCCCGTGATATCGTTGAACGTCATTATGCGGAACACAAAGAGAGATCATTTTACATTGAATTGGTGGAATTCCTGATATCCGGTCCTGTTGTTCTCGGTGTTTTGGAAGGCGATAACGCGATCGCCCGTACGCGAGAAATAGTCGGTGCTACGGATTTCCGCAAGGCGAAGCCGGGGACCATCCGTGCCGATCACGCGGAGACGATCAATCATAATGTCGTGCACGCGTCGGATTCGATCGCTTCGGCGGAGCGGGAGATGGCTTTGTTCGGCATGGTCTAGTCCACAGGTATCATAAGGAATGATGGAGGATATATGAAAATATCGTATAAAAATGCGGACGTAACGAAGATAAAAACAAATGCGGTCATTATCGGTCTGTTCTCCGACCTGGACAAGAAAAAGACGTGGGTCAGTGGTGCGGCTGCGGTCATTGATAAAGCGCTCGATGGCATCATTTCCTCGATGATCGAGAGCAAAGAATTGACCGGTAAGTCCGAACAGGTGAAGGTCATTCCGACGTATGGCAAGATATCCGCAGAGAAGGTCATCATTGTCGGTCTTGGAAAAAAAGATGAATTGACAGGGAGTGTTTGTCGTAATGCGGCAGCAGCGGCCGTTAAAGCAGCAAAACGCGCAAAATGTAATGAAGTGGCTTCGATAGTACATGGTGCCGGTGCCGGCGGGCTCGATCCTGCGCTCGCAGTACAATGCCTGGTCGAAGGGGCAGTTCTTGGCTCGTATGAGTTCAAAGGATTGAAATCAAAAGCGGATGAAGATAATGGTACCGAGCTCGGACATCTTGCCATTATTGATACGGACGATAAAAAGTTGGTCCAATTCAAGCATGGCGCTGAAAAAGGTCGTATCATCGCTGAAGCGCAGAACCTTGCGCGAGAACTTGTGGCTCTTCCCGGGAACGTTGTGACCCCGACCTATCTTGGCAAGAAAGCGAAAGAGCTTGCTGCAAAAGTAAGTACTTTGAAAGTGTCGGTCCTCTCGGGGCCGGAGATCAAAAAGCTGAAGATGGATTCGTTCTTGTCCGTCGCGAAAGGTTCGCACGAGCCGTGTAAACTGATAGTCCTGCGTTATAACGGAGGTACTGCTTCTCAAAAGCCGATCTCGCTTGTCGGGAAAGGCATCACGTTCGATAGCGGCGGCATCTCGATAAAGCCTTCCGCTAAGATGAAAGAGATGAAGGGCGATATGGCCGGCGCCGCCGCGGTGCTCTGTGCGATGAAGGCCATCGCTCAGCTCAAGCTCAAGAAGAACGTCATCGGTATCATCCCGGCCACAGAGAACATGCCTGGAGGTTCGGCGATAAAGCCTGGCGATGTTGTCACTGCCAGTAATGGCAAGACCATTGAGTATATTTCGACCGATGCGGAAGGCCGCATGATACTGGCGGATGCCCTTGTGTACGCCCAAAAGCTTGGAGCAAAAAAGATCGTTGATGCGGCAACGCTCACCGGCGCGTGCGTGGTCGCGTTAGGAGAATTGTACGCAGGTATTCTCGGCAATTCTCAGGATTGGGTAGATATGGTGGTCGGGTCCGCAAAGAAGGTCGGCGAGCGTTTATGGCAGCTGCCGCTCGATAAGGAATATGAGGAGATGCTCAAGAGCGATGTGGCGGACATGAAGAATGCGAACGAGGACCGTATCGCCGGTACGATCCACGGAGGGGTTTTCCTGAAAGAGTTCATTGAGGATGGAGTTGACTGGGCGCATCTGGATATCGCCGGTACTGCGGATATCCATGGCAAGATCGATTGGTGCGATAAGGGTGCGACAGGGTTCGGTGTGCGGACCTTCGTTGAGCTCGTATCTTCGCTATAAAAAAGGATGTTCTAGGAGAGCAATGCTCTGACAGCTTCCTGTATCCTCTTTGTCGAATCGTTGATCTCGGTGACGGCGAGTTCTTCTGCTTTGCGATGTGGAAGCTCAATGCCGGTGCCGATGTTCAGTTCTACGTGGCAGGGATGGATGAGAAAGCTGCCGCGGGTCACGATCTTCCAGCTGTTCTTGATGCCTATGGGATAGATGACCGCGCCGCTCTGATGTGCCATGGTCGCGCAGCCTTTCTTGAACGGAAGCAGTTCACCGGTCGGGCTGCGGGTACCTTCCGGATAAATAAGGATGGATGCTTTATGGTCCACGATCTGTTTGACGATATTATCCATCGTTCTGCGTGCGTCCTGAGGGGAGCTCCTGTTGATAGGGAAATAACCGGCCCAGCGCATGACCTGGCCTAATCCCGGAAAATTGAACAAACTTTCTTTGGCGATGAAATGGAACGGTCGCGGGAGATATGCGAGCGCGATAACGATATCGAACATGCTCTGGTGGTTCATTGCGAATATGTGCGGTCGTTCTTTTATGTTCTCGAGACCTTTGACGTCGACGGAGACCCCGGCAAAAATAAGAAGTCCTCGGGACCATATCTTGGCTATCCATTGCACCGGATGCACCGCTCTTTTCCCAAGAAAGAAGCTCAGGACGAGCCCAACTGGGAAGAGCAGGAAAAAAAACAAAGGTCCGCATATCCAATAGACGATCGTTCTCATGAAGGAAATTATACAGGACATATCGTTTCTGATAAATATAGTCTTATGGACATTGTCGTAAAAAAGAAAGCTGTGTTAAACTACGCCCCATGCCATTAGCTGGAAGAAAGACAAAAATAATCGCAACATTGGGCCCCGCCTCCTTTGCTCCTGCACAGATCAGGAAGTTGATCCTTTCTGGTGTGAACGTGTTCAGGTTCAATTTTTCTCATGCGGATTATGCAGTGAATGAAAAGGCGATCAAGGACGTCCGTTCAATATCGGACAAGTTGAAAAAGCCCGTTGCGGTCCTGATCGATCTGCAGGGGCCGAAGATACGCGTCGGAAAGTTCAAGAACGGGTCCGTTATACTGAAAACGGGGCAGCAGTTCAAGATAACGATCGAAGATGTCGCAGGGGATGAAACTCAGGTCTCGACCACGTATAAGGATATCGTCAAGGATGCCAAGAAGGGTAATATCATCCTGTTGGACGATGGCCGCATCCGTTTGAAGGTCCTTGATAAGGACCACGTTTCCGTACAGACACGTGTTGTCGTTGGTGGTGTTCTTTCCGATAAGAAAGGTATGAACCTTCCGCGAATGAAGCTTTCTACGGCAGCTCTGAGCGATAAGGATAAAAAGGACGTTCTCTTTGGTATCGAACATGATGTTGATTACTTCGCTCTTTCGTTCGTTCGCGAGGCGAAAGATGTCGTTATGTTGCGTGATCTGCTGAAAGAGAAGAGCTCTGATATAAAGATCATTGCCAAGATCGAAAAGCCGGAGGCGGTAAAGAACATCGATTCCATCGTTGAAGTTTCGGATGGCATCATGGTCGCCCGCGGGGACCTCGGAGTTGAGCTCTCGCTGGAAAAGGTACCGTCCGTACAGAAGGAGATCATTCGCAGGGCGAACTTCCTTGGTAAGCCTGTCATCGTTGCGACACAAATGCTCGAGTCCATGATCCAAAATCCGATCCCGACCCGCGCTGAGGTATCTGATGTGGCCACCGCGATATATGACTGGGCGGATGCGGTCATGCTTTCCGGAGAGACCGCGGCAGGGAAATATCCGGTCCCGGCAGTGAAAGCCATGGCCAAGATCGCGACAGAAGTGGACGTCGGACAGGCGAAACGCAAGAGAAAGCTCGAGATCAGACGCACCAAGTTTCTGCGCGATGAAACAATGGTAAGTTCTTTGTGCGATTCGGCTGATGAGCTGGCCGACGAAGTCAATGCCGCAGCGGTCGTAGTGTTCACGGATAGCGGCAGTACGGCGCTGCTCCTTTCCAAGTACCGCGCATCCGTACCGATCATCGCGATAACGGACAAGAAAAAAGTCTATCATCAGCTGGCCTTGTATTGTGGTGTCTTCCCTGTCCTTGCCAAGGCCCACTTCAAGCAGATGAGCGGGATCAAGGAGATGCTCCAGGAAGTCGATAGATGCGCCCGTGATCTTGGACATCTGAAGAACGGGGATATGGTCGTCATGCTCGCAGGGATCCCTATCGCCAAGGCCGGGTCCACGAACATGATCCGCGTGCATAAGGTCGGAGAACCGCTTTAATTTCGAGCGACAAAGTGCGAATGTCGTGTTGCTTTTTTAGGTCAGGTGGACTTTTTTTCTTTTGGGCTTTCTCTTGAGCGCTATTTTGTTCTTTACCAGCAGCAGTTTCAGGGTTCTTGGCATTTTTTTTATCTCCCGTTCACGTCTGAGCGCGTTACCGCACGTGTAGGTTCCCTCGCAATAAACGAGCTTTACCGGCCCATGGACCCTGGTGTATTTCGCGCCGCGCCCGGCATTATGGGTCTTGATGCGGGCATTAACATCTTTAGCGATGCCAGTGTATAGTGTCTTGTCTTTGCATTGGACGATATATACAGAATAATATTTTGACATGGGCTAGTACTATTATACGCAATAAGTCCTGTTCTATAAAAGTATACTTAATGAATGATATGCACAAGAGCTGTGCTAAACGCATTGAAATGAAAATAAGGAAAGATGTGTACTGTTTGTTAGGCGCTACATTTTATAAGTAGCCTCATTCGAATAGAACTGCCCGTCAGTGCCACTATAGATCATCGCAGTTGTTCTTGTTCCGTTACTTTTTGCATAATTGACCAAAATATAATCGTTCTTGCCGTCCAGAACATTACCTTTTTTGTTAGCTATATATACTTTTGCGCCTTTAATGTTCGAGTAATCCGTATCATTTCCAAAACGCTTGAGTACCCATTTCCCTGAATCCGAGATATTGATACTTATGTTATTAAAATTACTGAGTTCATAGCCGTCTTTTTTTTGTGCGATATCGATCGTTAATGGTGAAGCAAAACTAATGGTGCCTGCGGTAAGGCCTGCGAATTTTAATTGGATAGTGGCATTTTTGGGGTTAAAATTAATTTGCAATTTACCGTTCTTGAGCTCAATAGACTCAATAGGTAGATAGTTCAGGATGTCCAATGTATAAATAGCATTGTTCAGTTCATCAGCAGAGGATATATTGAGTTCTCCGCTTTTTGCTCTATTGTTGCCAAGATGCAGTATCTCTTTGATCTGAGCTGCGTTGAGTTTTTTATTCTTCGTTCTGTTCAGCTGGTCGATCAAGTTGTTGAATTTATACTCTAAAGAATCCTTCTTTTGTAAGCTTAAAAATGGTCCATTCCCTGTTTCTGTAAGGCTGAAGGTATACATCTTGCCGTCTTTGGTCACTAACGAGATATCTACGCTGGCTCTTTTATTGTCGAAAGGTTTCAATGCCTGATCCAGATATTCATAGAAATCATCGATATTGTTGAATGATTTCCCATTAATGGTCATCTTAACGAAATTACCAGCGTTGGAGTAATTGAGCGATATCCCATAGTTTTTTTTGATAACATCTCCAGCCCCGTACATATATGCATTACTCATGATAATCCTCCTTGATGGATGAGCCCTTCTTTCATGCATTGATCAATATCGCGTTTTGATCTGCGTTGTTCTTGTCCCAGATGTTCCAATAGCTTTTCTGCTTCCTCTGGTGAGTATTCGGACAGCTCAATACATGTGTAGTGTGGTTTTGCTCGAGTTTCTGTGATCATTCTTAACGGTGATACATAGCTGAGGTCCGATACACGATCATGGGTGATATCTTTTATCAACTGTTTTAGACCGTTAGCGTCCTCTTTTTTTGTTCGTGAATATGCAAATGTACCTAAATATTCATTATCCATATATGTATCCCTACGTTCTTATTGTATGTTATTTCTATTCCCGTTTTTTTCAGTTTTTATACATGGTATTCCCTGTAGATATAGGATTTAACGAACATGGAGTGACCTGCAAAATAATCTATATCTGTGTATAATTCACTTTAGGTGGATATAATATTTGGGAGGATGAGAATATATGGATAGCACTGTCATTGGTACCGCCCAAGAAAAATTCAAAAAAATCTTGGAAGAACAGCTCGCTCGCGTGGAACGCATGAAAAAAGGCGATGTGTGGACCGATTATTCGAAATTAAAACCCATTATTATCGGCATTTGCTGGGGAGATGGTATCGGCGAGTTCATTTCCAAGAACTCCGAGACCGTCCTGAAGCATGTTCTTAAGAAAGAACAAGCGGAAGGGAAGGTCACGTTCAAGACCATTACGGGGTTGACCATCGAAAATCGCGTTAAACACATGAAAGCTATCCCGGATGATGTCCTGGCTGAATTAAAAGATTGCCATGTCATTCTCAAGGGGCCGACGACGACCCCGCAGGCCGGTGATCCGTGGCCGAACATTGAGAGCGCGAACGTGGCCATGCGCCGGGAGCTGGACCTTTTTGCGAACGTTCGTCCGTACGCTATCCCGCAGGAAGGCATTAATTGGACCTTTTTTCGCGAAAATACTGAAGGCGAATATGTTCTCGGTTCACGAGGTTTTGATGTGACCGAGGATATGAGCGTTGATTTCAAGGTCATCACGGAACAGGGCTCTGACCGGTTGCTTCGTATGGCCTTTGAGTTCGCGAAGAACAACGGATTGAAGAACGTTGCCGTGGTCACCAAGTCGAACGTCATCAAAACGACCGATGGTCGGTTCTCTCGTGTGTCCAAGGCGATCGCAAAAGAGTATGAACAGTATGGTATCAAGCGTGAAGAATGGTATGTGGATATCATGACCGCAAAGCTCATTGATCCGGCACGGCGTAAGGACTTTCAGGTCATCGCTACCCCCAATCTGTACGGGGATATTTTGACCGATGAAGCAGCGCAGCTTCAGGGCGGCGTAGGGACGGCAGGAAGTGCCAATATCGGTAAACGCTGGGCCATGTTCGAAGCCATCCATGGCAGCGCACCGCGTATGGTCAAAGAAGGACGTGCGCAATATGCGGACCCGTCCTCAATGATACGTGCCTGCGGCATGCTTTTGCGCCATATCGGCTTCGCGGAACGGGCCCACAAGATCGACATGGCACTGGATGTCTGCGGACTATTTGAAAAGAAAAAGACGATCACCGGGCGTGATAACGGAGTGACCGGGCAGGAATTCACGGATTATCTGCTTCAGTGGATCGATGATCCTTCTCTTGAGAAGGTCTGGAACGGGTATGTCTCCAAAAAATGACCATGAAAAAATAGCGGCCATACGGGAGATAAGCGAGGCGGCTTCTTCCGATCTTTTGCTCCAGGATATCCTTGGGCTCATCGTACAGGTCACCGCTAATGTCATGGGGTCGAGCATATGTTCGCTCATGCTGCTCGATGACGAGAAGAAGCTGCTTGTCCTTAAAGCCACGCAATCCATGGATGACGCATATAATAAAAAACCCCCGATAAAACTTGGAGAAGGCTTCGCGGGAAAGGTCGCGGTAGAGAACAAGCCTCGTCAGACGATGGACGTCGCCAAAGACCCGCTCTATATGAGCAAATCCATAGCTAAAAAATGCGGGTTACGGTCCCTGTTGTGCGTGCCGCTCCGTGCTCACGGTAAGGTCATTGGTGTTATCAATAATTATACTAAAGAACAGCATGAGTTCAGTCCTGCCGAAGTGGATACCCTGATCGCGATCGCCGGTCAGGCCGGTCTTGTCATAAGTAATTTTCGCCTCCAGAACCAGATCAATGATGCCAAAGAAGAGCTTCAGACAAGGCGTGTGGTCGAAAAAGCCAAATGGATACTCGTCAAACAGCGGCATATCTCTGAAGATGAAGCCTTTCGCATCATTCAGAAAGAGAGCATGAACATGCGCAAGCCGATACGGGAAGTGGCTGAAGCGGTGCTTTTGGTCGAGAAAATGAACAAGACCGTCTGAGGATGAGCGCTGTCCGTTCTTTCATGTTCTGCCCCTCTGTGATAACTTGCTGAAATACTTTTAAAGTACTTCCGATAGCTTATTGTATGGACCTGAACATATATCTATGGTGCAAGATAATTGCTTGTGAGGGTATCGGGGGGGCAACCTCCGGCAGGATCATTGCTCCGGATGAGCTCAAGCGTATCAGGAAAAAGAACACGGATGGTCTATATAAACAACCATTGGCCGTTGCGATGGAGCTTAGAAAGATCGTTTTTGCCATGATACCTGAGTTGAAGGCCCGGCATGCTTCCGGGGATCCGGCAGGCATGAAGAATATATTGGTCGAAGAGTTCTCCGGCAATAAGGTGCGGTTCATTGCCGTATTCTCTGATAGACCTTTGACGCCATCGATCGCACCTTATTATAAGGGTTCGATGCAGCTCGTTCTCTCAATGATATTCCCTGAATGTGAATGGGACGGGACGGAGATCGAGAACGGGAAGCGTAAGGAACGTGCGCAGGATGACAGGGCGCTAAGACGAGAACGTATACTTGCACGGGCCCGGGAAGATTTTTACTGGTATCTTGAAGAATTTCATGAGCCTCATATGGCCGCGACCGTATATGAGAAGATGTATCAGGATTCTCCGGAACGATTTGCGCCGTTGTTGTTATCGTATGTGAACGCTCGGGAAAAGATAAGCAAATATTTCGGTCATTCGGTCCTGTACAAAGAGAATTTTAAAGAACTTTTACAGGGTAGCCACGGTCCGAAGCTTTCTTGGCGGAAGATACTGGTGTTCATATGGCCGTGCTGCTTTAATTCTGAAAAAGATGTGGACCGTATCGCACATGAGCATAATATCTCCGTTCTGCCTGTGCAGGGGACAGGCAAGGAAAAATGACGGTCCATCCTTAAATTAACAGGTAGAGGTCAGCATGCTTTATACGAAAATAATGAACGGATTGATGCTTACAAAAGAGGAAGCGGTCTTTTTGAGCCGTTCCAGGAAGTTCGGCAGTTATGCTGACGGTCTGGAAGCCGGGAAGTGCAAGATACGGAATATCGCCAAACGTGTCATTTTCGGGATGGAAAAAGCGATCCTGCAACATGATCATGGTGAGTTGAAGCGATTATTACTGCAGTATGCGGGTGATGAGGTGAGGTTCATTGCGATATTCGGAAAAACACCGATCTCACGCGTTCGTGCACCCTATTTTAATGGCTCATATATGGACGTACTGACCATATCCTTCCCTGAATGTGAATGGTCCGAAAAGGACTTCATAAAATTAAAGAAAACAAGAGATCTTATTCCGTCAGAGCAGGGGCGTGATCTTTTGAACGCTCAGGCAAAAGCCTTGCGCCGAACGTTCGAATATCTGTCCGTTCATGAGGGTGGAACTTTTTCTGCACGCCATTATCAAGAACTGCTTAAAAATGAGCCTGAAAGCTTCGCAGCTATGGTCCTTGGTCATATCAAGGATGACAGATCGTTCCGCGCCGTATTAGGAGGGACATTACTGCATCGAAAGTATTATGCGGAAGAGATCCTGCGTGATCCCGAATACTCGATCAACTGGCTTAAGGCCTTGGCCCACCTTCTTCCCGGATGTTTTATTGATGCGGCTGATGTGGTCAAAAAAGCGAAGCGCGCAGGTATTGACATTGAGGGGCCCAAAAGGCGTTCCTTCCGGGGATGATAACGATCATTGCTTTATACGGTGAAGTTCACTGTCCGAAAGTTTCAATGGTCTTTGTGCCGTCCTTATGATATAGAACGTCGATCACTTCGCCCGCAGAAGAATATATGTAGTTCGATACGCTCGTATCGTCCGTGGGGCCGAATATTTTTTTAGCATGCGGAAGGGCTCTGCGGAACATGTTCACCATATTATCTCCGGTTTCCTTACCTTTCCCTGTCGAACAGCTTTCCATCACGATATGCGTGCCGTCAAGGAACGTGTCCAGTTCCCGCAGTTCTGTTTCGTCCGCCAGGTCGAGATACCACTGTTCATCGATCTTTGACGTTGTTGGTGCGTATTCTTTTAAATGTATCGAAGATGATCTGCCATGGCCGGCTATGACCAGTACTGAGACAGGATGTCTGGACGCCTCTTTTTTAATGACCGCATAGAAGGCGTTCTCGTCCGGGACCTCATGATAGATGACGGTGTAGCCCTTTTTGATCAATTCCGATATCTGATTGTTCTCAAAAGCGTGCGTATCGTCGAATTCTGGGTAGGTCAGCAGGGCGGTCTTCCCTGTTGGTATATCTTTTCGTGCGGCAATGATCGCACGTGCTTCCTTCATGTTCTTGAAGCGTTCCGGGTGATATATGTTCAGCGCGCACAGTTCATCAATGACAGGCCTTTGAAGTGTGTAGAGCTTTTCCATCAGCGGAGACCGTACGGCATCGGTACGTACGATATCAGGCCAGCGGACATGTTCCGCAAGCCGTTCCAGAAAACGATCGCTCTGCAGGAGTTTCTGAGGTATGAGTTCAACATAGTTCATGTTGCCCTCAGTTGTCTTCAGCCAGATGTCTTGGTCCTCTGGAAAATGGTTCCGTATGTCCAGGATCATGGAGGGATCATTGTTCAGGGCGAGCAGTGCGAAGTTTTTATCGTTCATCAGCGACACGTCAATATATCTCCAACAGCTGCCGTTCTTTTCCACTGCAATACGTGCGAGTTCCGGGTCCTTTTTTTGTTCGGGACCGGCATATAACAATGCATTACTGTTGCTTTCGACCGCTGCTCGTACGATCTCCCTGTCGTTCTGGAGGACTTTGTTCGCGCGGCTCAGCATAATGCCGTTCTTTTTAACTTCTTTGAGCACGAATGTACGGTCAGACCACAGGAGTTCGTCTTTAGTGAAGAGTTCTTGTATCCCGAGCTGTTGTCGATGATAGTTCATGCCTACCATATAGGACTTCAGGTCGATGGCAAGGCCGTATTTGTTCAGGGTGAACGTGTTTTCGAGCTCTTTTTTTGTTTCTTTGTCGATCAAGTGGGCAGCCTCGGCCTTTTTCAGCTCTTCACTGGTGATATAGTAGTTCTTATCTGCATTGATCGTATTGAACAATCGCAATAAACCGGTATTTGAAAGGTCCATATCTGTGCACCCCTGTATATTCTGTGTATACCCATTTTTACAGGTCCGTATACGGGGATATAAAAACAAAACCCCCGGTCTTTTGGACCGGGGGCATTGCTTTAGGAGCAATTGAACCGATTAACTAATAATGATCAGATCTCTGTCTTTACGCCGACCATCAGTGTCAGGTATTGATCGCGAAGTATGGCGTTATCTCCGATAAGGTCGATAACATCTTCACTGTATGTCCCGACAGCACTGCTGTTAAGCGTTTGGCTTGCGACAAAATAAGTCATGAAGGACTCACTGAACGTATAGTCCGTACCGAGATTGATACGGATGGCGTCGCGTGAATTAAGGTTCTTCATTGCTTTAGCCATCTCATTACCGTCATATACCGAGTGAATGACGCCAACTGACCATCCGACGGTCCATTGCGTGGTAATTGCTTTGCTCATGAGCAGTTCGAGATTGGTATCTTTAATGGTCAGTGTCGGATTTTCTGCGGGAAGGTTAGCCTGGGTAAAAGCGTTCGCGGCTGCCCTTGCTCTTTTTATCGCAGGGTCATTGCGGTCTATGATCAGAGCTCGTTTAGCAAGGTTATACTTTAACCGTGTTTTCATATCGATACCCATGATGTTCCCAAATGAATACTCAGCAAGCAGGAATCCCGGGAAATTGCCTTCATACCACCATTCAACGTGCGTATCAGGAAGACTGGGGTAGTCCATTATATAGAGCCTGGTTATACAAATACCTGCGGCTAAATTCTTGGTAAAACCGTATAATGCGCCTAATTCTTGATAATGTGAATTGAACAGCTTGTCTTTATCATTGACCATTTGTGACATGGAACCTGTTTCATAATACAGGGTATATTTGCCCTGATCCGGTGTTTTCCCGTTTATTCTGTCCGCAAAGGCCCCGGTCATGCTCATGGTCATCAATGCTATTGAGAGTACTGTGATTGCTATTTTTTTCATTACCGATCTTCCTTTCAAAAATATGATTTGATACTTTTCTCGCTTGAACCTCCTGTTTACCATACGTCTTGAAGCATGATACTTAAGAATGTTCACTTTTACTATGTGGATAAATATTGATATAAGTTATGCTAAACAAAATTTTTTCATGCGGTGAAAATAACATTGACATATATAAAAATATGCACTAAATAGCCAAAAAATAAAAATATTTGACATGTAAAAAATATAATTATTGGACATAAAATGACCAAACGGTCATAAAATAACCCGAAGTACACTATTTATTGACCGATAAGCCATCAATTATATTTTTAATGGCTGATGAAGGCGCATATCGCCATGTTATTAATAATGAAGCATTAGAATAGTTGATGCTGTTTTTTTGAGGTGGGTACAAGAACTCACTGCCGGTCCTTACAAGTATGGCGATAATAATACGACCGATCCGGGATGAAATGATGCATAAAGAGCATTATGTTGATGTATTTGCGGTTATTTCTGATTTTTTGAGCGTACCGCGCCATTACGTTATTGAACATGCAACAGAAAGACACAAAGCATACAAATATGTCATAAAGTCATTTTACAGGTGCTTATTCTACAAAAAAGTAGTTACTGCGCTGATTATTTTTATGAATATAGTCTTTTTTGCTATCATATGCCATAATTCTCTGCCTTTGAATCCCAAATATTAGACAGGAGGAGTATATGGTAGTAAAGACTAGTTCGATAGTTGATGATGTCGTTGCTAAGGTAAGGGCAAAAGATCCCGGGCAGCCTGAGTTCCATCAAGCTGTTGAAGAGGTCATGGAAACGCTTGCTCCGACGGCTGAAAAGCACCCTGAGTATGTAAAAGCTAAGATCTATGAACGTATCGTCGAGCCTGACCGTGTCATTATGTTCCGTGTCCCCTGGATGGATGACAAAGGTGTTGTTCAGGTCAACAGAGGTTTCCGCGTGCAGTTCAATAATGCCATTGGTCCGTACAAGGGCGGCATTCGTTTCCACCCGTCGGTGAACCTGGGTATCATTAAATTCCTTGGTTTTGAGCAGATCCTGAAGAACGCGCTTACTACGCTGCCTATGGGCGGGGCAAAGGGCGGTTCTGACTTCGATCCTAAAGGTAAATCGGATAATGAGGTCATGAGATTCACCCAGGCTTTCATGCGTGAGCTGTACAGACATATCGGTGCAGATGTTGACGTTCCTGCCGGGGATATCGGTGTCGGCGGTCGTGAGATCGGCTATATGTACGGGTATTACAAGAAGATCCGCAATGAACATACTGGTGTTTTGACCGGTAAATCACTTGAATATGGTGGAAGTCTTATCCGTCCGGAAGCCACCGGTTATGGTGCCACCTATTTTGCCGCTGAAATGCTGGCAACGAGGAATAAGGAGCTTAAAGGTCTTACCTGCGCTGTCAGCGGTTCCGGTAATGTTGCCCAATATACGGTAGAAAAGGTCTATCAGCTGGGCGGTAAGCCCATCTCTCTCTCGGATTCTGACGGTACGATCATCGACGAAAAAGGCATCGACGAGAAGAAGCTGCAGTTCGTCATGGAGCTCAAGAACGTGAAGAGAGGTCGTATCAAGGAGTATGCGGATAAGTTCGGTGCGAAGTATTTCGCGGGCAAGAGCGTGTGGGATGTTATCCGTGAAGAAGGTCTGAAAGTAGATGTCGCGTTCCCGTCCGCTACACAGAACGAGATCGACGGCAAGAACGCACAGGCATTGATATCGCAGGGCTGCTTCTGCGTATCCGAAGGTGCGAACATGCCTTCGAACCCGGATGCGATCAATATCTATCTGGATAACAAGATACTGTACGGGCCGGGTAAAGCTGCCAATGCCGGCGGTGTCGCCACTTCCGGTCTGGAAATGTCCCAGAACAGCCTGCGTTTGTCCTGGACCCGTGAAGAGGTCGACCAGAGATTGAAAGGCATCATGAAGAGCATTCATCGTGCCTGTCTTGAGACCTCTGATGCGTATAGTGCCAAAGGGAACTATGTCCTTGGCGCGAATATCGCAGGCTTCACGAAAGTCGCGAACGCTATGGTCTCTTACGGGATAGTCTAAAGACCATCACGTATAGATGACGGCGAAAAGGGAGATCGAAAGGTCTCCCTTTTTTTCGTTCTTTGGGGCGAGGGGAAGTATATATTTCACAAAGTGTATGAACTCGCTACTGTATCGTGGTGTGGTGAAGGGAAGAACAGGTATTCTATTTTGCGCTCTTGAGCCAAGTGTCTATTGCTTTAGAAGCGACTTTCCCCGCTCCCATGGCCAGAATAACGGTCGCGGCACCGCTGACGATGTCTCCGCCGGCATATACGCCTTGTTTTGAGGTCTTGCCGTCCTCGTTCGTGACGATATAGCCCCATTTGTTGGTCTCAAGGTCCGGGGTGGTATCTTTAATGATAGGATTTGCCTGGGTGCCTACTGCTACGACCACGACATCAACATCAAGCTCATATTCGCTGCCGGGGATCGGTACCGGACGGCGACGGCCGGACGCATCCGGTTCCCCCAGTTCCATTTTTTGTACCAGAGCTTTTTGTACGAATCCCTTGTCATTTCCGGTATATTTTAAAGGATTGTTCAATAACAGGAATTCGATACCTTCTTCTTCAGCATGATGTACTTCTTCTATACGAGCCGGCATTTCTTCTTTAGAGCGGCGATAGATGAGGTACACATGTTCGGCCCCGAGGCGTTTGGCCGAACGGGCAGCGTCCATGGCAACATTGCCGCCGCCGATGACCGCGACATTGGTGCCTCTCTTTAACGGTGTTTCAGCGTTCGGGAGGTATGCTTTCATAAGGTTGACGCGGGTCAGATACTCGTTAGCGGAATATACCCCGTTCAATTCTTCACCGGGGATGTTCATGAAACTTGGGAAGCCGGCACCTGAGGCTACATATACTGCAGCGAAGCCCCGGGCTTTCATGAGCTCTTCGATAGTGAATATCTTGCCGATGACCCGGTTCACTTCAAAGGTGACCCCGGCTTTGGCAAGAGCATCGATCTCTGTCTTGACGATCTTTTTAGGGAGGCGGAACTCGGGGATGCCATAGACCAGTACACCGCCCAGTTCGTGCAAAGCTTCGAACACAGTGACCTCATACCCCAGTGCGTTCAATTCAGCCGCGCAGGTCAGTCCTGACGGACCGGAACCGATGACCGCTACTTTTTTGCCGTTCTTTGTTGTAGTAAGGGAGGATGTCTCTGCAGGGAATGCCTGTTCACGTGCCTGATCGGCGACAAAACGCTCAAGATTGCCGATAGCGACCGCTTCGCCTTTTATGCCGAGGACGCACTTACCTTCGCATTGTGATTCCTGGGGGCATACGCGGCCGCAGACCGCAGGAAGGTAATTATCTTTTTTGATGACCTGATATGCGCCGGGAACATCTTTTTCTTTTATTTTTTTAATGAATGCGGGAATGGATACATTCACCGGACAGCCTTCTACGCATAGAGGCTTTTTGCACTGTATACAGCGAGAGGCTTCAAGTACGGCCTGCTCCGGGGTGTAGTTAAATGCCACTTCCTCGAAATTACGATTACGTTCCTGCGGGGCCTGTTCTTTTTTCTTTTGACGGGCTATTTTCTCTGCCATTAGCGTGCCTCAGTATATGCATCAAGTCTGCACTTTTCTTCGTGAGTGTATGTCCCCGAGCGTTTAAGCAGGGTATCGAAATCGACCTGGTGCGCGTCGAATTCCGGACCATGGACGCAGGTGAACCGGGTCTTGCCTCCGACATTGACGCGGCACCCGCCGCACATGCCGGTACCATCTATCATGAGGCTGTTCAGGCTGACCATGGTCGGAATGTTATATTTCTTGGTAAGAGCAGAAACGAACTTCATCATGATCAATGGTCCGATAGCGATGACCTCTTTAATATCGACTTTTGCGTCGATCAATTCCTGGAGCGCCGTCGTGACCAATCCTTTTTTACCGGAAGACCCGTCATCGGTCGTGACGATCATTTGATCGCTGAAAGCGGCGAATTCTTTTTCCATGATGATAAGGTCTTTATTGCGCGCGCCGAGGATAGTTATCACGGTGTTCCCGGCGTCCTTGAAGCCCTTTGCGATAGGATAGAGCGGGGCAGTGCCGACACCGCCGCCGATCATGACGACCGTGCCGAGCTTTTCTATGTGCGTAGGCACGCCTAACGGTCCGACAATATCCTTTATCTCATCTCCCTGCGAAAGGGCAACGAGCTGTCTGGTCGTCTTGCCGACCGCTTGTATGATGAGGTCAATAGAGCCGTCTTTTGCATTACTGTCCGCTATGGTCAGCGGTATACGTTCTCCACCCTCATCGATACGCAAAATGATGAACTGGCCGGGACGGTGCTTGGCTGCTATCTCGGGAGTCGCGATGCTTAAACGATAAATTTGTTCTGATAATTGCTGCTTTTTGATTATGTGTGCCATAAATTATTTGCCCATTCTAAATGAAGATGCTGAAAAAATCAAAACTCGATGCTTGTTTCTCGGAGGCATGTGGTGATCGCATGGTATTGGCCTATTAAGTTCTTAATAGCCAATATTTTGTAATAAAATCGATAAATATACGATATTTGCAATATATTTATTTGAAACTACATAATTGTATTATATATTCTTTTGCTGTACAATAATTGTATCAAAGTTCTATGAATGGATAAAAATGTATGGCAAAAAAAGAACAAAATAATAGTTCACTAGAGCTCGCTGTTCTTGAGGAGATCAGTGAATCCCTTGTGGATCTTACCATTAATACAGAGGATTCTTTGAGCCGTATCCTGAAGATATTGGATGAGAAGCTTGAAATGAACCGGGGAACAATAACCCTTTTGCATGTCAATGGCGAACTGAGCATTCAGGTCGCGCACGGGCTGACCGAACAGGAGATCTCCAGGGGCAGGTACAAAGTAGGAGAGGGTGTTACCGGGAAGGTCGTGCAATCCGGGGAACCGATGGTCATACCGCATATCGTGGATGATCCGACATTTTTAGACCGTACCAAGACACGTGAAAAGATATCGAAGAACGATATCTCATTCGTGTGCGTGCCGATCAAACTGGGCGGGCGCGTGCTCGGGGCTTTGAGCGTAGACAAACTGTTCGCAAAGGTCGGTTCTTTTGAATATGACCTGCGGCTGTTGACCATCATATCGTCCATGATCGCGCAGGCGTTGCGCATGAGCGAGCTGATGAGGGAAGAAGAAGACAAGCTCAAGCTGGAGAACGTGCAGCTCAAGCAGGAGCTGAAAGAAAAATACAATATCACGAACATCATCGGTAACAGTTCCTGTATGCATGAAGTGTACGATCAGATAATCCAAGTAGCGGAAAGCAACGCCACCGTGCTGATACGCGGCGAGAGCGGGACGGGAAAAGAACTCGTCGCTCATGCGGTCCACTATAACAGTTTGCGCGCGGAGAAACCCTTTATCAAGGTGAACCTTTCTGCGCTCCCTGAGACCCTGATCGAGAGCGAATTGTTCGGACATGAGAAAGGTGCATTTACGGATGCCCACCAGGCGAAGATCGGCCGGTTCGAGAAAGCCATTGGCGGAACGATATTCCTGGATGAGATCGGGGAGCTTTCCACCGGATTGCAGGTCAAGCTGCTTCGTGTGCTCCAGGAAAAAGAATTTGAGCGGGTCGGCGGTACGGAGACGATAAAGGCCAATGTCCGGGTCATCGCCGCGACCAATAAGGACCTGGAGAAGGCCATTGCTGACGGGTCTTTCCGTGAGGACCTGTATTACAGGCTCAACGTGTTCTCTATCTTTCTTCCTCCGCTTCGTGAGAGAAAGTCGGATATCCTTCTGCTGGCAGATCATTTTATCGGCAAGTACGCCAAGGAGAACGGGAAGGAAATTCACCGGATCTCCACGCCCGCGATAGATATGCTCATGATATATCACTGGCCGGGGAATGTCCGCGAACTGGAGAACGTCATCGAGCGCGCCGTGCTGCTCTGCAAGGATAATGTCATTCACGGATATCATCTGCCGCCGACGCTGCAGGCGTCGCAATATCAGAAGGTCATACCGGAGGAGCTGAGCTTAAAAGAACTTGTCGGTAATTATGAACGGGAGCTTTTGATAGAAGCGCTTAAAAAAACACGGGGGAACAGATCAAAGGCGGCACGATCGCTGAGAACGACCGAACGTATCTTCAATTACAAGGTCTCCGTGTATGGGCTTGATCCGAAAACCCTGAAATAACGGAACAGAGCGTTGTCAAGGTCTTATTGAAGGTCGGACGCTCCGGATATCCCAAAAATAAAAAAAAGCTGGATTTACACTTTTATTCTGTATACAATATTTACATATATTTCGGTCTTGCGGGGAGGTGATATCTTCGGTCCGGTCTTTGGGGGAATTAATCATTAGGAGGAGTAAGAATGAAGATGTTACGTACGTTCGTTGTGTGCTCAGTGGTCCTGTGTATGTGCATGAGTATGGCCTCTGCTTCGTTAATTAATCCTGCGGATCAGATCAATAATGATAATAATGCTTTGGGCGGCAATGCTGCTGCGCGTGCTTTTAATAAGACCTCGACAATTGAAGTAGGGAATACATTGATGTCGAAATTTTCTCAGAACGCGAATATCCTGGGCGGTGTCGATGATATGAAGGGCAGCGATGTTGATCCTGCTGCTTTTGACGATCTCTCGCTCCAATATAATACACAGGTAATGAACATGGGATGGTTAGGTGTCGCGTACGAGAAAGATACGTCAGTGCGACGCAGTGTGAAAATGAGCGTAAATAAGGATGTCGTACCTGAGGGTGGAGCGTACACATATACATATCTGACCGGGACAGAGGTCTTGGCTTTATCGTATGGTATGGATATGACGAAAGACCTTTCGGTCGGTGTTGAGCTCGCGAACAACCGATATTTTACCCTGGCCAGGGGCGTAGCTGATTCAAAGTACAGAACGAATGTTAATCGGACGGCATCTGAAGGAGAGCTTTATTATACGTCAATGCCGTACACATCGGTGGCGGTCGGCGGTATTTATAAGCTTTCTAATATGGCGATCTTGACCGGCGGTTACAAGACCTTTAACGAACGGAATATGTCCGGGAAAGGTGCGGATAATGGACCTGCTGGTTCAGGTAAATACGATTGTCAGTACAATGAGGCTATAAATCCAGAACTTTCGTTAGGGTATGTCCAGAAAGTTAATAATGCGCTTTCTCTCGGTGGTACGATGCGTATGTATCTTGGAAAAGAATACACTGAATTGAGGAGCGATGGGCCTCAGACAGAGACGCTGATCAATAAGGTCGGATATACCGCATATACGATGAACGGTGAATATATGCTGGCGAACGATCTTGGCTTCCAGGGATATTTCGGTTGGGCAAAGGACGCAAATCGTGCGATCTATGATGATGCAAGAGAAGCTACTCCTGTGGACACTACCGAAATGGGTGTGAGCGTTATGAAGACGTTCGGAGTGCATTCTGTGACCGGCGGTCTGGCACGTACGAATCGCTTCGAGAAGGACGCTTTTGACGCAAATACCGGCAAAGTGACCGATGAGACGAAGGTGTATGCGAATTATGCATATGCTTTCTAAATAACGGTATTCGGGTGGAGTGAGGAGAGGGGCAGTTCAAGCTGCCCCTTTTCTTTTATGTGCGTGCACTGTCCTGGTCGATCTCCTGATAATGATACAGATGAATGATGTTCCGGAACGGTGTTGACGATATTGAGAGAGAATATCCTGCACTGTTCTTTTTTTAAAGCAGGGCGGTCTTTTCCTCTATAGTTCGATCTTGCTAAAAACTTCAATAATGTATTTGTTATTTTTAATAAATACAAAATAGTAATTAGTTAAATCATTTTTTCAGTAAATACAATAAAAAGTGAGTTGGCAAAAAAAATGCTTATAAGAGATACAAGCATGCTCGTATTAGTTTTTATAGGAGGTGTACAAATGTCTGGACCAGTGAAGAACAGTTCAATATCAAAGGAGGGAGCAGAAATGCAAAAGATAATAATAACAATATGTTCAGTTTGCGCGATAGTATGCGGTGTAGCATTTGCTGATTGTAATGGAGCTCCGGTCACAGCTAAGGGGCACATGGCAGGGTATATCGACTATCAGCCCTATTTTGTTTCACAACTTAAAGGACTTGCCGGCCAAGATCCAGCGGTCACATCGGTGACACGGCTTGGCTTGAATTATGGTTTTGCGGATGCCCAGGAGATAGGTATCGTCAGGATCGATGATACACAACAATATTATCCCGCGGCAAAGTTGAACGGGTTCAAAAATACAGCGGACCTGCTGGATAGTGATGCGGGATTCGGACTTTTATATGCTTATGAGATAAGCAAGGTCGTCGTACTGCCGTTCGATCTTCGTTTCCAGTTCGAATATGACGCACCACGCGCCTTCACCCTTCGTACCTACGGACAGAAACCTGAGGACGGACAGCATTATACCGTTGCAGGGACATATTTCGGTCTCGGAGCGACAAAGCCTGTTCTGATCCCTGGTTTTGTAGTTGGTGGTTCGTTCGGTGTGTTCAATGCCTGGAGCAAGAACGATGATCCGGACGAGAGGAATGTCAGTGAGACCGGTTCTTCCGCCTTTCAGATCACGGCCGGTGTGGACTATACGATCCCGAACACGGCGGTGACCCTGTATACGACGGTCGGGCATATCGACAATACCAGCCTGGTCGGGGTTGAAGATCAGCTCGGGTTCAAAGCGCGGGATAATAAACAGGATTATGTGACGTATGGGGTGAGGTACGATATTTGACCTCTCCATGGCTTTGTTGATGCAGCTTTGCGAAGACAGTGCTGTCCCTCCCCTGCCAGGGGAGGGCAGTAAGGAAGAAATTATAAAAGGAGAGTGATAGCAATGAATACGGGAGATACAGCATGGGTTTTAATGTCTTCTGCCTTGGTCATGTTGATGACGGCCCCCGGGCTCGCATTGTTCTACGGAGGTTTGGTGAGAAAAAAGAACATCCTGAGCATATTGATGCAATGTCTGGTGATCATGGCGGTCATGTCGTTGCAATGGGTGTTGTATGGATATAGTCTGGCGTTCCACCCGGGAGAAGGGTTTACCGGTGGTCTTGGATGGGCAGGACTTGTTGGCGTTGGTATGGAACCCTTCGCTGATTATGCGGCGACCATCCCACATCTGGCGTTCATGATATTCCAGGCGATGTTCGCAGTGATAACCCCCGCGTTGATCATCGGTGCTTTCGCCGAACGTATGAAGTTCTCGGCGTTCCTTTTGTTCACTGTGCTGTGGGCGACCATCGTGTATGATCCGGTCTGTCATTGGGTGTGGGGTATCGGCGGATGGATCAGGGCCCTTGGTGCTCTTGATTTTGCAGGAGGTACCGTCGTTCACGTGGCTTCCGGTATAGCGGCGCTCGCGGCAGCATTGGTCCTCGGGAAGAGAAAGAACGTTGAAAAAGGTATCCCGCCTCACAACCTTGTGTTCGTTGTGACCGGTGCCGCGCTCTTGTGGTTCGGCTGGTTCGGGTTCAATGCAGGGAGTGCCCTCGGTGCGAACGGGCTGGCTGCCAATGCTTTTGTCGTCACGCATATCGCAGCATCGGCAGCTGCGGTCATGTATATGCTCCTTGAATGGTTTTTCTCCGGTAAGCCTACGGTGCTCGGCACGGCAACAGGTGCGGTCGCAGGACTTGTTGCGATCACGCCTGCCGCGGGTTTTGTCGGTATCGTTCCCAGTATGCTAATGGGGGCGATCGTCAGTTTCGTCTGTTATTTTTTCGTGGTCGTGGTGAAGAAGTTCTTCGGGTATGACGATGCCCTCGATGCCTTCGGAGTGCATGGGGTCGGCGGCACAGTAGGTGCCCTGTTGACCGGAGTATTCGCCTCTAAGGCGATCAATCCTGCAGGCTTTGACGGGCTTTTGGCCGGCAATGCGAACCAGGTCATTGTACAATTGATCGCGACCGGTGCGACAATGGCTTATTCGTTCATCGTCTCTCTGGTCCTCCTGAAACTCATTGATTGGACGATCGGTCTGCGGGTCAATGATAAGGTCGAGAACGTCGGGCTTGATCTCAGTGAGCATCACGAGACGGCGTATACGCTTTTACAATGAGCGTCAGGATAGTTGCTTCGGAAACCTCAGTATAAAGGAGTGATGTATATGAAAATGATCGTAGCGATAATCCAGCCTCACCGGTTAGAGGAAGTGTTGGATGAGCTGTACAAGAAGGACGTGAACCTGGTGACGGTATCGGAGGTCATGGGGCACGGCAGGCAAAAGGGAGTGACCGAGGTATATCGCGGCGTGAAGGAAATGGGCAATCTGCTCAGAAAGATCCGGCTCGATATCGCGGTCAATGATAACTTTGTTGAGCCGACGATCAAGGCCCTTATCAAAGGAGCCAAGACCGGCGAGGTCGGCGACGGGAAGATATTCATCATGGAGCTTGAAGAATGTATCCGTATCAGGACCGAAGAAAAGGGGCATAAGGCGATCGGATAGTCTTAAGTTCGCCGGGGCTGTTCGTGGGGCAAGGGCGGTGTAAGCACATCGCCCTTTTTCATTGGATGCCCGCAACATCGGGGAAATATATAAAATGGGGCATAGGTGCGATATAATCCTCTCATGATGCGGAGATGCCAATAATGAGCCTGCTGCGAAAACTGGTCCAGAAGAAGGAAGATCCCTTAGCTCACATTCTTGACCTATCCCTTCCCGCCCCGGCCGTTGTACAGGACCATACGTTCATACTTGAACAGTGGCGGCAGCATATTCTCTGTGTAAAGAATGGAGAGCATCCTTCTTTGTTCAGCATGTACATCCATATACCGTTCTGTGTCTCACGGTGTGGATTTTGTCTGTGCAATGCGCAGGTCATGCGCGATACAAAAAAGATCAGTTCGTACATTACGTATCTCATCGACATGCTCGACCTGTATGCGCCCGTTTTTTCAGAAGTGAAGTTCAAGACCTTGTATATCGGTGGCGGCAGCCCCAGCATGCTTATGCCCCGTGAACTTGACAGGCTTTTGGCCGTTATCGGGGAGCGATATGTGTTCAGTAAAAACAGCATGCGTGCCATCGAATGCAATCCTGCGGATATGACACAAGAAAAGATCAATATCCTGAAAAAACATGGTCTGAACTATGTCAGCCTGGGGGTGCAGAGTTTGCAGGAGAAGGTCCTGCGTGCGGCACACCGGCCGTTCATACCTTTCAAGCGGTTGCAGTCCCTGGTGCGTGCTCTTAAGGAAAAAAAGATGACGGTCAATCTTGATCTGATCTATGGTTTTCCGGAGGAAACACCTGAAGTGTTCAGTGACGGACTAAGGCGGCTCATGTCCTTATCCCCGGATAAAGTGTCCTTGTATCAGCTCGAAGTACGTCCTCTCAACAAGACAATATCCCGGATGTCCTTACAGGATTCTATATCTCGGTTCGGCCAAGAAATAAGCGGAGCTGTCAGGGCAATAGCGCGGACCTGTCGGTACCATGCTGCTGTTGTGGGGAATGATCATATACTTGAAAAAAAAGGCAGTATCATAGTAAGGGCCAAAAAACTTTGGGCGGAACTGTTCGGTGGAACCATGAAGGGTAGTTATACGGATATGCCGCTACAGCCGTTCTCGATCCTGGGGTTCGGTCATACGGCACGTTCGCATATCTATGCCCGGGTCCGTTATCAGATGCGCATTACTGCTCGCTCGGTCTTTAAGCCTTTCTGTCGTGATATATCAGGAAATATCATTGATCTGCGCTATGAGATGTTACGTTTTATCGTATATACGTTCAGACATTCGGATTCGCTTTCGCGAAGAGCATTTGAAGAACGATTTCATATGGATATACTGAATGTGTTCCCCGCTCAGATAAAAAAAATGCTCAAACAGGGGACGGTCGTTCTGCGCGGAGGGCAGGTGATCATGCGTGAACAGGATATAGAAAAGCGTTTGGCAATGTTGATGGAGCTCATCGATACCGATGTGATGTATGCTGCGGTCATGCAGAAGCTGAAGATCACGCTGACTTTTCCTGAGGGCGCGGTCAACGGATGTACATGTGCCATTGAAAAGATACAAAAAACACAGTCATATGTACATAGCTATAATGGCTTTGGTATGTACTATATGGGAATACGTAAAACTCCGGTTTTTGCAGATCGCCCAGATGTTTTTAAAGAGCGTTTTTACGAGATCGTTGATGTTGTGTCTGCACTGGAAAAAAATAAAGAACTTGTTTCAACACAAGAGGTCATCAATGCCTGTGATTTTTTAAAGAAGGCCGAGGATCATATGAAGATCAATATCACGCTGTGAGCGGTTGAGCTGAACTTGCGAATACATACGATTATGTAGAAAGTGCGTCAGCATAGTTACAAATATGTATTTTATATAAAGCAAATTGCTTTACTTGCAGTAAATAATTATTGGCATAAAAATTGTTACTTGTTTAAATAGAATTATAAATTATAGTGAGGAGGATGAGAAAATGAGTTATTATTCAGCAAAAGGAGTTACGGTCACCATGAAAGAACGGAATACGGATGTTGGTAGTTATATAGATTTCAAGGAAAGTCCTTTGCCGAGCATTTTTGGTTCTAATGTGTTCAACGATTCGGTCATGAGAGAACGCCTTCCTAAAGACGTTTATAAAAAGTTAAAGCAGACCATCGAACATGGATTTGAGCTCGATCCGAGCCTTGCCGATATCGTGGCCAGCGCCATGAAGGACTGGGCCATTGAAAAAGGTGCGACCCATTATTCGCATTGGTTCCAGCCTCTCACCGGGATCACGGCTGAAAAACATGATTCCTTTATTTCTCCGACCGCTGATGGCAAGGTCATTATGGAGTTCGGAGGAAAAGAACTTATCAAAGGGGAGCCGGATGCGTCCTCTTTCCCTTCCGGCGGACTGCGTGCGACGTTCGAAGCGCGCGGATATACGGCGTGGGATTGTACGTCCCCTGCGTTCATTCGTGAAGATGCGGGCGGCGCGATACTTGTTATCCCGACAGCGTTCTATTCCTACACCGGTGAAGCTCTCGATAAGAAGACTCCGCTGTTGCGTTCGATGGAGGTCATCAATGAGCAGACGCTCCGGCTTCTGAAAGTGTTCGGCAATACGAAGGCGACACGCGTTCTCTCAACGGTCGGACCTGAGCAGGAATATTTTCTGATCGACAAGGATTTTTATGAGAAACGTCTTGATCTCATCGCCTGCGGACGGACATTGTTCGGTGCTATGCCGCCGAAAGGGCAGGAGCTTGAAGATCATTATTTCGGCAGCATCAAGGAACGTATCGCTTCTTTCATGAAGGAGTTGAACACGGAGCTCTGGAAGCTCGGGATATCGGCCAAGACCCAGCATAATGAGGTCGCGCCTGCTCAATATGAGCTTGCGCCTATATTCAGCACCACGAACATTGCGACCGATCACAATCAGATCACGATGGATACCATGCAGAAAGTGGCCCGCCGTCACGGATTGGTCTGCCTGCTGCATGAAAAACCGTTCGCGGGTATCAATGGTTCCGGCAAACATAATAACTGGTCCTTATCCTCGAATGACGGACAGAACCTGCTTGAGCCGGGCAAGACCCCGCACGATAACGCGCAATTCCTGGTCGTTCTGGTCTCGGTCATCACTGCGGTCAACCGCTATGCCGATATGCTGCGCGCGACGGTCGCATCGTCCGGCCAGGACCATCGCCTTGGCGCCAATGAAGCTCCTCCGGCGATCATATCCGTGTTCCTGGGAGAACAGCTGAGCGCTATTCTTGATCAGATCGAGCAGGGCGGTAAAGTGACATCCAAGAGCGCAGGCGCGATGCATGTCGGTGTTACCACGCTTCCCCCGCTCCCTCGTGATATGACGGACCGCAACCGCACGTCACCCTTTGCGTTCACCGGAAATAAATTCGAGTTCCGTATGGTCGGTTCTTCCGCGTCGATCGCGGGTGCCAACGTCGCGCTCAATACGATAGTGGCCGCGGTATTTGACGAGGTCGCGACAAAACTTGAGAAGGCAAAAGACTTCAATGCCGAGGTCCAGAAGCTGCTCGCACAGATGATCAAAGAGAACAAACAGGTCATATTCAACGGGAATAATTATTCCGCTGAATGGGTGAAAGAGGCCGAGAAACGCGGGCTTCCTAATCTGAGCAACACCGTCGATGCGCTGAAGGCGATGCTCACGGATAAGAACGTCAGTACGTTCGATAAGTATAAAGTATTGAGCAAGGTGGAAATGGAATCGCGTTACGAGATATATATGGAACGTTACGTGAAAGACATTAATATCGAGGCCATGGCGATGCTGCAGATGGGGAACAGGCAGATACTGCCTGCCGCCGTGCGCTTTGCGACCGAGCTCGCGAATTCGATAAATGCGGTCAAATCCGCTGGCGGTGAAGCTTCTGTTCAGGAAGGGATACTGAAAGACCTTTCTGCGACGCTTTCCTCGTTCAAGACGGGCCTTGAGAAACTTGATAAAGAGCTTGCCAAGGCTTCTGCTATCGAAGGCACTATCTTGAAGAAAGCAGAAGCATATCGCGATAAAGTATTCTCGGGCATGCTTTCCCTTCGTGAGGCAGGGGACAAGCTTGAAACCATGATCTCTGCGGACCTGTGGCCGGTGCCGACCTACGCGGAGATGTTGTTCCTCTCGGTATAGCCAGACCCATCCCATCCTCCCCTCACAAGGAGAGGCGATACGGTTCTCAAAAGGGCGCCCTGAAAAGGGCGCTCTTTTTTGCAATAATCTCCAGTACCCTTCGATATCTGAACAGCATGTACGTAAGGAGAAAAATATGTTGAATAAGGTATTGGCCATGGGGATACAACACATGAACGAGCTGCCTTCTGTTCATACGGGTACAGGTATCTTTAAACCGGTCTATGATATTGATTTTATTTTAGGGCGGAACAGGCCGGTCGAAGTTGAAGGGTTGGTATTGTCCGGTGGCGGGGCAAAAGGCGCTTATGAAGCAGGCGTCCTGAACAGGCTGGCTGAGCGCGGTCTTATTAAAAGACCGACCGTGATCAGCGGTGCCTCGATAGGGGCCATTAATGCGGCATATATAGCCGAACAATTACTGAACGGCGCTTCGTTCTATAGTGCTACCAAGGACCTTGTGACATTGTGGGAGACCATCAAACAATCCGATGTCCTCGATGTCAATCTGTGGGGGTTGATCAAAGGGGCGATGCTGAATACGGAATCCTTACTCTCGACAAAAAAGATAAAAGCGTTCATTACGAAATATATACCGGAAGCACGGACCATTGGCGACTATATGTCCGGGGGTATCGAGCTGGTCATCCCTGGTACGAACCTGAACAAGGCCAGAACGGATATATTTGGCGCGCAGCACACTGTTATCGATGCCGTTCTGGCGTCGGCCGCCTTCCCTGTCGGATATCCGTCACGCAAGATCAATAGGCAATGGTATACCGACGGAGGTGTCCTTGAGAACACCCCGATGAAGCCGGTCATTCGCGCCGGAGCGACGAAGTTATGGGTGTTGTACCTGACGAACGAAAAATTCCTTGAAGATACTTCCGACTATCTGCGGGCGCGTGATGTGCTCATGCGGATGGTCGATATGACCCATGAACTTCTTATATTCCAGGATGTAAAGACCGCAAAAAAATATAATGAATTGATACGGCTGATCTTTCAGGTCAAGGACAAGGAGCTCCAAAAGCAAATGCTTGCCGTGTTGAAGTTCGACAAAAAAGACGATGGTTTTCAGAAACGCGTGGTCGATATCGTTGAATTGATGCCGACAGAACCTCTCGGCGCAACGTTCAATTTTTTTCATGATCATCTGGTCGATCTCATAGCCCGAGGCAGAGCGGACGCTGACAGATTTGCAGCAGCTCATAATGCTGAACAGAACGTTCTTGCTGACGGATAGTGAGCGATAGCCTCATATCTTGTTCACTTCGATAGATCCCCTTTCCTTCCTCGGCTGGCACGGGTGGGGCATATTAGCACCATGTACATACCGGCCCTTTTTGCGGTTACTGTCAAAAAAATGCAACAAATATCGCTAACTTTCGATTAATACATGCAGGGGTAACTGGTCGAAAGGCAGGCGAGTTTGAGTGTACAATAAGATCATTTCTCAGCTGTACAGTATCTCCACGGCGCATGAGAAGACCGGTAGATATGTAGCACTGACCTTGCCGCGGCTGAGCACTGCGTTCTGGTTAGGACTGGTCCCGCGGTTGAAGAAAAAATTTGATTATACGTTCAATCACCTTAATTATAGAGAAGTTGAACGCAGGATAACGGAAAAAATCCCGCATTTATATAAGATCATACAAGCTGCACATCAGCAGGACCGCTTTGTCTATTACCAGCCCGGTATCGATCTGGAAAAAGAACACTTTATCGCCATTATCGGTGAGCAGTTCGGTGATGACCCGGAATTGAATTTAAAGGCGTTCAAGGCGCGAGCCTTGCGTATGCTCAATCCGTACTATTGGAAGATCGGACAGCAGGCAGATATGGTCGTCAATATGGATATCATTCATACAGTGGATTCGTTTGAGCGCTTCGGCGAAAAAAAAGAGGCGATCTATACTGCCTTGATAGAACAGGAGTTCATTGATAAAAAAGGCAGGACCAGGACAAAATTCTTCGGTCTTTCCAAGGATGAGTTCATCAATAATGGATATGAATTCTTTAAGCCCTATGAGATCAATATAGGAGACTTGGAACAGGATAGGCTCAGCGGCGATGTGTTTGTTGAACGTATCATCAGGGATATTGCGGAGCCCGACGGAACAGTACTGTCGAAATTCCTGCCCCAAAAAAAGGAAAAGTTGTCATCAATAAGAGAATTGAACGCAAAGATGTTATGCGCGCATCTTAACGAGCTTATGCGGTCTTCGGCATTGTACAAGCATGATCTTTCAATGTTCGAACTGGATGAAGAAGCGCGTGCGGTGGTCGAACAGGTCAAAAATATGCGCATACGGAGCGCGGAGGATAGTATCAGAGCGAATAAACAGATACTTTTGGCAATTTTCCCCAACACGTTGCGTGCGTACCAGAAAAAGTTCCGTTTCCCGGGGCTGACCTCCGCTGACAAACGTTCGATCTATGAAATGCTCGAGCCTGACATCTATATCAACGGGAAATATATAGATTGTAAATATTCAGATGAAGAGTCCTTTATAAGAAGGCTTCAACACAAATGGCAAGGCCAGAAGAATCCGTACGATGTGCTCGATACCATACTGGACGGACGGAACGATTTCATCAACGGTGCGACGAACATACGGGTGAACAACATACTGTCGATGATCTCCGATCAGCACCTGGGTGATGGGTCCAGGACCGACAATTTCAAAGGGAAAGTTGCCGACCTTCTGGCTCATTTGAAGTATCTGAAGGACAATAACATCCCTCTTGTGATACTGGGCGACCTGTTCGAAGGATTGCAGGCAAAATTCCAGAACATATTCGAAACATATCCGGAGATCTATCAGGCCCTCTCTGAGCTGCAGACAGTGATCTACCTGCCGGGTAATCATGATAGAAAGGCCTATGAAGATAAGGACTTGTTCTATGCTATAAAGGAATTATTGCCGAACATTCAGATATTACCGAACTTTTTCTTTTCGTCGGAGAAGGTAGATATATACGCCGATCACGGACATATGCCCGATACCTGGAACAACGCTTCATGGAAGGGAGATACGATCGCGAAGGCCGTCGCTGGGCCCGAGCATGTCACGGTAGATAAAGAGAACGGCAGGTCGCATGTAGAGCAGGCGCTCATGTCCTTTGTCGAACGGCGGGTCATGCCGAACAGTATGCTGGCCCGGGCCAATATCATAGGGTACCTTTCTTATTTTAATGCGGTCATCAGTATGTACATGTATTTCAATAAGGGGAACCTTTCCGAAACTGAGAAAAAGACGCTCCTGCTGGCCTTCGGCCATACCCATCTGATGTTCAGACATAACGAGCCGAGCTCTCTGCTTCAGCAGACCTTGTATAAGATCATAGATCGCTTCCCCGAAGTTAAGCATTATATAGATGTTAAACTGGTGAATACCGGGGGGTGGTCCGGGGAGAACATGCGTATCATAAAAACTCCGTGGTGGAGAAGGAATATCAAGGTCATGACGCCAATGGAGGACGTCATAGATGTTGACCACAAGAACGGTTCGATCCTATACAGCAGGGACGGCGGGAAAACTGGTGAATTCGTACCCTTGAACGGGTGACCGAGCATTGACGATTTAGACCTGTTGAACCTATAATATGAACAGCATAATGCGTTAAGAACAAAGGCGTTCTTATTTTGCACGGAAGCAAGGTAAGGGCGTTTTTTTTTGCCCCATTTCCCGGCTATAATATAGGTATTGTCAGTGCAGACATCCCTCACAGTGCAGTTATTCATTATGATCTTACTGTTCATTATATGGTCACATGTATGTGGTCCGTATATGTAAAGGAAACTTGTACTATGGATATGAACCGAAAAGCTCAGGGATTATACAGCAGCGCATATGAACATGACGCGTGCGGCGTCGGCTTTGTCGCCAATATAAAAGGGAAAAAGTCGCATGATATCGTGGAGCGGGGGCTGCAAGTCCTTGTGAACATGACGCATCGCGGTGCGGAAGGCGCGGATAATAAGACCGGGGATGGCGCAGGTATCATGATACAGATGCCGCATACGTTCATTGCCGGTAAGTTCAAAGGCCTGCCTAACCTCGGTGGATATGCCTCCGGGCTTGTGTTCCTTCCTCAGGATACAAAAGAAGCTGAACAGTGCGTCAGGATCCTGGAAACGAACGTTGTTGAATGCGGACAACAAGTGTTCGGCTGGCGCGATGTGCCAACAGATGATGCGCATATCGGCCGGATCGCCAAAGAAGCAGAGCCGGTCATCAGACAGGTCGTCATAAAGGCCGCAAAAGGCCTGGATCAGGACGCGTTTGAACGTAAATTGTACGTTATCCGTAAATATACTGAACGCCTTGTGCGGGAGTCCGGACTATCGCAGTCGAAATTGTTCTATATCCCGACGTTATCCTCAAAGGTTTTCTTGTATAAAGGCATGCTGCAGCCGGACCAGGTGCAGCCGTATTTCCCTGATCTGCGGGATGCGGATATGACCTCGGCCATCGCCTTGGTCCATTCGCGCTTCAGTACGAACACGTTCCCGAGCTGGGACCTGGCACAGCCGTTCCGCATGATCGCACACAACGGAGAGATCAACACGGTCAAAGGGAACCGGGCGTGGATGAGCGCGCGGGAATCGCTGCTCGCTTCCGAGCTTTTCGGGGATGATATCAAAAAACTGCTGCCGGTCATCGAGCCCGATAAGAGCGATTCGGCCTCTTTCGATAATGTCCTTGAGCTGCTGGTCATGGCCGGACGCTCCCTCCCGCATGCCCTTATGATGATGGTCCCTGAATCCTGGAACGACAAGAACCCGATCGCGGAGCCGCTCAAGAAAGTATATGAATATCATGCGATGTCCATGGAACCGTGGGACGGACCGGCATCGATGGTGTTCTGCGACGGACGGTATGTCGGCGGCACGCTCGATCGCAACGGATTGCGCCCATCACGCTATGTCATCACCAAGGACGATATGATCGTCATGGGTTCAGAGGTCGGAGTCCAGGTCTTCAAGCCGGAACAGATCGCACAAAAAGGGCGTCTGCGCCCGGGGAAATTATTATTGGTCGATACGGAAGCCGGCAGGATAATTTCCGACGGAGAGATAAAAGATCAGATCTGTGAACAAAGACCGTACGCGAAGTGGGTCGATGAGAACAGGTTGGACCTGAGCGAGCTGAAGGTCGAAAAGACCCCTCCCGTCGCTCTGCCGGCCGAGAAGCTTCTGGAGCAGCAGCTGGTGTTCGGGTATAACCGTGAGGATGTCGGGACGATATTGAACGCCATGATCACGACCGGGCAGGAAGCGACCGGTTCCATGGGCACTGATACGCCGCTCGCCGTCCTTTCACAGAAACCGCAGCGCCTGTTCAATTACTTCAAGCAGATATTCGCGCAGGTCACGAACCCTCCGATAGACCCTATTCGCGAAGAGCTGGTCATGACCCTTACCAGTTTCATCGGTGCTCAGCAGAACCTTCTTTCCGAGGGGCCTGAGCATTGTCGTTCACTTAAATATCTGCACCCGGTGTTCACGAACACGGACATGGAGAAGATCAGGAATATCAAAGCTCCCGGGTTCAAAAGCATCACGCTCCCGATGTTCTTTTCAAAAGCTGAGGGAGATGCCGGGCTGGAAAAAGCATTGAAAGAACTGTGTGCTGCTGCCGAAAAGCAGGTCGATGCCGGACATCAGATCATTATTCTTTCGGATAAAGGTGCTGATGAAAAGAACGTCCCGATCCCCTCGCTTCTGGCCTGTGGCGCCGTACATCATCACCTGCTCCGGACAAAGAAACGGACACAGATGGGCCTCATCATTGAGACCGGTGAAGCACGGGAGGTCATGCATTTTGTGCTCCTGTTCGGGTATGGTGCCAATGCGATAAATCCGTACCTTGCGCTGGCGACGATACATGATCAGTTCGAAAAGAAGATGTATCCGTCCTCGGTGGCCTCTTATGAAAAAGCCGAGCTTACCTATACCAAAGGACTGGATAAAGCGATACTTAAGGTCATTTCAAAAATGGGAACATCCACACTGCGAAGTTATCGTGCCGCGCAGGTCTTCGAAGCAGTGGGGCTTGGCCGCGAGGTCATTGATATGTGTTTTGCCGGGACCGCGTCGCGCATACATGGTCTGGGACTGAAAGAGATCGCGAAGGAAACAGTGCTGTCTCATGAGCAGGCTTTTACCGCAAAACCCTCACAACTTCCGTCCGACGGGGTATATCAATATCGCAAAGGCGGAGAGAAACATGCCTGGAACCCGGATACGATCATGCTCCTGCAGCATGCGACCCGGTCAGGCAGTTATGAAAAGTTCAAAGAGTTCTCCAAGCTTGTGAACGCGCAGAACCAGGACCCGCATGTGCTGCGCGGATATTTTGACTTCAAACCAGCAGCCCCGATATCTATAGATGAGGTCGAGCCGGTCTCCGAGATCGTCAAACGGTTCTGTACCGGTGCGATGTCTTTCGGTTCTATCAGCAAAGAAGCCCATGAGGCTTTGGCAATGGCGCTCAATAAGCTCGGCGGGCGCAGCAATACCGGTGAAGGCGGCGAAGATCCTGAGCGTTTCAAGCCTCGTGCCGACGGCTGGAGCGCCAGAAGCTCGATCAAACAGATCGCTTCCGGGCGTTTCGGTGTCACTACCAACTATCTGGTGAACGCGGATGAACTGCAGATCAAGATGGCCCAGGGTGCAAAGCCGGGCGAGGGCGGCCAGCTTCCCGGACATAAGGTCGATACGATCATCGGCCAGACCAGACATTCGACCCCGGGGGTCACATTGATATCGCCTCCGCCGCACCACGATATTTACTCGATCGAGGACCTGGCTCAGCTCATATTCGATCTCAAGAACGTCAATCCGTCATCGCGCGTGAGCGTGAAGCTCGTTTCCGAGGTCGGTGTCGGGACCATTGCTGCCGGTGTCGCGAAGGCGCATGCGGACATGATCCTGATCAGCGGCTATGACGGCGGTACGGGCGCGTCACCCATCAGCTCCATCAAGCACGCCGGTCTTCCCTGGGAATTAGGTCTTGCCGAGGCCCAGCAGACATTGGTCATGAACGAACTGCGCGATCGTGTGCGCATACAGACCGACGGACAGCTCAAGACGGGACGCGATGTCGTGATCGCCGCGATGCTCGGCGCTGAAGAGTACGGTTTTTCGACCTCCGCCCTGATAACGCTCGGCTGCATCATGATGCGCAAGTGCCATGTGAACACCTGCCCGGTCGGTATCGCCACACAGGACCCTGAACTGCGCAGACGCTTTTCCGGGAAGCCTGAATATGTCATTAATTTCCTGAGCTTTATCGCTCAAGAGGTGAGGGAGATACTCGCGTCTCTCGGGGTCAAAAAGCTGCAGGATATCGTCGGTCGTGCCGATATGCTCCAGATGCGCACGGAGAACATGTCCTGGAAGGCGAAGACGCTGTCCGTCGCTGACCTTCTGCATATACCGGCAGAGGCGGCCAAGACCGCGATATCATGCGTAAAAGCTCAGGACCATAAGATCGACAAGATCCTTGATCATCAACTGATCGAAAAGGCTAAGCCTGCGCTTGAAAAGAAAGAGAAGGTCAGTTTCGAGCTCCCGATCATCAATGTGGACCGTACCGTCGGTGCCATGTTCTCCGGCGAGATCATCAAGCGTCATGGCGAAGCGGCATTGCCCGAAGGAACGGTGAACGTGACCTTCAACGGCAGCGCAGGGCAGAGTTTCGGTGCGTTCCTTGTCAAAGGCGTGGAGTTCCGGCTGCAGGGCGATTCGAACGATTATCTGGGTAAAGGGCTTTCCGGAGGCCGTATCATCGTGGTACCGCCCAAAGGCTCAACGTTCAAGGCCGAAGAAAATATCATAATCGGGAACACTGTTCTGTACGGCGCGACCTCAGGAGAGGTCTTTGTGCGCGGCGTGGCCGGTGAACGTTTCTGCGTCCGTAACAGCGGTGCGACAGCGGTCATTGAAGGCGTCGGCGATCATTGCTGTGAATATATGACCGGCGGTACAACGGTAGTGCTTGGCAGGACCGGACGTAATTTTGCCGCGGGTATGAGCGGCGGAGTGGCTTATGTTCTAAATGTGGCGGGCAATTTCGAATATTTCTGCAATAAAGGGATGGTCGAATTGACCCCGGTCAATGCACATGAAGATCAAGTCCAGCTAAAGTCCCTTATCGAGAAGCATCTTGAGCTCACGGGCAGTACGCTCGCAAAACATATCTTGAAGTATTGGACGGCACAGCTTCCCAAGTTCGTGAAGGTAATGCCGGTCGAATACAAAAAAGTCCTTGAACAGCGAAAATTGGAAGAATTGCATAAAAAAATGGCCTCAATAGTCGAGGCTGAACAATTAGGAGAACATTCCGATGGGTGACGCGAAAGGTTTCTTAAAAGTTAAAAGGCAGGATTCAGGCTACCGCCCTGTTGAAGAGCGGCTGCAGGATTTCAGCGAGGTTGAAAAGCAGCTGCCGGAAGCCGAGCGCGTATTGCAGGCGTCCCGCTGTATGGACTGCGGTGTTCCGTTCTGTCACTGGGCGTGCCCGGTCGGCAATATCATGCCGGAATGGCAGGATCATGTGTTCAAAGGCGAATGGAAAAGGGCGTACGATGTGCTTCAGGAAACGAACAATTTCCCGGAATTTACCGGGCGCGTGTGCCCGGCCTTGTGCGAAGCTTCCTGTGTGCTTGGGCTCAATGACGACTCGGTGACGATACGCGAGAATGAGCTTGCGGTCATCGAAAAGGCTTTCACGGAAGGTTACGTAAAAGCGAACCCGCCGAAGGTCCGTACTGGTAAGCGTGTGGCGGTCGTCGGGTCGGGGCCTTCCGGATTGGCCTGTGCGGATCAGCTCAATAAGGCCGGTCATACCGTCACATTGTTCGAAGCGGAGGACGAGGTCGGAGGATACCTGCGTTTTGGTATCCCGGATTTCAAATTATGCAAGAAAATGATAGATCGCCGCGTGAATATCATGAAAGAAGAAGGACTGACGATCAAGACCGGCGTAAAGGTCGGAGTGGACGTGACGGTCGCTCAATTGAAGAAAGATTTTGATGCGGTATGTCTGACGATCGGCGCCCGCGAGCCCCGCGACCTCAAGATCGAGGGCAGGGACCTGAAGGGCATCTATTTTGCAATGGATTATCTGCGCCAGCAGAACAAGCTGACGCGCGGTGACAAGGTCCCGGAAGATAAGCTCATCAAGGCGCTCGGCAAGACCGTGGTGGTCATCGGTGGTGGCGATACCGGATCGGACTGCGTAGGTACGGCGAACCGTCAGGGAGCGACAAAGGTCTATCAGCTGGAAGTACTGCCGAAGCCTCCGAAACACCGTGACGAGACCATGCCCTGGCCGCTGTGGCCGAAGCTGCTCAAGACCTCATCCTCTCATGAGGAAGGCTGCGAGCGCAGGTGGAACGTGCAGACCAAGAAGTTCATCGGCGAGAACGGGAAGCTCAAGAAGATACTGTGTTCCGAAGTGAAATGGAACGGCATGAAAATGGAAGAGGTCAAAGGGTCTGATTTCGAGATCGAAGCGGACCTGGTCATGCTCGCCATGGGCTTCGTTCATCCCGAACATACCGGTCTTGTGACCGAACTGGGCGTTAAGCTCGATCAGCGCGGCAATGTCTCGGTCGACAAGAACTATATGACCTCTGTGCCGGGGATATTCGCAGCCGGTGATACCATTCGCGGTGCATCTCTGGTCGTTTGGGCGATATCGCTTGGCAGGGATGCGGCGAAGGGGATAGATACATTTCTTAAGAAATAATACGTTGACCGTCAGTCTATGCAAAAGGCCCACTTCTTATGAGGTGGGCTTTTTATTTTAAGGGGCTGTCACTCTGAGTTTGTTATAATTATATCTGATGAACGAGCTCCGCAAGACCATTCATATCGCCATGGACGCCTATTACGCCTCTATTGAGCAGTAAGAACACCTTCAGCATCACATAGCTTAATTAGGTGTTTTTATTGGAGTAATAATGACTTTGTCCGCATGTTCATTGTCCGGGTCATTGATAAAGAACGCTTTTTCACTGACAGCGCCTTGCAGTTCGCAATTGCCAAGGTAGCTATCCTCGTTCGGGTCATCAGGAGCAGCTGTTGTGTCATTGTAGTACTGACTCAAAGAAAGGAGCCTTTGATAGTTAGTGATACGTTTAGCCTTGTCCGCAGGTACACTGTTCTTGGGGGTCACATAAAAAACATACTGGACCCTTTGAAGGTCCTTAGGGCCGATATTTATCTCGCCATCACCCACACCTGTATTGATGTAGTACTTTTTCATAAAACGCGGATCAACAGGCAGTTCGATCCTGTACAGTACGGTTCCCCCGTTCGGGTCGGCTTTGATCAGGATCTTTTGGGCTTTTGGCCCATCCACACCATATTCCCTGTACCGATAACCATCATATCGGTGTTTGGCGAACTCGTATTCGTCGACCTTGCCCTTGCTCCCTTGAAGCAGTTTCTCTTCGAACCCTTTTTGCATGAAATCCGTATCATATCTTTGTAAGTATTCTTCTTCCGTTTCTTTGCCCCAGTTCTGGGCAAGATGATTCGGATTGTTAGAGAAACCGTCATGGTCGGGGTCCATATCGGCGTCATAATCAAAGAACTCTACAGAGAGATAATAGTCGTTCTTTCCTGATATTGCGACATAAAAAACATAATGTGTGGCGTTCGTAATGTCCGGTCTTTCCTCGATAGGGAACTGTTTTGTGATGCCGCCGGAAACTCCGTGAAGATCTCCACCCCACTCAGGATGTTCTTTGTCAAAATATGGTCTTGTAGAAAAATAGACCATGGGGAGGCCATTGATCGTTCTGTCCTGGATCGGCGTGGCAAGTTTCCAATCCCATGAACGACCTTTAGGACCTGAAGAATAATCAATGACCGCGATCTTATATCGATCGTCTTGTCTTTGCATTTCTTCAAGAGAACGGGAGGAGGTTTCGCGTAACAAGCCCTTGTCCGTAATGAGCTCTTTTAACGGGGGGAATAACGGGTTCGTACTGTCTTTTTCGAACAGCTGGTCGTCGTATGTACTCAAACGCAGTTCGACCGTTGTTCCGGGCGTTAAATGGTCAGAGCGGGACAGCCCCGTGACCTTTAAAAAGTCGTTGAGTTGTTTTTTGTAGCGTCTGGCTTTTTCCGTATCCGATATCCCTTGATGGTCGTACTTGAATACCCATACCAGATCGTTCTTTTTCGCGAATTCCTCGAACATCTTGAAAATGGACTCGAACGTGTCCCCTTGTTTTATTTTTATGCAGTATGTGTCCGCTCTTGAGGCAGATCGTACGATACGACTGCCGATAACCGTAGTATATTGTTTTGGACCGACTTTCATTATGTCCATGATGCACATCTCCTGGTATGTTGATTACGTGCATATATTTATCGTATGAGTAAAAAGAAAATTTCATATAATAGGATGTGGACCATCACCACGAGCATTCGGAAAAAAGGGGGCTGTTACCCTGCGTTTGTTATAATTACATCTGATGAACGAGGTCCGCAAGATCATCCACATCGACATGGACGCCTACTACGCTTCCATTGAGCAGCGCGATCATCCGGAATATCGTGGAAAACCCGTCGTGGTCGGCGGGATGCCGAACACCAGAGGCGTTGTGGCCACTGCGTCATATGAGGCAAGAAAGTTCGGTGTCCATTCTGCAATGCCGAGCAGTGTTGCCTACCGCAAATGTCCCCAGGCAATATTTGTATTGCCGCATTTTGACGTATATACCAGTGTCAGCCAGCAGATACGCGACATATTTCATGAATATACGGACCTCGTGGAGCCGTTATCCCTGGATGAAGCCTATCTGGACGTTACCCACAATAAAAAGAACATTCCCTGGGCTTCGACCATCGCGAAAGAGATCAAGGAAAAGATATATAAGACGACCGGGCTCACTGCTTCCGCTGGCGTTTCATACAACAAGTTCATCGCCAAGGTCGCTTCGGACTTCAAAAAACCGAACGGGATGACCGTTATCCCTCCTGAAAAAGCGCAGCAGTTCATTGAAAAGCTGCCGATACGTAAATTTTATGGAGTAGGGGCTGTCACCGAGAAGAAAATGCATGAGCTGAAGATATTCACCGGGGCGGACCTCAAAAAGTGGACCAGAGAACAGCTCCGGCCTCATTTCGGCAAGATGGCCGACTATTTCTATGATATCGCGCGCGGGATCGACGAAAGCCCGGTCATCAGTAACTGGGTGCGGCAGTCCTACGGGCGGGAGGAGACGTTCGAGAAAGATATCGGTGATGTTCAGGAAATGAAGAACGTCCTTTCACGGTTAGCGAATGATATAACCGAATATCTCAAGAAAGAGCAGAAAAAAGGAAAGACCGTCCAGATCAAAGTCCGGTATCAGAACTTTGAGACGCTGACCAGGCAGAAGTCCCTGCCGGAAGCGACCGATGATAAGGATATGATCGTCCGGACCGCGGAAATACTGCTCGATAAGACAGATGCCGGGAAACGGAAGGTGCGGCTGCTGGGGCTTTCTATTACAAAGTTGACGTGAACACATATAAAGGGTGTTTAAAAATGAACAGCATAGTGTTAAGCTATTGTTGTTTCGGGGGCTAAAGGAGAGTGTGGTATGTCGGATATTTCATTAAAAAATATAAATGTTAACAGTAATGTGTATTCGGTCCGTGTTTCAAAAGATGAAGCGGTCATTGAAGAGGTCTCTACTAATACGACATATTCACTTACGAAGAACTACCATTTCAAGAAAGATAATGCGAAATTCGAGGAAAAGAGCGAAAGTCCTAACTTGTTCGGATCGATAACTCCTATCGAAATGCAGGCCATCATCAGCCTGCGGATCATGTATTCACAGGAGAAAGATCCTGCGAAGAAAGCACAGCTAAAAGAAGCCTATGATAATGTTCTTAAGATCGCAGGGCATGGGAAGCTTATGGACGCCAATACCGATGAGCTGAAGATCGGTAAAGGTGAGTGACAAATAGCATTAGCTTCCATAGATAAAGAAAAGAGATAAAGAAAAGCCCGCATCGATCGATGCGGGCTTTGTTCTGGATAGGTACGTAGCCTAGAATTTCAAAAATTCCATGAGCTTATATACGACCAATGCCGGCCATACCATTGCTTTCAAGATACCTAATACTCCGCCCCAGAACGTTACCGCATGTTTGATGAAATAAATGACCGCTCCGACAAATCCCAGTCCATATGTCCCGCCGCAAATACTGCGGCCTCCTATTTCACAACACGCGCTATCATCTTTTGACCGAGAAACCCTCTTTTTTACTGCCATATGTACGTCCTCCTTTTGTGGTGTCAGGCACCAATTTTACACGTCAATAAGCTAAAAATGAATCAAAAAACAGGGGGGTACAGTTAAAGTGAACGAATGAGTTCAATGGCCTTTTTGAGCTTTTTATGGTCTTTGACCCCGGGAGCGCTTTCCACGCCGCTGTTCAGGTCAACGCCGTACGGTCCCACGGTCTTGATAGCGTCCGCGATATTCTCCGGTGATAATCCGCCGGAAAGGAACACAGGATACTTCGTTGCTTTTACGGCCTTCGCAGCGAGGTTCCAGTCGAACGTCTTTCCAGTACCCCCGGCCTTATCTTTATCAAAAGTATCGAGCAGAAAAAAAGATGGCGTGAACAGCTTGAGATCTGAAAGACTTTTTTCGTTCTTGATCCGGATGACCTTGATATACGGCACCGTCAGTTGAGCGCAGTAGTCGGTGTCCTCTGAACCATGGAGCTGCACATAGTCGAGGTGGCATTCGTCGGCCAAGTTGTTCACTTTCTGAACATCTTCATCGACAAAAACACCGACCTTGGCTGTGGTCATCGGCAGCTGGTCGCTTATTTTCTGCACGAGAGCCGGGGAGACCTTTCGCGGACTATCGGCAAAGATGAAACCAAGCATATCGGCGCCGAGTTCGGCCGCGTACAGGGCGTCCTCAAGGTTCGTGTTGCCGCAGATCTTGATCTTTATCATCGTGCAATAGGCTCCTGGCTCTAGGGAAGGTGTCGCTAGACCTTTGGTAAAGACTCCATGGCCTTGTGGACGAGCTCGTCCGGATATTCATAGTCCTCGAGCTTGCCGGAGAGATATTTCTCATAAGAGGCCATATCGAAATTACCGTGACCGCTCAGATTGAACAGTATGACCTTTTCTTTACCTTCTGTTTTGGCGTCCAAGGCTTCCTTGATGGCCGCTTTCAATGCATGGGCCGATTCAGGAGCGATGATGATGCCTTCGGTCTTGGCGAACGTGAGCGCTGCCTCAAAGACCTCCAGCTGATGATAGGCCTGAGCTTCTATGAGGCCTAAATGTTTTAAATGACTGATCTGTTGGGCCATACCGTGGTACCGTAGGCCTCCGGCATGTATCGACGGCGGGACGAAATCATGTCCCAGCGTATACATCTTCATGAGCGGCGTGAACTTGGCCAGATCACCATAGTCGTACGTGAAGATACCCTTTGTAAGACTTGGGCAGGAATATGGTTCGACAGCGATAAGCCGTATCTTTTCCCCGGCGAGCTTGCGCGGGAAGAACGGGAAGGCGACACCTGCAAAATTGCTGCCGCCACCGGCACAGCCGATGACGATATCGACCTTCTTTTCCCCAGCCTTTTTCAATTGCTGTTCGGCTTCCTGTCCGATGACCGTCTGATGCAGACAGACATGGTTGAGCACGCTGCCGAGCGCATAGTTCGTGTCCTTATTGTTCGCAGCGATCTCAACGGCTTCACTGATGGAGATGCCGAGGCTTCCGGGACAATCCGGGTCTTTTGCCAGGACATCACGGCCGGACTGGGTCGTGGTGCTCGGGCTGGCGATAACGTGTCCTCCCCATGCTTCCATCATGTTCTTTCGGTATGGCTTCTGCTGGAAGCTCACTTTGACCATATAGACCAGTATGTCGATGCCGAAATAATTACCGGCAAGGGACAGGGCTGAACCCCATTGACCGGCGCCGGTCTCGGTCACGATCTTTTTCACACCGACCATCTTGTTGTAATACGCTTGCGGGATCGATGTGTTCGTTTTATGCGAGCCGGCAGGAGAAGCGCCTTCATATTTGTAATAGATATGTGCAGGTGTACCTAAGAATTTCTCAAGGCGTTTCGCACGATAGAGCGGGGTAGGACGCCATAGTGAGTAGATATCACGTACTTCTTCAGGTATCTCGATCCAGCGTTTTGACGATGCTTCCTGTTCAATGAGCGGCATCGGGAATATCGCGGAAAGGTCCTCCGGTTTCAAGGGCTGCTTGGTCTGCGGGTTGAGCGGGGGAGCCATCGGGGTCGGCATGTCCGCGGTCACATTGTACCAGCGGGTCGGGATGTTCTTTTCTTCGAGCATGATCTTGGTGTTGATATGTTTTGCGGTCTTTTTTGCTGTTTTCTTTGGAGTGGACTTGCTTTTCTTGGCCATAGATCAAGCTCCTTTAGTGAACGAAGATATCAGTTGAAGCGATGATGCATTATACAATAGGTGGGATAATTTGAGTATGTGCCGCTTCGGTATGTGATCGGGACCATGTTCATCCCGAGAACTGGAGGCGGGCCTACTTTACCTGAAATCCTACAAGGGTCACATCGTCATCAGCTTTTTCATGTAATGCATTATGCGCTATCCTTGAAAGAACACTATCGATCACGCTTTGGATCGGCAGGTGGGGGGGGTGAGTGAACGTGTTCGGCCAATCCTCATGATCGATCAGCAGGCTTCCGTCACGTAATTGCCGTTCGATCACCCCGTCCGTGAATAAGAACAGCCTGTCGCCTTGTTCAAGCATGATCTCGTGTTCGTGGAATTGTTGATCATCCTCATAGAATGCATGCGTATTCTTGTTCTTTACATAGCGGCAAGAACAGTCTTTTGCTCTATATAGGACCGGGGAGGGACAGCCTGCGATCGAGTAGTTGAATTGCACGATGCCGTCAGGACCCGAAATGTCAGTGAAATAGCCGTACAATGCCGTACTGTAAAAACCCTTTGAACGGCGCATGAGATCGAACATGTTTTTTTGGAAGAGCCTGACAACTTCTGCGGGGCGGTCCCATAATTGCTTTTCCTGTATAAGTACTTTTGCTTTATCTCTGGCTGAAAGTGTGAACATCCCTGCGCTGACCCCATGCCCGGAGATATCTGAAATGAACACGCTCCAGCGGTCCTTTGTGCTATGCGTGTTGCTTAAAAGAAGTACATCCCCGCTGATCGATTCAAGAGGGGTATATCCATAAGCGACGGATAATGAGGGATGATCACTGAAAAGAGAAAGGTCAGGTAAATAGGAGGACTGTATGCTCCCACCAAGGAATAATTGCTCATTTTTTGCCAATGTTTGTTCCGTTACATCACGAATAAGTCCTGTGTAACGTATCGGGTGCGAAAGCTCTGTATTGTTCGGCACGAGCGTATTCTCGATATATCTGATAGTCCCATCTTTGTGCCGTATCTTATATGCGATCCGTTGGACGGTATTGTCCTGCAATAACATACGTACGGCTTCCTCAACATGCCTTTTATCTTCAGGGTGGATCAGGGACAGCCAAAGTTCCGGGGCAGCGTCCAGTTCTGAAAGGGTATAGCCGCAAATAGTTTCACAACCTTTATGGTGTTGTATCTGTCGTGTCTTTCCCGGCTCGCATATGACCGTATAGCGATAGTCTATAGAAGAGTCGATAAGTTCCCGATAATAATCGTTGTCGTTCATGCGCAGGACTTCGAGCTCATGATCCAGTGTAATAACGTCTTTTAACCGGGAGTTCTCGGCGGCCAGAGCATTGAACTTTGTTAATAGTTCACTGAATGAGAGTGTTTTTTTATGGAACATGTTCTTCCCTTCGTACCTTCTATAGTACTGTCGTAAGGAAGACGAGGGTATTTCAGGCGCGCGGTACCGTGTGGATCTTTCCCCTGCTCAATGAAGCGAACATGCCGAAAAAGCACAGGGCCGTGAAGATACTGAAAATGAAGCGGATGCTCTGTATGAACGGAGCAATAAGCTCAGGTGTGATGGTCCGGGCGCCGAGGTATAACGCGAAGGCCATCAGTGATATCCCCATGCTCACCATCTGGCCGGTCAGCCGCATGGTGGCGAGAGTTGCGGACGCGATCCCGTAATATTGTTTGGATACCGAGCTCATGACCGCGTTGGTGTTCGGTGATGAGAACAGCGCGAACCCGGTCCCCAGGACCATGAGGTCAATGAAGATAAGCCATAACGGGGTGGTCGCTGATAAAAAGATAAAAAAGAACACGCCTGTCATGCACAGGGCCATGCCCAGAGATGCTACGATCCTGGGTTCGGTCCGGTCCGAAAGCTTGCCGGCATATGGTGAAAGTACTGCCATAATGAGCGGTTGCGCGATCATGACAAGCCCCGCATGTTCCGGAACAAGATGATGGACATACTGCAGATACAGGCTTAACAGGAAGCTCACCGCGAAGGTCGCGCTGTAATTGATCAGTGCCGCAAAGTTCGAGAACGTGAAGGCCGGATTGCCCCTGAATAAATGGACGTGCAGAATAGGGTTCTTGATGCGTTGTTCCCATTGCAGGAAGGCCATGAACAATAGAACGCCGGTCAATATCAAAAGTGCGCCCGCTGTGCGCGGTATTATTGAAAGGCCGTACATGATGAGACTGATGGAGATCATGTACAGAAGGGCCCCGAACATATCCACCTTTTCTTTTTTATTCTCGGTCCATTCGCCCTTGAGCTTCCAGATGACAAGGGCTACCAGCAAGAGTCCGATCGGTATGTTCAAGAGAAATACGCTTCTCCAGCCGAGCAGGTGCGTCATATATCCGCCAAGAAAAGGACCTACGGAAAGCCCGATATAGGTCGCTGCTACATTGATGCCGAGCGCACGTCCTCTTTCCCCCGGTGGAAAGACGGAAGAAATGATAGCGACGCCGGTCCCGAATATCATGGCGGCACCGATGCCCTGGAGGATACGGGATATCAGGAGCATGGTGATGTTCACGGCTCCTCCTGCGATAGCAGATGAAAGACAATAGACAAGCACCCCGTATAAGAATATCTTTTTACGGCCATAGATGTCGGCGCATTTACCGAAAGGCAGCAGGAACATGGTCGCCGTGAGCAGGTAGGTCGTGGCTAGCCAGTTGAGCATGACGGCGCTCAACGCGAATTCTTTGCCGATCGCGGGAAGTGCTATGGTAAGGGATGATGCCATGAACGGGGTCAGAAATGAGCCTATCGTTGAGATAAAAAGAACGATCTTTTTGTTCAAGGACGAAGGTCTTTGCATATATGCTGGGTCATTATCCATGTAATATTTGAATAACGCAATCATGAGATATATAGAGAACGTACAGCGTTCTTTGTCCCATACTGCGGACCATGGATCAATAAATACTGCCTATCTTGAATTGATCGAATTCTTTGCCTGAAAAATGATACATAATGATATCTCCTTCGGCATTGATGCCGATATTGAATTCTCTTGTTGCATTGAGCCATGTTTTAAAAAGTGATTGCATTTTGAGAGGTGTATCGGGAGATTTGCTGATACCGAGCTCTTTAGCTCGTCCTAAAGGAAAAAGTCCGACCGTTCGATCCTCGCTTAGATCTCGGGAAGGCCCGCTGTATTTAAGGTCATATTTTGTGAGAAGCGTTCGAAAGTAATTATTCACCTGTACATCATTCTTTAAAAAATCATCGCTGACCTGTTGAAATGCGATAGCATTGAAATCTTTTGACGACAGGGTTCTTTTCAGGATATGCAATGTTTGGTCGATCCTTTCCAGGTTTTTCATGCTCTTTTTCTTTCCTTCTCCGTTCAGCACAACCACGCTCAAGCGTATGTCAGTATTGAATTCGGCCAATTTTCTTAAAGCGATCTTCGTATAGTTCTGCAGAACGCCTTTGGTCGTTTGATGGAACTTTATACCCAGCTCTTCATAACATCTTCTGGCAAAATCCCCGTAATCCGCATTGATCGTTCTGTCAAAATAAGCCAGGGGGTCTGAATCAAAATATGCCTGTCTTATGCCGGTGCCGTTCAGGAAAATGAATTTCATGAGTTTAAGCGCTATCGGGTACGGCAGATGTCGAACAGGTGAGCCCGCAGACAATCCGCAATGCGCACATTGGTTATAACAGCCGCTGGTCACGCCTTGGTAGTTGTGCCAAAGGTACGCTATGCCTTTATCGTTGATCTTAAGGTCCTTGAAAAGGTCGAGGTCCAAAGCATATTTATTTCCGGCGCTATAGCTTATGTGCTCAATTTCGTTCATTGACCTGAACTGTGCATATGTTTCCTCCGTCATATGTTCTTTCTTTGCGGTCATATCGTTCGTTCTCTGGCGCAGGTCGTTCAGGCGCGATAGTGTTCTCATGCCTTTACGGCTCAATAAGTTCTTTTCTATATGTGTTATCGTCCCGTTCCCTTTGCCCCCATTGTCGTATCCCTTATATCCGTTCAATACGTGTATGGCCTTATCAATGAAGTATGTATCAAGTTCTATTTGCAGATCGAGCGTACTTTTGTGGGGAGAGGCCTGAATTATGTCCAAGATCCCTTGCTCATAGCGATACAGAGGGTCTTTGAGAAGAGCATTATGCTCATAAAGGTATCGGATCAATTCCGGAGAGTACAGCTCATGATCGATAAGGTCTTTGTGATGTTTTCTGATATTCTGCTCGGTCTTCGGCAATGAAATGAGCATGTCAAAAGAGACACCTGTTGTATCTTTTCGTCTGGAGGTCTTTTTTTTCGGGCTTTGATGTGCTGCGTTCTTGACGAACACTTTCAGATACTCCAACATAAAATCATCATATGTGATATGGTTCGTTCTAAAGAACGTTATGGGGTCTTTTTTTAATTCGATTGCAAAAGCTTCTGTCCTTTCAGGGGATATATCTTGACTATATTTATTGAGATATTCGAACATGAACAAAAGAGGAAGGTTCATTTCTATCCCATTGTCATGCTCATCGGCCTCACGCAAGAGCACTTCTTTGCCTTTGTAGGTAAGCACACAGTTCCGGACATCATGCCCCGGTACTTTAATATGCGGATGTTCCTTTGCCCAAACATGGTATAGGTAGTGGTTCGAATACGGGTATCCATTATAATTGATCAGTGCTTGTAAGCGGAGAGCGTCCCGTGCGAACGTGAGCAATTCTGACGACTTTTTTTCATCTAAGAATTCATGGTTCCTGAACATATCGCTATCTCTTCTGAGTATCTCAAAAATAGTATAAATATCCTGCTGGGAATACATAGAAACGAGCTTTTGTATCTCATCTTCGGATAACTTCGAACCCGCGCCCTTGTCCAAAAAGTTCTTTTTTAAGAAAAGATTTCTTTTATCTAATGATAGATCGTCCGTGCTTATGAATTTATGAATGAACACCATGTTCGCTCCGATAAAATAAATATGCAGGCGCTCACGATATATGAGCTGCCTTATGGAACTTATTCCCATTATCGGGCGGTTTTATACCTGACAGGAACAGCTATGACGATCCTTATGCGATCAGATCTCTCAACTGAAGAATGATCTTTTCTTTAAGGGTCGTATTGAGGACCGGGGAGAAACGCAGGCTATCGATGTTCTCCTGCACGCTCAGTATGAGCATGGTGTTATCTTCGGCGATCTTTAATTTCAAACACGCTTCCCGGACCTTTTGAGAGGAGAGCCCTTTCATGACGATCCCGTATCTTCGATGACAGAGTTCGTGCAAAAAACGTTGCGCATGGGTCGAGAGTTCCGGGCCCGAAAGCGCTTTGAGCGCCTCCAGTTCTTTTAGAAGTCTTTTGCGTTCGAATACTGCCAAAGAAGGGAGCTTTTTGAACACAATGAGGCCCAGTATACCGAAAAGAAGCATACCCGCTGCTATGAAAATGAACTTCAGGAATGAAACAAAACTGTTCTTATTGACGGTGATCTGAAGTCCCTCCCCGTTCATTGAAAGGCTTCCGGTGCGCACTGCGGGGAGTACGGAGGATGGCTGGTCACTTACGGAGGTCACTTCTATGTCCGGGACCTGGTGCGATAAGGTCCGATAGATGCCGGCATTAGGATCGAAATAACAGAATGTGAGTTCGGGGATGGTCAATTTCCCGGTTTTTTGAGCAACGATGAGGTATTCAAGATATTTTGTGACAGAAATAATATCGCCTTGGATCGATTCCGTGTTGTTTATCTTGTTCAGATAGAAGAACGTTGAGCTCATGCTCTCGAGGCCGAGCGTATTGACCGGATCGAGATTCCCGGTGCCGAAGATATTGATCTTCAATACATACCCTGAACCGTTCGTGGTCTTGGTCTTATCACAGGTAACGGTCCACTTGAAATTGCCGACCGCACCTGAAAAGTCATCAGGAGCATTATCCGGAAGCTTTTTGACCTGGACCTCTATCGGTTTTGTATCCGCTCTTTGAGCTCCTCCGAAAGGGCTTGTTGCATAGGCAAGTGAGGCAGGGGGAATAATGCTTTTTCCTGCACTTAACGGTGATGCGATCTGCCGTATCGTTTGACACTGATAGGTACGGCCATTGATGGTCTTTTGGCTCGGGACAGGACCTTTATCGACGCTCTTTAATAAGAAGTTGGTCACTTTCGGAGCGATATACTGGGGTTGGCCGAAAAAACCGCCCTGATGATAGAGCATAAAGCTTAGAACGGTCTTTTCCCCGACATATAATGACCGTTTGCCGATCTGCATATCAACACGAATATCACCGGCATTGAACGCTGTGTCATCAGAAAAACCGAACATGCTTTCGATACTGCGACGCTGCGGTGTCGGTTTTTGCGCGGTCTGTGCTACGGCAGGCCCGACCTTAAGGTTCAGCGGGTCGGTCGTATATGTTTTCCCGGAGAACTGAAAACTGGCTTTCTCGATGGTCAATGTGCCTTGTTTCTGCGGAATAAGTACGAACGAAAAAGTCCGTGATTGGGATGAACGCCCGTTGATGAACTGTATCTGAGTGGATTGGGAACGGTTGGCGACCGAGAAACCTTCAAAAGAAGGTGTTCGTATCTGCGGGAGATCATTGATGTTCTCTCCGGAGACGGTCAAATTATAGACACAGGTCTCGTTGATCCCAAGCTCATTCCTGTCGAGCGAAGCGGTGAATTGCAGGTCACCCGCCAGAAGAGGGGATATGAGCGCGATGATGAAGAACATCGCAGGGAAAAGATATCTGAATATATAGTTACCAGTCTTTTTCGACATTTTTCTTCCCTGAGCCTTGTGACTGGCGCCGCATATCCTGCTGTTCTTTTTGCTTGAACGAGTTCAGGACCTGTTCCGCCTGTTTTTTCTTTTGATCTTTTTGCTTGTCTTTTTTATCTTTCTGGTCTTTTTTCTTGTCGTTGCTTTGTCCCTGTGATTGTTTACGGGCAGCGGGACGCATTTTTTCAAGGATACGCGCCAGCTCAAGGTTATATTTTGCATCCCTGTTCTGAGGATCATTTTTTAATGCTTTGATGTAATAGTCAATGGCGTTCTGAATATCGCCCTGTTCAAGATACATGGTGCCGATATTGTAATCGTTCCTGGACATGGTCTTTTTGTCGTGAGCGGTCTCCGCATAGCGCTTGTGCATATTGAACTTTTCACGGGCGTTATCCGTATTGCCCTTGGCGTATTCGAGCAGCCCCTGGTTATAGACAATGAAAGGCTTTTTGCTGTGTATCTTCTGGTAGCTCTCATCTGCTTTATCGATATTGCCTTTAAGCAAATACGCGTTCGCCTGCCGAATGCGCTGGTTATCCAGTATGCCGGCATGGGCATGGGTAGTGAACATCGTAATGAGCAGGATAGTGATGAGCGCTGTTCTTTTCATGTTCGTTATCCTCACAGTATGAACGAGATGCACAACATCAATATGCCGATGAAAAGAAAGACCTGGAACCGTTCGCTGTACATGGTCGAAACAGTGTTCTTGATCCCTACGCGTTTATAGTATTGCAGTTCCTGTATGATCTCTGAGAGCGGCTCACTGTTCTGGTTAAGCAGATAGACCTTGGATGTGGCCAGCGGTTGCAGGTTCTCAGGATGGATGCGGCTCACCACAACGGACCCTTTTTTATCTTTCTTGTACCCATGTACCGTACCGTTCTCGTCCAGCAACGGTATCGGTTGGCCGCCTTCAGTACCTACGCACACGGGCATGATCACTGCGCCTATTTCTGAGGCATCATCTTTTAACCCGTTCAGACCGCCTTCATGATCTTCCCCGTCGGTGAATATCATGATGACCTTATCCTGCGGGACTTTCGGATCGAAGGTCTCGAGGCATTTGGCGACCGCCGCATGGAGGTTCGTCCCTGCAGTGTTCTCTCGGGAGCCGACTATGGTCGTCATAAAAAGTTTCAGGGCTTCATAGTCGGTTGTGAGGGGTGTGATGGTCGTGGCCGAACCCGCGAAGGTCACCAGACTTACCCTGTCTCCCTGCAGTGTATCCAGCAGGCGGTTCACTTCCATGATGGTCTTTTCAAGGCGGGACGGATAGATATCCGGCGTGTACATACTGCTCGAAGTATCGATCGCAATGACAAGGTCCAGCCCTTTTTGCATGAACGGTTCCTGTTTGATACCCCATTGTGGGCGGAGCAGGGCGAGAACGATGAATACCAGTCCCCCTACGAACAGAAGGCGGGCATTTCTTTTCGTCCCGGGTCCTCGTATCACTTTTTTGAGCGTATCCGCGCTCCCCAGCTTTTTTAGTCCTATATCGGAGGTGCGGTCAAAATGACCGAACGCGAACCACACCCCGGCAGGGATAAGGAGCAGCCACCATAATTTCAGTAACGCGATATTCATCGTATATTCCCTATGTTCATGGCCATATCTTTAGCACGGTGTTCGACAATACGAATTCCAGAATGAGCAGGCAAAGTCCGAACAGAACGAATCCGAAATATCTTTCATCAAAACGGGTATGTACCACGTCCTTGATCTTGATCTTCTCCAGTGCGTTGATCTTTTTGAAGACTTCTCGCAGTTCTCCTGTATTCTTGGCCAGGAAATATTCACCTTGGGTCAGCCCTGCTATCTGTATCAATGCGTCCTGGTTGAGCTTTGTTAGCGCAAGGGAACCGTCCGGATTACGGGCGTACAGTTTCCCCTGACCGGGCACATATACCGGCATAGGGGCCCCCTCAGGTGAGCCGATACCGATAGTGTATATCTTCACGTTCATGTCGTTGGCCAGTTTTGCCGCATCGATCGGATCGATCTCACCGCTGTTGCTTTCTCCGTCCGTGATCAGGATGATGACCTTGCTCTTTGCTTCCGACCTGCGTAAGCGGTTAAGGGCCGTGACCTCTGCAAGTCCGATAGCCGTTGCTTCACCGGCCATACCGACCTTTATCCTTGAAAGCAGGTCCAGCAGTATGTCGTGGTCCAGTGTCAGCGGGCATTGGGTAAAACTGGTGCTGCCGAATACCACAAGGCCGAGGCGATCGTTCTTGCGGTCATAAATGAACTCTTTTACGACGTTCTTTGCCGCGGTCATGCGGTCAGGCTTCAGGTCCTCCGCCCACATGCTGCCAGAGGTATCCAGTGCGATCATCATATCGATACCTTCTTTATACAGAGGATCTGCACGTCCCGGGACCTGGGGCCGGGCCAGCGCTAATATAAGGAAGGCGAGCGCGAGAAGTTTGAGACCATCCAATATATAGTCTATCCATTGGAGATCCTGTTGTGATGAACGGGAGATGGTATCGACGTTCGAATGTCCGAATACAGCACGCTGTTTTCGGTAATGAAGAAATTTCCATAAGCCGTGTCCGGGAAGTTTTGAACTTTTGCCGTACCAGATATACCAGAGCACAGGCAGTATCAACAGGAAAAATAAAGCAAGAGGGTTCGCGAATTTCATGGTACGCGCTCCTCTTGCGGGTCAGTGATGGTCTGCGCAGGCTTCATTCGTTCGATAATATCCTGAGCATGTCTGATATATTCACGATCGTCATTAGCCTCGGGCCGGTATTTGGCGAATTTAACAAGATCTGCTTCGTTCAAAAGTCCGATCAAATGATCTTTGACGGGAATGTCTTTTATGTCGATCATCTTTGCTATTTCGCTCGTCGTGCGGTCCATGAGGTCCCGTCCTGAAAGGTCTAAAAAGAACTTCTTCAGTTTTTCCGAGGTCTCGATATAGAACATTTTGACATCGGCCTGTGCCGGAGGGACCAGTGTGCTGAAGTAGTCATGATATTCCTGCCATATCTCGAGCGGTGTGCGGTGCTTTTTTATAAAGGGCAGTGAAAGAGCTCCGGTATCAAGCTGGTCTTTTAAATAGTGATAGAGAAAGAGGTTCCCAGCGATAAAGAAGAACAGTGTTGCGAGAATAAATATGTCCGAATAGGGGTTGATCGGTCTTTTCATCGGACGCGCATTGGGCGTTCCTGTGATCAGCGAGGATATGGTACAGGATAATGAACGGACGACATTTTCTTGGATATTGAACGTGGGGAACGTGATCGCCCCGGTCTGGAATGGTGTGATCCTGGTCATATATTTGAGCTTATTACCGTGAACCGTCACGGATGGCGTTATGATCTCAAATGAGTTGTTGTTTGAATTCCCGCCCGAAGTAAAAGAAAGCATAGGTATCGATAATGATGTTGTGCGGTCATAGGGTACAGTGACCTTGTACGTGATCATATCCCCGATATAGATCTTTTTTGGGGTCAGATGGGGTTGATATGCTATGTCCGCAAGACAGGAGAAAGCATGAAGCATAAAGCAGATGACATATAGCAGCATGTGAAGCACGTTCAGTGTACGTATCGTTTTCATGCTCAAAACCTCTTGCGCGATGTGCGGCGTTTAAAAAAGGATATGATCTTCTCAAGATATGGTTCCCCGCAGGTCAGGTGAATGAAATCGCCCGTATTCTTGAGAAAAAGCTCTTTGAGCGACAGGAAGTTCTTTTGCGCTGCTTCTGCATATGCTTTGCGGAAGTTCGTATCTCTCGTATCGATGATGCGAGAAGCATCATGCTCCAGGTCCTTGATACGGAGATAGCCGAAGGAGGGTATGGTCTTTTCGAACGGATCGCCGATCAGGACCGGGATGACATCATGTTTTCGTGCCGTGATCTCGAAGGTCTTTTTATAATCGTCCGCGATGAAGTCCGAGAGTATAAAGACCACAGAACGGCGCTTGGTGATCAGGTTCAGATGTTCTAACGCGGCTTTGATATTTGTCTTTTTGTTAACCGGGGTGAAACTAATGACATCGCGTAGCAAGCGAAGTACATGTTTCCTCCCTTTTTTTGCAGGAATGAACTTCTCCACTTTGTCCGTAAAAAGCATCAGACCTGCCCGGTCATTGTTCTTGAGCGCTGTCAGGGAGAGCAGTGCCGCTATCTTTTGTGTCAGTTCTTTCTTGGTCCCGTCTTTTGTCCCCAGGTCCTGTGAGGCGCTCATATCCACCAGGATATATATATGAAGTTCACGCTCTTCCCGGAATATCTTCACGTGCGGGGTGCCGGTGCGCGCGGTCACGTTCCAGTCGATGAACTTGATATCATCGCCGACCTGATAGGGACGTACTTCCTGGAACTCTATCCCAAGGCCCCGGAACGCGGATTGATATTCTCCGGAGACCGTTGAATTGATGATACGGTTGGTCTGTATTTCGAGCTTTTTTACTTGGGCAAGTATATCTTTTGTGATCATGGTGTTCTTGACCCCTCCCACCGCTTTCAGCGGTTCCCCCTCCCCAATGCCCTTACTAGCTTGCCCCGAGCAATGCCGAGGGGTATTGGGGAGGGGGCTAGGGGGTGAGGTTTGTTACGGTACCTCGATCGTATCCAGTATCTTCTGGATAACGTCTTCAGAGGTCATATTTTCTGCTTCCGCTTCATAACTGATGATGACACGATGGCGGAGCACGTCCATGACGATCGATTTCACATCATCTGGAGAGACGAAACCGCGGCCCTGCAGGAAGGCATGGGCCTTAGCGGCTTTGGTCAAATAGATGGAAGCGCGAGGAGAAGCTCCATAGGTGATGAGATTCTTGATGTTCAATTTATATTCTTCAGGTTCTCTGGTCGCAAGGACGATATCGAGGATATAGTCTTTGATCTTTTCATCGACATAAATATCGTCAATGACACCTTGAACACGAATGATATCGGCAGGAGTTATGACCTTTTTGAGGTCCGCCGAATCAATGGACCGCTGAATGTCGATGATCTGTCGCTCTTCTTTACGTGAAGGATAGGATATCAAGAGCTTTAGCATGAAGCGGTCCACCTGCGCTTCGGGCAGAGGGTAGGTTCCTTCCTGTTCGATAGGGTTCTGGGTCGCAAGTACCAGGAACGGCTCGTTCAATCGATATGTCTCTTCACCCAGTGTCACCTGTTTTTCCTGCATGGCTTCAAGGAGTGCGCTCTGGACCTTGGCGGGTGCGCGATTGATCTCGTCGGCAAGTATTATATTATGGAAGACAGGCCCTTTTTTTATGGAAAAGTTCGTTGTCGCGGGGTTATAGATCATGGTCCCGATGATATCGGCAGGAAGCAAGTCGGGAGTGAACTGGATGCGTTTGAAAGAGCAATCGATGATCTGCGAAAGCGTTCTGATGATAAGCGTTTTGGCGAGACCGGGGACCCCTTCGAGCAATATGTGACCTTTGCAGAAGAGCCCGATGAGTATCTTCTCGATGATGGTACGTTGCCCGACGATCACCTTGTTGAATTCTTTCATGACGTCAGCGATGAAGGCGGATTCTTTTTGTATGCGTGCGTTCAATTCCTGAATAGAGATGTCGTTAGTGCTCATGTTAGTAACAGCCTCCGTTCCGGGTCATTTTTGCCATATTTTAAAAAAACAGTCAAAAAAATCAAGTGCCCACATCCATCATACCATATGACCAAGTCACACATACAATTCCTGCACAGAGACCATTCGATGTCAATCTTTTGTTGATGAATGAATGTCGATAAATATTTGACGCGCAAGTCCTGCGTGTTATAATTCGCCGCATTGTTTCCGTAAGTTTCTAGTCGGGCTGAGTTAATTCCGGGCGACCGGGTAACAGGTCGCAGAAAGAAAAAAGGAGCAGTGTAATGGAGATATTGTCGAAGTTCGGTAAGTTCCTCGCTGATGTTTTTGTCGGTAGCGGTCTTCAGCTTCATCTCAATCCGGGTCTGCTTGTTATCGTAACGTTCGGGTGTTCTGTTCTGGCCCTGCTGTTCGCTCTCTATCTCGGGCTTATGGTCATGCATCAGGATGAGGGTTCGGATAAAATGAAAAAAATATCCTCATCGATCCGTACCGGTGCTAAAGCATATTTGAAGCGTCAGTATTCGGTCATTGCGGTCTTCTTTCTGGTCGTTTTCTTCATCCTGTTGGCTATGGCATTAAAGGGCTATCTGACGATATTCGTACCGTTCGCCTTTTTGACCGGCGGTTTTTTCTCCGGTCTTTCCGGTTTCATCGGTATGACCATGGCCACATGCTCAAATGCCAGGACCGCTTCCGGGGCCATGAAAAGCCTTAACTCCGGCCTGCGCATAGCGTTCTCGGCCGGTGCGGTCATGGGCCTTGTTGTTGTCGGTCTCGGGCTTTTTGATCTCAGTGTATGGTACGCGATATTGAACAAGGTCTATGAGCATCTTCCGGTCGCAGAGAAGATCAAGAACATCACCGGAGCAATGCTGACCTTCGGCATGGGCGCATCCTCGATGGCGCTTTTTGCCCGTCTTGGCGGCGGTATCTTCACGAAAGCTGCTGACGTTGGAGCCGATCTTGTCGGTAAAGTTGAGGCTGGTATTCCTGAAGATGACCCGCGTAATCCTGCTGTTATCGCGGACAACGTCGGTGATAACGTCGGTGACGTTGCCGGCATGGGTGCAGATCTGTATGAATCTTATGTCGGTTCTATCGTAGCGACCATGGCTCTCGGTGCCGCGGCTTTTGCTCAGTACGGGATGTCTTTCCAGAGCGTTACGGTGCCCCTGGCCATGGCTGCTGTCGGAGTCATCGCTTCTATTCTTGGTACGTTCTTTGTACGTTCCGGTGAAAAAGCGGATCAGGGCGTGTTATTGTGGGCTCTTCGCAAGGGAACGTTCATGACAGCGTTCCTCGTGCTTGTATTCTCCTATCTGGTGATCAAGTTCACTCTGGGCATGGCCTTTATCGGGATATACGGTTCGGTACTTTCCGGGCTGCTTGCGGGTATAATCATCGGTCTGGTGACGGAATATTTCACTTCGGATAAATATGCTCCGACCCAGCATCTTGCCGCTTCTGCGACAACAGGTCCTGCAACGGTCATCATCGCAGGCATCTCTCTGGGCATGAGTTCCACGGTCGTTCCGGTCATCACCGTTTGTGTAGCCACTGTTGCCGCATATGTGTTCGCCGGCGGTCTGGCGAACTATGCGTTGGGATTGTACGGTGTCGGTATCTCTGCGGTCGGCATGCTTTCAACGCTCGGTATCACGTTGGCGACAGATGCCTATGGTCCGGTCGCTGATAATGCCGGCGGAATAGCACAGATGAGCAAATTGCCTCCGAAGGTGCGTGAACGTACGGATGCTCTTGATTCCCTCGGGAATACGACCGCTGCGACCGGTAAAGGGTTCGCTATCGGTTCAGCTGCTTTGACGGCAATGGCGTTGATAGCTGCTTATCAGGAAGAGATCCAGTTCGCGGCGCACCGCATGGGTTTGCATGATTTCACCATGAACATCAGTATCATGAACTTGCCGGTACTTATCGGTCTGTTCATCGGCGCGATGATGCCGTTCGTTTTCTCCGGTCTTACCATGGCCGCGGTCGGTCGTGCCGCTCAGCAGATCGTTGTTGAGGTGCGCCGTCAATTCAAACAGATCAAAGGATTGATGCAGGGCAAAGCTGAGGCCGATTACGCACGTTGCGTGGCGATCTCGACCGGTGCTGCTCAAAAGGAAATGGTATTCCCGTCGCTCCTGGCGATCATCGTTCCTATCCTTGTGGGATACTTGCTCGGTCCGAGCGCTGTTGTCGGCCTGCTCGGCGGGGCAATGGCCAGCGGTTTCGTGCTCGCGGTATTCATGGCCAATGCGGGCGGTGCCTGGGATAACGCCAAGAAGTATATTGAGTCCGGTAAGTTCGGCGGAAAAGGTTCAGATGCTCATAAAGCAGCTGTGACCGGTGATACGGTCGGTGATCCTTTCAAAGATACGTCCGGTCCTTCACTGAACATCCTGATCAAGCTTATGTCCATGGTCTCCATTGTTTTCGCTGCGTTCCTTGCTGCGAACTCATTGAAGCTGTTCTAAGCATAGACAGGGTAATAGTCAGATATAAAGCACCCCACGGCAGATAGCTGTGGGGTGTTTTTTTATATTTGTTTTTACTTGCTTAATGATATTTGCTATACTGGCCATGTTGGTAAGTTAATTAACGGGTCCAATTGCACTAAGCGATTGGAGGCATTTGATGGTCGGGCCGCCATCTGAACACATTCAGATGGTTTTTTTTGTTCAAAAAGCCACCTGAATACTATTTCAAGGAGGCTTGATCATGGACGAAAATAACATTCCAGTAAAAACACAAAAAGAAGAAGAACGATCCAGGCGCGGTTTTGATTATAATTGGTTCGCGGTCCTGGGCGTTGTTTTATATATTATTTTGATCATTGTGTTGCAGCGTGTTTTCCATATCATATAGGAGCGGCTGTTGCTCAATAGTATGAAACTGCCAATTTTTTTAAAAAATGCGCTCAATACGGTACGTGCATTATACAGATATATATTTGATCTCACGGAGGTTTCTGCTCAGCATCGAGGGCATAATGATCCCGGACGTCTCCTGATCGTTTCGAACCGTCTGCCGGTAACTGTTTCTATCAGTAGCAGCAACGTTGCGTATGAACCGAGCTCCGGAGGTCTGGCGACCGGGCTTGCTTCATATATCAAAAATAGTGAACACAAGAACAGTTCCCTCTGGATAGGGTGGCCCGGCAGCACGATATGCGAAGAGAAAAAACTCCAGGTCCAGACCGATCTCTTTCATGACCATGCCTGTGTTCCTGTATATCTTGATGAGACTGCAATGGATCAGTTCTATCATGGGTTCTGCAATAAAACGCTCTGGCCCCTTTTCCATTATTTTCAGGTATTCACTGAATTCCGTGATGATTTTTGGAAGAATTATGAGGAGGTCAATCAACGTTTCTGTGACGCGGTACTGGAACATGCCGGACCGAACGATACGGTATGGGTGCATGACTATCATCTGATGCTTTTACCAAAAATGCTGCGGGAAAAAATCCCCAAATTGAAAATAGTGTTCTTTCTGCACATCCCGTTCCCGACCTATGAGATATTCCGGTTATTGCCCAAGAACTGGCGCGAATCGATCCTGTCCGGTCTTTTGGGTGCGGATGTTATTGGGTTCCATACGCATAGCGATGTTCAGTATTTCCTGAGCTCGGCGCTGCGTATCCTTGGTATTGAACATACAACAGGACAATTGCGCTATGACGGACGTCTTATAAAGGTCGACGCGTTCCCTATGGGGATAGATTTTCAGAAATTCAACTCTGCGGCCAGCTCCTCCGCGGTCACAGCTGAAAAGGATACGATCCGTAATAGCTTTGGGAACAGAAAGCTCGTTCTTTCTCTTGACAGGCTGGATTATACAAAGGGGATCAAACAACGGCTGCTCGGGTTTGAACGGTTCATTGATGAGCATCCTGAGTGGGTCGGTAACGTGTCACTGATGATGGTCATTATCCCGTCGCGTATCGCGGTCGGCTCCTATCAGGACATGAAAAAACAGCTTGATGAAGAGATCGGGCGTATAAACGGCCGGTTCACGAAACTTGATTGGACCCCGATCATATACCGATATAAGAGCATTCCTTTTACGGAGCTTGTCGCGCTGTACGCCGCGGCAGATGTCGCATTGGTCACACCCTTGAGGGACGGGATGAACCTTATAGCCAAGGAGTATCTGGCCAGCAAGGCTGATGCGACCGGAGTCCTGATCTTAAGCGAGATGGCGGGGGCTGCGAAAGAATTAACTGAAGCGATCATCATCAATCCGAACAACACTGAAGAAATGTCGGCCGCTATCCATACAGCCCTGAATATGCCCGTTGAGGAGCAGCGACGTCGCAATGAACACTTGCGCTCACGGCTTGAGCGCTATGATGTGGCGCGTTGGGCAAAGAACATACTGGATAAGGTGAATGAGGTCTTTGATATACGTATACGGTCCACTTCTGCGGTATTTTTGGGCAATGAACAGCGTGAATTCGTCAAACGAGCGCTCCGCATGTCCGTCAAAAAGCTCATACTGCTCGACCATGACGGCACGTTGGTCCCTTTTATGGATGATCCGATACTTGCAGAACCAGGACCGAATGTTATCTCGCTGCTCTCAAAGTTATGCAACGTGACGGGAACAGATGTGGTCATTATCAGTGGACGTGACAAGGCGACCCTTGAATCGTGGTATGGAGGATCGCCCGTGCAGCTGGTAGCCGAGCATGGTGCGTCTGTCAGGAATAAAAATGGTGTTTGGCGAACGAAAAAACACCTGCATAGCGGATGGAAACAGGACCTTCGCCCGATATTCGAGAAATATGCCGATGCACTCCCGGGGTCATTTGTGGAGGAAAAAGAACATTCACTTGTCTGGCATTATCGTATGGCGGACCTGGAACATGGGGCCATGAAGAAGAAAGAGCTGATAGATGATCTGGTACACTTTACCGCGAACGTTGATCTGAGCGTGCTGCAGGGGAACAAGATCGTTGAGATACGCAATAGTACAGTGAACAAAGGCTCGACGGTAGGTGAGTTAGTGAGCAAGAAAGCGTATGACCTTTGTATCGCGATCGGGGATGATGTCACCGATGAAGACATGTTCAGGGCCGTTCCCAAAGGCTCCATCACAATAAAGGTCGGCACGGGAGATACGGCCGCTGCTTATTATACAAAAAGCTATCGTGATGTTATTGACCTGATAAAGAATTTGACGGATTGACAAGCGGTCATCTGAGGGAGCGTGAGATATGACATTAGCAGGATGGATATTTATGATCTCATACTGGACACTGATCTTTGCTGTTTTGATCTTTTGTTTCGGATATATCTTTGTTCAAGAGCGAGCGAAATACAAGAAAAAGCGATAATCGCCCGGGCATAAGATATGTATTCCGTATCCTTTCAAAAACAACCCCTACGGCTTATAATGAGTTCGGCAAGATAGACATTGGGGGTATATGCTATGGTCTCCATTCAACGAAAGTCCTTAAGGATGAGCCCCGACCCCAAAAGGGTCGTTGCGCGCCATTATATGACGTACGACAGTGCGTGTGTCAGAACGGTCGCCGAGCAGGTCCTGAATATGTCTGCCGATGAAGTGAGCAAAATGTTCAGGGATATTTTGGAGCACTATTCTTCCCGTCATCGTAGTATCACGAAGGTGCTGAAATACCATTTTGAAAGAGCCATGAGCGACGGCAATACCGGACTTTCTCCGGATGCTTTCAGCGAACAGCAGCAACTGGTGTTGGGGGCCTATTTCACGATGGAATACTCTATCGAATCCGCGGCCTTTTTCAATCCTTCCATCGTTGAAGCTCCGGACCAGAGCGGACTCTCTGCCGGTGAGAAAAAGGTCATAGTAAGTTTTCGGGCTGTCGGGGAGGGCCATATTTCTTCCCTAGTGTTCAGAGAAGGTATTATCAACAGAAGAAATGACCTGAAAATAAACCCCAATCGCAACAATATCGTAGATATGCCCGAAAAGATAACCAGGTTCATCTATGAAAAGGAAAAATTCGTTCAAAAGATGAAGGAGATGGCACTGCCTGAAAAGATCTGTCTACTTGCCGAAAAAAAACTGAAGGATACCTTTGTGTATGGAAAGCTGCGTGATTGGCTGGAGGCCTGTTCTCTCGATCCCGCATTGGATGAAAAGGAAAAAGAAGTGTTGCCTCAGGTGCTGTGGCTGGCAAAGTCGCACTACGAAGTATCTTTTTCTTTAGATACATCCATATCGGAACGGGTCCTTTTCCCGATCTCATACCGGGAAACGAACGGGATCGAAGATGTTCGTTTTGTGCGTTTTATTGAAGATACCGGAGAGCCCGTCTACTATGGTACCTACACGGCATATAATGGCAGTTCGATACTCCCCAAACTTTTGAGAACAAAAGATTTTTACACGTTCACGATATTGCCGATACATGGTCCGCACGTACAGAACAAAGGTTTAGCACTGTTCCCCAGAAAGATAAACGGTAAATATGTCATGTTGTCGCGCCTGGACGGCATCAATAATTACCTTATGTATTCCGATGATATCTATGTCTGGCCGGAAAAAGCGGTCTTGCTCCAAAGACCCGAATTTCCCTGGGAGTTCATGAAGGTCGGCAACTGCGGCTCTCCGCTGGAGACACCTCAGGGCTGGCTTTTGATCACACATGGAGTAGGCCCAATGCGCCAGTATTGTCTGGGTGCGACGCTGCTAGACCTGAAAGACCCCTCAAGAACGATCGGACGGTTAAAACAACCGCTATTGATCCCGAATTCCGAAGAAAGAGAAGGGTATGTCCCGAACGTGGTCTATTCCTGCGGGAGCATGATACACGGAGATGATCTGATCATTCCCTACGGGATGGCGGATCAATGCTCCACCTATGCGGTCGTTCCGCTCAAAAAGCTTCTACAAGAATTGACCGCGTAACGTCATTATTTCTTTGAAAGATCGTACAATAGTTCTTCATGTGCGATCAATACGGTCATGTGCGCAATAGAGAAGGCCAGCGTGCTTTCAGCCCCCTGGTTTCGGCTGACCCTGTCTTTCTCCAGTCCATCATTACAGCCTTTCGTTTCAAAGTCGTATAACGGCATGCGTAAAAAATTCTCACCCAGGAACCAGTTGTAGGCCAGGTACATTTTTTCCAGAAAAGAGCGGTCTTTGGTCAGCGAGTAGGCCGTGTGATACAGCAGCACCATGCCCATAGCATTGACCGGCTGTTGCGCCGCAAGCGCGGGTTTCCCGTCTTTCGGATACCAGCCGTTACTGCCAATGACAGAAAGATAGTCGTTCTTGAACTTCGTTCTTTCCAGAAAAGCGAGCGCTTCCAGCGCAATGGTCTTATACTCTTCATTACGCAATACTTTGTAGGAATGCAGTAAGGCCAGGGGGATCATGCCGTTGGCATAGGCGATGACAGATTCGAACCAGTGCCAATCTTCGGTGCGTTCGCTCTTATATGCGCTCACGAGGAGCTGTGCCTGTTTTTTCATGATCTGTGCGCAGCGTTCGTTGTCCGGATATCTGTACAGGAAAAAAGCCAGCCCAATGATGCAGAACGCAATGGCCCGGATGCTTTTGATGTTGTCTATGTTCGGAAGGGCTTTTTCGAACATCTCCCGGCCTATCTGGAACAACACTTCATTGGGCGGATAATGTATGAGATAGCCCAGGGCCCAAACGGACCTCCCGAATGAATCCTCTGTCCCTTTTTCATCAAGGAATTTCCGGTCAAAGCTCAGGAAATTCCGGAACGTGCCGTCCTCGTTCTGCATGTACATGAGGAATTTCAGATATATGCCTATCAGCCGGAATGCTTCGGGGTCCTCTTCCTGCCGGTAGGCCATGATCGTTGTGATGAGCGCCCGCGCGTTATCGTCCGTGCAATAACCTTCCTTGAGATTTGGGATGCTATAGCGCGCGTGCTGTACGATGCCGGTATCATCGGTCAGCCGGATGATATGTTCCAGGCTGAACTCAGGCATACCTGTGGGCGTGAAAGGAAGGGGACTGTCGATGTTCTTGACCTGCTTGGACTGCTGCTTTAAACAGCGATTGAACTCAGAAAGATATTCTTTTCCGATCACAGACCATGTCGTTCTTCTGCCATAGGCATAGGCAAGCCTGCGGGTATGTTCAAGTTGCCTCGGATTATCCAGCAGCTGCATGAGAATACCAGATAATTGCTGGGAATTATTAAAATCGAACAGGTATCCTCGGTCATCGGCCAGGACCTCCTCGGCATGCCAGTAGGGCGTGGAAATGACCGCGGCGCCGGAACCGATGGCATATGAGAGCGTCCCGCTGGTGATCTGGCGTTTGTTCAGATAGGGCGTGATATAGATGTCCGCAGCGGAAAGATACAGGACCAATTCTTTCTCGCTCACGAATTCATCATGAAAATGGACATGATCTTCCAGCTCCAGTTTCTCCACAAGCCTGATGAGATAGTTGCGGTATTCCTCCCCGGAATATTTAAGGACATGCGGATGGGTCTTGCCGAGGATGATATAGGTAAGGTTCGGATGTTTTTTTATGAGGTCCGGCAGCGCACGTATCACGGTCTCTATCCCCTTATTACGGTTCAAGAGGCCGAAGGTCAGGAGCGTTTTTTTATCCTCCAGATTGAGCGCCTGTTTGCAGCGCAGCCCATGCTTATAATTGATGTCCGGGACACCATGTTGTATGAGCTTGATCTTTTCTGCGGGTACACCGTAGGTGTTTGTCAAGAATTGGATCGCTTTATTGCTCATGACGATAAGTTTCTCCGCTTTTGCGGCTATCTCCTGAATGATTATCTTTTCATTGAATGACGGAGCTTCAAGGACCGTATGCAGTGTGGCATAGACCGGGATCTTTAGATTATGGATCAGCGAGAGGAGATATATACCGCTTTCTCCGCCATAGATACCATATTCGTGTTGAATGAGGCAGATATCCGCTCCGCTATAGTTTATATAGCCCGCCGCTTCGATATAGTCGCGTTGATGTTCCTGGCGTATGACACATTCCACGATCTCGGGATATGAATACCTGTCCATCGGAGATTGCATGGCGGTAACGAACACATCTGCCTTAGGCAAATGCTGTTTGACGAGAGCTTTGAGCAGATTTTGAGAGAAGGTCGCGATACCGCATTCTCGGGGAGGGTAGGTACAGATAAGGGCTATTTTGAGCTTTTTCATGGCCTGGTATCCTTTTTTGATGATCATTAAGAACCATCTAAAAAAAACGGCACATGGTGGCCCGACCATCTGCAAACCTCTAGTACCGGAATACTAGACCCTTGAAAACGTTAATGTATTGATATCAATATATCATACTGAAGGGAAATGAACAGCTTTTATTTGATCGAAAGTGCTTAGGCTCTTGTTCCGTACACTTTCCAGAACGTCACAATAACAGAAACGATCGGTATCGCGAGGACCATCCCCCAAAGACCGAAGACCTCACCGCCGCACAGCAGTATCATGAAAATAACGAGCGGGGAGAAGGCGGTCGCCTTACTGAACACCTGCGGCGCGATGATGTTCGCCAGAATGACCTGACGTATCGCAAAAAAGATCACTATTGGCATGACCAATGCCGGGGAATGCAGCCACGTGATCAGAAGGATAGGGACTATCGCGATGATCGGTCCGAACAAGGGGATGAACTCCATGAGCCCCGTGAGCACGCCGAAGATGAGCGAGAACTTAAGCCCGATAATGACCATGAAAAGGAACGTTGAGAACCCGCTAATGAACGCCAGGAACATGAGCCCTCCGAAATAATTGACGAGCTGGGTATATGCCGACGTAAGGAATTTCTTTTCACGCAGGGAAGCTTCCTGTTCCATGAATTTCTGTATCTTTTCCAGTATCGAATGGCGTTCCGAAAGAAGATAGATGCACATGATGAACGCTATCAGAAAATTAAAGAGGAAAGAAGTGATGCTCGAAGCGGACTTGATCACACCGTCGAACAGCGAGGAAAAGAACTGTCCGCTTTGGGCGACGTATTTCGACGTCAACTCGCTGAAAGAAACGTGTGTGAGGTCTTCTATGACCTTTTGTATCGAAGCGGAGTTCGTCTGGATCTCGGCAACTTTTACCGCAAATCCTTTTTCAAAGGCCGGTATCGCGCTGGAAAGGTCCATCCCCTGGGTGAGCACCTTTGGCAGGAAGAGCACGGTGAGTACAAGCATAATGGATATGCACGCCAACAGGATGAGTATCGACGCGATATGTGAATGGGTCATCTTTTCAAGACGCGCAGCAGCGGGACGTAAGAACAAGTACAGGACGCAGGCGGTCATTGTTATGGAAAACGCGGTCGGGGCAAAGAATTTAAGCCCGAGAATAGCGATAAGAATGAAGAACCATCGACGTTTGGATATTATCAACGATACCAGTTCCTGAAACAGTTGTGAAATATTCCCTGCTGTTCTTTTTTGCTTTGCCATGACCGTTCCTTTCTGTATCTGTAGAACGTGGGTGTCTGGGCTGTTACTGCAAAAGATCGATATTATTGACAAGGCCTTCTCCGATCAAGACCGCGTTCACTCCCTGAGTAATGTCCCCCCGCGTTTTGATACCGCTCTCACTGACAATGACCTTGCCTTCCGGGATCATTTTCATCAGGCGTGGCGTTGTGGTGAGGTCCATCGTGAAATCCTTCAGGTCGCGGTTATTGATGCCGATGATCGAAGCTCCTGCCGCCAGCGCTTGTTCCAATTCCTGTTCATTATGGACCTCGACCAGTGCGCTCATGGTGAGGTCATGCGCGGTCTTCTGGAAGGTCCTCAATTGTTCGGGGGTCAGGATCGCTGCGATAAGTAATACGGCATCCGCACCGATGGCACGTGCTTCATAGATCTGCAGTTCATCGATGATGAAATCCTTGCGCAGGAGCGGAAGGGGGGATATCTGTTTGATGCGCGTCAGGTAGTCCTTGTGCCCCTGGAAGAACTGCTCGTCGGTCAGAACGGAGAGAGCTGCGGCGCCAAGGGACGTATAATCGAGGGCGATACGGACGGGATCGAAATCGTTGACGATGATACCGCGGGAAGGGGATGCTTTTTTCACTTCGGCGATGACGTTCACTTTGCCGGGACGTGAAATGGCCGTCTTGAAGTCACGGGTCGTGGTGCCGTCAATTTTAACGATGAGAGACTCGATGGTCTCACGAGCCTTTAGCTCTGCGACCTCGATCTTTTTTCTCTCAATGATAGTGTTCAGCATGTTTTGGAGAAAGCAATGAGTTCTTGAAGCTTTTTAAGCGCTGCTCCATCCCGCAGTGAGCTCTTGGCGAGAACTATTCCTTCCTCAAGATCTTTCGCCCTATTTCCGGCGACTATCGCCGCTGCGGCGTTCATGACAGCGACATCGGTGCATGGACCTTCATATTTATTGTTGAGGATATTGAGCAGTATCTCTGAGTTCTGTTTCGGGTCCCCGCCTTTTATAGCGTCGAGGGTGACCTTTTTGAAGCCGAACGCTTCGGGCGTGAAACGCATCTCGGTAATGATGCCGTCCTTTAGGTGGGCGACGACGGTATCGCCGGTTATTGATATTTCATCAAGCCCGTCCGCGCCATGCACGATGAACGCGTGCTGCACCCCGAGGTTCCTAAGGACCTTGGCCATGGTGTCCACCAGTTGCGGAGAAAAAACACCCATCAGATGCCCGGTAGCGTTCGCGGGGTTCGTGAGCGGCCCCAGGATATTGAACACGGTCCTGATCCCGACCTCTTTTCTCGGGCCGATCGCATGTTTCATGGCCCCGTGGAACGCGGGTGCGAACATGAAGCCGATACCGACCTTATTTATGCATTCGGTGACCTTTTCATGGGGCATGTCGAGCTTTACGCCCAATATCTCAAGGACATCGGCACTGCCTGTTCTGCTGGTCACGGAGCGATTGCCGTGCTTGGCGATGGCGACACCGGCGCCGGCCGCGATAAGTGCTGCAGTGGTTGATATATTGAAGGTCCCGGACCTGTCGCCGCCGGTCCCGCAGGTATCAACAAGGTTCTTGGGGGACGGAGCGATCGTGTGCGCGTGTTTCCTCATGGACTTTGCCATGCCGGTTATCTCTTCTATGGTCTCGCCCTTCATACGCAAGGCTGTGATAAAGGCGCCGATCTGCGCGGGAGTTGCAGTTCCTCCCATGATGTCATCCATCACCTCGAACGCTTCTTGTTCTGTGAGGTTGAGCCTGTCTACGACTTTCTGGAGGGCTTCACGAGTGTTCATATATAAATATTACCATAGCCGCTGTATTAAAAAAATGGATCAGTTGCTGACCCCACCAACAGAGCTGCGAACCTTTAACTCGAGCTATATACCCGAACCTCCCCAGATCTGGGGAGGTTCGGGTACGTTAACAGTATTCTGCATCAATTGCTGTGGTGGTGGGGTCTAAGGCAGTTTCAATACGCAATCTTATCTTTCGATAGCGTCCACTTCTTGAGAACGTCTGTCGCAGATGGCATAGGCTTATGTACCAGGGGTAGCTCTCTTTTATCGACAGGAAGAGCTATTTCTTTATATATGAAGCTGTCATCAAATCCGATCGAAGCCGCGTCTTTCCTCGTATTTGCGAAATATACTTTGGAAATACCTGCCCAATAAATAGCGCTCAGGCACATAGGGCAGGGCTCGCAGCTGGAATAGAGTGCCGCGCCGTTCAATTGGAACGTACCGAGATGCCGGCAGGCGTCACGTATGGCCACTATCTCTGCATGTGCGGTAGGGTCATTGTTCTTGGTCACTCGATTGGTCCCTGTGCCTATCACAGCACCATCTTTGATGATAACTGCGCCGAAAGGTCCGCCTTGTTTTTTTGTGACATTTTCCAGGGCCATCGCTATGGCCTGTTCCATGAAATGGTGCTGATAGTCAGTATTGTGTTGCGTGTGACGTGCTTTTGAGCGTTCTGTTGCCGGGGTATCACTGTGTTCTCGGGTCATAAAGCCTCCGTGTGTTTGAAATACTATCATGTAGATGAGAGGGCACAAAATGAATAGTTCATACGTCTTTATGAGTATATGGAACGTTATGGTATTACCTATGGTCAATATATTGATAAAGAAAAAATGCAGCAGGCAAAAGCATTACGAAAGACTATGACCAAAGCTGAACGTGTTTTTTGGGAACATGTTCGAAGAAGGAGATATCCGGGATATCGGTTCAGAAGACAGCAGGTCATTGATGGCTTTATAGTTGATTTCTATTGTTCAAAGTTAAGACTTGCCATAGAAATTGATGGAGAAGTTCATAATGATAGAAAAATATATGACAGGGATCGTGATGCTATCTTGGAGCAGCATGGGATAAAAGTATTAAGGTTTTCGAATACAGATGTCATTCATGATATTGAAAAGGTTATGTGGAAAGTATTCACCTTCAAGACCCCTCCCACCTGAAGCTTATAATAATGATATCTGCGCTACCCAAACCTCCCCGGATCCGGGGAGGTTTGGGTACTCTAGCCGAATTGGTTAGTGCTGTATATTGTTGGAGGGGTCTGGTGAGCGAAGGTACAAGCTGTTAATTTTCATATATAATTCAATTCATGCAGAATATCACCTACACCACCATCCGTTCCCGCAGACGCAGTATCGGTATCGAGATCACGATGAGCGGGGATGTCATTGTCCGTATGCCGTTACGTGCCAAAGAACAGCTTGCAGCGGAGTTTATCCGCAAAAAAAGTCCTTGGATCATCAAGACGATCGAAAAGGTCAGGACATATTCTGAAAAATATCGTCCAAAACAATTCCTTGATGGGGAAGAATTCACGTATTTGAACATGAAATATCCGTTGCGCTATGTCGAGTCAGGCGCGCCGACCCTGCAGTTCAGGGACGGCATGTTCCTGTTGAACCGTTCAAAACAAGGCAGCGCTTCCCGCCAGTTCATTTCCTGGTACCGAAAAGCCGTGCGTACTGTTCTTGAAGAAAGGCTGTTGTATTTCTCGCAACGTGCAGGTCTTCGGTACGGCCGCGTGACCATAACCGCTGCCAAGAGACGCTGGGGGTCCTGCAGTCACCGCAATGACCTGAGTTTTTCCTGGCGTCTGGTCCTTGCCCCAATAGAGATCGTTGATTACGTCGTATTGCATGAATTGGTCCATGTCATCGAGAAGAACCATTCCCGTGACAGGTTCTGGGCGGTAGTTGCGAGATATATGCCGGACTATAAAGAACGTAGAAATTGGCTTAAGAAGAACGGAGTGTCCTTGGACCTGTAACTCACCCCCAGTATAGTTTTTTCTTCATGAACACAGCAGCTATATGCTCCCCCTCTCTCAAGAGAGAGGGGGAGCGATCAATATGCATTTTAGATGAATAGCTCTGCTTGGGGGGAGTTATTTAACTATCGATATAAGTTCATCGTATGAATCAATGATGAATTCCGGTCGTGCAGCTTCGAGCTCATTTCTGAGCCCGATACCGAACGTTACCCCGCAGGTATGGACCCCTGCCGCTTTTCCGGCCTGAATATCTACGGCCATATCTCCGACCATGAGCACATGGGCTTTATCTGTGACCTTGAGCGCTGTGATCGCTTTTATGACCGGGCAGGGCAGCGGTTTTAAACAGTCAACGTCATCGCCGCCGACGATCTCTTTGAAGTAGTGCCGAATGTTCAATTGAGCGAGCGTTCTGTCCGCGGACTTCCGGCTGCGGTTGGTGACGATCCCCATGTGCTTATCCTTGAGCCGTTCCAGCATGTCCGCGGCCCCGGGCATCAATGTCGTTCTTTCCATGGCATGGTCGCGATAGTGCTCGGAATAAAGCAGGAGCGCAGTCTCACCATCTTTATATATTTCCGGGGGTATGGTGTTCTTTATCAGGTCGCGGACCCCGAACCCGATGAAAGGACGGACCTCGTCAAGGGGCTTTTCCGGCAAAGCGAGCGTACGGCGAACATGATTGACCGATGCAACGATCGCACGGACAGAGTCGAGCAAGGTCCCGTCCAGGTCAAAGAAAATATACTTGAATTTTCCGGAATGCCCCATTAATCCCGACGTTTTCCGAATATGCGCAGCAGCATCAGGAACAGATTGATGAAGTCCAGGTACAGCGTGAGGGCGCCGATAATGGCCTCTTTTTTGTCCTCATCCGTCTCTTCATTGCCGATAATGTTCAATTTCTTTATTTTCTGTGTGTCATAGGCGATGAGCCCTACGAACACCAGTACACCGATGTACGCGGTAACAAGGTTAACGATAGAGTTGTTCAGGAACATGTTGATGAACGTGGCCATAATGATGCCCAGAAGCGACATGATGCAGAGATTCCCGATACTGGTAAGATCTTTCTTGGTCGTAAAGCCATAGAAGCTCATGAGCGCGAACGTCCCTGCAGTGATGTAGAACGTCATAGCGAGCGACTCGGTCGTAAAGACAAGAAATACGGACGCGAGCGTCAGGCCGTTGAGGGCAGAGTAAGCAAGGAACGTCAGCCTTCCCGTGGTGACGCTCATTTTTTCTATCGCGATGACCAGATACGCGACCATGATGAATTCCAGAAAAAGCATGACGATGAACAGCAGCGGATGACCGAAAATAAAATTAGCCAGAGGCAGATTGCTCGCGGTGTACATGGCTACAAGACCGGTAACGACGAGCGCTGCGGACATCCACCCGAACACCTTCGTGATGTAATGCTGGTTCTCGATATCTGCGCGGGACAGGTTCTTGCTTGCCATAGTGAGCCTCCTTGTTCAGATGGAAGTTATTATACAACGAATGAGGTGTGTTTTCTTGAAATATCGCTTCAGGCCGTCTTGTTGCCGGGAACAACATCCTGTGTCTGGTATGCTCCGGCCTCAAGTTCTTTGATGACGTCACGGACAATGACCTTCTGTGTTGAGGTCTTCGGCAACGGATCGAACGTAAGCGCGAACATGCCGATGATCTTGTATGTCGGCAGCCCGTGGTTCATCTTTTTCAGCTCTGCCTTTATCTTTTTGTACGCATCCACGGTCTTTTCGAACGCAGGCTTGATGACGCTGTATACGACCTCTTTACCGTTGACCTTTTTCCCGAAGATGACCAGGTCCTCGAACAGGTCAGATTGCATATAGTACGATTCAAGTTCTTCAGGATAGACGTTCTTGCCGGAATCCAGGACGATCACGTTCTTCTTGCGTCCGCGGATATGCAGGTCACGGTTCTTGTCCAGAAAGCCCATATCTCCCGTATCGAACCAGCCTTCATTATCGAACACCAGATCATTAGCTGCATCATTATTGTAGTATCCGGGCATGACGGACACACCACGCAGCCATATCTCGCCGATACCTTCACGGTTGATGTTCCGTATCTGGACCTCATTGCCCGGGCACGGTTTGGAGACACAGATCAGCTGCGGGCGTTCCAGCATGTTCCCGGCGATAGGGCCGACCGTCTCGGTCAGTCCATACCCTTCGACGACACACAGCCCCATGTTCCGATAGTACACGCCGGTACGCAAACGGAGACGAGCGCCGCCGCTCAGGAAGAACTTGAATTCCTTGCCGAACACGGCACGGACCGGCGCGCATACCTTTCGCACAAGGAACCCGAGCCCGATATGGTGAAGGGACGGTGCGTTCTCGACGATGAACGTGAACAGATTGTATTTGAACGTCGATTCTTCTTTTATTTTTTTTATGATCTTGTCCAGGAATATCTCCAATATTTGAGGGACGACAGGGAACATATGTATATTGGCCGTCTTGAGCGTGTTCAGCAGATCAGAACTTTTGAACGAGGTCTGGAACACGATACGTAATCCGCCGCAGAAAGGGGCCATGAACGTCGTCGTGAACCCGTACACATGATACAGGGGAAGAAGGCCGAGTACGTTCATCGGTGTGCCTCGATACACGTTCGTGAGCACTCCGATACCGGTCTTGTAGATGTTCGCGTGGGTCAACTGGACGACCTTCGGGACGGCGGTCGTGCCTGAGGTATAGATAAGGGAGGCGATAGTGGTGTCCGGGACCTGTACGGGGGTGAAAGATCCGTTGTCTCCCATATTGACCGAGAGGCCGATGTCATATTTTTTAACGCCGGGGAACGTATACTCGAAAGCAGAGGACATGAAAATAGCTTTTGCATTGACACCGGAAAGCATCGGTCCGTAGAAAGACTCTCTTAGATTGAAGTCGAGCACGAGCGCTGTGGCACCGATACTGGTGATCGCCATATAGGTGATGCACCACTCCTCCGAATTATGAGCGAGAATGGCGATGACATCGTCCTTTTTGAAACCTTCGCTCAGCAGGAACGCGGCGCGTGAACGAACGAGCGGTAATACCTGGGCATAGGTCAAATTCTTGTTGGCAAAAAGCACTAACGCACCGTATTTATTGCATATGTGTTCATAGAGTTGATACAGGTCGTGCACCCCTTCAGGGAGCAACGGTTCGAGAGGTATCTCGCTCGCACAGTACGTATTGCGGCGGAACCTGTTCGGGGTATCAATAAAAAGTCCTCTGAAATTCCTTAAGGAACGGACGAATCGTATCTGAAAACGGGATAATCTTTTTCTTCTCATGTAGCGGCAATTTCCTCAGACGTATTTGACCTTAATTGTACGACTTTACTGTCACAGTGCAATGAAGTTCTTGAGAAGTGTCAACCCATGCTCCGTCAGTATCGATTCAGGATGGAATTGAACTCCTTCGACAGGAAATTCCTTATGCCGCAGGCCCATGATCTCGCCTGAATCCGTTTCTGCCGATATTTCCAGACAATCGGGAAGGCTCTTTCGTTCAACGATCAGCGAGTGATAGCGGGTCGCGGTAAAAGGGGAGGGGATGTCCTTAAAAATGGTCCGACCGTCATGTTTTATCTCAGAGGTTTTTCCATGCATGAGATACGGGGCACGGATGACCTTTCCTCCGAACACTTCTCCGATAGCCTGATGCCCGAGACAGACCCCGAACAGGGGGACCTTTCCGGCAAAATACTTCATGACACTCTTGCTGATACCTGCCTGTTGCGGTGTCCCTGGTCCCGGGGAAATGACGATGTGCGAGGGTTTGAGCGCTTCGATCTTTTCACAGGTGATCGCATCGTTCCGATAGACCTCGACCTCCTGGCCGAGCATGCCGAAATACTGTACCAGGTTGTACGTGAACGAATCATAGTTATCTATCATTACTATCATGATCGTACTCCTGAACCCCTCCCCGAACCCCTCCCTGGCCTGCCCCGAGCATAGTCGAGGGGATCTGGGGAGGGGCCGAGGGTGGGGTCATGACGGGCTTATCCCAAGCACTTGAGCATTGCCATCGCTTTATTGACCGATTCCTCATATTCCTTTGACGGGTCAGAATCCGCAACGATACCGGCCCCGGCCTGAACATGTGCCTGGCCGTCCTTTACGACGATGGTCCTGATGGCGATACAGGTGTCCATATTGCCTGAAAAATCAAAATAACCGACTGATCCGGCGTACATGCCCCGGCGTGTGTTCTCCAGTTCATCGATGATCTCCATGGCCCGGACCTTCGGCGCTCCACTGACCGTACCCGCCGGGAATGTGGCCCGCAGCAGGTCAAAAGCATCTTTATCCTTCTGCAGCTCGCCTTCAACGTTGGAAACGATGTGCATCACGTGTGAATAGCGTTCGATGATCATCTGCTCTGTGGGTTTAACGCTCCCTGGTCTGCAGACACGACCCAGGTCATTTCGGCCAAGGTCCACCAGCATGATGTGTTCGGCCCGTTCTTTTTGGTCGGAGAGCAGTTCTGCTGCGAGCTTTTGATCGGCATCGTTGGTCTTCCCTCGGGGACGCGTGCCGGCAATAGGCCGTACCGTCGCTGTTCTGTTCTCAAGCCGTACAAGTATCTCGGGGGACGAACCGATGACGGTGGTCTTCCCGAATTTGAGATAGAACATATAGGGTGACGGGTTCACGCAACGCAGGCGCCTGTAGATCTCAAAAGCATCACCTTTGAATTTTTTAGAGAATCGTTGTGACGGCACGACCTGGAAAATGTCACCCGCCCTGATGTATTCCTTGGCCTTATCCACGACATGTTCGAATTCTTCACGTGAGAAGTTGGACGAGATCCCTTCAACGGGAGCCTGTTGTTCCAGGTCAATGAGGTTCTGTCGGGAAAGCGGTTCTTGCAGCTTCTTGATCAATGCCGTTATTTTCTTCTTGGCATCACGATAAGCCTTTTTCGGATCACGACCGACCCGGGCATTTGAGAGCACAATGATACGATGTTTGACGTGGTCGAACGCCAGGAGCGTATCGGTCAGCAGGAATTGGGCCAGCGGAAGCTTGAGCTCGTCCGGGTTCTTGTCCGGGATGGCCTCGATGCAACGTATGCTGTCGTAACTGAAATAGCCGACAGCACCGCCATGAAATGGTGGCACCCCTTCATACGTCACCGGCTTGAACTTCTTCATGATCTTTTGCAGTTCCCTGAACGGGTCCTTTTTGCCGGTGAATTTCAGGAACGGTTCGCTGCCGATGAAGGAATAACGGGCGATGTTCTCGCCGTTCTCCACGCTCTCGAGCAGAAAAGAATCCTCCGTCTCGATCTTCAGATATGCGGATACGGGCGTTTCAAGATCAGCGACGATCTCGGTATAGACCGGGATGAGGTTCCCTTTTTTGGACAATGCGATGAACTCGGCTTCTGACGGATAGAACATATGTTATGCGCCTTTTTCGAACAGCATCTTGAGCCCGAAGAACACCAAGATACAGGAGAAGATCTTGCGCAGAAGTATACCATCGATATGGGTCGCGATAGTAGCGCCGAACGTGGCACCGATGACACTGCCGATCATGAGCTCGAACAGGAGCTCTTTCTGGACGCTGCCTTTGCGAAGGTATGCATATCCACCGATAAGTGACATGGGGATCATGACCGCTAAGGCGACCCCTTGGGCCATGTGCTGCGACATATGATAGAAGATGACCAGTATCGGGATATAGATGGTCCCCCCGCCGATCCCGAGAAGACCTCCGAGCGCTCCCCCGATGATACCTAATAACAGTAATTGAGAGGACATATATTCTCCTTCAGCCGAGGAACATCTTTACCGCGGCGACCAGCATAAGCATGCCGAACAACTTACGCAGTACTTTGGGTGAAAGTTCATGTGCGACGTTCGAGCCGAGCAGTACGCCGAGCATTGAACCCGAGGCTATCCAGACAAGATACTCAAGGTTCAGGTACCCGGCAGTGTAATAGTGCAGGGCACCGCTCAAAGCGGTCGGCAAAATGACGAGCAATGCGGTCCCTTGCGCAGTGTGTTGCGGAACATCGAGGAGATAGACCATGGCGGGAATGAAGATAACGCCCCCGCCGATACCAAAAAGACCGCTGGCGAGCCCGGCGATGATACCTATGATGACAGTCTTTAGTGGCACGTGGCATGTGACAGGCGAATTGTCAGCTTTCACCATGTCTTTTCCTTTATGACAGTTTTAGCCGGGCGAACTTACGTTTGCCGACCTTGAGGACCGCTCCGTTCTTGATGTTCACGATATCTTTGTCAGAAGATATGACCGTACCATCAATAGAAACAGCGTTCTGTTGCACCAAACGGCGTGCTTCGTTCTTGCTCGGAGCAAGTTTACAGGTAAGCACCAGGTCAACGATGTTCAGCTTGTCCGAGGATATTGCGATCGTCGGAGTGTCGTTCGGAACACCGCCGCCGGCGAACACGTTCTCGAAGTTCGCTGCCGCTTCATCCGCTGCTTTTTCCCCGTGATAGAACGAGACGATGTTCTTGGCGAGGATGACCTTCGACTCCTTTGGATGACGACCCGCATCGAATGTCAGGTCCGTCAGCAGCTGATAATAACGGGGCATGAGGGCATCAGGTATCGACATCAGTTTCCCGAACATCTCATTGGCAGGTTCGGTGATCCCGACATGGTTCCCCAGCGATTTCGACATCTTTTGTACGCCATCGAGCCCTTCGAGGATCGGCATCGTGATAACGACCTGCGGTTCCTGTCCCCAATCGGCCTGCAGCTGCCGGCCCATGAGCAGATTGAACTTCTGGTCCGTACCGCCGATCTCGATATCGGACTTGAGCTCGACCGAATCATACCCCTGAAAAAGAGGGTAGAGAAATTCGTGGATGGAGATGGCCTGCCCGCTCTTATAGCGTTTTTCAAAATCATCGCGTTCAAGCATGCGGGCAACGGTCTGTTTGCCGGTCAGGTGGACCAGGTCGCTCGCCGTCATCTTGTTGAGCCAGTGGCTGTTGTAGACGACCTTGGTCTTATGACGGTCCAGGATTTTGAACACCTGTTCCTGGTAGGTCTTCGCGTTCTTGTCGACCTGTTCGGCGGAGAGAGGTTTACGTGTCTCGGATTTTCCGGTCGGATCACCGATGCGCGCAGTGAAATCACCGATCAGGAAGATGATCTCATGCCCCATGTCCTGGAACTGCTTGAGCTTGCGGATAACGACCGTGTGCCCGAGATGCAGGTCCGGCGCTGAGGGGTCCGCACCCCATTTTATCTTGAGAGGTTTTCCCTTTTTAAGACGTTCCAGTAGCTCTTTTTCGGATATGAGCTCTTCGATGCCCTTTGTAATGATGTTCAGGTCCATTGCCGGGTTCCTTTGTTCACAAGAGGTGTGCATCAAGTCCTTCACGAGGAAAATACTCAATGCTATAATTTCACGGTCAATTGTATCAATAATTTTTGAAATCAGTAAGTAGCATGAGCTGGTCGGCATGTTTTTTTCTTGCCACTTGTCTCTTGCCACTTTGTATTACCAGGGAGCACCGTGTTCAAGAAAAAATTCAGTGATATTTCCCTGTTCGGCAGAAGCATCGGAAACGGCGGTTTTCTTCCTTCCGCCCTCCGCCAGCAGCGTGATGTGCTGTTGCAGAAAGCGATACGCTACGGCACGATCGGCGGCGGGTTCCTTTTTGTCGTGATACTGCTCGTCACTATACAGATCGCCTATCAGCTTCCGGATGTTGAATCGATCAATACATACGTGCCTAACGAGACCACAAAGATCTATTCTGCCGACAATACGGTCATTGCCGAACTTCATAGAGAAGAGAACCGCATGGTGATACCGCTTAATAGGATGTCCGACTATGTAAAAGCGGCGATCATCGCGTCGGAAGATTCGAACTTCTACAAACATCACGGCATCTCTATACGCGGTATATTCAGAAGTCTTTTTGCCAACGTGAAAGCCGGTGGCGCAGCACAGGGCGGCAGCACCATCACTCAGCAGCTGGCGCGTAACGTCTTCCTGTACAAACGGAAGAAGGTCGTTCGTAAGATCGCAGAGATACTGTTATCCCTGCAGTTAGAACGGCGGTATACAAAGGACGAGATACTTGAACTATATTTGAACCAGATCTACTGGGGCCATAATGCGTACGGTATAGAAGCCGCTGCTCAGTTATATTATAACAAGCATGCAGGCGAGCTCACACTTCCCGAAGCGGCCGTACTTTCCGGTATCCTCCGCGCCCCGGAATATTTCTCACCATACCGTAACCCTGAGGGAGCACGGCTCAGAAAAGATGTCGTGCTCAATCGAATGGCTGAGCTCGGCTATATCACGGCTGAGGAGTATTTCAAGGCCAAAGAAGTGCCTATCATCCTGTCGGAACGAAAGAAGCTCAAATATAAAGCTCCGTACTTCACCAGCTATGTCGTCAAACAGCTTGTTCAGATGTACGGCGAAGATGTGGTCTATAACGAAGGGCTCAAGGTCTATACCACACTGGAGTGGAATTTACAGAAGCGTGCTGAGGATGTCATTGATAAATACATAGAGGAAGGACAGAAGCCTCATTGGGTGACCAAAGGACAGGTCCCTTCCTTGAACTACAGTCAGGCAGCTCTTTTGAGCCTTGATCCGCGTACGGGATATGTCAAAGCGTGGGTCGGAGGATATGATTTCCTCAAGAACGAGTTCGATCATATCTACCAGGCCCAGCGGCAGCCCGGGTCCGGGTTCAAACCCTTCACCTATTTAACGGCGCTCAGTATGGGATTTTCTCCAGGGACCGTCGTTGAAGATATGCCTGTTACGTTCAACACGATAGAGGGGCCGTACAGTCCGCAGAACTATACCAAGACGTTCCTGGGAGGGCTCACATTGCGTAAGGCGCTGGAAAAATCAGAGAACGTTGTCGCGGTCAAGGTCATCGACCTCATCGATCCGAGCAATGTTATCGTGACCTGCCGCAAATTCGGCATAAAGAGCTACCTGGCACCAATACTGTCCCTTTCTCTCGGATCTGTTGAAGTGAACATGCTGGAGATGGCGACGGCATATTCAGTTATCGCCAACTCAGGCGTTAAAGTAGAGCCCGTCACCATCATTCGTATCGAAGACCGCAACGGTAATGAGCTCTTCAAACACTCCATAACACAGACCCGCGTATTTGACGCCAACGTCGTGAACACACTGGTCGATATGATGAAAGGTGTCGTGCTGTACGGTACGGGCACAGCGGCGCTCATCAATCGCCCGATGGCCGGCAAGACCGGTACCACCAGCGATTACCGTGACGCCTGGTTCTTCGGTTTTATACCGCAAATGCTCACGATCACATGGGTAGGGAACAACGACAACAGTCCGATGAACGATGTCACCGGCGGTTTCATCCCGGCACAGATGTGGCATGATTATATGGCCTATGCGGTCAAGGACCTTCCGGTAGCCTATTTCCCGTCACCGTACGGTTTTGCATCTCAAGCTGTGTGCCTTGACAGCGGCGAGCAGGCGACCCCTCTGTGCCCTCGGGAGCGTGTCGTGGAGGACCTCTTCTGGAAGAACCATATGCTCTCAAACGCCTGTCATGTCCATAACGTGTTCGCCTTTAATAAGAGCGGGCAACAGAGCGGCACGAATTTCAATACGGACCAGAAATCCGGCGGCCTGTTCAGTTCAGGACGTCCGGATTGGGAACAAACGTTCTTCCCGGATGCGAACAAGATCGTCAATATCAGCGACACAGTAAAGAAAGAAGAAAAGGTCGCTCCGGCCGCTCCGACAGCTTCTTCCGATAATGACCGAGCAAAAAAAGTCCTTCAAAACTCGTCAAAAGGCATCTGACCGCATGGGGATGCGGCTGCCTCACGACCTTTCTCCGAACGCGTCCGAAAAAGGGCTTGGATATGTCGTAAAGGACGGTATCACCAGTCAGGCCATGATCACACTGACCAGTGGTGTGTTCCTGACGGCTTTTGCGCTTCAGCTCGGTGCTCCTATGATCGTTCTAGGCATCATCGCAGCGATATCGCCCCTCGCACAGCTTTTGCAAATACCGACCGTATCGCTTGTTGAACGGTTGCGCAACAGAAAAATGGTCACATTGTTCTCCGCCACCACATCGCGCACTTTATTGCTCCTGATCGCGGCGATCCCGTTCATCGCGCGCGGAACGAGTGCGATCATCGCCTTGCTCATAGGTCTTATTGCTTATTCTGCGGCAGGTGCTGTCGGCAATTGCAGCTGGAACTCATGGATGCGGGACCTGATACCGGAAAAACGTCTTGGCTGGTTCTTCTCCCGAAGACTTGGATATGCCGTCGGGGTCAGTATCATTGTGAGCATCGCAGCCGGTTGGCTGATCGACCATATGCGGACCGCAGGGAGCGGACACGCAGTATATGCCTATAGTATTCTGTTCTTTTCCGCAATGATATTCGGGTATATCGGACTGTATTTCATATATCGTATCCCTGAACCGAAGATGGGTGCCCCTGAGAAGATACCTTTCAAACATATGCTCTCAGGCCCGTGGAGGGACACTAATTTCCGCAATACCATGATGTATCTGGGGGTATGGAACTTTGCGACCAACTTGGCTGTCCCGTTCTTTGCCGTTTATATGCTGGGCTTCATGAAGCTCAATGTCCTCCTGGTCACCGTACTTACGATAGTGAGCCAGGCGATAAATGTCTGGTCCTTTCATCTGTGGGGTTCCTTTTCCGACCGGTACAGCAACAGGGCAGTTCTTGCAGTGAGCGGACCCATGCTGCTTGCGGCCATCCTTGCCTGGACATTTGTCATGCTCCCGGGACCCCATGCGCTTTCCATTCCATTGCTCGTATTGATCCATGTGCTGACCGGACTTGCTCAATCAGGGATATTGCTTGCAACAGGGAACATTACGCTCAAGCTGGCGCCAAAAGGCAAAGCGACGGCCTATCTGACCTCCAGCAGTATCGTCAATTCGCTCGCGACAGGAGGAGCCCCTGTCATCGGGGGGGCATTAGCGGACCTTTTCGCACGCATGCAATTATCCCTGACGTTCAACTGGCAAAGTCCGTTCAGATCATTTTCATTCAACACATTGGACTTTCAAGGATGGGATTTCCTGTTCTTCTTCGCATTTTTAATAGGGCTGTACGCCTTGCATTTGCTTTCAAAGGTACAGGAAGAAGGCGATGTCCATGAACGCGTCGTTTGGCAGGAGTTCATGGCGGCATCGGGCAGAGAACTGCGCACGTTCACGGTGAGCGGACTTACCGGGCTGATCAGTTTTCCGGTCATGACCTTGAAACGAACACTGCATACCCGACCTTTTGATGTTTTTCGCGGACTATTTCGGCAAAGGCGCTGAACGGCGTTCTATTTCCTGTTCGATATGCTGATGCAAATATCTGCTCACGGCAAGGCTCAGGATGAGCGCGATAATGATCGCTATCCAGACGAACATCGTCGTACGTCTGTAAGAGGCCTGTATCAGGTGTTCCGATACCTGCATTTGAGATGTGATATATGCTTCCTGAGGTACCGCCTGTGCAACGAGCGATTCATACGCGATATGAAGACGATGCTGCACATCAACGGTCTGTATCCAGGGCTGTCCTTTTTCGATCATGGTCACGACAGTCGTTGCGAGCGTTATGACCTTCATGGTCTGTTCTTTGAACCTTCGGGACTCGTGCACTTTTTCAGGACCTAAATATCTCGAATAGTGGATATAGTTCTGTAATTGTTTGTTCGCGTCCTGAAATTGCGGGGCCAGCTCTTTCATGGTCAGCGGTCGTTTTCTGGCGAGCGAGGTGTCTATAGTGCTGATGATCGTTGCCAGCGATGATTTAACGGGGATTATCGAGAGCAGGGCAGGACTTATCTCTTCCTTAAGTTTTGAGAACTCTCTGAAGACCGACGCATACTGTCCGACGGTAAAAATGCCCAAAAGCACGGTGGAGAGGGTCATGATCAAAAGGCCGATGGTGATACGGTCTCGAAGATGCATGGTTCAACGCTTCTTGATGAAGAACTGATAGACGGCCCACATGCCAAGACCGAGCATCAGGCAGAACATACCGAATGCAGCACGGAACGGGGATATTTTTTCAGGAGTGAGATAGCCTGGTGCTGTCACAAGGACTGAATCCGCAACGATCGCTGTTTCACCCCCTTGTTCCTTATAGAATCGATGGAATACTCCGTTCACAAGGACCGTATCACCATGCTGTTTGTAATTCCCGACCATTTTTATCCCGCGTGTATCGTTCATGGAACACAACACGCCAATGGCGACCCCTTCTTGGGAAAGCACATTGAGCCATGCGTTCATTCCACGCTGCAGGACATCCCCGATAACTTCCCCTTGGATAACAACGGATCTGCCGTCATAGTACGTTCCGTTCTCTACAAGAGTTTGCACGGGGGTCGCATGGCAGATCAGCATATTGTTCACTGCAAGGACGATCGATAACAGGACATATTTAAGCGTTCGCATATTATTTACCTCTGAATATAGAAATAGTAAAAGCAAGCAGACCGAACACTGAAAGGAATTCAAGCCGGCCCGCCCACATGGCAAAAATATAGTACACTTTCAACGCTGTGGGCATCGCCGCGGAGGTGATGCCACAAGATAGCCCCGTCGTGCTTCCTGCAGAGACCGACTCGAACAGGGAATCTACGAACGGATATCCATAGAACTGTCCGAGCACTCCGCCTGCCACATAGAGGCCGATAAAGCAAATAATGATGATCCCGACCATCTTCAAGGTCTGATCGGTCACGTCAAGGTCTTTGATGTGGTGATATTTTGTATTGAATACAGCACTTTCAGGCAGGATGATACGCTTGATCTCATGGTACAGACCTTTGAACAAAAGGCCCATACGCAAGCCCTTGATCCCGCCGCAGGTCGAACAGGCGCTGCCGCCTATCATCATCGCTATCGTGATCGCGATCATCGCGAAAGGGCCCCAATCACGGATGAACTGTATCGCATAGATGTTCTGCAAGCCTGTGCCCGTATGTCCGGAAATAAGGATGAACGCGGCACGTCTGAAATAAGCAAGAGCATCCGCATAGATACCCGCCTTTATCAGAGCGAACATCAGGATACTGAATGTGACCGTTACCGTCACGGCAAAGGAAACCAGCTCTATGTTTTTGAACAGCTCGGTCCGCTTTCCGCTCCATACAGCATAGTGCAGTATGAAATTGAATGAGCCAAGTATCATGAACACCATGGCCACGGTCTCCATAAGCAGGCTATGATAATACATGATGTTCTGGGACTGAGGGGCAAAACCACCCGTGCTCCAGGCACTCATATATATCCACATACCATGAAGAACGGCACGAACAGGTGACACAATGCCTTCCATATGTGCTATGACACTCAATACGATGGTTCCGAGCACGAGATATGCGACACTGATTATCCAGATAGCACGAGCGGTCTGCACCACGTTCGGGAGCAGTTTTTCATCTTTGCCTTCACCGACATACATCATATAGGCACCGGCCGTTCCGCGGACCAGGAAGGTGATGACCATGGCGATCATGCCCTGGCCCCCGATAAAGGTCAGCAGATGCCTCCACATGTTCAAGGAGTCGGAGACATGGTCCAGGTCCTGAATGATCGTAAGCCCTGTGGTCGTGAATCCGCTCATAACATCAAAACAGGCGTCCAGATATGAGAGAAAATGTCCGCTCAAGACATGAGGAAGTGCTGCCAACATCATGCAGACGAGCCAGGAAAAGGCCGCAATGACCATGGCATGCAGCCACCGCAGCTGTGCTTTCCGTTCTCCCAGCATAAGGAATATCATGCCGATGATGAGCGTAATTCCGCCCGATATCAGGAAGTCGAAGAACGATGCCCATTCACGACAGAACACTGCGGTCGCGAGCGGGACGAGCATGAGCATGGCTACACCGCTCACGATCTTCCCGGTATAGAAGCTTATCAGACGATAATCCGATATATATGGTCTGGAGATCATCGGGCGGACATAAAGCAAAGAACGGTAACGCCATAGAGAAAAGCCAGGAACAGTATAATGCTCATCAACTCAGCGAACATGCCGAGCACAGAATCAACCAATAATCGGGGGGTTACCTTGATCTTGAATAGTTCCATGTGGTTCACCCGATGAGAAGTTTATAGAATTGCTTTTCGTTCTCCGGTGTCGTAACGGCAAGTATCTCGTCATTGAGCTCGAGCTTGGTATCGCCTTGCGGAACGATGATATCGTCCTTACGCATGACTGAGGCGATGATACAGTTCTTCGGCAAGTGGATATCCTTGAGCTGTTTATGACAGAACGCGGACTTCTTGGATATCTTTCCCTGCACGATGGAGACCTTGCCCTGCTTGAGCTTGAGCAGTGTGCTCAATTCATCCAGCGAGACCTCCTGATTTATCACTTGAGCGATGACATTGGTCGCGTTGACCGGCACATCGACCCCGAGCTGCAGGAACGTGAACTCATTGCGGGGATCGTTCACTCGCGCGACGGTGCGCGGGATATTGTAATAGGTCTTTGCCAGCTGGCAGATAACGAGATTATCCTCATCATCACCCGTGACCGCGACTATGACATCCGCCTTTTCCGGTTGCGCTTCTTTGAGGTCGCGAGGCTCACAGGCATCGCCGTTCAGGACGATGATGTTCAGCTGTTTCGAGATGCGGTCACAGAGCTCGCTGTTGCGTTCAATGAGCACGACCTTGTGTTTTTCCTCGGACATACGTTTGGCGAGCGAGAACCCGACCTTACCGCCGCCGCAAATGATCATGAACATGGGCCTTACTCCTTAACGTCGAACAGCTTCTTGATCTTCTTGACGCTTTCGGTCTTTACGATACCGACGATAACATCACCTTTATCGAGCACGGTCGCAGGGCCGGGAATGACCGCGCCTGTTCTTTTGATGATAGTGGCCACAATGAACTCACCCGTCCTGTTGACCTGGGATACTTTCTTTCCGGCGAACTTCTCGGAAATATTTATTTCGATCACACCCATGCCTTTTGTTTCGATAAGATAACTGGAGAACCGGCTTTCGATCAGTTTGTCGCGGATCATGGATGCGACAAGTGTCGTCCCGCTCAAAATATCAAGGCCAAGCCGTTGATATATCTCCGCACGACGTGCATCATACAGACGGGCGATGACCTTTGGTATCTTGAATATCTTCCTGGCGACCTGGGAAGCCATAATGTTGGTATTATCGCCGTTGGTAACAACGACAAATGCGTCCGCGGTGCTTGCCCCGGCCTTTGTCAGGGTATCCAGATCGAACCCGTTACCAGTGATAGTAAGTCCGTTGAACGTTTTACCTAAGCGTCTGAAGGAATCATGTTTTTTGTCGATAACGGTGACGTTATGACCTTCTTCTGAAAGAAGTACGGCAAGCTCTGCTCCGACACGTCCGCATCCTACGATGATCGTTTCCATTTGTGTGCCGCTCCGTATATGTAAGACGGCCATGATTATACAACGGCAGCTTGTGAAAAGTAAGTATATATGAGCGTTCTGTACGGGTTCATTATTGAATTGACCTGAAATTTTCGGTTCAGACTGTCGATATGCTTATGGTATCTGTCATATCCAGATATACTCTTTTTATTAAGGGCGCCTATGATGTGGCATCAGAAGTTCATTGCACAACGCCCCTTGAGAGACCTTGAACTCGGGCGGCTGATCGACAGCGAACACGCACGCATCTTATACATCGAGGATGAACGCATTACTGCTGTGTCCACGAAAAAAATATTGACCGAAGAAGGATACCAGGTAACACATGTATCCTCAGGGGAGGAAGCGCTCTCGCTCATCGATTCCGGAGAGCACTTCGACCTTATCCTCTCGGACATCGATCTTGGTAGCGGTATCGACGGTCCGAATACCGCACGCGCGATCCTTGAAAAGCAGCATATTGCCGTGGTGTTCCTTACCGCGCATACGGAAAAAGAAACCGTTTCCAAGGTCCGAAGCATCAGCAATTATGGGTATATCATAAAGAACTCAGGCGAAGCCGTTCTTTTGGACTCCCTTCAGCGAGCCCTGACCCTCTATGCGGCAGAACATAAATATGCCGTGGCCTTTGAACTAAGTCCGGCAGCGATAAGCATCAACAGGCTCAGTGACGGCCAATATTTAAAGACTAACCAGGCATTCGTGGATTTTCTGGGATATACGAAAGAGGAGATCCAGGGCCGTTTCTTCGAGTCACAGGGTTTCCTGGTCTGGACCGACGACGAACAAAGACATGCGTACAAAAAAGCCATACGGGAACATGGTGAGATCAAAGATATGATCACGACCTTCAGGCACAAGGACGGGTCCTTACGGTACGGTTCGATCTCTTCAAATCTCATCATCTGGAACAATGAACTCTGCCTGACATCCGTAGTGTCCGATATCACGGAAAAGGTGGCAGCTGATGTGGCATTGAAGTACAGTGAAGAGAACCATCGTCTGATATTCGAACATGCCCCGCTCGGTATTTTTTCTGTCGATACGGCAGGACGGCTCGTTACCTGCAATGAACAGCATGCGGATATCATTGGTACGACAGCATCGGAGCTGATAGGCGTCAACATGCTCGAGCTCCCGGACCAACAGCTCGTACAAGCGACCCGTGACGCCTTGAACGGTCACATGAGCTCATATGAAGGGGAATACCGTTCTGTGGGCACGGGCAAAGTGACGCCGGTGCGCGGAAGATTCGCGCCGATTACCGGCACGGATAACAGAGTGATCGGTTGTGTCGGTATCTTTGAGGATTTTTCGGCACGTATTGAAGTTGAACGCAGACTCTCCGAAAGTGAAGAAAAATACCGAACGCTGGTAGAAAAAGCGAATGAGGGTATCTTCATTGCCCAGAACAATACCTTGGTCTTTGCGAATCGCAAGATCTCTGAACTTATCAATGTGCCGGAATCTGAACTTGAGGGACTGTCATTCCTTGATTTTTTGCACCCGGATGACAAAACGACCATCCTTGATAACTATTCCAGACGTATCCGGGGAGAGAACGTGCAGAGCTCCTACGATTTCCGCATCATCAGCCGGGACGGCGCGGTGAAATGGGTATTGCTCGCAGTGGCCGTGATACAGTGGAAAGGGATGCCGGCCACACTGAATCTTTTGACCGATATCACTGAACGGAAAAATGCAGAGAATAATATCAAGCAACTGCTCGCAGAAAAGGACCTGCTCCTTCATGAAGTACATCACCGTCTCAAGAACAATATGGCCATGCTCATAGGTCTTTTATCCCTGCATGCCGATACTCTTACGCCTGACGATCACAAGGCGATCGCTGCGCTCGAAGATGCCCAGCAACGCATACGCACCATGGGTATTCTCTATGACAAGCTCTATCGTTCGGAACATATCAATGAGCTCTATGTAAAGGAATATATCCCTATGCTCGTCAAGGGCATCATACAGGCAAGTTCGATCTCAACGCCGCCGAGCGTTTCTTTTGATACCCTTGATGATATTATCCTGCCTCCGGAGATAGTATCGACGCTTGGCATCATCCTGAATGAGCTCATGACCAATACCCTGAAATATTCCTTCCCTCAAGACCATGCGCTCCCGGAACCGCCCCATATCTCGCTAACGCTTAAACGGATCGAAAATGAGATGATCGAACTGGTCATCGCTGATAATGGGGTTGGTATGCCTGAGGGATTCGATATGGCCCACTCCACCGGGTTCGGCATGACCCTTGTGAGATTACTGACCGATCAATTGGCCGGTACCGTATCATTAACGAGCGGGCCGGGACGCGGGACACGCTTCACTATCTTGTTCGGGCTATAATATCTGCGATCATCCTGAACAATGCCGGTTCATATCTGTCCGTAAAAACGTGTCCTTTATCATGAAAGACGAGCTGTTTTTTTTCTGAAGCAACGTGGCTCAGAATGTATGTCGCACCGGAGGCTGATGCGGATGTATCGTTCTTATCTTGCATGATGAGAACAGGTTCGCTCACTTTAGAAATACGCGGTTTTACATGACATATCAATTTGACCAGCTGATAGACCGTACGTACCGGATTTTTTCCGTAGAAATGGTCCTTATTCTCTGCTGTCTGTGCCACGGTAATATATCCGAGGTCTATGTGTAAAAGATCTGCGACAGGTACGAAGAACCTCGTCAAAAAGGCTTTCTTATCCCGAGGTTCAAGAGCAGGAGCAAGAAGTACGATACTGTTCAGTTCTTCTCGGGCAGCCAGCTCGAGCGTCAATAATCCGCCCATGGATATGCCGATACAATGTATCGACGCGACCTTTGGCCGCAGGTACAGATAGGCACGCTCGAGCGACGCGTACCAATCCTGCCAGTTCGTTCTTTTCAGGTCCGAAGGCGTTGTCCCATGGCCTTCAAGGCGCACGCCATAGACAGTATATCCCTTCTGATAAAGATATCTCCCCAGAATGATCGTATCGGCAGGATTTGCCGTATAGCCGTGAACGAGCAGAATACCTGTCTTTTGGGCCGTAGGGACACCTTGATGGTCGAAAAAATACGGCTGGCCGGCCCGTGAACACCCCTTGCGTATGCTGTGCTCAAGGTCCGCACGAAAACCATCCTGCACCGCGAAAGCATGAGACCCCAGGGCAGCTGCAATAAGTACCGCAATGAAAATAAGACGTTGAGGGAGACCTTTAATCAAAAAGTTCACTGATCGAGGAGTTCTCGTGTATGCGCTTTATGGCCTCGCCGAGCAAAGGCGAAGAAGAAATGATCTTCAAGTTCGGCCAGCGTTTTTCTTTAGGGATCGGTACGGAATTCGTTACGACCACTTCTTTGAAATCCGCCTTACTAAGACGTTCTATTGCCGGTCCGGAGAAAATAGGATGCGTCGCCGCCAGATATACCTCTTTGACCCCGTTCTTCTTCAAGGTCTCAAGACCATTGATGACGCTGCCTCCGGTATCAACGATATCATCATACAAGATAGCGATCTTGTCCTTTACATTACCTATGAGATGCAGCGATTCGGACTGATTGTGCTTGAAGGGGTCGCGCTGTTTGTGGATGATCGCCAGTTCTGTCCCATTCCCAAGCCTGTCGCTGAACTTCTTGGCAGCTTTGGCACGGCCGGTATCCGGAGCTACGATGACCACGTTCTCTCCGAACACGTTCTTGTTCTTGAAATACTTCGTGAACAGGGGCAGGGCGGCCATGTGGTCCACCGGGATATTGAAGAAGCCCTGGATCTGGTCAGCATGCAGGTCTATCGTGATGACACGGTCCGCTCCGGCTGTTTCCAGAAGGTTGGCGATGAGACGGGCGGATATCGGTTCACGAGAGGCGGATTTCTTGTCCTGCCGGGAGTAGGGGAAATGAGGCAGAACAACGTGAATGTTCTTTGCCGACGCACGGCGTGCCGCGTCGATCATGACCAGGAGTTCCATCATGGTACGATTGATATGTTCGGTCGTGGTCTGAACGATGAACACTTCCATACCGCGTATGTTCTCGACGAACCTTGCATAAATTTCACCGCAGCTGAACAGGGACAGTTTTATCTTCCCTAGTTCACAATTAAGATATGTTGAGATCTCCTCGGCAAGTTCGGGGTGGGACGATCCGGCAAATATCTTCATAACACCATTATTGGTAATCGGGTTCACGTTGGACAGCTCCTTTGGGGTTAGGATCTTAAGTCATCAACTGGGCCGATTATAGAGGACTACGTACAGGGGGGCAAGGGGACCTGTCGAGCGTCAGGCCTTTTTAGCCCAGCGCTCTGCCAGGACCTCATCCACGACCTTCATCAACCCCTGCAGCCGTTCCTCCCGTAGTGTGGCCGGCAATTGACCAGGGAGCTCCGCAGCTTTCGTGCCGGGGCGAGGGGAGAAAGCGTTCGTTATCGTCCGATGGAATTTTATTTCGCGTACTGCACGCAGCGTATCCTCGAACTCTGCGTCTGTTTCTGAAGGGAACCCGACAATGAGGTCCGTGGAAATGACCGCACTCGGTACTTTCTTCCGTATCTTATCTACCAGTTCTTTATACTGTTCATATGTATATCCTCGATTCATAAGTTGTAATATCCTGTTATTCCCGTTCTGCAGAGGAAAATGGATCTCTTTCCCCATTTTTTCACATATTCCCAGGGTATCGATGAGCTTCTCTGACATATCTTTGGGATGTGAGGTCAAAAAGTCTATTTGCTTGATACCCGGGATCATGTTCACAACGGCTAACAGATCAGCAAAATCTTTGACAGGCGTGACAGCAGCAGTAATGCCGAGCTTTTCGATGAGCGCTTGCGGAATATCTGTCTCAGCATTCATATATGAATTGACGTTCTGCCCGAGCAGCATGATCTTCGGGAACCGGGCGAAGTCTATTTCTGATATCTCTTTTAATATCTCAAGGAAGGGTCTGGAACGCTCACGGCCGCGGGTATACGGAACGATACAGTATGAACAAAAATTGTTACAGCCGTACATAACGGATATCCATGCGTGTTCGGAATCCTCCCGTTTGGGCGGATATAGCCGCGCATCTTCTATATCAATGATATGGTCAAGAAAGGGGAGGGTCTTTTGTATATAGGCCTTGTCACGCTTTGGCATGCAACCTGTAATGCCCAGCTCCATGGGGAGCTTCATAGTGTTACGCAGGTAATTCAGCTCATGTAATTTGCCGATGACCTTGCGTTCTGAGCGGTCACGCACAGAACACGTGTTCAATACGACCAGGTCGGCATCGTCACGGGTGACGGCCTTTTTCATGCCCTGGGACTCGAACATGCCGGCCAGATGTTCGGAATCGTTCCTGTTCATCTGGCAGCCGTAGGTAAGTATAAAATACGTGCGTTGCTTCTGCATAATAGAGACCTACATTAGCAGAGAATTGCGCACCCGAACAATGGGGGAAAGCTATTTTAACCTTCGTGTGAGGTACTTATTGTATTCCGATGGCGTTGTCAGGGTCCTTATCAGGAACATGTAATATGCGATCTGTTTGCTCCCCCCAGGATACCGCTTCATCTGGTCCTCGAAAGTATTTGCCAACTCGCTCCGAAAACGACCATCCTTAAAATAGACGCGAGGTATATAGATGGTCGATGGATATGTGTCAGTATCCTTCAGCAGAAGATCGTTCGGTACGGCAAGCCGGACAATATTCGCTGATTCCGTGAAGGTCGTTTCGACCAGTTTAGCGATATCCTCCGTCGATATCTCTTTTTTGCCGATAGCTGCTTTTATCTTTGGGACCAGGGCCTTGATGTCTTTTAATTCAGATACTGTGGTCAGGATATCCCTGTGACTGATAAGTTTACTGAGCGTATCACCCTTCTGCGCCTTTTCATTCAGGGTCAATGCTTTGAGCACTTTATTTGCCAGTTCGCCCCGGAACTCCTTGTTCTTATCATTGGTGGTTGTGGTCTTCGTTGATGATACCTGCGTTACGGTACTGACCGAGCTCTTCGGCCTCTTAGTCGAAGGAACGGGCCCCGCTTCGGTATGCCCATTACCCGTACCCTGACGAACAGCTTCTGCAGAACGAACGATGTTCTTCCCTGTACTGCCGTTCAATATATGATCTTTGACCGGAGGCAGAAATAGTTCGCGTATCGTTCTTGCGGTCGGAACATTGAGATACATGACCAGTGCCGAAAGAACGCCAATGCCCGCAACGGCTATCCCTGCGGGAAGGGACGATAGCATGAACAGTAGTCCGGCGCTGAAAAGCGCTATCGGCAGGTATTTGCGTATGCGGTCCTGATTGCGTTTTTTACGCTCAAAACGCTCCCGGTCCTTGATATATTCCATCTCGTTTTTCTGTATGTCGGCGGAAATGATCTTTATGACCTTGAGCAATTCCTGGTCCTTCTCCGCGTCTTTGTGTCTGTCCAGGTCACCTTCGATCGCCTTCACGAGCTGGTAATAGCGTTCTATACGCTGATCTTCGCGTCTATAGAATGAAAGCTTTTTCTTTATGGCCGACATATACCGTTTATCCAGGAAATAGAACACGTCGCCTTCGCGATGGAAAGTGATGAACGTAGGGACATACTCCGCAATATCATCTATCTTGGATATGGCACTTTCATTGATCTTGCGCAATTCAATACGCATATCCCGTATGGTCATTCCCTCCCCGCGCAAACCTTTGAATTCATCGTACGCGCCCTTGAACTCGTACTTTTCGTTCCTGCTGTTCTCTGTGATCTTCTTCGATAACCCTTCGAAGAATTTCACGATATGCTCCTTCTGCCTTTGTTTTTCGATCAAGGTAAGTTCACGTATAAGTCCGGAAAGGACCTGCACTCCTGCAGAGATGATCTGTAAGCGATGGTCTTCCAGGACCGTAGCAGGGCTGAACGGTCTTAAGAATTTTTCCAGGATCCCTTTGAGCTCGGTGCTGCCGGTCAGTATCTTGTCTGCAGGATCATTCTCGTTCTTTTGAGGACCCAGATATGCATCTATCTGTTCCAGAAAATTCTGCCATTCATGTTTCTCGCTGATGTTCCTGATCATCGGGAGCGCGTACTCTTCCAGCGTACGTACATATGCTTTGAGCAGGATCAAAGCCACGGGTTCTTCCTTGAATTGCCCGTCATCATTAACTGCAGGCACATGATGCACAATATGGTATCCGGGAGATATCTCTGTGATCATCCCGTTGCGGGCCAGATAAGAGATATACGAACGTTCAAAATAGGGTACAGGTACTGGGTCATATTGGTGCGCATCATCGATGATGAAGCCTTTTTGAACGATATTCCTTAGGACGCGCTCCACACTGTACGGATCAGCTAGATGTTCTTTTTGTTTTGTATCCTGTATAGCTTTGAGTAGTTGAGGACCGTGCGCCGAGGACATCGCCTTGAGTACCACCGTCTTGCAATAGTGAACGAACAATGTAGCTATCCCTGCATCCTGTGCATAGGAGCGAAGCCCTTGTATATATCCGCCAATGTTCCCCTTGTGGTCAACATCAGGCACAGGTCGGAGCAATACGGGGACGAATTTGATGATCGTTCTGTTATCCTTGTTCTTGCCTGTTGTGATATAACCATCAATATGCAGATATGGAAGTTTTGAAGCCGCATCACGGCGCAACATAGCACGCACTATCTCATTGATCGCGCGCACCGGATGTGGCGCGTCGTTGTTGATCTTTATATCGTACAGGTGCTTTTCATAGGAATAATACAGGTCCTTGGGTATCTGATCAGCTTGATACCGAAGGCGGAGCTCCCTCATATGATCATCAAGCTTAGTGATGAACGTATACTGTTCAGAAGTCGCATGATACAGCTTTTCTTCAATATATAAATCTTCAGGAAAGGTCGACAGGTCAACGGACAATAGTTCTGCCGAACTATCCGGGCTACCGATGACCTTGTGAACAAGTTGTTTCATATATATGGATATCGAAGGGGGTGTCCCGGGATTTCATCTAACTGTACGTAACGTTAGGACAGGGCTTCTGTGTTATAATCACCCGTCATTTTTTAAGGAGCATTTGTGAAAGTACCCCGAAGATATGTCGTACCGCTCACCACCAAACGCCGCGTTGACCATGAAGGTGCCGACCTGAACTTCAAGCGCTCATACCCCACGGGTATCGAGAGCTTTTTCCGCCTCTATGCTGGAGAGAAGGTCCGTATCGCCGTGGACGTCCTTGACGATATCAATTGCTTCAATGTTCAGATGCAGCTGCACAGTAACATCAATACGGCGGATTTCGCCGTCTGGGAAGATGTCCCTTTCGAACGCAAGGGTAAGTCCTTCTTCCTTGAACTGAAGATCGACCGACCGGGACCGTATCGCTTCAAGATGCGCTATTCGCTCGATGACGGCAAGACCTGGCTTTGGGACCGCGTTTCACACACCTATATCATCGTTGATCCCGCGCACATGAAGAACCTCAAGCTCTATACCTTGATACCTACGCGTTCCGGTCATATCGGTAACTGGGCCGATATTCTGTACTATATCAAGGACCTTGGTTTCAATGCGGTGCATCTTCTGCCGATCACCAAAATGGGCATCAGCGAAAGCCCGTACGCGGCAAAATGCGTGCTCGATATCGACGAATCCTACGCGATTCCAGGGGATAAAAGACCTATCCTGGACCAGTTCGAGCAGGATTTTGTACAGACCGCAAAGGACCTCGATATTCGGTTATGTTTTGATATCGTCCTGAACCATATCGGCGTGGACAGCGAGATCGTACGACGTCGCCCGGAGTGGATCAAGAACGATAACAGCCAAAACGATAAATTGAAGCGGGCAGGGTGCTGGGATTACGATAAATGGGTCGTATGGGGCGATCTGGTGCTCCTGAATTACGATCATCCCGACGAAGGTATCAAAGCCGAGATGTGGGAGTTCATGAAAGAATATGCCCTTTTCTGGGCGAACTATGCGGCCTATACCGGGGGATTGGTGCGCCTTGATAACATGCATTCGACGAATCACGATTTCCTGCGTTTCGTGTTCCGGGAAATGAGGGATGCCTTTCCGAACATACTGATCTTTTCCGAATTATTCTCTGACTTTGATACCGTCAAAAAATTATCCGTTGAGTGCGGCGTTAATCTTCTGCTCGGTACTCCCTGGGGCGAGAAGTATGTTCCGGGATTGCGTAAATATATCGCGCATCTTCACCGCGTCGGCGGTCATGTGCGATATCTGACCCCGCTCAACTCGCATGACAGTGGGTCTCCAGCCGAAGAATTCGGCGATGCACGGTCGACCGTTCCTCGTTATATCGCGGCTGCGCTCATGGGATTGCCGTATACCGGGCTCACTGAAGGCGCGGAGATCGGTGTCCCTAAAAAGGTCATGTTCATCGGGCGTAACGCCGAACCCCCGGTGAACCTTAAAAAGCCGTTCGTTGATTTTCGTGAATTCATCAAGAAGATCAACCATATCCAGGACCAATATCCTGCGTTCGGAGAGATCAATAATCTTACGTTCATCGATAATGAGCATGTCGCTGTGCTGGCAGCGTTCAAGAGGTCCCCGGCCCCGGAAAGACCGGATTTTATCGTTCTGGCGAACTTCGATATCTTCCAAGAGCAGCATATCACGCTCGACCTCCCGGCCTGCGGGATCTATCTGGATAAAAAAAACTATATCGTCACGAACGTACTGACCGACGTCAGTTTTTCGCTGGTGACGACGCTCACGCTCAAGGCCGGAGAAGGCATGGTCCTGCGCATAGAACGCTAGTTGATGTTCAGAGCGACTGCTTCGTTAAGACATGAAGGTCTGTTGCAAAACAATAGACGATCGGGACTCCAGTCGGTATCTCCAATTCGGTCACTTGTTCCGGTGAAAGATTGTCCAGCCTCATGACAATGGACCGTAGACTATTCCCATGCGCGGTCACCAGAACATTCTTGCCGTCCATAAGGTCTTTTTTGATATGTGAATCGAAGTAGGGCAGTGTCCGGTCCGCAGTATCCTTAAGACTCTCTCCTCCGGGAGGTGCTACGGCATAACTACGTCTCCAGAGATGGACCTGCTCCTCTCCGAACTTGATCGCGGTCTCTGCCTTGTTCAACCCCTGCAGGTCGCCATAATGGCGTTCGTTCAATGCTACGTTCTGTATGACGGGAATATTCGGCTGACCTATCTCCTCGAGCACGATATCCAGTGTCTTTTGGGCACGTACGAGTTCTGAAGTGTACGCTATATCAAAATGATGACCGTGCAGTTTTTTTCCTGCCGCATGTGCTTCTTGTTCACCATGGGGAGATAAAGGAACGTCCGTCCATCCTGTGAACCGGTTCTCAAGGTTCCAGACCGACTCCCCGTGACGTAAAAGGACAAGGATAGACATGAAGGGATTATACCAGATAGCAAAACGAACGTACGCGCGCAGGGATCTTTCTCTATTCCACTCTGTATATTCAATATTCAGCAAGCTTTCGCCTGGAATCCCTCGCTCACAGTGTTCCCCGGGAAGTGCGGATTGATACGTTCAAACAAAAAGGAGCGTCATATGCTGTTCCAAAAGATCATCGCGAACAATGAGCTGCCAAGAATGCTTATCGTCGATGATAACGCACAGATACGTGATATGCTCACCTGTTTTTTTGAGGACCAGTTCCAGATATGTACTGCACCCAACGGCAAGGAAGGTCTCGCGCATTTCATGTACTCACGCTTTCCCGTTGTTCTCACGGACCTTAATATGCCTGTTATGAACGGTCTCGAATTCCTGAAAAAGCTCAATGAATTGCCGGAAACGATACGGCCGCGCGTGATAGCCATGTCCGCGAGCACCGACCGCAATGAATTGGATGAAGTGCGCAAGAGCAACGGGGCCTTTGTGCAAAAGCCATTCGATATGACCGTACTGTACAGTACGGTCGAAGCCGCTTGGAAAACTTTTCAGGACTGATCTACTGTTCCGGTCGTTCGTTACTTATTACGGACCACACGGAACAAGCAAAGCAGTTTTAAGAACTCCGAAGGGACATCGAACACCGTATAACGCGCAAATCCCTTCTCGTTACGGGGATCATCCGATAGGGAGTCCTCGATCTGTTGTTGGTCCTTATCCGGATAGTTCCGCTCGAATTTACTGATGTAGCTGTCCGCACACCATTCAACAGTGCCATTTTTCTGCATTAAAGCGGTCCCCTTCTTCTGTGTTTCGGCCAATTCAAGCATGGTCGGTAAGCGATACAGCCCCTGTCCGTCCTTGCTGAGCGCGTACGAGATATATGCCTTCATTGCTGTACGATATTCTTCGCTATCCCTGCCGAAATCAGCGACAGTCCTCAATAATTGTTCAATAAAGGCCTTCTGTTCGCGGCTAGCGACCCCTTCCTGTACGCTCAATCTGGCACAATACTCAACAGCTTCTTCCCATGTTATTTTGTTCACCATTCCCAGATAGTTGTCATAGAGATGCACCGGCGTATATCCCATCAAGAACTTGAATTGCCAGTGGGTCACCGTATCCTCAGAAATAGAAGTGTTCTGAGAGAGGACCGACATCCTGGGAATGACATGCATACCGTGTTCATACGCGGCGATGATAAGGGCATTATCTCCAATGATGATATGGTCATACAGGTCCACGACCCGTTCGTAATGCAACTGGTTCAGGCTGGCCATGAACCAGACAGTTCTGCCGAAGCGCTCGGTACGTTCAGGCGTTGTACAATAGTTCGAGATGAGCTCATCCCTTTCGATGTTCTTATCGCCGACATTGTCATTGAATTTTGTCAGGTCATCATATATGTCACGGATGCCAAGTTTGTCCATGATCAGATCGCGCATTGGCTTATCCTTGAACTGTGCTCTCAGCACGTCCAGAAGGATATCATCCGTGCTCGAAGCGTTCCCACTGTTCCGTGAAACTGCGAGCAAATTGACCAGTTGTCCAAGTTCCAGTTTTTTCCCATCTCCTGTCCGCTCGCCGTCATACAATAGTGAAGCGACATACTGATTCAAACGGTCGCTACCGGCATAGTTCGTGAGCAGGAATTGATAGGCTGCCTGTCTCTTTTGTGTATCTTTCAGATACATATCCCATACCTTATAGAAACGCTCGGCATTCAGACGTTCAAGTTCTTTCCTTGCCGAGGCACGTTCTTCCACGGTCGGTGCCCCCCCATCAGCCTCTCCGGACAAAAGATAGTCCAATATATTCCCCGCGGCATCCTCATAGCTCACTGTCGGCAGGGAAAGTACGATCCCCTCGCGCATGGAGTAGAGACGGACCGTGGCTTTCTCGTTCATCGGAGCGGAGATCTCCAGGATATATTGGGTATATGACATTTTTTCTGTGACCGACTTCCCGTCCTCCTGAAAGAGCGAGGATACCCCCGCATTGCCCATCTCCTTCTGTGTAAGCCATTGGACCGAAACAGTGTCTGAGGGATCACCGGAGATCATGATCATTTTTTTACGGACATCCGCCGGCAAGGCCTTACGCAAGACAATGCTCTCACGTATAAGTCGGACTACCTTGTCCTCATTCCCTTTTGGCGCGACCACGGTGATAAGGACCGTGCCGGTATCTATCGGACTACCTTTCGCTACCAGCTTTGCTTTTACGTTCTTCTGGTCCGATATCTTTGCAGAAGCATACAAGAGCATCGTTCCTTTTGTTGTTACATCAATGATCTGAACGTTGTCCATTATGATCACCCTTTCATGTCGTTTTTTTATCATCAATACATCTGCTGACACTTATTTGTCGAAAGTACAGATATATAAGGTTCAAATATCTGGGGGGTGTTCTATAGCATAAAACACTTCTTTTTGAGCATGGTCCTCAATTGTTTTAGTGCATCACAGGAACAACTGCACATATGATTTACATTTTTTCTGCTTACATCTATAGTGGTGGTCTCATGTACAAGTTCTTTATATATGCTATCGCCACTGTATGCGGAGCAGGATATTTCCCTAAGATGCCCGGAACGTTCACTTCCCTTATTGCCGGCCTTGCTGCGCTCTATTTGCTCTCGCTCTCACCATTCATGTTCGTGTTCATCATCGTTCTGACAACTCTTCTTGGCATCTTCGTGACAGGGGAGGCCAATAGACTCGCCGGAACAAAGGACAAGACCATGTTCTCGCTCGATGAGGTCCCTGGACAATGGATAGCCCTGCTGCCTTTATTCACGATCGAACGAAACCACGTGCTCTTCATGCTCATCGGGTTCGCTCTTTTCCGCTTCTTTGACATCAAAAAACCAGGCATCATCGGCAGGTCGGAGTCCGTCCCCGGAGGTCTTGGGGTCATGCTGGACGATATCATCTCCGGTGTTCTTGCCGGCATTTGTTTGCAAATTATCATCTTCTTTTTTACAATTACGCACATATGAACTTCCAGATAAAACTTGTAAGTGCCAGGCTGGAAAAGCGCGCAAAAGAAGAAGCACTTCATTTTGCCCAAAAATTACTGTCTTTCGGGATCACGCCTAATGGTCTTACGACAATAGGACTGTTGGTCAATTTGACCGCGGCATACTGCGTGCTGCGCTCACAACTGGCGCTTGCGGCATTGTTCCTGGCGCTCGGCGGGTTCATCGATCTGCTCGACGGAACACTTGCACGTATCGCCAATACAAGCACAAAGTTCGGAATGTTCTGGGACCAGGTCGCGGACCGTATCGCAGAAGCGTTCTTTTATATAACGCTCGTCATCTATTTCGTCACTTCATACAACTATTTCTCTGTCGTGTTCGCGCTGTTCGCGATGGCAGGGAGCTGGCTGGTCACCTATACACGCAGTTGTGCCGATAATTTGAAGATCAAACCGACCGAAGATCTGCTCCCCCAGCCTGAGCGCATCATCATCCTGGCGGTCACACTACTGTTCAATCGTGTCATCTTTGGTCTGTTCATCATCGCCATCCTTACCGTGCTGACCGTTATATGGCGGATACTTGCCATCTATCGTCATTTCCAGGCAAAAATGCTCACGGAAAAGGCAGCGCAAAGAATTAAAAAAGCGGAATAGCGATGCCAGGAGACCTGCATATCCATACGACATTCTCTGACGGTTTTCTTGCACCTGCGCAGGTCGTTGAGGTCGCAAAAAAGGTCGGACTGACAACGATATCAATAACTGACCATGATGCTGTCGGCGGGGTCGGCCCGGCGATAGAAGCAGGCAGGACCTGCGGCATCACTGTGATCCCGGGCATTGAGATCAATACCAAGATGGATGACGCAGAGATCCATATCCTCGGTTATTACATAGACCATAACGACCATCAATTCCATCAGGCCATCAACGAGAGCAGAAGTACCCGCACTCTCCGTGCCCAGAAGATCGTGGAAAAACTCAATGCTCTCAACATCGATATTGAATTTGAGGAAGTAGAACGGTTGGCCGGGCACAGTACCATCGGGCGCCCGCATATTTCCAGAGTGCTGTGCGAGCACGGATATACTGATTCCGTCCAGGAAGCTTTTAACCGGTATCTGAAGATAGGAGCCCCGGCCTATGTGGACCTTGTAAAATGGAGCCCTTTTGATGCGATAACCATCATCAAGGATGCCGGGGGCATCCCCGTGCTTGCTCATCCCGGCTGTCACAAAATAGATGACCGTATCCCTGCGCTCGTCAAACAGGGGCTGATGGGTATCGAAGTATATTGCCTGAAACATTCTTCATCGCAGATCAAACACTACGAAGAGATCGCAAAAGAAAAAGGATTGCTTATGACCGGAGGATCTGATTTTCACAACGCGCTGGACGCCATGTATGATACGGTCTTGGGTTCTATACCGCTCGCCGATGAACATGTTCAGGCACTGAAAGACCGTGCAGCCCTTCTTTCCCACACACAGGCCCCGCTCACAGGAAAACACCAGTGAAAAGAGCGTTCGAAGAGGTCTATCTTCAGCGGTTAGCGGAGAATGTACAGACCGTCCGGTCCCTGATCGGTCCCACGACCAAGATCATGGGGATAGTTAAAGCTGATGCGTACGGACACGGCGCGGTCGAGGTCGCGGACACCATATTGTCCCAAGGCGTTGAATACCTCGGTGTGGCATGTATAACGGAAGCGATGCAGCTCAGACAAGCAGGTATCTCCGCGCCCATACTCGTGCTGAGCGAGCCGGTCAGCAATGTTGTCGACGATATCCTGAACCTGGACGTGACCCAAACAGTGTATTCGCTGCCTTTTGCCCGCATGCTCTCCAACGCAGCTCTTTCACGCAATAAGAAAGTTAATGTCCATATCAAGGTCGATACCGGTATGAGCCGTATCGGCGTGCACCCCGATGACGCAGTACAGCTCATTGCCAGCATCACTCATATGGAAGGGATCAATGTGGAAGGCTTGTTCACCCATTTTGCCCGTGCTGATGAACCGGAGAGCGGCTTTACCGAGGTCCAGTTCGAGCGTTTCATGCAGGTCGTCCAGGCCTTGAAGAATGAAAAGATACCGGTCCCTCCGCTCCTCCATACTGCGAATTCCGCCGCGATCCGGTCCTTCCCCAGAACGCATTTGAACATGGTGCGGGCAGGGATCATGCTCTACGATGATGTGCTCATGTTCAAAGCACATGTCGCCCACCTGAAAAAAGTACCGGCAGGCACCCCGATCAGCTACGGTTCCACGTTCGTCACGGAAAAAGTTTCCGAAATAGCGACGATATCCGTAGGCTATGCGGACGGATACGACCGGGCCTTATCGAACAAAGGTACCGTTCTCATTAAAGGGAAGCGGTATCCGATCGTCGGCAGAATTTGCATGGACATGTGCATGTCGGATATCACCGGGGCAGAGGATGTTCAGGTCGGAGATGAGGTCGTGCTCATCGGCGCTCAAGGGGCCGAACAGATCAAGATCGATGAGCTCAGCGCACAGCTGGGTACCATTACGTATGAGGTCATGTGCGGGATAGGGAAGAGGGTACCGCGGATATATAAATAACATAGAATAAGTGCTACGTGACCAGCTGGACATGTTGATAATGCCCCGTTCACATGCCACTTGTCTCTTGCCACTCCTAACGTGTACTATGTGATTTGAGGTTTCAATAAATGTCATATCTTGCTCTCTACAGAAAATACCGACCACAGACCTTTGATGATGTTATTGGCCAGGAAGCGGTCGTACGAACGCTCAAGAACGCCATCACCAATAATATGCTCGCTCATGCCTATGTTTTTTCCGGTCCTCGCGGTACGGGAAAGACCAGCATGGCACGTATCCTGGCAAAGGCGCTCAATTGCCGCGAAGGGCTTTCTGTCTCCCCCTGCCTGAAATGCGACCTCTGTTCTCGTATCACCAGCGGCGACGCGCTCGATGTGTTCGAGATCGATGCCGCATCAAATCGCCGCATCGATGATATCCGTGACCTGAGAGACAAGATCATGTTCGCTCCGGTCGAAGGCCGCTACAAGGTCTATATCATCGACGAAGCGCACATGCTTACGGATGAAGCGTTCAATGCACTGCTGAAGACCCTTGAAGAGCCTCCCGCACAGACCTTGTTCATTTTAGCCACGACCGATGCCCATAAGATACCGGTGACGATACTTTCCCGCTGCCAGCGCATCGAATTCAAGCGCATCACCATCCCGCACATCCTTACGCAACTGAAGAAGATATCGGCACAGGAGAACATCACCATCGATGATAAGGCATTATCGCTCATCGCCAAGTCCTCGGAAGGGGGCATGAGAGATTCCGTATCGCTCCTCGATCAGATCGTATCTTTCAAGGGGGCTGTCATTACGGCCGATGATGTTCTGACCGTGCTCGGGTCTTCGGACAGCACCGCCTTATTCACTATGATCGAACATGTGAGCACCGAAAATGCAGGACAAGCGCTCGCATACCTTGAAGAGCTCGTTATTTCCGGAAAGAACATCCCGCAGCTCACCAAAGACCTGCTCATGCACATCAGACATGTGATCCTCTCAAAAGCCGGGGCGGAAGCGGCGATAGATCTTCCTGCCGACATGATAGCTCAGGTACATGCACAGGCATCCCGCTTCACGTTGCCCGAGCTCAAGGAGATCGTCCGTATCATATCCAAAGCTGATAGCGATATGCGCTGGTATCCGAACGCCAGACTGCTACTGGAGATAGCACTTGTTGAGATATGCTCGTTGAAAAAGAACGTCCAGAACGCGACCACACCCCGTACCGTGACCGCCACACCGCAGCTTCCGTCCGCACAGTCCTCTGCATCGCAGAACGTGCGTTCTGTCACGATACAAAAAGCTTCTGTCCCTGCGGAACCTGTGCCTGAACTGCGTTCCAGCATCGCCACACAGCCCGTAGTACCTCCGCAGCCAACCTCAAGACCACCGGTCGCTGAACCGGTCGAGATAGCTGCGCACCCCCCCGAACCAGTATCACCGCCACCATCTGTCACGCACAGCAGCACTCAGGAGATCCGCTCCCTTGCAGAGATAAAGCATCACTGGCAGGATATCCTCAATCAGATCAAGGAACGCAAAAAGTTCACATATCTCATATTATGTGAAAGCGAACCTGTTGAGCTTTCGGGCGGAAAATTGATATTACGGTTCAAAAAGAACTCGACGTTCCATAAAGAGAAATTCCTTGATAAAGAACATCAAGATATCTTTCAACAAATACTGAAACAGTACATTTCAGGCCCCATAGAGGTCACGGCGGATGTCCAGGGGCTCATGCACGGGGAAATAGAAGGTTCGGGGACCACTACACACGCTGCGAACAAGGGCCCGCAGGGCGGACCGCCGCCGGCTTCCGTTGAACGCACTCTCGCTTCCATGTTCGACGGAAAACTGATGTACGGTAAATAGAACGCTCCGGTATCTCTCTTATCCGATCGATCTACCTTGTCCCGTTCCTGATACCGTTACGGATCTCGTTTATCTCAGCGTCCATCGTTGCAAGCCTTTTTGCCATACGTTCGTCCTGATCATTACTTTTTATCACTTTTTGGATCCCCCCCGACTTGAAGACCAGTCGAACATCTGTCCTGAGCGCGATCAAAGGATCGTGGGTCGCTATGAAGGTGATCGTTCTTTTTTTCAGCAAGAACTCAAGGGCCTTCTGCCTGTCGATACCGGCGTTCTCTATCTCATCGATCAAAAGAATTGGGGCAGCGCTTATCAGCACTGCGTCCGCGACCATGAGCGCACGAGCCTGTCCGCCGCTGAGAGAGCACAACGGTTGATCGGCTGAGAACGGTTCACCCGCGAGATTGTTCGCGGCCTCAAGGACCGAAGGAACGATACGCGATGCCTTCTTTTCGTACAGCAACGCATGCATCTCTATGAATTCGCGTACCGTCAGATCCAGAAAGAACTGCATGGTCTGTGATATCCGGGTGACGGACATGATCTTTCTGGGCGTATGTCCGCTGATACTGATATGCCGGCCGGTCGGAGAATCGGACTGCGCCAATCTTTCGATATCATCAAGGAACCGTGTCTTTCCCGAACCGGTAGGGCCGACGACCGCTACAACAGAACCGCTCGAAAAGACCAGTTCACGGATGTTCTCTTTTTTCCCGTTCTTATCCGTTCCGGGCTTAATGATCAGAGCTCTTGTTGCTGCCTTACTCATGGCCGGATCCTTTCCCCTGACAAAAATGACAATATCCCTTTGGTAGGGTATATCGCAGGAATTCATAATCGGTCAAGGTAATATCCTGCAGATGCTCGATCATCTGCACAAGTTCGTTCGTCCCTTCCCCGGTAAGGCCGTTGCCGTACAGAACGGTACCGTGCGGGTTGATGGTCTTCAGATTATTGAGCAACAATTGCCGTTCGGCATGACTGAGGAGCTCGGCCTTCGTGAGCACCAGAACATCCGCGGCGGTGATAAGGGCGCTCAATTTCAGCTGATGTCCGATATTGGACAATCCGCTGACAACAGCGACCGCAGCAGCCCGGCTCAAATAAGGAGAACAACGCAGACATAACCCGGCTGTCTCAATGATGAGAACCTCCGCTTTCTGCTGTTGTGCCCATACCCACACCTGTCCAAAGACCATCATCGTCTCATGGTCAGGACACATCGTACCGACACAATGATAGTTCACAGGAACACCCAGTGCTGTATACCGTTGTTCCCGCTTTGCAGAAAGTGACAGGACGGAGATGCAGGAACGAATCCCTTTTGTCGTGAGCTGAGCGATCGCATGACGTATGATAGCGGTCTTTCCCGCACCGGCAGTGCCTGCGACAATGATGATCTTCATATGGCCGGCACCTTCTTCCTGATAGGCTTCAGTTCGTTCATACCATAGAGCTGGGCATAGCCCCGTGAGACACCGACACATTCACGATAGAAGCAACAGTGCCGGCATTGAGGCGCTTTTACTCTCCTGATAAGATCGAGGAACAGCCGATCAAAGACGGGGCCTGAACCGGTCCGGTATAATCGAAAAGGCATCGCGTGTATCTCCATACAATACTTCTCCATGCCCTTGAATAAACACAGAGGAAATGACCCGTAGGTCATCGGTATGCCTGCCGCATGACAGATACGCAAAGCCTCCTTGACGAACGGGACCACGTCCGTAAATCGAGGTACGAGACTGTGTCTGTTCTCCCATGCATTCTCTTCCGGGCACACGATCTCCAGGAACGGAAAGAACCTGTGCCGGGCTTTTTTTCCCACCCGGACAAGATACCGTGCAAGCTCCGGAAGTGTACGATAGTTCTGTGCCGTGACCGTGGTCCAGACCTTGAGCGGTACATCGGGCAGATGCAGTACCCGCTCCAGCCCTTCCCGGACAAGCTCATATGAAGGGGACCTCCATAATCTTTCCGAAAGCTCCTTTTCACATGCATCAAAAGAAATCCCGAACCCCGTCGCACCGCAGCTGATCAGGCTTTCAAGATATCCGGCAGAAGAGAGCCTGGCCCCGTTCGTGGCGATGAGGATCTGCCTGAACCCCAGGTCCTTGGAGAATTTTATCAAGGCGAACAGGTCCGGGTGTATGGTCGGTTCTCCCCCGGAAAAAGATATCTTTTCGATACCGTTCTTTTTCCCGTAAAGGATATCATCCGTTATGTCCTTTAACGGACGAGCATGTTTCTTTTCATGTCCGACACAACAGTACAGACAATTGAAATTACAACAAGACCCGATATTCACTTCCAGAGAAGGCAGATACTCGGTGCAATATCTGTTGATCTCAGGGATGAGCAAGGGGCTGTTCCGTATCTCGCGACTGCCCGTGACGGTAATGAAAGAATGATCTTTTAGGTACAGGATCCTCTCGAGCAGCTTTATCTCGACATCCAACCGTTCAGTATGCCGGCTTGCTGTCCGGGAGATCGCTCCCGTCAACTCTTTCGTTATCGTGTATTTTTTGCCTCGATCGGCGGGTACTTCCCGGACCAACCCCTTCTTGAGCAAGGCGGGAATGACACGGCGAACGTTCTTCTCCTCCATCTGACAGAGATGAGGGAGCTGCTCGAACGGTTCTTCTCGAAGTAATATGAAATTCTCTAATAAGGACCACTGGTCCGGGGTCAAGGCTAATGCCGCGGGGATATCAATGAATTCCATAGGGACCTTGTTGTGAAAATGCCATATCCACGATCACATTACCAAAACAGTAGGTACAGTACATTTGAGGCAAGGGAGTGCGCAACCGGACCGCTGCCCCTGATCTTTTTTTTCGGGACATGATGCTCCTGACGGTCCGGGCAAGCACCTGTGTCCCTTCACCGGTAATACCGTTGAACCAGACGATCGTCGCAGCAGGGTGTTCGGACAGCACACGTACCGTGAACACTTCGCGTTCAGCAGGAGAAATGAGATCGCCCTTGGTAATGACGCAGCAGTCCGCACTTTTCAGCACCGGACCGAGTCGCGAGGGACCATGCATCCCACAGGTACAGTCAATAACGCAGATATTCACCGTTGAGAAAAGATATGGGGAGCATCTGCCGCAAAGTCCTGCGGTCTCAATGACCACCGTATCTAACGCGTGCCCGGCGGCCCATGTTCGGACCTCAGGGATATTCTCAGCCAGAAAATGATCGGGACATATATCATTTGAAATGAATTTTATCGACGGTATCGAATGTTCAGCGAAGAACGTGTCATCCTGGGTCGCACTGCAATCGACCTTAACGACCCCCGTTGAACTCATATGTTCTTGAGACTTGAGCAACGATACTATGACCCTCGTTTTTCCCGAGGACGGAGGCCCACCCACAATGATCATTTTCATGTAATGCGCCAATTATACGTTCACCCGTATCAATTATCAATTTATCATGGTCTTCGCACCCGCGCCGTGCCACCTCACATTTTTTCTGCCCTGTGCTATAATCGCCATGCTTTCGCATCATGTAACAAAGGAGCATGCACTATGTTCGGCGATATCGGCAAAATGATGAAACAGGTCAATGAAATGAAAGCAAAGATGAAGGATGTTGAAAAAGAATTGAACTCAATGGTCATCAAAGGTACGTCCTCAGATGCCATGGTGGAAGTAGAAATGACAGGAAAAATGGACCTCAAGACCCTTACCATAAATCCTCAGCTTATTGCACAAAATGACCCTAAAAAACTTGAAAAAAGCGTGTTCGATGCTTTTTCAAAGGTATTGAAAATAACAAAAGACACTGCCTCTTCAAAACTTGGTGCAGTTACCGGCGGCATGAAACTGCCGGGGATGTAAATCCAGTGACGAATTTCGAATGACGAAGGTCGAATATTCGCCATTCGAAGTTCGGTATTCGACATTGAGAAGGTTTGATAATGATCGATGCATATCCTGAGCCGATGAACGTGCTCATCAATGAATTCCAGAAGATGCCAAGCATCGGTCCTAAATCGGCGCAGCGGCTTGCGTTCTATATCCTTGGGTTGAGCGACCAAGAGGCCGGGAACCTCACCGATGCCATCAGCAAGGTCAAGGGAAGCATCAAACATTGCTCGGTCTGTCACAATATAACGGTCAGTGATCCCTGTACCTATTGTGCCGATGCATCACGGGACCATACCATGATATGTGTCGTTTCCGAACCGCGTGATATCATCGCCATGGAAAAGACGGGGGGGTTCAAAGGCGTCTATCATGTACTGGGCGGGCTCCTTTCACCGCTTGAAGGCGTCACGCCGGAAACGCTGAGGATCAAGGAATTGCTACAACGGATATCAACGCAGAACGTAAGGGAATTGATACTGGCGTTGAATCCGACCGTCGAAGGAGAGGCCACCGTGCTGTACCTTTCACGGCTCATAAAGCCGTCCGGGGTCAAAATGATGAGGATCGCCTACGGATTGCCCATCGGGAGCGATATCGATTATGCCGATGAAGTGACATTGACGAAATCCTTCGAAGGCAGGATAGAGGTCTAGATTTGTTACACGTTGAACGTTTGAAAGTTACGCGTTAGCATCACTACTGTTCCGGCAGCGAGTATCTTTCAAAAATTGAACATGTAACAATAAAAAAGGAGGCAGTTGTAATGAGCAAGAATATGACTGAGATCAGATGGCACGGTCGGGGAGGTCAGGGCGCAAAGACGGCAGCATTGCTGGTAGCGGACGCTGCATTAGCGACAGGGAAGCAGGTCCAGGCGTTCCCGGAATACGGACCTGAACGTATGGGAGCTCCTGTGAAATCCTTTAACCGTATCTCTGACGACCATATCACTGTGCACTGTGCGGTCGAGAATCCTTCGATCGTTCTGGTGCTCGATGAAACCCTGTGCATCAGCGCTAACGTGACCGAGGGTGTTCCCGAGAACGGGACCATCGTTATCAATACGTCCAAGACCGGTGCGGACTACAAGAAGATCCTGAACTTCAAAGGCACGGTCATGACGGTCAATGCCTCAAAGATCGCGATGGAAACGATCGGTATGAACAAACCGAACACGCCTATGCTCGGGGCGCTCGTTAAAGCGACAGGTATCCTTGATTTCAACAAGATGCTTGAAGATACGAGCCAAAAGCTGAAAAAGAAGTTCGCGAACAAGCCTGAGGTCGTTGAAGGCAATATCCAGGCCATCAAGCGCGCATATGAGGAGGTAGCATAATCATGGCACACGATTATTCAAAATTATTGAAAAAACAGGAACTCCCTCTCGGCGGTATCTGGCTGGAACCGGGGTCATCTGTCAACCGCAAAACAGGTGATTGGAAGACATTACAGCCGAAGTTCAATGACAAGAAATGCATCAATTGTTCGTTCTGCTGGGCGTATTGCCCGGATTCCTGCATCCTGATGAAGGACGGAAAACAGACCGGTTTCGACCTCGAACATTGCAAAGGCTGCGGCATCTGTGCTTCGGTCTGTCCGGCTAAATGTATCGATATGGTCCCGGCACGCTAAGGAGGAAATATACAATGACCACTGCAACTAAAGTAAAACAGACCTATGTAGCCAAAACAGGCAATGAAGCGATGGCCGAGGCCATGCGCCAGATCAATCCCGATGTTGTCGCCGCCTATCCGATCACTCCGGCGACCGAAGTCGCGATGATATTCTCTCAGTTCGTCGCGGACGGTAAGGTCAATACAGAGATGGTGACCGTTGAATCCGAGCACAGCGCGATGAGCGCAACGCTCGGCGCCGCTGCTGCCGGGGCCCGGTCCATGACCGCGACCTCATCCCAGGGGCTCATGCTCATGGCGGAGATCCTGCCTATCGCGTCAGCGCTCAGGCTCCCGATCGTTATGCCTGAAGTGAACCGCGCCATATCCGGCCCGATCAATATCCACTGCGATCACTCCGATACGATGTTCTGCCGCGATGCCGGCTGGATACAGATATTCTCGGAGAACTCGCAGGAAGCCTATGATAACGTCCTGCAGGCGATCAAGATCTCCGAACATAAGGACGTGCTCCTGCCTTCAATGGTCACCACCGACGGGTTCATCATCAGTCACTTGATGGAAGGCATCAATGTCATAGATGATGCGGTCGTTAAGGATTATATCGGCGCATATAAAGCACCGTATGCCGTCCTGAACACCGATAAGCCGATCACGGTCGGTTCCATCGATCTGCAGAATTATTATTTTGAGCACAAGCTGCCTGTCGTTGATGCCATGAACGCCGCCAAGAAGGTCATTCTTGAGGTAGGCAAAGAGTTCGGCAAGCAATTCGGCCGTGAATACGGTTTCTTCGAAGCATATAAGCTCGATGATGCCGAGATTGCGATGGTCGCCCTTGGCTCGACGGCCGGCACCGCAAAAGTGGTCGTTGACGAATTGCGCGCAAAAGGCGTTAAAGCCGGGCTCCTGAAGATCCGCGTGTTCCGCCCGTTCCCGGCAGCTGAGCTCGCGGCCGCGCTCAAAGGTGTAAAAGCCATCGTCGTGATGGACCGTTCGGATTCATACAGTGCGAACGGCGGACCGGTCTATACGGAGCTGACCTCGGCACTGTATGACGCAGGGACGAATATCAATATGTTCGATGTCATTTATGGATTGGGCGGACGTGATATCGATCTGCATATGATCCGTTCGATCTTCGAACAGTTGCAGAAAATGCAGAAAGGCGAAAAGCCTGCGCAACGGGTACAGTATATCGGTGCCCGGTCATAACCATAAACGATACGTTCTTTAAGGAGGAACACCATGGTAGTTTCATTGAAAGAATTAGCAAGTAAAGAAGACCTTCTGGCCCCAGGACATACGTCCTGTCCCGGCTGCGGATACCCCTCGGTCATGAGGATGGTACTTGCGGTCGCCGGTAAAGATACCGTGGTCGGCGGCGCGACAGGTTGTTGTGAAGTGAATACGACCATTTTCCCGTACACGTCCTGGAAAGTGCCGTTCATTCATAACGCCTTCGAGAACGCGGCCGCAACAGTGAGCGGTGTTGAATCAGCATATAATTCGCTAAAAAAGCAGGGGAAGATCGCCGATAAAAAGATCAACTTCATCGCTTTCGGCGGCGACGGCGGCACCTACGATATCGGGTTCCAATCCCTTTCCGGCGCTATGGAACGCGGACATAATATGCTGTATATCTGTTATGACAACGGCGCATACATGAACACCGGCATTCAGCGTTCAGGTGCCACACCGAAGTATGCGAACACAACAACGGCTCCGTCAGGTAAGGTCAGCCCCGGGAAAAAACAATGGCGTAAGGACCTGACCGCGGCGATGATCGCCCACGGGATCCCGTACGTCGCCCAGACCGTTTCCGGGAATTGGCGTGATCTGACCATGAAGATCGAAAAAGCATTGTCCATTGAAGGTCCCAAATTCATCAACGTTCTGTGCCCATGCCCTCTTGGTTGGGGTCACGACGGCAAAGAAACAGTGAAACTCTCGCAAATGGCTGCGGATACCTGTTTCTGGCCGCTCTATGAGTTCGAGAACGGTAAATATACGCTCAACTACACGCCGAAGGAAAAAAAGAGCATGGCAGAATGGATGAAACAGCAGGCCCGCTTCAAGCATCTTTTCAAGCCCGGCAATGAAAAGCTCATTGAAGAAGTACAGCAGGAAGTCGACGCACGCTGGGCGAGCATTTGTCGCCTGTGCGGAGTTGAAGCTGTTCAAAAAGCAGCAGCTCCTGTTAATTCATAGTTATAAGCCTGTAGTTTTGACGATTGGTATCGTGTTTGATAGTATATGACACACGTACTGATAAGGAGGCTCTGTCCTTATGAATAAAAAAGAACTGGTCAACTTTCTTGCCGACAAGACCAATAAAAGTAAGCAGGAAGTTCTGGAGATCATTGAGCTTATGCTTGAAAAGATCACAGAAAAACTGATCGCCGGCGAAAAAGTCCGTCTGGTCGGTTTCGGTGTGTTCGAGGTCAGGAAACGTGTTGCCCGCGAAGGTCGTAACCCGCAGACCGGCGAGCGTATCAAGATCTCAGAGACCAAAACGCCTTCTTTCCTGGCAGGCAAAGCGCTTAAAGATGCGGTCAAAGGCCGGATCTCCGCGGATGCCCTCAAAGCAGCCATGAAAAAAGACGATGCAGCAGATGAGACTGCGGGCAATTGATGGCCGGAAATCCTATCAACAAGATCACCGATAATCTTGATCAACTGATCGATCTTTTACCGATCGATCTGTGCGAGTATATACGCAGTCAGTCCGACGCTAAGGAACTTCGTGAGATCGTGCTGGACCTGGGGCGTATCGCAGAGTTCCGTTTTTCAGGCGAAAAACTCGCAGAACTTCCCGACCGTATCGTTACCCAAAGCGACATAGATCATATCATCGGTAAAGTAGGGCATTTCACTTCCGATAATCGCGCCGGTATCGAACGTACGCTCCATCGCATATCCGCTATCAGGAACAGACAAGGGAAGATCATCGGGATCACCTGCCGTGTGGGACGTGCGGTATTCGGTACCGTGGATGTCATTTCAGATATCATCCAGAGCGGCAAGAACCTGTTGATACTCGGAGGTCCGGGTGTCGGCAAGACCACCAAACTAAGAGAGATAGCACGCATTTTAAGTACGGACCATCATAAACGCGTCATCGTGATCGATACATCGAACGAGATAGCAGGGGACGGCGATATCCCGCATCCGGGCATCGGCCGTGCGCGACGTATGCAGGTCTCGTCGCCTGACCAGCAGCATGCGGTCATGATCGAAGCGGTAGAGAACCACATGCCTCAGGTCATCATCGTGGACGAGATCGGGACAGAAGCTGAAGCGATCGCAGCGCGCACTATCGCAGAACGCGGTGTGCAGCTCGTCGGCACGGCACATGGCAATACGATAAAGAACCTCATCAAGAACCCGACATTGTCCGATCTGGTCGGCGGGGTCCAATCAGTCATCCTGGGCGATGAAGAGGCCCAGCGGCGTCAGACCCAGAAAACGATACTTGAACGAAAAGCGCCGCCCACCTTTGAGGTCCTGGTCGAGATACATGAACGTGATACCCTGACCATCTATCATGATATCGCAACGGTCGTCGACAATATCCTTCGCGGTTCAGTCCCGCAGCCCGAGATCAGAAAGGTCGATCCGGACGGAGCTATTCGTGTCGTACAGGAGGCCGGACAGGAGGATTTTCCTCTGCCTGTGTTCGGCGTTGAAGCACCGGCAAAAAAACAGGAAAAAGCGATCACTATTTATCCGTTCGCTATCGCCCGCAACCGGCTGGAAAGCGCGATCCGCGTGCTTGGCGTAAAGGCGCAGGTCACCATGAACATGGACGAAGCAGATATCGTGCTTACCACGTCGGCCCAGAACAAACCGAACTCAAAGATCGTGAAAGCCTTACATACCAGAAAGATCCCGCTGCATGTCATCAAGAACGATACCACCGGACAGATCAACCGTTTCCTGAGATATATATTCAAGCTCTACAGCGATGATGAAGAACGGCTGGAACTGGCGGTAAAAGAGATAGATGATGTGATCGCACAGGTCGAACGCACGACAAGACCGGGAGAAGCGGCACCGGCCAGTGCGTATATCCGCAGGGTCCAGCATCAATATGTCGAACAAAAAGGGTTCCGTGCCGAAAGTATCGGCGAAGAACCGAACCGTCGGGTACGTGTTTATCCGAGAGGCTGAGCACCTGTCATCGGCGTTCCCTAGATATCCTTGCAATACTGAGCGTTCTCTAGCGATATATCCATATGCATGACAAGCTCATATCTATACCCATGGGACGAATGCGCCTTACCACGACGCATTGTTTTGAATTTGACCGGACACTGTTCAATGCACAGACCATCAAAAAAGCTGAAAAATTCCTCTGTGATACGTTCCCGGAGATCACTAAGGAACATTTCGACAGGATACAGCTCAAAAACGCGAGCATAGGCATCCGGCTGAAGAACGTTCCCCTTATAGGCACTGTTCTCGGCGCTGAAGCAGAGTATGACCCGAAGACCAATACACTGTACCTTGACCCTCAGGACAGTGATCTACCGGAGTCCATCGTACATGAGACCATCCATGCGTTATGTGATCTTGGCGTGTTCAATAAAGGGTCGGACCAGTTCATGGCCGAAGCGGTGGAACTATATTATTACGTATTCCGAGGTTTCGAACTTGAGTTCGACCGGAAAGAAAAACATAATATCGATCAGGGCAGGGACTACTTCACGACCAGGGGCCTATCACCATACGTCATTCAGATAAATATAGTGCAACAAGAAAGAAAAAGCCGCAATAAAGATGCAACTGATCTTGGAGAATTCATTCACGGTATATGTATGACCATGCTCGAACACGGGTACAAAAGAAAAAGCGTCCACCTGTTCCTCACGCGTTTGCTTCATGGGGAACTGCTCGAAGAAAGTTTGAAAGGCATCCCATCCTTGCACGTACGGTCATGACAGGAAATATCAATAATATGGTACTATCTATACATCTACTATGATGCGAGCAGATAAAGGTATTTTTATAACATTCGAAGGTCCTGAAGGATCTGGCAAATCCACACAGTCCACATTGCTCGCTGACGCGCTCAAGAAGAAGGGCCATGATGTCATCCACACCCGCGAACCAGGGGGAACCGCGATCGGTCAGCAGATCCGTAGCATCCTTTTGAACCCTGAAAATACCGCTATGGCCCGCATGACAGAAGTGCTCTTGTTCGTAGCGGATAGGTCGCAGCATCTGGCCGAGAAGATACAGCCGGCGCTCGATGCCGGAAAGATCGTCATCTGCGACCGTTACGTGGATTCAACGACCGCATATCAGATCGGAGGACGCAACCTCGACCCCACGCTCATCGAATCCTTGAACACTATCTCCATGAGCACCTGCGTACCTGACAGGACATACCTCATCGATATCCCGGTAGAGGAGGGGCTGAAACGCGCGACACGCCAGGGTGCCGATCGTTTTGAAAAGGAATTCGTGGCCTTTCATGACCGCGTGCGCGCGACCTATCTTTCCATAGCAAAAAAAGAACCCGCACGTGTATTGATATTCTCGGGGCTGGATACGATTGAGAACATCCAGCAGAACATCCTTACAGAGACCGAAACGCTTTTAAAGACACATGTTCACTGATATTCAGGGCCACGCCAGCATAAAAAAAGTGCTCTCAGGTATACTTCGTACCGGACGGATCACGCATGCATACCTTTTCTACGGACCGCCTTCCGTCGGTAAACACACCGTGGCGGATGCCTTCGCCAAACAATTGGTCTGTATCTCTCCGCGAGAGGACGGGGCGGCCTGCGGGACATGCACGTCCTGTTATAAAGCATCAAAGAACGTTCTGACCGACCTCACTGAACTCGTGCCGGACGGTGCACGTATCAAGATAGACCAGATCAGACAGATTAAAAAGGACGTCGCCTTCGGACCTCTTGAATCAAGGCATAAGGTCGTCATCATCGATCCCGCAGAATCCATGACCACAGAGGCCGCCAACAGCTTCTTGAAACTCCTGGAGGAACCGCTCCCGGGAGTGGTCCTGATATTGATAACGAACACTATCAGCGGCATATTGCCGACGATACGCTCCCGTTGCCAGCCGGTCCCGTTCGGTCTCTTATCCTCACTGGAGCTTGCCGCTGTCCTGCAAAAGACCTCCATGCTCCCGGCCGATAAGGCACTTTCTCTTGCACAAAACTCCGGTGGGATGATCAATGAAGCACTGCTCTTGAACGATCCGCTGGTAACAGAATGTATCACCGAGCTTGAGTCAAACGATTTCCGTTCACTTTTTTCGTGCATTGAGACCGCCAAAAAGATGCTTGAGAACAAAGAATTACTGAAAGGAATGCTCAGCCTCTTCTTGAAAAGGGCGTTCTTAAAAGGAGAGCAGGATATCGTGACGCTCACCATGCATGCGCTGGGTGCTTTACGTTTTAACGTGAATCAGTCATTATTACTGGAAACATATCTATTGAAGCTCGGCGATATTCGCGGGCACTGATAAAAAGGGAACGAACATCCATGGCAAGCAAATTCGGGGTCAAATTACGGAAATATGAGCGCATCGCACCCATACCGGAGCTCGGGGAACATATCGAGTTCTCCGCAGGAGATCTGGTCATTGTCGACACCAACCGAGGCTTTGAGTGCGGCAAGATCGTGTTCCTGTGCCCTGGTGCAGCGCACAAATATCCTTTTGAAGTAACGGTCAACAAGATCAAACGCATCGCGACCAACGAGGACTTGCTCAAACTCGATGAATTGATCGTGCGGGAAGAAGAATTGGTCCGCATGTTCAATGCCAAATGCGAGCATCATAAATTGCCCGTTAAGCTCGTAGGAGTGGACCTCCTGTTCGACGGTATCAAGGTGTTCTTCTATTATCGCGTGATCGAGGACGGAAAACGTACCAAGCCGGTCATCAATATCAGACCCCTCATACAGGACCTGGCAAATGAGCTCAAGCTTAAGATCGATGTGAGAGAGGCCGGCGTACGCGGCGAAGCAAAGATCATCGGCGGTCTGGGAGAATGCGGTAAAACATTATGCTGCGCCAGCTGGCTGCACCGCTCAAAACCGATCACAGTTAAAATGGCCAAAGAACAGGGGCTCGCGATCAATATACCGAAACTATCCGGGGTCTGCAGCAGACTTAAATGCTGCCTGCAGTACGAGAAAGAATGCTATCACGATGGAAAACTTGTCTGCCATCATGCGGAAGCCCCTGCGACGCCTCAGGACCAGGTGACCGATGAGCTCGAACAAGCGTTCAAAAAAGAAGGACACCCCACACCTCCAAGCCCTAACGGCTGGGCCCCCCGGTAGGGACCGTCATGAGCGATTGCATCTTCTGCCGGATCATAAGAAAAGAGATACCGTCAAAGATCATTTATGAGGATGACCTGCTCATTGCTTTTCACGATATCGCGCCTCAGGCCCCCGTGCATCTTCTTATCGTGCCTAAAGAGCATATTCCGGACAATCTGGCGCTCACATCGGCACATGAAGCTCTCATCGGACATATCTTCTCTGTTGCCAATGAACTGGCCCAAGACCTTGGCATTGCAGGGACAGGATTCAGGATCGTTAATAATTGCGGAAAGAACGGCGGGCAGGCCGTGGCTCACATACATTTTCATCTTCTAGGCGGAAGAACGATGCATTGGCCGCCGGGTTGAAGAAAGACCGACAGGGATACAAGCCCTTCTATGAACATGTACCCCTGTTACAACATCAGAATTATAGGCTGTTTAAATCATCCCCTATAGCATTTTTAAAGTCTGCCGGTGTTGGGAAATGCTGTTCCCAGGGATCAGAGCCTTCTCCACCCCAATGAGATGCCGGTTGTACAAGGACCGTGACCGTTCCGTCCTTGTTCCAATGAAAGGAAACTTTTTTCGGATTGCCGAACAGGTCATCTTTATTTTTCAAAGACTCGTTGATCTTCTTCGTGATATCGGCTTCGATCTGCTTTCTGTCGCCGCCCTTAACTTTAAAGGTCATTTCTGTTGTGCGACCATCTACAACGAGAGGATTTATTTTGACCAATGAATAGTTCCCTGAGTCAGCTTTATCGGTCCGTTCTAAATGACCGAAGGAATTCTTAAAAACACCGTTGGGCGCGAATTTTACAGCTAATTTTCCCATTTCACCTTTGATCTCTTTAGCTTTTACGGTCGTTGGCTTTAATATCTTGTCAGCTCCCATCCCGCCGGAAATGCTTAATCCATCACAATATAAATATCTCATTTTCATTACCTCCATTTATTATGGTAGCATTAAAAAAAACGTGTTAACACCTCCCTTTATCGCATTGAACAGAAAGTATCCTCCGATCAACTGTATACATACCATACCACGTATCCTGGGAATAAATACATGGTTTTTTCCTGTTCTTTTTTTTTAACCTTAAAAATACCATTGGTACACTATTTTTTTTCTATGATATAATCTCCGCACTTAAACACTAAGGAGCGTGTTCTCTATGGCAGAGGTCAAAAAAGGCCCGCATGATTCGATCGACAAATTACTGCGCAAGTTCAAACGGCAGGTGAAAGAAGAAGGAGTACTGGATACCTTACGCGAAAAAGAATTCTATGAAAAGCCTTCCGAACGCCGCAAGCGCGAGGATGAGGCTGCCCGCCGCCGCAACTGGAGTCGTCAGCAAGACGAAGATATGTAGGATATGGCCCTCGCTTTGCTCGAACAGCATAAGCGGTTCATTCCCACCCTGGATCGGTACATACTGAGCGAACTGTTCGGCCCCTTTTTCTTTGGGGTCGTCGGTTTCGTCATCATCGGCATGGTGGACATCCTTTTCACCATGGTCGATCTTTTCATCAACAGCGGGATACCGTTCCTGGTCGTATTGCGCCTGCTCATCTATAAGATCCCTGCTATCATGGTCCTGTTCTTCCCCATGGCGACATTGTTCGCCGCTATGATCGTTCTGATACGCATGGCCAAGGACAGTGAGATCACCGTGTTCCGTGCCGGCGGCCTGCCGATGCTCCGTATCGTTGCTCCGGTCCTGTTCGCAGGCCTTTTTGCCTCCATGCTTTCCTTTGGCATCAATGAAAAGGTCGTCCCCTGGGCGAACCATATCTCGGATAATCTCATCCGCAGGGCCGTGCTTAAGCGTCCGCCGCCGGATATCGCCGAGAACGTATTTTTCAAGGAATCCGCCAACAGATATTTCTATGTGCGTAAGGTCGATCAAAAGAACCAGCGCATGGACGACATCTTTGTCTATGAGCTCACTGCGACGTTCCCCCGCATCATCACCGCCAAGACCGCGACCTGGTCGGGCAGCGATTGGAAGCTCGCCAAAGGCGTATTGCATAAGCTCGATGATGATGGACTGATGAACTATGAAGGACGTTTCGAGACCATGACGATCAAGGTCGATCGTGACGTCAATACGTTCTTCGCCGACGAGAAGTCCCCGAGAGAAATGAGCAGCAGGGAGCTGCAGAACAAGATCAAGGGCTTGAAACAGGGCGGTATCGACACCAAAACCCTCGCGGTCGACCTGCATCTTAAGTTCGCCGAACCTGCGGCCAGTCTTGCGTTCTCGCTCATCGGCGCCGCACTGTGCATCGCCTTTGTACGTTCCGGGAAGGATTGGTGGGGGGTCATCGCAGGGGTATTGCTCGCATTGCTGTGCGTGGGTTTTTATTTTTTTGTCATGGCAACGTTCCGTTCCCTCGGTCGAGGAGGCCTTATTCCTCCCGTCCTTGGGGCCTGGGCACCGAACGTTATTTTCATGCTCTTGGCCAGTGTCTTGCTGGTGAGAGAAGGGCTGTATAAATAACGGACGTTCCGAGAAAGGGTGTTTTTCGAGGTGTTCTTGCTGTGACCATGACCAAAGAAAAAGAAAGGCTCCGCGCGGACCTGACGATCATCCCGGATAATCCCATCGCGCACAAGAAGATGGGGGATGTTTATTTTTTGGAACGGAACTATCCTGCAGCTCTCCAGGAATACGCCCATCTCATCGCGCATAATTCCCGACATCTGCTCAATGAGGTCATGCTCGCGTTCCAGCACGCGATCCTGCGTTCCCCCGAGGATACCGGGCTCCGCCTGTGCCTGGTCGACCTTTACCGAAGCCTTGACCGTTATGAAGATGCTGTGGATGAACTTGAGGACATCCTGGAGCTCGAGCCGGCCAATGTTTCTGCGCTCAATACGTTATTGGCAATATCCGTACGCTCCGCGTCAAAGACAAAGGTCATAGCGATGCTTGAACAGGCCGTCGACCACTCACTTGTTGATCCGACCCTGCTCAATGTCCTGACATCTTATTATGTTGAGAACGCTGATTTTCCCAAAGCACTTCTGGTCTATGAACGCATCCTGCAGCAGCAGCCCCATAACACGGAAATGATCTCGACCGCAGCAGAACTTCATATACGAATGAAACAATACGCGCATGCGGCCGGATTTTTTGAGCTGCTCATCCGCGAGAACACTTCCTTCGCCCAAAAGACCGTCGTGCGGCTCGAAGAAATGCTCCTGGATGCCCGGGATGAAGAAAAAAAGACCTTATATTTCGTGCTCGCAAAAGCGTTGCTCAAGGACCTGAAGCCGGAACGAGCGGTAGCCTGTTATGAGAAAGTGCTCGAACTCTGTCCCGAGGACGCGCTCATTCTCGAACAAGCGCTCAAGGACCTTCTGGGGACCTTCCCGGAATTCCCGGCAGCCCAGCTCATGCTGGCAAAGCTCTACTTGCGCCGAAAGAACTACAGCGAATCGGTCACCATCTATAATCATCTTGTTCACTCCAATCCGCACGCCTTCTCAGCGGCCGCTATCGACGGGTACAAGTCCGTACTTGCTGAATGTCCGGAGCAGGCCTTAGCGTTGCAATCGCTCGGCGAACTCTATATGGCCAAGCACGATCATGCGGCCGCCTGCGAACAGTTCACGACCCTCCTTTCCCTGAGCGAAGAAACAGGGGATTATGTGATCGAGAAATGTAAAAAGATCCTGCGGGTCCAGAACAGCATCACGGTCAGACATCTTCTCGGAAAAGCATATCTGATCAAGCAGCAGTTCACGAAGGCGCTCGAAGAGGGGACAGCGCTCATGAAACAGGCCCCGGAAGCTTCTCTCGGCTATGCGCTCTCCGGTGAAGCATATTGTAAAATGCGCCAGCCGCAAAAAGCCATTGAACTCCTGAAAAGAGCGTTGCGGGCGTCACCGTACGACAGGACCGTCCAGACCGCACTGGGAACGGCCTCTCGGTCAAGATTACTGCTGCAGGTCAAACATCTTGAGGAACAGGCAAGCCGTTCAAAGGATGCGTTCTCGTTACATGCCATGCTCGGAAAAAAACTTTTCCTGCTTCGCGAACTTGATAAAGCGGTCCCGGAACTGCAGCAGGCACTGAAAGACAAACCACATCGCAAAGAAGCGCATACATTGCTCGGAATGGTGTTCAAGGAAAAAGGGCGTTATGACCTGGCCGCCATACAGTTCCGACAGGTCATTGAAGAAGAGGGGGAGCGGCTTTCTGCAGATGAACGTTTGAAATATATGCTGTATATCGCGATGGCCGACGAGGCCTTCGGCAGATCGGATACCGCACGAGAACTGTATGAACAGGTCCTCCTGATGAACAGTTCGTTCATGAACGTCGGCATGAGGTCCGAGGTCATGAAGAGGACCCCTGATATAGAAACGCGAGGAAAGATACTGCTCGCGCTCATCCCTTTCGAAGGTGCGGATACCTGCGTGCTCTGTCAGGTACACAATCAAGAATCCGACACGTTCAAAGAACGTCAATTCAGCCCGATATCTTTCAGTGTGGAACATAACGGCCACGGAGTGAACAATGCCCTGAAAAAACGCATCGGTGATGCGATCAAAGACCTTAAGGTGGCCATATCTCTGGACCGCAGCCTGACCGCAGCCCATAACAACCTCGGAGTGCTCGCTTTACAGGAAAAGGATTGGGATCTCGCCACAGAACACTTCCAACACGCTATCTACTGCAACCAACAGATAGGCGTGGTCTTTGCTAATATCGGGTGTTTGCATCATCTGCAGAAGCATTACGAAAAAGCGGAAAAATATTATTATGATGCGCTCGCGGCGGACCCCAGCCTTCATGCGGTACAGATCGGTCTCGGAGATCTTCTTTACCAGAAGGGACAGATCGAGGATGCGCTCATCCTGTGGCGCAGGGCACGGGAACTGTGTCCCGTCCCGGAATTCGCCGAACGACGTTTGATGTGGCGGACTACCTCCGCATAAGAATACCTCCACAGCGGCACATTGTTAATGTATATTTAACTCTTTTTGTTGGTATTACATGATACCGTTCCGTCGTTTTTTTATGATGACGATGATATAATTTTTAAGTATATCCATCACGTTAGCAGGTACGGTATGGCGGCGCAAAGGGGGCACAAGCCTACGTCCAGATCAAGAGATATTCCGTATATCATCTCGCTTGTCTCCATACTTATATTCATAAGTGCAGGAACGATTTTTGCAGAACAACTCCCGGTCAATATCAAGGCTGAAGACCTGCGTTATGATGATGAGCATAAGATCATCATCGCCTCGGGCAATGTCCATGTATCATATGAATCGATCGATATCGCAGCCGATCATCTTGAGATGGACACGGGAACACAGGCCGTGACCGCGAGCGGGAGCATACGTGTTTCCCGGGACGGAATAGAGACCAAAGGGGAGACTCTGGTCCTCGATATCAGGACCCGGGAAGTCCAGCTCTCCGATTTCTCGCTCGAATACCATACGACACAGCTGCAAGGTAAAGCGTATATGTACGCACAGGAGCTTGCGACCAGCGGGAACATGTATTTCGGCTATACCGGAGGATTGACGACCTGCAGTCTCAAGGAACCGCACTATTGGCTCGCCGCGCATGAGTTCAGGTATTACCCCGAGGACCATATCGAAGGCTATCATGTGACCTATCATTTCAGTTTTATCCCGGTGCCGGTCCTGTACACGCCGTATTATCGTTTTGATCTCGGAAAACGAAAGATGATCATGCTGATGCCTGTCATCGGACAGAACACCGTTGAAGGCTTCTTTGTCCGCAATGAGATCCGCTATTTTATCGATGAAGCGACCGAAGGTTCATTGTATATCGACCACCTTGAAAAGAAAGGGATCGGCCGCGGGTTCAAATATGCGTACGGGCTCTCGGGACCTGCCGCAGGGAGCATCTACGTCTATAACGTCAATGAAAAAATGGCCTCGGAAGAAGTGAGCGGTGATCATTACGAGGGTATCACCCAGAACTATATCACAAAGTTCAGACAAAGGTTCGAATTGAACGACCATACAGAGCTTTCCCTCGCCCATAATTACACAAAAATGTACCTCTTGCCTTCAGGCTACAAGGATGCAACGGACCACGATATCGATCTGAAATTCAATGATGACTGGCGCACCCTTGAGTTCAGGAACCGTTTTAATCTGGACTATCAGACAGACATTGAGAACATCTTTTATTCCGGCGAACATGTGCAGGAGAACATGAACACAAAGCTGACCGTGGACAAGGCCATCAATCCGATCGCCAATGCACGTACGGATACGATGCTGATGACCCATACACAAACACTGGATGAACGATGGTCCCTTGCCATGAGCCCACGATTCTACCAGCAACAGAACGAGGAACAATATCCTGACCAGCGATTGGACATACCGATCACGCTCACGAACATGGGGCAGGCAGGGGAGTTCTACAAGAAACTGACCATTGAATATGTCACCTATGTCGATCCGGACGGGAGCCGCGTCACCGCTGATGACCATGTCGAGTACCTGAACAAGCTCCCGTTAACGACACTGCAGCTGAACACCCTCGATCTGGACATATTCAATGTCGATACCGAGCTCGCGGTCGGTATCCTTGAAGAATCAAAATATCTGCCGAATGCAGTCCCGACCAGGAACAATAACCGTATCCTGCGCGTGACCCGGTATACCGAACAGCTGACGCTTTTCAGGGACATCGACCTGCCGCTCGGCAACACGCTCTCCCTTAAGCGCTATATCCGTCAGGTCTCGTATGACGTTCCCGGGAAACATTACCGCATCAGCGATCAGCCTGCGTTCAGGACCCGCTGGTGGGACCATCTTGAGCACGAATACGCGTACATATATACCACTGCGGAAGGCGAAAGCCCGATCTATTACGAAGCTCCGCAGTACGATCACGAGAACCGGCTGAAAGAGACCTTACGGCTCTACCATGAGAACTACATCAACTGGAAATTCAGCGGGGGCTTGAATTATGAGATCGTCGAGAAGAACATCAAGGACGACCTTGATCTTGACCCGAGGGACGATTTTTTGACCGACCTGCAGGTGAACCCGTTCAACGGCAAGTACCTGACATCCAGCTTCAGCTCAGGCTGGTCCTACCAGCAGGAATTATGGAGGGACTTTGTGACGGCCATGACCCTTTTGCCGAACCGCGAGGATTCTTGGACCATCAGGTCCGTGTACGATATCAACGTATCCCAGTATAAGTCCGCCAGCTCGCTCTTGAAGTTCCATGTGGGCCGTGCCTGGTGGGATGAGGATGAATGGCAATTCTGGACCAGCCGCTGGGCCTTCTCCATTGAACATATTTTCGACCCGATCGCCGAGAACATCGACATGTACAGCCTCGGCATCCATAAGGACCTGCACTGCTGGACCGCACAATTCAGTTATACAAAAGCCAGGGAAGAATGGGTGCTCTCTTTCAGTCTAAAAGCGTTCCCGGATGAACCGTTGTCTATCACCGGTAATGACAGTGGGTATTCCATCGATGCCTTCAGAAAATCCTTGGAAAATCCGGGAGTAACACGGTACTGAGCTGAAGATATGCATTGATTGTTGCGTACGGTGACGGTAGTATTAAAAGCAGGATGGACAGAGCGGCGGAGCCCTCCTGTGCATCCGCGAAAAGGGTCAACATGATGAAAAAACTATATGTGCCGCTGCTATTGGTACTGCTTACTGTGTTCCTTTACGGTTGCGCCGAAGAGGTCGAAAAGAAGAACGCTATTTCTGTGGCGACAAACGCGACGATTACCATCTATTTCCGTGGTCCGGTCGATCCCACACAATATAAATATTACATGCTTTTTTCGGCCGCTTCCGGGATAAAGATACCGAATGTGAGCCTTGCCAACCCGTATTTTTTCCGCCCCGGAGAATATTACGACCCGGCCCGTATCCAGGCGTTTGTCGCAACGGACAATATTTCCTATTATTATGAGAATTATTTCTACTCCTGGGGTGATGCGGTCATGTTCAAGAACGGACAATACACGATCGCACAAGGACCGTTCCCAAGCACCGCCAACAGTACGATACACAACGCTTACGGCAGCGGTACGTTGTTCCCTGTCCAGGACAGCAGTCCTGAAAATACCGTCCAGATCACGTTCTCCCTTTCTAATCTGAACCGCGGTGTGGACCCCGACCGTATCTATTTCAATTTCATTACGACCGAGCTGGGAGGCAGCACCACGGCGAACGAAGGGCTGCTCTATGATCATCTTGAATCAGAACCGAGCATCGTGAACATTTCCGGCGCAGAAGTGAGCGAATATGATTCCTCTGAGGACAGCGCAAAACCGGCGGGAGCGGACATCATCAAATGGACGTTCAGGATCAAATAAAGAACAGTGTATCACTATCACAAGGGGAGCTGCTGATATGAACTATATACTTTCTGCCATCTCCGGGGTCTTATTGATGCTGTGCTTCCCGGAGTATAACCTTTCATGGCTGGCCTTTATCGCGTTAATACCTCTTTTTATCGCATTATCGAACACCAGGTCCATTCGCCGATCTGCGTTGTACGGATTCGTGACAGGTCTCATCTATTTCGGCGGAGTTCTTAATTGGATAAAGATAGTAGGGTTGTGGGTAGGCCCCCTGTACGGTATATTGGCTTGGCTCGCGCTCATCATGTTCCAAAGCCTTTTCATCGCGCTCTTCGGCGCCTTGTACCGTTTGCTTTCAGATATCACAGAAAAGAAGGTCCGCGAACCTGTGACAGGATATGCGCTCATGTTCCTGCCGCCGGTGCTTTGGATGGTCATCGAATGGCTCAGGGCTTCCGGTCCTTTCGCCGTGACCGCCGGCGATCTCGTATATTCACAATATACGCTCCTGCCGTTCATACAGATCGCGTCGATCGTCGGGAGTTTCGGCGTAACGTTCCTGATAGTGCTCGTCGATCAGATACTCGCAGCACTGATCTCCGCACTGCTCATTCGTGACGGCACATGTCCTTTTTCGCGAAAAGTCCTCACCATATCCGCGTTCATAGCTCTTTTTTTGATCTCTATGACCGTGCTCTATGGACGATATGCGATCAAGGCACAGGAGCTCAAGGATGATTCAGCCAAAAAGATCAATGTCGCTGTGTTCCAGCCGAACATCGCGCAAGATCAAAAAATGGACCAGACGAATTTCCCGGCAATGAAGGACCTCTTCGTACAAGAGACCAAGCAACTCATCCGTGAACATACACAAGACCTGATCATCTGGCCGGAGACAATCGTACCTGAACTGCTGCTGCGCGACAGGGCCTTCATCTTCCGCATCAAAGAGGCTGCTCGATCATATATACTCTTTGGCACCCCGACGCTCTTTGGCAGGGATATCTTTAATTCCATGGTCCTTATCAATCCGCAGGGCAGGGAGGTAGGGTTCTATCATAAAAGACATTTGGCCCCGTTCGGTGAATATCTGCCGTTCCGGGCACTGCTCCTGCCGTTCTTGGCCGGCACGGATTTCTTCTCGAATGATTATACCCCTGGGGCGGAACAACAGGACCTGATCACACCCTGGGGACGTATCGCTGCCGGTATCTGTTTTGAATCCATATTACCGCGCTCAATGCGTACACAGACCGCAGGCAATGCCGCTTTCATCGTTGTGATAACCAACGATGCCTGGTTCAAACAGACCGCTGCGCTCGAAGAACATCTTTCCATGTCCGTCCTGCGTGCCGTCGAGAACCGTAAAACACTTGTCCAGTCGGCGAACACCGGATACAGCGCGTTCATTTCGAGCACCGGACGCATCGTACAGCGCTCGCAGATCGAACGTCGCCAATGGCTCTGCGATACGGTCCCGCTGCGCCAGGATGTCTCACTCTATGGCATCCTCAACGATCTCCCTGTTCTTTTCGGGATGCTCTATGTCCTGTATCTCATGACCCTCGCCATGCTCTATTGGTACGGAGTTCTGCGTGACCGGCGGAAAGAACGGCTGCGTGTCGAACTGCACGAAGAACGCTGATATACGATGGGCTCATTGCCAATACGTGGACGCCTTGTTATTCTTTTACTATCATGAAAAAAGCACCTTCCGGTCATGCACGGACAGCGGCTTATGACTGGATCCTGGTCGCCAACGGGCCCGGTGAGGTCTCCGCACATGCGTGCCCTATGGCAAAAGAGATCCGGGGCAGATTCCCGCATGCCCGTATAACGCTCATTCTGGTCCCCTGTCAATTCGCGAGCGGCCATGAAGCAGATATCGCCCGCAAAGCACAAGTGATCGACCAGATCATACCCCCTGCCGAATATCGCCAATTGATCTTTCAAAAACAAAAGCTCAAGGAGATGCATTTTTCCAGGACCGGCGTCATCATCTTTCTTGGCGGCGATCCTTACCACGCCGTATTGCTTCAGAAAAAACTGAATTACCCGGGATATGCTTATTTTGAAAAAAAACCGAGACTTGAAGATAAGTTCCGTGCGGTCTTTACACCTCATACCGCCGGCAACCTTATGGTCGATTCGGTCGATGATTGTACGAAATACGCAGGTCGCTCGCTTTCTGATAAGAATGTGACCGTAGCCTTGTTCCCGGGGAGCCGCCAGGGCTATATTGAGTACATGGTACCGTTCTTGGCCGAAGCGGCACGTATCATGGTCAGAACACTGCCACATCTGCATTTTTACTGGGGCATCCCGCTTCACCTCCAGGCAACCGCTGCGAAGAAATTCCCGAAAGAGCTCAAGGAATTCCCGCTCTATCAGACATGTGAATCGTTCGACCTCATGGTGACCCTTCTTGGGACCAATACCGCGTTATATGCGGTACAAGGTGTTCCAATGCTCGTCCTGTTCCCCTTTAACAGACCGGACCTCATTCCGCTCATGGGCCTGGCCGGGATACTGGCCAGAATACCCATGCTCGGCGTCCTTATTCAAAGGCTCGCCTTGTCTATCGCCTCTAAACGTATCGGTTTCACGGCACTCCCGAACATGATCGCAAAAAAAGAAGTGACCCCTGAGCTGAAAGGGTACTTCACACCGGCTGATGTGGCCAATAAATGTCTGGAACTGCTCGGTGACAAACCCTTACGAGACCGCATATCAAAAGAATTACGCACAACGATGGGAAAAGGCGGCGCGGCACGGTATATTATTGATACGATCATAGAAAAAGAAGGAATGACCGAACTGTGATATATAAAGGAGCCCTATGAATATTGCGATCACCGGAGCCAAAGGAATGCTGGCATCAGCTCTTATTCAACGACTGAGGGAACACCATATCATCCCGATAGACCTTCCTGAAACCGATATAACGATCGCACACTCCGTTGAACAGGCGTTGCTACATGCGGATTTCGTCTATCATTGCGCCGCATATACGAACGTTGATAAAGCTGAGACCGATGCGGATGCGGCCATGGCCGTCAATGTCACCGGGACCGAACATATCGCCCGTTTTTGCGGTACACATGATATTCCTCTCGTATACATCAGTACGGATTACGTTTTTGGAGAGAAAGCACTTCACATGATGAAAGCACAGGGCCCGATACGCGCATGGAAAGAGACGGATGCGCCCGCTCCGGACGGCGTATACGCCCGTTCAAAGCACGGAGGAGAGCAGGCGGTCTTACGGCACTGCAAAAAATACTTTATCGCACGCACCGCCTGGCTGTACGGTCACAATGGTAAGAATTTTGTTGCCACCATGCTGGCTCTTGCCGCCAAAGGGGACCCTGTCACGGTCGTGAACGATCAGACCGGCTCCCCGACCTATACCGGGGACCTTGCTGATGCGCTGGTCAAATTGCTGGACATTAAAGAGTATGGCATATATCATTTAACAAATCAGGGAGAGACGACCTGGTACGGCTTTGCGCAGGAGATCTTCAAACAGGCAGGGGTCACGGTCACCCTCATCCCCTGTACAACGGAAGAATTCCCGCGTCCGACAAAACGACCGGTATATTCAGTCCTTGAGAATGCTCACTGGCAGGCGATCGGGCAGGAACCGCTCCCGCATTGGTCGACAGGACTGCAAAAATACCTTGGACATAAAGGCATTTAGTTCTTAATAATGAAACTATTACTTCGTTTATACAAGTTCGTGATCCCGTATTGGCAGCGTATGCTCATCGTTGCCGTTTCTGTTTTTTTCTACGCCGTGGCCAATGTGTACTTCATGCCTCTGGTCCGCGACCTGACGTCCGATATCAGCCGTGGTGATCTCGGGATGTTCTCAACGCGCATCCTTGAAGGCATCATCCTGGTCATTATCCGCTGTTTTGCACAGTACGGACAGGATTATCAGATGCTCTGGGTCGCACAGCGCGTGGTCATGAAGCTCCGTATCCGTATCTTTGAGCACCTGCAGAAGCTTTCCATGGATTTCTTCTCAAAATGGAAGAGCGGAGAGATCATGAGCAGAAGCTCAAACGATATCATGCAGGTCCAGAACCTGCTGACCTCGCTTTCCGTCGATATCGTTCCTCAGGTCATCACGTTCTTCGGTGTTTTTATATATCTCGCGTTCATCAATCTTAAATTACTGCTGTTCACCTGCCTGACATTGCCGATATTTGCCGCACTTATCTCGAATTTCGGGGCCTCCATGCGCAGGTTGAGCAAGCATACCCAGCGTAAAACCGCGGACGTTATGTCCGTTCTTCAGGAAGTGCTTTACGGTATAGGCATCGTCAAGGCCTTCACCATGGAGCAAAAGGAGATCAAGCGCTACACCGAAGAGAACGAGAAAACGTTCAACTTCTCGATGCAAACGAGCCGCCTGCTGGTCCTTCAGCAGCCGATCATGTTCTTCCTGGAAGTATCAGCGATATTCGTCCTGGTCTGGATCGGCGGCAGCGAGATCGTAAAAGGCAATCTGACCCCCGGGAATTTCCTGTCATTCTTCATGGGTATCATGATGCTCATCGATCCTATCGTGGTCTTGAGCAAGGTCTACAGCAAAGTACAACAGGGGTTGGCCTCCCTGGAACGTGTGTTCGCGATCCTTGATATCGAACCGACCGTCAAAGAAGCTCCACAAGCAAAAGAGCTGCAAAAGATCAAAGGGACCGTGGAATTCAAGAACGTATCGTTCAGATATGACGAGAATCGGGACCAGGTCCTCAAGGACGTCTCGTTCACGGTGGAACCGGGAGAGGTCGTAGCGCTCGTGGGTTCAAGCGGTTCAGGCAAAACGACCCTGGTGAGCCTCATCTCACGCTTCTATGACCCTGTATCCGGACAGATCATGATCGACGGTCAAGATATCAAGGAGGTGTCGTTCAAGTCGCTTCGTTCACAGCTCGCTATGGTGACGCAAGAGACGATACTGTTCTCGGGGACGCTTCTGGATAATATCGCATACGGCACTGAAGATGCGTCACCTGCCGAGATAGAGGCAGCGGCCAAAGTCGCACATGCTCATGATTTCATCACCTTATTCCCCTCAGGGTATCACACCCTTATCGGGGAAAGAGGCGTTCGTCTCTCTGGCGGGCAGAAACAGCGCATCTCCATCGCCCGTGCCGTGCTGCGTAACCCGCGCATTTTGATATTGGACGAAGCGACATCAGCCCTCGACACCGAGTCCGAAAGGCTTGTACAAGAAGCCCTGGACGTGCTCATGAAGAACAGAACGACCTTTGTCATAGCCCACAGACTTTCTACGATCATGAACGCGAACAAGATACTGGTCTTGGACGACGGAAAGATCGTCGAAACAGGAAAGCACGAAGAATTACTGAAGAACAGCACTATCTACAAAAAGCTTTACGAAATGCAATTCAAGGCGTAGACCCGATCGTTGCTCAGGAAATACTTTTTGTATCATTTTTTGAGCCATCGTTAATATGTGTATCCGATTCTTCTTCGCTCGCACCGGAGTTTCCTTCTTCAGAACAATCCTGTAAATACACTTCAGATGTACCTTCATCCGGCAGGGGTTCACATTCCTTGAACATAGGTGGATAATCATATACATCGCCATCCGGTGTCTCATAATAAGGGATCCCGTCACGATAAACGACCTTATACGCTGATGTCGATTCATCTGGATCAGCGAATTCAACGGTTTCATCGGTCCAAATAAAGTCTTTGCCATCATCTTCTGTTTCTTCATCTTGCATTGCCCCTGAAGCATCTGCAACGTACTTCTGTTCTGACATGCCATAGGATTTCTCTTCAGAACGCCCCGGATTTCTCGGTATATTTTCATTTGTAAAAACGAACGTCCCGTCATTGTCCCGAAAAGAAAGACGTTCCAGCACTTCAGCACGGACATCATTCTGCTCCATTTTTGGGAAAACACGAAGACATTCATTGAGCGCTTTGATCCGCGCCAAGGAACATTTTTTATCATCCAGACCGTATGAACGGTCTACGCAATAGACCTCTATCGCCCGTTCATACGCCTCTTTAGCCTCATACCCAACGTCCTTACTCAACGTAGTGAACAGCTTGCTCATCAATGCTGGCTTATCCTGATAATTAAAGAACAGCATTTCAAATGCGGTCTGTACCGAACCATGTTCATTTTTAATCGGATCCCGCTCAACAGAATAGAGTATATCTGAACAGAGTTGATCTCCTTTTGCCAATCCTGTCACAAAGCGTTCAAAAAGCGTTTTTTCCTCACGTGTAAATCCATAAGTCCCCTTTTTGAACAAGCCCTTGATCTCATCGTATTGTATTTCATTTTTTTTATTATTCTTTATAATACCGGCATTTCCTGTTGAAGAATTGCCTTCTATCTTTGTACCCATACATACACGCTCCTTCATACGTCCTTAAACATACAACAATATATACCCAATATATCTTTCGGTTATACATACTTCCGACATGGTTCCCCTTACCTCGTGGACAATAACAGCTTTATAGATAAACTGTACATGAAACTTGCACCAAAGTAATGATATGATTGTCACAATGATAAAGTTCACCGTGCGCAGGGAAGGGCAGCTTATCCTGGACCATGTACATGGAGCGTTCAAGGACCGTTCCGAGATAGTACTTCAGAACAAGTTCAGCGGTCGTGATTTTGCCATGGTCATTCAGCCGGGAGATATTATTTCATGGTCATCAAATGGCTCAACGCATGGCCGGGCGTTAGTATCTCGCGTACTGCCCGTACTGAATTCTGATACGCCAACAGTTGGCCGCGGCGCCCGCATCATCCTTGAAATTCCCGAAGGGGAGACCGATCAGCGCTCCATCATCCTGTGATATTCCGCAAATACTGCGGACATGGCGTTCTTATCGCGAACATTGACCTGGGCCTTTTTCCAGACCTTCATCGGCACTAATTGAAAAAAATCCACCGTAAATGGAAGCCAATAATTCACTTTTGCCGCGAGCTGTTCCATGTCCTTCCGGCCACGCCTGATCTGCCAGATAAAATACCGGTAGAGGAGGGTATATTTCGGGAATAGAACGATGGCCTTCTCTATTTCTTTGATACCATCCTCAGGACGGCCAAGATCAGCCAGGCGTAATCCACAGAACAATACTGTCGTTGCGATCTTCTGCATGATCATCGGTTTATAGAGCAGGTCCGCGGTGATGATGTCCTGGTATTGAGAGAGGTCATTATAGTAATCCTCGATCTTTATGTACTGACCTTCATACTCACGGACGATAGCATGATGGTCCTTTGTCTTTTTATAACGGCTCGTGATCGCACCGGGATGAAGACGATACACATAATTGATGTTGTTCAGGCCTGCGCATTTCTTATGCATGGCTTTCAGCGCAAAGATACGGTCTTCCGTGATGATCGTCTTGTCGTCATACAGGCCAACATCAAAGAACGCTTTTTTCCTGCCCATCATGGGCGCCCCGCCGAACGCGGTCTTAAAAAGCAGATGTTTTTTTATGGCATAGTCCGAGATAAGCGAAGGATTGATACCAAGGACTTTTCCCTGGTCATCCACTTTCAGCTGATCGGCATAGACAAAATCAACGTCCGGATGAGCATCCAGGTACCGCATCTGTCCCGACAAAAAATCCGGGAAGAGCAAGTTATCCGCATCGATACGCCCGATATACTCGCCTTTCGCCGCTTTGAGCCCGACATTCACCGCAGCAGCAATGGAGATGAAGTTCTCTTCGATGAGAACGATGCGGTCGTCCTTTTTTGCATGATCCCGCAATGCTTCACGGGTACCATCCTTAGAATCCGCATCGACCAGAACGACCTCAAAATCCTGAAAGTCCTGCTGCAGGATAGAGCGCATGAAACCGTCCAGGAATTTCTTGGAATTGTATATGGAACAGACAAAACTTACTTTTGGCATAGGAAAACTCCTTACCCCGCCCCCAACCCCTCCCCGGATCCGGGGAGGGGAACATAGGGAGGGGTCAATATCTTGTCATACGCCATAGCCCATTCTGCACTGATCTGCTCGCAGGTGAACCGATTCAAGACCCGTTCCTTCGCCTTAGCCGTCAGCGCTGCTCGCGCCTTCTCATCTTTTAATAATGAAATACAGGCCCCTGCAAGTGTTGATACCAAATAATCACCGGCCAAAAGCAGTGCCGATTCACCATTGGTGACAATTTCAGGAATTCCGCCCCGCTGTGCGGAAATTATCGGCACTTCACAGGCCGATGCTTCATATATCGTCTTTGGGGAGGGGTCATCCCACTTCACAGGTGACACGAATACCGTTGAGGCCGAGTACAGGACAGGCAGGTCCGCTGCATCAATGAAGCCTGTGAAGATGACATTATCTTTGACCGGAATAGAAAGCTCCTGCAACCGCTTTACATACGGTGTCACATTACCTTTACCAAAGAACGAAGACCCGACGATCACCAAACAAGTATCCGGGACCGACCTCAATATCTCCGGAAGCGCGGACAATAACAAATGGGCGCCTTTCTCTTCGACCAAACGGCCTACAAATAACAATGTGTTCCGGGCCGGTATCTTGTATTTCTGACGGACACGTTCAAGATCCGCTGCAGGATATTTTTTATAGTATCTAATGTCCACCCCATTATAAATCACCGAAACTTTATCCTTATACTCCGGGAAACGTTCTATCAGATCAAGCTCCGCGATACGCCGGCTCGGATATATGACCGCATCCACATCCCGCATGATATGTTCAAGTCTTCTGAGCACATAATTCTGTTCACCGATCTTTGTGTTGTGGTTCGTCAGTATGATCTTGACGGACGAGCCAAGGGCTTTCCGTACGATCGGGATGAAATGCGGCATATTGTGGATATGTATGATATCCGGTCGTACTTTTTTTAAAGCTTCACATGCTTTATGGATATATCTGCTGTAACGGAGCAGAAAATGACCATTCCACGTGAGCTCAAAATTATCGAACGACTTGTTGCGGATGCGGATATGTCCGATACCGTTCTTATCCAGTTCATATGCAGAAAGCCCACCGTCGAGCGCTGAAACGATGATAATGTTCTGAGACTTATTGAACAAGGCATATTCATAGACGACCGTCTGGATACCCCCGCCCAGAACAGGAGGAACGGGGAGGGACCCGGACGTGATCACCGCAACGACCGGTTTCGCGGGATCATTTACGATCTTTGAACGAAGATCTGCGGGTATCACGATAACTTCTCGGATAATATCTTCATCATCATATGATCGAGCACCATATGCAGGTCCTCTGTTATCTGCATATCATCGATCGGGACATGGATACCGTACTTCACGACCTGCTTGAGCTTACCTCCGTCATACCCCGTCAGACCGATAGTGATGCCTCCGTTCGCGTTGGCATGTTCGATAGCTTTCAGGACGTTCTTTGAGTTCCCGGAACCTGAGATGCCAAGGACAACATCACCGGGCACATACAAGTTCTTCAATTGCTCGACGAATATATCATCATAAGAAATATCATTAGCATAGGCCATCATGGTCGGCACATTGTCGTTCAAACAGATGAACTTGAACCGCTTGCTCTTCCCATAGGAAACACCTTTATTGAAATCACACACGAAATGAGAGGCCGTGGCCGCCGAACCGCCGTTCCCGCAGATGAACACCGTTCTTCCGGCGTCGCGCGCAGTGACCAGAACGTTCATGACCGTATCTATCTCATCTTTGGAGAGAGCCCCCAGCGTTCTTGCGAGCTTTTCACAATAAGCGGTGATATCTTTCTTGTAATCGACCATAGGCATACCTCTCTTTATTTTACTTCCGTATCACCAACGTGAATGACCTTGGACCCGAACATATCAAAACCGAACGGAAGCTCCCGATGGTCCTGCATGGCGGCCCTGAAGGCATCCTGCTTGTTCTGCGGACAATAGAACAACAGGAAACCGCCTCCACCGGCACCAAGCAGCTTCCCGCCGGTCGCACCTGCCTTGAGACCTTTTTCATATAAAGCATCGATAGAGGGGTTCGAAATGGATCCAACGAGAGAGCGTTTCAGAAGCCAGCCTTCATGGAGCAGGGCACCGAGCGCATCGATATCATGGTCCTCCTGCAAGGCCTTTTTCAGTGATCGTGACAGGGCCACCATTTTCCGCATGTTATTGAATGTTTCGTCCTGTGACAGCGAGTGTTTTTGTTCGGCAAGTATCTTGCTGGCAGAACGTGTATCCCCCGTATAGATCATGATCAGATTGTCCTGCAACGTTCTCATCTTGTCCTGCGGGAGCATGATCTTTTCCACATTGACCGTCTCATCCGCATTGAACGTGATGAAGTTCAACCCGCCGTACGCCGCAGCGTACTGGTCCTGCTTCCCGATCGGTTCCTGAAGTTTGCCGATTTCGATGTCACAGGCCCCCTGGGCCAGTTTTTCGGCAGACACATATTTATTGAGGTACGCGTTCACCGCATGGAGCACGCCGACGGTGAAAGAACTGCTGGAACCGAGCCCTGTTCCGGAAGGGATATCCGCGATCGAATTGATATCGACCCCTGTAAGCCCGTACATCTTAAGGACCTCACGCAAAATGGGGTGCTTTATCTCTGCAAATGAAGCGACCAGCTCGGTCTTGGAATACTTAAGCTGGGTCTTTTGCGGATCGAAAAAGGGATGAATGGCGATGAACATGTACTTGTTGACGCCGGTACTGAGCACACAGCCTTGCTCTTTCTCGTAGAAGGACCGCATGTCCGAACCGCCGCCTGCAAAGGATATCCTGAACGGTGTACGAGTGATGATCATGGTCTTATTTCTCCTTGAGACCGAGGACCTCGGTCACCGCAGTGTACAATGAGTCCGTCCGCTTGTCGGCGGACGTTCCATCGGACAAGAACTGTTCACCGTTAGATTTTACTAAAATTGTCCCTTTTAGCCCAGCGTTCCTTCCGGCCTGGATATCGCTCTCCCGGTCCCCGATGATAAATGACTTCGCCAGATCGATATTGAGGTCTTTGGCGGCCTGCAACAGCATACCGGGCTTCGGCTTACGGCACTCACAATCGATCTTATATTCCTTGCGTTCTTCCGGATATCCTTTATCAGGGTGATGCGGGCAAAAATAGAGCGCATCGATATAGGCATGTTCGGCACCGAGCAGGGTCTCCATCCTGTCATGGATACGGCGCAGGTCCTCGAACGAACAGAGGTTGCGTGCGATGACCGGCTGATTAGTGACCACTACGGCCAGATACCCGGAACGATTGATGCAATGAACGGCCTCGGCGGCACGCGGGAGCAGCTGCATACCGGACGGCTCAGCGAGCAGGTTCATTTCCCTGCTGAGGACCCCGTCCCGGTCCAGGAACACCGCCGGTCGCGTATTATGCTTGTTCCACGACGCCACCTTGCCAGAGATAACATCATTGCTCACACGCTCATACCGGTCCGGTGTACCCATATCCTTGATATATTCCGAAGAGACATACCCGTATAATGCATCCCCTGTCGCTATAGCTTTAGGGAAGATGTGTTTGCCGAAATCAGAGGATACTCCGGGTTCGATATGCCTGAGGACCGCCGGGGACAGGATGTACAAGGCCGCGTTCACCAGATTACGCAGGTCCTCCCCATGATGGGGTTTCGGATAGAACGCGGTTATCTTTCCCGAATCGTCGATATCTGCCAGATCGGAATCATACGGATGATCGTTCGGGTGCAGAAAAAGGGTCGCTGAAGCGTTCGAACGTTCATGGAACGCATACATCTCGTCGAGCGCAATATCCATGACCGTATCGCCATAGAACACGAAGAAATCATCCGATAGCAGGTGCTCGATCTCCTTGATACACCCTGCGGTCCCCAACGGTTTTGGTTCACGTGAATAGGTGATCGAAACACCAAAACGTTCTCCGTTCCCGAAGTATTCTTCTATCTGTTCACCAAGATGACCGGTCAAAATGATGATATCGGTATACCCGTATCGCCGTGCCAGCTCGATCTGATACTGCAGTATCGGTCTCCCATTAATGGGGACCATAGGTTTGGGGATGTCTTTTGCGATATGCTGAAGCCGGGTACCTTTACCGCCGGCGATGATGACTACTTTGGTCATTTTCTGATTTGTTCCATGACCTTATCGATCGCTATCTGTACGGATTCTGTCGATGTTTTTTTCGCTTTCCACCCGAGCGCATGTATCTTGGAAAGATCATATTTGAACTCAGGCACATCACCGACCCATCCGCGATCTCCGCCCGTATACCGTATCGTGGCAGGAACCCCCGTCGCCTTGATGACCATAGCCGCGATGTCCTTCACTTTGGTACGGGACTCAACACCCAAGTTGTACAGATTGATCTTTTCATTGGCATGTGTGAACCCGAACAAGATGCCATCGATCAGATCTCTCACATACAGGTACGGTTTACATTGCTCGCCATTGCCAAGGACCTCAAGTTCCTTCGGGTTCTTTTCAAGTTTATTCACAAAATCATAGATGATACCGTGCGTAAAACGCTCGCCGACAACGTTCGGAAAACGGAATATCCATGTTTGGATGCCGTAATTCTCACCGAACGCACTGATATATCCTTCGGAAGCAAGTTTGTTCGCTCCGTACAATGAGATAGGGAGCAGAGGACCATAGGATTCGGTCAAAAGCTCTTTCGTCTCCCCATATACGGCGGACGTAGAGGCAAATACGAGCTTCTTGACCTTGTACGCACGCATGCATTTCAGCACCGCATAGGTCGTTGAAAACGTGAGCTTGAAATCGACATCCGGGTCCGCGCCGCCTTTTTGGATATCTGAATTCGCGGCCATATGGAACACCGCATCGAAGGAATGTTCTTTGAACAGAGGCTCAAGGACCTTCTGGTCCAGGATATCACCTTCACAGAAGGTAAAGGCCGTATCGTTCATCCGGTGAGCGATGTTCTCTTTCCTGCCCAGGCTCAGATCATCGATCACGACGACCTCATGTCCAAGGTCCAGAAGGACATCGACCAGATGGGAACCGATGAACCCGGCACCTCCGGTTATCAACACTTTCTCTTTTTTTACGTTGTTCATGATGAAAAAGAGTTTATCACATGGACCACCTGCCCACAATCAGGGCATCCGCTACTCGTTCCTTGACGAGCGTATCGGTATGTTAGAAGATGTACCTATGCACGATTCCGCCTGGTTGCTTATTGCATTGATGTGGTCCCTTCCATGGAAGGGTTTTGCACTTTGGAGAGCGGCACGTAATAAACAATCCGCCTGGTTCATTGTGATCCTGCTCCTGCAGACCGTGGGTATCCTGGAGATCTTCTATCTCTTCTTTTTTCAGCAGGACAAGAACGAACATACGAGGTGAAGGGGACCATGGTCTTGAAAGATGCTCAGAAAAAAGTCGCTCAATTCGTTCCCTGTTATCTGAACGTATCTGAAACGTTCATTTACAGCATCGTCTCAAAATTGCAGATGTTCCGTTCTGTCATATTCACCAAAGAAAAAAAGAACCTCTCCAAATTCCCGGCCGACGAGATCCATTGTCGAACAGATCTGCCGTGGTATCAGTTGCTCGTTCCTGACCCCCTCAAGCAATACGGGGCTTCAATTTCATTATTGAAAAAAGCGGGGATCCGACTGATCCACGCCCAGTTCGGCACCGTAGGGGCAGAGCTCATCGCGCTCAAGGAGCAATGGCCCGCGCTGCCGCTCATCACCCATTTTCGGGGACAGGACGCCTACCAGCTCTCGCATGACCTCGTATCCCGGCTGCGTCTTAAAAAACTGTTCAGATTGGGGGACCTCTTCCTGACCTCTTCCGATCATTTAAGAGAATACCTGATAGAGAATCTCGGGTGCCCGGAAAAGAAGGTCGAAGTGTACTATGGAGGGATCGACTGCAAGAAGATCCGCTTCAGGGTCCGTCATTATCGTGAAGGCCGAAGACAGATCAGGATACTGATGTGCGGACGTCTCACGGAAAAAAAAGGATTCGAGTTCGGGATACGGGCCTTCTTTGAACTTCTGGCCCGCGGATATGACCTTACGCTTGAGATCATCGGAACAGGACCTCTTGAAAAAAGGCTCAAAAAGATCGTCACGCAGCTTAAGATCGACAAATACGTGAAGTTCTGCGGAGCTCTCGCTCATGACCTCGTGCTCAAAAAAATGCATGAAGCGGATATTCTGCTCGCCCCATACGTGACCGCAAAGAACGGGGACAGCGAAGGTATCCCGAACATACTCAAAGAAGCCTTGGCCGCAGGGCTCCCCTGCGTTTCCACCCGTCATGCGGGCGTTCCCGAGATCATCGTGGACGGCGTGAACGGGTTCCTCGTCAACGAAAAAGCGGTCATCATGCTGAGCAGGAAGCTTGAGGAACTCATCAAGACCCCGGACCTTGCCGAAAAATTCGCACATAAGGGCAGGGAACGGGCAGAAAAGATGTTCAATATCACGACCCAATTGCCAAAACTCGAAAAGATCTACAGTAAACTGATATCATGACCATGACAAAACCGGTCATCATTCTTTATTCTCATCAGGCAAACCTCGCAGGAGCTCCATTAAGCCTCGCGACACTTGCCAACGCGCTTCGTGCCGACTATCACTGTATCTTTGTTACTCCCGCCAAAGGTGCGGTCCTGGACCGCGTAAAATGTGAAACGATCGTCCTGGGTACCGCTTTCCAGACCGTGAAGCTCATCAAAATTATCAAGGACCGTCACGCAGTGCTCGTTCACGCGAACACGATACTCGCGCAGCCGGCCGTTCTTGCCGCAAAACTCACGAACACAAAGCTCGTCTGGCATATCCGAGAAGACCTGAGCGCATTCCCGGCCCGATTACCGCAGCGTATACTTGCCCAATCTGATAGGACCATCATCATTTCTGACAGTATGACCGTCTATTTCCCTCCTTCACCGAAGATCATACGTATTTATAACGGTATCGAACCGATCAAGCTCAAGAAAAAAAGGAAGAACACCGTCCCTGTCATACTTTTTGCGGGTACCATTGAACCGCGAAAAGGTGTCCGCGAACTCTTGCTGGCGATAAAGATATTGACGACACTTTCCGATACACCGTTCAAACTGCATATCTACGGAAAGGCGTTACCGGGGACCAAACGATACCTCAACACATTGCTCCGCTTCATCCATGAGAACCGGCTGGAGAACTATATAGAGTTCAAAGGCGTGACTTCCGCTATTCGTAAGGCCATCGCAGAAGCGGATATCATCGCGATCCCCTCACTTGCAGAACCGTTCGGCCGTGTCGCCATTGAAGCGATGTCCGTCGCTAAACCCGTCGTTGCTTCTCGTACCGGGGGATTGCCGGAGATCGTCAAAGATGGTACTACCGGACTTTTATTCACGCGAGGAATGAGCACCGATCTTGCAGCGAAATTGGCTTCGCTGCTCAAGAACCCGAAACGCGCTAAAGCACTGGGCAAAGCAGGGTATGAACGATACAAAAAGAACTTCACTATGGACATACATGTGAAAGAGATCAAGAAAGTATATCAACAACTGCTACAGTAGGACCACATATCCTTGCTGCAAAGTGAATGGTTTCAGGAATCTGTGCTATTTGCTACAATCCCTTCAGATATGGAACTCTCAATCGTCATCGTGAATTGGAACGTCAAAGCCTTGCTTGAAAAAGCGCTCCTTGCCGTTCAGAAATATCCTCCGAACGCTCCATATGAGGTCTTTGTCGTCGATAATGCGTCCGCGGACGGCAGTATCGATATGGTCCGCGAAAAATTCCCCGGGGTGACCGCTATCGCCAGCCCCGTCAATCTTGGCTTTGCGGAAGGCAATAACGTAGCGCTCAAGCTCGTCAAAGGGAAATATGTGCTCCTCTTGAACCCGGATACCGAGGTCGGCCCCGGTGCCCTGCAAGCCTATATCGATTTCTTTCAGGAACATCCCAAAGCCGGTGCGGTCGGCGTTAAGCTTCTCAACACGGACGGTACGCTGCAGCGAAGCTGTAAAAGCTTTCCCAGCTGGAGAACACTGCTTTGGAGCGCGTTCTTCCTTGACGTGCTGTTCCCGAAGTCCCCGATATTCGGTGAATATGAGATGACCTATTGGGCTCACGACACCGAACGCCAGGTGGACCAGCCAATGGGTGCTGCGCTCTGCGTCCGTAAAGAGGTCATGGATACGATCGGTCTCATGGATAAGATATTTTTCATGTATTTCGATGAGGTTGATTGGTGCTATCGTATAAAAAAAGCAGGGTACGAGATATGGTTCACCCCGCGCGCCAGTATCACGCATCACTGGGGCAAAAGCACCAGCCAGGCCCAGCTCAACATGAACCGTGCATGGCATAAGAGTTTTCTTCTGTACCTTAAAAAGCATTCTACTCTCCCGCAGCCGCTGATCCCGATATTTTTCTTTGCCTTGGTCTGGCTCAAATTAGCTTTCGTCCTGGCCATTCTTTTCTCTCTGGGATCGCTTATTATCGCGATCACCCGGCTCATTGTCTGGAGGAGCTGATCAATGGATCCCGTAAAGATCATGTTCATCAGCAACGGTAAAGGCGAGGATTCCATTGCCGCGACCATGATCAATGCACTGCGCCAGGTCGGGTCCGAAGAACAAGAACCCGAGATCAAGATAAAAGCGCTTCCCCTTGTCGGTAACGGCCGAGGCTATGAACGGACCGGGGCCGATATCGTCGCTAACTGGAAAGAACTCCCGAGCGGAGGATTTGGAGGCCAAAAGCTTTCATCCCTGTTCAAGGATATCTCCGCAGGGCTCCTGCACATCACCAAAGACCAGATATCCGTCCTGCAGAACGAATCCTCGACGGTGCACCTCATCGTCTGCGTCGGGGACCTGTATCCGGTCGCACTGGCCGGGTTCTTCACCGGCAAACCCATCATCCATGTCGCTACGGCCATCTCGGCATACTTCCATAAATACACGTTCGCAGAGCGCTGGTTCTTTAAACGCTTCTGCAAGCTTGTCATTACCCGAGATCAGGTGACGGCAGATTTCCTGGCCAGACGCAAGGTCCCGTCAATGTATTTCGGGAACGCCATGATGGATGACCCTGTACTTGCCACGGATAAGATCGAGTATGCCTTCGGCGATAAGCGTATCCTGACCCTTGTTCCGAGCTCCCGTGAGGATGCCTACGATAACACCATACGCATGCTCAAGGTCGTGCAAGAGGTCGGAAAAAAAAACAGCATTGCCTGGCTGCTCTCGCTCGCGCCGAACCTGGTCATGGAAAAAATGAAGGAAGCGATCGCTCCCCTCGGCTGGAAATATGAAGCGGAACCGGCTGACGCACATGGGCATATCGGATCGTTCTCAAAGACCGGCTGCGAGCCGGTACATATCGTGAGAGGCCATTTCGGGGATACGGTACGCTCCTCCACCGTCGTGCTCGGAATGACCGGAACAGGCAATGAGCAGGTAGCTGGGCTCGGCAAGCCGATCTTTCTTCTTAAAGGGAAAGGAAGCAATTCCACGACCCAGCGTATCGTCCAGTATCGCAAGCTCCTTGGGAACGTCATTCAGATCGGCTGGGGCAGTAATCGAAAGATCGCCCGAGACCTGATGTCCCTTGTGAACGACCCAAAAAAGCTCAAGCAGATCGGAGAGGAAGGCCGTGAACGTATGGGATTGCCCGGGGGCGCGTACGGCATGGCACGAGCGATATTCAGCGAGGCCATGAAGAACTATCATGCTTGACCTTTCCGTCATCATCGTTAATTACAACAAAGCTGAACTGCTCAAACAGTGCCTTGAATCGCTCTATGACAATATCTCACAGTCACTGCATTTCGAAGTGATCGTGATCGATAATGCGTCTGTGGACCAAAGCTGTGCGCTCGTCAAAGAGCATTTTCCAGATGTCATATTGATCGCCAATAAGACCAACGTCGGGTTCGCCGCAGGCAATAATCAGGGCTTACGCATCGCACAAGGCAAATATCTATTCCTCCTCAATAATGATACCTTCGTGCTCGCACACGCCGTCGAAAAGCTCATCCAATTCCTCAATGAGAACACTGCGGCCGGTGCTGTCGGGCCGACACTGCTCAATGCCGACGGACATACGGTCCAGGTACAGGGCTCCGGCCGCGGCGATAAGTTCTGGCTATCGGTGCGGCCGGTATCGGTCGCGTTCCTCACCGGCGCCGCTTTCATGATACGCAGACAGGTCCTCGAAGAGGTCGGGGAGCTCGACGAGAATTTTTTCTTTTATAACGAGGATCTGGACTGGTGCCGGCGCATCATTTCAAAAAAATGGAAGATCTTCTATGTTCCCCAGGCCAAGATCATCCATTATGGCGGCCAGAGCACCTCGCTCAACAGCGCCCGAACCTTCGTGGAGGGCATCCGCGGCGGGCTCTATTTCTGTTCAAAGTACTATCCTGCGCTGTTCGGACCGTACCGAACCCTGCTGTTCATTGGAAGTATCATCGCTATGATCTATCACGTCGTACGACTTCTGCTCTGGCCGGGGAAGCAACGATCGTGCACGATGCTCAACGGCTATGCCCAGATCGTGAAACTCTGCCTGTTCTGGAAAGCATCACAGACCGCCTATCGTAAAAAAATGACAGGAGCATCGTGACCATGTTCAAACGTACCGTACTCGCACTGCTGCTCATATGCACCCTGCTCAGCCCCATCACGTCCGTCGCACGTGCCGTCGCTGCAGTGAGCCCGGACATATGGAGCGAATATGTCTACTGGACGAACATGTCAAAGGTGTATCCGAACGGTCCGTACACTCTTTTCAATCTTTCAATGACCATGGCGTACATGGGCAAGGTCGAGGAGGGATCTAAGCTCCTGAACAGAGTGGCTGAGCTCGATCCGGATATCGTTGAAAAAATGCTCAAGCGGTATAACACGGTCCTGGCACAGGACCCGAACAACTGGCGTACACATTTTCGATTGGGATTCATCTATTATTTCGACAATAAATTATATAAAGCGCTCGAACATCTCCAATGGGTCGCTGATTCTGAGCCGGTGAACGGGAAGAACGCCTGGGCATACGGCTATATCGCCGTCATCAAAGCAGAGCAGGGTAAATGGAACAGAGCGGAAGAAGCCTGCAAAAAAGCCCTTGAGATAGAACCTGACGGTGCCGCGCTCCACGCGGCCCTCGCTCAGGCGTATTACAATCAAAAAAAGTTCGTCGAAGCTTCGGCAGAAATGATCAAGGCGCTCAGTCTTAAAAAGGACTTCGAAGAATACGAAAAAAAGATGTGGAAGAACACAAAATGAAGGTCAAGAACCTGCTGATATTTTTTTGCGTCATTACGATCATTTCATTGACCATGATATGGACGTTCAAGAACGGGACCGTTCCCGCACTTCCCCAGCAGGCGCTACAGAAGCTCTCCAGACCCGATTTTTCTTTCTCTGAGATCGTCATTTCCGAAGTTGCCGGACCTGTCAAACACTGGGAGATCCGGGCACAGAGCGCGATCTTAGAGAAAACACAAGGACGACTGAAGCACATGTCCGGCACGATCTTCAGCAAGAACCGTGCGGTCTTGACCTTTCAGGCCCCGGACGCCTATACGGACCTGGCGCGTTCAAACTTCACGCTCTATACCGTCACGGCGAACGCGAAGGAACCGGTCTCCGATCCTTGGAAGATCGTCTCACGTGTCCTGAGCTGGAACAGCAGAAAGGAACTCCTTGATGCCGAAGGGAATGTACGGATATGGAACAGGTCCGCATCCTTCCTTGCGGACAGATTGGCAGGTCTTTTATCCCTTCAGACCTTCGCATTGAACTCGAACGTTCATGCCTTCTTTTTCGTCCCTTCGGGTAATATCCCCGGGACCGTTTCCCCCGACGTGACGATGACCTGTGACACGCTCTTGTACAACGGAGAACAGTTCTGTGTCACCGCCACAGGGAATATTTCCGTGCATTATGCCAATATCATGAACATGCTCTGTGACCAGTTCGATTACGATACCAGGAACAGCAATAGTATCGCTCGCAAAGGCGTCGTTATGGAGTACTACCCAACAGGTAACGGGATACCGCTGACGGTCAAAGCCGACATGGTCTCCTATAATGCAGAGACACGGGAATTTGAGATCGCAGGGCATGTCGATATCTCATACAATGATATCCGCTCTTTGTCTCGAGCAGCGTATTTCTACCAGAATAAGAACCTCCTGGAATGCAGCGGAAATGTCCGGGCATCACAGCAGGACCAGAAATTCACAGGGGAAAAGATCCAGGTATACCTGGACACAAAAAAGATCGTTACCGCAGGCCGTACCAAATTCATTGCGCCGAAGAACCCGGGGAAATGATGACCGGGCCCTTTTCATATACCCCGTTCACAGCGCAAAAGCTCATCTCCGGCACAACGCACCGCAAGGTATCATTGGCAGATCTCTTGCAAGAACTGAAAACTCCTCTGGTCCAGGCAGAACAGGTCCATGCGGACCGCATTGCCGTGGTCGGTCGTGAGCATACAGGGACGATCGTTCGGAACGTTGATGCGCTCATTACCGCAGAGCAACAGATACCCCTTGTCATCAGGACAGCTGATTGCGCTCCGATATTCATCTGGGACCCGGTCCGGTCCGTCATCGGGCTTGTCCATGCGGGAAGAAAAGGAACGATCCTGGGTATCACCCACAAGACCATCGAACATATGGGTTCCACGTTCCATACACGCCCGGAGGATTGCCTGGCGGCCATCGGCCCATCAATAGGAGTGTGCTGCTATGAGATCGATCCGGTGACACATGAACATTTTGACCTCATCACGCAGAACACCGAACAGCTTCTGGCGCTCGGTATCCCGTCCGCCAATATCTCCGCCACACATATCTGCACGGCCTGCAGAACGGACATCTGTTTCTCGTACCGGAAAGAAGGGCAGGGGACCGGACGACTTTACAGTGCCCTTATGCTGAAATAAAACGCTGTACGTATCACTAAGGTATTCTGACCGAACAATCCCGGCCAGGCCCCCATCACGTCCCTGTATCGACACGAATTTCCACTAATATACGTATAAAACCCCCTGAAAATGGGCATAAATTCAATGAAAAGGCACTCGTTGGTCCAGTGTACGTTTTTTATATGAAATATGGGGGCACACATATGAATAACAAGATAATGAACGGAATAGAGCCTGAGGCAAGACCTGTTATGGGGCGATCGTCAAAAGACCAGCATTTTGAAATCGATATCAATAAAATAAAGCTGGTCGACTCAAAAATGAAAGGGCCGGGGCTCTGGTCAGTTGATCCGGGACGAAATATCGAACTGAATAATAACCGAGTACCGCCATTCAAGGATTTTGCAGCGAACCGCGATAAATTCCGTGAAGATGTATATCTGCTGTATTCGGCACATAAAGACCCCGATAAACTGATATCGCTGCTCCATGAATTCAATAATGTGTACATATGGCCTGCGCTCGCAATATCAATGATCACGTTCCAGGACCCCGCAGATATGACAAAGTTCACGATACATAAGAGCAGTTCAACATATGCGGTCCCCACCGCTCTGGACAACGCAGACAGGGTCTGGGACATGACCAGCCCTGCAAGCATTCCGCGCTGGGTGCTCACGATCCCGAAGCTCTCATATCTGAGCTTCAATTATAGCCACATGTACACCTGGCAAAATGACATCTATGCTCGTCTCTTTGCAAAAGATCTGCCCTGGTCTGATTTTGTGGATAAACTCGGCGAAGAAGCTGTTTTTAGAGAGGACCTTGACCCCAGACTTGATTTCTCGAGCGTTCACCGTACCGAATGGAATGGAGCCGATCCCATCAGCTCCGCGGTACTCGCCCCCATATATGACAGTGATAAGAAATTAAAAGCCATGATCTATATCGCGTATCCCAGACCTGATGTGATGGAAAGCCCTGTCCTTTTCGATTTTAAATGCGTGCTCGACATGCAGTTCTTATTAAAGGTGCTGTCCCTGTGTTTTGAATGATAAGAACGGAAAGCGACAATGATCATGTGGTACACAAAGAACATAGAATCCTCAAATGACTACTCCCGTGCCGTAGGCCAATACGGGGCTGATGCTACGTACAAGCTATTTAAGGCCGGAGCGACAGATGCCGTATCAAAGCTGAACACGAGCGTGAACGGTACTGCTTCCGCAGCTATCAAAGTATTCAGTGAAAGTTATGCCAAAGACCTGTATGTGTTCAACGCAATGAACGTGAACATGAAGAGCTTCTGCATCAGTATTGAGATAGCTAATGACCTCAATCATTCCGGGCATACGGAACTTGCGGATAAATTCAAGGCTCAAGTACTGAAAGAGATCGCGGGGACCTTCGGGCCCGATGCGATCGTATATTCTGACGGGATGAAGATATGGGTATTATGTCCTGAGGATATCGCACGAGATAAAGGGACCAAGCTCGATACCTTGTTAAAAAGCGATCGCGTGTACCAGGTCGGGACACGGAATGTCATAACCGTTGCGAAAAAACATTCATATAAGGACGCTGTTGAATGGAGCAGCTGTTCGATCCCGAAAGACTGTTTCATCCCCGAAGTGATCACAAAACAGCAAAGGCCCTTAACATCAAAAAAATACGGTGAAGAGGTCGTTATCGGACCGGGCGATTACTCCTCAAAAGAACGGTTCGCGATCGAACGGACCTTGCTCGCCACGTTCAATTTTGGGGATATGAAGCTTGATCAGTCGGATATCACGTTCTTTGCCGACAATAACAACTTCAGTATATTCAAAGAACTGGCGGCCATGGCTGAAAAGATCACTCCAAAGAACTATGTGCACGAGATCGACCGTATCGCCAGGGTAATGAAGATCAAGATCCCGGACAAGGTCAAGACCATGCTGCTCGAAAAGAACCGTGAACATTTTTTTATCAAAAAGTTCTCGGGAACGGATTATCATGTCGGCTCAAAACAAGCCTTGGACGTTGACCTGAAAGCCATTCAAGAGAACCAGAAAAAGATCAAGGATGTACGTTCTGAACCGATACGTACCAGGTATTATATCGCCGGAGGGGATGAGATCTGTATCATCATCGATATCCCCGGCAGAAAAACCCCCGTATACCTGTTCGCGGACCTCGCAGCGGTCGGCGCCTCAAATGATGTATTGGGTCAAACAGAAGTGGACCGGGTATTCTTTAAAAAACGACTTGAGATCATCAATGAGCTGATACACGGGAAATATAAGTCCAGGCTGCAAGAACCCGGAGCCAAGGTGAATGACATATTGAAAGAAGTGCTCACGGAAGCCGATCGCACCCTGGAGAACGAGCCGCTCAGAATAGTGAAGGACAATATACAGTCCACCGCATCAAAACAGTTCTATGAAGAACAGTATACATTACGTTACGATAATGAACTGAAGAAATACATATATGAGATACCGCTCAAAGAATTCAGGGCGATACATGCAAAAGTCCTCGTCGATATCGATGCCTACCGGAAAAGCACTACAGGTGATGCCTTCCTTAAAGAACTGTTACGGATATCAAATGAGCTCAAACTTAATTTCTTTACAGAAGAAATGTACAACTCCCGGGGAAAGACCGTTGAGATCAAGGTCCCGGTCGAAGCACTTCGGACCTATGACCAAGCTTTTTATGATGTCCTTTTAAAGAACGATTTTTTCAGTATCCAGAAAGGAGCGGGAGCAACATGGCTCATCACTGACGACCTGATCAGCGGCAAAGACCACATGAAATGGGTGGCACACATGTATGACTCTTTATCAAAGCTCAAAATGTTCAACCAGACCGCTAATTGTGATGTGTTCGATCTGCATAAAGACATCGTGAGTAAAACACGTATGAAAAGAACATCAGAAACACCTGCATGGATGACGGACACTATCACGGATATGGTGCGCAAGAACGGGCCTGAGGCGCTCAGAAAAGAGCTCGCGGGCATATTACTTACAGGGAACCTGAAGGATGAAGCCGTCAGAAATAGGCTCATCGAGATGATCCCTGAGCTCAAAGGGCTTATCGGCCTTGCGCAGAACAAGACATATCATGATACCGATGCTTTTACACACACCTTGAAGGTCGTGGAGAACATGCGCGCCTTGAGCAATGACCCCGCGCTGCTTCTTGCGGCCTTGCTGCATGATATCGGAAAATATGACACCACGACCTCAAAAGATTGGATCGTACACAGGTCGACCCTTTCGATACGGGACGAACAGAATGTATTGGATAAACTTTTCGAGAACCCGAGAGCAGAGAACTTGGTCCCGAAAGAAAACATTTTTGACAAAACTGCATTTAAGATGCTTCCTTATGATGATAAACTCGCCATTTTACAACAGGTCAATGAAAAGAGAATATCCCATAAAGAACACGAAAGATACAGCGCAGAACGGAGCAGAACGATACTTGATAAGCTCCAATATCCCCAAGAGATCCGGACCAGGGTCCTTGCACTGATACAGAACCATACTTTTAACGGGAGCATGAAAGACCCGAAGAAGATCACGGACCTGAGTGATCGTGTAGGCGGCTCCGGCGTACTTGCCGAGCTGTTCCACCTGCAGGAAGCGGACGTACTTGCATCCACAAGGTCCGAAGAAAGCATGAAAGACCTGGCGCGCATCAAAGAACTGGCGATACACAGCAACATTATTTCATTAAAAGACCTGCTGGAACACGGGTCAGCAAAGGACATCCTGGTATATATTGAATTGAACCATGGCACCTTGAACGCAAAAGATATCCAGAACATCTATGAACAAACGCTCTCAAAAACACACCCTTCCTACGCAACAACACGTAACATCATCCTGACAAAATACGTCTCAGCGGAAGAAATATTCGCATACAGCAAGAAGGATATCATCAAGTTCTATCTCCTCAGGTCGAAAGAGCTGGAGACAAAAGAAATGTCCGAGATACGGACCCGGATATACAAAGAGATCTTACCTGAGGAAAAGATCAATGAACATCCGCTCATGAAGAAATATGGCGCACATATGCTGCCGAACGGGGTTCTTGAGATCACCGGTGATATGCCACCCGGGATATTTTCCCGGATATTAAAAGAATGCGGTCTGGAAACTGACGGGCTGAAGCTGATACATGAAATAACATATAAAACCTCACCGAGAGCATCAACGGTCGCCGAATGGGTCGTGAATCCGCTGTTCACTGATGCTCATAAAATAGTGTTCAATGTAAAACATGCACGGACAAGGGAATTGCTCTATACGATGCTGCGCGACATCTATTTCATGAACGTGGACGATATATTCAGCGACCTGCATAAGACACTGACAGCATTGAAGGGGACGCTCAAGGATAGTGCACAAAAAGGCATACTCGATAAGGCATTAACGGACCTGCACTCACTGATGCAGGACAGGAGCATGTATCAGAAGGACAAGAACAGTAAAGAACTTTTACGAGGGGACCAACAGATCGCGCTTCTCAAGAATATCTGTGAGAACCTTAAGAAGATATCAGAATTCAGGCGAATATCACGTTCTTCCTCCGCCATATTGACCCGGCTGACCTGGTTGAACGGCCTGTATGCGGCCGCAAAATCTCGGCCAGGGGGCGGGAACATCAATGAACAATCGTTCTTTATCGTTAACAACAAGCTGACTTTCGGCGGAAATGCATCGACACGGTCCACGAGCGACCTGAGCGAATTCACGGAGAATTTTGAGATACGCGTCAACGAGAACATCGTTCTTGCGCCATCTTCCAAAACAGAGGCCATCGATCTGTTCAGCGAAGAAAAGAACATGATCAGAAAACCCGGGAGCTATTCTGGTGAATCATGGAAAAATATCCATACGGGGATATATCAGCTTTTTAACGGTTCCGCCAAAGGAACTTCGATGCCCAACGGAAAATTCATGGTCCTTAAAGAAGGGAAAACCACACGTATCATACTTATCGATCCTCCGATAGGCTTCCTTACGGAGGCGCTGAAACTAGGGTACGATTTTTTCAATCTGCCAAAGGATGTTACCGTAGAACTGTTCATATCCCATAATCATGGTGACCATACGCAAGGAATTAAGGAATACATGCTGTTCACTGAATACATGAAAGAGGTCAAACAGAACTCAACGTTCGGAGGGGACATAACAGCAGCAGAAGGTGTATTTAAAAAGACCGAACGCCTGATACATGCACAGAATGAGATCGATGCTCTTCACGGCATACAAGAAAAGAACGGTGTGTCACTGCATGTATCAAAAGGATTCATCCCAATCGCAAGCAATCATTCCGTAGAAACGACCGGCGGTATATGGTATGAGATCTCTTCTTCCGGCGAGATGAAGATATTCATGTTCACCAGCGATACCGGCAAATATATCGACCCGGACCTGCCCTTAAAATATGAGGAGATCGTACAGATGCTCCTCCGCGAACATCCGGAGATAAAAGACCCTCGTAAGATATCAATGACCATTGTTGCGGATTCCGAAGGCGGGATGATCCATGGGGACAGTGCTGAACTGGAAATGCGGCTGAAAGAAAAGTTCCCCGATACAACGATCGAAGTGCTGCCGGAACACATGACCGACGCGACCGTTCCTAAAAATGAACATATTTCTGTACTAAAAAAGAGTGCTGACGTCTATGTAGAAGAGTACAAGAAATCATGTCGCTCTATGCCCCAGGATATCGCGTTCAAAATGATCCAGGAACGTATCATACATGATACGCTAGCTCAACTTCCTGAGAAGATCTCATCCGGTTCCAATACGGACCACGATGTTCAAAAAGAAAAAGCACTGACAAAAGCAACGATGGAAAAGATACTGACAGCATTTCCAGAGACCCGTTTCTATATTCTTGAAGGGAATGATCGTTCGAAATGGGTTTGTTTTAAGACCGCTGACGGGAAAGAACGTTTGATCGGGCATAACGGAGTGATATTAAAAAAAGAGAACACCTCATCTTTTTTCACGATAGAAGATGCCGCAATGAATGAATCAATCTCGCACATCAAAGGCCAAGAATCGGGCTCTCATATCTCAAATGATAAAGATATTTCCGCACAAGTAGAGCACTATCTTAAAGAGAATGAGAAGATCGCAAAAAAAGGAAAGACCGTTTCAGGGAACATATCCGCTAACGAAAATAACCCTAAAACGGAACAGACCAATGAAAACGAAAAAGTGACCGTTCAGGATGAGAACGCGGAGCAGCGAACAAAGGTATCACCTGAAGCCTTGAGCAACGATTACGTCGACTATCTCCTTGAAAAAAAGACGATAACAGCTGAAGAAGCGGCATTAATGAAAGAAGGGTTAAAACCTGGCGCGATCGCCACCAAGGAACAACAAGCACTGATAGATACATTTATCAACGAAGATACGTTCAATGAGTATCTTTCCATGAAGCTTCTTCCCGAACTCCAACATATAAACGTCTACGACGTGATCGAACGGATCAACAAACTTCCGATAGAACAGCAAAAACTCATCTATTCCAAAATGGAAGAGTCATACACTGCTCAGGGAAAGGCAGGAGTGATCATGGGCCCGTTCGGCATGGCGGTTATGGTCCTTGCCGGCCTCGGATACAGCGAGTGGCTGGGGATCAATAATCCGGCATTCAATATGTTCCTATCAATGTATACCGGTCATGCGGCCACTGTATTGACACAGAACATATTCTTTTCATTTGTTCAGAAGGAAAAGATAATAAATACCGTAATCAATGCCTTTAAGGGTTTAAGCGTAAAGAACGTCGCTACGTTCCTGCCTAAGTCATTTGGCTCAATGGGCCCCGGACTTATTGCGTCCAAGATCACGAGCGCAATGCTTAAAAAACTCGGGGTTTCCGAAACGATCGCTGCCTACGGCGCAATGGGAGCCTTTATGCTCCCGGATATGGGCAAACCATTCCTTCAGAAGGCGATACTTAAGTTCTCGCAATCACCTCTTGCAAAGACCATTGCCGGACGTGCGACAACAATGATAGGGAAAACGCTGAGCAAGGGTTGTTCTTTCGCTGCCGGTTATTTTGTTACAGGAGAGATCGTCAATATGTCAATGTATGCATATAACGGCATCACAGGCCGTAACGATTATGATCTCCATGTCGACGCACAGGCAAAACTGTTCATCGATAACATCATGAGAAGTGAGGCGAACAAAGGTGATATGTACGCAAAAGCATATTTCAAGATGCAGAAATATGCGGGATGGGCGCTCAGCGACGAGACGCTCGCCTTCATCACTTCCCACAATCTTTTCAGTGATGAACCTGCGAAGATACGCACCTATGTAGAATACGGCACATACAAATATCTGGAACAAATGGGGGACAGCATCTCCTCACTGTTCGAAGGGACCTTGTTACAGGATATCATCAACGACCCGTCCGTCGCTGAAGCGATCATGAAGCCCGGAAGAACGGACATTAAGGTCGACAGGACAAAATATGAGAACATCTTTAATTCGATCGATGACACAAAAAAGGACGCGAACGGCTGCAGTCAAAAAGACTATTATTTTGCAACGATAAAAACGATGAAAATGATAGCAAGCCGCACGCCTCCCTCCGGTGACAGGTATTATACGGGCAAGATCATTATAGGGGGAAAACTTCAGGAAGTAGTGAACATGCCCCTCCAGTCCATATATATGTTATGCAAAGAATTTACATCCTCGATAGATATCATCAATGTCAACGGAAAAGAAAAGTTCGTCATAAAGGACATCACCGCGTTCATCAGGTTCATTGCCAAACACTCGTTTTCGATAGATGATACAAAAAAGACCAAGACCGCGGTCGAACATTATATAGACATGTCCCGTTCGCAGTATCTTGCCGCAGCGAGCATCAGCGCGGACTCTACACCCTTTTCAAATACAGGAGCGAGACAATTCATCTATGACCCTAAGGACCCCAAGATATTGACTGTCGCATACCAGACAAAACATGTTTTAAAAGGAAAGAACGGATACCCGGACGACTGGAACGACTATATCAATATCATATCCAGAAGGACCAAAGATGTACTGGTAACAAAGAAAAAAGCGCTCACAATAAAGGAACAGATCAAGGAGGTCGAAGAGAATATCGCAACAGACATGAAGAACAATGGCACATATACGGAGGATGCGTATGTAAATGCCTGTACGCAGAATACACGCTTACAGGAGCTCTACACAGAACGATTCAAATGTGAACAAGAGATATCACTGCATAATAAAGGGATCTTGCGTCACCGAATGATGTGGTTCAAAACAAAGGACCCGTACCTCAAAAAGATGATCATGAGGACATTAAAAGCTTATGGGGACACCTCTACAGCATGGCAAACGAACCCCGGCCATTATAAAAAACTTCAGGAACGATATGATCAGGTCGAAGCATCTAACGCTCCGACGACAATGAAACAACAACTGTTAGCCAAGCTTGTGACCGAAGCAACGTTCGATATTACGGTGAACGACCTCACACCTGAAGAAAAAGCTTCAGTACTCGTTGAAAATTTGACTCAGAACAGTACTAACTGGCCTGCAAGCAAGAAACAACAACTGCATACGCTCCTGATAAAGTTGCTCGACGGAACGATAACATTAAAAAAGGACGGGACAGGATGGAAGATACATGACCCCAAAATGACCATTCCTGAGCAGGACAAGGAAATGTGTACGATGGTGCTCAATGATTTCATGAGCACCGGGGCATCCAGGAACTACATGAAAAATAATCAAAAAAAGATAGATACCGTTGGACCAACAACGATAACAGGGATCATGTCCGAATCATATTTTGAATATTACGCTGCGCTGTAGAGCCTCTTCGATCATCGGACGGTATATCACGAAAACACAGGGCGAAGGAGGACTGGACGTCTCAATACTGCTGTTCTTCCTGCTGAAAGGTCTGGGTAAGCACAATACCTTCATTCTCTGAGAACTTGAAGAAACTGCTGTGGCCGATCTTGTAGCGTACTTCACCAATATTCTTTTTGACCCGAACATAGGAACCAGTTCTCAACTCGACAACGATCGGCATATGGTCCTTCAGGATACCGCGCTGCCCGGTCACGGTCTCAACGAAGATGCCGGTCAGGTCATCTTCGGTCTTTTTTTCCAACGGTGAACATATCGTACATTTCATTGGTCATTCCTTCGAACGTCTACCCCGACGCTTTGAGAGGGGTTAAGCCGTCTTCAATTTCATTGCCTTCTCTTTGACCTCTTCGATCGTCCCGGCCATGAAGAACGCTTGTTCCGGGATATCATCCACCTCGCCATTGATAATGGCCTTGAACCCCGCTATCGTATCCTTGAGTTCCACATATCGCCCGGGCAGACCAGTGAAATGCGCCGCGACCGAGAAGGGCTGAGAGAAGAACCGCTGTATCTTTCGCGCGCGATTGACCGTCAACTCATCTTCTTTAGGCAGTTCATTGACGCCGAGGATCGCGACGATATCTTTCAGCTCATTATATCGCTGCAGGATGCGCTTCACTTCCCGAGCGACATTGTAATGCTCCTGCCCGACGATAGAAGCATCCAAAATACGGGAATTGGAGCTCAGGGGATCGACCGCGGGATAGATACCCATCGCGGATATCTGACGGGAAAGAACGGTGGTCGCGTCAAGATGACTGAACGTGATCGCCGCGGCAGGATCGGTGATGTCGTCCGCAGGAACGAATACCGCCTGTATAGAGGTGATGTAACCGCTCTTGGTCGAAACGATACGTTCTTCAAGGCGTCCCATCTCGACACCGAGAGTCGGCTGATACCCTACGGCCGAGGGCATACGGCCAAGCAGCGTTGAGACCTCTGAACCTGCCTGCACGAACCTGAACACATTATCCATAAAGAACAATACGTCCTGATGCGCTTTGTCCCTGAAGTATTCAGCTTGGGTAAGGGCAGTGAGGGGCGTGATCAGTCGCGCGCCAGGGAGTTCACCCATCTGACCGAAAACGAGAGAGGTCTTCTCAAGGACACCGGAATCCTTCATTTCCAGCCACAGGTCGTTCCCTTCGCGCGTACGTTCTCCGACCCCGGCGAACACGGAGATGCCGCCGTGCTTGGTGGCCATATTATGGATGAGTTCCATGATGATGACGGTCTTGCCGACCCCGGCGCCCCCGAAAAGACCGGTCTTGCCGCCTTTCACGTACGGGGACATGAGATCGATGACCTTTATCCCCGTTTCATAGACCGAATCCTGCGGATCGATATCCTGGAAAAGTGGAGGATTGTTGCGGATAGAGGCGCGTTCTACGTTCTCAGGGAGCGGAGCGCCATTATCGATCGTCTCCCCCATGGCATTGAAGAGCCTCCCCAGGACCTCTTTCCCTACAGGCACTTCGATATGACGACCAAGGTCTTTCGCGTCGATACCGCGGGGCAGACCTTCGGTCGGTGACATGGAAACACAGCGGACGATACTGCCTTCGGTCTGCATCGCGACCTCACAGATGACCGTACGTTCAACACCGTTAAGAGAATGTTTTATCTCGATGGCATTCCGGATCTCCGGTATGTGTTCCGGACTGAATTTGATATCGATGATCGGACCTACGATCTGGATTATTTTCCCTATATTGGACATTGGTTTCTCCTTTTCAATAGACCAAAAAAATCGCTCAGCGATGATCTTCACCTCTCCTTCCCGGAGCCGGAAAGGGGACAGGGATGGCTCACGCCGCTTTATCCTGCTGTTCCTTCTTATCTTTTGACATCTTGAGCACATCGAACGCGCTCACGATCTCGGAAAGTTCCTGCGTGATCTTGGCCTGTCTGGTCTTATTATATGTCAGCTGCAGTTCTTCCGAGATCAGCGTGGCGTTATCATTGGCGTTCTTCATCGTGATGAGCCGGGAACAGTACTCTCCGGCCTGCGATTCCCAATATACCTGTTCCACGGAGGCCTCGATGTACGCTTTGAGCAGAGCAGGGAACAAGACCGCAGCATCAGGTTCATACATGATCTCTTTTTTTACAGAAGCGCCCGTTTGCTGTTCGAAAGGGAATATCTGTTTGACCACAGGGGTCTGCTGCAGAATAGTAACGAACTCATTATATACAAAGTACAACTCAAGTCGTGTGCCCTCAAGGATACTTTGTACACAAGAATCGATGAACGGGGCGAATTCCTCACGATAGGTGCGCTCATGGCCTTCTATATGACCGAACGGACGTTTGAGCACATAGTCCCATTTACTGCTGCGCCTGCCGACCAGAAAGACATCAACGTTCTTATGCATGCGTAACGGGGCAAGGCGAATGAACATCTTGCCCAGTACCCTGTCATTGAAATTCCCGCAAAATCCTTTCTGGGAAAGGAACCCCACAAGTACATGCCGAACACGTTCCTGTGAACGCGCAGGCGCTTTTTGCCCATCGCCCATACGGTCCCTGACCACGGGAGCGAACAATCCGGACATAATGGACTGATAGTTCTTGGCACACGCAGCATTTGCTCGCACCTTATTGATCCTGGTCTGGGTCACAAGCTCCATGGCTGAAGTGACCTTATGCAGGTTCTTTATGGTCCGGATACGTTCTTTCAGCGCTAACAGTTGGCTCATGATAACGTGCTCTTGAACTCCGTAAGTATGCTCTTGAGCTCTTCCTCGATCTCAGGCGTGACCGTTCTTTGTATCGCGATCTTTTCGCGCACGTCGTTGTACCTGGCACGTATGGTCCCTATCAGGTCCTGTTCGGTCGCAGCCAGCTTTTCCAGGGGAACAGTATTGAAGTGGTCATGGGTCCCGGCATATAAGACAATGACCTGGTCCACGACATCCATAGGCATGTTCTTATCCTGCTTGAGCAGCTCGACCATGAGCGCTCCTTTTTTGAGCTGCTGTTTGGTCTCTGCGTCCAGTTCTGAGGAGAACATAGAGAACGCTTCTTTTTCGCGATATTGAGCAAGATCGATGCGGAGCGTTCCGGACACCTGGCGCATGGCCTTGATCTGGGCGTTGCCGCCGACTCGTGACACCGATATACCGGCATTGACCGCGGGACGTACGCCGGAATTGAACAGGTCCGCCTCAAGAAAGATCTGTCCGTCCGTGATCGATATGACGTTGGTCGGAACATACGCCGAGATATCGTTCCCTTGGGTCTCGATGATCGGCAGCGCCGTCATGGACCCGCCACCGAGAGCAGGGGAGAGCTTCGCCGCACGCTCGAGCAAGCGCGAATGAAGATAGAAAATATCGCCGGGGTACGCTTCACGTCCCGGAGGCCTGCGCATCAAAAGCGATATATGGCGATAGGCGGCGGCGTGCTTGGACAGATCATCGTACACGACCAATGTATCTTTCTGGTGCTCGAACATGAAATATTCCGCGATCGCACAGCCGACGAAGGGCGCCAGATACTGCAAGATGGCCGGCGAACTCGCTCCGGCGTTGACGATCACGGTGTTCTTCAATTTGCCGTATTTTTCCAGATCATGCGTGATCTTAACGACAGTAGATGCTTTCTGCCCTATGGCGACATAGACAGAAATGACATCATTATCCTTCTGATTGATGATGGTATCTATCGCCAGCGTTGATTTTCCGGTCTGACGGTCCCCGATGATGAGTTCCCGTTGCCCACGTCCGATCGGGATCAATGAATCAATGACCTTGTACCCGGTCTGAAGAGGGACCTTGACCGGCTCTCTATCGATAACGCCCGGAGCGGAGCGTTCCAAAGGGTATGACTTTTCACATTCGATCGGACCTTTACCGTCCTCAGGATCACCTAACGGATTAATGACCCGGCCCAAAAGAGCAGGGCCGACCGGCGCACCCATGACATGTCCGGTGCGTTTTACCCAAGCACCTTCCGTGACCTTCGTATGGTTATCGAGTATGGCACAGACGATCTCGTCCTTTTCCAGATTGAATATCGTACCGTAGATCTTCCCGGGAAATTCGAGCAACTCACCGTTCAGCGCGGAATAGAGCCCTTTGATATGTGCTATACCATCGGCGGATTCTAGGACCGTGCCAACTTCTTCGGCTTCAGGAATGACCTGAAACGTCTCAATTTTTTCCTGAATATTCTTCAAAATACCTGCATCAATGACCATACCTGACTCCTTTATGCATGATGTACCAGGGAGAACTTCAGCTTCTCCAGATCGTTCAAGAGGCTCATATCAACTACCTTCTCTCCGAACTTTATGATGAACCCGCCCAGTATCTTTTTTGAGGTCGAGTTATACACATATAATGACGACTGAACTATTTTCTCCAGTATCTTCTGGATCCGGTCCAAATGCTCCCTGGAAAGAGGTGCCGCAGATACGATGTCCACAAAACTGCATCCTTTCTCTTTTTCAAGCAGTGTCAGGAACTTGTCCGTGATCATGTGATAGAAAACGATATCATCGTTCTCTATCAGCTGATCAAGAAAATTATAGAGCGATGGTCCTATGTGTCCGTCTATCGTCTCGGAAAGGAACCGTTTCTTGCTCTCACGTGCGATATGCGGATCGAACAGTATCTCCTCGATACCGAAGTTCTCGTCAGCGATGAGATTGAACCGGAATATATCGCGTATGAAGGAATCCGTCTCCCCGTGCCCCTCCAGGGTATCGATCAGTTCTTTAAGGTTATATTTATAGTTCAACATCGTACGCTCACAATTTCTTCAGATCTTCGAGCTCTTCGATACGTTTTTTAATGACAGCATCCTTCTGTTCCTGCGTAAGATCGACATCTATGATCTTATGACAGGCCTTTACGACCAGGTTCGCGACATGCTCCTCGATGGAACGCAGAAAATCCTTTTCCGTCGCCTCCAGTTCAAGTTCTTTCTGCCGGCGAAGATTACGATATTCATCGAGCGCCTTCTTCTCATAATCGGAGAGCATTTGCTGCCCTTTGGACTGAGCTTCCGATACTATGCGATGCGCCTCCAGCTTCACCCCGTGCAGCTTTTCCTCTGCCTCCGAGAACATTTTCTGAGCTTCTTCACGGTTCTTTTTGGATTCGCTCAGTGCGAATTCTATCGTATCCTTGCGTTCATCCAGGATCTTTCGTACCGGAGGATACGCGAGCTTCCACAGGACCGTCAGTACGATGATAAATGATATGAGCGTCCATATCGCAACGCCCGGCTCAAAAGTGAACAACGGTATTCTCCTTATATATTATTCCTGAACCCTTGCCAAAGGTGACCGTGCTTTGACGGTGACCTTTGGCAGAGAACGTACGTCAATAGCTCAAGCCTTTGTGACCAACAAGATACTGATGACCAGCGCATACAAAGCGACCGCTTCAACGAACGCGATACCGATGAATATGAGCGGACGGATCGAATTAAGGATCTCCGGTTGTCTGGCAACACTGTCAAATGCCTTTGCCATCAACATCGCAATGCCGATACATCCGCCAAGGGCCGCGATACCCATGCACAGACCTGCACCAAAATATGAAGCTGCTAATGTTTCCATGTTCATTCCTCCCTTCTTATTATTTATACCATTATCAACAGCATCGTACGATACTGTTCTCTGATCAATGATGTTCCTCTGATTCTTCCAATGATTCACCGATCATCAATGCTGCAAGAAAAGCAAACACGTACGCCTGGATAAAACCGACGAATATCTCAAAGAACGAGATCGCTACCACCCCGGCCACCGAGAGCAGACTGGCTAAAAAATTCTGGAACAGTACGGTGAATCCGAGTATGGAAAGGATGAGCAGATGCCCTCCGGACATGTTCGCGAACAATCGTATCGCGAGCGAAAAAGGCTTGAACAGCTGACTGATCAGTTCGATAGGGAAGAGCAGTATGACAACCGGTCCGGAGACCCCTTCTGGTATCAAGCTCTTTACAAAACCGATCAGCCCCTTTGAACCGATCCTCAAAGCCCAGGAAAGCAGAAAAATAACGATGGCCAGGGCCGCGGTCACATTGATATTACCGGTCCCTGCCGTTGCCCCGGGGATCAGGCCGATCCAATCATTGAACAATACGAACAGGAAAATAGACAGCACGATCGGAGTCCAGGTCTTTACATCTATTTCACAGGGTTCAACGATCTGCTTCTCCACGAATTGGACCGTGAACTCAAAGATGTTCTGGGCTGGCCGGACCGGGACCAACGATACCTTCCGTGAAGCGCAAAGCAGGAACACGATCAAAAGAACGCTCGCAATGAACATCCAGAGGACAGGAGTAGTGATGGACATATCAATGCCCGCGATGTGCAAAGGAACAATAACATGTGCTGCATGATGCATTAGTATCAGGACCTCTTGCTTCTCAGTTCTTTGATGAAGCGGTCCAGGCTACTTCTTTGTGGCCTGTTTGATTATCTTGTACAGGTTCCAACCCTCCAGGGCAAGAGCACCTAACAATAGACACGAAAGAATGAGCTGTTGGGGTGTGTGGAACCTGTTCTCCAGCGCAACTCCTGCTACCGTCGCAAGGACAACAACAGCGGTGAACTCAAAAAACCAACTGAAAAACCGTCGATCTAATTTATTCACGTAGTGATTGTGGCAAAGTTAGCAGGTATTGTCAACGAAAGTACGCAGAACGCGAGAACTGCTGGTCATTTTTTGTACCGCTACCCGTGAACATTTTTACCGAATTGCGCTCATCGATTTTCATAACTATTTATTGGTATGATAGTGCCATGCATAAGATCATACTCTTTCAGGAGGATATGCTCGCAGCTTTGTTGGCAGGACCTGCACGGAACCTGGATGATATCATCAACGCTGTCAGGGGAAATGAACATTATTTTCTCGCTAAAGCACCGGAACTGTATGGGACTTTTTTACACAGCACTAATGACCGGGAAAAAGTGAAGCTCCTTGTACTGCTCGTGTTCATTGAGATCATATACGGCCCGGGACATGCGCCTGAGCTCTCTCACACTATCGAGAGGACCTTCAAAACGCTCATTGAGAGCACACCTCTGGATGGCCCGGGGAAACAGCTGATCGTGGCCTTCTTTACGTTCATAAATCCCACGGATCAGTACGATTCACTGTACGGTACGGATCTCCTGTCCGGGGTGATGGTCTTTTTGAAAAGAGCTTTCGCCCGCGATGCCGGAAATTAGTCAGCGGCGTTCCGAGATCGGAACATATTTCTTGTTGAACTCACCGACGTATACATCACGGGGACGGAATATCCTGTTCTCGGGACGGTATTCCAGGATGCGCGCCAGCCATCCGGAGATCCGGGCAGCAGCGAATATCGTTGTGAAATAGTTCGTATCGAACCCAAGATGGTGATAGATGATACCGGAATAGAAGTCGACATTCGGATAAATACCTTTGGATCCGTACTTGGCCACGACCTCTTTTTCCAGGACCTCGGCGATCTTAAAGACCTCCACTTCATCTTTTAACTGGGATGCATATTTCTTCAGGACCGCAGCGCGAGGATCATAGGTCTTATAGATACGATGACCGAACCCCATGATCTTTTCTTTTTTAGCGAACTTCTCGCTCACATATCCCTTCACATGATCGACACCTTTTATCTTAAGGAACTCCTTCAAGACCTGTTCATTGGCGCCTCCGTGCAGCGGACCTTTAAGTGAACCGATAGCTCCTGTTATAGCGGAATAAAGGTCGGAAAGCGATGCGCTGGTCGCCACAGCAGTAAGGGTAGAGGCGTTCATGCCATGATCAGCATGAAGGATCATGCTCATTTCTAGGAGTTTCACATCGAACGGATCAGGTCTCTGCCCATGGATCATATACAAGAAATTCTCGACCAGCCCCATGCTTGAATCCGGCTTGATGACGTTCTGGTTCTTGCGCATCCGTATCAGCGCGGCGATGATCGTCGGCATTGAAGCAATGAGCTGTATACCCATACGCAGCTCATTCTCACGTGACGTATCCATGACGTTATATTGAAGGACCCCGAGGACCGACACTGCGGTACGCAGCAGGGACATAGGATGCGAGTGCTCATGATCATAGATGGAATCCATGACACGGAACAGTTTCGGGGGAATATCCCAGCTGGCCTTGAGCCTCCCTGTGAATTCAGCCAGCTGCGCAACGGTAGGCAATTGACCATATATAAGGAGATAAGAGACCTCTTCAAAGGTGGAGTTCTCGGCCAAGACCTCGACCGGATACCCGCGATATATCAATCGCCCCTTTTCCCCATCGACATAGCCGACGGTCGATTTATTAGTGACCGCACCGTCAAGACCGCGATCGATAGACACCTTGACCGGCCATTCAAATTGAGCGGTAAAAGGACCTTCCGCAGTTTCCAACTGATGTTCAACGTTCACTTCTTTTGTCATTTTTTCGCCTCTCTATGAAAAAAGTCAATGTAATGTAGCAGAAATGAATGGGTGAAACAAGAAAGAAATGAGAACATAGCATATATACCATATAACATGTGTCACATGACATTCCTTTCTAAAAAACACTTTCTTCCTATGATATAATCACAATATGCTCCCTCAATTCGAATGGTCAGTACCGACAAAGGTCACGTTCGGGAACGGCACGATCAATAAAGCAGGTAGTATCGTTAAAGACCTCGGAAAACGTTGTTTCCTGGTGACCGGCAGACATTCAGCTGAAAAGAACGGTTCTTTAAAGAAGCTGACAGACCAATTCTCGGCACAAGGCATCACCTTCACCCATTTCAATAAGATAAGCTCGAACCCGAAAACGACAGAGATCGACGAAGCTGCAGCACTGATCAGGGCAGGGAAGTACGATCTTGTACTTGCACTTGGCGGAGGGTCGGTCATGGACGCCAGCAAAGCCATCGCCATGCTCGCCAAAAATGAGGGCCAGATATGGGACTATGTCTACAAAGGACCCGGCAAGAAGTTCAAACGGTTCAATACCGCGCTGCCGATAGTCATGATACCGACCCTTGCAGCAACAGGCTCCGAGCTCAATTCCGGAGCGGTCATTTCGAACCCTTTGACGAAAGAAAAGACCCCGCTCTTCGGCGATACGCTCTATCCGACGCTCACGATCATCGATCCCCAGCTGACCTGGACAGTGCCGTACGCATCGACCGTGGACGGGGCTGTGGACATCATCTGTCACGTGCTCGAGATGTACCTCTCAAGTAACGCTGACGACTATTTGCAGGATCAGTTGGCCATCGCGATCACCAAGACCGTCAGACGTTGTCTGGACATCCTGAAGAACGACCTCCAGAACAGTGAAGCCAGGGCTCAAATGTTCTGGGCTTCATCTCTTGCGCTTTCGGGAGTGGCGACCGAAGGAAGATCTGGTTCGTTCCCGATGCACGCGATAGAACATGCGCTCTCCGGGCACAGCGACACGCTCGCGCACGGCCGAGGGCTGGCAACGATACTGATCGAGACCTTGAAATATGATGGGAACAGTATCCCCGCAAAGATCATCGGACTTTCCGCGAACGTCTTTGAACGCCATGTACTGTCCGTTCCAGAAGCGATACAGCTCTGGAAAGAATGGCTGCACTTCCACGGGACAGGGGACTCATTGAAAGAGTATATCGGCAGTATCCCGCCGGAGACACTGGCAGATCAGATCATTTGCTTTTCAGGGACGCCTGATCTTCTGCACAATGTTCGACCGTTCTATAAAGAAGACCTGCGAACGTTCATCAAAGGATTATCTGCCGTATAGCGTCCTTCGTTCTCGGGCTTTCAACGCTAGGCACTGAGCATCTCTGCAGTTATATCAGGATGATGATACCGCTTACGTCCTTTTGTGGCCGGGCCATATTGTATCGCCTCGACCGGACACCACTGCAGACACGCCATGCATTGTTCACAATGCTTCTGCCAGACCGGACGTCCCTTCTCAAGAACAATGTTCTTCGCAGGGCAGAGCTTTACGCACAGACCGCAGCTGGTACAGGAGGGCTCGACCATGAATTTTTCGTCCATTTTCGGGATCTGGCCTTTGCACGCCTTGAACATGAACGAGGAAAAGAGAGCATTGATCAGGAAATTATTACTGGCGATCTTCGCCTTTTCTTTTGCGGTCACGATCTTTACGATATTTTTCATGGCGTCCGCCTCTTTTGCAAAGAGGTCATTCTGCACACGTTCCGGTTTCGCGCCATACATCGGGGTATAATTCCCCGGCATCTGCACCCCGAACCCGGCGAAGAGCTGACGTCCTTTTTTCTTGAGCAGCTCATTGAGCAGCAACAACGCACCGCCGGGGAATCCACCATACGTTGCGACAGCAAAGACATATGCTGAGGCAGAGATATCCAGCTTTGATATGAAACGCTCAACGATGAGCGGATAGCCCCACATATAGACCGGAAAAATAATCCCAACAATGTCTGCGCTGACAGCGTGTGTGCCTCCCCGCTCAACCTGTACGATATTGGTCAAAGACGCATTGTCCAACTTTTGCGCGAGGTCCTTTGCGACCTTCAAAGAATTACCGGTACCGGAGAAATAATACAGTGCTGTTGTCATGTCATGTCCTCCTGTCAGATGAACGTTGTGTTGAACTCCATCATTATATGACGGTATCAAAGCCCTCGCAAAAATCCGGGTTTCAATCGTACACTCCCCGTTAATGCAGCATCGACCAGCGAAAGCAGGGCGTTCTTATCTTTCGGCAGGCGTCCCTGCAACGGCAGATAATTCGAAGCATGGTTGGCAAAGAACAGTGTACGGGAACAATGCACATCCTCAAGGAACCATTTTGTTTCCTGCAAAAGCTCATGAGGCCGGAGCTCCGTGAATATGCCGGCCCGGGCCTCTTCATATAATGCCGTCCCGGGGACCAGCATGACTGACAGTAGCGACACGAACCGCGGGTCCATGGCGCTGACGGCCTGAGCTGAGGCTTGTATATGAGCACGGCTATGTGCATGCCCCCCCAGCCCGAGAAGAACAATGACGTGTGCTGTGATCCCTGCAGCCTTTGCATTTTGTACGGCCTCGATCATCTCGGAAGCATTGGCTTTTTTCTTTATCGAACGAAGGACCGTATCACTTCCGCTCTCCAAGCCCATATATATGAGGGAAAGCTTGCGTTCGGACAACGCCAACAATTCTTCCGGGGTCTTGTTCAGGATATTATGCGCATTCGCATAGCTGGAGATGCGTGTAAGCTTAGGGAACGTTCTGTTCAGCAGGTCCAGCACCGGCACCAGACGCTCATTGGAGAGGACCAGGGCATCACCATCACACAGGAACACCCGTGATGTATCAGGACAATAGCGCGCCTGTTCACCGATATCCGCTTCTGTCTCGGCCATAGCCTTCATCGTGAAGGGTTTATCGATATACGCACCGCAGAACGTGCACGTATTCTGGGAACACCCCAGCGTCACCTGCAAAAGAAAGCTTTCTGCTTCTGAAGGCGGTCGAATGACCGGTTCTTGTAACGGCATATGCGGCAACGATACCTTATTCCGCAGGAAGAGAACAGTGCCTGCCAGGAAAACTTCCCGAAATTCCCGGCCACTGCTGACGATAATAAGTCATGAACATGAACATCTCTCATCGCAGGAACTGTCCAAAAGTAATAGCAAGTTCCCTTCGTCCCTATGTATCGCTGAACAACATGTTCTTTTGGCAGAAAATCACCGAGGGATCCATTCATTCAATGTTACTAGATACCGCCAGGCTCAAGGGAAATGTCCAGCAAAACACACGGCTGATCATCGCCTTGTTCAACCAATATTTCACTTTTCTTGGCGATGACAAACTTCTGGATGATCCACGCGTAGCCTATGACTGCCGAGTTATCCTGGATAATATATTGTTCAAGTTATGCGGCAATGATCTGATAAAAGAAAAGTCATATCTGAACACTATCGAAGAACTGCTGTCAGCCTCTGCAGATATTCCGCTCACCGATATCCCTAAAGAGCTCATCTTGAACACAATCCTATTGAAAGCACACATGGGATATCCGAACAGAGTAAGGCCCGAGCATTGGAACGGCCTTTCACAACCGGACTTCCCCTCACGTCAGGTGCTCAAGATAGCCGGAGAACATTTCTGGGACCGCAGAGCACGGTTCAAGGATATGGAAGATATCGTATCTTCAACGCTCACGATGTTCAAAGCATATCTCTCCCACACAGCAGGCGGCAGGGAGAACACCGCACGGGATATCAAAGACCTTCTGTACTATCCGCTCGAACTGGCGCTGGCTTCCGAGATCTCTGACCAGCTCACGTTCCTCAGCGAACTGTACATCCGGCTAGAGAACGATACGACCATGTTCCGGGAAAAGGACCGCAGCCTGCTGCTGAACATACTGCATCCTCTGTTCCAGGACTACAAAACATTGGCACCCCGCGAGGCTGTATTTATTTTGGACCACCTGGGTCAAGCTGCCGAACTGCTCGCTTCCGGCATCTTGCTGCTCGATGCGCTGCCAGCGGACACGATCATTGTGACCATGAACGGGAGGGGAGCTATCTTTAACGTTCGTACAAAAAGGAACGAGAATATCTCTTGGATGGACGTGAAGAATTATCGGGATATGAACACAATAAGACAAAATATCCTGTCCATGATACCACTTCTGCCGGAAGGTTCGCTGAGCCTGTACATGTCCGCTGTCATGGGCGCGTTCTTTGCAACGCTCTTTACCGTGAACACGCTCTTTGGGCTGAGCTTATCCGACACCGGAGTTCTCATGGCATTCTTCTTCTATTCTGTGATATTTTCGTTGCCGTATTATCCTCGACACCTTAAGCGGAACACGCTTATAAAACTGGCAGAAAAGACATGGAATGAAAGAACTGAACATGGCGACCGGTACTGAGCACTGCCAAAAACATCGGTAACTATCGATACATTTTCCTGCATATCTATCACGATAATCTGTTTTTAAAGGAAATATCCGGCATACCCGGACATGGTTTCAGCATGTATACAAAATGCCTTAATAGGGCATATAAAGCTGCACACACCTGGAACAGAGGAGAACTATGTATGACCAAAATAAAAGACGGCGATCATTTTACGATAGAAAAAGATGAGGATTATTTACGTCTGGCCTCACGTATACAAGAGACCGTCAGTTCTGACGGGGGTGAATACACGACGAACGGCTTCCCTTCCGATGAAGAACGGAAAGCCCTGAGTTTAAGAGCACAGGCCGATGCGGAGGGAACAGCACTGAACGCTGTATTGTTCAAAGAAAATGAGGGGCTCAGGATACACAGGATCCATTAAGGTCAAACAATAAAAGGGGGGTATCGACATGAGCATTGATCTTGTAGGACAAGCCGGAACCTTTAGGTCCCGAATAGATACTAAAAAGACCGGGGAGAATGTAAAAGAAAAGAACCTCACTGCCCAAACAGACACAGCGACCGGCATCTCATATACCAAGCAGAACAATACCTATACGCTTTTGAACGCCGATAAGGTCCCTGCAGAAAAGATCGCCCAGTTCATGCAGGACAAAGCTAACGATATTCATAACGGAGGAGCAACGTTCCAGGTCATCGATAAGGACAACAAGAAGATCTCGATGACCGTTACCGCCGCGATAAAAAGCGATAAAAAAGCCGAGATGGGAAAAGCCAGTGATAAGCTCAATAAAGGGCTGGAGGATTATCATAATGCAACTACCAAGGCCGAAAAAGACAACAGCAGAACCCTGATAAAACAAGGGAACGCAGAATACGATATGATCCATAATGCTATTGATTCATACAATTATGAATTTTCAGATATACAAGAAGAAACAACAGCACAGCCAACAGATCCCAACGGTGACAATACCACGGTAAAAAGCGAACAAGAAAGTATCGATACCAATAAAGATCAGGTCCAAAAAGATACTACCAAGACAGATGATACAATTACACCGTTCACCAACAAGGTCACATCATCTGTCCGTACGGACAAGAAGAGATTGAACGAAGCAAAAGAAAAGACCGCGACGACAATGCAGGAATTGAAGAAGAAAGATCCGTCCATTGAGTTCAAAGTGCTGAAAGGGACGTACGGCACATGGATCGGGTTCCAAAAGGACGGGAAACAATACCTTATCGGTCATAACGGGCAAGTGTTCGCAAAAGATACCAAACCGCACAATGGAAAATACTATTATTCGGGAAAGACCGATGTCGCTACGCTGTATCCCGAAAAAGACCCGGTCGCCGAAAAAAAGCTTGAGTTCACCCAGGTAGTGGATTCTGCGCTCAGATCAACGGATACCCCGGCCACCTATAACAACAATTTGTTCAGTACCGATACGGTAGATACAAAATTCAATATCGGTAAAGATAATGCGGCAATGATAATGAAGGACCCGACCCAAAAAACACTTTTCGAGCAAACGATAAAGAACCACTATCAGACAAAATTCGGTATCAGTGATGTCAACATAACACTGAACGCGAACGGAGATGTTGAGGTGAGTATGCCGGTCACCAGCTTCAGTGATATTAAGGACTGGCATATGGGCATCCCCAAGGACACCTACACACAGAACGGGAACACGATCACGCTGACCAAGGACACACTGGTATATATCAATGGTGAACTGAAGTTGTGCCCGAAGAACACAATATTCACACGAGGTGTGGATGAAAAAGGTTCCATGATGAAGATCACTGAAAAATTTAATAACAAGAACATAAGATACATTACGTATGAACATGAAGAAATAAAAACTGAGGTAAAAGGACCACTATATGCAGCAAATGATAATGCTGTATCAGCGTAATTAGTATTGTTGTAGTGGTGTCTGGCACCCGTTTTTAACGTCACTATGCTAAAAATAGCAATAAAAACATACCGGTATCCATCGATACATTTTCAGCATTATATCTGCCGATAATCAGAGAAAGTGCCATGCGCCTGGACGGGGTCGTTCTTAAAGAGGACAGACTACGTCTTGATAGTTTTTAAGCATCATTGTCCAAAAAAACTAAGTATAAAAAACACAATAACTGGGCATATAAATACAAAGCACTTCGTAAAGGGGGGAATAATATATGAGTACGATAAATGGTTCATATTTATTCAATATCAATACCAACAATTATGCAAATAAAAATGGTAAAGCAGCTAAAGAAGCCTTGGCAAAATTCGAAGCGGCAGATAAAGCATATAAAGAAAATCCCACCGAAGATGGAAAACAATTAGTGATCGATACATATAATGCCGCTGTAAAACAAAATGCAATACCTGGCGATAAGAATAACCCCGCAAAGACTATAGATGAAATTGAAGAAAGAATGGTTAACACAGATTTTCTGGATATAAATAATAACGGAAAAGCAGACAAAGGTGAACAAATAACAGATCGTACTAATAACGGACTGGACGATGAATTCGTGGATATGGTGACCAAACAGAACGCTGCCGGTAACAAGATATACGCAAAAGCTATGACCGACATTGTCACGAAAATGCAGCAGGAAGTTGAAAATATGCAGCCGGGAGCTGATAAAGATGCAAAACAAGCTGAATTAGATAAACTATGCTTTGCCTTAGCAAAAAAGAATATCCATCCTATCAAAGACGTTTATTATACGGAGAAAGGGCGGCTGACAAAGGTCCCTGACCAGAAAGGAGTACAGATCAAGGGATGGGAACTGTGTACCGATGGAAAAGGGAATTATTTTCTGGTCAACATGGCCAAACCGGACCGTCCAACACGCAGGGACCCAACAACACAGAAACTGATACAAACACACAGCCCGCAAACCATCGACATTAATAAGCCGATAGTTTTTAGAAAAGATACCCGGATCGTTGTCCCCGGCGGAGATTCAACGAAAAAACCTGTGGAAGAAAAGACAAAAGAAGGCCAATGTCTCGTTTTCAATGCGACCACAGAAACTGATACAACAGGTACAAATAAAACCGTAATAAATACTGAAAAATATATTGCAACCACTAAGAAGGAGAAGAAACAAGAAAGTAATTCTACAAGTGGAACTGCTGATGCTAAGGGTGTGTCCGGAGATACGACAAAACCTGTTTCTGATGAAGATAGGCTTAAAAAAGCAGCAGACGACGTTCAGGAAGGTACGGGTGCAGTAGCTGCAAGTAGCGATGAAAAAAACGATACCATTGATAATAAAGACGGAAAGATCAATAAAGACAACAAGAACATAACTAAACCACAAAACGAGTATAACAAGGCGATTGATAAATATAATGAAGAGCTGGCGAAAACACCACAGGACATTAACGCTATCCAGGACGCCGCAGAGAAGGTAAAGATATTGGGAAAAGCTATTTTCAATGTAAAAGCTCAAGCCATCGCACTAGAGAATAAAGATGATAAAAATCCTCGCTATCAATATACAATGACTAACGACGGCAAAATTGCCGGGGATAAAAATAAACTTACTGCAGAAGAACAAGCATACAATACCGCTATAGATAACTTCAATAAAAACCCTTCAACAAAAACAGCTGAAGCAGTGGCTAATGCTTTTATAATACTTAACAATGCAATCAATGCTAAAGATAGTAGAATTGAGACGGTATATCCACAAAAGAACCCTGAAGATTTTTCGCCAGAACAAAAAGAAAATGTAGATAAATACAATCAAGCCGTCGCTGACTACGCAAAAGCAAAAACCCTCAATGAAAAAGTAGCGGCGGAAGCACTCATTTTAAAATGTAATGAACCTTTCGCGAAAGCAGATGCACTAAAAAAAGCGGAGGTAGCCATTAAAACACAGAATAGCGTCAATACACTTGCAAGTGAAGTTGATGACGCTATCGGGAACTGGAACAAGGATACGGACAATACGATGAAAGGCCTCGATGGGGGTAGCGGACTTGATCATAAGTATAACGAAGCGATAGATGAATACAATAAAGCCATGAAGAACTTAGAGGCTGCTCGAAATAATCCAAAGAGCACAGCAAAAGAGGTCCAGGATGCGGTAGATATACTTAATACTGCATATCAAAAAGTCGTAAGCGTACACAAAGAGATCACTGATATTACCAACCAGGCTGTCGCAACCAGCAAGAAGTATGAGTCGATATTAAATAGTGACCAGATATCCGACAGAGCATCTGATGCAGCTATAAAGGCTCGAAACAACGTTTTAGAAGCTCAGAAAAAACTTGAAACTGCCATTAAGAATGGAGAACCAGAGGAAATCCAGGCAGCAAACAATAAACTTGAAGACACCTATGCTCTCTATGTAGCTTATAAAAACAAACCTGAAACAAAGATTGAAAAAAACAAAATTATATATGAAGTTGCGGGAGAACCGATCAAATTAAAAACAGGGGGCGGCAAAGAGGTTTACGCATTTGAAACAAGTAAGAACATGGTAATAGTGGGTAAAAAAGAAGATTATGCGATAAACATGCAAACACGAATTAAAGAAAGATTTGGGGCAGACTATGCGTACATAGAAAAAGACGGGCGTTTGTACATCTATAATAAAAATCAAATTGTATAATCTGGTATATCGAAAAACAGTTCATTTAAAAAGGTTTATGTTTTGTTGGCAGCACAAAACACCCTAAAGAAATCTTCTTAAACAAAGGGAATTACTCAGTAAACAGCAAACACTGAAAATAACTATTGATAGGTCTTCTATGATATTATTACTTCATGAAATCAGATAAAGACCTCTCTATCAAAACACAGACAAAACCCCTCGAGACCATTATCCATAACATCGAATACGACCTCATCATCGTAGGTGCCGGTCCTGCCGGCATGGCCGCGGCGCTCTATGCCGTGCGTGCAGGGCTCAAATTCCTCTTATTGGAAGGAAAGATCCCCGGGGGCCTCATGTCCACCACCGATAAAATAGAGAATTATCCCGGCTGCACCGAGCCGCTCTCCGGCATGCAGCTCACCGATAATATGGAAAAACAATTATTGAGCTTCGGCGTTAAATATGAATGGGCCTATATCGAACAAGTACAGAAAATAGAAGGCAAGTTCATCCTCCGCGCCGAGGACGGCAAGATGTTCATCACCAAGACCGTCATCGTCGCTACCGGTTCAACACCTAAAAAACTGCACGTACCCGGGGAAGAAGAATACAGGGGCAGGGGAGTTTCCTACTGCGCCACCTGCGACGGCCCCTTTTATAAAGGAAAGACCGTTGTTGTCGTCGGCGGCGGCGATTCGGCCGTCAAAGAGGCCATGTACCTCACCCGATTCTGCCAAAAGGTCTATGTCATCCACCGCCGAGATACGCTTCGCGCCGAACGCATCGTGGCAGAAGAGGCCATGAAGAACGAGAAGCTCGAGTTCATCTGGGATTCCGTCATTGAGGCCATCAACGGCGAAGCCAATAAGGTCACTCAGGTCCGGGTCAAGAATACCAAGACCGGCACCACCAACGAAGTGTTCACGGACGGTGTCTTCATATATGTCGGATATAAACCAAAGTCCAAGTTCCTGGGAGATCTCGTTAAAAAGGACGAAGTGGGCTTCATCCTCACCGATGAAGATATGGGAACGTCCACATCCGGCATGTTCGCGGCCGGCGATGTCCGGGCCAAATCCTTCCGCCAGGTCGTCACCGCCGTCGCCGACGGGGCTATCGCCGTGAACAGCGTCGACGAATACCTGCATGAGCTGCTTTCAACTCACGTCGATCCGCCAACGACCACATAGGCTCCTTAATAAAGCACAAAAATATTAAATCTTGTTCCCTATAAGGCGCTCTGATCGAACCCCACAGAACGAGCATTGCGAGTGAATGGGGTGAGTTAGCGCCGTGGGGTGCAGGGGCTTAAGCCCCGAGATGTCCTGAAAATACCGTTCAATATATTATGAACGTATTAGTTCGCACCGCAAATACACCGTGTTCTTTTATTATGTGTTATTATTTTATACATAATTATGCACAGCTTCCTCCACGTCTGGCCCATCATCGCTCCCGTTGCGCTCGTCATCGCCTTCGGCTATCTGTGCAAAAAATTCAGTTTCCGTATCGATATAGAAACACTGAGCAACCTTATCATCTACGTCGGTTCCCCTTGCCTCATATTTTCTGTCATCACACAGCAGCATATCCTCTGGCGCGAATATAGCCTCATCCTGACCTCGGCGTTCACCGTTATGCTCGGCTGCGGGCTTATCACCTATGCGATATTGAAAATGCTCGGCAGACCGCGGCTCAAAGGGTTCTATATCCCCGTCATGCTCATGAACACCGGCAATATAGGTTTTCCGATCGCTCTTTTCGCCTACGGACAAGAGGGTTTCGCCCGCGCCATCGTCTACGACCTGGGCCTGCTCATCGTCATGTATTCCGTCGGGGTCGCGATCCTTGCAGGCAGAAAACATCTGTTCGACGGGCTCAAATTGCCGGCACTGCATGTCGCGGCCATCTCTATTCTCATCGCGGCCTTCAAGATCCCTGTACCCCCCTTTCTATTGCACGCCACTACAATGCTCGGGAACATCACGATACCGCTCATGATGCTGCTGCTCGGGTATCGGCTTTGTGCCTCATGTATCACTTCCTGGGGCCTGCCCCTGCTCGGAGCTCTCATCCGCACCGGCGGTGGTCTTCTGATCGCATACGCCTTCCTCGCGCTGTTCCCGGTACCTGATATCACCCGCAAGATCATACTCCTGTACTCGGCCCTGCCTTCCGCCATGATGTCCTACGTGCTCACTGAAAAATACAGAAAGGACCAGGATATCGCCGCGTCCACGGTCGTGATCAGCACGTTCGCATCTATCGTCTATATTCCCGTGATACTTTTCTTTATTTAAAGAAACAAGGGGCGAGAGACGAGAAACAAGACAGCTCTGTCCGAGACCTTGTTTCTCGCCACTCGTTCCTCGTTTCTTTTTAATATATCAATAACAATCGATGTATATTCCCGCCAGATACGTGGCATATCATGTATGAAAGTGAGCGTGAACCATATGCGGACAAGCCGGACACACAGAACAGAAAGAACGCAGACAGCAGCCCCGACACTGGTCGCCGCCATTCGTAAGAACACCGAACTCACCGCATATCACAAGAAACAGATCATCCATGCGATAAAAAAAGGACTTGAACCGCAGCTCAAGAAGGATTGGGAACAGTTCACGCACCATGCGATATCCGGAGAGACCCTGGTGAAAAAAGCGAACAATTATCTCGTGGACCGTGAGATCAAGGACAACACGATCTTCTTCACTTCGATGGAGGATTTTTTCGACCGCTATTGAGCCAACGCTTTCAGATATTCGTTCTTCAGATTGTCGACACTTACGCCGGTCTTGATAGATGCCCACGGAAGCTGTTCATCGAGCTGTCGTTCACGCAGATAGTACATCGGATCGACCCCTGCCTGTATGAAAGCTTCTTTCCATAGTTCTGGCTTAAAATGCTCGTCCCATCCGTCGAACCGGGCTCCGAGCTCGACCGCTTTTTCGAGCACACGCCCGAGCGCCGCGTCACCACGGGAAAATATCCCTTCGAGGAACGAGAGCTCGGGAGTATGACATTTGACCGAGATCTGTTTCCCATGCACGATACGTTTCAAGTGGTCTTGCTTTTCATACAGCTCATCCACGCTGTTCTGCCGCGCCCATTGCAGCGGCGTATGCGGCTTCGGGATGAAGTTCGATACGTTGATCGTGCATTTTGCACGCGGATTCTTCCTTAATATAGGTTTGATCTTGTCCGCAAGCAGTGCTATCGCTTCTATGTCCTCCCGTGTCTCCGTCGGCAGCCCGATCATGAAATACAGCTTTATCGAATTGGTACGATTGGCGACCGCATGCTCGATAGCCTTCATTATCTCTTCTTCCGTAATGCGCTTATTGAGCACGTCCCGCAGGCGCTGTGAACCGGCCTCAGGCGCGAGCGTCAGGCTGGAATGCCTCGTGGCCTGCGTCGCGGCCACAAGTTCCGGAGAGAGCGAATCGATACGCAGCGAGGGGAGGGAGATATTGACCTTCCGGTCCCGGTACCGTGAGAGCAGTTCAAGGAGCAAAGGCTCTATACAGGAATGGTCACCGCTGCTGAGCGAGACCAGAGAGACCTCATCATACCCCGTACGCGGAAGATCATGCTCGATGCGTCCCAATATCTTTGCCATGGACACTTCACGACGCGGGAGCAGTGCATACCCCGCTTGGCAGAAACGGCAGGCACGCGAACAACCGCGCATGACCTCGACCGTCAAACGATCGTGCACGGTCTCAAGGAACGGAACTATAGGCCGGGGAGGATAGGTCAAAACATCAAGGTCCTGTATGTACCGCTTGGTCGTCGCATTATCAAGGGCAGGAACATAGACACCCGGCACTGCTCCGGCCAGCCCGGCAAGGAATTCCGCTCGCGGGGCGTCCCGATGGGTTTTAAAATACTCTAATACCTCGACCAACACCTCTTCCCCTTCCCCAATGACCGCAAAATCAATGAAGTCCGAGACCGCGGCAGGATTGAACGCGCCATGCCCGCCGATGAACACGTACGGGTCCGTGCCTTTTCTGTCCTTCGCATGGAGCGGCACGTGCCCGAGCTGAAGCATGGTAATGAAGTTCGTATAGGTCAGTTCGTGCTGGAGCGATATTCCGAGCAGATCAAAGTCCATAAGAGGATGACGGGACTCAAGCGAGAATAACGGGACATGCTTATCACGCATGAGCTTCTCCATGTCCATATCCACGGAGAACACACGTTCGCACAGGAGGTCCTGTCGTGCATTAACGACATGATAGAGCGCCTGAATACCGAGATTGGACATGCCTATCTCATAGAGCTCGGGAAAACACAGTGCCATGCGGACAGCAACGGCGTCCCATTCCTTATGTACACTGCCCAGCTCCGCATTGGTGTACCGTATCGGCTTTTTCACATACGGAAGGATCTCTCTGTCGAGCACATCTGTCATGGTGTCCATACGAGGGAGTATACACTGGAGAAAGAGAAACAGGAAACGAGAGAAGAGGAAAAAAATTAAACTAGCATGAAAAGGTCTGTAATGCGACCTATCTCCTTGACTCTTTTTTCTTGTCTCTTGCCACTTGTATCTTCTTTCTCTCCTCTGAACAGATTTTACTTGATTTTTTGTCCAATTCTTGGTACTTTTCCGCAGAATTTTACATTTTGTCATAAAGGGGTGCAGCATGGGTGAAGTGGTCGGGGGAGTAACACGTGATGCTCATGCAGCTGCAATAGCGGCCCAAGCCTCTGAAGATATCAAAAGAAAAAAAGAAAAAGACCTCAAAGAAAAAAAACCGGTCGGACCCGGGTTAAAGCTTGAGGATATGCCCAAAGCAGCCGATACTTCCATTGCTATCAATGAACAGAACACAGAGGTCACAGCAGGCAAGAACGTCGAAGATGCCGGAGAGGCCAATCCGCTCGATGCCACTGAAGCTGCAGAGAACATCCTGACCGCTATGGATAAGCAGCTCGAGAACATTCAGCGTGGCTTGAAGGATTTTATCGCCAAGAAGATACGGCTCGCGGCCCATAATAACGACCCGGTAAAGCATAAGAAGCTCTTGCAGTCGGCATACAACGATACAAAAAAAGCGTACGATAAGATCAAGAAGGTCAGAGAACAGCTTACATAGGCTCAGTAGCTCAAAACTTTGAATATTTTAGGGGAGGGGAAAAGTTATGACCTATATGGGAGATAACGAACATTTTGAGGATGATTACTACGGAGGAGGTTCTGGAGGCGGGCTCGAAGATGATATCAGCGGAAATGCCGCGAACGTTGAAGAGGTGGACCCGTTCGCCGCGCTCGATGATTTCGCTTCCGAAGGGAACGCTCACGAACCCTTGATCGACGATAAAGAACCGGTCATCGAAGATGACCTTTCGACGCTCACTGATGAAGAAGCGCCAACGTCGCTCAACGATATCGAAGAGGCCGTGGATGCCGAGAGCGAAGCCAAGAAAAAGGCCCTGGTATCGGCCATAGCAAAAGTAAAAAAGAAAGCGGCCCCCGTTAAAAAAGGGAAAAAAGTACCGGCCAAAAAGAATATAAAGAAAAAAACAGCCCCTAAAAAAAGCGGCAAAAAGAAAAGAAAATAGGTTGTCATATCCGTTCCTGATCCGTTTTTCGCGCGCAGAAAATCTCTGCTACATCTCACATCTTGATATGATGCGGCTGTGGGAACGTGTGTTCCGAAGGACCGATCTGCCGGTGACCTACACACAAGGGTTCAATCCGCACATCAAATTCTCGCTGGCCGTCCCCTTGTCCGTCGGCATGACCAGCGCAGCAGAATATTGCGAACTGTTCCTGGACACGCTCATGAAACCTCTTGAACTGCAGGAGCGTCTTGCTAAAGAACTGCCCGAAGGTCTCTCCGTAATGGACGTGCGTCTTTCTCCGTACCGCGGTTCTCCCGCAGCACAGGTCGCGCTCATTGAATATGAGGTCACCTGCTTCGGTGATACCGGGTCAAAAGCTGACCTGGGAACAAAGATACGCACGGTACTGGACGCCGCAGAACTCAGATATATGAAGACGAACAAGAACGGGACAAAACAGATAGACCTGCGCCCTTTCATACAGGACCTTTCACTGCTCGATCATTCTCCGCAACGGACCCGGCTGCAGCTGCAAATAAAGACCGGTCCCTCAGGCAGCATTAAGCCGGAAGATGTACTTCACGCGGCCGGCATAGTCTGTGACCGGATCAAGCTGCATCGCCGGGAGATGTATTTCAAGACGGCCCGCGGGGAATACTTCATCCCATAAAGCGTGAATGCGCCTCGAACACAGAACGCTCGGTCCGTATCATAAAGGATGTGAGGCTTGCTGTGTCGGTCCTGTTGACAAAAATTACACGCACCAGTACACTTGCTCTCCGTTGTGATTTTTTGTTCTAACGAAAGGAAATAAAGCTATGTACGCTGTAGTAGAGACCGGTGGAAAACAATATAAAGTGACCGAAGGAATGAAGCTTGCGGTCGAAAAATTACCTGCTGAAGTTGATAAGAACGTTTCTTTGGACAAGGTCCTTTTGGTGGTCGATAACGAAGCGGTCACGGTCGGAAAGCCGTACATAAGCGGCGCGTCGGTTCATGCGAAAGTATTGAAACAGGACAGAGATGATAAAGTGCTCATCATCAAGTTCAAATCAAAGACAGGATATCACCGCAAACGCGGTCACCGTCAGTCGTTCACGTACCTCAAGATCGAGAAGATCACGAACGGCAAATAATATACCCCTTGTCAGGAGCCTGCTCCTGCAAGACGGATCACAGTAAGGAGTTTTGTCATGGCACATAAGACAGGTAAGGGAAGTACACGCAACGGGCGCGACAGCAATCCGCAATATCTGGGCGTTAAGGTCTATGGGGACCAGAAGATCCGTCAGGGGTCCATTATCATCCGCCAGCGCGGTACACGCGTCATGCCGGGGAAGAACGTTTTCATATCCAAGGACCACACCATTCATGCTGCGATCGACGGCATCGTGAAGTTCGAACGCGTAAGCAAGGATAAAAAGCGCGTCTGCGTATATCCGGAGGCTGTTGCCGCAAAAGCGTAATACCTCACGGAACGGTACAGTACGAAAAAAGAACGGCATAATGCCGTTCTTTTTTTTGCAATTTCCGTCTTTAAATTACGATATATAAATAGGTATAATGAGGACGTCGTATGTTCAATACCACGTCGCGGTAAAGGAGTTCGGTATGACCCTAGTGAACGGATTGAGGATGGACGGTATCATAAAAAGAGAGACCATCAGCGGAAAGACCACCCACAGAGATTATATCGACAAGAACAAAGACAATATCGCACAACCCGAAGAGATCATCACCGACACGAACAATAACGGCATCACCGATGCCGAAGAAGCTTTTGCACATATCGTGTTCAGGGATAAACGTCCGGAGATCATCATTGCAGCCGCCGACCGCATGAAGGTCGGACAAGAGGGTAATCCGAAATGGTGGGTACAGGATGACCTCGGCGAAGAACACCGGCCCTCTCTCTGGAAATTATTGGAGACCTATGAGCCGGAGATCGATGCGCTCCTCATCAATGCTCATCGTGATGAACTGAAGACCGCAACGCCGCTGCTCAGTTCGCTCAAGGACCTGCAGGAACGATATCGCAACGCCCCGGAAAAAAGCAAAGAACAAGAACAGGCATACCAGAGCTCAAGAAAGATCCTGCTCGAACTGAGCCGGCTTGGCATTCACCCTTTTTCCAACAAAGATATATATATGCTTCCCTGCAATATCCTTGCCAACCGCGGCTCGGACACGGAACAGATCACGTTCGACCAGAACGGCAGGATCGTGATGGTCGAATTCAAGTACCCGCAGCAGGTCACCGTCCCCGGCTGTGACGATAAGGTATACGCAAAAACATTGTTCTTCAGCACAACAGGGGCTCTCACGGGGCTCATTTCTGACAAGACATTTTCTATCGAGATACCCAACGGCAAAGGCGGCACCACGAACGTTGATACCGACAGAGCGTTCTTCCATGAGAACGGTACCGTCTCTTCCGTATATCTGGGAAATGAACCGGAAGAGCTCACCGTATATGTCCCCGAAAAAACGAAAGTCTCCATGATAGAGGTCCGGTTCGATCCGGCAGGACGCATCGTTTACTTCGAGCCTGAAGAGCCTTTCCTGGTCACGACACCGGACAAAAAGTACTCGTTCCTGGCCACTAAGGTCACCTATGATGAAGGCGCGCTCTCCTCTGCCGTATTAAAAAATGACACCCCCATAACGCTTCCCGGCGGTACCGATATCGTGAACGCCAAGGCGGATACGGCCATAAGCTTCCACAAGAACGGCATGCTGCGATCGGTCCATACGGACGGGGACACGTACACGCTCACTATGGACGGGAGAACGCTCACGGTATTCCCAGATACCATATCGTTCTTCCCGGACGGCCGTCCTGAAAGGTTCTACCCCGGAGAAAAAGAAACGTTCACCCTCCCGCGCACGAACATCGTGCTCAGCAACTGCGGTGAGGTGGCATATCACGCGAACGGTTCGATCGCTTCCGTGTTCAGGGATACCCCGTTCACGATGACGCTGCCCGACAGCAAACGGTCCGTAAAGACCTCTCGCGTAACGTTCTTTCCCTCAGGGAATGTCCATACTATTGACCTCTCTAAAGAACCGGCAACGATCACCTTAAAGGGCGGAAGAACGGTCAAGGTACGCGAGATCACCTATGCGGATGACGGTTCCATCACCGCCATAAAACTCGAGAATGATACGGTCTTCACTGTCGGAAAAAAACAGTACACAGGAAAAGCCTGGGGCATCGTGACCTTCAGCAAGACGGGAGAGGTCGAAAGTCTTGAACTGACGAACGAGAAAGAGACCGTTATCGAGGTATCGGGCGGAAAAGCTGTCGCGGTAGACCGTTTATTCTTCTGGGCGAACGGGAACATCAAGCGTATCGACCTGCTTTATGATCCGATGACCGGTCCGCCGGATATATACGGCAATAAGACCGATGTCGAGCTGCTCGGGAAATACCCGATCACTGCAGATCATTGCATCGAACTCGACGAACAAGGGGCGCTCATCAAGGGCTGGTAAGCCCCTTGAGCAACGCTAACAGTATATGAACGACTGTGGTACTATCAGCGTATGAGCTCATTCATTGACTATACAAAGATACATGTAAAAGCGGGTGACGGCGGCAACGGCTGTGTAGGCTTCCGTCGTGAAAAATTCATTCCCAAGGGCGGTCCTGCAGGCGGCGACGGCGGCCGCGGAGGCAATGTCATCATCGTGGTCGACCCACAGATGAACACGCTCCTGGATTTCAAATACAAACGTATTTATAAGGCTGATAAAGGCCAGAACGGCATGGGCGCGCTCTGTGCCGGCAAGGACGGCGAGGACATCATCCTGAAGGTCCCCCGGGGGACGGTCGTCAAGGATTTCGAGACCGGAGAGGTCCTGGCCGATATGACCGAACCGGGGCAGGAATTCATGGTCGCAGAAGGCGGCAACGGCGGCTTCGGCAACGCACGATTCAAGTCATCAACCAACCAGGCGCCTATGTTCGCAAAACCGGGTCTTCCCGGCGAAGAACTGGACCTGATACTTGAACTTAAAGTGATGGCGGATATCGGCATCATCGGTCTTCCGAACGCAGGCAAATCCACACTGCTTTCGGTGTTGACCAATGCTACGCCAAAGATCGCGGGCTATCCTTTCACAACGATCAAGCCGAACTTAGGCGTTATGGCATATGACGATAAACAGCTGGTCTTTGCCGATATACCCGGGCTCATCGAAGGGGCAGCGGAAGGGAAGGGACTTGGAGATGCGTTCCTGCGCCATATCGAACGCACACGCTTCCTGGTGCATATGATCGATGTGACGGACCACACTGCCGATATCGTCACCAATTATAAGGTCATACGCAATGAACTGAAAAAATATAACCCGTCCCTCTCAAAACGTCCGGAGATCATCGTCCTGAACAAGATCGACGCGGTCAATGACCGTGATGAACTCAAAACGCTCAAGAAACAACTGCCAAAAGCATCGAAGATATTTGAGCTATCCGCTGCCACCGGTGAAGGGATCCAGGAACTTAAACAGGGGATACTTAAGAAGTTCTTTTCTGACAAATAAAGGATCGCGAGCTGCTAGGTCCTGGGCACGAACAACTCACAGGTTAACAATCCGGTCCCAAAGTGGTTAAATATATCCATGCCGAACAAAAAGCTCATAGTCATAAAAGTAGGTTCCAATACGCTCACGGACAGTGAAGGACGGCTGGACCTCAATAATATGCGCAACATCACCGAACAATTGGCGCACCTGCACAAGGATGGGTATAACCTCATTCTCGTCACGTCAGGCGCTATCGCAGCAGGGAAAGAACGGCTCAACCTGAACGGCAAGATCAAGTCTGTCCCGGAAAAACAAGCTGCGGCAGCTGTCGGGCAATCACTGCTCCTCAACGAATACAATAATTTTCTTGAACCGCACGGCATATCGATCGGTCAGATACTCATGACCTCCGACGAGATCAGGGACGCGAAAAAAGCCGCGCACCTGCAGAACACATTCTATACATTACTGCAGCTCAAGGTCATTCCTGTCGTCAACGAGAACGATTCCGTGGCCGTCGAAGAGATCAAAGTAGGGGATAATGATACGCTCTCCGCCCATGTAGCGATACTGACCAAAGCAAAGATGCTCATACTCATGACAGACAGCGATGGCCTCCATACCGACAATCCGCACAAGAACAAGGACGCAAAACTTATCCCCGAGGTCACGGTCATTGATGCCGCGCTGGAAAAAGTGGCGGGCAAAGACACATCTTCGGCCGGTACCGGAGGTATGTTCACCAAGGTACAAGCCGCAAAACTTGTGACCGCGCAGGGGATTCCCATGGTCATCGCCAACGGTCGCAAAAAGAACGTGCTCGTGGATATCGTGACCGGGGAGAAGATCGGGACCTATTTTAAGCCCCGATAGTCGCAAACGAAGCGTTCTCCTCGAGCATAGCCTTAATTTTCTGCCCCTGTTTGATGTATACTATGACCACCAGATGCGCGTCGTTCTTTTAAGGAGGACACTCATGTCCATTGAAGTCACCAATAAAGCGATAGAAGGCGCAAAAGCCGCAAAAGCCGTTGAACTCCTTTCGACAGATACAAAGAACGTACTGCTTCAGGATATGGCCAAAGCGCTGCTGACATCAAAGGATGAGATACTGCACGCGAACGCCTCAGACCTTACGAACGGCAAGACTAAAGGACTATCCGAAGCGTTCCTTGACCGTCTTGCACTGAACGAAAAACGCCTGAAACAAATGGCCGAAGGTCTTATCCTCGTGAAAGACCTTGCAGACCCGGTCGGAACGGTGCTTGAGAGCATACAGAGACCGAACGGACTTTCCATAAAAAAAGTGCGTGTCCCGTTCGGGCTCATCGGCATCATTTACGAAAGCCGTCCGAACGTCACTGCTGACGCAGCAGGCCTGTGCCTGAAATCCGGGAACGCCGTTATCCTTAAAGGCGGGTCCGATGCGATCAATTCGAACAAGGCCATCGTAAAGGTCCTGCAGGATGTGCTCGTCAAACACAACGTCCCCAAAGAAGCGATCCAGCTCATTGAAACGACCGACAGAAAGTCCGTCTCCGATATGCTGCGTCTGAAACAGTACATCGATCTCATTATCCCGCGCGGCGGGGCAGGACTTATCAAAGAGGTCGTGGAGAACTCCATGATACCGGTCATAGAGACCGGCGTCGGCAACTGCCATATATACGTCCATGCAGATGCTGATGTTCAGAAAGCCGTCGAGATCACCTACAATGCCAAAGTCCAACGTCCTTCCGTCTGTAATGCCGCAGAAAAGCTCATTATTGACGAGACCCATGCCTATAAGGTGCTTCCTCAGATCCTCAGCAAGCTCAAAAGCGCCGGTGTCGAGATCAGAGGGGATAAGGCCAGCCGCATGATAGACCGTGAGATAAAAGAAGCTTCTGAGGACGATTGGTATACCGAGTTCCTCTCTCTGACCATCGCCGTCAAGATCGTCAAAGGTCTCGATGAAGCCATCGCCCATATATCTAAATACAGCTCGAAACATACCGAGGCGATCATCACCGAGAACGAGGCCGCAGCAAAAGAGTTCATGAAACGCATCGACGCAGCAGCGGTCATGTGGAACGCATCCACGCGTTTCACTGATGGCGGAGAGTTCGGCTACGGCGCCGAGATCGGTATCTCCACACAGAAGCTGCACGCCCGTGGTCCTATGGGCCTTTCGGAATTGACAACCTATAAATACCTGGTCACAGGGACCGGACAAATACGGCAATAAATAACCAGAGCGAACGATATTGTAATATCATCAATAAAGGAGTGCATATATGCTGACAGTACTTTTTTATATAGCGGTCGCGGTGATCATTGCAGGATATATCTTCTACGGCAATTTCCTGGAACGAACGTTAAAGATAAACTTCAAGAAAAAGACCCCGGCCCATACCTTGCGCGACGATATGGACTTCGTTCCGGCACCAATGCCCGTGCTCTTCGGACATCATTTCTCATCGATCGCAGGAGCAGGTCCCGTGGTCGGCCCTATCATCGCGGCGATGGCCTTCGGCTGGCTGCCGGCGCTGCTCTGGGTGCTCCTCGGAGGCATCTTCATCGGTGGTGTCCATGATTTCACTTCACTTGTCGCCTCCATTCGTCATCAGGGACGCTCTATAGCCGAACTGGCCAATAAATACCTCACCAAACGTATCTTCAAATTGTTCTTATTGTTCATGTGGCTCACCCTGGTCTATGTACTTACCGTGTTCATTGACATGACCGCATCGACGTTCGCCGCCGACGGAACGGTCGCGAGCGCATCGATACAGTTCATCGTCCTGGCCGTTCTGTTCGGTATCACCTTATATAAGCTCAAGGTCCCGACACTCTGGGCATCGTTCATCTTCGTACCGCTCACATTTTTCTCGGTGTACCTGGGGAGCATCTTCCCTGCAATGGCCCCGATGACGCTCTTCGGCAGTACCGGAAAATTCTGGAGCATGGTCCTGATCCTGTACTCATTCACAGCTTCAATACTTCCGGTATGGTTCTTACTACAGCCGAGAGACTATCTCTCGTCGTTCCTGCTGTATGCGTCGGTCATCGCCGGGATCATCGGCATCAGTTTTGGCGGCTTCCATGTCCAATATCCGGCCTTCATCGGGTGGACGAGCAGTGAAGGAACGCTGTTCCCGTTCCTTTTCGTCATCATCGCCTGCGGTGCGGTATCCGGTTTTCATTCAATTGTTGCGGGGGGAACGACCTCAAAACAGATCGCCCATAAAAAAGATGCGAGGCCGATCGCGTACGGTGGCATGCTCGTTGAAACTCTTGTCGCGGTCATCGCCTTAGGGACGATCATGATGTTCTCACACAGCGCCGTACTTGCGGCAAAACAACCGATGATCATTTACGGGAACGGCATCGCCAGATTCCTCGGTATGTTCGGAGTACCTTCGGCTATCGGTTTTTCTCTCGGACTTTTGGCCTTATCGACCTTCCTTTTGACCACGCTCGATACTGCGACACGACTGGGAAGATACATCTTTGAGGAATTTTTCGGGACCAAGGGATCGAACATTCGGTACCTTTCAACATTTCTGACGCTTTTGCTCCCGACAATATTCTCCATGATAACGCTGCATGATGCGCACGGGGTCGCGGTACCCTCATGGAAGGCCATCTGGCCGGTGTTCGGGACATCGAACCAGTTGCTCGCGGCCTTGACCCTGCTCGTGATCTCCGTGTGGCTTGCAAAGAACAAGATCAAGAACTGGTTCACTGTCATCCCTATGATCGCGATGTTCATCATCACGCTCTGGGCACTGGCGATATTGATCTTGCAATATCAATTGTCTCTTGTCGGTGGGATCGCAGCAGTTCTGTTCGTACTGGCACTGGCGGTAGCGGGAGAAGCGCTGGTGGTCGTAAGGAAGTAACCTTTGGTCATTCTTCGTGAATGACCCCTCCATCGCTGGAAGTTCTTTTAAGTGGGATTTTATGAGATTCCTCCCCGGATCCGGGGAGGAATCTCATACGAGCTATCTGTGAAAATATTTGCTTTAGTGGAGGGGGCTGTACACACCTTGTTGATGGTCTACTTCTTCTGAATGAACTCCGCCATCCTCACGACCTCGGCCAAGTCCTCTGAGCGGACCAGATAGCCATAGTCCCCCAGCGCCCTCCCGAATATCGAGCTGATAGGTTCGTGATGTACGAGCGCACTGCCAAGTTTTGAGACGACCTCGTCCTGCGAATGAACATACCGTTTATTGTTCTTGCGGCACACATAGCAACAATGATATTTCCGTTCGTACGTGAACGAGGGCAGGGTCCCGAACTTCAGGACCTTCGCCCACAGATCATAGACGTCCATATCACACGCGAAATTGAACATATCGGTCGTAAGCCCGCCAGGCGGTCTGATGTTCACTTCCAAGGCCTTCAATTTTCCGTCGGACGTCCTAAAGAATTCAAAGTGGAAGAACCGCTCACGGACATCAAAGGCTTTGACGAGCCGAGCTCCAAGTTCCCTCAGGTCCTCGGGGACCTCACGCAGCGAATAGTAGTACACATCAAGATCGTCATTAACCGTCTCCATGATGCCCTGACTGTACGTATGTGAGGTATAAAAGACCATATCGGCGTTCTTGTCGGTCAACCCGTCAAATGTGAACATTTTCCCGTTGATGAACGCTTCCATATAGTAATCAACGTCCGGCTTCTCCTTCAGGAACGCGTCCAGCTCTGCCTTGTTCGCTATCTTGTACGTATTGGCCGCACCCACACCGCTATCAGGCTTGGCGATGACCGGGAATCCGAGATCATCGATGAAATCGAGAACAGCAGCCTTGGACTTGACGATGATCCCCGGAGCGCACGGGACCTTCGCTTTTTTGAACACGTCCTTCATTTTTGATTTGCGGCGGATCAATGAGATCGTGTCATTCTTGATACCGGGGATATTGAACTCCGTCCTCAACTTCGCCTCGGTCTCCAGCCAGTATTCATTGTGGGAATCGAGACGATCGATCTGCCCGTATTTTTCGGTAAAGAACTTCATAGCCTCGCACAATTCGGCATAGTTGTGCATATCCGAGACCTGGTAATACCAGATGAGCGCATCTTTGAGCTCATGATGCAAGGATGCGAACGGGACATCGGAGATACCAAGGATGTTCAGTCCATTAGCGCGCGCAGCGACACAAAAACGATAGAAATTTGAAGGGAATTGAGGTGAGAGGAATACAACGTTCATACTGAATACTATATCATACGAAAAAGGCATACGAATATCCTGTATGCAGGAGCACTGGTGAAGGCAACTAACGTGACGCTAGACGCTCAACACCGACCGCTTGATACCAAATTTCGCTTCTTCAATGTCAGGGTTCGCCGGGTCGGTCGTATACTTCCCATCAACAACATACTGATATTCATACGAGCCGCTGTCGAGCGGCAGTATCGTATACCAGACATCGCTCCCTTGCAGTTTGCTCAGGCGAGTACGTTCGGGGTCCCAATTATTGAAATTGCCCGCGAGCTGCACGGAAAGCGCATCCTCGGACTTATGCAGAAAACAGATGCCGACCGGAGTACGCTTCGGTTTCATATCTTCAGCGCTCAGGATCTCTTCGAGTAAATGTTCGTTCTCCCAAAGTACCACTTCATGGGCCAGGGACATGAAATCCACGAACGAGATGGAATGCTGCTTAAAATCGATGATGGACTTGCCCGCTTGTGTCGCTTCTCGCAACGCTGTCGTACGATGGATCTTGGTCTTGAACACATCTTCCCCATAATTATTCTGCATCCGCTCATAGAACGTTTCAGCGAACGAAGAATCAATATCAAAAAGAGAAACCAGGTATTTCTTCTGTATGACATGTCCGACCTTTTTACATAATGTCTCAATGGTCTGATTAAGCTTTACCAGGCCATCAAGTCCGAACTTACCTGGCTCGACAGGAACGATACATTTATCCGCAGCGAGCAGGGCATTCACGCTCAAGATACCGAGCTGCGGAGGACAATCAATGACGATATGATCATATTCACTGCGGACAGGATCCAGCAGCTTCTTCAAATAGAACTCGCGCCCGGAGACTTCCGACAAGGCCTGTTCCAGGGACGCAAGGCGGATGTCCGCAGGCAACAGCGTAAGATGCTCGCTGATCGGAACACATGCCGTATCGAGAGGGACGTTCTCTGACAACGTATGGTACACGGAATAATTGAACTTACGATCATCAAGCCCAAGACCAAGCGAAGAATGTCCCTGGGGATCGAAATCAATGAGCAAGACCTTTTTATCCTTCAGGCTCAATGCCGCAGCAAGATTGATAGAGGTCGTGGTTTTCCCGCAACCACCTTTCTGGTTCATTATCGCTATCGTGGACATTGTGAACATTCCCCCTTGTGACGATTTCCTGCTGTTCAATAAGTACCTGTTCCAAAACAAAACAAAAGCGAAGCCTAAAGTCTTCGCTGGAGCGCACTGTTCGGAGTCTATCATTACAAGAAAAAGGAGACAAGTCTTTGTCCATTCATTGTCCATATCTCGTACAAATACCACAGCGATAGGCATGATCTTATGCCTTTTCCAGCATGACCAAATGGGCATACTTGACTATTTTGACCTTTAGACTAAAATGGTCGAATAGTATATATACTATCGGAGGAAAAAATGCTGCGAGGTCAGGGAAAGAGCGAGGTCAGGGAAAAGATACTGGCAAAGGCCCAGGAATGTTTCACCCGCTACGGGTACAAGAAGACCTCGATGGATGATATCGCCCGTGCTACCGGAAAGACGAAGAGCGTGCTGTATTATTATTTCAAGAGCAAAGAAGAGGTCGTTGAGGCCATCGCGAACATCGAGATCAATGCCATTACTCAAGACCTCAAGGAAGCAATAAACAAGGAAAAGGACCCCTGTAAAAGACTGTACGAGTATGTATTGGTCAGGATAACTGCCGTGAACAAGCTCGCTGCTTATTTCAATGTTGCCAAGGATGATTATATCGAGAACTATGCGTGCCTGGAAAAGATACGCAGCCGTTATGACAAGGAAGAACAGTCTCGGATCGGCTCGATCTTGCAGTATGGTGTCGATCAGGGCGTGTTCGTTATCAAGGACATTGCTGCGACAGCCCATGCGTTCATGTTCGGAATGAAGGGCCTCGAGGTCGAATGGCTGGAAAGGCACGACCTGTCAAAACTGAAGAAGAACATGCATGACATGATGAACATCGTTCTGTACGGACTGGTGAAGCGTTGAGCAGCTCGTTATTCGGACCGAGGGACCGGTGAACCTGTTCGCGCGCAAATACTATTTATATATAAAGGAAATGCTCATGCAAGATATGATGAAGAACGTTCTGGTCCTGGTATTTCTGCTCTGTGCGCTGCCGGTACAGGCGAAGGACCTCTCTGCTTTCAAGATGCCCGCTATTACGGCGAACGTCACTGAGATATCTCTGAGCACGGCCCTGCACAGGCTCCTGGAGCGCAATCTCACCGCAGGCATGCTGGCCTATGAGGACCTGCAGGCCGATTCCATGTATGAACGGTATCAGACGAAGTTCTCTCCGTTCATCAGTGCGTCCACGGGGTATCAGAACGTGCAGCTTGACCCGAGCAGTATGGATGCGATCTACGGATCCGCGTTCACAAAGAATGATTCCTCGGTCAGCCTCGGGCAGTCGTTCAAGACCGGGACCACAGTCATCGCGGGATTCAAGGATGTATACACAGATTACACCAAGCCATCGGCGTATCTGCTGGCCGGTAAATATGAAGAATCCTGGCACAGTCCGGCGCTGTTCTTCCAGATCAAGCAGGAACTCCTGAAGAACTGTTTTGGGTACACGGACCGCGAGCAGGAAAGCATACTCAAGGACCAGCAGCTCGGTAAAGAACTGGCGACCGAATATCAGCTGTCTGGCGTGATCGTCTCCGGCATCTTCGATTACTGGACGGTCGCACAGCGACAGCAACAGCTCGCTGCCGCACAGAACGAACTGGCCGCCTACCGTACGATCTATGATGCCATTGAACGGAACGTGAACCTCGGGTCCTACGAGAACTACAACCTCTATCAGTTCAACGCGTTGATCGCCGCTTCCGAAGCGAAGCTCGCAGCTGCGGAACTCAACTATACAAAGTCCCTGAACAAGATGCTGCGCAATATCGATATGACCGAGGAGGTCAGCGGGAACACGATCTCCCTGGTGAGCATGGACATTGTGCAGCATTCGTTCGACGAGGATGCGCTCTTCCGGACGGCACTCGAGAAACGCGCCGATATCCGCAAGGCCAGACTGGACCGGGATTCCCTGATAAAACAGAAAGGGATACTCGAGAACCAGGACCTACCCAGTGTGACGCTGCAATGGCAGGGGACGGGGCTCGGCTATGACGCAAAATATGCAGAGGCTACGATAGAAGCGGGCGCGTTCGAATATTCCAACTGGGAGACCAGGCTGACCGTCTCCAAGGTCCTTTTTGATAACGATACCGGCGTCCAGAAACGCAATGCGGAATATCAGGTCGCGCAGCTCGAACTGCAGTTGAAGGACCTGGAGAACAAGGTGCGCGACGAGGTCCAAGACGGGATGGCGGCGGTGGAAGCCTCGTACGTGGCGCTTGAAAAGACCCAGATCATGGTCCGCGACAGCCAGCGCTACCTGGACGCGCTGTTACTTCGGCTGCGGCAGGGCAGGATCAGTACGCTGGAACTGAAATCGGCCGTGGATATGACCGTGGCTGCCAACAACAGTCATGCAGAGGCACTGACCGCCTATAACATGGCCCTGATGAACCTGGACCTGGTCACCAATACCGTTTTCGAGAAGAACGATATAGACATCAAGAAGACCGTAAAGGAGCGCGTCAAATGAAAAAAATAATCGACTTTCTCATCCATGAGAAATTGATCGTCAGCCTGTTCGTGGGCATGCTCATGATATTCGGTCTTGTGGCGCTGGCAGGGCTCAACAAAGAAGCGTTCCCGTATGTGGCGCTGGATACGGTGATGGTCAAGACCGTGTATCCCGGAGCGTCCTCGGACGATGTCGAGAACCTGGTCACGGTCCCACTGGAAAAGAAGATCCGCGAGGTCAACCGTATCGACAAGGTCTTAAGCTATAGTCTCGAGAATGTTTCCGTGATCATCGTGCATCTTGAAGAGAACCTGCGCAACAGGCAGAAGATCGTCGATGATATCGAAAAGGCCGTGGACAGCGTGAAGGACCTTCCCGCGACGGTCGAAGACCCGGTGTTCGAAGAGATCACCTCGGAAGAGACACCGGCCATCGATATCGCTATCATGGCCAGCGGGAACACGGAAGTCGACTATAAATACCTACGTCAGGCTGCCAAGGACTTGCGGGAAAAGCTCCTGTTCCTAGAAGGCGTGGCCACGGTCGAAAAACAGGGCTATCTTGACCGCGAATATCTTATCGAGGTCGATCCTCAGGCATTGAAGAACTACCGCATCGGATTGAACACGGTCATCGGTCGGCTGCAGGTCCGGAACATCGACCTGCCCGGCGGTGTGCTACGCGTCGGTAAAGAGGAGTTCGTCCTGCGTACGAGCGGGCAGTTCAAGAACGGGGAGGATATAGGGAACACGGTCATCTTCTCTAATGACGCAGGGTTCGTGACCAAGCTCAAGGATATCGCCAAGATCTCGGACACGTTCGAGGAAGCCAGCGTTTACGACCGCATCAACAGCAAGGACGCCATCATCCTGAGCGTGAACAAGAAGCAGGACGCGGACATGATCAAGACCGTGGACCGCATCAAGGCGTTCCTCATCGAGAACCAGAAGGACATGCCCAAGGATGTGACCTATACCTGGTTCAACGACTACAGTCGTTTTGTGAAGACAAGGCTTTCCTCGCTCATTTCCAATGCCATCAGCGGATTTATCCTCTTGCTGGCGATATTGTTCTTCCTGTTGGGGTTCCGCATGGCGGCACTCGTCAGCATCAGTATCCCGGTCACGTTCATGGCCGCGTTCCTCGGCATGCACTTCAGCGGGATAACGCTGAACCTCATCAGTATGTTCGCGCTGGTCATGGTGCTCGGCATGATCGTCGATTGTTCCATCGTCGTTTCCGAGAACACCTACCGGCATCTGGAGAACGGCCTTCCGATCAAACAGGCCGTCGAGAAAGGGCTTTCCGAGGTCTTTGCGTCGATGACGGTGACACTGCTCTGTATCATCGCGGCTTTCGCTCCTTTGCTGATGGTCTCCGGGCTTGTCGGCAAGTTCATCTACGCTATCCCAATGGTCATTATCATCTGTTTGGTCGCTTCCTGGATCTGCGCGGTGTTCGTGATGCCGGCCTATCTGCATATGTTCGCAAAAGCGAACGTGGCTCGCGGCGCTGCAGGAGATGATGTTGGACGTACCGCTCAGCCGAGCCGCTATGAGCGGTTCCTGAGCATGGCCGTCGATAACCGCAAGAAAACTGTCGTGTTCATGGTATTGCTCCTGATCCTGACGCTCTTTGTCGCCGCGAAGTTCTCGAGCTTCGTATTCATGCCTGCCGATGCCCAGAGCATCCTGGTCAAGGCACGCATGCCACAAGGGACGAACCTTGAGGCCACTCGCAAGGCGGCGATCGATCTGGAAAAGGTCGTGAACATGTACGGCAAGGACGTTGTCGAGGATTTTGAGACCGTGATCGGTTCGGAAAAAGGTCTCATGGTCGATATGGCGCCCAAGGACGGCACGCACAAGGCCACGATAGAGCTCGTGCTCGTGCCCATCAATGACCGGAAGGTCGGCGATACGGAAATATTGAACACGGTCAAAAAGAAAGTGGCCGAGGCCCGGAAAGCCGGCGTGCTCGATAAGGACCTGGACATCAAGTTCGAAGTGAAGTACGTCGGTCTGCCGGTGGGCAGCAAGATCAATGTTCAGGTACAGGGTGATGACTTCACGGTCATGCGCACTATCGCCGGTGAATATGAGGAGTATCTGAGGTCGCTCAAAGGGGTTTCCGATATACGGCTCGATTTCGAGGACGGGAAAGAAGAGTACCGTTATCAGATAAATGAAGCCCGCGCCGCGCAGGTGGGTGTTTCTACGCTCTCCGTGGCGCAGACGATCCTTTCCTCGTTCAAAGGCTCGGTCGCCACGACGCTGAAAAAAGGCGACGAAGAGATAGACCTACGCGTGCGGTTCCCGGACTGGGCGCGGCGGCACACGAACAATCTCAATGACGTGATGGTCGCCAACCAGTATGGAGGGCTGATACCTCTGAGCCAGGTGACCACCTACAAAAAGCAGAAGGGCATCGACCAGATAAACCGCAAGAACTACAAGCGCATCATCGAGCTCAAGGCCAATACGGACGAGAGCGTGATGACATCACTTGAGGTCAATACGCTCATGAAGAAGAAGTTCAAGGATATCGAGAAACGCTATCCCGGATACACCATCAATTATGCCGGCGAACAGGAGGATACGGAGAAGAGCATGGCCAGTCTCGGAAAGCTGTTCCTGGTCGCGCTGCTCGTTATCTATGTGGTCCTGGCGGCGTTCTTCAATTCGCTGATGCTGCCAATGGTCATCATGATCTGTATACCGTTCTCGCTCATCGGCATTTACCTGGCGCTATTCGTGCACGGCAACCAGCCGTTGACGTTCATGGGTGTCCTTGGTTTCTTCGCATTGGCCGGTGTCATCGTAGAGAACACGGTCGTTCTAGTGCAGTTCATCAACGACCTGCGTGCGCAGGGAATGCCGCTGCGGGAGGCGGTCATTAAAGGCGGTTCACTGCGTTTCCGCCCGATACTTTTGACCAGCGGTACGACGGTGCTCGGGCTGATACCGACGATATACGGGTTCGGCGGCAAGGACATGTTCGTGGCGCCGCTCGGTATGGCGTTCGGTTACGGGCTCCTGTTCGCGACGATCATCAGTCTGGTCATTGTGCCATGCCTGTACCATATCGCTGAAGATATAAAGATGCGCTGGGCCCGGTTCCTGGAGAATTTCGGGATACATATCGACGGCAGGCTGAAGGATTTTGATAAAGGACAGTAACAGGAAGGACCGCGGGCGTATCCCTCATGTAGATAGGATACGCTCGCAAATCCCGTACTGATCTATCCTTCACAACCGCTACAGCTATTGATAAGATACCATCCATGCCGACCATCGTTCTTTTGACCATATCGAACATATTCATGACCTTCGCATGGTACGGACATCTGAAATACAAAGACTCCCCACTGGGTATCGTTATCCTGATCAGTTGGCTCATCGCCTTGCTTGAATACTGTTTCCAGGTCCCCGCCAACCGATTGGGCTCATATCATTTTACGACCGCCCAGCTCAAGATAATCCAAGAGGTCATCACGCTCACGGTCTTTTCTATATTCTCTGTTCTCTATCTGAAAGAATCGTTCAAATGGAACTATCTCGTGGGCTTTGCGCTCATGATCGCGGCAGTGTTCTTCGTCTTTCATTTTGATAGATGAACAAACTCGGCATCCTCGGAGGCACGTTCGATCCCCTGCATAACGGTCATCTTAAGATCGCTGATGCCACACAAAAAAGCGTAGCTCTGGATAAAGTCATGTTCATCCCTTCCTATATACCTCCACACAGGGACACACCTGCAGCATCTGAAAAACACCGAATGGAAATGGTCAGAATAGCGATACACGGACTATCATACGCCGAACTATCGACCGTTGAGATCGACCGCAAAGGTCCCTCCTATATGGTAGATACACTGACGGAACTGACCAAAAAATATCCATCAACTGCGCTGTTTTTGATGCTTGGAACGGACGCGATGGAGCTTTTCCACACCTGGAGGCTCCCGTTGGACATCCTGGGCCTCGCGAACATCATCGTCGCCAGCCGTCCAGGCTACGACTTCACGACCATCACGGACCTTATGTCCCGTGAGCCTTTTGCAAAATACCAAAATAAAGTACAATGCATGTCCTGCGACAGTGTAGACATATCATCGACTGAACTGCGCACGATGCTCAAAAATGGACAGGATTGCAGCAGGTATGTTCCGGAAGCCGTTCTGAGGTATATAGAAAAAAATCGCTTATATCTGTGAGGGAGAACATGACGACCACGACCATCACCAAAGAGATCATCGCGGAGCACGGGCTCAGCACAGAGGAATATGACCGTATCTGTAAGATACTCAAACGTCACCCGAACATCAATGAACTCGGCATGTATTCGGTGCTGTGGTCAGAACACTGCAGTTATAAACACTCCAAACCGTTATTGAAACTTTTTCCGACCAAAGGGCCGGCAGTATTGCAGGGACCTGGGGAAAATGCAGGTATCGTCGATATTGGCGACGGCTTGGCCGTATCTTTCAAGATCGAGTCACATAATCATCCGTCCTATCTCGAACCGTATCAGGGCGCCGCGACCGGAGTCGGCGGCATCATCCGCGACGTATTCACCATGGGGGCCCGTCCTGTCGCTTCCTTGAATTCCTTGCGTTTCGGCAATATCGAGAACAATAACGCGCACATGAAATACCTTGTCAAAGGTGTTGTCGGCGGTATCGCCGGATACGGCAACTGCATCGGTGTGCCGACCGTCGGAGGCGAGATCTATTTCTCGGACGCCTATAACGGTAATATCCTCGTGAACGCGATGTGCATCGGCATCGTCCAGTCCGGAGAGACCAAAGTCGATGACCTCTACGGTCCGATCGTTCGGGGAAAAGCCGCAGGGATCGGTAACAAAGTTTTTTACGTAGGCGCAGCGACCGGCCGCGACGGCATTCACGGCGCAACGTTCGCGTCCGTTGAATTGAGCGATGCATCTGCAGAGAGCCGTTCTTCGGTACAGGTCGGGGACCCGTTCATGGAAAAACTGCTGCTCGAAGCCTGCCTGGAGCTCATCAAGACCGGTATCGTCGTCGGCATGCAGGATATGGGCGCGGCAGGGCTTACCAGCTCGACCTCTGAAATGGCCGGACGTTCGGGTACGGGTGTCGAGATTGATCTTGATAAAGTACCGCGCCGTGAAGAGGGCATGACCCCCTATGAACTGATGCTCTCCGAATCCCAGGAACGCATGGTCGTTGTGGTCGAAAAAGGCAAAGAAGATATCGCGACCAAGATATTTGAGAAATGGGGACTGCACGCTGTCGCTATCGGAGAAGTGACCGACGACGGTATGCTCAGACTATTGGAAAAAGGTAAGATCGTTGCTGAAGTACCGGCACGTTCGCTCGCGGACGACGCACCTATCTATGAATGTGAGGACCGCGAGCCGTATTACATAAAAGAAGTGCAGAACGTGCTCATCGAAACGCTCAAGGACCTCGACGTGAAAAGAGCCGGGGACGTCCTGCTCAAACTGCTCGCATCACCTTCGATCGCCAGCAAACATACCGTGTATGAAGAATATGACCATATGGTACAGACCAACACCGTCATCAACCCGGGAGCCGGTGATGCAGCGGTATTGCGCATCAAGGGGACCGGGAAAAAACTCGCGGCCTCAACGGACTGCAACAGCAGATACTGTTATCTCGATCCGTTCCGCGGCGGCAAGACCGCGGTCGCTGAAGCGGCGCGCAATCTTGTCTGCGTCGGTGCAAAGCCTCTCGCTGCGACGAACTGCCTCAATTTCGGGAATCCTGAAAAGCCTGAGATCTTCTGGCAGCTCAAGAAATGCGTCGAAGGAATGGCGGAAGCCTGCAGAACGCTCGAGACACCCATCATTTCCGGCAATGTCAGCCTGTATAATGAATCGAACGGCGAAGCGATATATCCGACCCCAACGGTGGGGATGGTCGGCGTTATGAAAGACACGACCACTCCGGTCGGGATGGGGTTCAAGCACACTGGGGACACTATCGTGCTCCTCGGCAAGACCCGCAATGCCATCGGCGGTACTGAGTATTTGAAACTTGAACACGGTATGGAAACAGGTAAACCGCCGGCACTGCATCTTGATTTTGAAAAACGCCTGCAAACAATGGTACTGACCGCCATTGAAAAAGGACATGTATCTTCCGCTCATGATACTGCAGAAGGCGGTTTAACCGTCGCACTGGCCGAATCCTGTATCACCGGGAAACACGGAGCTGTGATCACGTTGAAGGCTAAGACCGAAGGATTGCGTAATGACGCGATATTGTTCGCCGAGACCCAGTCCCGTATCATTATCTCCTGTCCCTCCAAAGAGCTCTCCGCGATCGAAAAATTGGCCGCGCAATATGAGATACCGTGCCAGGTCATCGGTACCGTCGAAAACGATACGTTCAAGGTCACGCTCGATGACGCAAAGATCATCGACATGCCCGTCAAGAAGATCGCCGATGTATACAATTCGTCTTTGGAGACGTTGTTGAGCAAATGATGTTCTTTGAAGGCGACATTCATGGATGTCGCCTTCGAAAGGTGTACCCCCATGTGCGGCCTGTACGGTATATACGCTCCCGGTCTTGATGTCGCCAAGCTCTCGTATCTTGGCCTCTTCGCTTTGCAGCATCGCGGACAAGAAAGTGCCGGTATCGCTGCCGCTCACAATGGAAAGATCTCTTCCTATAAGGCAATGGGGCTCGTCCCTCAGGTATTCAACGAAGAGATATTGAAAGGGCTCCGTGGTGACCTCGCTATCGGCCATGTCCGCTATTCCACGACCGGCTCCAGCCATATCGAGAACGCACAGCCGATAGATTTCGAGGTGAACGGGCAGCAGGCCGTGCTCGCCCACAACGGGAACCTGGTCAACACCGAAGCGCTGAGAGCTCAATTACAATCAGAAGGCTTTTCATTCTCGACCACGACCGATTCCGAGGTCATATCCACATTGTTCAAGAAGTACTATTGTGACGACCTGGAGCTCACGATAGAAAAGATGTTCAAAGAGATCAAGGGCGGTTATTCCGTCCTGATACTTCTCCCGGACAAGATCATCGGCTTCAGAGACCCGAACGGCATCCGTCCGTTGTGTCTCGGGAAACACGAGGGTAATTATGTCCTTGCCTCAGAAAGCTGCGCCCTCGGGACCACCGGTGCGGACTATATCCGTGATATCGAGAACGGAGAGCTGATCGTTATCGATAAGGACGGGACACATAGCCGGACGTTCAAGCCGCACCAACGCAACGCGCTCTGCATTTTTGAACATATCTATTTCGCCAGACCGGATTCGATCATGGGCGGACGCTCGCTCTACAAGGTCCGAGAGAAAATGGGACAGATACTGGCCCGCGAACATCCGGTGAACGCGGACATCGTCATCGCCGTCCCTGATTCCGGCATTCCGGCCGCCATCGGCTATGCAAAAGAATCGAAGATCCCCTACGAAGAAGGGCTCATCAAGAACCGCTATGTCGGCAGAACGTTCATCACGCCAGACCAGATGATCCGGGAGCTCGGCGTAAAGATCAAACTGAACCCGATACAGGACGTCCTGCGTGATAAACGTGTGGTCATCATCGACGATTCCATCGTCCGAGGCACGACCAGCCGCAAGATCGTAAAATTACTGAGAGATGCAGGCGCCCGCGAGGTCCATATGCGTGTCAGCTCTCCCCCGATAATCGATCCCTGCTTCTATGGTATCGATACCGCATCAAAGAGCGAGCTCATCGCTGCGAACATGAGCATTGAAGATATCCGCAAACATCTGGACGTTGAAAGCCTCGGCTATCTCAGCATCAAGGGTCTTATCAGTTCGACGAACGCATCGAAAAAAGAGTTCTGCCTCGGCTGTTTCAATGGCGATTATCCGGTGGCAGTACCCGAGGAACTGACGCGGCTAAAATTGCTCTTCAAATGAAGGTCATAGGGCTCACAGGCATCATCGGGTCAGGAAAATCGACGGTCACGGCCATCCTTCGCAAAAAGAAGTTCATCATCATCGATGCGGACAAGGTCGGACACCGGCTCTTGTCCGAAAGAGGCCCTATCCGAAATACAGTGCTCCGGACGTTCGGGACCACGGACCGAAAAACCTTGGGACAGATAGTGTTCTCGGACAAAAAACAACTTCTGAAGCTCAACAAGATCATGCATCCGGCGATGAAAAAAGAGATCGCTCAAGAGGTCGGTGATCTGAAGAAGGGGAAAGCCACGGGCATCATCATCGAAGCTGCCGTGTTCAATGACATGAAATTGCTCGATCTGGTCGACGAACTCTGGGCGGTCATGGCGAACAAAGCCGTCATACAGAAAAGACTTCAGGCAAAGTACTCTCCGGAAGAGCTCCAAAAAAGATTGTCCAAGGCGAGCTCTATCGCCCGCATGCGCAGATACGCCGACCACATCATCACGAACAATGGCTCGCTGCAAGAACTCCTGAGCAAGGTCACAAAGCTATTAATGGAATAATATACTGACGTTAAGACTTCGGACTTACGACCTTCGACTTTATCATCTCCCTGCAGGTCTGATCGTCCCTTCATTGCTCGGATATACCGCATAGACCTTCCAGTCCGGATAGACCGCGTCCGCCACGTTCATCAGGTTCGGAGCGGATATCTCCTGTACGCCGGTATTGGATATGGCGTTCATCTTGTTGTGCTCATCCTTCCAGACACAGACCGCGTGTCCCTGCGTTTCGGTATAAACGGAAACGACCTGTGTCGCATACCCATGCTGTTCGAGCACATAGTTGGCGAACATGGCATAGTCATCGCAATCGCCATATCCACGGGCGAACGTTGTTTCCGCATCACAGAACTCATCGGCCGCGGACGTATCCTGGCGATAGGTTATGTTCGTTCTCATCCAGTCATATACTTTTTGAGGGGTGTTCAGGTCCTGCACAACGGTCTCGAAAGAGGATGCCTCTTTAAGTTCTTGAGCTTCTGCATGTGCGTCTGAAACTATCTGCTGATTGACCTGACCACAGCCTGAAAGACAGGCAACCATTAGGAACAGGACCGGGACGATGCTTTTCATGCTCTTGTGCGCTCCTTGTTCCCCCATGCCTTTCTATCAAGATATCGTAAGTTCGGACGGAGGATTTCATTTTTCTGATGTTTCCGAGATACGCTTTCGCTTTTTGGAAATAGGGACGGAGGATTTAAATACGTGATGAATTACTGAGTACTTTTTAACACTATGAGCCAGATTCAATATTTAAATAAAGAAATACGGGCGAAACGAGACCTTACATACTTAAAAGAGTAATCACCGAAAATACAATAAATGTTTGAGAACTGCCTATTTTTTCTTTCGTGGTCGACCTGCTTTCTTGTCGCAAAATGAATAGGTGTCATTTTTTCGACAATACTTCCCTCTTGGATAATTATCCAAGAAATTATCTATCATTTTTTGTAACTGAACTGTCATATCATCAAGTAATCCCGGATCGTTATTCCTCCGTCGATAGGTCACACTATTAAATGCATAGTCAAGAGGATGATCCACAATACCAGCACGGACCGGATTACTGGCAATATAATATATCGTTCTTAAGTACTGCAGCATGCTATTTATTACCTTACTCTTAAAACGATCATAGAAAACATGCCCTTTATATCCATTTATTTTATTATATTTGATGGCAAATCCACTAAGTATCCACTGTATGACCCGGGACAGATCAGTATTGTCGAGCGGTTCAATATCAAAATGAAGATGATTGCCCATGATACAAAAGTTATATGTTTTGAACGTATATTTCTTTTTTGCTTTTTTAATATATTCAAGAAATAGTGCCTTATAGAGATCATTAAATATCATTTCTTGCCGATTTGCCCGTGCAACGACATGGTAAATAGCATTTGGTACAAGATGCCGAGGTTTTCGCATAATACACATAAAGCAATTCCAATACCAACATATAAGTTATTATGTTCGAACCTCCGTCCCGTTTATTCTTGTTCCTCCGTCCCTGTTTTTGACATACAATAGAGACGCCATGCCACACTTCAATCTCATCTCCCCGTTCCAGCCTACCGGTGATCAGCCGCAGGCGATACAAGCGCTCACGAAAGGTGTGGTCGAAGGAAAAAAACATCAGGTCCTTTTAGGCGTGACCGGCTCCGGCAAAACGTTCACTATGGCCAACGTTATAGAGAACGTACAAAGGCCGACCCTTGTCCTGGCCCCGAACAAGACCCTCGCAGCCCAGCTCTGTTCGGAATTCAGAGAGTACTTTCCGGAGAACGCCGTTGAATACTTCGTCAGCTATTATGACTACTATCAACCCGAGGCCTACATACCGAGTTCGGATACGTATATCGAGAAGGATTCCGCTATCAATGACGAGATAGACCGGCTCCGGCACCGGGCGACAATGTCGCTCCTGACCCGTCGTGATGTTATCGTTGTCGCGTCCGTTTCCTGTATCTACGGTCTCGGCATGCCTGAAGAGTACTATCGGAACATGATAAACCTGCGTCGCGGGACGGAGTTGGACCGGGACGTTCTACTGAAAAAACTCATCTCGGTCAAATATGACCGTAATGATACGGAGCTCAAACGAGGGACGTTCTCCGTCAAAGGAGATATCGTCGAGATCTGTCCGGCATATGAACGGGATATCATCCACATCGAGTTCTTCGGGGACACCATAGAGAAGATCTACACACGGGACATGGTCACAGGCAAGACCCTGAAGGAACAAACAGAAGTGATGGTCTATCCGGCGACCCATTTCGTCACGACCGATATGAGCCTTGAACGAGCTCTTTCAGGTATCGCCCGGGAACTGCAAGAACAACTGACCCAGCTTAAAGCAGCGAACAAGCTCCTTGAAGCGCAACGTCTGGAACAGAGAACAAAATACGATATGGAAATGATGAAAGAACTCGGCTATTGCTCAGGTATCGAGAATTATTCAAGACATCTGGACGGCAGGAGCGCGGGGACCCCTCCCGCAACACTGCTCAGCTATTTCCCGAAGGATTTCCTTATGTTCATAGACGAGAGCCATATCGCCGTTTCGCAGATCGGCGGTATGTACAACGGGGACCGCGCACGCAAGGAAACGCTCATCGAACACGGGTTCCGGCTCCCTTCCGCGAAGGACAACCGTCCGCTCACGTTCCAGGAATTCACGGCACGCACCAACCAGATCGTGTATGTCTCCGCGACCCCTGCCGATTATGAACTCCAGCAGATCGGCGGACGATTGAAGGTCGTTGAACAGATCATACGTCCGACAGGTCTTCTGGACCCGCATGTGGAGATCCGTCCGCTCAAAGGACAGGTGGACGATGTCATGGGCGAAGCAAAAAAGGTCATCGCCCGCGGAGAACGAGTGCTCATTACAACGCTCACTAAGCGTATGGCAGAGGACCTCACGGCCTATCTGATCGAGAACGAGTTCAAGGTCCGCTATATGCATTCCGATATCGATACGCTGGAGCGGCTCGATATCCTGAGAGGCCTCCGGCTCGGGGAGTTCGATATCCTGGTCGGTATCAATCTCTTGAGAGAAGGGCTCGACCTGCCCGAAGTATCGCTCGTCGCCGTGCTCGACGCGGACAAGGAAGGGTTCCTCCGCGCGGAACGTTCATTGATACAAACGATCGGCCGCGCCGCACGCAACGCGGAGGGCAGGGTGATACTCTACGCGGACACCGTCACCGGCTCGATCCAACGTGCGGTCGGAGAGACCAATCGCCGCCGCACCATACAGGCGGACTATAACAAGGCTCACGGCATCATCCCGCAGACGATCAAAAAAGCGATAAAGGACATCAGGGAACGCGATACGGTGGAGGTACGGAAGCTCGATGCGAACATCCCCCCCGAGCATCTGCCGGACATCATCGCGCAACTGCGTAAGGACATGGCCAAAGCCGCAGAGAACCTTGAATTCGAGAAAGCTGCCGTCATCCGCGATCAACTCGAAGAGCTCCGCAAAGAATTGCAGGATTGAGCGATAATTATTTGCTTTCGACCGATGCGCTCAGTATAATCAGCATGTTGGTCTCTGAACGTTCATAAGGAGGAGTGTTGTGCTCAAACACCGAACTGATATCCCGCTCATGACGTCCGTACTTTTGCTCATTATTTCCGTGGCCATCATCGGCTGCGGACAGAACAATCTGTTACAGGGCTTAAGTAAACCGGAAGAGCATGAGAACGCTATCGAAAGTGCTCAGACCTATCTTGATAACGGCGAATATGACAAGGCGATCTCTGAAGCGAACAGCATCCTGAGGAACCATCCGGACGATAACGACGCGAAAGCAATCAAAGGACAGGCACTGCTCGGCAGGGCCGGCGGCGGTCTGACGGATATACTCGGGAAGATCGGCGAGAACAAAGAAGTGAGCAGCAACTTCAACGCCCTCAGCATCATCTCCAGAACAAAACTCTCTGACCTCTACGCTGCGGCAGATACCTTACGAGGTATAGAGGATACGGACCAGAACGTACGGCTGGCAGAAGGCGTAGCCTGCATGCTCTCTGCGGTCGCAAAGGTCACCTGGACGTTCAATCCCGTAGAAGGAAAGCTCAATACCGGGTCCGGCAACGAACCCGCGCTCGGAACGGACGTAAAAACGGATTGGGTCAATGCCAGTAATGCCATGCTGACATACTCCACCGCGGCTGTCGCTGCGATAGTGGGCGCAACAGGCCATGATGACCTCAGAGGAACGGTCGCAAGCATCAATGCCGATATCGTATCGATCAATACGTTCATAACGAACAATCCTGCATTACCCGTACCATACTCGCTCGTTCTCACGACTCTCGGATATTATTAGAGGAGATACCTGAACAATGAAAAACATACTCCGCATATTTTTACTGATCGTCTCTCTGTTCGCGATATCAACGACAGGCATGGCCGATTATAACTACCGGAACACCACACCCCTTGAATATTTCGGCCCGCGCCAGCTCGCGATGGGCGGAGCCGGTATCGCGGTCTATAACGGATTGGAGACCGTATATACGAACCCTGCGGGCATCGTGAACGAGGGCGACCCTTTCAACTTGAGCCTTCCGCTCCTCTTACCGCTGATGCAATATGATTCGCTCACCGTCGGAGATGACACGCTACAGTCCATGAACGACTTGATGAGCTCTATCGGCAATGATGATCCGGACCTGATCAAGGACATGGTCCCGAAAAAGTTCTCCTTCGGGAACCAGGTGCTCATCGGTTATTCCGGGTACGGGTTCATCCCGCCGCTCGGTTCGCACATGTTCATCGGCGGATATAACAAGGTCCGCGGCGGCGCATCACTGTTGAACCCGGTGGTCCCGTACCTGAAATATAATATCAAGTCCGATACCGTGTTCGGGCTGGGCTTCGCCAACAAATATGCGGATGAGCTTTGGTCCCTCACTAATGTGCGCGGAGGCTTCCAGCTCAAACACATCAACCGCATCGCGGCCTGCAATCCGGACCAGGGCGGAGAGAACCCGTACATCACTATCGCCGACGCCATCAATCAATCGGCCTCGTTCGAGTGGTACGATGTCACCGGCTACGGTCTCGATCTCGGTATGCTCGCCGATATGGAAACGGGCTGGGGACCGGCCAGCGTCGGTCTTTCGGTATACAACATCTTCGGATGGCTTGAAGGCGGGCTCATCAAAACGACACAACAGAACGAAGATGATACCAGCGATACATCCAATGACGGCTTTCAGAAAAAAGTGTACGTGAAGATACCGACCACGGCACGCGCGGGTATCGCACTGCAACCGTTCAATACCTCTGCCAACGCCGAGAGCTATTTTAGGCACTTCCTTGTCGCTGTTGATTACGATATCGTCTATCCGACGGACAGCTACCTGAAGCGCTTCCATTGCGGTGTCGAACAGCCGCTTCTCGGCGATTGGCTGAAGCTGCAGATGGGCTTGAACCAGGGCTACGGCACCATGGGTATCCTGATCGACAGCGGCTACCGTCTCGGTCTCGCCTATTACACGGAAGAGTGGGGCGATGAGATCGGTAAAGACCCGCATTCTTTCTATGTACTGACCTCAGGCCTGTATTTTTAAAGACCGTACAAAGCCCCTGCAATAAACGGGAACTCCTGACGATTATTTCGTAGAAGGAGTTCCGCTCTGATGATGTTGTATCAAAAGGTCATTGACGATATGTACCGTACCTCAGGTGAGCAGCGGCTAAAAAGCAGTACCCTGAAAACATACGGTATACTCCGGTCGATACTGTCCATCCCCATGATCATCACGTATGGGCTCAGTTTCGCCGTTCTTACCCCTGTGTACAAGAACGCTTTCCAGGTCCAGATCGAAGATATGAACAGGAGAATAGTCGAAGAAAAGCACAATATCACGACACCTATTGCACTGCCGACAGATCTGTTCACATACGGTACGTTCTGGCAGGACATGTCCGGAGAGGACCCTCTTGTCCATACCTTGATGACCGAAGGCCTGGAAAATCTGTTCAAAAGCCTTAATTTCCTGAAAGATATCCAACACACGGATGATGATATGGATGAAACGAACATAAAACAAAAGCTCCGAGCAAAGCTCAATGAGCAGTTCCCGAACCTGTCCAATGAACTGAAGGAACAGAAGGTCCGGGAACTGTACGAATCAATAACTAAAAATGGAGGCTATTGCCTGCACTTATTCGATCAACTGTTCTCTTTACATAAATTGAACAGATTGAATGTCACGTATACCGATACCGATGCCAGCACATTCTTCAATTATCTCTGTATGTCCCCCAATGAGATCAAATTCCGGCAAATACTCGGGGCGTACATCCTGAACGCTCCATACTACCTGGTCATAAAGAACAGCATCAATGAGTACTATCAGAACAGCGATATCCTCATCCCTGTGGACCTTTTCAGTTCCGTACTTTTCATGATGTACCTCGATGAAGTGAAGCACAATGAGGCCCGCCCGACCATCGAAGAATGCCGCCGGTGGGTCTTTTCCGTGATCGTTCCTGACGAAGCGACCCGCAAGCAACTGCTTTCCCGTCCGTTCACAGTACAACAGATCGATCGTGAAGAAATGATCATGCCGAACCCCGGATACTGCTCGAATTTTTACGATAAGAAAAAGCATAATTCGTTCGATTTCGCCGTGCTCCAAGGTACCATGATACGGGCTCCGATCAGCGGAACGGTCAATTATGTGGACGATTCACCAAAAAAGGGGAAAAGAGGCAATATCGTCGTATTGAGCGATGAAAGGTCCAAATATATCATCACGATCTATCATATAGATGATAAAGAATATATCAAGAAGCATTCAGTGAACGGTGAACTGGCCACCCCGATCAAAATGCTTCAGCCTCACCGGCCACACCTGGTGACCAGAGGTCAGTTCTTTGAATATGTCGGGAATTACGGAGAGAACAATACCGGACCACATACACATGTTCAAATAGCATTAAAAGCGGACCAAGGGATCACCTATGATTTCCTTGCTGTGAACAAACCCTTTGAGAAGAAATTCAGGAAATATCTGGAACTTGAAGGATATTGGTCCGTATACAGCAAGAACGAGGACCTGATCCAGTTCATCACCGGTATCGCCGCGTCCAGATATGACTGCACCAGACATTTTGCCGATCGTGATCCCGGGACGCTCGCTATCTATCGTCAACTGCAGCAAAGCTTTGTACCGTCATTCACCTCCATCATTCCCGGCGACCTTATACTGGAAACAGTACCTGAAAAACTCGTTCGTACATATTATTCCCGCTCGATCCAGGAAAAGCTCATCATGACCCGCTACCAGGAACAGCTGAAATACTACAAGCTGTTGAACATGAAGCTCAAACAGCTCATACAGCTCGAGGTGCCCTTGGCCCCAGGCACACCTGAAAAAACAATACCGCTCACGCCCTGGCTGAGCTCCTCACGCAGAAGGAAAGGGGAAGAGGCCGAGGACCTGATCGGAACAGAGAAGGACAGGGCTTTTTATACCGCGCTCAATAAGTACTTCATGTACAAGATCCTGCAGATACAGGGTACACCCCGGGAATTGACGGACCATTTTCTCTCGGGGACCGCCGTCTTCGATACCGCTGCCGATATCGAAGGACTGCCGGAAGAACGGCCATCACCTCCGCTGTACAAAAGGATCGATGCTCTTGAACTCTATGCACAGCAGGTGACCGGAAAGACCGTATCGCTCTCTGAATTGCGCAGGACCGATATCTGCGAGCCGTTCTTCAAGGCTCTCTGCACGCTCTGTAAAGAAGCGGGGATGCCACTCGACGCTCATTTCGGTTTTTACAGATATGACATGGACGAACTGCAGAACACCTATATGCACTCGAAGTTCGTACGTTTTCCCGACGAACGCCAGTTCTCGTACGATATACGCTACGAGGAAACGATACGTTCCTTCATCGTGGACCTGCTGGAACTTTCCGCAGAACACGGCAATAAGGAACTTTTCCATGACCTTTTCAGGTCCGTACCGGACGCGCCGACGCCCTTGCTCAAAAAAGGGTTCCAGGGGCTGTATACGTATATGCTAAAACGTCCCCTGGTATTCCTCGGCAATTCCGTGCTGCGGGCTTACCGTCAGGTCCGAGGCAGCGAACAGCATGATGTGCTCCCGGTACAGGACGAAGAAGCGAACCGCCCGGGCTTTTCCTCAACGCTGCTCGAGCGCATCAGGAACATCATCAGACCCATATCGTTCCAGGAAAGGACCTATGCTGAGAACACACACTACCGGGCCTCAGAAACAGCTCTGTTCTATTCCTTCATATATGAGATATATCGCAGTGAACGGGAACGATACATGGCCCTCTTGCCCCTCGAACAATGCACGAACATCCTTGAAGGCATCGGACTTTTCGACAACGTGTACAAAGGGTTCTGCGAGAACGCGGTCCAATATCGTTTAATTGATAACGCTCAAGCACTGACGGCACAAAAGCTCGAGGAAGCGCAGCACGAGCTCGAACGTATCAAGCAGCTTAAAGTACAGCTTCTGCTGGACCGCAAAAAGAAACAGGACGATCTCGCGCTATTGGGAGAATCCATAAAGAAACAAGCGAACGCCTTCTCGGAACTGTTCATGGATGAAGAGAAGAAAGAACGGGAGTTCAATGAAAAGATAGCGCACCTTGAACACACGATCATGACCCATCAGCATGAGATAGAAGCGCTCACACAAGAAAAAGAACATATCAAACGCGAACGCCAGGAATTGCTGGACGGGGCGCGCAAAGAGATCGAAGAGCTCAAAGATAACAACACTCGCGACCATGACCGGTTCGAAATGGAGCTCCGGAACATCACGGAACGTTCCAGCAAAAATGCACAGGAAATGACCGAAACAAAGGAGCAATTGCTCACGCTGCAGAAAGAACTTACAGAGCTCGGTACGGACCTCGAAGAGAAGAAGACATTGCTCCTGCGATATCGGAAACGATATACACAGCAAGAGCAAAAGATATCTTCTCAGGAAGAGCGCATCAAGGCCCTCGAACAAGAGCTCAGTCTGATACAGAACGACCTTGCGTTGTTCACAGGGGACGTACGCACCCTCCTTGGGGCATATGCCAACGATATGACGCAGGAACTGCTCCTGCAGGAATTGACCGCTGTGTTCAGCGCCTCAGAGAACGTCCAGAACCCCCGCCACGTCATTGCATACCTGAAGAACCAGCAAAAGAACGACCGATTCAGCCTCAGCATCAACAGTACGCTCATCGCCGAACTCAAGGACAGGGTCGCACAGCTCGAGGTCCAGCTTGAATATCTGCTCAAGACCAAGACCTCTGACCGAGAGAAGGAGCTGATGATAGAGAACCATCAGTTGGAAGAGGAGAACAAAAAATTACGTGCTGCGGTCAACGGTCAGCAGAAGTCTACGGAAATACTGTATCTTGTGAAGGATAAATCACGCTGACACAAAAAAGTATTATCCTGTCGCAAGTATTTAATGCTATAATTTTTTCCCATGAGGGCACACCATCACACTATCGGTATATCGCTCTTGGCGCTCCTGTTGGGCTCGTACCTGTTCTGTTCCGGCTGCGGCACGAGCAATATCTTCGACGGTGCGGCCAAGACCAAGGATTACGAGACCACGCTGGAACAGGCCCAGAACTACCTCAATGAAGGCAATTTCGAAAAAGCCGAGAAATACGCCAGGGAACTCCTTGAAGATAAGGACACGGCGAACGACGAGGAAGCCCGACAGATATTAGGGCAAGCTCTGTTGGGAAGAGCGGACCTGACGGTCTTTGACATGATCAACGCGCTCTCCACGCATACGAACCCCGTTTCCGGCGATCTCACGGTACTGAATTTCATCCCGTTGAGCAAACGCGACCTTGTCTTTGAAGCGGCCGCGGTCCTGTTCCAGACAGAACCTGAGGAGAACGAGGTCGTTCTCGCCAAAGGCATCGCAGGACTTTCAGCTGCCGTACTCCTGATCAATACCACGTTCCGTCCCGACGGAGGGAATCTCGGACAAGGAACGGGAGGAGAACCGACCGCGAACGCTATCATCAATGCGACCTGGGACACGATATCCCCGAACATCACGGCATGGACAACAGCAGCACTCGATGCCCTGCGCAGCTCAACAACGGACAAAGATCTGTTGACCGCCGCGGCTGCCGTGAATACCGGTATCCTTTTTGCCAACGCACAGATGGCGATAGGGAACGTGTCCTATGCAAATCTCTTGTCTTTTTTGGGGGTCTTATAACCGATGCGTCGCACACTGCCATGTTGGCCCATCCTGACAATGATACTTATCATGAGCGTACCTGCGTATGCCAAGACCATCGCAACATCACCCGTACGTTATTTCGATCCGCATCAGATGGCCATGGGTGGAGCCGGCGTTGCGCTCGTACAGGGTGCCGAAACGGTCTACAGTAATCCCGCAGGACTGGTCGACAGCGGAACGCATTTCAACTTTCCGTTCCTGCCGGGGCTCACGAACGTCACTATCCTTCAGGGGGCAGAACTCTCCGAGACCATGGCGGACCTTACCTCCGCGCTCGGGTATATAGACACGGATAAGACCAAAGCAAATGATAAGTTCAAAAAGCTCGTACCGGCCACGTTCCTGGCCGCAGGCTCTATCCCCTTCGGATATATGGGTCCAAGCCCCTGGGCAGGCATGGGGACACAGTTCGCCGTTACCGGCTATGCCTCCGGCTGGCTGCACATGTCACTTTTGAACCCGGTCTCTCCTTACGTTCAATATGAAGGCCATTTCGATTCCGTGTTCGGTTTATCTTTCGCCCGAAAGGTCTCGGATATCCAGAATATCCTGCCTCAGGTACAGGATATGTCGGTCGGCTATACGCTAAAACGTATCAGCAGGACCACGCTCTACGATGTAGATAAGGACAGTGAGACCCAGAAATTGACCGTACTTGATGTGATCAATGAGGATACATCGTTCGGTGTCGCGGAAACGGCCGGCTGGGGCCTGGATATCGGCTTTCTGGGAGCTGCCGATACCTGGATAGGGAAGGGTAAATGGGGATTCGCCTGCTACAACATCGGGGCCAATCTCGACGGTATCTCTTCGATCGTCACCACCGCTGACGGAGAGATCGAAGCAGGTACGGGAGAGGTCCATCTGCAGGTCCCGATCACGGCCCGTTTCGGGTTCGCTGTCGAGAACACCTTCATGAACTTCATCAGCGGGGGCTTCTTCACGAACGCCACGACCATGCTGCTCGACTATGATATCGTGTACCCCACACAGAGCTTCGCGAAGCGTTTCCACGCCGGTATTGACCAGCCGATCACGGATTGGTTCAGCTTCCAGCTGGGATTGAACCAAGGATTTGGCACCGGCGGCATACAGTTCAAATGGCCGGCATACCGCGTAAGCCTGTCCTATTTCACTGAAGAGCTGGGTAAAGAGGTGGGGTTGGACCCGCACAGCTATATCGTCGCGAACGCAGGCTTATTATTCTAGAACAGGACCTCAACACCATGGGACTGACATCCGAAGAGAACATCAGACATCAGACGGTGCTCGATATCGCCAAGAAGATGCTCGTTGCCGCGCGCACCGCACCGAAAGCGAAAGGGATCGATACTACCGTCATGGTCATGGTCGATGGCGATGACATCAGGAAAATATCTGACAAACTGAAAGAACTGAGCGTCCGGTATGAGCATCCCGGGTTCCTGCGCGACGCGGAGAACATACTGCATGCGGAAGCGATGCTGTTGTTCGGGTCAAAGATCAAGTCCATCGGTCTGAAAAAATGCGGCCAATGCGGGTTCAAGAACTGCGCTGAGAAGGATACGCATCCGAACATCCCGTGTTTTTATAACAGTAATGACCTGGGGATCGCTGTCGGCTCAGCCGTCAGCATCGCGGCCGATAACAGGATAGACAACCGCATCATGTACACCGTGGGGCAGGCCGTGCTCGAGATGAAGTTGCTCGGCGAGGACGTGAAAATGGTCCTGGCACTGCCGCTTTCCGTTTCCGCCAAGAACCCGTTCTTCGATAGACCATCAAAATAGGCAGCCCCCCCCCGGCAAACAGCATATTCTCTGGCCACCAAAGGAAAATATAGTTCGATGAAATTATCCGAAACAGTGTTCGATAAACAGACATAGTATCAGGCAGAGTCTCTATAAATATTTTTGGAGGGAAAACATATGCAGAATAAGTTCATTGCGATAAAAGAACAGAAGAACAACATACTCTCACAAAAAGTCCTTTCCGACATTCACCAGATCATCTCCACACATCAAACGCTGCAAAGCTCCGTACAAGAGTTCATAGCCCAACAGCTCATCTCCAACTCATCATTGTCCGATGATACAATTCAGCGTATGGCCATGAGCTATGTACAGCCTGAACAGAAGATCACCGTCAGCTATATCGCACGAACGCTCGGCATTTCACGTGCACAAGCAACAAAACACCTGAACTACATATCTGCCCTTGAGCGTGAATTCGAGCCGAACTCCCCGTACAAAGGCATCGTCAAGATAACGATAAAAGGACGGTCGTATTATACGGTATATGGAACTCTGATGACCGACCAAAAAGCATCCTATGCATTCAGCAAGGAACAGTGGGAGAACGTTCTCAAATTGGGCGAACAGGGGATGACCATCGCAGATAAAGAGGTACAGGTCATACTGGATACCATAAAAGATATCGCGGTCAGGACAAAGATCATCGGTCGTTTCGCAGAGATAAAATCCGGGACCTCAGGCAGCCGTGCGGTCATCGCCAACGATTATTCCGTCAATAACTATCGCCGGGTCATACAAGCATATCTTGATATCGCATTGAGCGATGAAAAACTGCTCAACTACAACGGACAGATGCTGTCCTATGCCGAAGTATTCTTCGGTAAGGGGGTAAAAGCAAAAGACCTCTTGATGAAAGGCGTGCCGATCTTTGGGGATACCCGGTTCATGAACGAAGAATTCAAACGCGTCTGCGCGATAGAATGTATGCGACGCGGGATCAAGGTCATCTTCGTGAAAGATGACGGTTTGTTGGCCGTTCCGACACCGATCGGCTCGCTCTGGGCAAAACTCAATGATTTCGCGTTCACCTTCAACAATACTCCCAGTCACAATAAAGCGGACAATGACGGCGTCAAGTTCAACCCGAAGGACGGAGGACCAGCCTCGGATTTCATCGTCAATGTGGTCAATGAACGCATCAAGGAATACTTGAAAGACAGTTCTTTTGAGACGGACGCGTTCGCTGTCGGGTGCCAGAAATACGGGGTAAAACATATATATACTACCTTCAACGCTCTGGCCAAAAAAGCGAAGCAAAAAGGGCTCTTTGAGGAAGTATCGCCGGCCGAGCTTATGTCCTGGTATAACGATCAGGCCCGTCCGCGCATCAATATAGAGGCGATCGCGGAAAAGGTCCGCAATAAAGAAATGACCATCGTGCATACCCCGTTCTACGGCTCCGCGAACGGATATACTCGTGATTTCTATAAAGATCATGCCGATCTTTTGGATAACGGGATATATGTCGTGAACGAAGAAAGGCGTGAGCTCTTTGACGGAAAAGCACCACGACCGAACGCGGCGAATCTGAAGGTCATCGGTGAATTCCTGCAGAAGAGCGGTACCAGGTTGACGATCGGCTACCTGACCGACCCGGATTCAGACAGGGTCATGTTCGTGGTCATACAGAACGGGCAGATGCGCGTCATTCCGATGAACGAATTCCTCGTCGCTGAAGCGTTCTATCTGTATTACGTAAAAGGATACCGGGGTAAAGACCTGCAGGAGAAGTCCATTATCGCCAAGACCCTCGCGACCTCCAACAAAGTGCTCGCTGTCTCCCGCCTCATCAATAAATTGACCGCAGAACACCGCGTTCCGGCCTTCATCGAACCGATGATGGACCCCAAAGAGGTGGAACGCATCACCTCCGGGCGTATCCGTAAGAACGACTTCATCAATACGGACCCCAAAAAGAGCGATTACAATGTCGGGTTCAAGTACTTCCATGATGACGTGGAATCGGAACAGGCCATCGTGGCCGGAGAGGAAAGCGACGGGCAAACGATACAGGGCTGGACGATCGATAAGGACGGGCTCATCGGCGCACGTATCGCGGAAGAAATGACCGCCGTGCTCGATATGGACCTTGGCACGTTCCTCGATTCTATCGATGCGGTATTAAAAGAGAACGGCATACCGCATGAATTCGTCTCGGGAGGCCATGAGATCCGCGTCTCCTCCAACGATGAACGTGATGAAAAGATGAAGGTCTATCAGCAGCGGCTGGAGAACATATTCGTCCATCCGGACAAGAGGGTCACTGTAACCACCGGCGATCCGATATTCAAGACCGGAGATATTGATTATGTACTGACCGAGGACGGTGTAAAAGTGCAATTTGAGGACCTCAGCTTCGGACTGGTCCGGAAATCCGGTACCGAACCGCTGGTCAAATGTCCTTCGGAAGCTTCCAGTAAAGAAAAGGCGAACCTTATCTACGGTATCATGAGCCATGTCGCCCAGAACGATCTGGTCATTGATGGAGGACAGGTCTTATTCACCGTCAAAGCGGACGGAAAATTCGTTCTGCAAGATACGAACATCATGATAACGTACGACGAACGCTGAACAAGGACGAGACGGTACCACTACATAACAAGGAGTACGAACATATGTACAATAAGATCGTCGCCGGTGCAGAAAAGTCATCCAGACTGGTCTCTTCCCCGCAGTGGCAGGCCTTGCTCGCTCATTTCGAAGAGATCAAGAACGTCCACATGCGCGATATGTTCGCTGCTGACCCGGACCGTTTTGAAAAGCTCCATCTCAAGGCCATGGACATGCTTTTGGACCTTTCCAAGAACCGTATCACAGGAGAGACCGTCGACCTTCTCATACAATTAGCGGTCGCATGTGGACTGAGAACTGAAATAGAAGCGATGTTCACCGGAGAAAAGATCAACAAGACCGAGGACCGCTCGGTACTGCATATCGCGCTCCGCAATCGAAGCAATACCCCGATATATGTTGATGGACAGGACGTCATGCCGCTCGTGAACGACGTGTTACAGAACATGAAGGCTTTTTGTACCAGTATCCATAACGAGGAATGGCAGGGATATACGAACAAACCTATCAAGCATATCGTCAATATCGGCATCGGCGGTTCTGACCTTGGTCCGGTCATGATGACCGAAGCCCTGAAGCATTATGCGGTCAAAGGTATGCACGTCCATTTTGTCTCGAACGTCGACGGAACGGACATCGCGGAAAAAGTGCTCAAGAAGCTGAACCCGGAAGAAACGCTCTTTATCGTCGCCTCAAAAACGTTCACCACCCAGGAAACGATGACCAATGCGAACACCGCAAAGGCCTGGCTGCTCAAGAACATGGGCAACGACACCGAAGCGATCAAGAAACACTTTGTCGCGCTTTCCACCAATAAGGCAGATGTTGAAAAGTTCGGCATCGACCCGAAGAACATGTTCGAGTTCTGGGATTGGGTCGGCGGGCGGTACTCCAGCTGGTCCGCGATCGGGCTCTCTATCGCGTTATACATCGGATTTGATAACTTCATTAAGGTCCTGGACGGTGCCCACGAGATGGACAACCATTTCCGCAAGAAACCGTTCATGAGGAACATGCCTGTCCTCCTGGCACTCCTGGGTATCTGGTACAATAATTTCTTCAAAGCCTCCTCCACGGTCATGCTGCCATATGACCAATATCTGAACCGTTTTGCAGCGTACTTCCAGCAGGGAGATATGGAAAGCAACGGTAAGGGTGTGGATCGTGATGGGAACACCATCACGGACTACGAGACCGGACCTATCATCTGGGGAGAACCCGGGACCAACGGGCAGCATGCGTTCTACCAGCTCATACACCAGGGTACAAAGCTCATTCCGGCTGATTTCATCGGCTTTGTGAACTCGCTTAACCCCATCGGGGACCATCATGTTAAGCTCATGTCCAATTTCTTCGCACAACCCGAAGCACTGCTCAACGGCAAGACCGAAGAACAAGCACGTGCTGAACTGGAAAAAAAGGGCATGAGCGCAGAGAAAATAGCACAGGTCCTCCCGCATAAAGTGTTCCCGGGGAACCGCCCGACGAACTCGCTTCTCATCAACAAGCTCACGCCTGAAGCCCTGGGCAGACTGGTCGCCATGTACGAACATAAGATATTCACACAAGGTATCATCTGGAACATCTTCAGCTTCGACCAGTGGGGCGTGGAGCTCGGGAAAGAACTGGCCAACAAGATCCTGCCGGAACTGACCGATCCGACGGTGAAGAACGATCACGATTCCTCGACCAAAGGCCTGATCGACCATTTCCTCGAACAGAGAGGGTAAGACCGCTATCTTCCCCGGCCCTTCAACAGAGGGGCCGGATGTTCTCTTGTCCCTCCCTCGAATGTATATAATGCTGAAAAAATGGGCATAACAAGGCATAAAGGAGCCTGTTATGTCACTTACCCAAGAACGTAGCTTTCATGAATATTATTATAAAGGCGCACCGTATGAACCGGCCGACCACGGGAGCATTCAAAACCGCAGCTTTCTGCCAAAACAGGTGACCGGGAAAGACCTGCAGGACAATACGCTGGCAGAGGATAGCGCCAAAGCGCTCAAAAAACTCGTGAGGTATATCGCAGGCCTTATCAGGACCAGTACTTCCTCCGGGTTCTTTGATGTGACCACAGAGGTCTTCAATGCATTGAGCCGTGACATCAAAGACATGATCAAGGACCATATCAATGCTATCAAAAGAGAGCACGCAAGGAACGTAAAAGCGACCGATCAAGATATCAAAGAATTCATACGGCTTGTCACAAAAGAAACAGGGAACGGAACGCAGTACTCCGATAACAGAGGGTTCTTTAACAAGGTCATCGAAAAGATCCGTACCCATTTCAGCCGCGCATCATAAAAAGGGCTATTCCTGTCTTGAACTTCTGTGTACTATACTATGCATCAGTTCACGCAAAGTTTGTATCTTGATAAAGCTTGGTACGTCCCCGTAGCTCAGCTGGATAGAGCAACAGTTTCCTAAACTGTGGGTCGCACGTTCAATTCGTGTCGGGGACACCAGCCTATCCCGCCTTCGGCGGACCGGCTGGCAGGCCACCTTCTTCTCGCGAGACGCAAAACTTCACGGTAAAGCCAGGCTTCATAGTTCCCGATCGCAATTTATCCTTAGTCTTATATCAGTCGCACGGCCTGCCCGGCGTAGTTCGTTCTCAGGAACGAACAAAGTTAAACATTCTCCACGTTGAGCGATATATTATACACTTACGAACGTAGTTGCTCTGAGCGAAGCCGGATTCAATTCGTGTCGGGGACACCAGCCTATCCCGCCTTCGGCGGACCGGCTGGCAGGCCACCTTCTTCTCGCGAGACGCAAAACTTCACGGCAAGCCTAGGCTCTATACCAAAAGTACCCCTCAAAAGCATAAGGCGACAGGCCAAAACCCCACATTTTTGCTATAATACCACTCTATATGCAGCAGCATCTACCCCAGAATATAATCCTCATCGGCTTTATGGCATCCGGAAAGACCGTTATCGGGCATAAAATAGCTGAAAAACTCGGCTGGGAATTCCTCGATACCGATATGCTCATCGAAAAGCAGGTCGGTAAAAAGATCAAGGATATTTTCCTTACCGAAGGCGAAAAAGGCTTCCGTGAGTACGAAACGGCCATGTGTAAAAGCCTGTCCGATATGAAGAACAAGGTCGTTTGTACCGGCGGAGGTATCATCTTAAAACCGGAAAATGTAGAGCTCCTTAAGTCCGCAGGAACGATCATCGCCCTGAAAGTGAACGCAGAGACCGTGTTCCGCCGCGTAGTGGACTATACCTCACGACCGCTCCTTAATTATGCAGACCCCAAAGAACGCATGGACGCTATCGTCCGTATCATGAACGAACGGGAAGGGAAGTACGCCGCGGCCGCCGAGGTCATCATCGATACCAATAATGACGATATTGGGAAGAACGTCACGAAGATCATCAAGACCATCGAAAAAATATCCAAATGAGGAATACGACCAAGATACGCGTATCATTGAAGGACAGATCGTACACGATCCACATCGGGACTGACCTGTTCCGGGATATCCCCCAGGCCGTCGAACATACCGGGGTAGGGAAAAAGGTCCTTATCGTGACCAATCCGCTCCTTCATCGGCTTTACGGTACTGCATTGCTCGATGCCTTCATATATCACGGAGGGTTCGAAGTCCAGGTATTGAGCATCCCCCTTGAAGAAAAGAACAAGAATTATCAGTCCCTGATCAAGGTCCACGCCGAGTGCGCACGATTGGGCTTCGACCGGACATCTTCACTTATTGCACTGGGAGGCGGAGTGATCGGTGATGTCACCGGTTTTGCGGCCGCCACCTACCTGCGCGGTATCAATTTTTTTCAGGTGCCGACCACGCTCCTTTCCCAGGTCGACAGTTCCGTCGGCGGCAAGACCGGCATCAATATCCCGGAAGGGAAGAACCTGGTAGGTGCTTTTTATCAGCCTAAAGCCGTGTTCATCGATGTTTCAACGCTGCGGAGCCTCCCGGAAAATGAACTGCGCTGCGGGCTGGCCGAGGTCATCAAATACGGCGTGATCTATGACAAGGGGCTGTTCGCCAGGATCGCCCGCATGTCCGAAGAACTGGCCGGGACCACGATGTCATTCTCCGATAACGTGCTCACGGATATCATCGCCCGGTGCTGCGCCATTAAGGCCGGTATCGTCGGTAAAGATGAGACAGAAAAAGGTCTGCGCGCGATACTGAATTACGGGCACACCGTCGGCCATGCCCTGGAGACCGCATCAGACCATTACTATTCACACGGAGAAGCGGTAGCACTGGGCATGATCGTGGCTTCCTATATCGCTGAGGACCGCGCACTGGTCCCTTCCGCGTTCACGGAGCGACAATACCGGGTCATCCGGAATTTCGGCCTCCCGACCAGTATCCGGAGCGATATCCCGGTAAAGAACATAGTGCAGCACATGAAGCATGATAAAAAGATCAAGAACGGCGTCCTGCGTTTGATCCTGCCGCTGCGCTTTGGCAAAGTCCGGATATTTGATACAATTACCCTGAGCAGCATCACCAAGAACGTAAAACGCGCACAAAAACAAAAGGGGCAATGACATGAAAAAAATACTGGTACTGCACGGACCGAACCTGAACCTCCTCGGGAAGCGTGAACCGCTCATTTACGGTAAAGGCACGCTCGCTGATATCGATAAAGAGGTCAAAGCCCGCGGCAAAACGCTTAAAGTGGTGGTCGAGACCTTCCAGACCAATGAAGAAGGCAGGCTCGTGACCCGCATCCAGAACGCGAAAGATGACGGTTTTGACGGCATCGTCATCAATCCGGGAGCGTTCACTCATTACAGTATCGCACTTCGTGATGCCATCGCTGCGATCGATATACCCGTCATTGAAGTTCACATGTCCAACATCTACGGTCGCGAGGATTTCCGCAAAATATCCGTGACCGCGCCTGTAGCGGACGGTCTGATCTCCGGACTTGGATCGCAGAGTTACCTTCTGGGTCTCGATGCTATCCTGTACTTATGCAAGTAAAGGCCAAAAAAGCCTCCCGCATTTCAACTGAACGAAAGATAGCGTACCTGACGCGTGCAGCGGACATCGCTGTTCGGGTGTTCCCGCACATCCTTGCGGCGATACGCCCCGGTGTCACGGAAAAAGATATCGCTCGTCTCATTGCCAAAAAGATCAGGGAATACGGAGGAGAAAAGCTTTCCTTTCCGACCTTGGTCGCCTCAGGAGAACGTTCAGCGCTCATTCATGGCAAACCGACCCAAAAGAAGCTGCGCATCGGGGACCAGATATTGCTCGATTACGGAGCGGTCTATAAAGGATATCATTCCGACATCAGCCGCACGGTCTTTCTGGGAACTATGACCGCAAAGCAGAAGAAAATATACACGATAGTGCTCAAAGCCCAACAACGTGCCGAAAAAAAGCTCAAGGCAGGTGCCGATTGTGCTGTTATCGACAGCTATGCGAGAAATTTCATCACCAGAGCCGGTTTTGGCAAGCGTTTTCCCCACAGTACTGGTCATGGGCTTGGGCTGGTCATCCATGACACTCCCCGGATCGGTAAAAAGTCTGAAGAAAAGCTGAAAAAAGGGGATATTGTCACGATCGAACCCGGGATATATATTAACGGCTGGGGCGGGATACGGATCGAGGATGACCACGTCATAACCCAAAAGGGTGCGGTCTGTTTAACGGATAAAGCCGAAAAGAACAAGGCGGTCATCATACCGGTACGACCGAAGGAACGTACAGTAAAAAGGGTACATCTATGAACACTATTTCCGCCATCATCGCCGCCGGAGGTTCCGGCTCACGTCTCGGTATCCCCGGAGGTAAACAGCTGCTCGAGATCAACGGCAAGCCGGTGCTCGTGCATACGATCGAAAAGCTCATGAAGCACGCAGCTGAACTCATCGTGGTCATAGCGGAAGAAGATATCGAACGGCTACAGATCGTTCTCAAAGAGTTCAACTTGACCGAAAAAGTTAAAAAGATCGTCCGGGGCGGGAACACAAGAGCACTTTCCGTTCATGCAGCCTTCAAAGAAGTATCTTCCGGCTGCGACCTGGTGCTCATCCACGACGGGGCACGGCCCTGTGTAAGAGATGCCGATATCGAAGAGACCAAGACCGGAGCCCTTGAATACGGCGCGGCAGTGCTGTGCACACGGGTCAAGGACACTATCAAGCAGGAAAAGAACGGATTTATCGAGAGCACGCCGAAACGTTCAGAACTATGGGCCGCGCAGACCCCTCAGGTCATAAAAAAGGAGCTGCTGGACGAAGCGTACCGCACGCTCCCGGACTGGAAGGACGCGACGGACGATGTTTCCCTAGTTGAAATGCTCGGGAAAACCGTTAAAATTGTCGAGGGTCATTACGATAATATCAAGATCACGACGAAGGACGACCTGGCAATAGCTGAGCTGCTGCTGAAACCCCACCCCTAACTCCCCTCCCCAGATCTGGGGAGGGGATGGGGGAGGGGTCGTCACGAGAGGATAACCTAATGAGAGTCGGAATAGGCTACGACGCACATCAATTAGTGAAGGACAGAAAGCTCATCCTGGGCGGCATCGAGGTCCCGCATCCCAAAGGACTGCTGGGGCATTCGGACGCGGACGTGCTCATCCACGCCATCATTGACGCGCTCTTCGGCGCCGCCTGCATGGGGACCATCGGCGATCATTTCCCGGACAGCGACAACAAGTACAAGAACATATCCAGCCTCATTCTCCTGCAGAGAACTGCCGAGCTCGTATCACACCGCGGCTTTGAGATCATCAATATCGACGCTGTCATCATCGCGGAAAAACCGAAACTTTTGCCCTACCTGAAACAGATGTGCGAGACCATGGCCAAAGCACTGAAGATAGATACCCATCATATCAACGTGAAGGCCAAGACCACCGAGGGATTAGGCTTCGCCGGGCGCAAGGAAGGCATCGCTGCGGAAGCGGTATGTCTTGTGCATTCCTACAAGAAAGATTGAACCCACGTGACACCAAGCCCTGACCGGACCGAAACGATAACCAGCACAAAAAACCCGAAGCTCGTCCACATCAAAAAGCTCCTGGATGAAAAAAAGTACCGCGATGAATGCGGCGAATTCATCGTTGAAGGAGATAAGTTCATCGATGAACTGAAGCCGGACGACATCTCGTATATCGTTGTCTCAGAGACCCGCCCGGTGAAGGAAGATCTGGTCAGCATCTCTTTCAGGACCCCGCACGAGATACTCCAGAAGATATCGGGTACCGAGCGTGCCCAGAACATGATCGCTGTCGTAAAAAAGCCCGCAGCCTCGCTCAGGGACATGACCGCCGGAAGATATATCATCGCCGAGGGCATACAGGACCCCGGGAATCTGGGGACCATCATACGCACTATAGAAGCCTCCGGGGCCGACGGCTTGATCTATACGGCGGGAACCGCAGACCCGTTCTCCCCTAAGGTGGTCCGTGCGTCCGCCGGAAGCATCCTGCGTATCCCGGTCATCGAAGTGAATGATACGGAAGAGATCAAGCAGGCTCTGCCTGCGATGCAGCTGATCGCGACCGTGATGCACAACGGTATCCCGTTCCGTGAAGTACGTTATTCACCGTTCTGCGGCATCATGCTCGGCAGTGAAGGACAAGGCTTATCCGAACAGTCTCTGAGGCTTGCGGATAAAAAGGTCACCATACCTCTCAAAGGAAAAGCTGAATCACTGAACGTGGGGATAACCGCCGGCATCTTATTGTTCCAGACATAACATGATATACTTTTTTAAACGCAGGGGGAGGTATTGATATGGACACGATAGAGACAAGACCAGAGGGAACATCACTGACCCCGCAGCCCGGAACATCCGCTGCAAAAGAAGCCCCGTCCTCGCTCTTTGAGTTGTTACTGTATGCCGTCCTTATCGTCTATCTCATCCATGTCCTTATGGGCTGGACCTATGCCTTCTTCTGGTGGCCGCTGCAGTCATAAGGCCATACGTGACCAAAAGACCGGCACATAACAAGCTTCACGCGTTCCTTTTCCTTTTCTGTGTGCTGACGGCCGTCACACCGCTGCAGGCCGAAGCTCCGATAGAGGTTTATTTTTCACCCAAGGACCATTGCGACCAAAAGCTCATACAACAGATCAATAGCGCCAAAAAGAGCCTTGATATCGCGATCTATTCGCTCTCCAAAGAGAATATCGCAGCGGCCGTCGCATCTGCGAACGCACGGGGTGTACGGGTACGCATAGTGACGGATAAGCAACAGGCCGGAGGAAAATACAGCAAAGATGAGTATTTACGGGCGCACGGGATCACGGTCCTTGAAGATACGCACGCGGGCCTGATGCACGATAAGTTCGCCGTCATAGATGACCGCATCGTCATCACCGGCTCGTATAACTGGACGAACGGCGCCACATATAAAAATGATGAGAATATGGTTATAATCCGCACACCTGAGATAGTCGCCCGGTTCGAACAGGAGTTCACCCGGCTCCTTGAGGAGAACAAATGAAAAAGCGGAAGAGAACAAGCGCGCCCACTCCCGTACCGCACGTGAAGCACCGGCTGGTCATCGCATTATCACTGATGCTGCTCTCCAATCTCGGCTGGCTGCTGCCGATCACGTTCATCCCGTTCCTACCGATATCGCTCGAAGATAAAGCTGTCGCGGTGACGCTCAGCATCATCATGGGGCATGTGCTCTATAATGCAGGGCTCATACTTGCGGGAAGTCATGTGGTACATCTGGTAAAAAGACACCGCCAGAACCTGATTTTTTTTTGGACCCAGGCGGGTATGTTCTTCAGATCGCTCATGAAAAATTTCAGGAATACGCTGGGCCGTTAATGCCCGGCGTTACACGCAGGGTCTTTTTTCAGTCCTGAACATTGTCCGTCTGACGTTGAACGTTCCAGGGAGTCACACGGCGAACCCCTTCACGGAACACGTCGCCGGGGGCAAGGATCAAGGCGCTGTTATCCCAGGAAGCGAACAAATACACATCTTTCTCAAGCACATAGATCACGCCTTTTTCGAGGACATCGGAAAGCACTTCATTCAGGGTATCCCTGCGATCACGTAGTTCAAGATATTTCGCATATTCCGTTTCCTCATCAAATCCGTGGAGCCTCCAGGTCAGGAGGTCCGAGGCAGTGACCTGAGAGTACTGCACATCGAGCGTGCTCTGGATGAAGTTACGGACCCGGTCGGGGCTGATGAGAATGGTCTTGCCCTTGATCTCGGTCAGGTCCTTTTTGATCTCGAGGTACTTCATGATCAGGTCACGTACCGGCACCGGCATCATATGGTCCTGTGCATGTTTTCCGACAAGGACCGCCCCGTTCTTCTGCGAGACAAGTTTCAATAACATATGGTTAGCCTCCGTGCCTTGGATTTTTCCGACCACTACTCACAACGAACGTTCAAAACACATGCGGTCCGCCGCACAGATAGTAATCGGTATGAACCGTCGATATTCCCATTTTTTTGACCGTCCGGAAGATATCCGCTCCGCACGTCAGTTTTGAACAGCATGAGCCGTACATGCTATGATATTTTCATGATGTCAAAGACTTATGTCTCATATCCGATACGCTACGTCCTCATAAGCGACCTTGTAAGTCTGCTGATCTACGGCCTAGGCCTGTACATAGTGTCCAGATTGGGCATGCTCTGGACACTGGCATTCATCGCCTACATCCTGTGGCTGGAATCCAGAGTATTACGTTCCAGCTGTCGTTATTGTTATTACTACGGTAAGTTCTGCGCGTTCGGCAAAGGGAAGATCTGTGCATTACTCTTCAAAAAAGGGGACCCGAAGGTCTTCACCAAAAAGAAAATAACGTGGAAAGATCTGCTGCCTGATCTGATGGTAGTACTTATCCCTACACTCTGCAGCACTTATTTATTATTGGTCCACACATTCACCTGGCCGCTGCTGACAGCATCGTTAGCCCTCATCATTCTGGGGTTCATGGGAAATGCGCTGGTGCGGGGTTCAATAGCTTGCAAATACTGCAAGCAAAGACAACTGGGCTGCCCGGCGGAAAAGCTTTTCAATAAATAGCAGGGACACGAAGACGGGCGGACCTCACTCTACCCGAAATGGGTCCGGTACACTTCTTTGAGCCTTTTGATCAGGTATCTCAGATTATCCTCAGCCCGAGCGTGATAGAGCCTGTTAAAATGCTCTGAAAGAAAAAGCTTGTCCCGGTGCTCATAGAGCCCTTCAAGGAACTTGATCCGGGCAACGAGATACACTTCCATCGGATAATAGAAGTAATACTCCTTGAACACGCCTTTTTCATATTCCATGAACCGTTTGCGCGAAGCGCCAAAGATGGCCATATCCATATCGAGGAACATGCGCACGTCATTATCCGGCGTATCCGGAGATATCCGGCCGTGCTGAGCGGTGAGCTTTATAAGATGGCACACGCGATTTATGGATATACCTTTTGTCCTGAGGTACCGGGAGAGGTATTCCCTGGCGAATCTCGCGCTCCTGACCTCGTTATACTGCGGATCGCCTACCTCATAAATGATATCGTGGAACATGATGGCCAGATACACTTCCACAGGCATTTTCAGCAGGTGTCCGTGTTCGCGCCACAAGACCAGCATTTCCTGAATATGTTTCAAGCCATGGTACCCGCGCTCCGGTGCGGTATACGCTTTACGGATAATATCCAGGAACAGGGCATTACTATCGAAGAAAAGCCATTCCGGGATGAAGAGGTCTATATCTTTTTGTGCCGATGAAGCGATGAGCTTATGTTCCATGTATTGATATCGTCACGGAGAGGGCATTATTTCACGGGCTTTTTACAGGATATTCACACCGCCCATACGTTCAGCGCTCATTTTTCGATCGATTCTTCGCGAACAGGTACATATTGAAGATGAACCCCATACCGCTCAAGGCGAGCGTGAGAGGGACCGAGGGCATAGCGTTCATGAGCACCGATGCGCCAAGACCGAAATAGATCGTTCCAAAACCCAAAGAAGCCTTGAACTTGTTGGGGATGTTCGAACCCAAGGCTTTGATATGATCGGCGACCACGCGGAACGGAAAGGTGGACCAGGAGCGTGGTGTAAGCTTTTGCTGCGAACTGATGTAGGGCAGGCACATAGTGTTGATGGATTCGTTCAGCGACATATACAGGTATGAGGCGGCATAGGACGAGAACACGAGATAAATGCCCAAAGGAATGAGGTTCTCCAGCGAGCCGGTCAGGGTGTTCTGGGGGAGCTGGCCGAACGTAGCCATCGACCATTCGGAAAGGTCCATACCGAGCTGGCTGACACGGGGGAAAAGGACGCTTTTGGTATCGATACCGATATTTTCTATAGAACGTGAAAGCGCGTTCGATAAGGCCCCGGAACCGGTCACCCAGCATGGGACGATAGTGCCTGCCGTCCAGCCGTAAAAAGCGAAACTGACCGTTCGTGAGGCAGAGAAACGGGGACTTCCGTCCTGCGCAGGCGAAAGTGCCTGTTGAGCGAGCGTTGCGGCGCTGCAGAGCAGGGATGAGGTGAGGCTGACGGAAGCATATTGCGCGAAGGCGGAACCAAGGCTTACGGCTTTAGGGTCCGGATATGAGCCCCAGATAAAAGCAGGGAAATAACTCGCGGCCGGGAAGACGGAGAGGGCGAGGGTGTTGCGAAAGGAGAGCTTCTCTTCAGTTATTGATACTAGCTTTGGATGCATGTAAGAATATCGTCATAGTCTATGATATATTTCATACAACAGTAAATTGTTCTATTCAACCTCTATATCTCATCAACAGTGAAATATGGGGCTCATGCAGTGTATGGAACGTTTGGTGAAGCGTCATAGGATGTATTTTTTCTTGATCTGATTGGTATAATTACCCCGTCAATAAGGAGGCTACATTCGACCATGGTAATCAATACCTACGGCAATATCATTTCAAATAATGGACCGCTTACCTACAGCAATACAGAGAACATACGCAATCTGTTCGAATTGGCCACTATACAGGATAACAAAGCCAGCAAGAGCGAGAATGTCTCTGACCTCGAAAGAACCCTTTTGCTCTTTAAAAAGATCGTAACTATCGCTGAAACAAGAAAAAAGAACGGAACACTGACACAAGATGATGCTATTTTCGCGGGCCGCAGCGCCTTACGTCTGGCAGAACCTGTCAGCCGGGGCGGTTATAAGGTAATGAGCATTCCGGGGTTGGAAGAAGCCAGATCATACGCGGAAGAAGCCCGGGTCCTTTTCAGGTATGCCGACCCCGGTGCATATGATAGTAATATCCTGCGCTGCAATAAGATCATCGAGAAGATCGAACAGGTCATCAAGCTCAAAGAACATTCCCGTAAATGACCTGCACATCAGGGCTTCCCGTGCTTTTCAAAGCGTCGGCCATGAAGGTATATATCTGATATTGAATGCTGGAGAGAACGGCTACTTCATGACCTTTGTTAACGTTATTCTAACTATCGGTGTAATTACCGCAGCTCCCGCGACCACGAACCACTGAGACATGCTCACCAGCGGTGCGGTGGAGAATAGCATGTTACAGAACGGCACATATACCAGCACCGGGACCATGAGAAGTGTTGCAATAAAGAACCCTTTCAACAAAGCGTTCGGAGCCATGATCTTCTCGATCAGCGTTCCTTCACGCAGAATAAAAATATAGAACTGCGGCGACATCAGCGTCACAATAAAGGCCACTGTACGCGCCGTAGTCACATCACCTGCCAGCATGAAGCTCATGATATAGCTCGCCGTTATCGCCAGGCCGAAAATAGTACCGTCGAGGAATATCTGTATGCGCTCTTTGATAGCGATGAGCGGCTCGGAAAGCTTGCTCGGCGCCTTCTTCATGATCCCTTCACCGGCAGAATCGGTCGATATCGCCACACCCGGCAGCGATTCCATGATCACGTTCGACCACAGTATCTGTATCGGGAGCAGGGGAACTGCATACCCGAGCATCGGCGTCAGTAAGATAGCCAGGACCTTACCGATATTATTTGTGATGAGATACACGACCAGTTTTTTCAAATTCTGATAGACCGTCCGGCCTTCTTTAATAGCAGAGACAATGGTGGAGAAGTTATCGTCCGTCAGTATCATATCCGCTGCTTCCTGCGCCACCTGCGTCCCGGCACGCCCCATCGCGATACCTACGTCCGCTTTTTTAAGGGCAGGTGCGTCGTTCACACCGTCGCCCGTCATCGCCACGATATGGTCGCGAGTCTTGAGCGATTCGACGATCTTGAGCTTATCGAGCGGCGCCACGCGAGAATAGACGCGATATTGTTCCACACGTTCGGCACGTTCAACTTCGGTCATCGCCTCCAGTTCCTTGCCTTCCACGGCCTGCGAGATGCTCGTCGCAATGCCCACATGCTCGGCTATCGAATAGCCTGTGTTCTTACTATCGCCCGTGATCATGACCACCTTCACGTCCGCGTCATGGGCGGTCTTGATGACCTGTTTCACTTCGTCTTTCGGCGGATCATAGATCATCGCACAGCCCAAAAAGATACCGGTCTTCAGACAGGTGCCGATGGCCGAGAGCTGCTGCTCGGAACATTCTTCAGCGCTTGCCTTCACAAACCCGATGAGCCGATACCCCATACGCGCTTTTGCGCCCATGGCCTCCAGGACCTGTTCACGCATCTGTGCCGACAATTCGACCGTATCTCCTTTGGCATCAACATATGAAGAACAAAGCTGTATCACGCGTTCAGGCGCGCCTTTAAGGACCACCTCGCGCTTCTTCTGGGCATCTTCAAGCAGCGTCGCCGCGAACATGTTCTCGGAAGAAAAGGGCAGGGTGTTCAATACTTTCCAGGACGCGGAGACGTTCTGGGGTTTGTAGCCGAAAAGGTACGACATCTTGATGAGCGCTACTTCCGTCGGATCGCCCATTTCTTTCACGATATTCCCGTCCTGTTCCACCACCTGTGCGCTCGAAGCCACAAGCGACGTCAGAAAGATATCGTTCAGGACCTCGCCATGGCCTTCGCCCTGCAGTTTAAAGAGCTCTGCAGACGTATAGAAACGGTCGCCAAGATACAGTTCTTTCACCGTCATCATGTGCTGAGTGATGGTCCCGGTCTTATCCGTACAGATGAAGTCCACGTTCCCGAGCGTCTCGACCGACGCGAGCTTCTTGATGATGACCGAGTTCTTCGCCAGCCGTTCTACGGCCAGAGCCAGCGCTATCGTAATGGACGCAGGAAGGCCTTCCGGGAACACAGCGACCATAATGCTCACCGCAACAAGAATTGCCTCATGAACGCTTAAGTCGCGGAATATGCCGAGGACCAGAACGAGCAGGGCGGAGATAAAAGCGATACCGACCAGGAACTTGGTCTCCTGATCGACCTTTTTCTGCAATGGCGTGCGCTCATCTTCCGCTTCATCGATGGTCCGGGCGATGGCCCCCATTTCCGTGGCATCACCGGTCTTGATGACCACCGCTTTGGCCGTACCGTTGAGCATGCGGCTGCCTGAAAAGAGGATGTTCTTCATCTCGTATAGTTTCTTGCCTTCGCCTGCGATGGCCGCCGTCTGTTTCTCGATCGGCTCGCTCTCGCCGGTCAGATGGGCCTCATCGACCAGGGTCTGGGACGCTTCCAGAACGCGCATATCGGCAGGGATGATATCGCCCGCTTCAAAGAGCAGGATATCGCCAGGGACAATGGTGCGCGAAGGTACGAGCTCAATTTCACCATTGCGGATGACCTTCGCCTGCGGAGCGAGCATTTTCTGCAGCGCGGCCACGGCATTCTCCGCCTTCTGGTCCTGCACGATACCGATAGCAGTATTAATGAAAACAACGCCCAGGATCGCAACAGCCTCGATCCAATCGCCGATGAAAGCCGAGAATATCGAAGCAACAATAAGTATCAGAATGACCGGCTCGGTGAGCGCTTCATATATCTTCTGGAATATCGTCTCTTTTTTCTTCTTGGTGAACTCATTATGGCCATACTTCTCCAGACGGGCTTTAGCTTCTTCGTGGGAGAGGCCCTGGAGTGTTGTATTGAGCTCACTCATTACTTTTTCATATACTGACTGATATGCGTCATTTAATTGCATTTACGTGCCTCCCACTATTTATGACCAGGATTAGCGGGATTCTCAGGATTTTCAGGATTATGGCTTTGTTGTAAGCCTGAACTGCACTAAATCCTGTTAATCCCGTGAATCCTGTAAATCTTGGCTTATCTTACCATTATATAGTCTTTTGAACTGTAAACTACGTGCTCCGAAGTTTATCAGCAACCCGGTATCGACACCATACGCTTCAAGGTAGTTCTTTCCTTGCGCCAGATGGTTATCTTCCAAAGTAATCACCGCTTTTAACTCGACCATGATCTTTTTCTCCACAAAAAAGTCGACCCTTCGTGTCCCCACACGCTGTCCATCATAAAAAATTAGCATCTCAAATTCTCGTTCATATTCTAATCCACGTTTCTTCATTTCTATGGCCATACATCGCTGATATATGACCTCCTGAAAACCATTCCCCAGCGTCGAATGCACCTTCATCGCACACCCAATGATCTTCCTCGTCAATTCTTCATACTTCATGGTCATAGTGATTCCTGCTGCAACCCCCATGCCAATCTTTGTCTCTAATCCTGTAAATCCTGTTAATCACGGTAATCCTGGCAATCCTGGTACAGACAATGTGCTATCCTATAAACTATATTAAAAGGAGCCCACCATGATCAAACACATCGTCCTCTGGAAATTAAAAGACACCGCCCACGGCAACACGAAAGAACAGAACGCACAGCTCATCAAGGAAAAGCTCGAAGCGCTCGCCGGAAAGATACCGGGGCTGCTCAAGATAGAAGTGGGTATCGACTTTTCACGGACGGAGCAGAGCAGTGACGTCGTTTTGTATTCGGAATTCACGGACAAGGCCGCGCTCGACGCCTACCAGGAACATCCGCTGCATAAGGCCGTGATGCCGTTCATCCTTGAAGCTCGCAGCGAACGGCGTGTTTCGGATTACAGCCTATAGGTCCTGTCCACGCCTTCATTCACGGACGTATGGTTATGACCGCATCCGTGATGTATTCCGGAGGATCAGCATGGACCCCATAATTGAATGCAAGATACTCCTGCAGGACACGCTGTTCCATGGACCTGTTATCCGTTGACAGCTTCTCAACAGAAGGGGAGATATCGACCTGCTCCTTATCAACGATCATCGGCAGCCATTCAATGATGTTCGCAGCGTTCTCTTCTATCGTGAACGGCGCGTACAAATAGACATAATTCCTGGCACTGGAAAGAGCGGTCTGCAAAGCGTCGAAAAGTCTGACCAGCTCTTTTGCATGTCGGGGAGCAAGATCGGAGAGTCCTTCCAGGAACGTATCCCGCTCGTTCTTCGCGACGATCTCTCGAAGGATGTGCGAACGTACGGCAAAGGAGATGTTCGCCTCACGCACCGCAGCATAAAGGTCCACCCAGCGTTCATTGATCGTCATAACGAACCCGCACAGCTGTTCTTCTTTGGTCATGTGTTCTTCCCGGAGCACGGTAAGATCGACCGCGAGCAATTCGTCCGTGCTCGTTAAAGAAAGACCAGCCCTGATATCAAGGATACGCTTCTCAAGTTGGGCCAACGCTATCGGGCCAGCTGCAAGCGTAACACCATCTACGTGCAATCGGTGCCAGCCGACCACCATCGGAAGCCAGAACAAGACGGACGGGGCCATCTTTTTCAATGTGCAGGGAAGAATGACATCATGAAGATTGCTCAGTATATTGTCCAGCATGAACACGATCTTGTCATATCTGCTCAGGCAATAGTTCCATTCCCGACCGCCCCGACGAAGGGATGCCGAGACCGAAAGCATCATCAGGAACGCTTCACGTTGTTCAGATCCGATCATGACCGCAAGATGCTCAAGGACCGAAACGCCCTTTAATCCTAAAAGAACGTTCAAACGCCCATTGAGCTCATTGAACATCTTATCGAGCAGACGCAATCTCTGTACGACGAGAGCCTCCGGGATCGTCCTGTCCTGTAAACACGGGCTCCGGTAATGATCAACATATCTTGTCGATACCGTACTGGCCCCGGCAAGCAGTTTTTTATGTACTTTTCTGGACATAAGCGACCTCCTAAAGCTCTTTTCAGGGTACAATAGATTATCGTACTCACGCGCAGAGGATTTCAACGAGCATGGTCATGCTAGAATGGCCCCATGAGACAGGACTCCATTCTCTGAAAGAAAGAGCACATGCAGCAAGCACAGATCAAACCTCATTTTCTGCCGACCACCCTCGCTGAGGCCAAGGCACTCGGCTGGGACGAGCTCGATATCATCATGATCAACGGCGACGCGTACGTGGACCACCCGAGCTTCGGCGTACCCCTCATCGCGCGCTATCTCGAAGCGCACGGGTTCCGCGTCGGTATCATCCCTCAGCCGGACTGGAAGAACGTCGAATCTTTTAAAGTGCTCGGACGTCCCAAGCTTTTCTTCACCGTAAGCGCCGGTAATCTGGACTCCATGGTCAATAACTACACTGCGGACAAGAAGGTCCGTCGTAACGATATGTATTCGCCCGACGACGAAGGCGGCAGAAGACCGGACCGTGCGACCATCGTATACGCCAATAAGGTCCGGGAAGCGTTCAAGGACGCACGGATCGTCATCGGCGGTGTGGAAGCGAGCCTCCGTCGTTTCGCGCATTATGATTACTGGGACGATAAGGTCCGTCGGTCGCTGCTCCTCGACGCAAAGGCGGACGTCCTATTTTACGGCATGTCCGAAAAAGGGATAGTGCAACTGGCGAAAGCGCTGCAAGAAGGGACGCCATGGAACGAACTGCGCCAGCCCGAGAACAGCACCATGCTCTTTTCATCGATAGAGCATCTGACAGAGAAAGACCCGGTCATGCTGCCTTCTACCGAAGAGGTCATCGCGGACAAGCTGAAATACGCGGAAGCCTTCGCGTTGTACCATAAAGAGGGCAGAAAAAAACGCCCGCACTTCATCGTGGAACCCTGGAGCAACAAATTCCTGGTGACCAGTCCGCCGCATAATCTCTCAAGCAGTGAACTTGATGATCTGTTCGTTCTCCCGTTCATGCGTGCCCCGCATCCGATGTATAAAGGGAAAAAGATTCCCGCATTCTCCTTTGTGAGGTTCTCGACGATCTCGCATCGCGGTTGTTTCGGCGGCTGTGCGTTCTGTGCTATCTCTCAGCATCAGGGCAAACACATCACCAGCCGCAGTGAAGGGTCCATATTGCGCGAACTGGAGACCATCATCACACAGGACCCGGACTTCAACGGCATCATTTACGATATCGGCGGCCCCACCGCCAACATGTACGGCATGCGCTGCCGTTCCACAAAAGAATGTGTACGCAATAGCTGCCTGTACCCGGAGATCTGCGAAGAGCTCAAGGCTTCACATGCACAGTTGAAATCATTTTTGACCGAAGCTCGCAAGGTCCCAAAGGTAAAAAAGATCCTGATCGGCTCCGGCATCAGATATGACCTGGCCCTGCTGGATGATGAGTATATGGACATGATCTTCATGCACCACGTGGGTGGACAATTGAGCGTGGCCCCTGAACACGTCTGTGATCATGTATTACAGGTGATGAATAAGCCGAAATTCAAAAAATACGATGAATTCGCCAAAAAATTCATCACTTTTAACCGCAGAACGGGCAAAAAACAGTTCCTTATCCCTTATTTTATCTCATCTCACCCGGGAACGACCCTTGAGGATATGCTGAACCTGACCATGTACCTGAAGGAACGGAACATTAAAGTAGAACAGGTACAGAATTTCACACCGACCCCGATGACGATCGCGACCACGATGTACTACACAGGCATAGACCCCTTCACTAAAAAAGCCGTGCACATCCCGCGGGGAGAAGAACGGTCATTACAGAAAGCCTTGCTGCAGCCGTGGCTCGAGAAGAATTTCCGGCAACTGGCGAAAGCCCTGAAACAGTTGGGCCGCAGCGATCTGCTCAAAACGCTTTCCTCACAGCATTAACGCACGGAAAAGCTCGTCCTTAAAATATATCTTAACAATGGTCCACGACCATGGTTTAATATGTACCGATGTTCCGGAATACCTTCATCTTCAGCACTGTGCTCTTGTTCTCCGTTCTCTGCGGATACTGCCACGCCTCTGAACTCAATGATGCCTACCTCAATGCTGCCTGGAATGGAAAGACGGACAAGGTAAGCCAGTATCTGGAACAGGGGGCGAGCATCAATGCCGTAACGACCAAGGGATCCACCGCGCTCATACTGGCCGCCGGCGACGGCTATAAGGAAACGGTGAAACTGCTGCTCGATAAAGGCATCAGCGTGAACGCTTCGGACATCAACGGCTGGACCGCGCTCATGAAAGCCTCTGCCTACGGACATAAGGATATCGTAAAGAACCTGCTCGAGCACGGCGCATCGCCCAAACAGGTCAATAAGTTCGGCTGGAACGCGGAGACCGCTGCCCGCTATAACGGGAAACAGGATGTCGCGGACTATCTGCAGGGGAAATACCCCCAGGCGCAAAAAATATCCTCGGCGAACACAACGGCCAACGCCACGATAAAAAAAGTGGTCAAGAAAAAGAAGGTCGTATCCAAGAAGAAAAGAAAAAAACGCAGAAAAACACATCATCATCACTGAGCGATAAGGAGAAGCGCTATGACCATGACAGCAGCACAGCAGGAAAAGTACGCGGACGTTCTGATCTGGGGACTTAAGACCGCGCGCCGCCTTCCGTTCAAAAAATATGCCGTTGTCATGCTGCGCTTTGAACCGGAAGCATTACCTCTTGCGGAAGTACTTAACAGAAAGCTCATCAATGAACGATATAACGTCATCCTGCGGCCCTTGACCACTCCTGCTATGGAAAAGGATTTTTATGATCGTTCTGACATCGTTCAGAGGCAGTTCGTGAACGCGGGAGAAAAGGCGATATACGAGAACCTCGACGGGAACATCTATTTGAGCGCACCATCCTCTCTCACGCACCTGAAGGATGTCGACCCGAAGAAATTCGGTGAGGCCGCGGTCGCACGGAAATTCCTGAGAACTATCGCCGAGGAACGAGAAGAGCAGGGGCTCTACGGCTGGACGCTCTGCACGTACCCGACGGCTGAACTGGCCAAACAGGCAAAACTTTCTCTCCCTGCGTACACGGCTCAGATCATCAAGGCCTGCTTCCTGAACGAGAAAGATCCTGTGAAGAAATGGCAGGAGATATTCAAGGATTGCGTGAAGATCAAGAAGTGGCTCAATGCGCTCCCGATCAGAACGCTGCATATGACATCCGCTTCGATGGACCTCGAGGTCCTGCTCGGAGAAAAGAGGAAGTTCATGGGTGTCAGCGGACACAATATCCCGTCCTTTGAACTGTTCACCTCCCCGGACTGGAGAGGAACCCGAGGCACATATTATGCTGATTTCCCGTCATACAAGAACGGCAACTATGTGGAAGGTGTGAAGCTCGTGTTCGAAAAAGGCCGCACGGTGAAGATCTCCGCGAAAAAAGGAGAAGCGTTCGTCAAAAAGATGCTCGCTATGGACACTGGCGCCTGCCAGCTAGGCGAGTTCTCGCTCACGGATAAACGCTTCTCGAAGATCGACACGTTCATGGCGGACACACTGTTCGACGAGAACGTCGGCGGAAAGAACGGTAACAGCCATATCGCTGTCGGGGCTTCCTACAGCGATACGTATACCGGGAACACCGCTGCGCTCACTCCCGCAAAGAAAAAACAGCTCGGGTTCAACGATTCTGCGTTGCACTGGGACCTGGTGAACGTGGAGGATAAATGTGTCACGGCAGTGCTCCAATCAGGCAAAAGAACGACGATCTATGAGAAAGGGACGTTCCGTTATTGACCTTTTTTCTTGGCCCCACAGATCCTGCTCACGCTCTCCTGGTTGGCCCGTTGTATTTTGTTCTTATTATCGATCAACATTGCCAGCTTCTTCATGAAATGATCGGATTGGAGCGACTGGGATCTGAGCTTCTTTGTATGATAATGATCGATACTCCGTCCCCCTTCCTCAAGGCCCTTAAAGATCTTATCAAGGTTCATTCTGTACATATAGAAGACGCCCATAACATGCTGAAAAACATTCGAGTACAACCCGCCGAACAGTTCATCGAACCGCACTAAGAGCCGCTGATGGTCCGCTAATACCCTTCCGTCCTTCGGGAAACTAGAGCCATGCTCAGGTCGTTTCAGGAGCAACGGTTCCTGCTCAAGCAGGTCCAAAACCTGAACATGATCAACTTCACCATGCCCATATTCAATGGCCTGCTGCAAATAATAGATGAGAGGCGTCAATAGCGTCATTGATGGAGCGATGGACAACGATATAGCATCGAGTTGCTTTGTCATCTTCATAAGAATCTGATCGTCCGATGAGAATATATCTCGAAGTTCTTGTTTCCACGCGTTCAAGAGCATCCTGCCGATCATGATCATGACCAGAACATTCCCGAAATGCTCAAGGATGTTCAGTGCCATCTTTTTTTCTGCACGTTCCGTTCGTTCACTATCAACTGGAACATCGCTGACCTCTCCTGATGCACTGAACAACAGTGTATTTTGAGCGGCACCATGCTGAGCGCTGGTAGCTATTCGTTCATCACGTCCCGCATGTTCCCCAGATCGCGAAGAGAACACCTGGAGGACCCTTCGTTCCAGGTCGGTGTTTTTTTCATTGAACTCGTCCAATATCTTTTGATAGTACACGCACAACAAAGACTGGGTCCTCAAGAGCTGCTCTTGTTCATCGGTCAGCTGTTCCGTATCTGTCATTGTTCGAACTTTCTCCTGCAAGATCCTGTCCAGCTCGAGCTTAAAGAGCTCCGCCTGGCCGATACCGACCGTGAACATGTTGGCGAACACACCGCTGAACATGTTCTGGAATCTGTACAAGAGAATGTTGACGGCACGCGACGTCTTATCGTCCTCGGTCAACGAACTCTCCTGTTCAGGGAAATGTGCACGTGCCGCCCCTGTGTCGAGGACTTTCAGTATATGTTCATAGTTCAACTCCGGAGCAACACCCCCTCGCAGGTCATACAAGATCTCGGCAATAGGCTCAAGGATCTCGATATTAGGAAGGATGACCGCTTCCAGATAGGCGATACGACCGCACAACATCTGCCGCACCGGATCATCCTCAGGGAACATGTCGTTCAAAGACCTGGACCACACGTCCAGGAACGTCATGCCTATCTTGGCTTCGACCAGCACTTCTCCAAAGTGAGCAAGGATATCAAGAACGAGCTTCTTCTCCGCACGTAATATACGTTCAGGCCCCCCGATGCTTGTGAGCTGAGCGATCAACTTTGAGAACATACAGAGCAACTCCTTATGACTACATCAATATATCGTCAGATGTTCTTTACTTTCCCATCATTTTTACCGCAATATGTTCTTTTTCTGCACAATAATGCTATAATCACTACCAAATTCTACCCTCCGGAAAAACGTCACATCATGGAAGATACATTAAACACATTAAAGCAAGAAGCACTTGTCGCCATATCAAAGACCACCACCTCGCAGGATGTCGAAGATATCCGGGTCTCGTATCTTGGTAAAAAGGGGAAACTGACCGAGATCCTGAAAGGCCTCGCATCACTGTCCGCTGAAGAACGTCCCCGCATCGGAAAAGTATCTAACGAGGTAAAAGAAGCGATCACCGCACTGCTTGACGAGCGTAAAGCAGCGCTCATGTCGCTTGAGGAAGCAAAGCAGATCAGCGAAGAACAGCTCGATATCACCCTCCCCGGAAAGAAGATCGAACAGGGCCGTCCGCACATCATTATTCAGACGATGAACGAGATCATCTCCGTCTTCAAAGGACTGGGGTATAGCGTCGCCGAAGGACCTGAGGTCGAGGACGATTTCCATAATTTCGAAGCGCTCAATATGCCTGCGGAACATTCCGCCCGCGAAATGTGGGACACCTTCTATCTGAAGGATGGGCTCCTCCTGCGTACACATACATCACCTGTCCAGGTCCATCTCATGCAGGCCCAAAGACCGCCGATCAAGTCGATCATGCCGGGCAAGGTCTATCGCCGTGATAATGACGTCACCCACTCGCCGGTGTTCCATCAGGTGGAAGGACTGCTCGTCGACCGAGATATCACCTTCGCCGACCTCAAAGGGACCCTTGAGGTGTTCGTTCGGAGCATCTTCGGGAAGGACCGTAAAGTGCGGTTCCGCCCGAGCTTCTTTCCGTTCACTGAACCGAGCGCCGAAATAGATGTGCAATGCTTCATCTGCAACGGCTCGGGCTGTCCGCTCTGCAAACATACCGGCTGGATCGAGATCCTGGGGGCCGGTATGGTCGACCCGAACGTTTTCCAGGCCGTGAAATATGACCCTCAGGAGTTCTCCGGGTTCGCGTTCGGTATGGGCGTGGAGCGTATCGCGATGCTGCGCCACGGTATAACCGATATCAGGCTGTTCTATGAAGGCGATATTCGTTTCAGCAAACAATTCTAAAGGATACCAGCGTACATGAGAGTACCGTACAAACTGTTGAAAGAATATGTCCAGATAAAAGAAACCCCGCAGGAACTGGCGCGTCTTTTCACCATGCACAGCATGCCTATCGAGAACATACTCGGCGGCAAAGAGACCATCAAGAACGTGGTCGTCGGTTTCATCAAGACCATCGCGAAACATCCGAACGCCGATAAGCTCCAGATCTGCAAGATGGACGTAGGGCAAAAAGAACCGATACAGGTGCTCACCGCGGCCACGAACGTCCATCAGGGGCTCAAGGTCCCGGTCGCGCTCGTCGGTGCAGAGCTCGCCGGCGGTTTCCAGATCAAGGAAGCGGTCATGCGCGGAGAGAAGTCTTTCGGCATGCTCTGTTCGGAAAAAGAACTGGGGCTTGCCGAAGAATCGTCCGGCATCCTGATACTTCCGCAGACCGCCCCCGTTGGCAAGAACATCGTTGAATATCTGGGGCTCGATGACATCGCGCTCGATGTCGAGGTCCTGCCCAACCGTCCGGACTGCCTGAGCGTGCTCGGGGTGGCCCGGGAGTTCGCTGCTATCCTGCGCAGGCCGTTCAAAGAACCGCGCATTGAACAACTGAAAAAACAGAGCACGTCCAAGAACCGTGCGGCCGTGTATGTGAAGGACCATGACGCCTGCCCGCGGTATATGGCCGTCCTTATCGAGAACGTGAAGGTCGGTCCTTCCCCGGAATGGATGCAACGCCACCTGAAAGCGGCCGGGATCCGTCCGATCAGCAATATCGTCGATGTCACGAACTTCATTCTCATCGAAATGGGGCAGCCGCTCCACGCCTTCTCGTTCGACAAGCTCGAAGGAGGGCAGATCAACGTCCGCTTCGCCAAAGACAAGGAAGAGATAACGACGCTCGACGGCAAGACGCTCGTGCTCGACAAGGATACGCTCGTCATCGCCGACCGCAATAATCCACAGGCGCTTGCCGGTGTCATGGGCGGCGCGAACTCGGAAGTGACCGAACACACCAAGACCGTCCTGCTCGAATCCGCGTTCTTCGAACCCGTGCTCATACGGAAGACCGCAAAGAAATATGGGCTCCATTCGGAATCATCGCTCCGCTTCGCTAAAGGAGTGGATTGGCACGGCGTCCAGAACGCGCTCTGTCGTGCGGTGAAACTGATACAGGAGTCCGCCGGCGGCGAGGTCGTCTCCGAGATATTCGACAAGAAGAAAAAAGACCCGGAACAGCAGAAGATCTCGCTCCGGCTGGAGCGTGCCAGCCAGGTGCTCGGCTACAAGGTCTCAGAACAGGAGACCGTGGAGATCCTGCGTTCGCTCGGCTTCACGGTGAATTCGCTCGGGGACCGTGTGGACGTCCTTGTACCGTCCTGGCGCTCGCAGGACATCACCCGTGATATCGATCTCATCGAAGAGCTCGCCCGCATCATCGGTTATGACAAGATCCCGGTAACGCTCCCTAAAAAACAGGTCCCGGTGGAGCTTCCGTCCAGGCTCGCACGTACGCTGGACATCGTCCGCAGTTCGTTGCTCGCCTCCGGTCTTGACGAGGTCATCACATACACGACGACGGACCCTGCGCTCCCCAAGAAATTCGGGGTGTCCGGTCTCAACGAAAGCTCCGTCACGATCGAGAACCCGCTTTCTGTGGACATGTCCATACTGCGGACATCACTGCTGCCTGAGCTCGTCACGGTCCTTGAGCGCAACTGGTACCGGCAGATCTATACCGTTAAAGCCTTCGAAGTGGGGACCGTTTTCACAGAAGCGGCCTCGCCAGAGGGAAAGGAACGGACCATCGCGCATCCGACAGAAAAGAAAAAGGTCGCAGGTATCATCTGCGGGGACCTTCTGCACCTACCATGGACGAACATCAAGAACAATGACGTCGACTTCTATGTCCTGAAAGGGATGATAGAGAGCGTTCTTGGCGAACTCGGCATAACGGACCATCAGCTCAAACGCTCCACACACCCGCTGCTGCACCCGGGGAAATCCGCAGAGATCCCTAACATCGGTATTTTCGGGGAGATACATCCTGCCGTGCTCCGCAAGCTCGGTATATTGAAGAAAGCGTACGCCTTCGAACTCGATATCGAAGCGCTCGCGGCCTGCTCGAACTTATCCCGTATCCAGAAGCCGCTCCCGAACCAGCCGTA